>NZ_JACLAX010000010.1 GCF_014230355.1 Novosphingobium piscinae
CACAACCACGCCGGAACTTCGGGCTGAACCAATCAGCCCCCTTTGGTGACGCGGGGTGGAGCAGCCCGGTAGCTCGTCAGGCTCATAACCTGAAGGTCGCAGGTTCAAATCCTGCCCCCGCAACCAAGCATTCAAACATCGCCCGTCAACACGCCCTCCCGTTAGAAGGCGACCATCACTGCCGCATAGGCCCTGATCCGGCCGCTCTCGCTGTAGACCGGGTAGTTGGTCGCGCTCACCCCCGTGGAGACCAGCAGCCGTTCCACCGGGCGGCTGACCTGCAGGCGCCAGTCCTGGAACCGGTCCAGCTTGCGGCTGCCGTCAGGTTGCAAGGCGGGGATCAGCGAGAGCCCGCCATGACCCTCGAGGCTCCACGGCCCTAGGGACAGGAGCCGCGCATTGAGGTCGACATAATAGGTGGGCGGGCCGCTGCGCAGGTAGTCGGGCGAGACATAGAGCCGCGCGCGCAGCCGGCGGTGGACGATCCCCACATAGCCTTCGAAAAAGCCGCGCCGGTAGTCCTCATCGATCACCCGCTCGTAGCTGCGGTGGATCGCGCCGATCTCGATCGAGGTCTCGCCGATCCGCCGGGCAAAGCCGGCATACTGTTCGGCGGTGCTCACCCGCGCCGCATCGCCGTTGACCGCAACGCTGGCGCTGGCCCCCAGATAGAAGCCCTCGGGGCTGTCCAGGTTGAGCCCCAGCGAGACGGTCGGTCCATCGCGGCTGACGCTTTCGCCGCGAAACATCTGGTTCGACGCGAGCGACAGCGTGCCGGCCAACTGGGCGCTGGCGGGGGTGGGGCAAGCATTGACGGCGATCAGCATCCCAGCCAGCACCACGCGGCGCCAGCGGTTCAAGCTCTGGCGGCTAGGGCCGCTGGGTGCAATCGCCCCGTTCAAGCGGTGACAACCTGGCGATCGCGGCGCAGGCATCGATCGTGCCGCGCGGTCCGAGCCAAGCCGCGGCCGGAACGTGATGTGCCTGCCCGCCGGCGAGTTCGCGGAGCAGGGCAGCCAGCCCCGACACATGCGCGGCGGCGAACGAACTGCCGCTGACCAATTCCCATTTGCCCCCCGGCTCCGTTGTCGGAACGTCCTGACCCGGCGCTATGTAGACAGATGGGCTTCCGGCCGGCAAGCCTCCGTCCGCCACCGGGATCACGCCGGCGACGAATGCCGGGAAACTCGCGGCGGGTCGCGACGCATCGACCGCGGCCACGATGGTGATCCCGCGGCGCAGGCCCAGTTCGATCAGCGACTGGAGCAGGCGGTCGGGCGGCCCGGTCAGGCTGAGGTTGATGACGTCAGCATGATTTTCCAGCGCATAGGTGAGGGCCTTGGCCAGGCTGAGCGAATCGCACACGGTGGCGCCGCCCCAGGGCCGCTCCCAGCAGGCGCGCAGCCCCAGCACCCGGGCGCCCGGGGCGATGCCGGCGATGCCCATCGCATTATTCGGGCGGGCGGCGATGATCCCGGCCACGCCCGTGCCGTGGCGCTCGGCCTGATGCTGCTCGCCGGTGGCAAAATCGGGCGAGGCGGCGATCTTGCCAACCAGATCGGGATGGCCGGTATCGATCCGGCTGTCGACGATCGCGATGGTCACGCCCTTGCCGGTCGCGATGCGGTGCATGCTGGCCAGTCGCCAGCGACCCGCCACCGGTTGCGCGGAGAACAGCCGATCGTTGTAACCTGCAGCCGGGCGGGCGTTCGGCGCGGTTCGGCCCTGCATCGAATATTCGTTGAGCGGCTGTGACCAGGCGACGCCGGGCAAGCCGGATATCTCGCGCGCCACGGCCTCGACCGACCGCGTATCGTTGATCGCCATGATCACGCAGTCCACGCCGATCAGCTGCATAGGCCAGCTTTCCAGCACGGTCAGCCCATGTTCGCGGGCGATCTTGCGTGCTGTGCGCAGCCGCGCCTGCTCGCCCATCACATCTCCATAGGGGCCTGAATAGTCGCCGCCGGCGCGCAGGTGGTCGGGGCCGATGTCGAGCATAACCATCACCCGCCGCCTGGTGGCCGGGGCCGGCGCTGGCGCGCGCAGGGTCGAGTCGGTGGCGGCCGATGGTCCGGCCGCAGGCATATCGGCTCGCGCAGCGCCGGGAAGAACCAGCGAGACGGCCAGCACCAGACAGAGCGTCAAGGCAATTGCCACGTCCCCGCGCGGCAGCAACCGGACCCGGGTCATGGCGTGGCCCCATCCAGCGGCTCGGCCATGGTAACCCGGCGGTCGCGGCGCAGCGCATCAAGCACGGCGTCGCGTCGGCCCGGTGCAATGCTCGCCTTCCACGCGCCGGCGCCGTTGGGCGGCCCCACCAGCCGCGCTCCGGCCGTAGCCGCAAGCTGCTGCACTGCGGCGGAATCGGTGCCGTTCGCGAACACGATCACGGCATTGACCACCGGCGCGGCGGACTGCGCCGCGCGCGGGGCATTGCTCAGTGTACGATAGGCCGCCGCTGGCTCGGCCTGATGCTCGCCCGGGGTCAGCCACAGCGCGGCCCCCAGGCCGACGCCGCCGATGACCAGTACTTGCGCGGCGATCCGCCAAAGCGCCGGTCCCGACCACTGCCGCTGCGCTGCAGCCGGGGTGGCCGAAAGGCTGCGCTCGCGGCGGGCCACGGCCAGATCGACGACCTCTGTGGTTGGCGTGCTCGGGGCCAGGCCCAGCCGCTGCAACAGCTCGGCCGGCACATCTTCTTCCGGCACGGCTGCGCGAACCAGTGCATCGATCCGCTGCATTCGTTCGGCACGGCCGGCGAGGGACTCGTCGGTCGAGATCAGGGCGCTCATGCTGTCCGCTCCTTCCTTGTCGAGTTCACCGTCCAGCCAGGCAGACAGGCGCGCCTGCTGCGCATCCTGATCCGTGGGTCGTTCCTTGCCGTTCATGCGGCCACCATCCTTTCCGGCCCGCGCCGGACATAGACTTCCACAAACTGTCGGGCCCGCGCCAGCCGGCTCATTACGGTACCGATCGGCACGGCCAGCAGCTCCGCGGCATCCCGATAGCTGTGCCCGTCCAGTACCACGGCCGTCATCACGTTCCTCAGGTCCGGCGGCATCGCGGTGAGGGCCGCGCGCACCGCTTCCAGTTCGGAGCGAAATTCCAGCCGCTCCAGTTCGTTCTCACCGGGAAGCTCAAAGGCTTCCTCCAGCTCGACCGCGATCCCGCGCGCCCGCTGGCTGCGGATCTGGTCGATGTGGAGGTTCGTGGTCAGCTTGAAGATCCAGTTTTCCAGGCTGGTGCCCGGTTGCCACTGGTCCAGCCGCGACAGGGCCCGCTCAACCGCCGCCTGCAGCAGGTCGTCCCCGCGATCGCCGTCGCCCCCCGCCAGGCCGCGGCAGAAGCGCCGCAGCCTGGGCAGGAAAGCGACGATGCGGCCGCGCAGCTCGTCCTTAGCAGGTTCGGTTACGGGTCCGGTCATCAAACCTCCATTGCCACCAACGGATCGCAAACGGAATTATTCTCAGGTTGTTCAAAAGTCGGGCTGGGTTGGTAACGAAGGCCGGTGCGGGAGAATAATCGGCACACAGGATCGTTGTAGACAGGCGCAAACCAGTTCCGGAACCTGAGTGACTCTTATGCCCGCCGTCGCCCGGCTGACCGCTTCACCCAACTTCTCCCTGTGCCAAGCGGCCAACGGCAGCGCCTATGTGGTGGGCGAGGTTGAGCCCTACCCGCAGTACTGGCTGTGCGAACGCGAGCGCCTGCTGTTCGCCCTGTTCGGCCGCAAAGGCGGCGTGCCGGTGGAAGAGGCGATGAAGGCGCTGCTGGCCCTGCGCCCCGCGGCCGATCCGTTGGGTGAGCAGAAGCGGATCGATCGCGCGATTGCGGGGATGGTGGCGGCCGGGGTGTTGATCGCGCCGGCCGGAGAGTTGTCACGCTATGGCAAGGCGATGGCACGCGACTATCTCGTACACCGGCCCTTTCCGACAGGGTTGGTCGGGCACCTGCGCCGGGCGGGCGGAATTGGCGGCCAGAGCCGCGTGCTCGATCTCGCCTCGGGGCCGGGCAGCCTGGCCCTGGCGCTGGCCGAGCATACGCCGCACGTGAGCGTGATGGAGCTGTCGCGCGGCTTTGTTGCCGCCGCCCGCGCCGAGGCGAAGCGGCGCGGGCTGGCACTCGGCGCGATCAATGAAAGCTGCAACCGGCTGGTCCAGCTGGATGCCAGCTTCGATGTGATCACCGTATCGCAGGCGCTGCACTGGCTGGACGATGTCGCGGTGTGCAAGGGGGTGTGCCGCACACTGGCCGCTGCGGGCAGCTTCTTCGTGATTCACGCCGCGATGGACCTGCCCGAAAGCCACCCCCTGGCGCATATCCTGGGCAACCGCACGCCGCTGGGCGACAAGCTAGCCGTGCCCTTTGCCGAACAGGTGCGGCCGCTCTTCCGGCGGCTGGCTCTGCTGTTCGGCGCGCTTGATGCGCCCGATGTGGAGCGCCACGATCCCGCCCATGCGCGCGCGGGCAGCACGCCCATCGCCGGGGCCGGGATCAGCCTCTTCCGGCAAGAGCGGCCGATGGGGGAGGGGTTCGCCCGGGCCTTCCTTTCAGATCGCCACATCGCCGTGCTGGGGCAGACTGCGGATGCGGTCCAACGCGATATTGCGGAGCGCTGCTCCGTCGCTACGCCTGACCAGCTCATGGGCGCGATGGACTGGGCCGTGCTGCATTTCAGGCGTGGTGCGGCCGATTTCGACTGGGCCGCCTGGTCCCCGCCCGAGCCCGAAGCGATTGCCTATCCCTGACGCCGCCGCGAGCCCATCAGGGGTGGGCTATCACCACCAGCGTTTCCGCCCGCTTCAGGGCCGTATCGAGGCAGCGGTCCATCGTGGCCGGGTCGAGTGAGGCAAAGCTTTCGTCCAGGATCGTCACCGCTGCCCGTTGCAGCAGGGCGCGGGCCAGGAATACCCGGCTGCGCTCGCCGTGGGACAGCTGCCAGCCCGTCTCGCCGACCCGCTGGTGCAGCCCGCCCGGCATGCGGCGCAGCAGGTCGCCCAGGCCAAGTTCTTCACAGACCTCGTGGGCCTCGGCCAGATCGGCTTCGCTTGGCGGCCACTGCCTGCCCATCAGCAGGTTGAAAGCCAGCGTGCCCGACAGGATGTGATTTTCGTGGAACTGGGGTGCAGCGGTGATGCGGGCATGCCAGCTGTCGCCCAGCGTGGGCGGATCGAGCCCGTCGAGCAGCAGCAGCCCTTGCTGCGCGGGTCGTAGGCCCGTTAGCACATTGGCCAGTGTCGATTTCCCTCCGCCCGAAGGGCCTTCGATCAGGATCCGGTCGCCCGCGGCAATGGCCAGGTCCACGCCCTGCAACACCGGCGTGCTCGCGCCCTCGTGGCGATAGCGCAGGCCGCGCACTTCGAGCACGGGGCCCTGAACGGCAGACTTCGGGGCGCGTGGATCGACCGGCAGACCGGGGCGTTCGGGCCGAAGCCCGGCGCGGAAAATCGTGGCGACCTCACGCCAGGCGAAGCGCGCGCGAGACAGGTTGGACAGGCCCCCGCCGATCCCGCCGAGCGCGCGCTGGGCCAGCATCAGGCCGCCCAGACTGATAGCCAGGGCACTTGCACCGGGCGGGGCGGCACCGGCCAACGCCGGCGCCAGCGCGGCCAGCCCCAGCAGGTTCCAGGCGAGGCCTAGACCCGATCCGAACTGCAGTGTGGCACTGTCCATCTGCTGCGCAGTGCCGAAGTAGCTGGCTTGCAGGGCATCCTCGGTGGCGTCGCGCCGCGGCGGACGCTCCTGCGCCAGCCGGGTGCGGTGGCCGATCATCGCCTCGACCAGATAGTCCGTTAGGCCCAGCCGCTGCCTCGTCCAGGCCATGATGCGGCGATGAAAGTGCAGGCCAAGCAGGATCGTCAGCGCGGCGAACAGGGCCAGCAGCGCGGTGTGCAGCACCGGCGCTGCACCGAGCCGCAGGACCCAAGCGGCAAAGCCAAGTTCGATCATTCCCACTAGCACGCCGAAGGTGCCGGCCAGCGCCATGCCCTCCAGCGCCTGGGCCTCCATCACCTGCCCGATCATCGCGCCTACGCCGCGCCGCTTCACCGCGTCGGGCGGCAGGGCCAGCGCGCCGGCCAGCAGGCGCGCCTTGAGCAGCCGGCCGAAATCGAGCGCGAACAAGGATTCCACCCAGCCCGCCAGCAGCCGGCCGGGCAGCATGGTGAAGGCCAGCAGCGCCCAGGCCGCCAGCCAACCCCAGTCGAGCCTGCCGTTGATCGTCGCCCCGCCGATCAGCTGCCAGCTCCACAGCTCGGCCCCGTAGAGCAGCACGAACAGGCCGACGATCTGGGAGAGCCGGAGGTGGAGACCCGCCTGCCGGGCCTGCCGGGTAAATGCGGCTCCTGGCGGAAGGCGCAGGAGGGTAAGCCCGCCCACGGGTTCACCGCCGATCCGCTCGCAGACCATGGCCGTACTCACCCGCGCCCGGCGCGTCGGGGTGATCCCGGCGGCGTCGAGCACCCGCACGATCTCGGGCTGGAGCGGTTCGACCAGCTCGCGGATCAGCAGGGCCTCGACGGTTTCGCAGCGGATCCGCAGGCGTTGGCCGGGTGGGGTCAGGAACAACGGCTGGCCGCCGCGTTGGCCGGTCAGGGCCAGAAAGCCGCGCTCACAGCCGCGATCCAGGCGGACGATGGCCGGGGCGCCGTGGAGCATAAAGGCGCGCAGTTCGCGCACCGGGGTCTGGACGGGCACGGCCTCCAGGTCACACCGTGCCGCGGCCCAGTGAAGCCAGTCGTTCAGCAGCTCGTCCGCGGGCGGATTGTCGCCGGCTGCACTGTCGACCGGTGTCGCCGGGGCCAGCCCATGCGCGCCGGCCAGCGCTTCCAGCGCCTCGGCCAAAGCGGTCAGCGGCCACCAGGCAGCATCGAGGAAAGCCTCGCCAGGCATTCAGGACGCCGAGCCCTGCTCGGTCACGGTTCCGCCCGATACTTGCCAGCGCCGCCAATCATGGCCTGACCAGCGATCGTGCCGGATGCGAAGTTCGCTCTCCAGCAGCGCCCGGTAGCGGGTCTGGCCGCGAGCGAGGTCAGCCGGGCAGCCATCCTCGGCGATACGGCCGTCCTCGATCACCAGAACGCGCGGAAAGTCCAGCGTCTCGGCGATGTCGTGCGACACACAGAGCAGGGTCGTCTGGCCCCACCAGCTGCGCGCCGATGCGAGAAGGTGGCGGCGCTGCTCCCGATCCAGCCCGCGGAACGGCTCGTCCAGCAGGGCCAGCCGCGAGGAGCGCGAGAGCAGCGCCCGGCCCAGCCGAACCCGCTGGCCCTCACCGCCCGATAACAGCGCGCCGCCCTCGCCCAATGGGCTCTGCAGCCCCTGCGGCAGGCGGGTCGAGACGCCCATCAGACCCGAGGCCTCGACCAGCTCGCGGACCCGCGAGAGGTCCTGCCCGTCCACCGCATAGGTCAGATTGTCGAGCAGGGTGCGGTTCCACACCTGCACCTGCGGATCGACCCAGGCCGTTTCCAGCCGCAGCGCGGCGAGCCGCTCGGCGCCGAGCGGCAGGCCATCGACCAGCAGCTCGCCGGAGGCCAGCTGGTGCCAGCCGAGCAGCAGACCAAGCAAGGATGACTTGCCTGCGCCCGAGCGGCCAACGATTGCGACATGCTCGCCCGGCGCGATGGTGAGGGTGACATCGCGCAGGATGGCATGGCCGCCGGCCACAACCTGCCCCCCGGTGATCGCGATGCGGGCCGGTCCTGTCGCGGCAGGCGCGGCCGCTTGCCGCGCGGCGGCCGCGTCCTCGTCGGGCGCGTCGAGCGGTTCGAGCTGCCGCAGCAGCGCATTGCGCATCGCCGGATAGCTGCGCGCCAGACCGGCGAGCCGCTGGGCCGCGCCGGGCAGGCGCAGCACCCAGAACACGAGCAGCAGGTCGGTGCCGCGGATGCCGCCTCTATCGGCAAAGTGCGAGGTCAACAGGGCCGCTGCGAGGCCCAACGTCAACAGCGCCTGCACGCCCTCGCTCACTACCGACCAGCGCGCCAGTCCGCGTGCGGCGCCGGCCCATTCGACCAGCAGGCTCTCGTGCTGGCGCGCGATCGCGCGCTGGGCGCGGTGCGCGCGGATCGGGGCCAGGCCGAGCAGGGCATCAAGGAAGAACCCGTGCAGCGCGCCGCCGTGATTGCGCACGGCCAGATCGCGCTCGTTGAGCAGCGGCTGGACCAGCAGCGGCACGGCGCCCGCAACGATCGACAGCGCCAGCGCCCAGCCGAGGCTGGCCGGGGCAATCCAGGCGAGCGCGAGCAGGGTGAAGGCCAGATCGCTCACCGCCTGCGCGGCCTGCACCACCAGCGCGGGCAGGCCGCGCACCAGATGGATCGCGTGGCTGCGGTCAGCCATGTCGGTAATCGGTCGGCTCTGGAAATAGCGGTCGCGCAGGCGCGGCAGCTTGGCCAGGATCGCACCGCGCAGCCGCGCTTCCAGCCGCCGGCCCTGACCGATCGCCATGGCTGCGAGCCCCAGGTCGAGCAGCCCAGTCATCAGCGCCAGCAGCAGGATCGCGACCAGCGCCGCGACTCGCTGGAGCGGGAGTTGGAGCTGCTGCGCCACCTCGATCAGGCCGCGGAACACAAGCGCCTGGCCCAGCACCGCCAGCCCCTGACCCAGCACAGCCAGCACCGGCAGGGCAGGGCGGAAGGCCGGATCGGCGCGGAGCATGGCCCAGACCCGCGCCATCGGCCGTACTGTTGGCTCGGTCAGTGCCGCGGCGAGTTCGGGAGGAAGCACGGCCTGTGCGGCATCAGCCGCGGCCGCATCGTGCCCGGCGGTCTTGAGCATCACCCCGCCGCGGATGACCAGCATCTCGCAGGTGGGATCGGTGTTGGTGATATCCGGCAGGGCCGACCAGTATTCGGGCGGGATGATCGCGAAGATGTGGTGCCCGCTGGCTGTGGTGTCGCGGAACAGCGCGCGCAGCACCCGCGCGGCCTCGGTGCCGCGCGCCAGCCCGTCGGCGGCGACCAGCGCGCGGCACAGTCGCACCGCCGCATCGAGCGCGCCGCAGCCAAACCAGCCCGGGTCCGCAGTCGCCTCGGCCAGCAGCGCCGCAGCCGCTGTCTCGTCCAGCCCCAGCGCGGCCATCCGCGCGGCCATCGGACCGCGGAAATCCTCGCTGTCGCACCAGTCGCGCCAGTCGGGCGCCAGCACCGACTGGCGGTGGGTGAACACGCTCTCCTCGAACTCGCGCTGCGACACCCAGCGCCGGCCGACAGCGGGGTCCATGATCTGTAGCCAATTGCCATGGCGCGCCCAGACCACCACAAAATGGGTGGCCGTGTCGGCATGATTAACCACCACCACAGCCGGGAAGCGTGGGGCGTCGTCCAGACAGATGAAGTCGCTAGGCACCAGCACCTGCTCGGCGCGGATGCCGAGTTGGCGGGCCACGGCCTCGATCGCGTCGATCGAGGTGCCGTCCACATTGGTCTGGCAGGCCTCGCGCAGCCGACCGTAGCTGACGCGCACCCCGTGCCCCTCGAGCAGGCATTTGAGCGCGGCCGGGCCGCAATCCATCGAGGATGTCTGCACCACCTCGGGGGCGAAGAGCCTGCGCCCCTCGGCCCTGCGCAGCGCCGCCGGCCGCCAGGTCATCCCTGCTGTCTCATGCCAGCGCCTGCCCCAGCGTGCGCAGCACCAGCGCAGCGGGCGAGACCGTCTCGACCAGCACATCGACCTGGCCTTCCATCCCGTGCCGCAGGGGCAGTTCGCCCAGGCCGGCCGGCGGCAACCGCAGTTCGACGCGGAGCAGATCGCCGTTGGGCTCGGCGCCGACCCGCTCGACCCGTGCCGGGAAGTCGCCGAATTCGGTCCAGGCAAAGCCAGTCAGCCGCAGTCGCGCGGGTTGCCCCTCGGTCAGGCGTCCAAGTCCACGGGCGGCGTTGAACTCGGCGACGATCCGCAGCGCGCCGCCGGGCACGATCGTGGCAAGCCGGGTGCCGGCCCCGAGTACGTCGCCCAATCGCAGCGCTGATACATCGCCGATCACCCCGTCGACCGGGGCCCGAATGCGGCGGGCGTCGAGCTCGCGGCGTAGCTGCTCGACCATGGCCGAGGCGGCGTTCCACTCGCTGGTCAGTGCGGCGAGCTGAGCCTCGGCATCGGCCGCGGCGGCGGCACGGCCCGCGGCGGTGCCATGCACCTCGCCGGCCACGCGCGTTTCGGCCATCACCGAGGCTTCGCGTGCTGCGGCCGCCTTGCTCGCCTCCATACTGGAGCGCGCGGCGTCGATGGGGGAGACTCCGCCCGCCGCTGCATCGCGGTCGAGGCGCCGGGCCAGATCGCCGGTGAAAGCCGCATCGGCCTGCGCCGCGCGGCTCTGCGCGCGGGCCATGGCCACCGCTGCCGCGGCCGAGCGGGCGGCATAGCCCTGCGCTGCCTGGCTGGTGGACAGCACCTGTTTCACCGCCGCGATCCGCGCCGGATAGCCGGCCAGCCGCGCCTCGGCCTCGGCGAGCCGGAGCTTCTGCGGTTCAGCATCCAGTTCGGCCAGCACCTCACCGGCACGGACCCGGCGGCCGATGTAGAGCCCGGAAGCCACCAGCCGTCCGCCATGTTCGGCCGCCAGGGTGCGCGATGCGGCGGTCACCTCGATCCGCGCCTGACGGGATACTTCGTAGAGATTGATCCGGCCGAGGAAAAACCAGCCGGCCCAGGCGAGGAAGAGGGCCATGGCCGCCAGCAGGAGCACCCGGGCACCCCGGCCGCGCTCAGTCTCCAGCGCGCGCGCGGTCCGCGAAAACGATACTGCCATGAGTGTCCCCGAATTGATCGCGCGGAGGTGTCAACGGAGCCGGGGCGCCGTTTATTCCGCGGTTATTTTATTTTTGCGCTGCCGGAATAAGCCCGCGTCGGTGGCCGTTGTGGCCTGCATTGGATTGCAGGAGATGCCGGCGGTGACGGTGGTGACGCGGATCGAGGCAGAGACGGAGGGGCAGGATATCCTGTCGCTGTCTCCGCGCGCCGTGCTCGTGCTGCCGCAGGCCCGCGCCGCGCTGCTCCAGCACACCCACGATGCCGGGGGGGCACCGCTGCTCACCCTGTTCATCCGCGATCAGGAAATCAGCTGGGACGATCCTCGCCACTTCGCGCTGGCCGAGGCATTGACCGCCGGCCTGCCGCTCGCCGCGGGCGAACTGGCGACGCGGAGCGGGCTCGACTGGGCTGAGGCCAGGCCGATGCTGGCCGATCTGCTCCAGGCCGGCATTCTGGTCCGCGCCGACGCCTGCCCGGTCGCCGCCGAGCGGCACCACAACCAGCCGATGCCCTCGCCGCTGCCGCCGGCCCCGCTGGACCGGGCGCGCAGCTGGATGGACGCGGAATCGCTGATGCGCGAGCTGACAGGCTCGGAGATCGATCTCGCCTGGCTGGAAACGGTCGTCCCGGTGTTCCGCACCGCTCACCTGTTTCTCGATCGTGACGGGCGCCATGTGGGCGAGGCCAATGCCTTTCCCGCCGCGGCGCGCACCGAGGTGCCCACCGAATGGCGCGGTTGCCCCTATCCGGGCAACCGCTACCAGCCCGACAAGCCGATGAACATGACCGCGCTGAAGGCGATGCGCGCGCAATGGCGGCAGATGATGGGGCTGCTCGGCCCGATCCGCGAAGCCTACCTCCGACGCTTCCCCGAAGCGCGGCAGGGCTGGACCGTCGCCCATGTCGAGCGGCTGACCGTCTGCGTGCTGGCGCTGCCCAGCTATCTGATGCTGCGCTTCGACCGGCCGACCGCCAACGGCGATCTCCATCCGGCGCTATCCAATCTGTTCCGGGTGACCGACGGGCTGCGCATGACCATGCACCATATGCTGTTCGTGCCGCTGTTCGAACCGATGCACGCGCCCGATGCCCCGGTCACGCCCGAGCACATCCTGGCCTATGCCGAGCGCAATTTCCTGTTCCATTCGGAACACGGGGTCTGCGCGGGTCCGCGCTTCATGATCGAGGATTTCCTCGCCGTGCTGCTGGACGGCGCCGCGCCGCGCAGCGGGTTCGACGCCATGATCGATCCCGAGCTGGCCGCCGCGCTGGATCTGCTGGAGCCAGCGCTCGACTATGGCCTGCTGGGCTTGCAGACCTTCGGCACGGTCTTCACGCTGTGGCCGGCCATGGCGCGCTGCTATGCCCGTCTGCATGAAGTTCTGGCCGGGGGCACCCGGCCGGTTGCCGCGGCGATGGCCGAGCGGTTCGTCGGACACTTTGACGCGCTTAGCCACCGCTCCTTTTTGGCCAGCGAAGACTGGCGGACGCACCGTGAGGCGGTTTACGATGACATGTTCGCCGCCTGCGCTCGCGGCGTGGCGGGTGACTGGCCCGAGCTTCCCCTGTCCCTGCAGATCGGCGGTGCCGGGGCGATCGACCCGGCGGCCCAGCTGGCGCTGGCCGCGGCCGCGGCAGAGCACTTCGGAGCAGACAGCGGCGCGCTGGCGGCGGAGTTCGCTGGCATCGTCGGCGATTTCCTGGGCCGGGCGCAGCGTATCCTCGGGCTGGCGGAAACGATCCAGACCCGGCTTGGCCGCTTGCTCCATCGTCCCGCGCCGGGAAGGGCGCTGAGCCTGCAGGACCTCAATCGCTATCACGTGCTGATGGGCGCCGACCAACGCTCGGTCCCCTTCCTGCCCGACGAACTCCACCAGCTGCTCGGCCTGACCATCGCGGTCGACGCCCGCAGCATCCGGATCGCTCGGAAGCCTGCTTCCGCTCTCCCCCATTCGCCGACCCCTGTTTCGGCGGATATCCGTGCCCAGGCACGTTAACGACAGAAGGAATGCCTCATGAAGATCAAGACCAACCTGCGCGCCGGTTCGGGCTCCAGCAGCACCTCGGTGGACAGCAGCACGAGCACCGTCGACGTTTCGGGCCAGAAGCAGAACCAGAACGGCAAGACCAAGACGACCGTCGTCTACTACTCGCGCTGCGCGGGTCTCTGATCCTGTCGGAAGGGCGGCCGGTCTGGTTCGTTCCGGTCGGCCGACCTTTCACAGCATGCTGGCACGGACCGCTCACCCGGCAAGGTACTTGGGGCTGGCAATCGCCGGTCTCTTGTCCGTGTCAGCAGCCAGTCCCGTTCTTGCCACGAGTGCCGGTCCGGCGCCGGTTGCCGATGCGGGGCAGGCCCTGCCTGCACCATCTGCTCCCGTCGACCGGATCCTGCCCGCGGCGGGAACGGGCTGGTGGTCGATCTACGGGGATCCCGGGCTCGATGCCGTTATGGCGCGGCTGCACACCGCCAATCCGACCATCGCCCAGGCCGCCGCGCGGCTGGCCATGGCCCGGGCCGATGCCCGGATGACCGCCGCCGCCGGCCGGCCCACGCTGGGACTCGATGCCTCGGCCGCCCATGCCTCCGGCCCGCTGGTCAATGCAGCCGGCCAGAGCGGCGATCTCTTCACCGCCCGGGCCATGGCTTCGTGGGAGCTTGACCTTCTCGGCCGGCTGTCGGACGAGAGGAAGGCCGCGCGGCAAGATGTCCGCGCCGCCGAGGCCGCGCTGGCCGATGCCACCCTGCTGATCGAAGCCGCGGCCGCCCGCGCGTGGTTTGCCCGCAAGAGCGCGGCCCTGGCGGCCGAGGATGCCGGGCAGGCGGCGCGCGCGCGGCAGGATGTGGCCCACATTGCCGAGCAGCGGCAAGGCCTCGGCCTGATTGGCCTGACCGAGGTCGAGGCCGCGCGCCAGCAATGGCAACAGGCCGCAGCGCGGACCCGGGCGCTCCAATTCGCCCGCGACAATGCCACCCGCCAGCTTGTCTTCCTGCTCGGCAGCGAAACAGCAGATCCGGCATGGTCTGCCGACACCGCGGGCTTACCCGAAATGCCGCCTATTCCTGCCGGCCTGCCGGCCGATCTGCTGGACCGGCGGCCCGACCTGCGCGCGGCACAGGCGCGGGTGGCGGCAGCCGACGCCCGGCTGTCGGCCGTGCACAAGGGCTGGCTGCCGCCAATCGCGCTTACCGCCGTACAGGGCCAGGCCTCGACCAGCCTGGGCCAGCTGTTCGCCTCGGCAAGCGGTGTGCTCGGGCTTGGCGCGGTACTGGCCCTGCCAATCTTCGACGGCGGGCGCCAGCGGGCCCGCGTAGGTCATGGCAAGGCGGAAAAAGGCCTTGTGGAGGCTGAATACCGTGAGCGTGTCGCCGGGGCCCTGCGCGACGTCTATGACGATCTCCAGGCCGCGCAGATGTGGCGCGCGGAGCTGGTGGACGCCCGCCAGCGGGCCGGGGCAGGCGCTACCCTGCTGGCCGCAGCAGAAGTCCGGGCGGCGAATGGAACGATCGCTTATGTGCAACTGCTCGACGCCCGGGCGGTGGCGTTCGATCGGCGGATCGCGGCCAGCCTGATTCAAGGCGAGAGCCTGATCCGGCTGGTCACGCTTCAGGCCGCGATTGGTGGCGGCTGGTAGCGACCCGCAGACGGTCTGTTGTATTCGTTCCGGCTCGATGTGCTCGCCCGGCGAGCAAGGCGTGGCGCTGGCCCAGCTTACGAGAAGGGACGGTTGCACCAACCCTTTGCAAGGACTGGCGGGTCTGGTGAATGGTCGGTTGTTTCCCAAGCCCATGTCGAGGCCAAATCGACGTCGGCTATCTCGGCGCGGTCGGCTCTGGCGCTTAGGCTCATGCCAGCGACAAGTTTCGGCGTGAGCGAACACACAAGCGCCTGCTGCTGTAAGACTTAATCTGATCATCTTCAGACTTCGATGGAAAGGCTGGTACGCCGTCCAGTGCGGGCCCCCGCAACCAAAAAGACCTCAACACAAACACACCGCTTCAACCAGCCATTGCCCGCGGGCGAGGCGGGCCGTGATCTGCCGCTCATCGCGCACAAGCGGCGCGCCAGCACCGCTTCGTCGTCGACCCCGCGCGATTGCTCCGCGATCAGCCGCGCGCCAGCCAGGCCGCGGTGACGAGGCCGGTCGCGATCACCAGTGGGCGTAGCGCCCCGGTCGGCAGACGGTCCAGCAGCGTCGCCCCGGCCAGGCTGCCGATCAGGCCGCCGAAGCCCAGGGGCGCGATCAGCCGCCAGTCGAGCGGGGCAGCGCCAAGCAAGACCATCACCGCGCCGAGGTTGATCAGGGCTACGAGCACGTTCTTGAGTGCCGTGCCGGACCTGCCGCGCCAGTCCGCCGCGGCCAGCAGCGCCAGCAGGAGGAAGCTGTTGCCCCCGCCGAAATAGCCGCCGTAGACCGCCAGCACGGCCAGGACGGGAAGGACGGCAATGTCGCCGCGCGGTCCGCAGGCCGCTGATCGTTCCAGTCCGCAGCGCTCTCCGATTCGGCCGAACCATCCGCTGCCGGCATAGATCGCCGTGGCGGCCAGGATCAGCCAGGGAATCAGTCGGCGGAAGCCCACCGCGCCGGTCGCCAGCAGCAGCGCGGCGCCGCCCGCACCGCCGACCAGCGCTATCGCGATGGCGCACCAGACGCGGGTAGGGCCCAGTTGCGGCGGGATCAGCGGCAGGCCGCGCAATCCAGCCGCGATCTGCCCCGGGCTGAGCGCCACGGTGGAGATGATGCTGGCCAGCTTGGGATCGGTCCCCAGCGCGGTCAGTCCCGCCAGGGTGAGGATCGGGCCGCCGCCGGCCAGGGCGTTGATCGCCCCTGCCAGTCCGCCGACCAGGATCAGGCCAAGGCCGGGAGCGGGGGAGACCAGCGTCACTGCCAGCCTGCCAAAAAGGGAACCGGTGGCGCCGAGCAGAGTGCCACCGGTTCAGGCAGGGTGGGCCTAGAAGGTGAGATTGGCCGAGAGATAGTAGTAGGCGCCGTTGAAGCCGAACTGGCCGGCATTGCGGGTGTAGGGCGTCTGGCCGTTCGAATAGGACGCGGCCTCCCCGGTGAAGCCGTTGCGCCGGGCGTTCCACTTGTCGGGATAGGTGTCGAAGATGTTGTTGCCGCCGGCGGTCAGCGACAGCCGGTCGGAGACCCGGTAGGTCACGTTGAGGTCGAACAGCGCCTTGCCCGAGAAGGTCTGGACGCAGCGGTTCTGAGCATCGCAACGCACATTGCTGTCGGCCGCGCTGAGCCCGGTGCTGAACGCCTTGACCGCGCCGAAGTAACTGCCGCGCGCGCCCAGCGTGAAGGCCCCCACATCGAGGTTGGACGAGAACAGGATCTTGGTGCGCGGTTGGGCCACCTCGATCAGTTCGATCGCGGTCAGCCCGATCAGCGGGGCGGCCTGGTTGGCTGCGGTGGCTCCGGCGATCAGGGCGGCCGGCGTGGCGCGCTGACGCAGCACCTTCGTCGCGGCATGGGTGCCGGCCAGGGTAATGCTCAGGCGGTTGCCGTTGTCGAACGGGATACGGTAGGTCGCCACCACGTCGATCCCGCGGGTCCGGGTGTCGACCTGGTTGGTGAAGAAGCGGATCTCGCGCACGCCGGGGAACAGCGCCGCCACCGCGGGATAATTGGCGCTCAGGATGCCGTCGGTGATCGCGATGCGGTCCTTGATGTTGATCTGGAACGCGTCGATCGTGACGGTCAGCCGGTCGAAATCGCCGGTCAGGCCTGCGGCGAAGCTGTCGGAGATCTCGGCCTTGGGATCGGCGATGCCAAGTTGGGCCAGCCGCGGGTTGTCACTCGAGATCTGCTGGGTCTGCAGGATCAGGCCGTTCTGCACGGTCGAGGTGTTCACCCGGTTCCCCAGTTGCGCCAGCGACGGGGCGCGGAAGCCGCGGTTGTAGGAGGCGCGCAGGCCGAGGTTCTCGCTCAGCTTGAGGCGCCCGGCGAACTTGCCCGAGAGGTTGCCGCCGAAGTCGCTGTAGTTTTCGTAGCGCAGGGCCGCGGTGAGCAGCAGCCGTTCGGTTACATCGGCCTCGACGTCGATGAAGGCGCCGATGTTGCGGCGGCTGAGATCGTTCTCGTCCTGCGGGGCATAGCCTGGGCGGCCGTTGGTCGCCGGGGTCTTGCCCGAGGCGGTGAGCGGGCCGATCGCATAGGAGGCGGGATCGCCGCGGCGGACCTGGAAATTGTCGCGCCGCCACTGCGCGCCCATCGCGACGTTGAGCGAATCGAGGCCCAGCACCGAGCCGAAATCCTTGGACCCGGTGAATTCCACCACGTGCTGGGTGAAGGCGCTGCGGCCGATGTAGAACTCGGTCGGGCTGGCCGCGCCGAGCGAGGCGTTGACCGTATTGCTGGCCCACTGGTCGAGGTGATTGTGGCCCACCCCGTAACTGAGATCGAGGTCCCAGCCGGCGAGTTCGCCCTTGAGCCCGCCGTTGACTGACCAGTCGATCGACCGGCCCGGCAGGATCGGGACGTAGCCGTCCGGGTAGATCGTCAGGTTCGAGTTGGCGAAGGTGGCCGGGGCACGAAAGAACCCGAAGGCCCGGATGTCCTTGCGTGAATAGCCGCCGAACAGATAGGCGGTGACCGCATCGGACAGCGGCAGCTCGGAGTTGACGAAGGCCTGGTAGGTCCGGTTCTGGTTCTGGCCATAGTTGCCGACCACGAAGCTGCCCTGCGGATAGACCCCGCGATCGGCGCGGGGGTTGGCCGTGGTGTAGGGGAAGTTGGCGGTCGGCCCGGTGTAGTTTGTCGGCGTGGCGGGATAGAGCACCCCGTCGTAGGGGTCCGAACGGTTGGTCCCCTCGGTGTTGAAGTATTCCAGCGTGTAGTTCACGAAGCCGCCGTTCCCGCCCAGCTTGAAGCCCTGGCTCAGCATGGTGCGGATGGTGAAGCCGTCGCCCTCCTTGTTGAGCCCGCTGGTGATGTTGGCCGTGCCGCCCTCGCTGGCGTTGTTGAGCGTCAGGTTGATCACGCCGGCGATCGCGTCCGACCCGTATTGCGCCGCGGCGCCGTCGCGCAGCACCTCGATCCGCTGGACCGCGCCGCTGGGGATCGCGTTGAGGTCGGACACCACCGTGCCGAGACCGGGCGAGACATTGAGGTTGAGCGCCGAGAACTGGTGCCGCCGCTTGCCATTGACCAGCAGCAGCACCTGGTCGGGCGACATCCCGCGCAGCGAGGCGGGATCGGCGAAGTTGGTCGCGCCGTTCACGCCGAACTTGGTCGAGTTGAACGAGGGCGAGGTGAACTGCACCTGCTGGCCGAGGTCGACCTGCCCGGTGCTGCGCAGCTCGGCGCCCGAGACCACGTCGACGGCGACCGGTCGTTCGACATCCGTGCGGGGCTTGCCGCGCGAACCGATCACGGTGATGGCCGCCGCACCCGGATCGCCGGCCTCGGCGGTGTCGGCTGCCGGGCTGGCCTCCTGGGCCCAGCCCGCGGTCGGGGCGAGCAGCGCCGCCAGCGAGACGCCCAGCAGCGCCCGGCGGATGGTCTTGTCCTTGGTCATGTCCTTACCTCCCGTTTTTCTTGCTTTGTGCAGTCTCATTCGGCCGGACTGGGCGCGCCGGTAGGCATTGGCTCCAGGGGCTCCAGGGGCTCCGGTGGTGCTCCGGCCAGCGCCGCGGCGAGGCGGGAGCGGTCCAGCGCCTGCTCCCAGCCTGCCACGACGATCGCGGCTACAGCATTGCCGATACAGTTGGTCAGCGCGCGGCACTCGCTCATGAACCGATCGACCCCGAGGATCAGGGCCATGCCGGCGACTGGCACCGCCGGGGTGATCGACAGGGTCGCGGCGAGGGTGATGAACCCCGCGCCGGTCACCCCGGCGGCGCCCTTGGAACTGATCATCGCGACCAGCAGCAGCGCGATCTGGTCCCCCAGCGACAGGTCCACCCCGGTGGCCTGGGCGATGAACAGCGCGGCCAGGGTCATGTAGATGTTGGTCCCGTCGAGGTTGAACGAATAGCCGGTCGGGATGACCATGCCGACGACCGGCTTGGCGCAGCCGGCCTGTTCGAGCTTCTGCATCAGCGCGGGTAGGGCGGCCTCCGAGGATGAGGTCCCCAGGACCAGCAGCAGTTCTTCCTTGAGATAACGGATCAGGGCGAAGACCGAGAAGCCGGCGAGGCGGGCGATCGTGCCCAGCACGACGACGACGAACAACGCCGAGGTGAGATAGAAGGTGGCGACGAGCTGCCCGAGGTTGAGCAGCGCCTGCGGACCATACTTCCCGACGGTAAAGGCCATCGCCCCGAAGGCCCCCAGCGGCGCGGCCCGCATCAGGATGGCGACGAGGCGGAAGACCACGCGGCTCAGCCGCTCGGCCCCGGCGAGGATCGGTGCCGCGTCGGGGCCGCTGGTGGCCAGGGCCAGGCCGAACAGGATGGCCACGAGCAGGACCTGCAGGATCGATCCGTCGGTGAGCGCGGAGAGCGCCGTGGTGGGTATGATCGCGAGCAGGAAGCCGGGAATGGTCGCCTCGTGCGCCTTGGCCGTGAAATCCTTGACCGCCCCGGCATCGAGGCTGGCCGGATCGATGTTCATGCCCGCCCCGGGCTGGACCAGGTTGGCGACGATCAGTCCGACGACCAGCGCCAGCGAGGAGACGGCGAGGAAGTAGCCAAAGGCCCGTCCGGCCACCCGCCCGATCTGGGACGCATGCTGCAGGCCCCCGATCCCGGTGACGATCGTCAGGAATATCACCGGCGCGATGATCATCTTGACCAGCTTCACGAAGCCTTCGCCCAGCGGCTGCAGCCGGGCGCCGAACTCGGGCCAGACCAGCCCGATCGCGATCCCCGCGGCAATGGCCACAAGCACCTGGGCATAGAGCCCGCGATACCACCGCGTACCGGCCGCTGGGCTCGTCATCTCGGCGGCTGGGTGGTCCATGCGGTTCGCGTCATCCCCTCGGCGGTCGCTCTGGTGGGACCGCGCAGGGCAGCAGGATGCGCAGGACGCGGAGAACCGCCAAGTCCACGCGTACCGAAATAATAATCACCAAAATCATACACATGGCAGATGGCGACGGGAAACATTGGGCATTTTTCGACACAGACATGAATGGGATGTGCAGAATTCTGCACAATGGGGTATGGCTGCGGCGTGGTAAGGCATACGGGCAAGATCGCGATCATCGCCGCGCTGGTCTGCGCGCTGGCCATTGCCCTGGTGGCCGGAAGCGTGGCGCGCCGGGTCGCGCTGGCCCGGTTCGAGGCACGCACCCTCGCCGACGTCCGGCTGCGTCAGGCCCTGCTGGCCAGCGAGATTGCCCGGTTCCGCCTGCTGCCCCGCGCGCTTGCCGACGACCGCGACGTGGTCGCGGCGCTGCAATCGCCCACCGCGTCGGCCCAGCGCCGCCTCAACCCCAAGCTCGAGCGGCTGGCGCGCGAGCTGGGCGCCCCGGTGATCTACGTGATCGACCGCAATGGCACGACCGTAGGCGCGAGCAACTGGCGCGAGCCCAACAGCTTCGTCGGCCAGGCCTATGGCTTCCGGCCCTACTTCCGCGATGCCCGGCGCGCAGGGACGGGTGAGCAGTTCGCGCTCGGCAGTGTCAGCCGCAAGCCGGGGCTCTACCTGGCGACCCGTTCGGTCGAGGACGGGGTGGTGGTGGTCAAGCTCGAGTTCGACCTCGTCGAGGCCCAGTGGCGCGCCGCCGAGGGGATCACCTATGTGACCGACCGCAATGGGGTCATTCTTGTCTCCAGCCGGCCACAATGGCGGTTTGCCGCCACCCGGCCGCTCTCGGAGCGGGTGCGCCGGGCCGAGGAGGAGACCAGCGGGGTGAGCGCAATTGCCCGGGTGCCCTATCGCGTGCTGGGGGGCAACCAGGTCGTGCCGGTCGGCGAGGACCGCCGCTACCTGGTCGCTGCCACGCCGCCCGATGCCTCGGGCTGGCAGGTGAACCTCGCGCTGCCGCTCCAGCCGACGGTTGATGCCGCAGTGCGGATGACCCAGCTGATCGCCGGGCTGGTCGCCTGCGTGCTGTTCGGCATGGCCGCCGTGCTGGTCGAACGTGGACGGCAGCGGCGCAGCCGTACCGCCCAGCTCGAGGCCGCCGTGGCCGAACGCACCGCCGAGCTGCGCAGCGAGATCGCCGACCGGATCGGCGCCGAGCAGCGCGCCGCCGAACTGCGCGAGGGTCTGCGGCAGGCCAACCGGCTGGCCACGCTCGGCCAGGTCACCGCCAGCGTCGCCCATGAGACCGCCCAGCCCGTGGCAGCGATCCGCAACTATGCCGCAGCCACCGGCCTCCTGCTCGACCGCGGCGAGGAGCAGGAGGCCCGCGCCAATCTTGCCGCGATCGCGCGGCTGGCCGACCGCATCGGCGCCGTGACCGCGCACCTTCGCGGTTTCGCGCGCAAGTCGGCCACCGGCAGCGAGGCGGTCTCGCTCGATGAGGTGCTCGACGGGGCCAGGCTGATCCTGAAGGAGCAGCTGTCGCCGATCGCGCTGCGGATTTGCTGCGCCGAGCTTGGGCTGAGGGTGCGCGGCGAGCGCGTCCGGCTCGAGCAGGTCATCGTCAACCTGCTGCAGAATGCCGCAGAGGCCCTGAAGGGGCGGGCCGATCCGGCGATCGACCTGACGATTGCGGCCGAGCCCGGCCGGGTGCTCCTGCAGCTGCGCGACAACGGGCCCGGGATCGACCCGGCGATCGCGCCGCAGCTGTTCACCCCCTTCGTCACCAGCCGTGCCGCCGGGCTCGGGCTCGGCCTGGTCATCGCCAAGGATATCGTCGAGGAATTCGGCGGGACCCTGACGCTCGCGAACACCGCCAGCGGCGCCGGGTTCGATGTCGCGCTGGTCCGGGTGGCCTGATGTCTGCCCCCGCCCCCAACCGTGTCGCCCTGGTCGAGGATGATGAGGACCTGCGCCGGTCGACCGCCCAGTTCCTGCGGCTGGGCGGGTGCGATGTCGTCGCCTTCGGCAGCCCGGCCGATGCCCTGGCCGCGCTGGACGACGCCTGGGACGGGGTGGTCGTTGCCGACGTGCGGATGCCGGGGATGACCGGGATCGAGCTGTTTCGCCGGTTGCGTGAGAAGGATGCCGAGCTGCCGGTGATCCTCATCACCGGCCACGGCGACGTGGCCATGGCGGTCGACATGCTCAAGGCCGGAGCCTGGGACTTCCTGACCAAACCCTTCGCCCCCGAGGCGTTGCTGGCGGCGGTCGAACGGGCCCAGCGCGCCCGCACGCTGGTGCTCGACAACCGCCGGCTCAAGGCCGAAGCGCTGTCCGACTACTCCTCGGTCCTGATCGGCAATTCTGCTTCGATCTCTCGATTGCGAGCAATGATCCCGGCGCTGGCCGACAGCGATCTCGACATCCTGATTGAAGGCGAGACCGGCACCGGCAAGGAGCTGTTCGCCCGCCTGCTGCACCGCGCCGGCAAGCGGCGGCGCTATCGCTGCCTGTCGGTCAGCTGCGCCAGCCTGCCCGATGCGCTGGAGGACGAGCTGTTTGGCCCCGGCGGCCCCTCCAGCATGCTCGCGGCCAACCGCGGCACTCTCATCCTCGATGATCTCGATCTGGCCTCGGCCCGATTGCAGGGCCGGCTGGTCCAGGCGACCGAGGAGCGGGTGCTGCGCCCCGCCGGGAGCAAGGACCCGATCCCGCTCGATCTGCGGATCGTCGCCACCGCCGGCACCACCCAGGGGCCGGCCCAGGCGGGGATCCTGCCCGCGCTGCTGTACCGGATCGCCGCGGTGCGGCTGTTCATGCCGCCACTGCGCGAGCGGCGCGAGGACATACCGATGCTGTTCGCCCACCATGTCGGCCTGATCACCGCGCGCCTGCGCCAGCCGATCCCGCCGATGACCGCGGCCGTCCGCGACTATCTCCACGATCATGACTGGCCCGGCAACGTGCGCGAACTGGTCCACTACGCCGAACGGTTCGTGCTCGGCCTGATCGAAACCGGGCCGCCCGCCGCGGTCGAGGCGGTCCGCCCGTCGCTGACCGCGCGGCTCGAGACCTACGAGCGCCAGGCCATCGTCGAGGCGGTGCTGGCTGCCGATGGCGAGGTCGGCAAGGCGATTGCCAGCCTCGGCCTGCCGCGCAAGACCTTCTACTACCGCGTCAACAAGCTGGGGATCGATCTTGCCGCGCTGCGCCAGGCCCGGCGGCCGCGCGGCCCGAGCTGACCTTCGCCAGAACGCCAGCCGGCCTGGCCCTCCTCACTGGCCCTGCCAGGCGGCGCGGGTCGCGGCGAAAGCGGTTTCGAGCGCGTCGATCACCGCCCGGATCCGCGGCATGTGGCGCAGGTCCTCGTGCACCCCCAGCCAGATCTCGCGCAGCGGGGCGGCGCCCGGGCTGGTCAGGCGGACCAGCCCGGGCTCGCCATCGGCCAGCGCGCAGGGCAGGCATCCGAGGCCCAACCCGGCGCGCACGGCGGCCAGCTGGCCGTTGCGGTTGTTGGTGCGCACGGCCTTGCGCGCGCGCGGGAGCTGCTCCTCGAACCAGCGCACCTCGGTCAGGTGGGCCTGGTCCTCGAGCACGGTGACCAGGCTGTGCTCCCCGGACTCGCTGTCCGGCGCCAGCGGATCACCATGCCGGGCAAGGTAGTCTTCGCTGGCATAGATCGCCAGCGCCGCCACCGTCATGCGTCGGCTGACCAGATCGGCGCCCTCGAACCGGGTCATGCGGATGGCAATGTCTGCCTCGCGACGCGACAGGTTGAACGAGCGTGGATCGCTCAGCACGTCGATGGTGATGCCGGGGTAGCGAGCATGCAGCGCAGCGATCGCGGGGGGCACCAGCCGCTCGGCGATCACCTCGACGGTGGTCAGCCGCACCACGCCCGAAAGGGCCACGTCGCGGCCCTGGACCGCGCGCTCGACCGCGATCGCCTCGGCCTCCATCCGCTCGGCATTGCCGAGCACGGCCTCGCCCAGTGCGGTCATCTCGTAGCCGCGCGGCGTCCGCTGGAGCAGACGGGCTCCGGCCCGTGCCTCAAGCGCCTCGAGCCGGCGGCTCATCGTCGACTGCCGGACCCCCAGCTCGCGCGCAGCGCCCGAGAGGCTGCGCGCCCGGGCAATCGCGAGAAAGCTGCGCACGTCGTCCCAGTCCATAGGCTTATCCGTTTTCGCATGGATGTTCTGCAAAATTAGCGAATATCCATGCGTCTGTCATCGGAATAGCTCAAGTCCGTCCCGTTGATCCGCCGGAGCCTGCCATGCAGCCCACGCTATATCTCTCGCATGGCTCGCCCATGCTGCTGCTGCAGGACAGCCCGGCGCGCCGGTTCCTGGCAGACCTGGCCGGCGCGCTCGCGCGGCCTGCGGCGATCGTCGTGGTTTCGGCGCATTGGGAGACCGCCGTGCCGTCGGTCAGCGCGAATGCGGTCAATGCCACGATCCATGACTTCTCGGGGTTTCCGGCCCCGCTCTATGATCTGCGCTATCCCGCCCCCGGGGCGCCGGACCTGGCCGAGCGCATCGCCGACCTGATCGGCGCCGCCGGCCTGCGCGCCCACGTTGCCGCGGGGCGCGGGCTCGATCACGGGGCCTGGGTGCCGCTCCTGCTGGCCTGGCCCGATCACGCGATCCCGGTGCTGCAGCTTTCCGTCCAGAGCGCGCTGGGCCCGGGCCACCACCTCCAGCTCGGCCAGGCGCTGAGGGCCCTGCGCCGCGAGAACGTGCTGGTGCTCGGCTCGGGCAGCTTCACCCACAACCTTGGTGCCTTGCAGCGCGGGGCCGGGCCCGAGACCGCGCCGCCCGACTGGGTGCGCGACTTCGCCGACTGGATGGATGCGGCGATCCTCGGCGGGCGCACCTGCGACCTGCTGTCCTACCGCCGGCTCGCGCCGCATGCCGCCGCCAACCATCCCACCGACGAGCACCTGCTGCCGCTGTTCGTGGCGCTGGGGGCGGCCGGCCCTGGCGCCACGGCCACCCGTCTGCACCAGTCCACCGACCTGGGGGTGCTGCGCATGGATTCCTATCGCTTCGATTGACCCTCCCTCATCAGAAAGGACCCCGACCATGACCAAGATTCTCGTACTGCGCACCGCCGCGACCGGCGCCGCCTCGGTCAGCAACGCGCTGATCGACGCCTACCTTGCCGCCCATCCCGGGGCCGAGGTGGTCGAGCGCGATCTCGACGCCGACCCCGTGCCGCATGTAACCTCGGCCAGCCTTGCCGGGATCGGCCGCGCTGCGCCCGAAGGTGCCGAGTTCGCTGCAGCCCGCGCGCTGCAGGACCAGCTGATCGGCGAGGTTTTCGCGGCCGACCTGCTGCTGATCGGCCTGCCGCTGTACAACTTCGGCATGCCCTCGACGCTCAAGGCCTGGTTTGATTACGTCGCCCGTGCCGGAACGACGTTCCACTACACGGCAACGGGACCGGAAGGTCTGGTCAAGGGCAAGCGGGCGATCCTCGCCCAGTCGCGCGCCGGCAAGTACGATGATGCCGCCGGGTTCCCCTTCGCCGTCGCTCACGCGAAGGGCCTGCTCGGCTTCATCGGCGTGACCGACGTGACCGTGGTGACCGCCGAGGGCCTGGCCTTCGGGCCCGAGGCAGCCGAGGCGGCGATCACCGCGGCCAAGGCGGAAATCGCCGCGCTCGCCTGAGCCGCAACCCGCGCCGCCGCCGCTCAGTCGGCGGCGGCGTCCGCGACCCAGTCCTGCGGCAGCTTGCGTCCGGCGAGAGCCAGCAGGGCGGCGCTGACCAGATAGAGCGCCAGTCCGCAGAGCATCGAGTAGCGCAGCGATTCGGCGCCGTAGACCGGGGCCAGCGCACGCGACAGGGCGCCCAGCGCATAGATCCCGCCGCCCAGTCCGATCAGGTTGTTGATCAGCAGGAAACAGGCCGAGGCCGTGGCCCGCTCGGCCGGGCGGACGAGATGCTGGACCGCCGAGAGCACCGGGCCGAGCCAGACATAGGCCAGGGCCTGTGGCACCAGAAACAGGACGAAGGCGAGCATCGTGCTCGAGGTGTAGAGCCCAGCGCCGTAGAGCGGTGTGGCGGCCACGAAGGCCATCGCTGGCACCCAGGCGAAGTAGCCGCGGTGGCGCTGTCCGAGGCGGTCGGCGATCCACCCGCCGAGCAGCATGCCGGCGGTCCCGCCGAGCAGCAGGATCGCCCCGATGAACCAGGCGGTCTCGATCAGGGTGAGCCCGAAGGAGCGCTGCAGCAAGGACGGCAGCCAGAAGGCAACCCCGTAGCCGAGCATCGAGCTGGCCGCTGCGCCGAAGGAGAGAAGCCAGAACGAGGGCTTGCGCGCGAGCCCGCTGGCCACGCGGCGGAAGCCCGGGGCGGCGACGCCTTCCGGAGTGGGCCGCGGACGGACGGGATCGCGGACCACCAGCTTGAACAGGGGGGCGAGCACCAGTCCGGCACAGCCCACCGCCAGGAAGGCGGCGCGCCAGTCGACCCGGGTGGCGATGTAGCCGCCGGCCAGGACGCCCAGCGCCGAGCCGAGCGGAATGCCGAGCGAATAGATCGACAGCGCGAAGGCGCGGCGCTCGGAGGGGAAATGGTCGGCGATCACGGCATAGGACGGCG
The DNA here is from genome assembly GCF_014230355.1 of Novosphingobium piscinae. Classification (GTDB taxonomy): domain Bacteria; phylum Pseudomonadota; class Alphaproteobacteria; order Sphingomonadales; family Sphingomonadaceae; genus Novosphingobium; species Novosphingobium piscinae. The sequence goes on from NZ_JACLAX010000010.1 coordinate 26,284, forward strand.
CCACCCCGCCGGCCTCGCCGATCCCCACGCCGAGCCGCGCGAGGAAGATCTGCCAGAAACCCTGGGCCAGACCGCACAGCGCGGTGAACAGGCTCCACAGCGCCAGCGCACCGGTTATCACCCAGGAGCGGCTGGTGCGATCGGCAAGCCAGGCCAGTGGTACGCCCAGGGTTGAGTAAAGCAGGGCGAAGGCTAGTCCGCCAAGCAGGCCCATCTGCGCATCGTCCAGCCCCAGTTCGGCCTGGATCGGGGCGGCGAGGATCGAGAGGATCTGGCGGTCGACGAAGTTGAACACGTAGACCGCCAGCAGCATGGCCAGCACTAGCCCGGGACGCGTCGGCGCCCGGGGCGGCGCGCCGGGCGCGGGGTCAACCGGCATGCGCCGCGAGGAACAGGCGCAGCGGCTCCAGTGCCGCCGGTTCGTCAAGGATCGGGGCATGGCCCACGCGCGGCACCTCGGCTTGCTGGAACACGCCGGGATGGCGTCGGCCCATTTCTGCCACCGTCTCACGCGAGAGCAAGTCCGACAGCGCGCCGCGGATCACTAGCACCGGCGTCTCGGCAAGCCCGTCCCACAGCGGCCATAGATCCGGCGGCACGGTGCTCGGCTGGGCTCCGCGGATGCCCTGGGCGATCTGCGGATCGTAGGCGAAGGCGATGGTGCCGTCCGACGTCACGGTGCAGGTGCGGCGGGCGAAGGCCAGCCACTCGTTCGGGCCGAAATCGGGAAAGGCCGCGGCGTTGATCGCGCGGCAGCGCGCCGCCGCCTCGTCCCAGCTGGCGATCGGCCCGCCCGGTCCGACATAGCCCTGGATCCGCGCGATCCCCGCCGGATCGAGTACCGGGCCCACATCGTTGAGTACCATGCACCGCAGCGCACCTGGCCGCAGCGCGGCCATAACCATCGCGATCAGCCCACCCATCGAGGTGCCGACCACACCGACCACGCCATGGCCCAGACCGTCGAGCAGGGCGAACATGTCGGCGGCGTAGACGTCGGGGCGGTAACGGGCCGGGTCGGGATCCCAGGCGGACAGGCCGCGGCCGCGCTGGTCGGGCACGATCAGCCGGTAATGGCCGTCCAGCGCTGCGGCGAGAGGCTCGAAATCGGCGGCGTTGCGCGTCAGCCCGTGCATCAGCAGCAGCGGCGGACCCTCACCGGGATAAAGCCGCGCAGCCAGGTCGAGCTGCCCGCAGGCGCTGCGGTAGCGATGGACGCGGTAGTCCATGGGGATCTCCCGTGGCGCCGGGCGGAGACCAGTATCTCCGCCCGGCCTGACCTGGTCAGAACTGCAGCGTCGCCGTGGCGAAGACCTGCCGCGGATTGCCGTAGAAGGCGGTCAGCGTGCCCTCGCGTCCGAGCGAGGCGATCGGCAGACCGTTGCCACCGAGGACCGGGACGCCGGTGGTCGCATTGGCGGCGATGAAGGTGTAGCCCGAGGTCTTGTACCTCTGGTCCAGCAGGTTGCGGCCATAGATCCCGAGGCTCCAGCGTCCGCCCGGGGCGGTATAGACCGCGCTGGCATCCCACAGCGCGAAGCGCGGCTGGTCGATGTAGGGGTTGGGGATCTCGAACTGATAGGTCTTCGAGCGGTAGGAGACAGTGGTGCCGAGGTTGAGCCGGCCCTCGCCCAGCGGGGTCTCGTAGGCAAGGGTGCTGCTCCAGGTCCAGCGTGGAGTGTTCTGGACCTTGCGGAAGGCGGCCACGTCGGTCGGCTGGCCTGCCACCAGCGTGATGTACTGCAGGAACTTGGCATCGATGTAGCCGAAGGTGCCCGACAGACTGAGCCGATCGCCCGGCGACAGCAGGTCCCGGCCGAGCCGGGCCGTGCCCTCGGCCTCGACGCCCTTGAAGCGGGCCTTGCCGGCGTTCGACACCACGCCGCAGAAGCTGGGCAGATTGCCGACGGTGCAGGCGACCGAGCCCGGGATCTGGACGTCGGTGTAGTCGGCATAGAAGCCGGCGAGGGCGATGTAGAGCCCGCCGTCGAACAGGTTGCCCTTGTAGCCGACCTCGTAGCTGTCGACCTTTTCCGGCCGGAAGCTGAGGAAGCGGGCGATCTCGTCCTGCGAGCGGGTCCCGTCGTTGTTGAGGTCGGGGGCATTCACGCCCACCCCGCGCGGATCGAACCCGCCGCCCTTGAAGCCCTGTGAATAGGACACGTAGAGGTTGTGATCGCGGTTGGGCCTGAAGCTGAGCGAGGCGCGGGGGGTGAACTTGCGGAACACGGAGCGCCCGGTGAAGTTGGTGCTTGGTGCGCCGAAGGCCACACCGGCGCCGCCGAACACCGGGGATCCGCCGCCGAGGTAGTTCTGTCGCAGGATGTTGGCCCGCCGCTCGTCCGAGGTGTAGCGGCCGCCGACCGACAGGCTGACCTGCTCGGTCACGTCGTAGGTGAAATCGCCGAAGACCGCCCAGGTCTCGGTATCGACATTGGCCTGGGTGAAGGCGGTAAGCCCGGCGAGGGTGGTGAACAGGCGCACGTCGAACTGCGTGTCGGCCTTGGCCCCGAGGTAGTAGGCGCCGAGCAGGCCCTTGAGCGGCCCGTCGTCATACAGCACCTGGAATTCCTGGCTGACCTGCTCGTTCCGGTAGATTCCGGGCACGTCGACGTCGCTTGCCGGGAGCGCGTCGAAATCGATCGGGGTACGGCTGACGTCGCGGCGCCAGGCGCTGATCGACCGCAGCGTGATCGCCTCGCTGAGCTCGGCGGACGCGTTGATGGCGAAGCCGCCAGCCTCGATGTCCTGTCGCGGATCGTTCAGTCCGCCACGCGTGTCGAACACGTTGGGCAGGACCGGGGCGCCCGAAAGCAGACCGGGGATGAGCCGGGTGCCGCCCCGCGGATTGGACTTGTCGCGCGTGTAGTCGCCCGAGAAGCGCACCAGCACGGGCTGACCATTGCCGCCCAGCTCGAGCGTGGCGCGACCGGCCCAGATGTTCTTGTCGTAGTTGTCCAGCCCGGTGGTCAGGTTCTTGCCGAACCCGTCGCGCCGCAGCCGGGCGAGCGAGCCGCCGACGCGGATCAGGTCCGAGACCGGGGCCGAGGCCGTTATCACCGCTTCTGCCTGGTTGTAGGTGCCGTAGGTTGCCCGGATGCGCAGCGAAGGCGTGTCGGGCAGCATCTTGGTCACGTACTTCAACGCACCGCCGATGGTGTTGCGGCCATAGAGCGTGCCCTGCGGGCCGCGCAGCACCTCGATCCGCTCGACGTCGTAGATATCGAGCACCGCCGCCTGCGGACGGTTGAGGTAGACGTCGTCAAGATAGATGCCGACGCCCTGCTCGAAGCCCGAGACCGGATCCTGCTGGCCGATGCCGCGGATAAAGGCCGAGAGGGTCGAGTTGGTCCCGCGGGACGGCTCCAGCGTGACGTTGGGTGCGACCTGCGCGAGGTCGGTGATGTCGAGCGCGCCGCTGCGGGCAAGCTGGTCGGCGCTGAAGCTGGTCAGCGCGATCGGCACTTCGACCAGCCGCTCCTCGCGGCGGCGGGCGGTGACGACGATCGCGCCGTCGCCGTCGTCGGCAGCCGCGGCCGGCGCGGGCTGATCCTGCGCCGCGGCCGGAGTGGCCAGGACGCCTGGGGCGGCGACGAGCAGCGTGGCCAATGCCAGCGCGCTCGGACGATTGGCAGAAATGCGTGCCTTGAACATCCCTATGCTCCCATCTGAACCTTATGGGACACGGCTACCTCAATATGAAAGTCGGTTCAACTTTCATTATTTGCCAATACCGGCGGTTCCCGGTAGCTGTGGCGCAATGAACACAGGTCCAGACCCTGCCCCGCCGCCCGGGGATCGCGTTCCGCGCACCGACCGGGGCCGCAAGACCCTGCGCAAGCTGCTCGACGCCGCGGCGATTGAATTCGGCGAGAAGGGTTTCCACGAGACCTCGATCACCGGCATCACCCGGCGCGCCGGAACCGCGCTGGGCAGTTTCTACACCTACTTCGAATCGAAAGAGGAGATCTTCCAGGCGCTGGTCCGCGACCTGTCAGGCCGGGTGCGCGACGCGGCGCGGCAGGCCCCGTCACCGGGCGGAGATTCCTTTGCGGTGGAGCGCGCCGCGCTCGCAGCGTTCCTGCGCTTTGCGCGCGAGCACAAGGAGATCTACCGGATCATCGACGAGGCCGAGTTCGTCGACCCGGCCAGCTTTCGCCGCCACTACGAGACTACCGCCGGACGCATCCACGAACGGCTGGCCGCGGGGATGGCGCGGGGGGATTTCCGTTCTGATCTCAGCGAGGCCCATGCCTGGGCAATCATGGGGATGAACGTGTTTCTCGGGCTGCGCTACGTGGTGTGGAGCGAAGACCTGGCCGCCGAGGAGATCGCTGCCCTGGCCAACGGTCTGCTGCGCCAGGGCATCGCCGCCGGCTGAATCGCTGACCGGCTAGGCACCACGCTCCAGGGCGGCCACGATATGTTGGGCCAGGCGGTGGGCTGTAGCCGACAGGCCGGGGGCCTCGATCAGCGCGATCTCGGTATCGTAGAGCGGGGGCAGGGCCGGATCGTCGGTGATCGCGGTGAGATAGGGCGGCACCATCTCGCGCGGGAGCACCGTGATGCCCAGCCCGGCGTTCACGGCTGACTGGCTGCCCGCCAGGCTGGTCGAGGTGTAGGCGATCCGCCAGGTCCGCCCGGTTGCCTCGAGCGCTTCGACCGCGCGCTTGCGATAGACACAAGGCTCGGGTGAGACGACCAGCGGAACGCAAGCCTGCCCGGCCACGGCGAGCTGATCGCGCGCCACCCAGACCAGCGGCTCGCGCCAGACCCGCACGCCTTCGAGCGGGGCCGAAGGCTCGCGCTTGACCAGCACCAGGTCGAAAGCGCCGCCATGGAAGCGGTCGAGCAGGTTCAGGGTCAGGTCGCAGGTCACCTCGAGCTCGACCAGCGGGTGGGCCTTGGCAAAGGCAGACAGCACCGTCGGCAGATGGGCCGTGGCGAAATCCTCAGGTACGCCCAGTCGGACCCGGCCGGTCATGTCCGGCTCGAACAGCTCGGCGATGGCGGCGTCGTTGAGGCGCAGCAGCTGGCGTGCGGGCCCGAGCAGCCGCTCGCCCTCGGGGGTCAGGCTGAGCGTTCGCGGGGTCCGGGCAAAAACCACCCGGCCGAGCTGGTCCTCGAGCCGCTTGACCTGGAGGCTGATGGTGGACTGGGTCCGCCCGAGGCGTTCGCCGGCGCGGGTGAAACTGCCGGTTTCGGCAATGGTGACGAAGCAGCGGAGCAGGTCGAGATCGAGCGTGCGGGTGCCGGGCATGGCCCTGGCTCTGTCATCTACCATTTCCAATGTCAATGGCTGGTATTTTCATAACTCGTTTCACCAATTGGTGGGGTTGCGCCATCTGCCACCCTCGAAAGGGGACACCATGTCGACTGCAGATAGACTTCCGACCGAACCGGCCCCGGCCGCCCTCGTGTCCGGACCCTGCCCGCACGGCACTCGGGCCGGGCGGCTGCTTGCCACCGCCCTGTGGAGCGCTTTCGCTCTGCTTGGCGCCGCCACCGCTGTGCTGCAGGGCCCGCCCGCCGGGATGACCGGGCTGGAGACCGTGATCGCCTTGCTGACGCTCTTCGTCGCCGCGATCGTGACCACCTTCTCGCTGCGCTACATGCGCGCCGATCGTCGCCCCGGGCGCTACTTCACGCAGGTCGGCCTGCTGGTCGGCAGCGTGCTGCTGTTCGCCCTTGCCGGCAACGTGATCGTGCTGGCTGCCGGCTGGGTGGCGAGTGGTCTCCTGCTGGCGCAACTGGTCGGCCATGAGGCGGCCTGGAGCGAGGCGCGTGCCGCAGCGAGCCGCTCCCTGCGGACTTTCGCGCTGGGCGATGCGGCGTTCCTCGCGGCCCTGGCCCTGCTGGCCAGCGCTGCGGGCACTATCCGGATCGACGCCATTGTGGCCGCTGCCCCGGCGCTCCCGGCCGAGCTCACCCTCGCCGCAGCCCTGTTGCTGCTGGTCGCTGCTGCCGCGCGTTGCGCCTTGCCGCCCTTCTCCGGCTGGCTACTCTCCTCGATGACCGCTCCCACCCCGGTCTCGGCGCTGATGCACGCCGGGCTGGTCAATGCCGGCGGGTTTCTCCTGATCCGTTTCGCCCCTGTGTTCGAGGCCGCACCGCTGGCCCGGATCGTAGCCGTCGCCATTGGCCTGCTCGCCGCGCTCTACGGGGTCGGGGTGATGAGCGTGCGTCCCGACATCAAGCGCTCGCTGGCCGGTTCGACCGTCTCGCAGATGGGCTTCATGATCATGAGCTGCGGACTGGGCGCCTATGCCGCCGCGCTCTGGCACATTGTCGCCCACGGCCTGTTCAAGGCGTGGCTGTTCCTCGGTTCGGGCTCGTCGGTTGGTACCCGCGCCGACAAGGCTGCCGGGCTGGGCAGCGCCGGTATGGTCACGATGGTGGCCACGGCCACGTTGGCGCTGGGCGCCTGGCTGACCCTCACCTCTGCGCCGGGCGGCAGCCTGGTTCCGCTGCTGCTCGGACTCGCCACGGCCCTCGCCACCCTCGCGGCCGGTTTCGGCGCGACCCTGCCGTGGCGGGCGCGGCTGGCGATCGGCAGTCTGGTCCTGGCCCTGATCGGCTTCCATGTCGCCGGGCTCACCGTGATCGAGCATCTGGTGGGCCCCGACGCTGCTGCGATCCTGCCACCCTGGGCGCTGCTTGCCCTGCTGGCCGGGTTCCTGGCCGCGTGGGTCTGGCAGCAGCATCGCCAGGCCCGGCCGCTGCCCGCAGCGCTCTACATCCACCTGCTCAATGCCGGGATCGCCCCGGCTACCCCGGAGACGTGACATGAACATGATGGCCGCTCTCACCGTCCCCGATGTGGTGCTGACCCGCACCGAGACCGCCGGGCTGGTCGCCCTTGCCGCCCGCAGCGTGCCGCCGCTCTGGCCGCTGGAAAGCGCAATCGCGGTCAATCCGCTCGCCGGCTTCGAGGACCTGCCCTTCGCCGAGGCCGTGCAACAGGCGGCGCAGCGCTTCGGTGCCCGGGAAAGCCTGCCGCTGACCGCCTGGCGCCAGCTCTATGCGGCGGGGCGGATCGACCCGCGGATGCTGCGCGATGTCGCCATCCGCGCGCTCGGGGGCAGCTATCCCGCCCATGCGGTCGTGACCCCCGGGGTGACCGCGTTGGATCTGCTCATCGCCCGCCTCACCGTGCTTGACCCGCAGCAGGCGGAGGTCGAACGCGAGGCCCTGACACCCGAGGTCGCCTTCCTCGCCAAGTGGTGCGCCGCGTTCTTCGACCAGGGCCAGGCGGCCAGTCCGATGCCGCACCGCGAGCTCGGGCTCTATCGCGCGGTCCTGGCCCTGGCCGGACATGACCCCGACTATGCGCGGCTGACCGGCACCGCCGGAGCCCAGCTGCTGCTGACGGTGTCGCGCGATCCGCTCACCGCCATCGCCGAGGGGCTGGCCGCGCTAGGCGTGCCCGAGGGCGGCGAGGTCGGCCATCTTGCCGGACTGGTCGCGCGGCTGCCGGGCTGGGCCGGGCACATCCGCTGGCGGGCCGAGCACACCGATCCCGCCAATGTGGCCGCCGCTCCCGGCACCATGGCCGACCTGCTGGCCCTGTGGTTGCTGCTCGAGCGGGCCGGGGCGCTGACCCCCCGTCCAGTCGCCGCGGACCCGGCGACGGCCGCAGTCCCGGCGCTGGCCGCCCACTTCGGCTGGGATGCCGCGACCCGCGACGCCGCCCTGGCCAGCGCCAGCGGGATTGTGCGGCAGGTTGCCGGGTACAGCGATGATCGCCTGGGCGGACTGTTCATGACCGCGGCTGAATGGACCTATCGCAACACCCTCGTTCCGCAGCTCGAGACCGCCGCCGCGCGGCTCGACGTCGCCGGCGCCGCGGTCGAAGCACGCCCCGATGCCCAACTGGTGTTTTGCATCGACGTGCGCTCGGAGCCGTTCCGGCGGGCGCTCGAGGCCCAGGGTTCGTACGAGACCTTCGGCTATGCCGGCTTCTTCGGGCTGCCGATCGCGCTCCATCGGCACGGTGAGGAGCGCCGCAAGCGGTTCCTGCCGGTCCTGCTCGCCCCGCAGCATGACGTGGCCGAGGCTCCGGTGCCGGGGCAGGAGGCGGCTGCCGCCAGCCTCTCGGAAGGCCTTGTCCGCGATCGTGGCACGGCCGCGCTGTTCGGGGCCGCCAAGCAGGGTACCGCGACCGCCTTCGCCACCGCCGAGGCGACCGGGCCGCTCGCCGGCCTGCTGATGGCGGCGCGCACGGTCGGCCCGCGTGCGCTCCAGCGGGTCAGCCGGGCCCTCGCGCCCGAGCGGTCAGCCGTGCTGGCGCCCACGCTCGACCGGCATCCGGGCGATTGCGCCCGGCCAGCCTTCACGCTCGAGGACAAGATCGGTTACGCCTCGGCCCTGTTCCGGCTGACCGGGCTGAAGCCGCAGACCGCCCGTCTGCTCGTGCTGGCCGGCCATGGCGGCAGCGCGGTCAACAATCCCTATGCCGCCGCGCTGGACTGTGGCGCCTGCGGGGGCCACAAGGGCGGGGCGAATGCCCGGATCCTCGCCGCGATGCTCAACGAGCCCGCGGTGCGCGAGGGCCTTGCTGCGCAGGGACTGGTATTGCCGGCCGACACGGTGGTGCTGGCCGCCGAGCACGATACGACCACCGACACTGTGGTCCTGTTCGACCGCGACCGGGTCCCCGCCAGCCATGCCGCCGATCTCGCCGCGCTCGAGGCTGCGCTTGAACGCGCGGCTGCCGCCAATCGGGCCCGCCGCGCGCCGCTGCTCGGCCGCTCGCCGGAAGATCTGCTGACGGGTGCGGTGCACTGGGGCGAGGTCCGTCCGGAATGGGGTCTGGCGGGCAATGCCGCGTTCCTCGTCGGGCCGCGGGCCTGGACCAGCGGGATCGATCTGGCCGGCCGCGCCTTCCTGCACAGTTATGACTGGACCGCTGATGCCGATGGCACCGCGCTGACCACGATCCTCACCGCGCCGATGGTCGTCGCGCAGTGGATCAACTGCCAGTACCTGTTCTCCACGGTCGACAACCACCGCTACGGCTCGGGCGACAAGGTCACCCAGAACGTGCTCGGCGGGATCGGGGTGATCCAGGGCAACGGCGGCGATCTGCGCATCGGTCTGCCCCGGCAGTCGCTGTTCACCGATGCGGGCGAGGCCTACCACGTGCCGCAGCGCCTGCTCACCGTGGTCCATGCCCCGCTCGCCCGGGTCGAGGCGGTGATCACCGCGAACGAGATCCTTGGCCGGCTGTTCGGCAACGGCTGGGTCCAGCTGGTGGTGATCGATCCCGAGACCGGCCGCACGCGCTGCTGGCAGCCCCGGGCCGAACCCGACGCCGAAGGCACCGATCCGCAAGACCTGACCCTCGCCTAGGAGATTTTCGCATGAGCACCAACGCGTTCACCCGGCTGCAACTGCACCGGCTGAGAAAGATCGAGATCGTCGTCCACGCCGAAGACCACGGCGCGGTCGAGGACCTGCTCAAGACCGCCGGGGTCGGCGGCTGGACCATGATCCGCGACGTCGCGGGGATGGGACACGGCGGATTCCACCAGGGCCGCAGCATCTTCAACGACCACACCGGGCTGGTCATGTTCGTCGGCGTGGCCGAGGCTCCGGTGATCAGCGAAGTGGCGATCGGCCTGTCGCGTCTGTTCGAGACCCGCCCTGGCGTGACCTTCCTTTCGGACGTCGAGGTCATCCGTTCCGACTACTTCGCGAGCAGCACCAGCACACTCGCCTGACCGTCTCCGGGCCCGTCGCCGTCAGCGCCGGACCTGCCGCGGGGCGGCTATGGCGCGTGGCGTGCGAGTGGGCCGGGTCGACGCCCGGCGCGCTACGCCCGAGCTGCCCCGCATCCGTCCCATCGGGAACGGACGCCGCTAGGTCGCAGCGCGGCCGGCCAGGGCGATCCAACAGTTCGCTCGCCCGGTGGCCGCACCGTGCTAAGGGACGGGCATGGCCGATCCGGCGATCCGCAAGATCATCCACGTCGACATGGACGCGTTCTACGCGTCGGTCGAGCAGCGCGACGACCCCGCCCTGCGTGGCCGTCCGGTTGCGGTGGGCTATCCGGCGCGGCGTGGGGTCGTGGCGGCGGCCAGCTACGAGGCGCGGGCTTTCGGGGTGCGTTCGGCGCTGCCCTCGGTCACCGCCCTGCGGCGCTGCCCCGACCTGGTCTTCGTGCCGCCCCGGTTCGATGTCTACCGGGCCGTGTCGCGCCAGATCCATGCGATCTTCGCTGCCTTCACCCCGCTGATCGAACCGCTGGCGCTGGACGAAGCCTACCTCGACGTCACCGCCAATCGCGCCGGCATGCCCAGTGCCTGGGCCACGGCCCGCGCGATCCGCGCGCGCATCCAGGCCGAGACCGGGCTGACCGCCTCCGCGGGAATCTCGTACAACAAGTTCCTTGCCAAGCTGGCTTCAGACCAACGCAAGCCGAACGGGCAGTTCGCGATCCAGCCGGGTGAGGGCGAGGCCTTCGTCGCGGCCCTCCCGGTTACGCGCTTCCATGGTGTCGGCCCGGCCACCGCCGCACGGATGCACGCTGCCGGTATCCGCACCGGCGCCGATCTCCGGGAATGGCCGCTCGAGGCCCTGGTCCAGCGCTTCGGTCGGGCCGGACGCTGGTATCACGCGCTGGCGCGGGGCGAGGATCACCGCCCGGTCAACCCGGATCGCACACGCAAATCGGTCGGCTCGGAGACGACCTTCGATGCCGATCTCAGCGATCCGGCGCGGATCGAGCGGGGCGTGCTGGCCATGGCCGACGATGTCTGGGCGTGGTGCGAGCGCAGCGGAGGGCGCGGCCGCACGGTCACGGTCAAGGTCAAGTGGGCCGATTTTCGCCAATCCACCCGCAGCCGCACCCTGGCCGCGCCGATCGCCAGCCGCGCCGAGCTCCATGCGCTGAGCCTCGCCCTGGTCCAAGGGCTGTTTCCCCTGCCGCAGGGCATCCGGCTGGTCGGTGTCACACTGTCGGCGCTCGGGACGACGGCCAGCGATCCCGCGGCCCCCCAACTCGCGCTGGAGCCGCGCTGAGCGCGATGGCCGCGCTGGGGTGGTCCTGCCCCCGCGATCCCTGCCGCGATCGGCTGGGCAGGTGTTGTCGAGCGCATTCCGGCCGCCTATGTGGGCCGCCAACGCATCCCGCGCCTGCTCAAGGAGTCTGCCCGTGTCGCATGATCCCGTCGTCATCGCCAGCTATGCCCGCACGCCGATGGGCGGCTTCCAGGGCGCCTTCGCCGCGCTCAAGTCGACCGAGCTCGGGGCCGTGGCGGTCAAGGCCGCTGTCGAGCGCGCCGGGGTCGATCCCGCCGCGATCGAGCGGCTCTACATGGGCTGCGTCCTGCCCGCCGGGCTCGGACAGGCTCCGGCGCGCCAGGCCGCGCTGGGCGCCGGGCTGCCGCTGTCGGTCCAGGCCACCACGGTCAGCAAGGTCTGCGGCTCCGGCATGCAGGCGGCGATCATGGCCAGCGAGGCGCTCGCCGCGGGGGCGGTCGATGTGGTCGTGGCCGGGGGCATGGAGAGCATGAGCAATGCGCCCTACCTGCTCGCCAAGCACCGCTCGGGTGCGCGTTTCGGCCACGACCGCGTGTTCGATCACATGGCGCTTGACGGGCTCGAGGACGCCTATGAACCCGGCAAGGCCATGGGCGTCTTCGCCGAGGACGCGGTGCGGGCCTACCAGTTCACCCGTGCCGAGCAGGACGATTATGCGATCCGCTCGCTGGAGCGGGCCAACGCGGCGATCGCCAGCGGGGCCTTCGCGCGCGAGATCGTGCCTGTCTCGGTCCCCGGCCGCGGCGGGGCAACCGTGGTCGATACCGACGAGCAGCCGGGCAAGGCCAACCCAGCCAAGATTCCCACGCTCAAGCCCGCCTTCGTACCCGATGGCACGGTCACCGCGGCCAATGCCTCGTCGATCTCGGACGGTGCCGCCGCGCTGGTCCTGACCCGGGCGAGCGTGGCCGAGCGGCTCGGTCTGCCGGTGCTGGCCCGCGTCGTCGCCTGTGCGGCCCACGCCCATGAGCCGGCACGCTTCACCTCGGCGCCAGTCCCGGCGATCCAGAAGTTGCTCGCCAAGGCGGGCTGGAGCGTGAGCGACGTCGATCTGTTCGAGGTCAACGAGGCCTTCGCCGTGGTCGCGATGATCGCCGCGAAGGAGCTTGGCATCCCGGCCGAGGCGCTCAACGTCAATGGCGGCGCGACGGCGCTGGGCCATCCGATCGGCGCGAGCGGGGCGCGCATTCTCGCCACCCTGCTCGGTGCGCTTGAGGAGCGCGGGCTGCGCCGCGGGGTCGCCTCGCTGTGCATCGGTGGCGGCGAGGCCACCGCCATGGCGGTCGAGCTGGTCTGACGGGCGGGCTCAGGCGGGCAGCGACAGCCCGCTGAGGCACTCAGTCATGGCGATCTCGCCCTTGCGGGTCAGTCGCGGACGCTCCGCGACTGGGTCGCCGCCCTCACCCTCGACCTCGATCAGGCCGAGGCCGGCCAGCACTGCCAGCCAGCGCCGGATCGTCGCCGGATAGGCGCCGCCAGTCGCGCAGAGCTGGTAGAAGCTCAGCTCGCGGCGGGCCAGGCGGGCCTCGTAGAGCGAGAGCAGGAGGTCCCACGCCGCCTCGCCGGCGAGAGCCAGGCCGAAATGCCGCAAGCGTCGCTGTCGTAGCCCCTGCAGGCTGGCCACGGTGCGCGCGAGTGTCGTGGGGTCCGCGACGGCCGGCTTCGCCGGCCGCTCGGTCGGGGAGGGCGCAGGTTCGCGCCGGGAGGTGTCGTTGCGGATCCGCGCGGCCAGGTCGAGCAGGCTCCGGCCAAGCGCTTCGGCCTCAGCGGCCTGGTCCAGGCGTCGTGCTTCGCTGGTCATGCCTGCGTCCGCAACGCGGCGTTCAGGCGGGTGGGGTTCGGGAGCAGGCCGGGTCATAGCAGGTTCGCCCCGCGCATGCTGAAGATGGCATTGCCGGCCACCACCAGGTGATCCTCCAGCGGCAGATCGAGATTGCCTAGCAGGAAGCCGATCCGGCGGGTCTCGGCGATGTCGGCCGCGCTGGGCCGGACATTGCCCGAAGGATGGTTGTGCATGAGGACCACGGCGGCGGCATCCACCCCGATCCCGCGGCCGACAATTCGGCGCAGGTTGCCGGTGACGCCGCGCAAGCCGCCGTCGCCCAGCGGCTCGTCACAGATCAGCCGGCGGTCCGAGTCGAGCAGCGCGAGATGGATGCGTTCGCGGCGCAGGCCCTTGAACAGGGCGATGATCCACTGCTGCAAAGCCAGTTGGCCAAGATCGAAGCGCAGTTGCTGGACCTGTTCGCTGAGCCCCTCCATGACTGCGGCGCGAGCGGCGCTCAGGCGGTCAACCAGCCCAGGGTCATCGACCACCCGGGCCAGCGCAGCCGGCTCCGCCGCCATCACACTACCGATCGAGCCGAAAGCGGCCATCAACCGCATCGCGACCTGATCAGCCCCGACGCGGTCACCACCGATCAGCTTGGCCAGGAGCGCGCGCTGGCGGACGAAGACATCCGCCGGCGATGGCCAAAGGTTCCGATGAGCAGCAGCACCAGCACCGCCCAGGTGGGTCCGGTCATCATCCACGCATAGACGATCGGGCGCACGGCGATTTCGAAAGCCCGCACACCATGAGCTCCGACGCTCAGCAGTTGAAACGCTGCGGCCCATAGTGGCCAGACCCTTTTCGAATAGATGCCCAGGTAGGAAAACCCCACGAAGGCGACGAGATCCTGCGCCAGTGCGGCGGGACTGAGCGGGGCCGACCGACTGCCAAGCAGCCAGTCGCCGGCAAACCCCAGCCCGTACATTGCGACGATCAGCCAGGCCCCGCGGCGTTCGATATCGCCTCCCAGTCGCAGGGCCGAGATGACGGCGACCAGGCCGAGCAACAGGTTGAGCAGGACAAGCACCATGCCCAACCTTGTTGCCGCTGGCCACGGCCCGTCAAGCTGCGGTGGCGACCTCGAACCGCTCGAGCGCGGCGGCAGGCTTCGGCGAAGTGAGCACGCTGCCGCGCTCCTCGCCGACCTTGTAGAGGTCCTCATGGGCGCGGATCGTGTCAGCGCGTGCGGCAATCAGCATCTGTCCGGCCTTGGCCAGGCGCATCATCGCCACGTGGCCGCTGACCATCGGGGTCTCGGTGTCGATCCGGGCCTGGGCGAGCGTCGCGCCCAGCGCGCACTGCGCCGCGATGGCGGCATCGATCGCGTCCTCCAGCGTCTTGAGGTCACGGGCGATACGCAGGGTGGCGATTTCGGTCGTCATGGTCATGATGGCATCTCCGGCGGGGCGGGCCATGGCAGGCCCGAACCAAGGGTTGCGGAGATCCCCGTCAGAGCAGATCGCCCAAAACCCGGGCCATGCTCATCAGGGCCAACGCCAGCATGGCGATGGCCAGAGCCAGGGTGGGAATGGCGATCACGCGCCAAAGCCGCCCGAACTTCTCGTCCAGAACCTCCGAGACCGCCTCGGAATGGCCGGCTCCAAACAGGCCTGGCGGAACGATGATCGTGCCGCTGTCCTGCAACATGAAGGTGGCACCCGTAAGCGGTTCCGGGGACCGGATTAGCTGCGCTTCGGGGTCGGCGCCTACCGCCTCAGATCCATATGTGGATTCTCTACAGGTCGCCAGCAGCGCGGCATAGGCCCGCGCCGCTGCGTTGCGGTCGGCCGCACCCAGCTTGACCCGGGCGCCCTTGAGGCGCTGGTCGACTGCACTCAGCGTGATGCCAAGGTCATGGGCGACCAGCTTAAGCGGCTTGTGGAGCAACAGCTGATCAAGCACCTCGCGCTCCTTGATCGACAGGCGCGCGAGCTGTCGTTGCTTCTCCTCGGGGGTCTCGGATAGCATGGACGATGCCATCGTGCGGTGATCCTGAAGCTGGGGGCGCAAGCCCATCCCGGGCACGGTTCCCGCGGGATTATAGCCTTTTGGGGGGGCTGTGGCAATTCGGCGCGGGGGTCAGCCGGGCAGCGGCCCGGCGCCATCGGCCCCGTCGGTCCCGACAGACATGTCACCCATCGGCGCTTCGGCCTCGAGGGATTCGAGCGCGTTGCACAAATGGATGGCGACATAGGGCAGTCCGAGGGCGTCGGACTGGACAAGCAGATCGCGAATCCCCGTGCCCAGCTTGATCAGCTTCGAGGAACGGGAAGTCGAACCATGGTCCGGCAAGGGATCCTCCTCCTGGCGGCGACGAGCGGGGCGACCCGGCCCGGCCCGTTCTGTTATCTGCACGCCTTGTATACATTGCGTGCCAAAAAGACAGTGCGTCCAGACGGCCTACAGGCCACGTCGCGCCAGGCTGCCGCTGGCGGGCGACCGAACTGTGCACATTTCCTTTCGGAGCACCCCCAAGTCCTCGCCGGCCTGGTTCCAGGACCTGCCAGAACCGGACGAATCGCGCGCCGCTCGGCCGCGGCCGGCAGGCCATCCGCCCCGGCCTAGCCGAACTTGCGCGCGAGCACCCCGGCGACGGCGTCGGCCTCGGCAGGCTCGAGCGGTGCCTTGTAGACGTTGACCATCTTCGTCACCGCATCTTTCCAGAACTGGGCCCCTTTGCCGCGCGGCTGGGTGACGATGTATTCAAGCGAGTGGCAGGCGGAGCAATGGGTGACCACCGTCTCGCCTTCGGCATCGGCGAGCGCGGCCGGAACCGTCTCCTCGGGCAGGGTCAGGGTCAAGGGGCGGGCGGCCAGTCCGCTGGACAGCAGGGCCGCAGCCGCCGTCAAAAGCCATCCGGGTGCGCGCATCAAACCGCCTCCACCAGGACGGTTTCGACCACATTGCGCATGTAGCCGGCCGGTTGCCAGCGCGGCTCGAGCGGCTGGGTCTCGCCATCGCGGGTAGTGGCGCGCACCATCACGCGATGGCGCCCTGGTGGCAGCACCACGCCGGCCTGCCATTCGCGGAAGGAATAACCACCCAGATCCTCTCCCAGTCTGGCCTCCTGCCAGACCTGTCCCCCGTCGGTCGAGACCATCACGCGAGCCACTCCCTCGCCACCGCTGAAAGCGATCCCGCGCAGCACCTCCGTGCGCCCGGCCGCGACGCGGGCCCCGTCGGCATGGCTGGTGACGAAAGAGCGCACGTTCATGCGGGAGATCGGCCGGGTCGCCGTCGGCTTTTCGCCGGGCGCCACGCAGGCGCAGGCGGTGTCCGGGACGCGATAGGCGGTCTTCATCCAGTAGCCGTCGAACGCGCTGTCGCGCACCGTGATCTCGTTCAGATGCTTGACCCAGTAGGTGCCGTAGTAACCAGGCACCACCAGGCGCAGGGGGAAACCGTTGAGCAATGGCAGGTCGGTCCCGTTCATGGCATAGGCGACCATCACTTCGCCATCGCGCGCATGGTCAAGGTCAAGGGCCTTGATGAAGTCGGGGACGGTTTCGGCTGGCGGAGTGTCGAGTCCGTTGAAGGTCACCTCGACCGCCCCAGCGCGGATCCCCGCCCGGTCGAGCAGCGCGCGCAGCGGCACGCCCCGCCAACGGGCATTGCCCATCGCGCCATTGCCGAGCTGGCCGCCGCCGACCCGCGGTTCGACGAAGCCGCGGCTGTTGCCCGAACACTGGTTGACCGCCACCACTTCGGTTGCCGGAAAGTCCCGCTTGAGGCTGGCCAGCGAGAGCGAGAGAGGCCGCTCGACATGGCCAGCGATGGTGAGGCGGAAGGTTGCCGGATCGATCTCGGTCGGCAGGCCGGAAAGGTGATAGCGGACGAAGAAGGCGTCGTTGGGGGTGATGATCCCGGTGTTGAAGACGCTGAACGGGGTCTCAAGCTGCGGCGGGCGCGCGGTCAGCAGGATCATCTCGCGCTTCTGCGGCAGTCTGACCAGCGGACGCGTGCCGTTGTCGAACGGAAGGTCGACCGTCCGGGCCAGACCGCGACCGGCCCCGGTGACGAGGGCCAGTCCGGCGGCGGAAAGCAGGCGGCGGCGATCGAAGGGGGGCATGGTGGCGTCCGAACAGTCTCAGACGGCGAGCGTGCGCAAATTCTCAGCCGGAGGCAACAGGCAACTGATCACCAGGACGCCACCAGCCAGATCGCGGGCGATGCCAGGTGAGCACGAACCGGCAGGCCGCGTCCCCGCGGGCGCAGCAGTCGGGCTGCTCTACCCGGGTGCGCCGGGACACGAGGGCGCGGAACAGCGTGGTGAACACGGCGACATGCCAGGGGCAGCCGGGGGTGGCGACAGGATTGTGGGCGATCATGATGGTCACGCCTTCCCGCTCCAGTCGGGCGGTGAAGCTGCCCGAACCCGCGAAGGTCCAAGCATGGCGGGCGATGGCGCGGAGCAGCAGGCGTGCGGCCCAGCCAGGCGGCAGCCAGCGCAGCACCCGCTGCACCGGGCGCGGGATACGATGGGCGAGGAGATACTCGGCCGTGCCTTCCCCGGCCCGGCGTGCCAGATCGGACCATTCGGCTGGATAGTGGACCATCACCGCGCGGTGAAGTGCAGCAGCTTCGCGCTCGTCGGTCATCCGTTCCGGCAGGGATGTGCGGTAGTGGTCAAGTCCGGCGGCATGCAGCAGGGCCTCTGCCGCGCCTGGACCGTGGCGGGCCTGCAGCGCGGCGACGAGCTGGATAATGGCATTGGGGCCGACGCGCCCGCTCGCCACCTCAGCGGGCGCATTCACAGGTGGGCGAACCCGCCGCCCGCCGTGGAGCGGTCTGCTGCGGGCGCGAAGGCATCGGGCTCGTCCTCGCTCAGCTGCTGGTCACCGCCGCCGCAGGCCTTGATCGCGCCCGCCGCATCATGGACCACCGCGCCGCGTTCCGCCGCCTTACGGCTGCGCTCGGCGGCGGCCTGCCAGTCGGCGGTCTGGGCCGGCGCCAGGGTGCGGCTGCGGTCGAACTGGAAGTCCACGGTCTTGCGCGACTGCGGGCCCCAGTAGTTGACCCGGCCGAGATCGTAGAAGGTCCGCTGGAACCCGGCCTTGAGGAAGGCCTTCAGGCAACCCAGCAGGTACTTGCGGCGATAGCCGGTGCCCTGCCACGGGTACGAGAACAGCGCTTTGCGCATGTAGAACCGGCGATAATTGTTCATCACCCGGTCGAGCAGCTCGCCGCGCTCCATCGCCGCCGGCTTGATGATCGGGGTGACGAAGTTGTACTTGTCGAAATCGTGGATCTCCACCTTGTCGCCCAGCTCCTCGAACAGGTTGGAGAAGGGCCAGGGCGTGTACATCGACCAGTTGGCGAGGTCCGGCTTCCAGTCCTGGGCCATGCGGTAGGTCTCTTCGAGGGTCTCGGCGGTCTCGTTCTCCAGCCCGACGATGAACTGCGCCTCGACCAGGATGTCCGCCTCGCGCAGCAGGCGGATCGCCTTCTTGTTCTGCTCGACCGTGGTTTCCTTGTTGAACAGGTCCAGCTTGAGCTGCGCGGCCGCCTCGGTGCCGAGCGAGACGTGGACCAGCCCGGCCTTGCGGTAGAGCGCCAGGTAGTCCTCGTCGCGCAGGATGTCGGTGACGCGGGTGTTGATCCCCCACTGGATCCGCTCGGGCAGGCCGCGCGCGATCAGTTCCTCGCAGAAGGCGATGAACTTCTTGCGGTTGATCGTCGGCTCCTCGTCCGCAAGGATGAAGAAGCCCACGTCATGATCGTTGACCAGGGTCTCGATCTCGTCGACCACGGCCCTGGGATCGCGGATGCGGTAGTCGCGCCAGAACTTCCACTGCGAACAGAACGAGCAGGTGAACGGGCAGCCGCGCGCCATGTTGGGGATCGCCACCCGCTTGCCCAGCGGGATGTAGACGTACTTGCTCCACTCCAGGATGCCCCAGTCGGGCTTGATCTTCTCCAGGTCCTTGACCGTGGGTGCGGCCTTGGTGGCGATGATGTCCGGCCCGTCGAGGAAGGCCAGGCCCTGGATGGCGTGGCGGGCCAGCGGCCAGCGGCCTTCGTCGATGGCGCGGATCAGGTCGAGCAGGATCTCCTCGCCCTCGCCGCGGACGATCACGTCGATCCACGGCGCCTCGGTCAGGACCTGCTTGAACATGAAGGTGGCGTGGACCCCGCCCAGCATGGTGACGATCGCCGGCGACACCGCCTTGGCCAGGCGCAGCACCTCTTCGGCCTTGTAGATCGATGGCGTGATCGCCGTCGTGCCGACCACATCGGGCTTGAGCGCGCGGATTCGCGCCTCCAGCTCGGTATCGTCGACATGGTCGGTCATCGCATCGATGAAGTGCACGTCGTCATAGCCGGCCCCGCGCAGGGCTCCAGCCAGATAGGCAGCCCAGGCGGGCGGCCAGTTGCCTGCGATCTCGGCGCCGCCGGAGTGATAGTTGGGATGGACCAGAAGAATGCGCATGGGACTGTCTCGCCGGTTGGACAGTCAACAGGATCAAGGCTGGCGCACGGACGCGCATTGATCCAGCGCAAGTGTGCTGCGCCTACCGGCGGATGGCCGGGTGAGGGAACCAGGGCTGGCGGAAAAGCGTGGATGCCCCGCGAGGATTCGAACCTCGATTGACGGAGTCAGAGTGCGTTTTTGACGCTACGGAAACCTAGCTGTTTTAGCTATTTGTTGCATCTATGTAGCATTTGAGAACAGTGCGCGTTCGATGGCTGCCGCATCCTGGCGCCCCTTCTCGTGTTGTTCAAACAGATGGCCATAGGTGTCGAAGGTGACCTGTATGCTGCTGTGGCCCATCAGCACCTGAACCCGTTTGGCGTTGAGCCCCTGTTCGATCCAGAGGGATGCCGCTGCATGGCGGAACGCATGGAGGCCGTACTTGGGAGACAACACGGTCTCTCCATGTTCCGAGACTGTTGCTCTCGCTACACCCGCCGCGATCTGGACCGGACCAACAATAGCGAGGGTTGCGGTGCGGTGCGATAGCGCCTTGGTTGCTCAAAATGTCGCACTTGCGGTCAAGTTACCTCGCGACGCCCGAGAAAAAGGGAAGGTAACTCCCCCTGCGAAAGGCGACTTGCGCGCGATATTGGAGGCTGCGGGCGAGCAAGCTGACTTGAAAACTCAGGTATTGGTCGAACTAGCGGTGTTTAGCGGTTTGCGAGCCTCCGAACTGCGGGGGCTGTCCTGGAAGGGCGTCGATTTCACCAACGGCACCGTTACTGTCAGCCAGCGAGCTGATGCTGCCGGCGTGATCGGCCCACCCAAGTCGAAGGCTGGTTTCCGCACCATTCCGCTTCCGCCGCGGGTCGTCACTCTCCTGAAAACGTGGAAACTCGCATGCCCAGTAAGCGACCTAGATCTGGTCTTTCCTAGCGAGCGCGGGAACCCTCGTTCTTGGGCTTCCGAAATGATGGACTTTAGCGATCGGAGTAGTCGCGATGTCATCGGCTTAGAGAGCGAGCTACGCCATCCATCCAGGACGGACCGGACTTTGGGGGCTGTTAGCTGAGACAGCTTGATTGCTCCGCAGGCCGGGACAATGTGAAGCCTTACCTGCTGCTCATAGGCTGCGATCGTCGTGGGCTCACGGCCATTTGCACGTGCTGTATCCAACCAAAAATCAGCCGCTTTTGCGATCGTAACGGATGTCCTCTCCGGAGTGTGGACTCCTCGTTGCACTTCAGCCCTAGCGGTGATGGCCCATTCCTCCGCATCACGCTTACGGGCGAACTGCTTTGCGCGGCGTATGCCCGCTTGGTCACGGTAGTCCACCAACCAAGCCTGCTTGGTTGTGCCATCCGGCAGGCACCAAACTCGCTTACGAATCGCCATGGCTTGAATCAAAATCGTAGTATTCGGTTGTTCTAGAATGGTTTGCATTAGCCCATGCAATCAATTCATCAGAAAATTTTGGCGAAAACGTGGCCATGCATGTTATCAGCTTTTCAATTATGATGTTTACATTCATAAAAGCAACAGAAGGATCTTGGAGAAATGAATCTGGAAATGACTCACCATTATTCACCGAAAACATGCCAATAGGCAGGCGTTTAGATCCGGTTAGTGCGTAGGTGAGCATACGAGATTGGATTCTAATGTAGAAAATTCGGTCGGGATTGGCGAATTTCTGCAGAATGTGAGGAATAGCGTCAATCACGCCAAACAAGACTTTACCGGCCAGCGCTATTGAGCGCTCTGGCGTGTGGCCCAGCTGGTTAAGCTCAAGGACGAAGGCAAGAAGAAAGGCGTGTTCGGCGCTATAGACTGCGGCGTGGCCTCGTCCGGTGTTTGTACCGCGAGGGAAACCCAGCTTCTGAAAGTGCTTGAGCCGAGCCGCGAAAGTGGATCGGCGGCTGTCAGGTATCCCGTACATCACTTCGAGAGCCTGAATGATGTCCCCAAAGGTGTAAGTCATGCGTTGCCTCATTATCGAAAGGGAACCGTTACCATTTCAGCTTGACGGCGCAAGTGAAATCGATAGGGTGGCGTTTCCATTTGAATTCCACACGAGGCGGTTGTGAGCAAGATCTCTGTTGACCTATTGCGGGGCGCAAAGGCTGCCGCTTGCTACCTTGGAGTGTCGCCGCGCACTGTTTATCACTTGGTCGAACATCGCCACCTGCCGTGCATCCGCAAGGGCGGAGCTCTGTATTTTCGTAAAACGGAGCTGGAAGCAGCTTTTCGCTCGGACACGGCTGAGTAAGGATGAGCAACCTTGTCCTCTCAGAAGTATGGAAGCGTAAGGTGGGTACGCACATGCGTAAGCACGTTCTGGTGCTGCTTGCCGACAAGGCGAGTGATGACGGTACTGGGATCTGGGCAAGCAAACCGCGCCTGGCGGCGGAATTGGAGGTCTCAAAGCCGACGGTCATCAACACGATAAAGAGCCTCATCGACGATGGCCTTCTGGTGGAAAAGGGGCTGCGTCAAAACAGCAACGGCTTTACCAAGGATTATGCCATCAACCTCGATGCGATCCGGCGTTTGCCCCTTGCGAATCAGTCGTGTCACCAGTCACGTTGTTTGACGGGTCAGAACGACAGACCGGTCAAACCGGATAACCTCAGCAGTCAAGCAGGTGCACCCCACCAGTCTAACAGTTTGACTCAAACCCCTCTCAACCAACCTGAACCCCCCTTAGGTGTCGCGCCAGCGCGCCACAAACCAGCCGCCAGTTCGAAACAAGTTCGGGTTAATGTGCCCGTCGTTGGCTGTCATCTGCCCAAGGATTGGCAGCCCCCCGCTGTCAATGAACTGTCAGCCGCGGTAACCAGGATGGTCGCTCAATGGCCAGCCGGGGCTTTTGAGGCGTCCTGCAAGTCTTTCTACTTCCACTGGCAGAGCGCATCGGGTCCTAATGCCATCAAGCGCGACTGGACGTCCGCGCTCGAGCTTTGGCTGGTCCAAGATAATCTCAGGATGATGCAGGCCCTCGCAGCAGGCACCAGCTTTGAGTGGGCTGCGCCGACCCACGCCGCAAAACACAGCGTGTCCAAGCGCGTCATCGCTCGCAGCGACGAAGACCTGCGATCGCGTGCCATCCGTGCGGAGCTGGTAAAGCAGCTTGGCAAGCATGCCGTGGATCACTGGTTTAGCGCCGTCGCACTTCTCTGCGATGGCACCAATCTTCGCGTGATCTGTCCGAGCAATTGGGCCGAAGACTACCTGCGCCGTACGTTCCATGCTGAGATGTCGCTTGCGGTAAAACGTGCAGTTGCTGACGGCGGTGCTGTGAGTGTCACGTTCGAGGTAGGAGCTGTCAGTGATAACGCAGCTCGGCCTGAGGATGAAACAGATGCTCGGTAGCTGGGGATTGATGTCCTCGCTTGCCACCATGCCTCTCGGCACCGACGAGGCCTATCCGGATTTAGATGCCCGGAGCCCGTTTTCCCGCTGGTGAGCTGCTTGCCGCAAGGGGGAAGCGTGACAGCCAGATATTCGCTCTTTGTTCTTGCATTTCGGAACGCCCTACGACATTATGGCACAATTATTCCCTGAGGCGCCATGTATGTCAGCGACGACCGAATTCTCCCTACTTCGCGCGAAGGCCGGCATCAGCATCGAGGATTTTGCCGACCAGGCCGGCTTCTCGCGCCGGACTGTCTACCGCTGGGAGAGCGGCGATGCGATCCCGCGGCTGGCGGCGGTCCGCCTGCTGAAGTCGATGGCGCGCAAGAGCCGCGATACCCCAGCAAATAAAACTAGCAGTTTCCGTTTCATCGACCTGTTTGCAGGTATTGGTGGCCTACGCCGCGGCTTTGAAGATTTCGGAGGGCGCTGCGTCTTCACCAGTGAGTGGGATAAATATTCCAAGCAGACCTACCTCGCGAACTTCGACTGCGAGCATGAGGTGGTGGGCGACATCACCAAGGTACCAGTAGAGGAAATTCCCGCGCATGATCTGCTGCTTGCGGGTTTTCCCTGTCAGCCCTTTTCGATTGCCGGCGTGTCCAAGAAGAATGCTCTCAACCGCCCGCACGGCTTTGCCGACGAAACGCAGGGCACGTTATTCTTCAACGTCGCCCAAATAATCCGGCACCATCGCCCAAAGGCGTTTCTGCTCGAGAATGTCAAGAACCTCGTCAACCATGACAAAGGCCGGACTTTTGAGGTCATCCACCGCACGCTGACCGCCGAGCTCGGCTACCAAGTCCACTGGAAGGTCATCAATGCCAAGTGCTTCGTGCCCCAGCAGCGTGAGCGCATTTTCATCGTCGGTTTCCGCGATGCAAATGATTTCACCTTCAGTGATCTGGTGCTGCCCGACGCGCTCAATGGACCCCGGCTTGGAGCTATCTTGCACCCTGAGGACGGCACTGAGGAGGTCGATGCGCCGTATACTCGCGGCAATATCGGTTCCGTGTCGGAGAAATACACGCTGACCGACCACCTGTGGAAATATCTGCAGGATTATGCCGACAAGCATCGAGCCGCCGGTAATGGGTTTGGCTTCGGGCTAGTCGGACGCGGCGACA
The DNA here is from genome assembly GCF_014230355.1 of Novosphingobium piscinae. GTDB lineage: Bacteria > Pseudomonadota > Alphaproteobacteria > Sphingomonadales > Sphingomonadaceae > Novosphingobium > Novosphingobium piscinae. The sequence goes on from NZ_JACLAX010000010.1 coordinate 50,111, forward strand.
TCGCGCGCACTCTGTCTGCGCGCTACTACAAAGACGGCTCGGAAATCCTCGTCGCGCAGGAAGGCCGCAACCCGCGCCGGCTGACCCCGCGCGAATGCGCCCGCCTGATGGGGTTTGACGAACCCGGCGGCCGCGACTTTATCATTCCGGTCTCCGATACCCAGGCTTATCGTCAGTTTGGCAATTCGGTGGTGGTCCCGGTCGTCCGGGCCGTCGCTGAGCATATGTTGCCTTGGCTGATCGATCCTGCCGAGCTAGCGCCCGAACGACTCCAGAGAAAGCTCGCGCTTGCCGGGTGATGTCGTCGATGCGGCTACGCGCAGCCGCATGATGGCCGGTATCCGCGGCCAGAACACAAAGCCTGAACTTGCAGTCCGCCGCGGCTTACACGCTCTCGGCTTCCGTTTCCGGCTGCACGACCGCACGCTTCCCGGTCGCCCCGATCTCGTGCTGCCGCGCTGGCGCGCGGTGATCCAGGTCCAGGGCTGTTTCTGGCACGGACATGACTGTCCGCTGTTCCGCTGGCCGGGCACCCGGCAGGATTTCTGGCGGACCAAGATCGGTCGCAACATGGAGCGCGATCGTGAGACCGACGCCGCGCTTGACCATGCCGGCTGGCGAGTGCTCAAAGTCTGGGAATGCGCTCTCAAGGGGCCGGGGCGTATCGGTGCCGACGCAGTAATCGCCGGCGTCGCGGAGTGGTTGCATTCCAAGGCGCGCACTGGAGTAATCAGGGGGGCAGACCGTGGCGGTGGGTGAGCTTGTCGAATGGCTCGAAGAGCACGGCGCGCCCGGCTTCACATGGTATGTGAAGCGGCTTTCTGGCAATGACACATTGGCCAATGGCAGCCACCAAGCCGGGCCCTACATTCCGCGTGATTTCCTGTTCGAGATATTCCCCGCGCTGAACCGCCGAGAGGTCAAGAACCCCGACGTTCGCTTCAACCTCTATCTCGACTCGCATTCCGACCATCGCGAGGTCCGTGCGATCTGGTACAACAACCGTTTCCACGACACTGCAGCCGCACGTGGCCGTGACGAGACACGGGTAACGGGCTTCGGCGGCGGGGCATCCGCCCTGCTCGATCCTGAAAGTACCGGCGCGCTAGCGGTATTCGCGTTCAGCCGACCGCCTGCCGAAATCGCCGACTGCCACGTCTGGGTCTGCCGCCACGAGACCGAGGAGGAAATCGTTGAAGACCGTGTCGGTCCGGTCGAACCCGGCAAGTACCTGATCTGGCCACCGGCGCAGGGGGGGCTGTTTGGGCTTCCGGCGCAAACGCCTGTACGCACGAGCTGCTGGCTCGACGATGCTGAGATTCCTGCAGAGTGGCGGGTGTGCTTCCCAAGCGGTGCCGACATCATCCGCCGCGCGGTCGAGTTGCGTCCCGACACTGCGCTTGACCCCGATCGCCGCCTGCTGCGCCGGCGCGAATGCGAGTTCGAAATCTTCCGCAGCGTTGAGCAGGCAATCGAATTACCGCACATCACTGCCGGCTTTACGACGATCGACGCTTTCATCACCCGGGCGCAGACTATCTTGCAACGCCGCAAAGCGCGCTCGGGTCATTCCCTCGAGCTCCACGCCCGCGCCATTTTCGTCGAGGAACGGCTAGTCGAGGGCACGCACTTCGTGCACCAGCCTGAGTCCGAGCCAGGTAAGCGGCCCGATTTCCTGTTTCCGTCCGCCGCTGCCTATCACGATGGGTCGTTTCCCCGAGAGCGGCTGCGCATGCTCGCGGTGAAGACCACCTGCCGGGACCGCTGGCGCCAGATCCTAAATGAAGCCGACCACATTCCAGCAAAGCATCTGCTAACCCTGCAGGAGGGTGTTTCAGAATCCCAGTTCCGCGAGATGACGCAGGCGGGGGTCCAGCTGGTCGTGCCAGCTGGGCTTTTTGAAAAGTTTCCGAAGCCGGTCCAGCCTCACCTGCAGACGCTCGAAAGCTTTATCAGCGATGTCCGGTTGCTACCGCTGGGAGCTAGGTGAGCGGCACGCTGAAGGCCTGACTAGCCGCTGTGCTGGGCCGTTTGCAGGGCGAGCGTGATGTTCTTCCGTTGGAATAGATGCTGCCGCAGTTGAGGCGCGCCTAACAACTCTTGCCCGGAGCGATGCTGAAGCAGTCGCGGCAGCTTGCCGGACTTTATCAGCATTCGCCTGGCAGGACCGGTCTGGATCATTCGCTGCCCCGGATGATGCCGCAACAGAACTCGTCCTGTGCCGGACGAAGGTGGACAGCAGCCATTTTATGTTTGCCCCCGCCAAGTGTTAATCGGGGCTGCGATTCACCGCCGAATGCGCGCTACCTATGATCATTTCCAATTTACCGAGAAGTCACTAACCAGCTGATATAGATAGATAAAGACGGCCAGCGCGATCGCGCTCGCATAATATATCAGGAATGTTGGCCATATATTGTTGACATAAGATCGCTTGAATCCACATATTTGGCACTCCACCAGTGTGAGTGAGTCGGAATATGAGCTCAAAGCGGGAAAAGTTCGTCGATCTTGCGGAAGCGCGGGTGAACCGGGTCATCAAGGATCTGCAACTTGTGGGGAATCTGTCAAACAGGTCTGCCTATGAGTTTACCGAGGCCGACATCAAGAAGATGTTCTCGGCGGTGCAAAAGGCGGTTGAGGCAGCCAAGGGGCGCTTTGCCCGCAACGGCGACAGTGGCGGTGGCGAGTTTCGGCTCTGAGCTGCACTAGGAAGGGGATTGGATATGCCTGCGTGGGAGTTTCCCGTTTATCCTGCCGATCTTGTCGAACAGGATCCGACCCAGAGGGACCAATTCAACAACGATGAGGTCGGCCTTGCCGGCGCGCTAGTGCGCGAGGTGATCCAGAACTCGTCCGATGCTTCCGACGATTCAGGTCCGGTGAAGGTTCGGTTTGCTCGCCATACGCTTGAAGGGCAGCGGGCCGACGCATTCCGCGCACTGTTCCCGTCACTCCTTCCACACCTAGCAGCCTGTGGTCTGTCCGCGGCAGCGATGGACGAGCCGTCCGCGGACCTGCTGGTGATTGAGGATTTCAACACCCGTGGCCTGACCGGCGCCATCGACCAGCTTGACGAGGAAAACTTCCGCAACTTTTGGCGGCGTCACGGCAAGTCCGGAAAGGGCGGGAAGTCCGGCGGCCGATGGGGGCTCGGCAAGCTCGTCTACTCTTCCTCGTCGCGGATCGGCTGCTTCTTCGGCCTGACGCGCCGGAAATCCTCCGCTGCGAGTTCCTTCAAGGCACACACCTGCTTCCCTGGCGGAAGATCGTAGAAGCCTTCGATGGCCTCCTCACGTCGTGAACTCGGCAGGGCAGCAAGGCCATCCGCAGCTTCTGCCCCAAGGATGGCGGCGTCGGTCAGGCCAAGCTCGATGCAGCCATGCACTGCCTTGGCGAGATCGAGGGCTGCCTGGGCGGAAGCGTCCTCAGAGAGGATCCGCAAACAAGGCATGACCAGCGGCAGGGCGCGCCACGTGAAGATCGGTCGCGGGTGACGCAGCTCGGCCGCGATCCGCCGTGCTAGCTTTTCTGCGGCGTAGGCGTGTCCGGGTGCCGCCGCGACTGAGCGATCCTCGATCAGAGGTGCCCGATCTTCAGCAAAGCTGACGGCGAGAATGCCCATGGCGAGCATCGAGGCATGTTCCGCGTTAGGCACGGCACGACCAAGGATGGGAGAGATGACGTAGAATAGCATCGGCATGAGGTGGTTCACCGACGCTTTTAGGCGCAACAGCGTCTATCCACAGGCACCTATAACTGACGCTGCCGAGAAGGTTGCGGGCACCTAGCAAGCTGCGCGCCGGGGCAGACTTGTTCCGATGCACCTCGGATGACCTGCGCTGTTCCATCGGCACCGAAGAGCACGTCTAGCGGTGCGTATAAAACCGCGTAACGAACGGTACGAGGGTTTATAGTCAAGGCCGAGGTCATGAAGGCGATCGCCTACTACCGCGTAAGCACCGAGGGGCAGGGCCGATCGGGTCTCGGTCTGGACGCCCAGCGTAGCGCTGTCGAGGGCCTGTGTGCCGGCAGGGGGTGGGAGCTGGTCGCGCCTGCATTCACCGAGGTCGAGAGCGGGAAGCGGAACGATCGCCGCGAGCTACTGAAGGCCCTGCACCGTGCCAAGGTCACCGGCGCCACGCTGGTAGTCGCCAAGCTGGATCGCCTGTCCCGCAACCTGGCGTTTCTGGCCACGCTGCAGGAGAGCAGGGTCATGTTCATCGCGGCTGATATGCCCGAGGCGAACGAGCTCACGATCCACATCATGGCCGCCATGGCTCAGCACGAGCGCAAGGCCAACTCGAGGCGCACCCGGGAGGCCCTGCAGGTGGCGAAGGCTCGGGGGGTGAAGCTGGGCAACCCGAACGGCGCGGCGGCGTTGCGTAGAGCCAATCAGGGCAACGCTGCAGCTATTCAGGCGCTGCGAGCGGATGCTGATGCCCGTGCTGCCGACCTGCGCCCCGTGATCGACGACATGCGTGAGCGCGGCATCGTGTCGCTGAACGCGATAGCTGGCGCGCTGAACGAGGGTGGGTTTGTCACCGCGCGTAGTGGTCGCTGGCATGCGACCACTGTGCGGAACCTCCTAGCTCGCCTCAGTGTTGTTCGCCAGTAGCCCTACGCAGACGCGCCAGCTTGCGCGCCATCCGTGTTCTTGTTGCGTTCAGGGCGGCGCTAGCGATCACCTATTGACCATGTCGCAACGACTAGTTGCGTAACCATCCGGTGAAGGTCGCGGCGCTGCGATATTTGGGAGGTTGTGGACAGGCGCCTTCAGGGCAAGCCTCCACCAAAGCGGACATTGTGCAACGACCCGGCCGATGTAAGCGGAATATTCTCGAGATGACGTGTGGGCAGGATGCCCGCTAAACGAGGCTGGCGATTATCTTAGGGCGAGCCGCCAACCGCTTATGGCGCCAAAATCGTGACGGTCGCGGCCAGCGGACTGGGTTGCATGTCGACCGTTCTCGAGCTGGACGCGTTCGATCGCACTCGAAAATTCGTCATCAAGGTATGTTTATGGCACCCGCTCAATAACCGGATTCCCCCAGCGGGCATAATCAGATATAGCCTGTAACCTCATCGGCGGGCTTGAGCCCTGAGCGTCGCGGGGGGGCGGTGGCACCAAGTTCAAGTCAGCTTTCGGCGATGACCCGGTTATTCTCGTCCGGTGTCTTTCGCGAAATGGCGCGGAAGGGACAATCGCCATTATTCGCGCGCCTGCTCGGTCTCACGGACATCGCTGACCGGTGCACTGCCGACGCGACGGTCGGTCAGGCCTTCGATGCCGCGTTCGGCGTGCTAAAGACCGCCGGTCGGCGTGACGAATATGTCTATCGAGCGGCACTGACCCATAAGGTCCTCATGGGAACGCACTCGCTCAATACGGCGTGCATGCTGACTGAGTTTCGTGCCGGTGCGTGCAAGGCGGATCTCGCGATCCTAAACGGCACCGCGACGGTCTATGAGATCAAGTCCGAACGCGATTCACTCGCGCGCCTCGCCAATCAGGTCGCCAACTACAAGCATGTCTTCGCCAAGGTCTATGTGATCGCGAGCGAGAGCCATGTGGCGGGGGTACTCGACACGGTGCCCGACGATGTCGGCGTGATGATGCTCTCGTCGCGCTACCAGATATCGACAGTGCGCGAGGCAGAGGACCGGCCCGACCGCATCTGCCCAGCGACGGTGTTCGAGTCTTTGCGCTCGTCCGAGGCCGTGACCATCTTGAGGAGCATGGGCGTCGCCGTTCCCGACGTTCCTAACACACAGCGTCATGCGGTGTTGCGCGGCTTGTTCGACGTACAGGATCCCGCCGCCGTGCATGTGGCGATGGTGAAGACGCTCAAGCGCACTCGGGACCTCGCGCCCTTGAGTGACTTCGTCAATCGTTTGCCGTCGTCGCTGCATGCAGCAGCACTGTCGATCCAGGTTCGGCGAGCGGATCATAACAGAATCGTCGAGGCGGTCTCGACCCCTCTCGACGCCGCGATGGCTTGGGCCTGACCGCCGCATGTATCATCCCTATTTCCGCGGCAAACAGTTCGAGCTGATCACCATCCGCGAAATGGCGCCGCTGCTCGCGGCGCGCCATTTCGTGCCGATCATCGAGCCCGTTCGGGAGTCGCTTGGGGGCCTCGAGCGTACGCTGAAGGCGATTTGCGAGGCCGATGGCCGCGCTATCGTCATCGTCAATCCTTATCATGGCGACCATGGCGATGACGGCGCTAACATCTCGGCGCTGCTGCAGGGCGGCTTCATCGGCAATGATAAGATTTCAGCCGGCATTCTCCTTCGCAGCAACACCAGCTTCGACGACGCCAAGGGCTGCTTCGAGGCCCATAAGGGCCATCATCCTACATTCGTCCACGCCGGTTTCACCGAGCCCAAAGCGCTCGCGGGATTTCTCGGCGACGATCTCAAGAACTCGACGCACGTCTTCGTTTCGAGCCCTGCCGACACGCTCTACCGTAAACATTTCAATGGTAGCACGCGCATTCTCGTCCACGATGGATTCGAGCGCCGTAAGAATGCCGACTATGCCAAGAATTCGCCCGAAAAGTTTTCCGAGCTCCATGTCACCTACGGCGATCTCGGAATGGCGGGGTTCGGCGACTTTCTAATCGTGGGCGATGTCTATTCAGAAGGTGGTGGGCCAGCCTACGCGGTCGCCATCCATCTGACTTATATCGATACCGACAATGACGACGTTATGTTCGTCTATCATTTCGTCTCGACGACCAACGATACCCCGACCGATCCGGCCGGCAAGTTCGCGCAGGCCCTCGACAAGCTCATCAAAAATCTGGACACCGGTAACTCGAAGTTGCTTGAGACCAGCGCAATCCAAGAGTTTCGCGAACTCCACGCAAAGAAGCACTTCCCCGGTCTGGGCTATGTGAAGAAGCTCTCGATGAAGCATCACATCGAGACCCTCGCCGCCTATCTGGGCTAGGCCCATGGCGAAGAAGAAGTGCTGCCCCGAATGCTTTGATGATCGCTGGCTACGCACCGATCACATCCCGTCGCTGAGCGCCGAAACCGGCACCTGCGGCTTCTGCGGTACGGCCGATGTCCCGCTCGTCGACCCGACAGCGCTCGCCAACGAGTTCGAGTCCTTGGTCAATGTCTATGAGCTAGACCCCGCCGGTCGGACGCTCGTTGAGTGGATGAAGGAGGACTGGCAGCTCTTCCCCGACGCCAAGCTCGATGAGGCGCATGCGAGCCAGCTGCTCGGCGAGATCCTTGATGATGGCAACATTGTCCGCCAGACATTCTCACCGTCGTCGAGCTACACCAGCGAAGGCCTCGTGCATTGGGAGACCCTGCGCGACGAGATGATGTTCCAGAACCGCTGGTTCCTCGAACAGGACATCGACCGAGAGCGCCTGACCGGCCTGCTTGCGATGCTACTGGAGACCAATGTCCCCAAAACATGGTATCGTGCCCGCATCAAGACCGGCGACAACATCTTCTCAATCGGCGAAATGAATGCGCCGCCCAAGCATCTCGCGTCGCACGGGCGCGCCAATCCGGCCGGCATACCCTATCTCTATCTGGGCTCGCGGCCCGATACGGCAGCCGCCGAAATCCGGCCGCATACCGGCGAGGTCGCTTGTATCGCCGACTTCACGATCCCCGACGTCAGGGTCGTCGACTTACGCAACCCGCGCGGTTTCGTCTCGCCCTTCGTTTTGGGTGATGCCAGCAAGATCGGCCAGCTGCGCGCAGATTTGCCGCTACTTGAACGGCTTGGCGGTGAGCTAACTAGGCCGGTTCTGCCCCAGCGCGCTGCCATCGATTATATCCCGAGCCAATATTTGTGCGAGTTCATCAAGAAGTCGGGGTTCGACGGGGTGCTCTATCGCAGTTCGGTCAGCGAAGGGATCAATCTGGCGCTATTCGCTCCGGCCACGGCAGTCGGTGGGGCGGTGACGCTCTACAACATCACTAGGGTGAGTGTGGAGGTCGGCGCCACCTGAGCCGTCAGTCGTCCGTGTTGGCGATGTGGATGCAGTAGTAACACACGTCTTCGCCTGACAACGCGCACTATGGCGCGTGGCCGCGAGTCCCCGCTTGCTGGATGACTGCAGGATCTTTGTTAATAGGGAAAAGGACCCGCGCCGTCTGGATCAGCGTATAGAGTACTGCCGCTCGCAGGCCGCCGCGATCTGACTCACAGAACACCCGATTGCCGCGGGCCAGATCGATGACCATCGACGGGGAGCCGCCCCCGGCGCACCGCCCCGCATCCTCCTCGACGACCACGGCCTCGGGAAAGGCAGGCACGGACGGTTCGCTGGGTTCCGCGTCGGCGTGGGCTCGCCGCAGCTTGCTCCGCCAGGTGTAGATCAGCGAGGTCGAGATATCGTGCCGCCGGCAGACCTCCGCCACGCAGGCTCCCGGCGAGAACGCCTCGGTCAGAACCCGTAGCCGTTCCTCCTCGCTCCGCCGCCGGCGCCGTTCCGGCCCCGATAACACCGTGATCTGGCTCACCCACCGCTCCTAAGCGCACGCACAAGAGCACGCTTAACAGCGCTTACTCAGCGGCCGAGCAAGGCGGAGCTCACCGGATAGGTACGCAGCTCCTCTGTCCAGTCCTCCAGCTCGATCATGCCGGCGAGGCAGTTGGCGAAGTCCGGTCCTTAGGGTGATGAGCGCGGCCAAAATTCGGTCAGCAGGAATAACCCCACAATGAGGGCGATGCCCCACCATGAGATCCGCTCCATCGTTTTGTATGTAGGGCTGTTGCGGAACTCTGCACGGCCTTCTTTGGTGCTCGACGCCACCGCAATGGCGATGAAGAGTGCAATGGCGATCAGGATATGCATGCCGACCCCCGTTCCTGACGGCGGTAACGGACCGCGGCAACTGGGCCCAGCTTCTCCTTGCTCGGCACCTCCGCCGACCGCCCTCGGCCGAACAGGCACCGGGTTGATCAGGGAGCAGCGGGCAATGCCCTTTGTCGATTCCGCCGGACGTATCGTCCCCGAGAACGTCGCCCTCAACACCCGAGACGTGTCCGCCCTGGCTATGCGCTCCGGCCCAGTCGCGTGCTGGACGACGGCGGGGCAGCGCACTTCAGCATCATGATGCGAGGCGCACAGCCAGACTTGTCCAGTCATGCCACGGCCGCTGACCGACCTGTAGGCCCAGGAGGTCGCGGTTTGCCAAGCCGGCGTGGCGGAGCTCAACCACTGGCGCCTCGAGGATGAGCTAGGCTAGCCTGAGCAGAGTGCAGGGATCCTGCGCGGGGCCGGCCTGACCCAGCCCGACCGGGCTGCGATCGAGGCGCTGATATCCTCCCTCCCACCCGCGAGTCGATCGACGTTGACGCCTGGGTGTACGAGGGCGTCTCCCGCTTCATAATGGACGCGCTCTACCACGGTGAGACGGTGAGCTGATGCTCGAGCAGCTACCGCAGCGGCACGGAGAGGGAACGTCAGCCGAACAGTCGGCGAACGCTGATTGAGGCGGTTGGTGGCAAAGAGTCTTCTCTACCTCCCCTTGCCATGTCCGTGTTACATGGACGCTTAAATCGGCGAAATAAGCCCCGTGGAGAGCCAAAACGGACCTTGCATGTGTCCGCGGCCCACTGCGACGCCATCAGCGCTGTACGCCCTGTCTCTGGGGAAAGAATCGCATGGTCGCTTGCGGTAAGGCGAATCGAGACCTAAAACGAAAAGACCCGAGGGCGTCGTTACCGCCCCCGGGCCATTCACCGCGATGAGACCGCGGATGATTTTTTGCTGATTAAGCCCCGAAGCTCTCGTTTCTGGGGGGTAGAAAGTCAACCCGGTTTCATCGCTTTTTGCCGAGAAAGGCTGAAGACGATGAACCGTACACCCTCCCCCCCGATCACCCCCGAAATGGCAGCCCACATCCGCTTTCTGGTGAAGGTGCGGAAGCTTTATCAGCACCAGGTCGCGGCCCTCCTCGGGCTCAACCAGGGTCGTGTCTCCGAGGTCATGAGGGACCGGCGCTACCCCAACGTGCCCCCGGCCCAGGGCGCTTTCCCCTTCTGATCATGCAGCAGCCTGCTGCTGAGAGGAGGTGATAAGCCATGGCAGCCAAGCACCATCACCAGCGCGGGCGCGATGCTCGGACCGGTCAGTTTATTCCGGTTCAGGATGCTGAGCGCAGGCCGCGCACCACCGTGGTGGAGACCTACAAGACCGGCAAGCACGGTCCGCGGAACTAACCGCAATATCGCGGTCGCCGAGCGACGCCCGGCGGCCGCACCTACCTGCTGGTCCTGGATCTGGAGCGCAAAATGTCTGGACGAGAACTGATCGATATCGCGCGCCAAGCTACCGATGACCCGAACGTCACCGTCGAGGTGCATACCGCGACCGACGGCTGGATCCCTGTAACGGAGGTCCGGCCATACGGACGCGACGTGTGGGTCATCCGCAATGGAGCTGGCGGCCGGACGCTGTTCGTTGGGTCGTCGGCGGTCACGGCGGTCCGCACTACTCCGCCTCTCTCGCAGGTCCACGTCTTCTGAGGAGCACGATGTGACATGGCGGCCGCTACGCAGCGGCGCCATGTTGCATTCTTGTTGCGTGGAGTCGCCGGAGCGTGCCGGAAAGCCACGGAAAACTCGGGAAAATAAGGGGCAACGAAGGACTGCGAGCAAATGCTCGAATCGTCCTTGCCGACCACTCAACCGTCTGATTTTGTTGAGATTTCCTTGGATGCCCCGCGAGGATTCGAACCTCGATTGACGGAGTCAGAGTCCGTAGTCTTACCTTTAGACGACGGGGCAACGCGGAGCCGGCCCTCTAGTCTGGCGGTCCGGGGTGGTCAAGGGGATTCGCGCGTCTGGGCGGGGCGGTCAGGGCCCCGCCCAGACTAGTAACCGGCCTCGATCGCGACGCGGATCGCATCGGCTGTGGTGCGCACGCCGAGGGCCTTGAGCACGGCGCCGCGGTGCATCTTCACGGTCCGTTCGGACAGGCCCAGCTCCCAGGCGATCTGCTTGTTGAGCTTGCCCGAAGCCATCTGCACCAGCACCGCGCGCTGACGCGCCGACAGGGCCTGGATCTTCTCGTGCGCGACCTGACGGCGGATGTCGTTCTCGCGCGCCTGCTCTCCGGGGATCTCCACCTGCGAACCCAGGAAGTACATCAGTTCGCCGCTGTCGTCGAAGATCGGGGCAACCATCACCGCGTTGCGGAAGCGGCTGCCATCCTTGCGGTAGTTGGTAATCTCGACCATGACCGGCTGCCGGCGGCGGATCCCGGTGCGCAGCGTTTCGGTCAGCCATGGCTCGGTTTCCGGCCCGTGCAGAAAACGGCAGTTGCGGCCAAGGATCTCGGCCGAGGAGTAGCCGGTCAGTTCCTCGAACGCACGATTGCATTCCACGATCGGGTTGTCCGGCAGGCGCGGATTGCTCAAGACAGCGGCGATGGCGCTCTTTTCGAGCATTTCTGGTAAGGGCATCATCGGCACAGGCCACTCCCGATCGCGAGACTCAACGTGTCTCATGGGCCACACCGAGGGCGCACGGCCCTCGATCCCCGAGAGCCATGGGTAATATGCGTCACGAAGGCTGAACAGTCCTTTTGGACAGGTTGATCACAGATCGTGAATTCTCCCGCAGCCTCATTTCGGCGCTGGCCTTGCCGCCAGCGGCCCCGGCCGCTACGATTGAGCAATATTCCCGCGATCGCGCGGGGCCCAGAGATCAGAGTAGTTGACCATGGCGGACCATCTTCCGCCGGTTGCACGTGAGGCTGCCCCCGGCGGTGGCACGGCAGACGGACCACCCCCTTCGCACCCGGCACCGGGTGCGGATCCCGCGCGGCGTACCGGCGCCCGTGGCCCTGGCGGCGGGCCGGGCCAACGGCAGGCCTATGCCGCGATCGATCTCGGTACCAACAACTGCCGTCTGCTGATCGCCCGTCCCGCCGGTGACGGGTTTGTCGTGATCGATGCCTTCAGCCGTGTCGTGAGACTGGGTGAGGGGCTCGCCCAGTCCGGGCGGCTCAGCGATGCGGCGATGGACCGCGCGCTCGCCGCGTTGCAGATTTGCGCCGACAAGCTGCGCCGGCGCAACGTGCATCTGGCCCGCTCGGTGGCGACCGAAGCGTGCCGCCGGGCGAGCAATGGTGCGGACTTCATCGAACGCGTGCGTCGCGAGACCGGCATCGCGCTCAACGTGATCAGCGCGCAGGAGGAGGCGCGGCTGGCGGTGCTGGGTTGCCACATCTTGCTGGAACAGGGTGATGGTCCGGCGATGATCTTCGACATCGGTGGCGGTTCGACCGAGCTGGTGCTGATCGAGAACGGTCCGACCGTGCCGCGCATCCTGGACTGGCAATCGGTGCCTTGGGGGGTGGTCTCGCTCAGCGAGACCTGTGGCCCTGAAAGCGGTGGGGTCAGCGAGCGCGCCGCGCGCTACCGCGAAATGCGCGGTCTGGTCGATGCAGCCTTCGCTCCCTTTGCCGAACGCGTCGCCCCGGCGCGTGCCGACATGGCCGGTTCGGGCGGTCTGCGTCTGCTCGGCACCTCGGGCACGGTGACAACCCTGGCCAGCCTGCATCTTGACCTGCCGGCCTATGATCGCAGCGCAGTCGACGGGGTGATTGTCCCGGCATCGGCCATGCGGTCTATCGCCGCCCGGCTGTCCGGGCTCAGCCTGGCCGAGCGGCGCGAGGTGCCCTGCATCGGGCGCGAACGCGCCGATCTGGTGGTGGCGGGCTGCGCCATTCTCGAATCGATTCTCGACATCTGGCCGGCCGAACGGCTCGGCGTGGCCGACCGCGGCATCCGCGAGGGCATCTTGCGCAGCCTGATGGCCACCGGGCTGTCGCGCCCGGGCGCCGCTGCCCCGGATGCGTCCCCGGCCCCCGCCGCGGCGCGGGCGGACCAGCGATGAGCCGCGGCGGCCGCGATCCCGACACCCGCCTCAAATCAGGCAAGAAGCGCACGGTCAGCTCGGCCCGCTGGCTGCAGCGTCAGCTGAACGACCCCTATGTCAAACAGGCCAAGGCAGACGGCTATCGCAGCCGCGCTGCCTACAAGCTGGCCGAACTTGACGAGCGCTTCGGCCTGCTCAAGGGTGTGCAGCGGGTGGTCGATCTGGGCATCGCGCCTGGCGGGTGGAGCCAGGTCGTCCGCGCCCGCGCCCCGGCTGCGCGGGTGGTGGGGATCGACCTTTTGCCGACCGAGCCGATCCCCGGGGTCACCATCTTCGAGATGGACTTCATGGCTGACGCCGCTCCGGCCGCCCTTCAAGGCGCGCTCGACGGGCCACCCGACCTGGTCCTGTCCGACATGGCCGCCAACACGGTGGGCCATAAGCAGACCGACCACCTGCGCACGATGGGCCTGGTCGAAACCGCGGTGGACTTCGCGATCAGCACCCTGGCGCCCGGCGGCGGTTTCGTCGCCAAGGTCTTCGCCGGGGGCACCGACGGCGAGCTGCTGACGATCCTGAAGCGCAATTTCGCCACGGTGAAGCACGCCAAACCGCCGGCGAGCCGCAAGGATTCGTCGGAGTGGTACGTGATCGCCCAGGGCTTCAAGGGCCGCGCTGCGGGCTGACCGCGCCAGCGCGGCCTGTCCGGTGTGATGCCGGGCCTTGGTCGCGTTCATTGTCCCCAAACACGAAGGGCGGAGCCGCAGCCCCGCCCGTTCGCCGATCCGGCGCGCTGACCGCGCCGGGTCCGGACCGCATTACTGCGCGGGAGCCTCGCTGGCCTCGGCGGCCGGCGCTTCGGCAGCGGCGTCGGCAGCCGCCGGCTCGGCAGCCCCGGGGGCCGGCGGAGTGAGCTTGCCGCCCTGGCTGTTGAGGTAAAGGATCACGTTGGCGCGCTCCTGGGCGTCGGCCAGACCGGCGAAGGTCATCTTGGTGCCCGCGGCGAAGGCCTTGGGGCTCTTCAGCCAGGCATCCAGCGTGGCCCAGTCCCAGTTGCCGCCCTTGGCCTTGAGATCGGCGGAGTAGGCGAAGCCGCCGCGCGCGCCCGCAACCACGTCACCGGCGATACCGTGCAGGTTCGGACCGATCCCGTTGGCGCCACCCGGGGTGATCGTGTGGCACGACTGGCACTTCTTGAAGGTGCCCTCGCCCTTGGCGACGTCGGCCTTGGCCAGGCGCACCTCGATGCTCTCCGCGCCGCCGGCATCGCCGCCTTCGCTGGAGACCACGCCTTCGATCTCGTAGCCCATCTTCTCGGGGCGCTCAGGCTTGTCGGCCAGGAAGTAGTGAGCGGACAGACTGCCCAGTCCGAGGGCGATGATGCCCGAAAACAGTGCCCAGCCGGCGATCGTATTGTTGCGGTCTTCCATCAGTGCCCCGAGGTTGCTCTGGCGTTTGGGTGGCGCTCTAGTGAGCCCTGCGCCGGCGCGCAAGGGCGATTCCGGTCGTTCGCAGCGCGATCCGCCCCTTGGTGCGGGTCCGGGGGTTGAGCCGTGGCCTTCCGGACGGTCGCTCGGGTCGTTTCCTGGGTCCGCCGCGGCATGATTGCCCTTGCCCACAACCCCTGGCCCGGCATAAGCGCCGGGGGCCATGCACAGCTATCCGCAACCCGCCGAAGCCCTCGTCGCGACGATGACCCGCGACGCCCTGGCCGACCCCTCGCGCGCGGTCGCCTTCCAGGGTGCCCCCGGGGCCAATTCGCATCGCGCCGCGCTCGAATTCGCCCCCGATTGCCTGCCCCTGCCGTGCTTCTCGTTCGAGGATGCGCTCGACGCGGTGAAGGAGGGCCGGGCCGACCGGGCGATCATCCCGATCGAGAACTCGCAGCATGGCCGCGTCGCCGACATCCACTTCCTGCTGCCCGAATCCGGGCTGTCGATCGTGGCCGAGCACTTCCTTGCGATCACCCATGACCTGATGGCCTTGCCCGGCGCCAAGGGCCCCTTCGCGGTGGCCTGGTCGCACCCTCAGGCGTTGGGCCAGTCGCGCCACTTCCTGCGTGAGCGGGGCATCGTTCCGATGTCCTACGCCGATACCGCCGGGGCCGCGGCCTTCGTCAAGCAGCAGGGCGATCCCGCGGCGGCGGCGATCGCGCCCCGTCTCGCCGCCTCGCTGTACGGGCTCGACATCGTGGCCGAGGGGGTCGAGGACGCCGCAGACAACACCACCCGGTTCGTCGTGCTCGCCCGTGCCCCGCTGTCGGAGGCGGAGCGGGGCCCCGGCCCGACCATGACCACCATGGTGTTCGAGGTGCGCAATGTGCCCGCGGCGCTCTACAAGGCCCTCGGCGGGCTTGCCACCAACGGGGTCAACATGACCAAGCTGGAGAGCTACCAGAAGGGGGCAAGCTTCTCGGCGACGATGTTCTACGCCGACATCCTCGGCGCCCCGGGCGATCCGTCGGTCGATCTGGCGCTCGAGGAGCTCGCCTTCCATTGCAAGGACTTGCGCCTGCTCGGATGCTATCGGCAGGCCCGGCCGCGTGGCTGAACAGGCCGCGGTCCCCGGCGCGGTCCGGCTGCGCGTACCCCGCGGCGAGGATCTGACCGCCCTGTCGGTGCTGGGCATGGCCGCCTTCGTTCACAAGTTCGGCGGGCTCTACCGGCCAAACGACCTGCTGCCATTCCTGCGCGAGACCTATAGCGAGGCGGCGCTTGCGGCCGAGCTGGCCGATCCCGCCAAGCTCTACCAGGTGGCCGAACAGGACGGCGAACTGATTGGCTGGTGCAAGCTCGGGCTGGTCTGCGGCTTTCCCGAACAGGCCCGCGGCCAACGCGTGATGGAACTCAAGCAGCTCTATCTGGCCCCCAATGCCACCGGTGGCGGACTGGGCAGGCGGCTGATGGACTGGGCCATGGCCGAGTTTTCCGCACGCGGTGCCGACGAGGTGCAGCTCTCGGTCTGGTCGGGCAACCCCGGGGCCCAGCGTTTCTATCAGCGTTACGGCTTCGCCAAGGTGGCCGACATCACCTTTCGCGTCGGCAGTCAGCTCGACGAGGAGTTCCTGTTCGCGCGCCTGTTCTGAAGGAGCCGGCACCTATGGCGCCGGATTGTACTTGGCCAGGAACGCGTCGAGCTTGTCATACCACAGCTGGGCCCCCTGCGTGGTCGTGTAGCCGTGCCCTTCGTCGGGGATCTCGTAGTATTCGTAGGGCTTGCCGGCGGCCTTCAGCGCTTCGGCATAAAGCCGTGACTGCCGGGGCTGGACGATCTGGTCGTCGGTGCCATGGAGCAGCATGACCGGAACCTTGAGCCGGTCGATGTTGAACAGCGGCGATATCGTCCGGAGGTCAAAGGTGGGATCGCCCTGGACCTTCTGGCGCCAGGCTTCGCGCGCCTGCTTGTCGTCGAATGAGTTGAGCTGGTACTTCAGGCTGCGCGGCATATCCGAGATCCCCGCGAAGCTTACCGCGCAGCGGTAGCGCTCGGGGTTACGCGTGGCGCCCCAAAGCGCTGCATAGCCGCCGTAGGAGATCCCGACGATACAGACCCGCGCCGGGTCGATGATCCCGCGCTTGGCCAACCAGTCCATGCCGTCGTCGATGTCGTCCTGCATGGTCCGGCCCCACTGAGCCTCGCCGCGCCGTTCGAACATCGCGCCATAGGAGTCCGATCCGCGATATTGCGGCTGCAGTACTACGTAGCCGCGATTGGCCAGGAACTGCACGTCTGGATCGTAGTCGCCGTGGTCGCGCACCCCGTAAGGGCCGCCGTGGGGGAGGATGACCAGCGGCAGTCCTTTGGCTGCGCGCCCGACCGGCAGTGTCAGGTAGGCCGGGATCGCCATGCCGTCGCGCGCGGGGTAGTGGACGTAGCGGCTGACGGCGAGGTCGGCCGGCTTGAGCGCCGGGTTGCGCGTGGACAGGCGGGTCAGGGTCCCAGAAGCGGCCTGCCAGATATAGGTGCGGCCGGGATCATTCGAGCCGAGCGCTTGCACGACCATGATGGTGTTGTCGCGGTTGCGCGATCCAATCCACACCTCGCGGTCGCCCAGCTTCCCCGAGATCGCCTTGTCGAGCGCTGCCTGCAGTTCGGCCATGCCCGGGTCGAACCATTTCACCCGATCGCGGCTGTCGGTGTACACGGCGCGGAACAGGCTCTTGCCGTCCTCTGTGGTCCAGGCCTGGCCCACGTCGGTGCCGGGCGCGGCGTAGACTAATTCGCCGCGCTGGTGCGTCGCGAAGTTGTAACGGTAGACGGCAAGGTGCCCCCCCTCCGCGGCGGTATCATAGACGAAGCCCTCGTCCGCTCCGGCGGCAATGGTGAAGCTCTTGTCGCGGGCGAACTTGGCCGCCTGGTCGTCCTTGTCGGTGCCGCGTGCGACCACCTGGAAGCGGCCAGCGCCATCCTTGCGATAGACCATCTGCCAATTGTGCGCGTCGATCCAGCCATAGCCGTAGCGGACCACGCCAGAGGTGTCGGCGTACCAGTTCCAGATGCCGGTCATCGATGAGACCACGGTTTTCGCCCGATTGGCCACGAGATCGACGCTAAATACCGCCGGGTAATCATAAATCGTCGGCTGGAAGGCGACCAGGGCGGTCTTGCCCTCCGGATCGGTCCAGAGCAGGTCATCACCCCGCAGGCCCATCGCGAAACCCTTGCCGATCACCTGCAGCTTGTGCGTGGTCAGGTCGGCGATCACCAGGCGGGTCGAGCGCGCCTCATCGCCATCCCATGGCACGATCTGCCCGACGCTCACCAGCAGGCGGTCCTCGCCCGCCCAGGTGTAGTAGTTGAGGTCCATCTTGTCGGGGATCTGGAACGTCCACGGCTCCTCGGAACCGTCCAGCCGCCGGATGCGCACGAATTGCCTGCCCTCGAAGGTCACGCGTGCGACCAGGCGCAATCCGCTCGGGGACAGCTTGATGTCCCGGAAGTCGGCCGGGGCCGCGAAGACGCTGGCGGGGATCCGTGCCGGGACCGGGCTGGCCGCGTTCTGGGCAAGTAGTGCGTCGGTCAGTTCGATCGTCTGCGGCGGCACCTGCAAGGCCGCCGCGGGCGTTCCCACCGGTGGTCCGCTGGCGGCTGCCCCTGGCGCCTGGGCCGGCGCCTGCGACGCCAACAGGCCGCTGGCCATGACCATTGCGGCGATGCCGCACCACCCCGTTCGCCTGCCCATGCCAACCCCTGCCAAGTGCTGACCCTGAGCCATGCTATCGCCCGCGCCGACGAAGGCAAGCCGGTCCGCGGGGGCTGCGCCGTCGATCTGCGTCTGTCCCGATGACCGCGATTGCTCGAACCGGCGGGGCGTTCTATATCGGCCGCCATGTCCTCGATCAGACCCTGGCGCACCGTGGTGCGCCGCCAGAGCCGCCAGATCATGGTCGGATCCGTTCCGGTGGGCGGCGACGCGCCGATCACCGTGCAGACGATGACCAACACCCTCACGTCGGACGCGCGCGCCACGATCGACCAGATCCGCCGCTGCGAGGACGCCGGGGCCGACATCATCCGCGTGTCCTGTCCGGACGAGGCCAGCACTGCGGCCATGCGCGAGATCACCCGCGCCGCCAAGGTGCCGATCGTCGCCGACATCCATTTCCACTACAAGCGCGCGCTTGAGGCTGCCGATGCTGGCGCCGCCTGCCTGCGGATCAACCCGGGCAACATCGGCAGCAGCGACCGCGTCGCCGAGGTGGTCCGCGCGGCCAAGGCCAACGGCTGCGCGATCCGCATCGGCGTGAACGCCGGCAGCCTCGAGAAGGATCTGCTCGAAAAGTACGGCGAGCCCTGCCCGGAGGCCCTCGTCGAAAGCGCGCTCGATCATATCAAGCTGCTGCAGGACCATGACTTCCACGAATACAAGGTGGCGGTGAAGGCCAGCGACGTGTTCCTTGCCGTGGCCGCCTACCAGGGCCTGTCAGAGGCGGTCGACTGTCCGCTCCACCTTGGCATCACCGAGGCCGGCGGGCTGATCGGCGGCACGGTCAAGTCCGCCATCGGGATCGGTAGCCTGCTCTGGGCCGGAATCGGCGACACCATTCGTGTGTCGCTCTCGGCCGAGCCCGAGGAGGAGGTCCGCGTCGGCTTCGAGATCCTCAAGGCGCTCGGCCTGCGCACCCGCGGGGTGCGGGTGATCTCGTGTCCGTCCTGCGCGCGCCAGGGGTTCGACGTGATCCGCACGGTCGAGGCGCTGGAGAAGCGCCTGTCGCACATCAAGACCCCGCTCTCGCTCTCGGTGCTCGGCTGCGTGGTCAATGGTCCGGGCGAGGCGCGCGAGACCGACATCGGTCTCACCGGTGGCGGCAATGGCAAGCACATGGTCTATCTGTCGGGCGTGACCGACCATACCGTGGAAAGCGAGGCCATGCTCGACCACATCGTCAGTCTGGTCGAGGCCAAGGCCGCCGAGATCGAGGGTGAGGCCAGCGATGCCGGCAATGCGGACACGGTCGCCGCGGAATAAACCGGTAAGGTCTCGCCGCTAGACTGCGGCGCGATGAAGCAGCTCGGCGTCATTCTGGTGGGCTTCGCCACGATCGCCTTGGCCTTTGGCGGGAGCCGTTCGCCGGACGGCCCCCCGGCCGCGCCAGGGGCAGCGCCCGTCCCCGCCATCACTCCCAGCGCTCCGGCTGCCCGCCGGGCAAGTTTCGCGGGGGAAAGCCTGGTGATCCCGCGCGATGCCTCGGGGCAGTTCCATGTCGATCTGGTCGTCAACGGCGCGCCGGCCCGGTTCCTGGTCGATACCGGGGCCGATGTTGTCGCCCTGACCGAGGCCGATGCCGAGCGCGCCGGGCTGGTGGTCGATCCGGCGAGCTATCGTCCGATCCTGCGGACCGCCTCGGGTGAGGGCTATGGCGCGCCGGCGCGGCTCGACCGGTTGGCCATCGGTCAGGTCGAGCTGCGGGACGTCACCGCCGTCGTGGTCAAGGATCTTGGCACCAGCCTGCTGGGCCAATCCGCGCTGGCCCGGCTCGGCCGGGTCGAGTTGAGCGGCGATCGGCTGGTGCTCGAGCCGCGCAGCTGATCCGGTGGCGGTTGCCAAGTCGCCGGGCTTGCCGCTACCGCGCGCAGGATGAGCACTCCCGCCACGCCGTCGATCCGTCGCGCCACTCCTGACGACCTGCCGCTGATCGCCGCCCTGATCCGCGAACTCGCCGCCTATGAGAAGCTGGCTCACGAGGTCCGTTTCGACATAGCGGAGTTGGGCGAACAGCTGTTCGGCCCGCGCCCGATGGCCGAGGTGCTGATCGGCGAGTGCGCCGGCCAGGCTCAGGGTTTCGCCCTGTTCTTCCACAATTTCTCCACTTTCGAGGGGCGTCCCGGGATCTATCTGGAGGACCTGTTTGTCCGTCCCGCGGCGCGTGGGGCTGGGCTGGGCACCGCCCTGCTGGCCGCCCTGGCTGCCTTGGCGCTGGAGCGTGGCTGTGCCCGCTTCGAGTGGTCGGTGCTTGACTGGAACACCCCCTCGATCGGGTTCTATCGGGCGCTCGGCGCGCGGGCGATGGACGATTGGACGGTCATGCGCGTCGATGGGGCGGCGCTGGCAGCGCTGGCGAAGCGGGCGCAACCGGGTTAGGCAGGCCCGATGGATCGGAGACAGCTGCTAAGCGGAGGACTGGCTGCAGGCGCATTGGCGGCCTGGCCGACGCGCGTGCCCGCGCAGCCCTGGTCGATCAGCGAGCAGCACCGCAAGGTCCTTGCCGTTGCCGCCGACCAACTCGAGCGGAACCGTGCGCGGTTGTGGCGGAGCGATGTGGTCGGGATCGCCGATTTCGCGCTGCCGTCGTCTTTGCCGCGCCTGCACTTCGCCGATCTTGAACGGGGCGAGGTGCGCTCGTTCCTGGTCGCCCATGGCAAGGGCTCGGATCCCGAGCACGACGGCTTCCTCAAGACCTTCTCGAACGTGCCCAACAGCCTTGCCACCAGCCGCGGGGCCTACGTCACCTATGAATGGTACAAGGGCAAGTACGGCACTTCGATCCGGCTCGGCGGGGTCGAAGCCGACAATTCGAACGCGCTCGACCGCGCGATCGTGCTGCACCCTGCATGGTATGCCAATCCTGCCATGCTCGAGCGATGGGGCAAGCTCGGGCGCAGCGACGGCTGCTTCGCGATGGGGGAGGCCGACTTCAACGAGGCGCTCTGGCACCTGTCGGGCGGGCGCCTGCTCTATGCGGACAAGCTCGGCCTGGGCTGAGCGTGCGGCGCCGGCACGCCCGGGCCTCAGCGCGGCCGGTGCTGGGTGCCCACCCCTGCGGTGATGAACAGGACCGTGGCCGTGCCGCCGACATCAGCCGTGTGCCACACCCCGGGCGCGTTGACCGCATACTCGCCGGCGCCGAGGGTGACCACCGCCGCGGTGCCGTCCGGCGTCTCCTGGTGCAGCGTGATCTCCCCGGCGAGACAGACCACCAGCTCGTCGCCGGCCGGGTGCATCTCCCATGAATCCCAGCTCTCCGCGAAGGTGTAGAGCGAGACCAGCCGGCCCTCCACCCCATCGGCCGCAGCCCGGGCGACATAGTCGGCGTACCAGGCCATGCCGGTGAACGCGGGCTGCGGGAGCACCCTTGCCCCCAGCCCCAGGTGCACCGGGTGGGTGAACAGCGAGGGGCGCGCGCTGGCCTGCTCAGCCATCGGCCGGGACGCCCATCACGAAGGCGTTGAGCTTGTTGCCGTCGGGGTCGCGGAAATAGGCGGCATAGAACCCGCCGCCGCGCAGACCCGGCGCGCCTTCGCAGGTTCCGCCATGGGCCAGGGCAATGGCATGCAGGCGCCGGACCTGTTCGGGGTCCTTCGCCTCCAGCGCCACCATGACACCGTTGCCAACGGTTGCGGGCTGCCCGTCATAGGGGCTCATCAGGCCGATTCCGGCCCCGCCGCCCGGGGTGCCCCAGGCGATCGCCTTCTCCCACTCCATCATCCGGCCGGTGCCGAGTTCGGCGGCGATGGCGTCGTAGAACGCCGCTCCGCGCGCCAGGTCGTTGGTGCCGAGCGTGACATAGCCGATCATCCTGGTAGCTCCCCTGTTGCGCGAGCTCCGGAACCGAGTCGCAAGCGAACATTACAAGAACATCGATCAGCTGGCCAGTGCTCCGCGCGCGTCCCTAGTCAAGGGGCGCGCACTGCTCCTGCAGCCAGGCCAGCACCTCGCCTTCGACCTGCGGGCCGACGATCTCGAGCACCCGGGCATGGTAGGCGTTCCACCAAGCGATCTCGCCCGGATCGAGCATCGTGCGGCTCAGCAGCCGGCGCTCGATCGGGACATGGGTCAGCGTCTCGAAGCCGAGATAGTCTCCCTCCGCACCCTCGATCGCGCGGGGCTCGACCAGCACCAGGTTCTCGATGCGGATGCCGTACGCGCCACTCTTGTAATAGCCCGGCTCGTTGGACAGGATCATGCCGGCCAGCAATTCCTGGTCGGTCCCCGCCTGGCCGCCGGCGCTCTTGCCGATGCGCTGCGGGCCTTCGTGGACCGACAGGAAGCTGCCCACCCCGTGCCCGGTGCCGTGGGCGTAGTCGAGGCCTGCCTGCCACAGGGCATGGCGTGCCAGGGTGTCGAGCTGGCCGCCGACCGTACCTTGCGGAAACACCGCGCGGGCGAGCGCGATGTGCCCCTTGAGCACGCGGGTGAAGCGATCGCAGACCTGGGCCGGAGGTTCGGTCGGCCCCTCCACCCAGACTGTGCGGGTAATGTCGGTGGTGCCGTCGGGATACTGCCCGCCGCTGTCGACGAGGTAGACGCTCGAGGGTTCGAGCGGCAGGCTCGATTCCTCGCTCACCCGGTAGTGGGGGATCGCCGCATTGGGCCCCGCGCCCGAGATCGTGTCGAACGACAGATCGCGTAGGTCGCCGCTCAACTGGCGGAACTGCTGCAGCCGGTCGGCGGCGGACAGCTCGGTGACGCCACCCTGCGGTGCGGTGACCGACAGCCAGTGGAGAAACCGCACCATGGCGGCTGCGTCCCGGGCCTGGGCAGCGCGGTGCCCCGCCTGCTCGACCGGGTTCTTGATCGCCTTGGGCAAGACCGTGGGGTCCATCGCCTCGATCACGGTGGCTCCCGCGGTGCTCAGCGCGGCCGAAACCGCGGCGACCGTGCGCTCGGGATCGACCCCCACCTTCAGTCCGGACAGCCCCTCCAGCGTTGGCACGAAGGCCTCGCGCGGGCGGATCACCACGGCATTGCCCAGGTGCTGGCGCAGCTCGGGGGTGACCTTCTCCTCGGCGATGAACAGCTCGGCTGTGCCATCGGCCCGGGCGAGGACGAACGACAGCGCAACCGGCGTCCGCTCGACATCGGCGCCGCGCAGGTTGAGCAGCCAGGCGATCGAATCGAGCGCCGAGACAACCACCGCATCGAGCCCGCGGCTGGTCAGCCACTCCGCCAGCGCGGCCCGTTTGGCTTCGCTCGATTCGCCGGCATAGGCTTCTGGATGGACGATTGCCGGGGCGGGCGAGGGCGCCGGGCGGTCGGTCCAGATCGCGTCGACCGGGTTGTGCGCAACCGCGACCAGCGTCGCGCCGCGCTTGGCCAGGGCCCGTCCTGCCGCTGCGACCCAGCGCGGGCCGTGCAGCCAGGCGTCGTAGCCGATCCTTGCCCCCTCGGGGGCATGCTCACCCAGCCACTGCGCGACCGGGGTCTGCGGCACACCGACATAGTCGTAGAGCCGCCCATCGACCTGTTCGCGCACTTGCAGGGTATAGCGCCCGTCGACGAAGATGGCGGCGCCTTTGCCGTCCCTGGGGTCCTTCAGCACGACGGCGGTGCCGGCCGAGCCGCCGAACCCGGTCAGCCAGGCGAGGCGCTGGGCATAGGCGCCGACATATTCGCTCATGTGCTCGTCGGAGATGGGGATGACGAAGCCGTCGAGCCCCTGCCGGGCGAGTTCCTCGCGCAGGGCCTTGAGGCGGGATTCGTGGGTGTGCATCAGCATGGTCGGCGAGTCCGGCTTGTTCTGGTTCCTCCGCCACCATAGATGCGCTGGATGGCCAATGACACCCCTCCCGTCGTCCCGCCGGTGGCCGCCCGCCGGCCCCACCGCGTCACCCACCACGGCATCACCATCACCGATGACTACGCGTGGCTGCGCGACCCTGGCTATCCCGAGGTGAGCGATCCCGCGGTGCTGGCGCATCTTGAGGCCGAGAATGGCTGGTTCGAGGCCTGCATGGCGCCGCACCAGCCGCGGATCGACGCGCTGTTCACCGAGATGCGCGCCCGGATCAAGGAGGCCGACCGCTCGGTGCCGCAGAAGGACGGCGATTACCTTTACTGGATCGAGTTCGAGGAGGGGGCCGAGTACAAGAAGTGGTGGCGCCGCCCGCTTGGCGCGCCCGATGACGGCAGCGCCGACCAGCTGATCCTCGACGAGGTCGCGCTCGCCGCCGGCAAGGACTACTTCCGCCTGGGCGCCCTGTCGGTCAGCAAGGATGGCCGCCTGCTGGCCTTTGCGATCGACGACAACGGCTCGGAACGGTTCACCGCGCGGATCAAGGATCTCGCGACTGGCGAACTGCTGCCCGATATCATTCCCGGCACGCTGTCGGCGCTGGTCTGGGTCGCGGGCGACAGGGGGCTGGTCTACAGTCTGGCCAACGAACAGTGGCGCACCGACAATGCCCGGCTCCACTGGCTGGGTGAGCCGGTCGAGCAGGACGTCGAACTCTACCACGAGGACGACGAGGGCTTCCGCGTCGGCGCCGGTCTCTCCGCCAATGAGGAGTGGCTGGTGATCTCGACCAGCGATCACGAGACCAGCGAGGTGCGGCTGGTCCCCGCGGCCGATCCGCTGGCCCCGCCGCTGCTGGTCAAGCCGCGCCAGGCCGGGGTGGAGTACGATGTCGACCTGCGCGGCGACACACTGTTCGTCCACGCCAACGACACCCACGAGAACTTCCGCCTCGCCACCGCGCCGCTATCGGCGCCGGGCGAGTGGACCACGCTGATCGACGGCAGCGATGATTTCTACCTGACCGGCTTCGAGCTGTTCAAGGACTTCTACGTCGTGGAAGGCCGCCGCAACGGGCTCGATCAGATCTTGCTTCGCTGGTACAACGATCCTGCAAGGACCGAGCCGATCGTCTTTCCCGAGGCCAGCTACGATGCCGGACTGGGCGACAATCCCGAGTGGGACACCCAGGTCCTGCGCCTGGGCTACGAGTCGATGGTCAGCCCGGCCACGGTCTACGACTACCACGTCGCCGAACGTCGCCTCGAGGTGCGCAAGGTCCAGGAGATCCCCTCGGGCTATGACGCCTCGCGCTATGTCACCGAGCGGCTGGAGATCCCGGCGCGCGACGGCACCCCTATCCCGGTCTCGATTGTCGCGCGGCGTGACCGGCCGGCCGGCGGGCCGCTGCACCTTTATGGCTACGGGGCTTACGGGATCGCGATCGCACCTGGCTTCTCGACCACCCGGCTGAGCCTGGTCGACCGCGGCTTCGCCTATGCGATCGCCCATATCCGCGGCGGCGACGACCTTGGCCGGGCCTGGTACAAGGCGGGCAAGCTCGAGCGGCGGACCAACACCTTCACCGATTTCGTCGATGTCGCGCGCGGGCTGGTCGAGCTGGGCTACACCGCGCCGGGCCGGATCAGCATCTCGGGCGGATCGGCCGGGGGCGAGCTGATGGGCGCGGTGATCAACTCCGATCCGGCGCTGTGGGGCGCGGTGGTGGCGCACGTGCCCTTCGTCGACGTGCTCAACACCATGCTCGACGCGAGCCTGCCGCTGACCCCCGGCGAATGGCCCGAATGGGGCAACCCGATCGAGGACCGGGCCGCGTTCGAGCTGATCCGCTCCTATTCGCCCTATGACCAGGTGCGCGCCCAGGCCTATCCGCCGCTGCTGGTCACCGCCGGGCTCAACGATCCGCGGGTGACCTACTGGGAGCCGGCCAAGTGGGTCGCCCGGCTGCGCGCGCTGAAGACCGACAGCAATGTCCTGCTGCTCAAGACCAACATGGGGGCGGGCCACGGCGGCAAGAGCGGGCGGTTCGAAAGTCTGCGCGAAACCGCCGAGGAGTTTGCCTTCATCCTCTGGCAGCTCGGCGTGGACGGCTAGGCGCCGGGGCTGTCCAAACCTTCGCGGTCAGCCGGACAAGATCGGCCCCCTTCCGGTCGCGTCGAGCGAAGGCGAGACACCTGCACGGTGTGTCTCGACTTCGCTCGACGCGAACGGGTAAGGTGGGGTCCAAGCCACGAGGAACGGATGCAGCCCCAGTTCACCCTGACCTTCACCGCCGACCCCGCGCACATCGACGTGCTCGGTCATGTCAACAATGCGGTCTGGGTGCAGTGGATGGAGGCGATCGCCACGGCCCACTGGGAGGCGGTGGCCCCGCCGGAGCATCTCGCCGCCTATGTCTGGGTCGTCGCGCGGCACGAGATCGACTACAAGGGCAACATCCGCGAGGGCGAAAGCGTGACCGCCGAGACCTTCATCCCCGACGGACCCAGCGGCGCCCGGTTCGACCGTCGGGTCGACTTCCGCAATGCCGAGGGGCGGGTGATCGTCTCGGCGCGGACCACCTGGGCCCTGATCGACAAGGTCACCGGCCGGCTCCTGCGGGTGCCGTCAGCGGTCGCCGCACCGTTCCTGGCCAAGGCGTGACTCGGTCGCGCCCCTCGGGGCAGAGCCTCGCGGGATGCAATACGCAATTATACGTCAAGGGCTGGCGGGGACTTGGCCGCAAGTTCCACCCGGAAGGGGTTTTATGAGTCACGCTTACGCCATCCACCGGGTTGCCGGGCGCCGCGCCGTGCTGAAAGGTGTATCCGGACTGGCCGGTTTGACCGCGCTCCAGGCCTGTGCTCCCTCAGTGCAGATCACCCGGACCGCGCCCCCGGTGCCGCCGCCGCCGGCGCCACGGCGCGGCGAGGGCCCGCCCATGCTGGTGCCGATGCGGATCTCGCGCGACCAGTTGATCGACATCAAGTGCTGCATCCGCCCGCTGCGCGCGGCCGGGCCCAACCTGGCCACCGAGCAGGTCGGCGATGCCCTGGTGATCCACAATTACGGTCACGGCGGCAGCGGCTGGTCGCTGTCGTGGGGATCGGCCGAGATCGCCGTGGGCAAGGCGCTCAGCACCCTGCCGAGCGAGATCGCCGTGGTCGGCTGCGGGATCATCGGGCTGACCACAGCGGTGGTTGCCCAGCGCGCCGGGCTGAAGGTTACCATCTATGCCCGCGAGATGATCCAGCGCACCCGCTCGTTCCGCGCCAGCGGGTCTTACACCCCGGGTTCGCGCATCGCCCTTGCCGAGCCGGCCGGGCCCCAGTTCGCCGAGCAGTGGGAGATGATGGCGCGCCTGTCATGGAAGGCGTTCCGCACCTGCCTGGGGCTGCCGGGCAAGCCGGTCGAGTTCGGCGATTCCTACGCGCTTTCCGACAAGCCGCTCGAAAAACGCAAGTGGCCGGCCGATCCGGCGATCACCGGCTCCTGGGCCACCACCGGATTGCCCCAGCAGAACTCCGAGTTCGCCCATCTCGACGAACGGATCAAGGACATCGTTCCGCAGCCGGTTGACCTGAGCGCGGAAGAGAACCCTTTCGCCCTGCCTTATGCCCAGCGCACCTCGCAGATGCATTTCAACTTCCCGAGTTATGCGCAGATGCTGCTCAGCGAGTTCTTCGGCCGCGGCGGCCAGTTCGTCATGCGCGACTTCCATGGTCCGGCAGAACTGGGCCGACTGCCGCAGAAGGTGGTGATCCACTGCACCGGCTATGCCGCGCGCGACCTGTGGCAGGACAAGACGATCATTCCGGTACGTGGCCAGACCGGCTGGCTGGTGCCGCAGACCGAGGCCAACTACTCCGTGCGCTACAAGAACGTGTCGCTGCTCTCCAAGGCTGATGGGGTGGTGATCATGAACAACAATCCAGACCTGGGTGACATGCTCGGGGTTGGCAATGCGATGGAACTGGCCAACCTGGCCGACATCGAGGCCGGGCTGGCGATCATCGCGCCCGCACTTGCGCCGAGGCAGGCGTGACAGGGCCCCGGCTCCTCTTCGGGCTCGGCCTTGCCCTCGTGGCGGGGGGGGCCGTGGCGGTGGCTGCGCCACCCGTCCGCGGGCTTTACGTCGCGGAGCAGGCCACGGCCGGCGCGCAGCTGTACGCGATACGCTGCGCGATGTGTCACGGGGCGCGGCTCGAGGGGACCTACGAGGTGCCGGGTCTGACCGGCAAGTTCGTCGCCAACTGGGGTGGCCGGCCGCTGGGCGACCTGTCGGCCTATGTCGGGCGGGCCATGCCACAGTTTGCGCCAGGGACCCTCTCGGCAGAGGACAATGCCAAGATTGTCGCCTTCATTCTTCAGCGCAACGGCTATCCGGCGGCGCCGGCGGGGACGCCGCCCGGCGGCCTGCGTGGCGATGCGGTGCTGCCCGCGCCGCCGCCGCCGCGTTGACCACGCGGACATGGAACGCCGATGAAAGCTAGGGATCGCGATTGAACCGGAGGGATCGGGACGGCCCAAGCCGTCGCGGATTGAGCATACATAGAGACAGTTGAAAACCTCCACTGCTTGCTGTTGCGCAACAATTGTTTGCAGCGCAGCAAGGATGAGGGCAGAAAAGGTGGCGCCTATGGGGGCGCCAGGGGCGCAGCGAATGAGACCGGACAACTGGATTGTTTCGAGTCGCGCACAGGCGATGAACCGGCTGCAGCATGCGGGCGGGGTAGTGTCGTGCTGAACCCGCAGACCCGTCCCGGCGCCGTCCTGACACCCATTGCGCTGACCGCCGGCTGCGCCGCGACCATGCTGCTTCTGGCTGGTCTCGGAGTGGGCAATCCGGCGCTATTGCACGCCCTGGCGGTGCTGGCTCTCCTGGCGATTGTCGGGCTTGCCTTGTCCGCTCGCCGGCGTGGCGCCGGCGAGGTCGCGCCGGTGGCCGCTGCGTCCGAGGCGGATCTAGCCAGCGGAACCGGCGCCGCCGCGGTTACCCGGGCTGAGGCGGCCGAGACTGCCAATCTCGCCAAGAGCCGCTACCTTGCCAATGTCAGCCACGAAATCCGCTCGCCGCTCAATGCGATCTACGGCTATGCCCAGCTGGTCGAGCGCAACGAGGGTGGGGTCGATCCGCAGGAGGCGGCGCGGGTGATCCGGCGCTGCGCCGAGCACCTGACCACGCTGGTCGAAGGGTTGCTCGACGTCTCGCAGGTCGAGCACGGGGTGCTGCGGGTGCGGACCGAGGACGTGCGCTTCCCGGCCTTCCTCGAGCAGATCGTCTCGATGATGCGCCCGGCCGCCGCGGCCAAGGGGGTGGAGTTCGAATTCCTCCCGCCCGCGCGCCTGCCCGAGATCGTCCGGCTCGATCAGAGCCGCTTCCGCCAGGTCCTGCTCAACCTGCTCTCCAACGCGATCAAGTTCACCGATCACGGCAAGGTCACCTTCGCGGTGCGCTATGCCGGCCAGATCGCCACCTTCGAGGTGCGCGATACCGGTCCCGGGATTCACCCGGACGAGCTCAGCCGGATCTTCGAGCCATTCGACCGCGGCGAGGATGCCGGCAAGCTGGCCCGGCCCGGGGCGGGCCTCGGCCTGTCGATCTCGCGCGCGATCGTCGGGATTCTCGGCGGCAACCTCGAGGTCGAAAGCACCCTGGGCGAGGGCACCTGCTTCCGGGTCACCATGATGGTCGGCGAAGTGGCCGGGAAGATCGACCGGCGCGTGCAGCCGCGCCGCACGATCGGCTACGAGGGGCCGCGCCGCTCGGTGCTGATCGTCGATGACGAGGCTGACCAGCGCCTGCTGCTCGAGCGGCTGCTCAGCGGGCTGGGCTTCGCCGTGACCACCTGCGGCGATGGCGAGAGTGCCGCCGCGCTGGCCGGCACCCAGGCCTTCGACCTCGCCATCCTCGACATCACCATGCCGGGCATATCGGGGTGGGAGGTGGCGGCCAGGCTGCGCGCTGCGCACGGCCGGGCGATCCGCATCCTGATGCTCTCGGCCAATACCCAGGAATTCCACAAGCCCGAGCATGCGACACCCTCGCATGATCATTTCCTGACCAAGCCGGTCGAGCTCAATACGCTCACCGAGGTGGTCGGCGGTTTGCTCGGGCTGGTCTGGCGGATGGAACCGCTGCCTGGCGTGGCCGAACCGCGCCGGCAACCGCCGGCGATGGCGCCTGCGCCGGCTGCCACCGTGCCGCTGCCTGCGGCACGTCCGGGCACGGCTCCTCTGGACGATGAGGCGACACGCCACGTCGAGCGGCTGCGCGAACTGCTGCGGATCGGTTACGTCCGCGGCATCGAGGCGGAAATCCGGGCGCTCGCCGAACATGGCGAAGGCGCGCAAGAACTGGCGGCCCGGTTGTTCGACCGGCTCGACCGGTTCGATCTGGCGGGAATGAAGAGGGAATTGGAAGGGGCATGAACCAGTCAAGAGGACCGGGCCGCACCGATACGGTGCTGGTGGTGGATGACGAACCCGATTCGCTGCGCGTGATCACCACGGTGCTGGAAAGCGCCGAGATCTCGGTGCTGGTCGCCACTTCGGGCAAGGCCGCGCTCGATCTGCTCGACCATATCGTGCCTGATCTGATCCTGATGGACGCCGTGATGCCGGGGATGGACGGGTTCGAGACCACCGTGCGGATCAAGGCCAACCCGGCCTATGCGGCGATTCCGGTGATCTTCATGACCGGGCTGACCGAAAGCGAGCATGTCGTCGAGGCCTTCGAGGTCGGCGGGGCGGACTATGTGCGCAAGCCGGTCGACCACATGGAGCTGCTGGCCCGGGTGCGGGTCCACATGGCCCAAGGGCGCGCTATGCAGGCCAGCGTGGCCAGCCTTGACGCGACCGGACGGCGCATGCTGGCCACGGACCGTTCTGGCAACGTGCTGTGGTGCACGCCGGGCGCTGAGCATGTGATTACCCGGCTTGATCCGAACTGGACCCGCGGCGACGCGGCCCTGCCCGACATGCTGCGTGGCCCGGTCGAGCAGCTGCTGGCACGGCAGCAGCTGGCGGGCGCTAGCGTCCGACTCGACCAGCGAGGTTCAGGCTCGCTCGAGCTCACCGTGGTCGCGCTCTACCGCGAGAATGAGGTGCTGATCCGGCTCAACGAGCTGAACCCGGAGCGCGACGCGGCGCAGCTGGGCGAACGCCTCGGGCTGACCCAGCGCGAGGCGGAGGTGCTGCTCTGGGTCAGCTACGGCAAGGCCAGCAGCGACATCAGCGATGTGCTCGAGATCAGCCCGCGGACGGTGCAGAAGCACCTCGAACGGATCTACGAAAAGCTCGGGGTGGAAACCCGCTCGGCCGCCGCCGCCATCGCGATCCGCGCGATCGGCCAGTAGACCCCGCAGCGGCAGCGGCAGCGGGAGCGCGAAAGCGGGCGCGTTGCAGGGGCCGGGGCCGAAACCCCGACCCCGCCCCCCTGAGCCGGTTACTTCTTCTTCTTGGCCGCGATGGCCTCGATCTCGATCAGGTAGTAGGGCCCGACCAGGGCCGCGACCTGGAAGGTCGAGCGGGCCACCGTGGTCGGGTTCTCGGCGGTGCCGAAGAACTGCTTGAAGCCCTCGTTGGCGCCGACGAAATCCATCTTGCCAAGGCGCGGGTCCGACGCGACGAACAGGGTCAGCTTGACCAGATCGGCCATGGTGTAGCCCTGCTTCTCGATCAGCGCCTTGATCTTGCCAAGCACGCTGATCGTCTGGGCCTTGGTGTCGCCGAGGTCCTCGATGCTCTTGACCTCGCTCATCGGCTTGGCCGGATCGACCGGCGAGGCGAGCTGGCCCGACACGAAGATCATGTCGGTACCGGCCTTCACGTCGGCCGCGTCGAGAATCAGCGCCTGCGGATTCGACTTGATCTTGGTCACCTGGGCCTGGGCAGCGAGGGGAAGGGCCAGGGCCGCCACAGGCAGGGCAAACCGGACCAGCTTGGTGCTCACGCGCATCGATGACTCCTTAATTATAGTGCTGATATTGAGGAATAAATTCGGCTTCTGCAGGAGTCGACCAAGGCTCTCTCCCGTCCCGCCGGCACCCTAGGCGGGGACCGGACGATGCTGATACGCCAAACGGCGTATGGTTGGTTTGGCCCACCTGAGGCCTTTTCCTGAGTGTCAACGGCGAGTCCCCGGCCCCGGTCGGGTCGAGCTCGTCAGACGCCATAATACCGGGTCGATCAGCGTGAGCCACACAATTGGTGGCGTCGGTCAGATCCGAGGGGGACGAGAACACCTGACGAGGCGCGATAACCATGGGGGCTTACGATATGTCGCGTTACACCAGGATTCTTTCCGCTGCCTTGTTCGCCTCGACCGCCTTGGCCGGGACGGCGCAGGCCCAGGTCGCAGCGCCGGCTGATGCCGATGCCCCCGCCCCGGCCGAGAGCGCAGAGATCATCGTCACCGGCACCCGCACCGCCGGTCAGCAGGCCGCGCAGAGCGCCACCCCGATCCAGCTCATCTCGCAGGACGCGATCACCCGCGTCGCGCAGCCCAACCTCAACCAGGCGCTGACCCAGCTGGTCCCCTCGTTCCAGGCCCAGACCCAGGGCACCGACATGGCGAGCTTCTCGCTGTCGGCCCGTCTGCGCGGCCTGTCACCCAACCACACCCTGGTGATGGTCAACGGCAAGCGTCGCCACGGCAACTCGATCCTCCAGGTGATCAACGGCGCCTTCGGTGGTTCGGCCGCGCCGAGCATCGACCTGATCCCGCCGGATATCGTCAAGCGCATCGAAGTGCTGCAGGACGGCGCCGCCGCCCAGTACGGTTCGGACGCGATCGCGGGCGTCATCAACATCATCCTCAAGAGCGACACCGAAGGCTCGACCATCCGTCTGAACACCGGCCAGTTCTACGACGGCGAAGGCACGACCTACAGCGCCAGCGGCAATTTCGCGACCAAGGTCGGCGAGAGCGGCTTCCTGGATTTCGCGCTGTTCCACCGCCGCAGCCAGTGGACCACGGTCGGTGACGGCCAGCTCCAGGTGGTCAATGTCGACGGGACCGCGGTAACCCTGCCGGCAGCCCAGGCGGCGTTCCAGCCGATCTACAACAACCTTGCGGCAACCCGCGGGACCGCCGGGATCAACGGCGGTCAGCCAGCCTCGGCTCTGACCCTGGGCTTCTACAACTTCGGCTACGATTTCGGCGGGGTCGAACTCTACTCGTTCGGTAACGTGTCGTACCGCCAGGGTGACGCGCTGCAGGGCTACCGCGTGCCGACCCGCGTCTGCCGCAATCCGGTGACCAACACCCCGCAGAGCCCGGGCACCAATCCGGCCAACTGCTTTGCCAACACCGGTCAGACCGGCCTCGTCCCGCACATCGAAGTGTTCCAGGACGAGTTCTCGATCACCAACGGTCTGCGCGGCGATCTGGGCGGCTGGAACTTCGACCTCGCCGCGACCTACGCCGAGGACGCCGCCAAGGTCTACACCACCGGCTCGGTCAACGCCTCGCTGTTCGGGTTCACCGGGTTCAGCCCGACCGACTTCTACGACGGGCGGTTCGATTTCACCCAGTTCACCACCACGCTCGACCTGCGCAAGGAGTTCGAAGTTGGCTTCTCCGAGCCGCTCAACGTGGCCTTCGGCGGTGAATACCGCAAGGAAACCTACCGCATCGGCCAGGGCGATGCCGGCTCGCTCTATATCGAGGGTGGCCAGTCGTTCCCGGGCTACAGCCCGACCGACGCCGGCCGCTATGCCCGCGACGCCAAGGCCGTCTACATCGATCTGGCGACCAAGCCCGTCGAGGGCCTGACGCTCGACCTTGCCGGCCGTTACGAGCACTACAGCGACTTCGGCGACACCACGATCGGCAAGATCACCACCCGCTACGACTTCTCGGACGCGATCGCCGTGCGCGCCACGGCCAGCACCGGCTTCCGCGCTCCGTCGCTGCCGGAAGCCGGCTACTCGGCCACCAACGTTGGCCCGACCAGCGCGGTGCTGCAGCTGGCGCCGAACTCGCCGGCGGCCGCAGGAGCCGGGTTCTCCTCGCTCCGCCCGGAAAAGTCGACCAACTTCTCGGCCGGTATCGTGCTGCGCCCGATCCCGCGCCTGGTCATCACGCTGGACGCCTACTACATCAAGATCCGCGACCGCATCGTCTCGTCGGGCACGATCGATGGCCAGCTGTTCACCGGCAACAACACCGCCCCGGTGCGCCTGACCAACTCGTTCATCAACGGCCTGTCGCAGTACCAGCTGGTGCAAAACGCGATCATTGCCAGCGGCAAGCAGCTTGACCCGACCGTGCTGTCGAACGGCTCGCTGTCGATCCAGACCTACACCAACGGGATCGACACCCGCACCAAGGGCTGGGAACTGGCGATCCGCTATCCGTTCGACCTGTCCTTCGGCAAGCTCGACCTCACCGCTGGCGCCAACTACAACCTGACCAAGGTGACCCGCAACGGCCTCGGCTCGCTGTTCGGCATCCAGGCGCGGCAGATCATCGAGCGCGCCAGCCCGATCTTCAAGGGCAACGTCAACGCGCTGTTCACCAGCGGCCGCTTTGCCGCCAACCTGCGCGCCAACTACTACAGCGAGACCATCTCCTACGTGCGGCCCAACGCTGGTTCGATCGCCAACGGGACGATCCCGCCGATCAACCGTGAGTTCTACGAGGCCAGCGTCGCACCGGCGGTCATCGTGGACGCCGAACTGTCCTACGATGTGACCGACTTCCTCAACATCGCGGTGGGCGCGAACAACCTGTTCAACAAGATCCCGGAAACGCCGCCCTTCGTGGCCGACTACACCCCGGGCTCGACCTTCTACCGCAACGGCCGCTCGCCCTACATCAACAACGGCGGCACGCTGAACGGGCCCTACACCTTCGGCCCCTACGGCACCAACGGCGGGTACTACTACGCCCGCGCCGTCATCAAGTTCTGATCCTGCGCCTCGGGCGGCCGCACTGCGGCCGCCCCCTTTTTTGCAGGTCCACCCTGTTCCGTTGCGGAGACCGCCCATGACCAAACCCACCCTCGCCACTGTTGGCGCCCTGTCCGCGGCGCTTGCCGCCGCGCTGTTCGCCCCTGCCGTGCAGGCCAAGAAGGCGCCCCCCGCGCCCGCCGTGATCGAGCGCACCGGCCAGCCGCAGGGCGTGATCGCCAGCACCGCGCTGCTGCCGGTGGGCAGCAAGATCCTTTACATCTCCGGGACGACCCCTTCGCCGATCGATCCGGCCAAGCCCGATGAACTGGGCGATACGGCCACGCAGACCCAGTCGGTTCTCAGCAAGATCAAGGCCCAGCTCGAGGGGATGGGCTGGTCGATGGGCGACATCGTCAAGATGAACGTGTTCCTGGTCGCGGCGCTGCCCGGCGGGCGGATGGACTCGGCCGGCATGAACTCCGTGTTCAAGACCTACTTCGGCACCCCCGAACAGCCCAACAAGCCCACGCGCTCGACCGTCCAGGTGGCCGCGCTCGGGCGTCCGACCATGCTGGTCGAGATCGAGGCGATCGCCGCCAAGGCGCCGTGAGTGCGCCGCGGGCTGTATCCTGCCTTTGTCTCCAGTTCCACCCGGGTAGAGATGTCTGAAAGGTTCTTCATTTTCGTCGCCGACGTGCACCGCTGCGCGGTTGCCGGCCGCGGCGGGGCTCATGTCGGCGGAGCAGTGCCGGCATGAGGGGGCGGGGCGCAAGACCGGCCAGGGGCATTGCCCTGTCGATCGCGCTGGCCGCGCTGATCGGGGGGATGGCAGGTCGCGCCCAGGATACTGCCGGCGGGCAGACTTCGGTCCAGGTCTCGCAGGAAGGCAAGGAGGTCTACGAACAGATCTGCCAAGCCTGCCACATGGCCGATGCCAAGGGCGGCGGTGCGGCTGGTGCCGCCGTCCCGGCGCTCGCCGGCAACCCCAAGCTGGCTGACAAGGACTATCCGATCACGCTGCTGCTCAAGGGCCGCGGCGGGATGCCGTGGATGACCGATCTCCTCACCCCGGCGCAGATGGCGGCGGTGATCAACTATGTGCGCGGTCACTTCAACGCTTTCCCCGGCACCGTGACCGAGGCCGACATCAAGCGCGTGTCGAGCGCGCCGCCGCCGGTCCGTGAATGCAACACCTGCGGGATGTGATCCCGGCGTTTCCGCCCCAACCAAGGCCTTGCCCATGCTGAACGACATCACCCCGCAGACCCGCCGCGACCTGCTCGCCATGATCGGCAAGGTGGGCGGGGGCATGGCCATGTACCAGGCGATGACCGCGCTGGGCCACGCCGCCGAAACCCAGTTCACCGGGCCGCCCAACCTGTCGGGGGCACGCCCGGGCTCGACCGTGCTGGTGCTCGGTGCAGGCCTCGCCGGCCTGCTCGCCGCGCTCGAGCTGACCAAGGCCGGCTACAAGGTCCAGGTGCTCGAGTATCAGTCGCGTCCCGGCGGACGGAACTATTCGGTGCGCGGCGGCGACACGATCACCGAGGTGGGCGGCGCGGTCCAGAAGGTCGGCTATGCCCCGGGCAACTACCTCAACCCCGGCCCGTGGCGGATCCCGCACCACCACCGCACGCTGCTGCACTACTGCAAGGCGCTGGGGGTGGAGCTCGAGCCGTTCATCCAGCTCAACCATAACGCTTTCGTCCACCGCAAGGATGCCTTCGGTGGCAAGCCGCAGCGCTACAAGGAGCTTGCGACCGACTTCAAGGGCCACGTCTCCGAGCTGCTCGGCAAGGCGCTGAATGCCGGGGCACTCGACGCCCAGGTGACCAAGGAGGACAAGGAGCGCCTGCTCGTCGCGATGCGCGAATGGGGCGTGCTCGACGCGAACATGAAGTATTCGACCAGCCTCGCGGTGTCGGCACAGCGCGGCTATGACAAGGCACCCGGCGGCGGGACCGGCGGAGCGCCGACGCCTTCCGCCGTCAATGGCCTGCCCGACGTGCTCGACAGCCACGTCTGGACCCAGATGGGGTTCTACTTCAGCTATGTGATGCAGACCACGATGTTCCAGCCCAAGGGCGGCATGGACATGATCGGCAAGGGCTTCTTCCGCCAGGTCGGCAAGCTGGTGCGGCTTAACACCAAGGTCACCAAGATCGCCCAGGACGACAAGGGCGTGACGGCTAGCTGGACCGATACGGTCACCGGGCAGACCGGCGAGAGCAAGGCCGACTGGATGGTGTGCACCCTGCCGACGACGATCCTGTCGCAGATGGAGATCCAGGTCAGCGACAGCAAGAAGGCCGCATTGCGGGCCCTGCCCTATTCGGCGCAGGTCAAGATCGGGCTCGAGATGGCCAGCCGCTTCTGGGAAGAAAAGGATTCGATCTACGGCGGTCATTCATTCACCGACCAGGCGATCGGGCTGGTGTCCTATCCCAACTACAATTTCTTCAAGGACGGCCCGGCCGTGTTGCTGGGCGCCTTCGCCAGCGGCGCGGGCGGGTACCAGCTGGCCGGAATGACCCCGGAGCAGCGGATCGAGACGGCACTGGCGCAGGGGTCGGTGTTCCATCCGGCTGATTACCGAAAGGAATTCCGCAACGGCGCCTCGGTGGCCTGGAGCCGCATGCCGTGGATCCTGGGCTGCTGCGCCAGCTGGACCGAGGACAGCCGGGCCCAGCACTACCAGAATCTGGTGTCGATGGACGGGCGGATCGTGCTCGCCGGTGAACATGCCTCATATTACGGCTGTTGGATGGAGGGAGCCCTGCTATCGTCGCTCGACGCGATCAAGCGGTTGCACCAGCGTGCGCTCGCCGCCTGATCGCGGTCAGGGCCGGATTCGTCCGGTCATCCGCCACCAACTGCTACGGACAGAATGACCATGAATCGCACGATTATCGCAGTAGCGCTTGCTTCCGCCACGTTTGCCCTTGCCCCCGCCGCGCATGCCGCCGGCGATGCCGTCAAGGGCAAGGCCGTCTTCGCCCAGTGCGCCGCCTGCCACAAGGCCGACGCCTCGGGCAAGAGCACGATCGGCCCCAACCTCTGGAAGGTTGTCGGTCGTCCCGCCGGTACCCTCGCCGGGTTCAACTACTCGGCGGCCATGAAGGGGGCCAAGCGGAGCTGGACTCCGGCCAACCTCGACGCCTACCTGACCGCGCCGGCCAAGGCCGTCCCGGGCAACAAGATGGCTTTCGCCGGGGTGAAGGACGCCACCGCACGGGCCAATGTGATCGCCTACCTCGGCACGCTGAAGTAAGCTCACCGTGCAGCGCTTGCCCGTTTCCTGTCTGCTCGCTGCGCTCGCGGCCACCCTCGTTGGCGGTTGCGGAAGCAAGGCCGACGGGCCGGGCAAGCGCCCACCCCCGCTGGTCAAGGCTGCGCCGGCCGAGCGCCACCACTTCGTCGAGGCGATCGAGGCGATCGGCACGGCCCGCGCCAACGAGCAGGTCACCCTCTCCACGGCCGTAACCGAACGGGTGGAACGGGTGCTGTTCGACGATGGCATGACGGTGGGCAGGGGCCAGCTGTTGGCCGTGCTGACCCAGGGACAGGAAGCCGCCTCGCTACAGGGCGCCGTCGCCGCCGAGGCCCAGGCCACCACCCAACTGAGCCGCATCAAGGCCCTGTACGACCGCGGCTTTGCCACCCGCGCACAGCTCGAGCTGCTCGAGGCCACCGCAGCGGGCGCGCGCGCCAGTGCGGCCGGAGCCCGCGCGGCAATCGGTGATCGCTTGATCCGGGCCCCCTTCGCCGGGATCGTGGGTTTGCGCACGATTTCCCCCGGTGCGATCGTCGCGGCCGGCACACCGCTGGTCACGATCAGCGACATCAGCCGGATCAAGCTCGATTTCACCGTGCCGGAAACGCAGCTTGCCGGGCTGCGCCAGGGGCAGGAAATCACCGCCCGCGCTTCTGCCTTTCCGGGCGAGACGTTCACCGGCACCGTCGCCAATATCGATCCGGCGATCGATCCGAGCAGCCGCGCTGTGCTGGTCCGGGCCCTGCTGCCCAATCCGGGAGGGCGGCTTAAGCCGGGCATGCTGATGAACGTCACGGTGCGCCTGACGGAACGTGATGGCCCGGCCGTGCCCGAGTATGCCGTGACCGGACGCGGCGAGGAGCGCTTTGTCTTCGTCGTCACCCCCGAGCGCAAGGCCAAGCGCGTCGCGGTGCGCACCGGCCTGCGCGATGCCGGGATGGTCGAGGTGATTGGCCTGCCACCGGGGGCCCGGGTCATTGGCGAAGGTGTCATCAAGGTTGCCGACGGGATGACGGTGCGGGTCGGCGGCGACAACGGCGACAAGGGCGACAAGGTCGGGCGGGCCAACCGCAAACCGACGGCTGTGGGGCAGCGTGCCGCCGCAGGCGGCGCCGGACCTGGGCCCGGCCGCACCCCGGGCAGCGCATGATCCTCTCCGACCTCGCGATTCGCCGGCCGGTCGTCGCGGCGGTCCTGGCCATCCTGCTGACGGTGATCGGCGTGGTCGGCTTCCTCGGCCTGCCGGTCCGGGAATATCCCGATACCGATCCGCCGGTGGTCTCGGTCTCGACAACCTATACCGGCGCCAGTGCCCAGGTGATCGAGAACCGCATCACCCAGCCGCTCGAGGACCGCCTCGCCGGGATCGACGGGATCGACTCGATTGCGTCGCGCTCGCAGGATGGACGCTCTGACATCACAATCGAGTTCCGTCCGGGACGCGATGTCGATTCGGCCGCCAATGACGTCCGTGATCGCGTTGGTGGGGCCGCCTCGACCCTGCCCGAGGATGCGTTGGCCCCCGAAGTGCGCAAGGTCGATGCCGATGCGCAGCCGATCATGTTCCTGTTCGTCCGGGCACCGGGCTGGGATCAGGTCAGGCTGGGCGAATTCGCCGAGCGGCAGGTGATCGACCGGCTCGCCACGGTGGACGGGGTGGCGCAGCTCAACCAGATCGGCCTGGCCCGCCCGTCGATGCGGATCTGGCTCGATCCCGGTCGCCTGGCGGCTTTCCGTCTGACCCCGCGCGATATCGAGAGCGCGCTGCGCAGCCAGAACGTCGAGCTGCCGGCCGGGCGGATCGAGGGTCGGTCCCAGAACCTGTCGCTGCGCGTCCGTCGCGGCTTCACCACTCCCGCCGAGTTCCGGACCCTGGTGGTCGGCCGCGGCGCCGACGGCTACCTGGTTCGACTGGGCGACGTGGCGCGGATCGAGGAGGCGGCCGAGAACCCCTACTCGGCCTTCCGCTACAACGGCGAGGAGGGCGTGGGCATCGGCGTGGTGCGCCAGTCGGGAGCCAACACCCTGGCTGTGGCCCAGGCGATCAAGGTCGCGGTCGACCAGTTGCGCAAGGACCTCCCGCCCGGGGTCGAGATCCTCTACGGCAGCGACAGTTCGCTGTTCATCGAGCAGGCCATCAAGGGCGTCTGGCACACTCTCCTCGAGGCCGCCGTGCTCGTCACGGTGGTGATCTTCCTGTTCCTCGGCTCGGGCCGCGCCACGCTGATTCCCGCGATAACCGTGCCGATCTGCCTGATCTCGACCTTCGCGGTGCTGTGGCTGCTCGGCTACTCGATCAACCTGCTCACCCTGCTGGCCATGGTCCTGGCGATCGGCCTGGTGGTCGACGATGCGATCGTGGTGCTCGAGAACGTCCACCACCGCATCGAGGAGGGCGAACCCCCGCTGGTTGCGGCGTTCCGCGGCGCGCGGCAGGTGGGCTTCGCGGTGATCGCCACCACCCTGGTGGTCTGTGCGGTGTTCGTGCCGGTGATGTTCCTGGCGGGTCAGACCGGTCTGCTGTTCCGCGAACTCGCCGCGACCATGATCGCCTCGGTCGGGATTTCCGGCTTTCTGGCGCTGACCCTCGCGCCGATGCTGTGCTCGAAGCTGCTCCGGCCCACCAGCCGTGAAGGCTTTTCGGCCAAGGTCGAGGCCGTGCTCGAGCGCTACACCCAGCACTATGCCCGTCTGCTCGACCGGGTGCTGGCCAACTGGAAGCCGCTGGCCGTGGGCGTCG
This sequence comes from Novosphingobium piscinae, assembly GCF_014230355.1. GTDB lineage: Bacteria > Pseudomonadota > Alphaproteobacteria > Sphingomonadales > Sphingomonadaceae > Novosphingobium > Novosphingobium piscinae. The sequence continues at coordinate 90,844 of NZ_JACLAX010000010.1, forward strand.
CCGTCTTGCTCGTCGGGTCCGCCGGACTGTTTATGACGCTCAAGTCCGAGCTGGTCCCGCCCGAGGACACCGGGCTGGTCGACATCCGCCTCAATGCCCCCGAGGGGACGGGCTATGCCCAGCTGGATGCGTGGATGAAGCAAGTCGAAAAGACGATCGTGCCCCTGGTCGGCAAGGGGCCGGTACGCGCCATGAACGCGCGCCTGCCCGGCGGCTTCGGTGCCGGGGCAAGCGAGGATTTCGATACCGCCAACGTCACCATCTTCCTCAAGCACTGGGACGAGCGCACCCAGACCTCGCAGGACGTAACCCGGGTGATCAACCGCAAGCTCAGCCAGCTGGCGGCGCTGCGCGGCAACGCCACGGTGCGCGCCTCGCTGGCGCGCGGGCGTGGGCAGCCGATCAGCTTCGTCATCGCCGGAACGACCTACGAGGATCTCGCCGTGGCCCGCGACCGGATCCTCGCCGCGGCGCGCGACAATCCCGGCATACTCAACCTCGATGCCGATTACATCGAGACCAAGCCCCAGACCTTGATCGACGTCGACCGCCAGCGCGCCGGCGATCTCGGCATTTCGGTCGATGACGTCAGCCAGGCCTTGCAGACCCTGATGGGCTCCCGGCGGGTCTCGACCTATGTTCGTGACGGCAAGGAGTACCGGGTCATCGTCCAGGCGGATGCGGCCGAGCGGACCAGCGAGGAAAAGCTCGGCACGGTCTATCTCCGGGCGCGGAGCGGCGCCTTGGTGCCCCTGTCGAGCCTCGTCACCTTGCGCGAGAGCTCGACTGCCAAGGAATTGGGACGCTACAACAAGTTGCGGGCAATCACCCTGCAGGGCGGCGTGGCTCCGGGCTACACGCTGGGCCAGGCATTGGCCTTCCTCGAGGCCCAGGCGGCGCAGTCACCGGAGGTCATCGGCGTGGGCTACAAGGGCGAGAGCCAGTCGCTCAAGCAGACCGGAGGATCGATCTGGATCGTCTTCGGGCTGACCGTGGGGGTGATCTACCTGCTGCTGGCGGCACAGTTCGAAAGCTTCATCCATCCCGCGGTGATCATCAGTGCCGTGCCGCTGGCCGTGGCCGGCGGGGTGATCGGGCTGGCCGCGGCGGGCATGACGATCAACCTGTTCAGCCAGATCGGGCTGGTCATGCTGGTCGGGTTGGCTGCCAAGAACGGCGTGTTGATCATCGAGTATGCCAACCAGCTGCGCGACGAAGGTCTGGCCGTGCCCGAGGCGATCCGCGAAGCCTCGGTCCGCCGGATCAGGCCGATCATGATGACCTCGCTGGCAACCGTGGCGGGCGCGGTGCCGCTGGCGCTGAGCCAGGGCGCCGGCGCCGGTGCGCGCGGCGCGATCGGCATGGTGATCGTGTTCGGCGTGACCATCGCCACGGTGGTCACGCTGTTTGTCGTCCCGGTCCTGTACCGCTGGCTGGCCCCCTATACGACCTCGCCGCAGGCGGTCAGTCGCCGCTTGCGCGCCTTGACCGGCGGCCCGGTGAGCGAGGCCGAGCCGCCGCTGGCCGAGGCCGCCTGAACCGCAGGCCGCGAGCCGACCGGCGACGCACAAACGCCGGAGACAGCGTCCCCGGCGTGCAGCCCATCGCGTGGGCGGGTTGGGTTGGCGGGCCAGGGCCAGCGGGGCGCGGTCCGGCGCAGGGCCGGACCGGACACCCCGGCTAACCTCAGTTGGTCGCCATCCGCGCGTTGTTGGTCGCGGCCATCACGAGCTGGCGCACCTTCGGCTCGATGCTGGCGCTCATCTCACGGCGGCACTTGAAGTCCGGCGAGAGGTCGGCGCCGATGCGGTCACCCGGGTTGCACGCAGCAGCGATCTGACGTGCAGCGGCCGAACGGAACTTGGCAACCGACTCGGGGTTGGCGAAATCGACGCCATTGGCGACGACCGGCAGGCTCACCTTCTCGCGGCCACCGGCGAGGGCGGCGGAGGATCCGGCGAGCAGGGCAACCGCGACCAGCGCGGCGGGGAGGATCTTCATGGTCTTTCTCCTGCGAATGTTATTATCTATTTTGATTTGGGTAATACTTGAGAAGTTCCGGCGTCAGGCTTATCCGGGGTGCGTTGACCTCTCATGCCTGTCAGCGTTCTAGTTGCGCTTAGTTGTCAAATAAGCCTGACAATACGGGGCGACAACCCGAAATCCTCTGCTGCACCGCAGAAATTCGCCACTTTTTCATGCTGTAGGTGCGAACATAGCCGTCAAATTGAATGAATTGTGACGACTTTGATAACTTGTGTATCCCAAGTACTACCGAAACACTGTCCAGATCGCGACCAGTCAAGGCTGTCATGGTCGGCCGAGTCGCAAGGCCGCCCCGGATCTGACATGCCGGTTGGCGCCGCCTAACGTCCGATCAGGCCCAGCGCATGCCGGATGAAGGCATCGCGGTCTCGCACCCATTCCGCGCCCGGCGGCAGCACCGGATCGACATAGGTCCAGCCTTCGGGCGAAAAGGCACGGGTGAAGCGGCCACGGGTGTTGAAGGCCAGCGAGACCATCCGCTGCTGGGCCCGCGTGGTGCGGTCCTGCCCCTCCACCGTGGTCGAGCCGCCCGGCGCCATGGCCAGCCCCTGCGGCCGCAGCGCGAAGACATAGGGTTCGGTCCTGAAGCTCTCGACCGTGACGTTCTGGAACACCGACAGATAGACGCGGTCGAGCACGCCGAGCGGGGCCGGCGGCATCCGCCACGCCGGGGTGACCAGCACCGGCCACGGGTAGTTCTGCGGCTGGCCGTAGACGATCTCGGCGCGCAGATCGACCAGGGTGTCGCGCACCGTCTGGAGTGGCGCGACCCGGTAGAGCCGCAGATAGTTGGCCCAGGTGAACCCGAAGGACGAGGCATCGATCAGCGGCATGGCCGAAGGCGGGGACCCCGCCGGCACGTTCGACACGGTCAGGTTCTCGTAGATGCGCAGATAGGCCTTGTCCTTGAGCTGGTGCCCGCTCGCCTGGTCCTGCCACGCGCGCTGGCCGCGCCAGACCGAACTGCGCAGGTGCGTGACCAGCGTGCCATTGATGTAAGTGCTGTGCTCCTGGTCGGTGTTGGTCCCGACATTGCCAGCGATATCGCTGTCCTCGACGAACAGCATGGTCTGTCCGCTGGGGAGGAACAGGGCGTTCTTGCCGCCATAGAGCCGGACGCGGCGCAGCACGGCGCTGAACAGGCCGGGGCGCTGGCCGTCGAACACCTCGAGGTTGAGCGCGCCCTTGGGCTGGATCGCGCCGGGAAAGTCGAGCTCGACGTCGCGCAGCTCGAAGTGGATCCGCTGGGTGCCGATATCGAACAGCCGCAGGCCGAGCGAGGCCCACGGATCATTGGTGCGGAAGGTCACCCGCCGCCCGGGGATCGATGACCGGATCAGATACTGGGTCCCGTCGAGCGGTCCGACCACCTGCGGCTGCCACGGCGCGAAGGGGTAGACGCAGGGCCGGCCGGCCCCGTCGAGCGCCTCGTAGACGAACTCGAATCCGCCCTCGACCCGGCCGCCAAGCGAGTCCGCGCCGCGGCCGGCATAGACCTCGCGTCCTGCTGCGCGCGAGGCGTCGCAGCGGATCACCAGCCGCACCGCGGGGCGGCGCAGACCGCGCGTCGGCATGTAGAACGGATAGAGCGTATCGGCGACGGCAGGATCAACCGGCGGCAGTGCCACCGGGAGCGTTGTCGGCGGAGCCGGCGGCGGCAGGGCCCGGGCCCGGGGGGTGCCGGGATCGGCTGCACCCGAAGGACCCGGCTGCAGGGCCACGCAGCTGAGCGCCAGCACGACCACGGCGATTACGGGTTTGGGGCGAAGGGTCACGCCGGGAGCTCCACGAGGCAAGGCTGGCGGTTGACCTTAGCGCCTGGCGCTGTGGGAAAGGTAAATGAGCGCAGCGCGGGGGCCGTGCCGGGTCAGAAGCTGCTCCAGTCGTCGTCCGGACGCGCCAGGGCCAGGTTGCCGGTCACCGGGGGCGCCATGGTGACCGCGCGTGCAGGGGCGGGCAGGGCCGGTGCGGCGGGGCGCTGTGCCGGCCGGCTCGCCACGGCGCTGGCCCGGCGGTTGGTCTCGGCGCGATGCCCGCTGCGGCTGGCGACATCGCGTGTGCGGAAGGCCGAGACCAGGTCCATCATGCAGTCCGCCTCGGTGTTGAGCGCGCGCGTGGCGGCGGTCGACTGCTCGACCATGGCGGCGTTCTGCTGGGTCATCCGGTCCATGTCGAGCACGGCGCCGTTGATCTGCTGCAGGCTCTTGGCCTGCTGCTCGGCCGCGCTGGCGATCTCGGCGACCAGGGTGTTGATCTCACCGATCCGCCCGACGATCTCGCGCAGCCGGGTTCCGGTGGTACCGACCAGACCGACCCCGGCGGTGACCTGGTCCGAACTGTTCGAGATCAGCGCGCGGATATCGCGCGAGGCGTCGGCGCTGCGTTGGGCCAGTGCGCGGACCTCGTTGGCCACCACGGCGAAGCCCTTGCCCGCCTCGCCGGCCCGCGCTGCCTCGACCCCGGCGTTGAGCGCAAGCAGGTTGGTCTGGAAGGCGATCCCGTCAATTACGCTGATGATCTGGGCGATCTGCTGTGCCGATTCCTCGATCTGGGCCATTGCCGCAACCGCCTGCTCGACCACCCGGCCACCTTCGAGCGCTTCGCCATGGGCCAGGGCGATCGACTGCTGCACCGCCACGGCCCCGGCGGCGGTGGCGCTGACCGAGCCGGTCACCTGGTTCATCGCGGCGGCGGTCTCCTCGAGATTGGCCGCCTGCTGCTCGTTGCGCCTGGCCAGATCGTCGGCGGCGGCGCGGATCTCGGTGATCGAGGCGAGCACACCGCGCGCGCTGACGCGCACCGTGCCGATCGCGCCGCGCAGCGAGTCCTGCGCGCGGTTGAAGTTGTGACGCAGTTGTTCGTAGCCGGCCGGGAAGGTCTCTTCGATCGTGTACTCCAGGTCCTTGTCGGCAAGGTGGTCGAGCGCGTCGGACAGAGCGCGGACGACCTGCCGCTGTTCTTCCTCGGCCCGGGTCTTGGCGATCGCCCCCTGGCGAAAGGTTTCCATCGCTCGCGCCACTGTGCCGATTTCGTCCTGGCGCTCCTGGCCATCGATCGTGCGCTGGAAGTCACCTGCGGCGAGCGCCTCGATCGCCTTGGCCGTATCGGCCAGCGGGGCGACGATGCGGCTTCCGATCAACCGTCCCGCGATGAGGACCAGCGCCATGATCGCGGCAGCCAACAGCGCCACCACCGCGATCGCCAGCACCGTGGTGCGCTGTCCGTCGGCGACCAGCGTCGCGCGGTAGCGGTTCGAGGCGGCGACGAGCTGCTCGATCTGGTCGTGCTGGGCCGAGAACCGCGGGCCGAGCTCGGCATTGCGGATGGCGTTGGCACGGGCGATGTCGCCAGCCTTGGCCGCGGGCAGAAAGCGGGTGTCCATCGTCTCCCAGAAAGCATCGGCCTTCGTCAGCGAACTCTCGAGCTCGGCGCGCAGCTCGTCCGGAATCGGTGCGGTTTTCCAGTATTCCCGCCGTTGCCGGAAAGCGGCGCGGTTCTCGTCGATCTGGGCCAGCTCCTGGGCCATGGTCTCGGGGTTGGTGGTGATCAGCGTGGCGTGGAGGTAGGGCTCCACCACGAAGGCAGGCGGTGGCAGGATATCGGCCAGCAGCTCGTCCTGCAGTGATGTCGCGCGCGAGATCGGACCGCCGAAGCGGATCTGTGCCACGGCCAGCCCGCCCATCACCACTGCCACCAGCAGCAGGGAGATCAGGATGCGCACACCGTTGCGGGCCTGGGTCTGGATCATGGGCAGACGGGGTCCTTGGTTAATTTCGCGCTACCACGCTAACCTCGCGTCGCCTGACAATCGGTGTGGCCGACCTGCGTATTTGCCCAAAGGTCCCCGAGAAACCTCTGCGCCCCGGGCTAGCCGAGCGGCGGGCCGGGGGGCTGGGGGAACCGCGAGCGCGGTCCCTCGCCCCAGTCGGGCGCCAGCTTCTTGGGTGCGTGGGCAGCCGGATCCTCAAGGTAGCGGGCGATCGCGGCGGCACTGCGGGCGGCCCAGGCACCGACCAGCCGGTCCGGATCGCGGCGCCCGGCCAGAAGCGCACCCTGGCGCTGCAGCGTTTCGAGCACATAGCCGCGAGCTGCAGGGGCTGCCTCCGGATGGGCGCCGAGGATCATCAAGGCATCAAGCGTGAGCGATTGGACGGCGGTCTGCACGGCCCGGCCACCCTCGGTTCCCTCGCGCGGGGCGCCCAGTGTCCGGGCCACGATCGCATCGACCATCTCGGGGAACGTCAGCGTGTCCTTCTGGCGGGCGGCCAGCGCGAGCATGCGATTGGCCCGCGCGGCCTCGGTCAGCGGCTCGAGCACCAGGGCCGTGGCGATCCGGGCGGCCTGCAGCTGATCGAAGGCAGGATCGCCCGACAGATCCTCCTTGTTCGATCCGGGGGCGGCAACCAGCTGTGCCAACAGGCTCTCCGGCATGGCCAGCGCCGCCGGCTGCACCGCATCGAGCAGCAGCCCCAACACCTCCCGTTGCAGGGCGGCCGGGACGAATTCGGTGGGGGGGACAGTATCGCCCTTGACCACGAAGTTCTGGTAGAGCCCACCCACGTACTTTGCCGCGCTCTCGATCGCATAGCGGTGGTGCAGGTAGACCATCCACAGCCGCGCGTCGCGCAGGGCGCCGACCGGTTCGCCGGGGGTCAGCGCTGCCTGGCCGTAGGTCTTCAGCAGGATGCTCCGCGCCGCGTAGGTTTCGCGCAGATAGGCGGTGGGAGTGGCGCGATCGTCGTACCAGGTCCAGCGCGGATCGGTGTCGGGCACATAGTGGAGACCGGCGGCGCGCATGTCGGCTATCACCTTGGCCAGCCCAGCCTTCTCGGCCCCGGGGGCGAAGACCGAATAGGCGTAGCGGACCATCATCTTGTCGTAGGCGCCGATCTGCTTCTGGAACGCCTCGGACAGGTCAACATGGTCCCCGGCCACCTTCACCCGCGGCGAGGGATACTCCATCACCGACTGACGATCGTCGAGGCTCGAGGCGAAGTTGTGCTGGAAGCCGAGGGCATGGCCGAGTTCATGCGCCGTGAGCAGCGCCTGACGCACCAGCACCATGTCGCGCTGCCCGGCTGGCATCCCGGCGAAGGCGCCGGGGGTGACCAGTGCCGGATCGGCCACGGTCACTCCGCTGCCATCGGCGGGGAGCGCTGCGGTATAGGCATCCCAGTAGTTGGCGATGGTGCGGATGCGGTGCGTGTCCATCCGCGTCTTCGAGCCGAGGATCTCACCGGTGCGGGGGTCGCGGTAGGTGCCGCCGCTGGAAAAGCCGCGCTCGTCCCGGTTGATCCACAGGACATAGGCGTAGCGGATGTCCATCGGGTCCATGTCGGCGGGGGCATCCTCGGCGCGGACCGCGTTGATGAAGCCGGCCTGTTCGAACGCCTTGTTCCACCACAGCGTGCCCTGCTTCATCGCGGTGCGGATGGGGGCCGGGATGGCCGGATCAAAGTAGAAGGTGATCGGCTTGACCGGCTCGCTCAGTGCGGCCGAGGGGTTTTTCTTCTCGAGCCGCCAGCGGGTGATCCACTTGGTTTCCGTGGGCTCGCTCACCTCCTTGGCATAATCGCGGAAGGTCAGCTCGCTCACCCCGATCCGCGGATCGCCGAGACGCGGGACATAGCCGCTTGGCGCCTTGAGGAAGCTGTGGTGGATGCGCAGGGTCAGGCTGCGCGGATCGGGCGTGACGCTGCGCACCAGTGCCCCCGGGGCATCCCCGGCGAAAGTGGCGATCGTCTCCACCTCGGAGTTGTCCGGGAAGGCCCTGGTGGCCGGCAGGTGGAACGCGCTGCGCGCCGGATCGAACCGCCAGCCGCCTTGGTTGGCTCGCCGCAGAACGGCCTCGATCCCGGCGGCGTCGCGCAGGAACAGCCCGGTGGCATCAACCACTATCTTGCCTCCCGCGGTCGATTCGATCGGCAGGCTCGCAAGGACCGAGGTGGGAAAGGAATCGGCCACGCCGGTCGCCGTCTGGGCTGTGCCGGCCGTGGTGCGGTAGCCCGTGTTGATTTCGACCACCAGCACGCGCGACCCGGCGCGCTGGAAGCGGATCACCGCGCTGTCGAGGATGCCGCGATCGAGCGGCAACTCGACCGAGCCGCCGCCGCTTGCGGCCGAGACATAGTAGAGGATGTCGGTATCGAAGGCGGGCACCTCGATCAGCATGCGGCCCTTGGCCGCATCCCACACGAGTGGCACGAAACCCTCCATCCGCATCGCTGTCGGGCTGGTCGGCGTTGCCATCGGGGTGGGGGCCTGAGCCCGCGCAAGCGGCCCCGACAGCGCGATCAGGGCGAGGGCCGAAGCCGAGGCGAGGGGGTAGATGCGACGGGACAGGGGCATGGGCTTTGGCTCCACGATGATCAACGCGGGGGGTGGCCGCGCCCGGTCCGGGCGCGGTCAAAAACGATGGGAATGGTCGAACGGCGGGCCACTTCGCGCAGAATGAAGCTGCTCCGGATCTTCGCGACGTGCGGCAGGTTCGACAGTTCCCGGCGGTAGATCGTGTCGTATTCGTCGAGCGAACTGACATGGACAATCAGGATGAAATCGGTGTCGCCCGAGATGAAGCCGCAATAGGACATCGAGGGGCACTTCACGACTTCCTCCTCGAATTCGTTGAGCACCTGCTCAGCCTGCGAGCGCAGCTCGATCATCACGATCACGACTCCCGAAAAGCCCAGTTGTTCGAGCGATAGCTGGGCGCGGTAGCCGGCGATGATCCCGTTTTCTTCGAGGATGCGCCTTCGGCGCGCCACCGCCGGGCTCGACAGGCCGAGCTGCTCGCCCATGGCCACGTCGGTGCAGCGCCCGTCGGTCGACAGGAGCTCGAGCAGCCGGAAATCCACCTCGTCCAGTTCCATCACAAGCTGCCCGACTGTTTCAAAATCGATCAACAGGAGGCCAAGAAGATTTGAAAGACAAATTTCTCAGCTCATTTGAAAGGTGATTTTATTAAAAATCAAATTGTCCGTGGTAATGCGCGGGACCGATTCAAGAATCAATCAGGACCTTCCGATTGCGATCTTGTCAAGGGTCCTAATCTGCGCATTTCCCAATGCCATCGGACCGCCCAGATTTTTCGACAATGGGCAGAATATGATCAAAGATTCAAACTTATGAAAGTACTGAACGCAGTATTTCTATGAGGAGAGACGAAAGGTCGCGATTTCAACTTGAAATAGGGGGGTTACAATGCAGCATCGGGTGGGTGCGAAGAGTTTCCGTGGGGTGGCCTCGTCGACAGCGCTGCTCGGCAGCGTGTCGCTGGCATGTCTCGCTCTGCCATCCTCGGCGTGGGCCCAGGCGGCGGACGTCGCTCCGCAGGCTCCTGCTGAGCAGGACACGGTCGGCAATCCGGTCGAGCAGATCACCGTCACCGGGTCGCGCATCGTCCGCGACGGGTACGATGCGCCGACCCCCGTGAGCGTGGTCAGCACGAAGGAGCTCAAGGCCGAAGCGCCCGCCAACATCTCGGATTTCGTCAACACGCTCCCCGCGGTGCGCGGATCGACCACGGCCGCGAGCACCAACGGTTCGCTCTCCAACGGCGCCGCCGGGATCAACAGCGTCAACCTGCGTGCGCTCGGTGCGGTGCGCACCCTTGTCCTGTTTGACGGGCAGCGCTCGGTTGCCTCGACCACGACGGGCACGGTCGATGTCAACACCTTCCCGCAGGCGCTGATCCAGCGGGTAGAGGTTGTGACCGGCGGCGCTTCGTCGGCCTATGGTTCCGATGCGGTGTCGGGCGTGGTCAACTTCATCCTCAACAAGGAGTTCACCGGGTTCAACGCCGAGTACGAGTATGGCGTGACCACTTATGGGGATGGTCCGAACCACAAGCTGTCCGGCACGGTCGGCACGAAATTCGCCGACGGGCGCGGCCACGCCATCGCCTCGGTCGAGCACTTCACCCAGACCGGCATCCAGAGCATCGACCGCGACTGGAACGACAGCGGCTTCTTCCTCGCCAACAACCCGGCCTACAGCGCCGCCGGTTGCCGCGATACGCTGGCCTCGACGCCCTGCGTCAACGAGTTTCTGATCGCATCGGGAATCGGCACTGGCCAGTTCACCCCCGGCGGCCTGATCAGCACCGGGCCGCTCAGCGGGACCTACTTCGGTTCGATCAACCCGGCCACGGGCAGGGCCACGGTCAACCAGCTGGTGTTCGGCCCGACCAGCGGCCAGTGGATGGTCGGTGGCGACCTCGCGATAACCACGGCTGGTCATCGCAGCAGCGCCACCCTGCTCCCTGCCGAAAAGCGGACCTCGGCCTTCGGACGCCTGAGTTTCGAGTTCTCGCCTGCGTTCAACGTCTTCGGCCAGTTCGCCTACAGCAAGTACAACGGCCAGAGCTTCTATCAGCAAACCCCGACCGTGGGTGTGACGATCCAGCGCGACAACGCCTTCCTGCCGGACTCGGTGCGGGCGGCGATGGTCGCCAACAACCTGAACTCGATCCAGATCGGGACCAGCAACATTTTCCTGCCGCCGCAGGGCAGCGACAATACGCGCGAGGTCTATCGCTACGTCGTCGGAGCCAACGGCGAATTCGGCGCGCTGGGCAAGGACTGGAAGTGGGATGGCTACTACCAGCTCGGCGAGACCAAGACGCGCGAGCTGTTGACCAACACCTGGAACATTGCGCGCATGGCTGCAGCCACCGATGCGGTGGCCGCGCTGGCGGGCAACGTCGGGGGCTATGCTGCGGGCACGGTGGTCTGCCGGATCAACGTCGACGCCAACACCACCAACGACGACCGCTCCTGTGTCCCGCTTAACCGGATCGGCACCAACGGCGCCTCGCAGGCGGCGATCGACTATGTGCTGTACAACGGCCAGCAGCCGCTGCGCACCCAGCAGCTCAAGCAGGAGGTGGTCGCGCTCAACGTTTCGACCAACAATCTGTTCAGCACCTGGGCCGGCCAGGTCTCGCTCGCCTTCGGCGGCGAATACCGCAAGGAATCGGTGAACGGGCAGGTCGATCAGCTGTTCCGCCCGCTGGTCGCCAACGGGGTGACCACCGGCACCTGGATCTACGGCAACTACCTGCCGACCATCGGTGCCTACACCGTCAAGGAAGGCTACGTCGAAACCATCGTGCCGCTGGCCTCCGGGCTCGACTTCAACGGGGCGGCGCGCCTGACGGACTATTCGACCTCGGGCACGGTGACGACATGGAAGGCCGGTCTGACCTGGCAGGTCATCCCCGACATCAAGCTGCGCGGCACGGTCTCGCGGGATATCCGCGCGCCCAACCTGTCCGAGCTGTTCGCCCCGGGCACGGGCCGCACCAACACGGTCAACGTGCCCCAGCCCAACGGTTCGGTCGCCGCCAACCAGTTCAACGAATCGACGGTGGGCAATCCCGGCCTGAAGCCGGAGGTGGCGCGCACCTACGGCGTCGGCGTGGTCGCCACACCGGCCTTCCTGCCCGGTTTCGCGATGTCGGTGGACTACTACAAGATCGACCTGTCGGGCTCGATCGACTCGCTGACCGCGCAGACGCTGGTTGACCAGTGCTATCTCCAGCAGATCGCCACGGCCTGTACCTTCATCTCGACCACCGGCGGTCGTGGGGTCACCACACCCGGCCTCGCGGTGACCAGCATCGAGATCAAGCCGACCAACTTCGTCAGTCTTGAGACCAGCGGGATCGATATCGAGGCGAGCTACCGCCGCCAGATCGGTCCGGGCAACCTGACCCTGCGCGGCCTTGCCAGCCATGCGATCGAGCTGGTGACCGACAACGGCGTGACGCTGCAGACCGATGCCGCCGGCCAGAATACCGGCGGCCTGCCCAAGTGGACCTACCGCTTCACCGCCGGCTACGACTTCGACAGCGGCTTCAGCATCCAGGGCGTGGCCCGCGGCGTGTCGGGCGGCGTCTACAACAACAACTACATCGTCTGCACCGCCGACTGTCCGCTCTCGACCGCTGACCGCCGCACCGTGAACCTCAATTCGATTGCCGGCGCGTTCTATTACGACATCAACGCCAGCTACAATTTCGAGGTGGCGGGCGCCAAGGCCCAGGCTTTCCTGTCGATCCGCAACCTGACCAACAAGGATCCGGTGCTGGTCGGCAACGGCCCGACCGGCAACAACACCCCGGCCTATCCGCAGACCAACCGCGCGCTCTACGACGTGCTCGGTCGCGTGTTCCGGATGGGCGTGCGCATCAAGATGTAAACCGCCGGCCCGGGGTGGCGCGGCGCGGCGCCCCGGGCGCGGGAGAGCTTCAACAGTTCCCGATGGGAGTGAGACGATGATGATGAAGACAGCGGTACTTTCGACCATGGCCCTGCTGCTCGCCGGCACCCCGCTGAGCGTGGCAGCCAAGGCCCCGCCCGCGCTCAAGACCGAAGCGGCGGCACTGATCGATGGCCAGGCCAAGCTGGTTCAGGAGATGGTCGATTCGGTGTTCAGCTTCCAGGAGCCGGGGTTCCAGGAGTACCAGACCGCGGAATACCTGACGGGCATCCTCGAGAAGAACGGCTTCACCATCAACCGCGGCGTGGCGGGCATTCCCACCGCCTGGACCGCCACCTGGAGCAACGGCGACGGACCGGTCGTGGCGCTCGGTTCGGACGTCGACGGTCTGCTGGGACTGTCGCAGGTTCCGGGGGTGCCGCAGATCAAGCCCCTGGTGGCCGGTGCCCCGGGTCACGGCGAGGGCCACAACTCGGGCATGCCGCTGATCATCGCCGCCGCGCTGGCGACCAAGGAGGTGATGATCAAGCACAAGCTCAAGGGCAAGCTGATGCTGTGGCCCGGCGTGGCCGAAGAGCTCTTGGCGACCAAGGCGTTCTATGTTCGCGCCGGCCTGTTCAAGGACGTCGACGTCTCGATCTTCACCCACGTCGCCTCCAGCTTCGGCACCAGCTACGGCGATTCCGGCAACAACGGGATGGTCTCGGTCGAATACACCTTCAAGGGAATCACCAGCCATGCCGCGGGCTCGCCGTGGTCCGGGCGCAGCGCGCTTGACGGCGTCGAGCTGATGGACATCGCCTGGAACATGCGGCGCGAGCACCTGCCCCTGACACAGCGCTCGCACTATGTGATCACCAATGGCGGCGGGCAGCCCAACATCGTCCCGGGCGAGGCCACGGTTTGGTACTACTTCCGTGAACAGACCTTCGATTCGATCCGCAAGCTCTACCAGACCGGCACCGAGATCGCCGAGGCCGCGGCGAAGGCGACCGGGACAACCATGACCAAGCGGGTGCTCGGCTATGCCGCGCCGAACTTCGGCAACAAGCCGCTGGCCGAGGCCGCCTACGAGAACATCAAGCTGGTCGGCATGCCCAAGTGGACGCCCGACGACCAGGCTTTCACCAAGGCGGTCCAGGAGGCGCTGAAGTTCAAGGTCGCTCCGCTCAAGACCGAGGTCGAACCGCTATCCAACCCGGACACGCGCGGTCCGTCGACCGGCGGTGGATCGGATGACATCGGCGACATCATGTGGACCGTGCCGACGATCACGATCCGCTTCCCGTCCAACATCCCCAGCATGATCGGCCACAACGTCACCTCGGCGATCGCCATGACCACGCCGATCGCCCACAAGGGGGCGGTGGCCGGCGCCAAGGCCGTGGCGATGACCGTGCTCGACGTGCTCACCACGCCCAAGCTGGTCACCGATGCCAAGACCTATTTTCAGACCGTGCAGCTCAAGGACCAGAAGTACGATCCGGTCCTGACCCCCGAGGACAAGCCGGCGATCCACCTCAACAAGGAGCTGATGGAGCGAATCCGGCCCGAGCTGAAGAAGTACTACTACGACCCTGCCAAGTACCCGAGCTACCTTGAGCAGCTGGGGATCAAGTACCCGCAGCTCACCCCGACCCGCTAGGCGGCGACGCGGGGCGCGCCAGGCCGGCGGTCCGGCGCGCCCCGCGGTGCGACCCTGTGGCTAGGCCAGCTTGGCCAGACCCCAGGCAAACACCCGGCGGTTGTTCTCCTCCTCAAGCCGGAACTGCTCCGCGGGCGAGAGCGTGCTCACGATCGGCAGTGCGGTCTGCCGGCGCCGCACCATTGCCATCCATCGGTCGACGCGTGGCCGGCGGTCGGCGAAGGCCGCATGATAGCGGTCGGTCAGGACCGGCACCTTCAGCGGATCGCGGGTGATCAGCTCGGTGGTCGGGAAAATTCGGGGATTGGCCTTGCGCATGATCGCGAAAAGCCGCGCCTGGTCGGTCATCCCGGTATCGAACAGCACCTCCGACAGGAGGAAACCCTCGGCGTAAGGGGCCACTCCCATGTCCTTGAGCGAACAGGCCTTCACCCAAGGCGCGAGCGCGGTCACGGTTTCCTCGGGGCGTTCCATGAAGCTCATGTTGTTGCCCGGGTCGATCAGGCTGCCGAGATAGGCGCTGTCGATCCGCTTGAGCAGCGCGACGTGCTCCGCGACTGTCCGGTCTTTGTGGTTCTCCAGCGCGATCGCCACGCGGTACTTCTCGGCGATCGGCACGCAGCGTTCGATAATGGTGTTGGCTTCTGCCAGCCAGCGCGACCAGTCGGCCAGACTGGTAAAGGACTCGTAGCGCCGGCCAGTGCTGTCCGCTGGCGGCCGCGAGACCGCCCGCACACAGGTCGCGCCAAGCTCGGCTGCGGCCCGGACACTGGCCTCGAACGGCCCATAGTCACCGTCGCTGCGGGTGGGCAGGCTGGCCTGACCCTCGTAGTACATGCCGAGCTGCTCGAGCCGGGCGCGGAAGCGTGAAATGTCGGCCTGGCCCACGCCGATCTGCACCCCGCCGCCACCGAGGCTGCGCACATAGTCGAGGAAGGCCACGGGATCCTCGCGCAGGCCTTTGGCAACCCCGTCCAGTCCGCGCAGGTGCGCCGAGAGTCCGGTCGCGGCCACGCCGAGCGGCGACTTGCGGGGCAGGACCCCTTCGGCCTCGGCGATGGCCAGGCTGGGGAACCCGGCGAAGAGGGTGGCGGCGAGCGCTGACTGGCCGAACCGGCGACGGGTCATCTGCATGCGGGGACTCCTCTCGCAGGGCCCTGAAAAAAGGGCCGGGCGCGAGCGCCCGGCACAAGGGTCTTCAGGGTGAAGCTCAGAACCGGGTGCGCAAGGTGATCTCCAGCGTGCGCCCGAACGGGGAGTGCGCATTCTGGAAGAAGCCCAGCGTTCCGTCGTAGAACGGTGGCCACCGGTTGAAGATGTTCGAGCCGCGCAGCTGGATCTGGCTGCCCTTGAGTACGTTGGGCAGATCGTACTGGACAGTCAGGTCGAAGGTTTCCCAGCTCTTCACATTCGGGAACGGGGTGCCGGTGGTGATGTTGGTGAAGCCGCCGACATAGGTCATGAAGCCGGACACGGTGAGGTTGTTGCGGTTCCAGCTCAGCTGGCCGCGGCCGCGCCACTTGATGGCATTCTGCTGACCGATGATGTCCTGGAAACCGGTGCCCGGCGCCAACTCCTGCCGGAAGCCCAGCTGCCGGTTGGCGTTCACGTTGACGGTGAAGTTGCCGATGCTGGTGGGCACGCGGTAGTTCAGGTCGAAGTCGAGACCGTCGATGATCCGCTGGCCCACGTTGATCGCAAAGGACTGGAAGATCGCGTCGATCCGCGACGGCACCGGGCTCTGTGGCGGCGCGGCGGCGATTGCTGCTGCCACCTGGGCGGCAGTGGGGTTGCGCACCACCGCGAAGGCGAAGAACGGGTTGTTGAACGCGTCCGCCTGGGTCGGCTTGTAGATCAGGTTCTTGTACTTGACGTTGTAGTAGGTGGCGCTGAACTTCAGACCCGGGATGAAGCTGGGCTTGAAATCGGCGCCGAGCGAGTAGGTCTCGGCCTCTTCAGGGGTCAGGGCCGGATTGCCACCGCCCTGGTTGTAGATGTTCACGTTGTTGCCGAAGCCGGCGATGTTGAGCCCGATCTGCGGCACGCCGAAGATCGAGGTGATGAGGCCCAGGTTCGGCGCGACGAAGCTGGTGCTCCACGAGCCGCGCAGCGACAGGTCCTCGACCGGTGCCCAAACCAGGCCGACCTTCGGATTGAATGTGCCGCCCAGCTTCTGGTAGTGATCGTAGCGGCCGGACACCGACAGTTCGAGCCGTTCAAGCCCGGGACGGCCGTTGCTTGAGGTGAAGAACGGGAAGTTGATCTCGGTGAAGGCCGCCGCGACGAAGCGCGAGATCTTGTCGTTGCGGACCAGCAGCTGCTGCGGGCCGGGAACCCCGCCAATCTGCAGCTGGTTGGCTTGCTCGTCGCGGAACTCGCTGCCGATCGCGACACGGACGTCGCCGCCGCCCAGCGCGAACACCGGACCATCGGCCTTGACCATCAGCTGACGCAGGTACTGCGAGCTGTCGTTGATCTGGGTGAAACCGTTGTTGATCTGGGCCAGCACGCTGGCGTTGTTCTGCGCGGCCTGCCCGAAGGGATTGAACGCCGTGGCCAGGGTGGTGCCGTTGGCCAGGTTCTGCGCCGCCACCAGATCGATTTCCGGCTGGGAGTTGAAGTCGTTGGTCTTCGAATAGTGGGTCATCACGTTGAGCAGCCAGCCGCTGCCGAGCTTGACGTCTGCGCCCAGCGTCACGCCGATGACCTCTGAGCTTTGCACGTTCACCGGGTTGGGGAACAGGCCTTCGCCATTGCGCGCCACGGCGACCGTCTGGCCCGGCGCGAGCGTCACGCCGGGGGGCAGGGTCAGGTAGGGATTGGTCTGGGGCACGGTGAGGTTGAGTGCGCGCGGGTTGGCCACGCGCGAGGTGTCGAGCTTGGAGTAGTTGCCCTCGGCCCACACGGTGATCGTGTCGTTGAGCTCCTGCCGGAAGGTCGCGAGCATCGAATAGCGGGTCGATTCCGGGACCAGTTCGGTGTTGAGCTGATTCTCGCAGCGATTGCGGTTGGCGGTGCCTACCGCGAAGGACGGATAAGCATAGACTGTGCTGCCGATCGTCACGTTTGGCAGGTCGCAGACCGTGGTGCGCTGGTCGCGGCCGCCACGGAAGCGCTGATCCGCGCGGAGGAAGGGAATCTCCGAGTTGAACGGAGACTTGTTGGAGCTGTACTCGCCAACGATCATCACGTTGCCGGTGGACCACTTCTTGCCCCAACCGAGCCCGAGGTTGCGCTTTTCGTAGCTGTGCTCGGGTGAGAACCCGTAAGTGCCTTGAGCCTCAAAGCTGTCCATGTCGCGGCGGTAGATAAAGTTCGCCACACCGGCGACGGCGTCCGATCCATAGACCGCTGATGAGCCGTCGGCGACGATCTCGACCCGGCCAATGCCCATGACGGGGACAATGCCCGGATCGGGCAGGACCGCCTCGCCGCCGACCGCGGCCATGCGGTGGCCGTTGAACAGCGCAAGCGTGGCGAAGATGCCGATGTTATGGATGTTGGGCAGGAAGCCGCCGGTGCGGAAGCGCCCGGTCGTAGCGATCTCGTGGTTGACGCCAAAGTTGCCCAGCTGGGGTACCAGGCTGAGCAGTTCGGACATGTTGGCCGGGGCATTGACCTTGACGAACTCTTGATCGACGCCAACCAATGGCGAGCCGATCGGGGCGACACCGCGGATACTGGTGCCCGTGACCACGATCTCGGAATCGTCCTCCCCGGTGCCGGCGCCCGCGGTCGCCGCCCCGGTCTTGGCATCGGCCGGTGCGGCAGCCGTCTGGGCCGCTGCGGTGCCGGCAAGGGTCAGCGCCAGCACGGCCGCGCCGGTCAGGTAGGTGGCGCGATGCAGGCGATCCGACTTCATGAACTCGATGCGCTTCATGTTATCTCCCCCAGAGCGATCTTGCCCGCCGCATGCGCCGAGCCGGTGAGGAGACGATGTCAATCGCCCGCCGGATGCTGCCGGGGGCGGGCAGTCGCGCTGCCAAGGCATCCTCCCTGCACCAACTCACGTGCGCCGCCGCTGCTTGGCGGAGGCGTCACGACACTGGCAGGCCACCACAGCCGTCACGGCCATTGGCTTGACCTTCTTGTACACTGTATACAGATACAGTCAACGGGTTCTCGTCTCGGGCAGGTCTCCTTTGCGGTCGGGACCACCGAAAGTGTGTCGGTGATGCCAAAACTCAACAGTTGGCTGCGGCCACCCCCGGAGGAATCGGTCCGCCGCTGGCCCAATCCAGCAGCTCGACCAGATGCACTGTATGCAGTTGATCCGCGGCAATCTGGCCCATGCAGCCGATATTGCTGCTAGCCACGATGCGCGCGCCGGTCGCCATCAGTGCTGCCTGCTTGCGGGCCTTAAGCGTGGCCGAGAGCGCGGGCTGGAGAATCGCATAGCTGCCAGCAGAGCCGCAGCAGATGTGGGCCTCAACCGGATCCCTGACGTCGAAGCCGGCCGCGACCAGCAGGGCGCGCGGCGCAGTCTTGACCTGCTGGCCATGTTGCAACGAGCAGGCGCTGTGCCATGCCACCGGTACACCGGGCGCAAGGCATGATGGCAGGGCGGGCAGCCGGGCCAGATACTCGGCAATATCGACCGCCTTTCCGGAGACCGCAGCAGCACGGGCGGCCATATCCGGATCCTGAGCGAACAGCGCCGGGTAATCCTTGATCACAGTACCGCAGCCCGAGGCGGTGATCACGATGGCATCGACCGGCCCGGCCGCCTCCCAGGCCGCAATGTTGGCGCGGGCATGGGCCACGGCAGCGGGCTCGCGGCCCAGATGGTGATCGAGCGCACCGCAACAGGCCGATTGCCGGGTGATCACCACCTCGATCCCGTGGCGGGCAAGCAGGCGCAGCGCGGCATCGTCGATCGCCGGTCGCAGGACCGGCTGGACGCAGCCAAGGTGGAGGATCACCCGCCCGCGCCGGGGGGCAGCCGGAGCAAGGGCCTGCCTCTGCTCCGCCAGACCCGGCGCGGCGAGCGTGGCGGGAACCATCGCGATCATGGCGGCGAGTGGTGCGGGGAGGAGCCGGCTGAGCGGCCGCGCGAGGCGTCCGGCGCGCAGCAGCAGGCGGAACAGGCGCCGCCGGGTGAGCAGTGCCGGTAGCGCGGCACGGAGCAGCCGCTGCCCCAGTGGCCGGCGATGACGGGTCTCGATATGCGCCCGGGCGGCATCAACCAGATGCATGTAGTCCACCCCTGACGGGCAGGTCGTGGTGCACGACAGGCAGGACAGGCAGCGGTCGATGTGGTGCACCGCACGGGGCGACGGCGCCAGGTCGGGCGCGGCCAGCATGTCCTTGATCAACCAGATCCGACCCCGCGGGCTGTCGAGCTCGTCGCCAGTGACCAGGTAGGTCGGGCAGGTGGCGGTGCAGAACCCGCAGTGCACGCACTGTCGGATCCGCGCCGCGGCGCCGTCCAGATCGATGCCGGCCGGTCTTTCGCTCATGCGCCGGCTCCAGGGGCGGCCCGCGGCGACAGGATCCCGGCGGGATCGAACAGGGCCTTGAGCCGGGCCGAAAGCGCTGCTGGCCCGGGTTCGAGCGGCGCGCGGGGGGGGATGTCTCCGGCGGGTCCGCGCAGCCGTTCGGCATGCCCCTCGCGCCCAGCGGCGGTCGCCAGCGCGGCATGGACATCGAACTCGGCCAGCTCAGGCGGCAGACTTAGCCAGGCCAGGGCGCCGCCCCAGTCAAGCGTCAGCCCGGCGCCAGCGGGGAGCAGCGCGGCCAGAGCGGGAGCGCGGCTGGCGGGGAGCGCACAGCGCCAGAGACTGTCCCCGGCATCGGTCGCCGCGGGCAGGCAGGCCGCGGCGGCCCACAGCGCCCGGCTCGCGGCCCCCTCGACCAACTCGCCGCTGGGCAGCCTGGCCTGTGCGGCGGCGACCAGTGCGGGCAGGGCCCGGGCAGTCGATTCCAGCCTTAGCAGCACCATGCCGTCCCGCCAGGCCGCGCCGGTCAACCCGCCATCGACCATCAGCGCCTCGGCTATCAGCCGCACCGCGCCGGCCGCCGTGGCGGCGGGCAGGCGCAGCGTTGCCTCGGCCGGGGGGAGCGGCAGCACCTTGAGCGTCAGCTCGGTGATCACCGCGAGGGTTCCGCGCGAACCGGTGAGCAGCCGTGGCAGGTCGAAGCCGGTGACGTTTTTCAGCACCTTGCCGCCGGCGCGGAAGATCTCGCCGCGCCCGGTGACTCCGGCCAGGCCGAGGACATGGTCCCGCGCGGCACCCGCGAAGGGACGACGAGGACCGGACAGGGCGCAGGCGACCGTCCCGCCCAGCGTGCCCTCACCCTGTCCCCAGATCGCGGCTGGGGAGAGCGGCTCGAAGGCGAGGCACTGGCCGGCGTCGGCGAGCAGTGAAGTGATCTCGGCCAGCGGGATGGCGGCCGGTGCGGTCAGCAGAAGCTCGCCCGGATCGTGCTCCACCCGGCCACCCAGCGCGGTCAGGTCAAGCCTCGCCGCCGCCTCGCCGGGGCCGAGCCCCGGCTTGCTGCCGCTGCCGGTCACCGCGAGGGTTTCGCCCCGGGCGCCGGCGGTGCGCAGGGTCTCTGCGAGGTCCTCGACGCAGGCGGGACGGTAGACCATCAGAACCGCGGCAGGTCGGGGAAGGGAAGCTGCCCACCATGGACATGCATGGCGTTGAGCTCGGCGCAGCGGCTCAACGTGGGGAACACCTTGCCCGGGTTGAGCAGGCCGCGCTCGTCGAACGCGCATTTCAGCCGGCTCTGCACGGCGAGGTCGACCGGACCGAACTGGTGCTCCATCAAGTCGCGCTTCTCGACCCCCACGCCGTGCTCGCCGGTCAGTACCCCACCGGCATCGACACAGGCCTTGAGAATCTCGGACCCGGCAGCCTCGGCGGCCTCGGTCTGGCCCGGGATCCGCGCATCGTACATTACCAGCGGATGCAGGTTGCCGTCGCCGGCATGGAACACGTTCGCCACGCCGAGGCCATGACGGGCGGCGATCGCCGAGATCTCAGCCAGGACCGCACCCAACTGGCGGCGCGGGATCGTACCGTCGACACAGTAATAGTCCGCGGCGATGCGTCCCACCGCCGGAAAAGCCGCCTTGCGCCCGGCCCAGAACAGCAGGCGTTGGGCCTCGTCGCTGCTTTCCTTCAGGTGCTGGCAGTTGTGGGCCTGGGCGATCGCGGTGATGCGGGCGATCTGGTCGTCGACTTCGGCCGGACAGCCATCGGCCTCGGCGATCATCAGCGCGGCCACGTCGGTCGGATAGCCCGCTTGAACAAAGGCCTCGGCAGCCCGGATTGCCGGCGCATCCATCATCTCCAGCCCGGCTGGGATAATGCCCGCGGCGATGATTGCGGCCACACAGTCGCTCGCGTCGGCCACGCTGGGAAAGCCCAGCAGCAGCGCGCGCTGCGTCGCCGGCCGGGGCAGGATGCGGACCGTGGCCTCGGTCACCACGCCGAGCAGGCCCTCGGATCCGCAGACCAGTCCGAGCAGGTCATAGCCCGGCTGCTCCATTCCCGCCCCGCCCAGTCGCAGCACGGTGCCGTCCATCAACACGAGTTCGACCCCCAACAGGTTGGGGCTGGTTGTGCCGTACTTGAGGCAGTGCACGCCCCCGGCGTTCTCTGCCACGTTGCCGCCGATCGAGCAGGCAATCTGGCTTGACGGGTCGGGTGCATAGTAAAAGCCTCGGGCGGCGACTGCCTGGGACACGGCGAGGTTGGTCACGCCGGGCTGGACCACGGCCACCCGGTCGGCGTAGTCGATCGAGAGGATGCGGTTGAACCGGGCCATGCCCAGCACGATGCCGTCGGCCAGCGGCAGCGCCCCGCCCGAGAGCGATGTGCCCGCTCCGCGCGCCACCACCTTGACCCCTTGCGCGTGGCACCAGGCCAGCACCGCCGAGACCTCGGCCGTCGTGCGCGGCAGCACGACCGCCAACGGGCTCTGTCGGTACATGGTGAGGCCATCGCTGCCATAGGGCGAGACGCCGGCATCGTCGGCGATGACGCCATCGGGCACCAGCGCGGCGAGGGCCGAGGCAATCTCGGCCCGGCGCGCCATGACCGCGCCGTCCGGCGGCGCCATCTTCATCGCGGGGTCGCGCCCACAGGCACGCGTTTGACAGTCATAAACTGTCGTCTATATACAGTTTGGCGGCCGCGCAAGGCGGCAGACAGCGCCGATGCGGGGGAGACCGGGTGACAGCCAGCGACAGACCTGACGGTGCATCGCCACGGCGCCTGCGCTCGCAGGACTGGTTTGCCAATCCTGCTCGGCCCGACATGGTCGCGGTCTATCTCGAGCGCTTCATGAACTATGGTCTGACTCCGGACGAGCTCCGCTCGGGGCGGCCGATCATCGGCATCGCGCAGTCTGGCAGTGATCTCAACCCCTGCAACCGGGTGCATCTGCAGCTGGCCCAGCGCGTGCGCGAAGGGATCCGCGATGCCGGTGGAATTGCGATGGAATTCCCGCTCCACCCGATCTTCGAGAACTGTCGCCGGCCAACCGCGGCCCTGGACCGCAATCTCGCCTATCTCGGGCTGGTCGAGATTCTCAACGGCTATCCGCTGGACGGCGTGGTCCTGACCACTGGCTGCGACAAGACCACGCCGAGCGGGATCATGGCCGCCGCCACGATGGACCTGCCCGCCATCGTCCTGTCGGGCGGGCCGATGCTCGACGGCTGGCACGAGGGCCGCAGGGTTGGGTCCGGTGCGGTGATCTGGGCCAGCCGCAAGCGGTTGGCCGCCGGAGAGATCGACGAAGAGGACTTCATCGCCGCTGCCGCCGCCTCGGCCACGTCGGTCGGTCATTGCAACACCATGGGCACAGCCTCCACCATGAACGCCATCGCCGAGGCGCTGGGTCTGTCGCTGCCCGGCTGCGCGGCGATCCCGGCAGCCTGGCGTGAGCGGGCACAGTATGCCTACGCTACCGGACGACGCATCGTCGAGATGGTCGAGGAGGATCTGCGTCCGAGCCGGATCCTGACCCGCGAGGCTTTCCTCGACGCCATCACCCTGACCGCGGCAATCGGCGGCTCGACCAATGCCCAGCCGCACATCACCGCGATGGCCCGTCACGCTGGCCAGACCGTGACTGTGCAGGACTGGCGCGAGCGCGCCAGTGTTCCGCTGATCCTCAATATGGCCCCGGCCGGGACCCATCTGGGCGAAGGCTTCGCCCGGGCGGGGGGTGTGCCCGTCGTGCTCAAGGAGCTGGCCCGCGCCGGCCTGCTCCACCCCGATCGGATGACTGTGACCGGCCACACACTGGGCGCCAACATCGCCGATGCGGCAGATGCCGATGGCGACGTGATCCGCACCGTGGCCGAACCTCTGCTGCCCGCGGCCGGGCTGCTGCCCATCACCGGCAACCTGTTCGATTTCGCGATCCTCAAGGCCAGCGTGATCAGCGACGGGTTTCGTCGGCGCTATCTCGAGCGGCCCGGCGCTGCCGGGGTCTACGAGGGCCGCGCGATCGTGTTCGACGGCGGCGACGATTACCACAACCGCATCAATGACCCCGCGTTGCAGATCGACGAGACGTGCATCCTGGTGATGCGGGGCGCCGGGCCACTGGGGTGGCCGGGTAGCGCCGAAGTGGTCAACATGCAGCCGCCCGACGCCCTGATCCGCGCCGGGATCACCAGCCTGCCGACAATCGGGGACGGACGCCAGTCCGGCACGTCGGACAGCCCGTCGATCGTCCACTGCAGCCCCGAGGCGGCGGCGGGCGGGGGACTGTCATGGCTGCGCACCGGCGACATCATCCGGATCGATCTCAACACCGGCCGCTGTGACGCCCTGGTCGACGAGGCTGAAATCGCCCGCCGCCGCGCCGAGGTCCCTCCTGCGATGCCGGCAAGCCAGACCCCGTGGGAGGCCATGTACCGCGCCCACGTCGGCAGCCTCGAAGGCGGTGCGGTGCTGGAGTATGCGGTCGAGTTCCAGCAGGTCGGGGCACGATTGCCCCGCCACAACCACTGAGGCGTCGGGATGGTGCGTTCCCCCGCTCGGTTGGCGCGGCGCCGCTTGCGTGGTCCGAATTGGCGACTATATGCTAGCCCCGAGGCGGAGACGGGCGCGGAAGGGCTGCATCGGCTCTGGCAAAGAGGAATCTGGCTCCGTGGCGACTGTCGAACACCTCGCCCCCAGCGAAACCCCATCCACGTTGCGCAACCACATCGCGCGGGTCCTGCGCCAGCAAATTCTCGAGGGGCGCTTCAAGCCGGGCGACCGCCTGAACGAGAGCCAGATCGCGCGCGAGTTCTCGACCAGCCGCATCCCGGTACGCGAGGCTCTATCGCATCTGCAGGAGCAGGGCCTTGTAATGAACCTCGAGCGGCGCGGGATGTTCGTCATCCAGTTGTCCGAGGTGGAAGTGCAGCAGATCAACTCGCTGCGGATCGTGCTGGAAGCCGAGGCGATGAAGCTGGCCCGCGTGCACATGACCGCGGAGGTCCGGGCGCAGCTCGAGGCATTGGTCGAGCAGATGGAGCACTGGGAAGGGCCGCTGGCCGAGGCGGCCGATCTCGATCGCCGGTTCCACCAGCTCATCTGGCGCACTGCGGGCAACCCCTGGCTGGAGCGCATGCTCGACCAGCTGACCATCGCGCTGTTCGCCCACAAGACGTTGGAACACGTCAGCCGCGAGATGCGGCAATGGCGGCTCAACCACCATCGCGAGCTGCTCGACGTGGTGACCGGCGGCAACGTCGATCCGCGCATGGCGCTGCTCACCCACCTGCGCATGGCCTATTCCGAGCCGGAGCGCTTCTCGAGCATGGCGCTCGCGATCGATTGAGGCCCCGCCGTCCGGCAGGGCCATTCCTGCCAGATGAAAGGGCAAATTCATGAAATTGCTGCGTTATGGGCCGCGGGGCGCGGAATTGCCGGGCATGCTCGACGACACCGGTCGGATCCGCAGCCTGGCTGGCGTGGTGCCGGACATCGATGGCACGCTGCTCGCCCGCCTGCCCGCGGAGCTAGCCGGCATTGACCCCGCCACGCTGCCGCTGGTGGAGGGTGATGTGCGCCTCGCCGAGCCCGTCGGCAGGGTCGGCAAGTTCCTCTGCATCGGCCTGAACTACATTGATCACGCCCATGAGGCGGGCATGCCCGTGCCGGCCGAGCCGATCATCTTCACCAAGGCGACCTCAAGCATTATCGGCCCTAACGACGATGTGTTGCTGCCGCCCACTTCGGTGAAAAGCGACTGGGAGGTCGAGCTCGGCGTCGTGATCGGCCGCGAGGCGCGCTACGTCACCCCGGAGGCGGCGCTGGACCACGTGGCCGGGCTCGTGCTGGTGAACGATCTGTCCGAGCGCGAGTACCAGCTTGAACGCGGCGGGCAGTGGGACAAGGGCAAGGGCTGCGACACCTTTGGCCCGTTCGGGCCGTGGCTGGTCACGCTCGACGAGATCGCCAACATCAACGATCTCGATCTCTGGCTCGACCTCAACGGGCAGCGTATGCAGACTGGCAACACCGACAAGCTGATCTTCGACGTGCCGACCGTGGTTTCCTATGTCAGCCAGTTCATGAGCCTGCAGCCGGGCGACATCATTTCGACCGGCACACCCCCGGGCGTGGGCATGGGGATGAAGCCACCGGTGTGGCTGAAGGAAGGCGACGTGATCGAGTTGGGCATCACCGGGCTGGGCACCCAGCGGCAGCAGGTCAGGCGCTGGCCCGGCTGAGTGGCCACGCTGCCTAGAGGCTCATCCCGCCATCGATCACGATGGTGCTGCCGCTCATGAAGGTGGCCTCGTCGCTGGCGAGCAGCACCGCCACGGCAGCGATCTCCTCGGGCGTGCCGATCCGGCCCATTGGCTGACGGGCGATGAAGGCAGCCCGCGCCGCGGCAGCATCGCCGGTGGCGGCGAGCCGATCGGCCAGGCTCGGGCTGTCGACCGTGCCCGGGCTGATCGCATTGCAACGGATCCCGTCGGCGATGAAGTCCCGCGCCACCGACATGGTCAACCCGATCACCGCGGCCTTGGTCGTGCCGTAGGCACAGCGGCTGGGCGCAGCCATGATCGACGAGACCACCGAGGCGATGTTGATGATCGACCCCTGCCGCCGGGCGCGCATTGCCGGGAGGAAAGCCCGGATGGTCGAGGCCATGGCCAGGACGTTGAGCTGCCAGCTGCGCTCCAGGTCGGCCGTGCTGGTTTCGAGGATCGTGCCGTTGGCCACCCAGCCGGCGCAGTTCACCAGCACGTCCACCTCGGGGTGGGCAGCAGCGGCTTCGTTCACCGCAGCCTCGTCGGTGACGTCGAGCCGCAGGGTGGTGGCTGCCGTGCCCGCATAGGCCTCGGCAAGGCGATCGGCGACCACGTCGGTGGCCACCAGCGTGGCGCCCGCGTCCAGAAAGGCGCGGCCGATGGCCAGTCCGATGCCCTGTCCGGCGCCGGTGACGAAGGCGGTCCGCCCGGCCAGCCTGGTGCTCATGGCGACGGTCCCGCTCAGGCCGGATAGAGTCCGGCGGCTCCGTCGATGCGGACCACCTGACCAGAGACGAACCCGCTGTCGGGCCCGGCGAGGAACGCGACCACCCCCGCAATCTCCTCAGGGGTGGCATAGCGGTCGAGATCGGGTCCGGCCGCCATCATCGCCGGGTCGGTCGGCCGGGTGGCGAGGAAGCGCGCGCTCATCGTTGGACCTGGCGACACCACGTTCACCCTTACCCCATGGTGCCGGAGCTCCATCGCCAGGCAGCGGGTGTAGTGGACGATCGCCGCCTTCATGCAGCCGTAGACTACTTCGCTGGTGACCGCGCGGTGGCCGTTGAGCGAGCCGAAGTTGATCACGCTGCCCTGCTGGCGCTCCTTCATCCCGGGGAGCACGGCGCGGCAGACCAGCATGGTGCCGATGAAGTTGCGGTTGATGATGGCCTGGGTGTCGGCCAGGCTGATGTCGAGCGCGCCGTTCGGATCGGGCTTGCCGCCAGCCGCGCCAATATCGCCGCCGGCACAGTTCACCAGGATCGACACCGGGCCCAGCGCCTGGCGCGTCGCCTCGACCATCGCCGCAACCTGCGCCTCGTCGGAAATGTCGCCGAGCACGGCGGTGGTACGGACGCCCTGCTCGGCGGCGAGCCGCTCCGCGAGACCGGTCAGGCTCTTTTCCTCGCCGAACTGGGCCGGCGCGCTTTCGGAGATGTCGTGCACCGCCACGTCGGCGCCGAGCTCGGCCAGCCGGGAGGCAATCGCGCGCCCCAATCCCCGCCCTGAACCGGTCACGAGTGCAACCGATCCGGCCAGGCTGGCCGTGCGGACCCGCGACCATTCGTTCATCCCCGCTCTCCTTTTGGCGAAATGACTGTCTACAGTTGCCCGGCCCAAGCGTTTGGCCGTACCCTTGGTTTTGACAATGAACCGCAGGGCTCCGATTGACAAGTCAAAAGCGTATTCAGTATACACTTGGGAGGGCTCGCCGAACGAGGCGGGCCAACCCGGCCGGATGGGGCAACAGTACGTGAGGGGACCGCAGGCATGACACCGACCCGGGTACGCCGCCAGGTGGTGGGGATTGCCCTTGCCCTCGCGATCCTTGCCTATGTCCAGCGCGTGGCGATCAGCCAGGCGGCCGGGCCGATCTCGACCGACCTTGGCCTCGACAAGGCCCAGATGGGGATGGTCTTCGGCGCCTTCGGGCTGTCCTACGCCTTGTTCGAGATCCCGATGGGGCTCAGCGGCGACCGGCTCGGGGTCAAGAAGATCCTGACCCGTCTGGTGCTTGCCTGGTCGTTCTTTACCGCCCTGACCGGGGCGGCCTGGAGCCTTGCCTCGATGTGGGTGATCCGCTTCCTGTTCGGCGCGGGGGAGGCCGGGTGCTTTCCCAATCTCACCCGGATGCTCAGCCAGTGGCTGCCGCGTCCCGAGCGGGTCAAGGCCCAGGCCCTGATGTGGGCCTGCACACGGTGGGGCGGAGCGGTGACCCCGCCGCTGGTGCTACTGGCGATCAATGTGGTCGGCTGGCGCTGGGCCTTCGTGATGTTCGGCCTGCTCGGCGTGGCCTGGGTGCTGTGGTTCAGGCGCAGCTTTACCGAGAACCCCGCCAACCATCCGGGGGTCAACGAGGCCGAACTGGCGCTGCTGGCCGAATCGCAGGCGCTGGTGGGCCAGTCTCACGGCAGTTGGCTGGCTTTGCTGCTGCGCCCCCAGGCACTGCTGCTGTGTGTGCAGTACTTCTGCTGGTCCTATGTCTGGTACTTCTTCGTTACCTGGATGCCCACTTTCCTTGGCGAGGTACACGGCCAGAGCGCGGCGGGCATGGCCGGACTCTCGGTGCTGCCGCTGCTGATGGGCGGGCTGGGCTCGCTCACCGCCGGACTGCTGCCGCTGGCGATCCCGCGCCACACTGTAGCCATCATCTGCTTCATCAGCGTGGCCATCCTGATGGCCCTGGTGCCGTTCGCACCCAATGTCTGGGTGGCGATCGGCCTGCTCGCGCTGACCGCGTTCCTGGGCGACATGCTGGTCCCGATCAGCTGGAATCAGTGCGTCGAGCTGGGCCAGGGCTATACCGCGACGATGGGCGCGGCGATGAACATGTTCGCCAATTTCTCGGGCTTCCTCGCGCCGGTGGTCGGAGGAATGTTGCTCAAGGCCAGCGGCAACGACTGGGCCCCGATGCTCTGGCTGATGTCGGGTGTCGCGGGGCTGGGTGCCATGAGCTGGATCATCATGGGCGCGGCCGGCACGGCCCCCGCCGTGGCAAAGGGGTAAGCCAATGCAGATTTCTCTCGCCGGCCGTACGGCCGTGATCATCGGGGCCAGCGGTGGCCTGGGCGAGGCCATGGCCGAGACGCTGGGCAGCGCCGGGGCGCGGCTGGCGCTGGTTGGCCGGCGCCGCGACAAGCTGGAGGCCCTTGCAGCCCGGCTGGCAGTGGACGGGGTCGAGGCGGCCGCCTTCACGGCCGACGTGACCGACGAGGCCAGTGTCGCCGCGCTCGCCACCAGCGTGCAGGCCTGGGCGCCGCACCCGCAGATCCTGATCAACTCGGCGGGAACGAACATCCGCAAGCCGCTGGTCGAATTCAGCCTGGCCGAGTTCCGCAGCGTGATCGATTCCAGCCTGATTTCAACCTTCCTTGCCTGCCATGCCTTCGTCCCCGGCATGACCGGCACGGGCTATGGCCGGATCATCAACCTGGCCTCGATGCTGGCCCATGTCTCGCTGCCCGGGCGCACGGCCTATTCCGCGGCCAAGGCCAGCCTGCTGGGGCTGACCAAGTCGCTTGCGCTCGAGCTGGCCGATCAGGGCATTACCGTGAACGCGATCAGTCCCGGCCCGTTCGGCACCGAGCTCAACCGCGTGGTGATGGATGATCCCGTGGCCAACGCCGCCTTTCTTGCCAGCCTGCCGGTCGGGCGGTGGGGTAAAGTCGAGGAAATCGGAGGGCTCGTGACCTACCTCTGTTCGGACCTCGCCGGCTTTGTGACCGGCACCGACATTCTCATCGATGGCGGTTGGACCGCACGGTGATCCGGCGCTTGGGCCTTGCCGCGGGGCTGGCGCTGGGCGCCGGGATGCTCGCGGCCCAGGCGCCTGCACCGCCTGCCGCCAATGCCGGGTTCGGCGGCGGCCGCGAGCTGCAGCGGCTGACCGGCGAGCGTTTCACCGACAATTGCAGCGGCTGCCACGGCGCGCCGGGCTCGGCGGGGCGTGCGCCCAATCTGTTCGACCCGCGCCTGCTCGGCTCGCGCAGTGACGAGGAACTCTACCGCACCATTGCCAAGGGCGTCGCCGGGGCCGAGATGCCGGCCTTCGAGGAGATCCTGCCGGCCGAACAGATCTGGCAGATGATCGCCTGGCTGCGGCTCGAGGCGGAGAGCAAGCAGCCCCGCCCCCAGTTCGTCGCCGATCCGGCCGGCGCGGTGATCGCGACAGAGCAGCAGCGGTTCCGGATAGACGTGGTGGCCGAGGGTCTCGACACCCCCTGGGGTCTTGCGTTCCTGCCCGATGGGCGGCTGCTGGTGACCGAACGGCCAGGCCGGCTGCGCCTGATCGATCACGCCGCGCAGGACCGGCGTCGGCTGCGGCCCGAGGCGGTGCGCAACACCCCGGTGGTGTGGGCCCGTCAGGATGCCGGGCTGATGGATGTGGCGATTGATCCTGATTATGCCCGAACCGGCTGGATCTACCTCAGCTTGGTCGAGCTCAGGCCCGGCTACCAGCTGCCCCCCGCTCCGGTGCTCAAGCCGGGCGAGCGGCCGCCGAACCACCCGTCGATGACCGTGATCGTTCGCGGCCGGATCAACGCCCGGGGCGAATGGGTCGACGCGCAGACCCTGTTCCGCGCCCCGCTCGACCGGTACACGCCCAGCGGCGTGCACTATGGCTCGCGGCTGGCGTTCGATCCGCAGGGCCGGCTGCTGTTCACCGTTGGTGAGCGCGGCGACATGAAGAATGCCCAGGACCTCGCCACCTCGCTGGGCAAGCTTCACCGGATCAACCGTGACGGCAGCATTCCCGCCGACAACCCGTTCGTGAACCGTCCGGGCGCGGTGCCGTCGATCCTCTCGTGGGGGCATCGCAATCCGCAGGGCCTGGCCTTCGATGCCGCGGGCCGACTCTGGGAATCCGAGCACGGGCCGAGCGGTGGCGACGAGATCAACCTGATCCAGCCGGGCGGCAACTATGGTTGGGGCGTGGTGTCGATGGGGATCCAGCCGGGCATCTCGGCGCGCGAGCACCCCGGCATGATCGGCCCGGTCGCCTATTATACCCCGACGATCGCACCGTCCGGCATCGCGCTGTACCGGGGCCGCCGCTATCCGGCCTGGACCGGCAACCTGTTCGTCACCGCGCTGGCTGGGCAGCACCTGCGGCGGCTGGTGCTCGATGGCGATCGCATCACCCACCAGGAGGTGCTGTTCAAGGCCTATGGCCGGGTCCGGGCGATCACCACCGGCCCTGATGGACTGCTCTACGTGCTGCTGCAAAGGCCGACCGGCGAGGGTACCGGGCAGCCGCTGTCGGCCTCGACCCCCGGGCTGGTGATCCGCCTGGTGCCGCTGCCATGAGCCGCTGGGCGCTGCCGATCCTTGCCCTGGCCATGGCCCCGGCTCCGGCGCTGGCCGGGACGGCCCGCATCGCCCCCTTCGGCACCAATGCCAAGGGTGAGGTGGTGGAAGCGGTGACGCTCGTCAATCGGCGGGGGATGAAGGTCGTCATCCTGACCCGCGGCGGGGCGCTCGCCGAGATTGCGGTGCCCGACCGCCGCGGCCGCCTCGCCAACGTGGTGCTGACCCGTCCAGACTTCGCCGCATGGGATCGCGGCGGCGCGTTCAACACGCTGATCGGGCGCTATGCCAACCGTATAGCAGGCGGCGGCTTCAGCATCGACGGCCAGCGTTACGCGCTGCCCGCCAACCCCGAGACCGGGGTGACGATCCACGGCGGGCAGAGCCAGACCGGCGGCGGCTGGGGGACCAAGCTGTGGACGGCGCGGCTGTTCGAGGACCGCAGCAGCGCCGGGGTCGAACTGCGGCTGACCAGCCCGGACGGCGACAACGGTTTTCCCGGCGCGGTCACCGTGTCGGCCACCTACCGGCTGAGCGACGCGGGCGAGCTGCGGCTCGACTGGCGCGCCGAAACCACCCGGCCGACCCACCTCAACGTCACCAACCATGCCTATTTCAACCTTGCCGGGCCAGGTCAGGCATCGGTCGACCGCCTGCGCCTGCGGCTGTTCGCCAGCCGCTACACCCCGGTCAACGAGCGCCTGATCCCCACCGGCGAGGTCGCCACGGTGGCGGGAACCCCGCTCGATTTCCGCGCCGCCCGGCCGATCGGGCCGGCGCTCCGCAGCGCCCATCCGCAGATCGTCCTGGCCAGGGGGATCGATCACAACCTGGTGATCGACGGACCGGCGGGGACCCTGCGTCCGGCCGCCGAACTGGTCGATCCGGTCTCCGGACGCTGGCTGCTGGTCTCGACCACCGAGCCGGGCGTGCAGGTCTATACCGCCAATAACTTCAACGGCAGCCAGCCCGCCGGGGCCGGCCTGCTGCTGCGCCAGGGCGACGGAATCGCTTTCGAAACCCAGCACTTTCCCGACAGCCCCAACCAGCCGGCCTTTCCCTCGACGCTGCTGCGTCCCGGCGAGGTCTTCACCTCGACCACGGTCTTTGCCTTTGGAGTTACCCGATGAGGCTGCTTGCCCTGACCCTGCTCGCTGCACCGGCGTTGGGCCTTGGGGCGCCCGCCCGGGCGGATGATCTGAGGATCATCAGCATCGATGTCGAAGGCGGCGCCGCCACGCTCTACATCACCCCACAGGGCCGTTCGGTGCTGATCGACACCGGCTGGCCCCGCGGCCGCGGCGGCCCCCGGTCCGGGCCGGGCGGCCCGCCGGTGCCGTCCTCTCCCGCCAGCGCCGAGCGGATCGTCGCTGCGGCGCGCGCAGCGGGGCTGACCCGGCTCGATCACGTGATCGTCACCCACTACCATATCGACCATGTCGGCGGGTTCGCCGAGCTGGCCACGCTGATGCCGATCGGCGAGGTGATCGATCATGGTCCCAACCGCGAGCCGCTGCCTGCAGGGCTGAGCCCGGCCGCGGCCGCCTCGGCGCCGGCGACGGTCTATCCGCAATATGTCGCTGCGCGCGCCGGCATGAAGCATCGCACGATGCAGGCCGGGCAGCGGCTGCGGATCGGCGGGCTCGAGCTGGTGGCGGTGCACAGCGATGGCGTGCTGGCGCCGCCGCAACCCGGGGCCGGAGCCGCGGGAGTGGGCTGCGATGAGCCCGCGACCATGGCCGAGAACGGCGGTGAGGAGAATCCCCGTTCGCTGGGCCTGCTGCTGCGCTGGGGCAAGGCCCGGATCGTCAGCCTCGCCGACGCGACCTGGACGCTCGAGCACGGCCTGGTCTGTCCGCGCAATCGCATCGGCCGGGCCGACCTGATGTTCGCCGACAACCACGGCAGCGCGGTGTCCAACCCGCCGGCGCTGGCCGCCAGCCTGCGGCCGCGCGTGGTGGTGTTCAACAATGGACCGACCAAGGGTGCCGATGGCGTGGTGCTCGAGCGCTACAAGGCCCTGCCCGGCGTGGCGGTATGGCAGCTGCACGGCGCCACGCGCACGCCCGCGGCCAACACCGCGCCGGAGCGGATTGTCAACCTCGATCCCTTCGGCAACGCCAATCTGGCGATCACAGTCTCGCGCGAGGCGCGGATCACGATCCGCAATCCGCGCAACGGGCTGTCCGAGACCTATGTGCCCTGAGCGGGCTGGTGCCGCTCCCGCATAAACGAGAACGCGCCTAGTCGCTCCCAGCCGGCGCGGGAGGATCGCCTACCCGGCGTCCGGTCACCCGGCCCAGCAGCTTGAAGGCATAGAGCATCACGCGTCCGCGCAGCGGCGCCTCGGGGCCAGCATGGGCGGGCAGGCCGATCGCGGGAAGCTGGCTGCGGGCCGCCACGCTGCCGCCCTGCGGATCGAGTGCGATCTGCGCCAGCAGGTTGGGCAGCACCGTTGCGGGAATGCGTTGCCTGAGTTCAGCCTCGACCAGTGCGGGCAGATGCCGTTCCAGCGGGTCCATCTGCAGCAGATCGGGCACTGCGGCGATCAGCAGGAGGGTCTGCACCTGCTGGCGCGCGTCCCCTTCGCGCGCGGGCGGCCAGGACTCGAGCTGGCGCCGGATCCGGGCCAGCGCGCTTTCCAGCACCGGGTCGGGCGGCTCGGCCGCGATCGGTGCTACCAGTCCGGCATCGGGCGGCAGGCGCTCGAACGCGATGCGGTCCAGGTCGACGCTGGCGGGAACAGCCGGTTCCGCCGCGACGGCGGGGACCGCGGGGGTCGGGATCCCCGCCGCCATCGCGGCCGGTGTGGCCGGGCTCGGCACTGCGCGAATGATCGCCGGCCGCGGCGCCTGCGGCAAGACGGTCGCAGCAGTCGGACGCACATAGGTGGCGGGGGTACCGGCACTGGCCCGGTCCGGTGGTGCCGGTACCGGTCGCGCCAGCTGGGCGGCCAGGCCGGCCAGTGCCAGCCAGGCCGCCAGCACCGGCACGATCAGCCAGCCACGCCGCCCCGGCCGCAACCCGGCGTCTGGCTCCCAGCGGAACAGGATCACGGCGGCCAGCAGCGCCAGCAGCCCGTGGCCGGTCAGGGCGAGCAGCTCGAACCCGGCGGCGCGGGTGCCGGTTCCGGTCACCGCGGTCTGGATCGCCACTACAGCGTGGCGGCCGGGGAGCAGGTTGGACAAGGGCAGCGCCCAGCCCGGCAGGCTGGCGAGCGGCACCGCTACCCCGCCGATGATCAGCATCGGCAGGAACAGGCACTGCCCCAGCGCCTGGACGGCCGGGACATTGGGGGCGAGGGTGCCGATCAGGGCGCCGATGCACAGGAAGCATAGCGCCGCGACCATCAACGCCAGGGTGGTCGAAACCGGATGCGGCAGCGGCGGCATGCCCAGCGCCCGTGCCGTCCAGTGCAGCAGCAGCAGCGCACCCGCCAGCAGCGCGGCACGGGCCAGGACCAGCGCGACCACAAACCGCCAGCGCGGTGCCGGAGCTAGGGCATAGTGCCGCCACAGCCCGGTTTCGCGCTCGCCGACCATCTGGGTGGGCAGACCGAAGGCAGCGCTGCCGAGAATGGTGATGGTGAAGAACTGCCCGGCGTGGAGCGCCAGCGGCACCGGATCGTCGCCATAGAGCGCCCAGAACCCGACCAGAAACAGCAGCGGGAACAGCCAGCCATAGACCAACGCCATGGGATTGCGCAGCGTAGCCAGCAGATTGGCGCGCAGCAGCGGCCGGAGGGACGATCGGGTTGGTGTCACGTGCAGCGCGTTCCGTCCAGTTCCGCCGCGGCCAGCACGACCTCGGCCAGCCCCGCTCCGGTCACGTGCAGCGCCACCACCGGCACGCCCGCTAGCCGGGGCAGCAGGGCGGTGAGTGCGGCGATGACGTCGCGGGTTTCGATCACCATGGTATCGTCGCGCTCGCCCGGCAAGGGCCGCGCCGTGGTCAGGGTGATGCGGCTGGGCGCGCCGGCGGCCGCGATCAGGTCGGCCGGGCGCCCTGCCGCGACCAGCCGACCGGCCGAGAGCAGCAGGACCCGGTCGCACAGGCTGGTGGCTTCGGCCAGATCGTGAGTGGCCATGAGGATCGCCGCACCGCCGGTCCGCGCCTCCTCGATCAGGCCCCGCAGGTCGCGTCGCATCGCTGGATCGAGTGCAGTCGCGGGTTCGTCCAGCAGCAGGACGGCGGGCGCGGGTTGCAGCGCGATCGCCAGCGCCAGTCGCTGGCGCTGCCCCCCCGACAGGGCATCCACCCGCTGCCGGGCCAGCGCGTCCAGTCCAAGCGCTTCGACCAGGTGCGGTGAGGGCCGGATGCCGTGGAGCCGGGCGAAGAGATCGAGCGTCTCGGCCACGCACAGCCGGCCTGGCAGGCCGGGGTGCTGGAGCAGGGTGCCGGTGATCGCCCGTGCAGCCGTGCTGCCCGGGGCAAGGCCGGCGATGCGAACCTCACCGCCATCGGCCCGGGCCAGTCCGGCCAGGCATTCGAGCGCGCTGGTCTTGCCGGCGCCGTTGACCCCGATCAGCCCGACGATCTCGCCGTGGCTGACCGAGAAACTCAGGCCATCCACGACAAGGTTCGGCCCGCGCCGGCGGGTCAGGCCCGACACTTCGATCATGCCGTCACCGCTGCGGTGCGTCGATGTCCTTTTCCGACCACGGCGTGGTGCGATGGGCAAAGGCCAGGCGCCACTCCTTGACCGCGGCGGGAGGCAGCGGTGTGCCGGTGTTGCCCCAACTCTGGCGTACGAAGGTGAGCACGGCGGCGACGTCCTCGTCGCTCATCGCGGCGCCAAGCGGAGGCATCAGTCCGATCGAGCCCTCGAGCCCGTTGGTAAGGATGCGCACCGGTACGTCCCCGCTCGCCACGGCGCGCTTCGAGCCGGCGAGCGCGGCGGCGACTCGAGGTTGGCCCTGACCTTGGGCTTGATGGCAACCGGAGCATTGCTCGACATAGATCGCCTGACCGCGCTGGAACAAGGCCTCTTCAACCGCGCTGCGCGGCGGCAGGGCCGGCGGCGCCGGGCGACCCGGCCAGTTGACCAGCGCGAGCAGCCGCCTGGCCGGCTCGGCGAGCGCGTCCTTGCTGCTGGCGAGCAGGGTCAGGCTGTGCGGCTCGGCGGCCAGATCGAAGCGGTTTCCACCCGCGCGCTGGCGCGTGACGCCGGGGATGTTGCCGCCGGCGCGGCCTCCGGCGACGGCATTGCCGCCACCCTGCACGCCGCCCGCCAGCCCGAGGGCGAGCCCGTCGAGCAGCGCTCGGCGCACCGGCCCGGGCTGTTGGCCGTCCCCTGCCATGGCGACCAGCCGGGCAATCCCCGGATCACGGCGTTTGGCAAGCGCACCGGCCAGCATCGCCAACGCCTCACGCGGAGGCTCGGCCTGTTCGGCCAGCGCGGTCAGGACCGCAAGCTCGTCGCCCTTGAGACCCGACAGTGCTGCGTCGACCAGCACCGCATCATTGCCCTGCGCCCGCAGCAGCGCCACCATCGGCGCGGTGCGCCGCTCCGCCGGGAGAGCGCCGAGGCTCGCGGCGAGCTGCACGCGCACCTGCCAGCTGCCATCCCCGGCGAGCGCCAGCGCGGCCTGGCTGATGGCCTTGTCGCCCCTGGCCAGCCAGGGCTCGGCCAGACGCAGTCCGGCGGCACGCAGCTCGGGCCGCGGATCGGCCAGGGCCGCGCGGATCTGCGCCGGCTGGAGGCCCTCGAGCCCGTGCAGCGTCCACAACGCATGCAGGCGGCTGCGCCAGTCGGCCTTGCGCTCCAGCGCCAGCTTGCGCAGCAGCGGCAGCCCTTGCGGATCGGCGCGCTGGACCAGCAGTTGCTGGGCGGTATCGCGCCACCAGCCATTGGGGTGGCTGAGGTGCTGGACCAGCACGGCGGTGGCATCCTGGCTCATCCGCGGCCGGGCGTCGCGCGGCATCGCTGCGCCGGCCCCGCCGGTCCCGACGTGGACCACCCGGTAGATCCGCCCGTGGCCGGTCCCGCGCTGCAGCCCGCGTTTGGTGATGTAGTCGCGCAGATAATCGGTCTGAAGCGGGCCGTCCTGCGAGACTCCGCGGTACATGTCGGCAATGTAGATCGTCCCGTCGGGCCCGCCGGCAAGCGCCGTGGGGCGGAAGCGCACGTCGGTCGAGGCGAGGAACTCGCCCTTGGCGTAGAAGTCCTCGGCCGACTTGCGACCCTCGCCGTCGTCCTTAAGTCGCAGCAGGTGGACGATGTTGGTGGCGCCATCGGCGACGAAGGCCATGCCCTGCACCTCGGCCGGCAGCCGGGTGCCGCGGTAGATCAGCGGCGAGGAGACGCCGCCGTAGTAGCTGGCCGTGCCGTCCTCGCGGAACACCTCGCGCCGGTATCCGCGATTGAGTCCGAAAGTGGGGTGGGCCGGCCAGATGTTGGTCTTTTCCTGGTCGACCAGGTTCTCGTAGAGGCCGCGCGTCCGCACCAGGTCGGGGTTGCGCGCATAGTAGTCGGGCGAGACATAGTCGACAAACAGCGGGTCGGTGTTGACGTTGCGATAGATCCGACCGGCGTCATCCTGGGTCACGCCCCATTGTCCGCGGCGCAGCCCGGGGACGGTCACGAACTGGCCGGCGCGGTAGGCCAGGTTCCATTCGTGCTCGGACACGACCAGCCGATTGTCCATGCCCCAGAACAGCCCGTTGGCGCCATGTTCGAGCACGCCCAGCCGGGCGAAGCCGTCGGTCACCTTGTCCTTGGTGTCGGCCTTGAGATCGCCATTGGTGTCACAGGCCTTCCACAGCGTCGGCGGCTCGCCGATCAGCGCGCAGCCGCCGGCCAGCACCTTGAATGCGCGCGGCAGGACCAGGCCATCGGCGAACACCGTCCGCTTGTCGAAGGCACCGTCGCCGTCGGTATCGTCAAGCACCACCAGCCGGTTTACCGGCTCGAGGCTGTTGTCCATCGACAGGTTGTGGGCCCAGCCCGGCAGTTCCATCACCCACAGCCGGCCGTCACCGTCGAACTCCATCAGGATCGGATCCTGCACCAGCGGTTCGGCCGCGACCAGCTCGAGCGCGTAGCCTGGCGGCATGGCGAAGGTCTTCAGCGCGTCAAGCGGCGCCCGCACCGGGGGCTCCTCGGGTTCGGCCGGCTCGAAGAACGGCCATGGCCGGTTGACCTCGCTGCGCGGCGGCGCAGCCAGTCCACCCGCCGCCAGCAGCAACGGCGCCGCCAGGGCGGCCAAGCTCGCACCCATCCATGCCCTGCACCGTGCCTGAATCATCATTCCACCCACTTTTCCGATATTTGCGCCACGGAGAGACCCTTGGCAACTGCATACTGTATATAGTATGCGACATGGGTGTGCGAGAGCAAACATGGCTTCAAGGACGGGTGTGCCGTAATGCCGTGTCGGGTAGCCGACACAGATGAGGGAACTGGAAACCAGGTGCGGGTAGTGCGAAGATCCCAGGAAACGCGCGGACTGCTGCTCGTCGCGGGACTGCTGGCGGCGATCGTACTGCCCTGGTTGCTGGTCGGCGAGGAGGTTGCGCGGTTGGCCATGACCGTGGCGGTCGTGCTGGCGGACCGGCCCTGGCTGGTCATGGCGCTGGTTGCCGGGTTGCTGGCGCTTGATCCGGTGCTGCCGGTCCCCTCCAGCATCGTCGCGGTGGCCGCCGGCAGTGCGCTGGGAACCGGCATCGGCGCGCTGGCCATCTGGATCGGGCTGATGGCCGGTGCGCTGCTCGGGTTCTGGCTGGGGCGGCGGCCGGGCCGGGCGCTGGCCCGGCGCTGGCTCGGCCCCGCAACGCTGCTCGGGCTGGAGCCCAAACTCCGGCCGATCGGCCCGCTCGCCTTGCTGCTGAGCCGGCCGGTGCCAGTCGTGGCCGAAGCCGTGGTCGTGCTGGCCGGTGCGGCGCAGCTGCCCTGGCGGCTGTTCCTGCTAGCGGTCGTGCCTGCCAATGCCGCGCTGGCCCTGGTCTGGGCAGGCCTCGGTGCAGCCGCCACGGCCGGCAATCTCGGTCCTGCGGCGGTCGGGATCCTGCTCGTTCCCGCGCTGGCCCATGCGGTGTGGCACCTCTTCCGCCGCCCCTGATCCCTCCCCCGAACCCAGAGTGTCCATGCTGCTATCTGCCCTGTTGCTGGCCCAGTCGGCCACCACCCCGCCGCCGTTGGTGGTCACCGCCTCGCGCCTGCCCCCGCCAACGAGTGCGGTCCGGATCGAGGGTCCGGAGCTCGATTCGGCGGGTTCGGTGGCGGCGGTGCTCGCCGGCGTGCCGCAGCTGTTCGTCGCGCAGGCCGGCGGGCGCAGCGGCTTCGCCGCGCCGACGCTCGACGGGGCCGACCCCAACTTCGTGCTGGTCCTGTTCGACGGGGTGCCGATCAACAACGCCACCAGTTCGCGTGGGGGCGCGGTAAACCTTGCCGAGATTGCGGGGTTCGGCCTCGCCGGGATCGAGCTGCTGCCAGCCCAGCTATCCGCCGTGCACGGATCTGGTGCGCTGGCCGGCGTCCTGGCGCTGAACCCGCGCGGTCCGACCGAGCGGCCGGCGCTGACGGTTCGGGCCGGCGTGATGACCCAGGGCGGCCAGACGCTGGGGGCGGCACTGTCGGGCCCGCTCGGGGGCGGCTGGGGCGCGACCCTGACCGGGCAGTCCGACGATGATGGCAGTCCGACGCCGCTCACCCGCTTCGAGGCGCACACCGCCCTGTTGCGGGTGGCCCGCGGGGATAGCGGCCACCGCCTGCTGCTGCGCTTCAACGCGGTCGAATCCGCCGGTTTTCCCGATGCCAGCGGCGGCGCCCTGCTTGCCCGGCGGCGTCTCGCCGAACAGCGGAGGGCGCGCGAGTGGCTCGGCGCCGTCCGCACCCGGCAGGCACTCGGCCCGGGGCTGGTGCTCGATCTCAATGCCAGCTGGCTCAATCGCCGCGACACGATCGACAGTCCCGGTGTGGCTGGCGGGGCGAGCAATCCCGCCGGGCTCCCGGCCAGCCTCGACACCACCCGCTACGACCGCCTGCTGGGTCAGGCGAGCCTGGCCTGGACCGGCGGCACCACCCAGTTCGCGGCCGGGATCGAGGGTGGTCACGAGCGTGGCCGGTCGGCGGGACAGCTCGACTTCGGGGGGTTTGCCCTCCCCACCGCCTATCGGCTCGACCGCCGCTCGTGGGCCGGCTTCGTCGAGCTGGCGAGCCGCATCGGCGCGGTCAGCGGCAGCGCCGCCCTGCGGGTCGACCGGATCGGCGATCTCAAGGCGCGGCTCTCGGGACGGATCGCCGCGACCGCCGTGCTGGGCCGCGGCTGGCGGCTCGAAAGCGCGGCGGGGACCAGCTTCAAGGCCGCCAGCTTCTATGCCCTGGCCAATCCGCTGGTGGGCAATCCCGCCCTCCGGCCGGAAACCGGGCGCCGCGCCGATCTGACGCTGATCTGGCAGCAGGCTGGCACCCGCGTGCGGCTGGGCGGCTTCGTGGCCCGTTACGAGGACCTGATCGACTTCGTGTTCCAGCCGGCCCCGGCCCTGGTCAACCGCGGGCGGGTCGCGGTCGACGGTCTGTCCGCCAGCCTGGCCCAGCAACTCGGCCCTGTCGGTTTCGATCTGGCGGTGCAGCACGTCTGGCCGCGCGACCGCGCTGGCGGGCCCGATCTGCTGCTCCGGCCGCGCTGGCGGGCCAATGCGGCACTGCGCTGGCAGGCCAGCCCGCGGCTGGTGGTGAACCTGCGGGCGGGACAGGTCGGCGCGCGCGACGACGAATCGGTGCCGGGCGGGCGCCAACGCCTGGCCCCCTATGTGCTGGCGGCGGCCGATGCGCGCTGGCAGGCAACCGAGCGGCTGGCGGTGCGGCTGGCTGCCGACAACCTGCTGGACGCCGGTTGGCAGGACGCTGCAGGCTTCCCGGCGCCGCCGCTCCGCCTGCGCTTGCTGGCCGACGTCACGCTCTAGCCCGGGTTGCCCCGGCCGGATCACATCACGGCGCGGCGGGCCGCTCCGGCCGGGTCCATCACCACGCGGGTATCGGTGTCGAACACCATGGTCGGTACCCGCTCGTCGTGGGCCGGCCAGGCGAGCGCCTTGGTAGAGGGGCTGCCGGTGTGGGCAAAGGCTGCCCAGGCCCCGCTCATCGCCCGGCCGAGCGCCTGCGCGCCCGGCGTGTTGCCAGTGACCGTCGCCCAGCGTGCCACGTTGTCGGTGGCGAAGGGGATGTCGATGCAGTGGAAGCTGCCCCAGCGCCCTTCCAGGTTCGGGCAGGCGAAGGTCATGTGCCAGGTGTAGGCAGGCGTGCCCTGCGCGGTCTTGAGCGCGGCGAACTGGACCGAACTGTTGCGCAGGCTGCTGGCCGCCATGATGCGGGCGAGATGCCCGTCGGGCAGGCCCGGATAGGCCGTGCGGAACGCGGCCAGCGCCGCGGCGCGGTTGTCCGCCGGAATGTTGGCCATGCGCTTGAACAGCTCGTCCTCGGACAGATCGGTGAGGACCCCGCCGAACTCGTCACGGACACAGCCGACCACCAGCGGCACCTTGGCCGAGATCGCCGGGGCGCGCTCGGCAAAGGGGGCTTCGGGGATCGTCACGCCATCGACCACGGGGGACCACCCCGGGGCGCGGCGCCGCGGCCCGCCGATGGTCAGGTTGGTCGGCTGGCCCGCTGCCAGCCGGCGTGCGACCCTCTGCCCGGCCTCGATCAGCGCCGCGGAGGGGACCGACTGCAGCCGGAACATCTCGCGGCCGATGCCCAGCTCGGCCATCACGTCGCGGGTGAAAGCGCGCGCGCGGTCGCTGTCGTTGGCCAGCAGCGAGGAGCCGCTGTGGATCATTGCGCGGTGGAACAGGCCGACCGCCGCGGGCATGCCCATCAGGGTCGACACCTTCGAGCCACCGCCCGACTGCCCGAAGATCGTGACCCGCCCGGGATCGCCCCCGAATGCGGCGATGTTGGTCTTGACCCATTGCAGGGCCGCGACGAGATCCAGCATGCCGGCATTGCCCGACTGGGCATAGGCGCTGCCGCCCACCTCCGACAGGTCCATGTAGCCGAGCGGACCGAGGCGGTGGTTGACCGAGACGAAGATCACGCCGTGGTTGGCGGCCATGCGGGTGCCATCATAGCCGGCCAGCTCCTGGGCCGAACCGGCGGTATAGCCGCCGCCGTGGATCCATACCATGACCGGGGCATTGCGGGCATCGACCCGGCCCCAGACGTTCAGGCGCAGGCAGTCTTCGCCGGGATAGCCATCGTCCCAGTGGAACAGCCAGGCTTCCTCGTCGTTGGCCCAGCCGGTGCGCGGCGCCTGCGGGCAAACCGGGCCCCAGTTGAGGCACGAGCGCGTGCCAGCCCACTTCGGAGCCGGGCCGGGCGGCAGGAAGCGCGCCGCGCCGCCGGTATCGGTGGCATAGGGGATCCCCTTGAAGATGCGCACGTCGGCGTCGCGATAGCCGCGCACCCGTCCCTGGGCGGTGTCGACCAGCACCGCCGGGTCGATCGCCGGGGCCTTGGCCGGGCGCAGCCCCTGCGCGCGCACCGGAGTGGCTGTCGCGATGACCCCGGTGGTAGCCGCCGCCACGAGCAGTTCGCGCCTGTTGATCGCCATATCCGCCCCCTCCTATTTCTGTACACTGTATACAGATAACGGGGTGCTCAGGGCTTGGCAAGCGCGATCTGGTTTCGTGGCGGTCAGCCGACCGTGGCGGCGGCGAGTGTGTTGGCCATCAGGCATGCGACGGTCATCGGCCCGACGCCGCCTGGTACCGGGGTATAGGCACGGGCGTGGGCGATCTCGTTGCTGCACACGTCGCCACCGATGCGGGTCGTGCCGTCGGGCAGGGCGATCCGGTTGATCCCCACGTCGATCACCACGGCATCGCGCCCGCGGAACTGGGTGATCACGCTGTCGAGCAGCATCATGCAGCCCAGCGGGGTGCAGGGCGCGGCAGGCCCTGATTGTTGCCAAGGCGGCCATGGCCGAACGCGAAAAATGGCTGAAATCCGGCTTCACCGCCAACGAGGTCAGGGCCCGGATCGAGCTGCTGACCCGGATCCACGAGGACTGAGTGCCCGCATGGGGCAAAGCCCGCCGGCCGGAATCATCGTCCCGATCCGGGATTCGGCCCCTTGCCGCTTGCACTTCGAGGACCGATCGGTACCAGTGCGCACTCGAATTGGTTCGGCTGGGTTGCCGAGTCGATGGATCCAGTCGGCCTCCGGGCAGGGGCCAGGTCCACAGGGGCATCGGAGCGTTGTGATGGGGAAGCCGTTTCTCGCTGGTGTGGCATTGCTGGGCCTGGCCACGGCGATGCCCGCCCATGCGGTCGATTTCTCGGCCGCCGGCCAGACCGCAACGATCGTCTTCGATGGCCGCGGCGGGGACAACAAGGTGGTGGTCCCCGGTCTGTCGAGCACGCTCAATCTCACCCTCTCGAGCATCAGCGGTACCTCGTACCTGTTCAACTATGTGCTGGCGAATACCTCGACCCTCGATGGTACGCGCGTGTCCGGCTTCGGGTTCGACGTCAGCCCGAACGTGACCGGTGTCGCTTCGACCGGGATCTTCGACATCGCGGTCCTCGGCGGCTTCACCGCCGGCTACACCTCGGAAACCTGCTTCAGCTCGGGCAACAACAACAATTGCCCGCAGGGCCAGGCCAATGTCGGCGTGTTCAACAACGGCACCGGCAGCGGCACGCTGACGCTCAGCTTCGCCGCGGCGCCGACCAAGATCTCGCTCGACAACTTCCTGACCCGCTACCAGAGCTTCGCCACGACCGTCGGGGGTGAGCGGATCACCTCGGCCGTGGGCCTCGGCATCGTGGCGCCGCCGACCTACCCCCCGATCCCCGAACCCTCGACCTGGGCGACCATGATGCTCGGTTTCGGCATGATGGGTTACGCGTTGCGGCGCCAGCGCCAGCAGGCAGACAAGGATCCGGCCCTGGCCTGACCCCGTCACCGGCGATCCGATCGTCCTGACTGTCCTGGCGGACCAGGCAACCAACCCTGCATGCGGCGCCCCGCACCGCGCGGCGTGGCCTTCTTGTCTTCAACCTTGGGGACACCCGGCCAGCTCCACGCGCTCTCCCTTCGACCGTCCGTAACTTCGGGCAGGACTTTGGCGAACCTCTGACGGGTCGTGGTGCACACGACCGCTCGTTCGGCCAAGGATGAACCACGCGATGCCCGTCGCGCTCGTGAGTGTCGCGTTTCTTGTCGCTCTGCTCTGCGCGGGGCTGATGGGCTATGCCATCCAGAGCGGCGCTACCTGCACGGTCTACGCCGTGGCCGAACTGATCGACCGGCGCCGGGCCACTCGGCTGATCGCGATGCTTGAGGCGGGTCTGTGGGTGGCATTGGTCATGACCCTGACCAGTCTGCTGCACTGGCCGCGGAGCGCGCCTGTGGCCCATGCGATATCCCTCGGCACTGTCGCCGGCGGGGTTCTGCTCGGCCTCGGGGCGACGGTGAATGGCGCCTGCCTGTTCGGTTCGGTCGCG
This sequence comes from Novosphingobium piscinae, assembly GCF_014230355.1. Taxonomy (GTDB): domain Bacteria; phylum Pseudomonadota; class Alphaproteobacteria; order Sphingomonadales; family Sphingomonadaceae; genus Novosphingobium; species Novosphingobium piscinae. Next base: position 135,228 of record NZ_JACLAX010000010.1, read on the forward strand.
CGGTTCGGGTCGGGCGAAGTCGGGTTTGCCGCCGTACTGCCCGGCTATCTGGGCGGCATCGTCGGTCACGACCGGCTGTTCGGGGCCGAGGCGCCCACCCTGCCATGGGATGCCACGGCGGGTTGGCACATGCCCGGCGTCCTGGTCCTCGGGTTCGGCGGCTATGCCGGCTTGCGCACGCTCCGGACGATCTACTGGACCGTGCGGAGTGCAACGGCAGAGCGTCGACCGCATCTATGGAACCCGCACGAGGCGACTCTCGTGATCGGCGTGACCTTCGCCATCCTGATGCTTGACGTCGGAGCATGGACCTATTCGGATCTCCTCGCCGATCTCGCGCATGGCAGCAGGGCGGACGCCGGCTGGCGACTGATCCTGTTCGCGGCACTGCTGGGCGGGGCGCGGCTGGCCGGTCAGCGCCACGGCTGGAGCCCATGGATTGCCCCGAGTGCCAGGCAACTTCTCGCCTCCTTCGCCGGCGGCGCGCTCATGGGGCTGGGCGGCGGGCTCATCCCGGGCGGAAACGACGGTCTGGTGCTGGTGGGCCTGCCGTTCTTGCTGCCCTATGCGTGGCTCGCGCTCGCCAGCATGGCGCTGACCATCGCGTTGGTGCTGTGGCTCCAGCGTCACCTGGCCAGCAGGCTGTGACCACCGGATGGGCGCGGTCCCGATCCCTGCTAGACCACGTGCGAGGAGAGCGCCATTTCGCATGATGATCTTGTTGGCGCACTGGTTGCCGATCTGACGCCGGTTCGCCCGCTGCGAGGCTGGCCGGTGCTGGCCGCATTGCTGGTTGGCTGGCTGGCGACCGTTCTGGCCATGCGCGGGGCGGTGGGCTGGCGAGCCGACGTTCTGGCCGGCGATCCCGCAGCGATCGTGGTGGAGCGCGCGATCATCCTGCTGGTCGCACTCGCGCCGCTGCTGGTCGGGGTCATGCGCCTGGCCCGGCCGGGTGGGCGGGCCGCGCTGCTCCTGACCGGCGCCTTGGCCTGGCTCGCGCTGTTGCCGGCCCTGGCCCTGGCCTCGGTGCAGGTCCGGGGCGAACTGGCGATGGCTGCCCCTGAGCTGGCCGGAACGGGCCGCTGCGTGGGTCTGGCGGTTGGCTGCGCCTTGCCTACCTTGATCATCCTGGTGATCTGGGCCCGCCGGTGGGGTGCCGTGACCGAACCTGGGCGCGCCAGTGTGGCAATCGGGCTCGTCGCTGCGGTCAGCGGCGTGGCCATCTACAGCCTGACCTGTCCCTCGCAGCACTGGTTGTTCACGGGATCGGCGTACTCGCTAGCGATGGCGAGCATTGTCCTGCTGGCGCGGCTGGCGCTGCCGCGGCTGCTGCGCTGGTAAACGTCACCCGCTCAGGCCCAGCGCCCGGAGCATGTCGGCCGGTTCGGCGCGGAGCCGGAAATCGGGCTCCACGAAGGCCGCGCGAACGATGCCCTGCCGATCGAGGGCGAAGGTTGCGGGGATGGGCAGGAGGCCGGCGGCGGTGCCATAGAGCGCAGCCAGATCGAGCCCGTCGCTGGCCATCTGGCGCAGCAACGGCTCTCCCACGTGGAAGGCCAGGCCAAGCTCGAGCGCAAGGCCGTGATCGACATCACACAGCACGGTGACCGGGGCTGAGAAGCAGCCGCTGATGTCAGCCGCGGCCCCGCCGGTCTGCGCGACGATGCACAGCAAGGTAAAGGTCCCGGGTGTGGCCGCGGCGAGGGTGCGGTTCCAGGCTACCAGTTCGGCCTCGCAGTACGGGCACCAGCGGCCGCGCAGGAAGCTGATCACCACCGGCCCCGAGCCGGTGAACTCGTCCAGCCGCCGCAACCGTCCGCGCTCATCGGGCAAGGCGAAGTCCGGCATGGCCTGCCCGATGCGCGGTACGGCCTGACCCAGCCCGAGGTGCCGCAACCGGCCGACCAGATCATCGGCTAGGCGGCCATAGGTTGTGGCCGGATCGGAATCGGACTGGAACATGATCGAACTCTAGGCCGATGGACCGTCTGGGGAAGGGCGCAGGGTGGCATCGGTTCGATAACCTGCAGCTATATGGGCCGTGTTTTCGCCATCGGTCCAACTGTGCGCACGGCATGCCCGCAGGAAGGCATCCGCGGCAACCGCGCGGCGCCGCCCGGCGACGCTGGCGACCACGATCTCGATGCCGCTGCCCGGCACCGTAGCGGGGACCGCGACCAGCGATGGCGGAATGATCCGCCGCGGCAACCAGCCGCAGCCCAGCCCGCCCAACACGAGCTGGCGGACCATGCCGGCATGCTGGGCCTGATGGCGCACCGCGATCGCGGCTCCGGCCGTCGCGGCGAAGCGGGACAGCGCCTCGCACCCGTCTCCGGCCAGATCGATCCACGCCTCGTTCTCCAGATCGGCCGGGGTCAACCTCTGGGTTTCGACCAGCGCATGCCCGGCATGGACCGCAATCCGGAATTCGTCAGCGAACAGCGGCCAGCGCTCGAACCGCTCCGGCGCGTCTGGTGGCAGGGCAAGGACGATCACATCAAGCGATCCCGCCATGGCCAATTCCACCAGCTCGCGGTCGCCGCCCGCCGTCACCCCCAGCTCGATGCCGGCCAGAGCGGCCTGAAGGTCGCGGAAGATCGGGGCGAACAGCTCGTCCGAGACAATCCGCGAGATCCCGATCGACAGGGGCGCCACGGTGGCACGTTCCATGTCCCGGGCCAGCTGGCGCGCCGCCTGGGCAGCATCGAACGTACGCTGAAGATGGGGCAGCATGGCCTTGCCAAGCTCGGTCAGATGGGTGCGCGCCCGCTCCCGCCGGAACAGCGGCCCGCCGAACTCTTCCTCCAGCTTGAGGATCGCCTTGGTCAGGGCGGGCTGGGATACGTTGCATTCCAGCGCAGCCCGGGTGAAATTGAGCAGGCGCGCCGCAGCGATGAAGTAGCGGACCTGATGCATTTCCATGGCGGTGGCGTCCCGGCCGGTTCCGCTCGGCGTTCTCGCGCAGAGTCGGGCGACAGACAATCGTCTGCGGCGGATATCATTTATTCGCCGGGTGCATCACCGGAGGGATGGCCAGGTGGAGTTTGCGCGTGATAGCGCTTGGTCCAAGAGGTGCCTGTGCCATGGAAACGCCGCTCTGGATGAAAACCTTCGTCACGGTGGTCGATCTGCAGAGCTTCTCGCGGGCGGCTGAAATCCTTGGCATGACCCAGTCCTCGGTCTCGCGCCAGATCAGTGCGCTCGAGCGGCATCTTGGCGTCGCGGTGCTCAAGCGCACGACGCGCAGCCTCGCGCTCACGGCTGAAGGGACGCTGTTCTACGAGGCGGCGCAGAAGGCGCTTGCGGCGATCGAGGAGGCTGAGACCAGCATCGGTCGCTCCGAGACGCTGAGCGGGGTCGTGCGGATTACTGCACCTTTGACCCTTGCCCAGGCCCGCCTGATCGGATTCATCGCCGAATTCCAGCGCAGCCATCCGAAGATCCAGGTCGAGCTCAAGGTCTCGGACCACGCACTCAATCTGGTCGCCGATCATCTCGACCTGGCGGTGCGGGTCGGTCAGATCGGCGACAGCAGCAATCTGGTGCGGCGGGTTGGCGTGACGCACCGCGTGATGGTCGCGGCGCCGGCCTATCTCGCCGCGGCCGGGACCCCGCGCCGGCCGGTGGATCTCAGGGACCATAACTGCATCACCTATGCCCTCCTGAGCACCGGGACCAACTGGCATCTGCAGGGGCACCCGCCGGTGGCCGTGCAGGGCAATTTCCGCGCCGACAGTCCTGATGCGCTGCGCGCCGCGGCCCTCAGCGGGTTGGGCATCGCGGTGAACGCGCGCTGGCTGTTCGAGGAGGACCTGGCGAGCGGCCGGCTGGTCGAACTCCTGCCGGATCACCCACCCGTGGACATGCCGATTCATCTTGTCATGCCCCCCACCCGCCACGTCGCCGCGCGGGTGAGGGCCTTGTCGGCCCATCTGGTGGGGGCGTTCCAGCGTGACCCGCTGCTCCGTTCGGACTAGCGGCCGGTCGCACGGGCAGGTCAGCCGACCATCACGGTCATCGCCGAGATCGCTGTGAACAGCACGGTGCTGACCAGCGTGACCAGGCTGAAGCCGGTGCCGATCAGGGTGGCGATTCCCGACTTGTCGGGCGAGTTGAGCAATCCGTTCATGTTGGTTCCTTTCCGAGGTGTTGGTGGACTGTCCACCAATGCCCGGAGGTTCGCCCCAAGCGCCCGCCAGGTTACCCGGGCTGGGGTGAAGACCCGCCCTGCTCTAGAAATAAACCACTAATAACAGTGATATATTCCCATCATTCCGCACGGTGATGGATATGATAACCGCCCGGTACGTGGGCAGCATTGGTCGAAACGCGCAGGTTCGCCTCACCCCAGACGGTGGAGGGAACCATGCAAGCCCAGATCGAACAACCCCGTGCCGCACGCCTTCGTCCGACCTTCGACTGGGACGGTGCGATGATCGCCACGCTGCAGGGCGATGCCCAGGCCTACCGCCAGTTGCTCGAGCAGGCGGCACGATGGCTGCGCCGCTTCTTTGCTCGCCGCCTTGCGGCCGACGTGGTCGACGATGCGGTGCAGGAATGCCTGATGGCGCTGCACACCCGGCGCGCGACCTTCACCCCCGGTCGGCCGTTCCTGCCGTGGCTGACCGCCATCGCCCGCTACAAGTGGGTCGACAGCCTCCGCGCCTCGGGTCGCCACGCTGCCGAGGAGTTGATCGAGGCCCCGGTCGAAGGCCATGAGGACAGCGTGGTCAGCGCGATCGGCCTGCGCGGCCTGCTGGCCCACCTGCGGGCCAGCCAGTCCGAGGTGATCCGTCTGGTCAAGCTCGAGGGTCTGTCGATCAAGGAGGCCGCGGTGGCGACCGGCCAGTCCGAGCCGCTGGTCAAGGTGAACATCCATCGCGGGATGCTGGCGCTGCGCAGCCTGTTGGGGCCGGCGGCGGTGACCGTGCCTCACTACGCCTGACTTCTCCTCCGGCCGGTCACGTGCCGTCGGCGCTCCGCAACAGGCCTCTCAGCGCGGCCATGGCATCGCGTCCATGCCGGCCCTGCGCAACCGGACCAAGCAGGACCGCGCCGTCGATCGCCACCAGGAGCAGCGAGGCCAGCGCACCGCGCGCGGCCTCATCCTCCACATCGAGCCGGTCGGCCACCCAGTGGTGGAAGCCTGCGCCAATCTCGTCGGCCAGTGACGCGAAGGGCTCCTCGCCGCGCTCGGCGGCGACCATGATCTCGGCCCAGAGCTTCAGGTAGGGGCGCAGCAATCCATCATCGAGCAGGGCGTCGAGTTCGGTCAGGAGAGCCGCCGGCGCGCGCGCGGGGGTGGCCGGGATGCGGGCGTCGAGCACGGCCGTGAGCGCGCCGGCAACCCGCCCGAGCACGGCGCGCAGCAGTGCGCTCTTGTCCGGAAAGTAGTACAACAGCATGCGGTCGCTGGTCCCGATCGCCCTCGCCAGCGGCCGCAAGCTGGCTTGGCCGAGTCCGGTGTCGAGCACATGCGCGGCCAACCGCGCGACGATCGCATCCCGATCGAGCCTGCTGCGTGACACCACCTTGTAGCGACCGCTACAGAGCGTTATTGTAGCGACTGCTACAAAACAGGAGTGCCGGGTTCATGGCTGTGTCGCCTCATCGCTCTGTGGTGCTGTTCAACAAAGGCCAAGTGCTGGCGCTGGTGGCAAGCGGAATATCGCTCTGGGCCGGTGCAGCCTGGCTGCTCGGCACGCTCGCGCCGCTCGGCTGGGTGGACGATGGGCTGCGGGCGTGGACCTATGCGCTGACCTTGGCGGGGACCTGGCCCGCCGTCCTGCTCGTCGTCCGGCTGGCTCGGCTGCAGCCGGGGCAGGTGGTCCCGGGCGTGGCCCTGGTCACGCTGGTTGCGCTCTTCATCGATGGACTGGTGTTCGGTTGGACGCCGCAGCTGTACGCCGCGCCCGCGCGCCAGCTTGCCTGTGCCGCGCTTGTCCTGTGGGGCGCCGGCTGCGGCCTGGCCCTGGCGTTCCTGCACGAATGGCGGGCGGCTGGCCGCGGGGCCTGATCAGTCGATCGCGGCGATCAGCTTATCGCCGATCCAGCGGCCGAGCTGGTGTCCGGCCATGGCAACCGCCGCAGTTTCGTCGAACTGGAGCGCCAGCTTGCCACAGAGTTCGGCAAAGCTGTGACCGGCCAGTGCCAGCTCCAGCAGGGTGATTTCGGCGGGATCCGCGCGCCGCATCACGCTCTCGAAGCCCTGACGCCAGACCAGCAGCGTGGTTGCCGACCTCTCGACAACCACGGCCGGTGGCTGCTCTTCCGCCACCAAGGCCAGCCACAGGGCATCGGCGTTGCTGACCAGCTCAAGCCGCACCAGCGACTGGACAAACTGCAGTCCCGCGGTGTCCCAGTTAACTGCGGCCAGCATGGCCGGATCGACCGGTGCGGCATCGGCGGCGACAAACGCCTGGCCAACCGCCCACTCGATCCGGGCGAGTTCGGCGACCTCGGGATCGTCGGGGTAGAGTCCGACGAGCGCGTCGGCGAAACGCGCGCCGAACGCATCCAGCGTCCAGCTGTGCGGCGGATGCTGGTCGGCATAGTGGGCGGCGGCAGCAGCGAAGGCTGAGGAACCGAGCCACAGCTCGAGCCGTGGGAAGGTGGCTTCGAGACTGCCCATCAGCGAGGCGCGGTAGTTGTTCTGATACACCGCCAGGCCAGCGGTCGGGCCAAGCCGGGCACCGGCCGCCTCATCGGCCTCGACCAGCCAGGCCCGGAAATCGGCCTGCATGGCAGCCAGCGAACAGTCCGCCGGCCTCACGCCGCCAGCCCCTCGGCTTGATTGGTCCGCGCGGGAAACCGGGCGATGTCGAGTTCCTCCAGCAGTTCGCCGAGATCGGGAATATTGTCATCGCGCTCGATCATCGTCGGCAGGGGGCCGGCGCGGTCGACCGCGTTCTGGTACAACGCCCAGACCGCATTGGGCACCGGCTGGTCATGCGTGTCGATCAGCAGTTGCGCGCTGCGGGTGTGGCCCGCGAGGTGGACCTGCCCGACTGCCTCCCACGGCACGCCAGCCAGATAGTCGAGCGGAGCGAAGCCGTGGTTGGTGGCGCTGACGAAGATATTGTTGATGTCCAGCAGGAGCCCGCAGCCGGTCCGGCTCACCATCTCGCGCAGGAAGTCCCATTCGGTAAGGGTTCCCGGCAGGGCCAGATAGGTCGAGGGGTTCTCGAACAGCATGGTCCGGCCAAGCGCGGCTTGGGCGCGATCGATGTTTTCGCATACCACCCCCAGCGCTTCTTCGGTGAGCGGGAGCGGCAGCAGATCGTGTGAGTTGAACCCGCCGGTACGGGTCCAGCACAGGTGGTCGGAAACGACCGCGGGTTCGATCTGGTCGACCAGACGGCGCAGGCGCACGAGATAGTCTTCGCGAAGTCCATCGGCCGAGCCGACCGATAGCGACACGCCGTGCAGGGCCACCGGATAGTGCGAACGCGCCCGACGCAAGGTGTCGAGCGGCCGACCGCCGTCCACCATGAAATTCTCGGAAATGACCTCGACGAAATCGACCGGCGCGCTGCCATCGACATAGGCGGCGTAATGCGGGCGGCGCATGCCAAGGCCGAAACCGGAGAGCCCTGAGGTCATGGGATGTTCCGTGAAAAGGTCCGGGACGCCTGCGGGAGAGGCGGGGGGCAGGCCTGTGCAGGCGTCCCGGTCGGGGGAGGTAAGGGGTCCGGGGAGGACTTACTTCGGCGCGGTCAGGCTGCCGCCTTCGGCCTTGCACTGCTTCTCGGACAGGGCCTTGAAGCCCTGGCCCTTGCACGTGTTCTGCCCCTTGCAGCTGTTGCTGGCGGTGGCGCAGTCAGACGTGCCCTTGCAGGTGTTCACGCCATAGCAGTGCACCACTTCGCCCTTGGCCTTGGCGGCGAGGGCGGGGGCAGGGAGCGCGGCGAAGGCAGCCGCGACGAGGGCGGCATTGGCGGCCAGGGCGAGGCCGGTCTTGAGCGAGGTCATGCGAGTTCTCCAATGAAGTGCCGGGGTGGCATGGTGGAGTTCGCCGCGGATGGGTGAAGGTTACAGCACGCTGCAAAAAGATGCCGGGCGCAGAAATTCATGGTCTGTCGACGCCGTGCTGTAACCCCCGGGCCCATTCGGTCGAACTGCCCTGCGAGAAGGGTTGCGAGCGCAGTTCCGCGCTCCGTCGGCCCTCTCTGCTGCTTCGCGCCGTGCATCACGCGGGCGCATCAGAAAGGACCGACCCATGAAACTCACCACCGCCGCCCTCGCCGCCACGCTCGCCGCCAGCCTCGCCTCGGGCGCTGCGCTGGCCGCAGAGGGCAAGCCCGCCATGGAAAAGTGCTATGGCGTCGCCAAGGCCGGCCACAACGACTGCGCCGCCGGCGCGGGGACCAGCTGCGCCGGCACGTCCAAGGTCGATTACCAGGGCAATGCTTGGAAGCTGGTCAAGGCCGGCACCTGCGTGACCATCAAGACGCCCAAGGGCACCGGTTCGCTCACCCCGCGCGGGTGATCGCATGGCGGGGCCGTGGCGATGCGTCCCGGCCCCGCCACGTCGCCGTGTCGCGATTCACGACCTCATGATCCCTCAGATCCACCGGCAGGAGCCGCGCCTATGATCAGCCTGTACACCCGCCTGGCCGGCCTCGCCGCGCAGCTTCTGCCCGAATCCCTGCTCCTGCTGGTGGCGCGGCTCGGCGTGGCATCGGTGTTCTTCCTGAGCGGCCGGACCAAGGTGGAGGGCCTGCTGACGATCACCGACAGCACCTATTACCTGTTCGAGACCGATTACGCCCTGCCCCTCATCCCGCCCCACATCGCCGCGCACGCTGCAACCTACGCCGAACACCTCTTCCCGGTCCTGCTCGTGCTGGGTCTCGGCTCGCGCTTCGCCGCGCTGGGCCTGCTCGGGATGACCGCGGTGATCGAGGTGTTCGTCTATCCGGACGCCTGGTCGACCCATCTCAGCTGGGCCGGCCTGTTGCTGCCGATCCTTGCCAAGGGCGCCGGAGGGGTGTCGCTGGACGCGCTGATCGCGTCAGGGCGGCTGTCGAAGGGTGGTTAGACGACGCCGAATAGCGATCAGCCTTCACCGTTCCTAAAGCCCAGGTCGCCGGATGACCGGACGGCACCCAGATTGCCATGGGTCCGGCTGGCGATGCCGAACCCCCGCCTGAAGTGACCCAGGCTGGACCCAGTGAGGCGTCCAGCCGAGCGGCCGATAGGCCGGATGGGTCGGATTGCCTTATGGAAGGAATGGTGCGCTTACGTGACTCGAACACGTGACCCCATCATTACGAATGAGGGATTGCAGAGTTTTTACCGTGTTAGCGGTTGTGAAAGTTCCAAGCAGCCTCGCGTTAACACAATCCTCGAGTTTCTGTGGTTTGGTAGCGTTCTATAGCATTAAATCCGTGCTGAGTGGGGATGGAGTGAGGAATTTTCTCTCCATTTCCGCAGCCGAAATGGCTATATCTCACAAATTCCCCATTCCCAGAAGGGGCCGCACGAACTTAGGGTGACCCGAGATGCCACAGGAGAAATGGCCCGCAGGCAAGCCAAGCGAGCCCGTGAAGGTCAAACTGGACGACTCAGGGCCTCCTTCAACTTCGCGCAAGCGGCCCGTAGGGCGCCCATCCCGGTTCGCTGAGTTCGAGCGATGGGAGGCGGAATTGCCTTCCCCTATGAACCGTCCCCGCTACCGAGACGGCATAGGCATCTTCAAGGGTGCGAAGGAAACCACCGTCTTCATAAAGCTCATGCTGCCACGTGGCGGGCAGTATCGCGGACGTTCAATTCCACCAGGGGGCACAATCGAGCACAAGTTGGGCAAGAGGGCGTCCTTCGAGTGGCAGCAGCTTGTGACGGAGAGGGACCGGCTACAATCATTAGCTGACCGGGGCGAGCCGCTAGAGCCCACAGTGGTGGGAACGTTTTCCGACTACGCAGCTGAATGGCTTGAGCGTAAGCAGGCGACACTGAAAACTTTCGCAGACACAAAGCGTTGCGTCCTTTCAGCACTCAACCCGACGTTTGGGCGCAAGACGCTGGATGCGATTTCCGTGGCTGACGTGGATCGCTGGATTGGAAAGCAGCGTGAAACCCGAAAGCCCGCCTCCGTCCAACGCTATCTGGGCGTTTTCAATTCGATCATGAATGATGCTGTTAAGCGCAACATCATTGACCGCAATCCAGCTAGGTATGCCGATAAGATAAAGGGAATCGAGCCTCGGCAGCGCTTTGTCGAGGATGATGAACTCGCATTAATATTTGCGACTGTTCAATTGATTGAGCAGGAGCAAGAGGTGCGGAAGGCAAAAAAGACACAGCTTAAGACTGGCTGGCTCCGTCATTACATTATGTGGGCGCTACATTCGGGCATGAGGCGGTCTGAAATATTGAAACTCAATTTTGATGACATCCTTAGGGTTAATGATGACGTTACGGTAGCTATTGTTACCAAAACAAAATCAGGAAAATCACGGAGTGTCACTTTGACCCCGGAAATGGAGTTGATCGTGGACGAGCTTCGTGCGCTTCCGCGGCTGCCCGGTGACAACAGGCTCTTTCCGATTTCCTTGACGACCCTCAAGCGAGGGGTTGACGAACTTTGGGACAGGACGGGCCTAGATGTGCGGCTGCACGACTTGCGGCGGACCCACGCAACCAAGTTGATGAGCCTTGGCTTTGATGCGCGCACCATTGCGGGAAGAATAGGCCACACTGGCACGGATATGCTCGCAAAGCACTACGCCGTTGACCGAGGGGACATTCAAGCGGCCAAGGCCTTCGGGCAACTGGAAACACCCGGCCAGCGGCGATCAAAACCACCTCTCTGAGGAACGATAGCAACGAAATTACGACAATACAACAGAAAAGACTTGACATTTAGCTTTAGGTGTGGTATTAGATGGATCGTCGGAAGGATTGCGCCTTCTGAAAAGCGAAGGGTTACCGCCTACCCACATCGAGGCGGGCTGATTCCAAAGCTGTGCCGGGGCTTTGTCGGGCTATTGAACTACCGGAGTGTCTAAACAGTTAGGAGAATAAATGAGTAATGACCATAATTCAGTAACTACGCCTGCTTTCTATTCCGATCGTGAATTTGCTAATCGCATGTGCCTTGCGACCTCTACGATACGAGGTCAGCGCAGGAAGCGCCGACTAGGCCAGCCCCATTTCATTACAGTTGACCCCCGCTATATTGGTGGGTCCGTTCGCTATGTCGCTAGTGAAGTCGAAGCGTTCATTGCGTCGATCGCGGCTGACGGCCAACCCCATTGACCTACTATGATCCTACCTTGGGGCAGGGGGCGGCACCGTCCGCCTCCGCTCCCCACGCACCATGTCAAAAGCAGTCAGTTTCCCCTGACGGCCATGTCAGTTCAGCGGTCAATCCCGATGCGCCTGAATTGCCTTTCGGCACATGGTTTAACGAAGCCTATGATTTGCGGGAGCCGGAGGGAGCTGCCTTTACCTCGGCCATCCTCGAGCGGATTGCACCGCATGAAAGGCGGGTGCGCAAACGGCGGTCAATTGACGCAGCCAATCACTACACAATTACACGTGCCGTCCTGGCCAATGCCATGCGGTGCCATTTTTACCGTGCCCCGCCCTTGGTTGCCTACACCACAGGGGCAGGCCAAGCCTATTACAAGTCCGCCCCCATGTGGCTCAATGCCGAGGCGATGCGGCGCACCATTGGCCTGCTGGAAGTAGCTGGCATGGTTACGACTGCGACCGGCGAATGGGGGGTGGCATCTTCCACCTACGCCGCCACACCAGCCTTGCTGGAATTGGCAATGCAGCACGGCATCACTCCCGACAGTCTGACGGTTCATCGTCTGCGACCCGAACGGCTGGTTCGGTTGTATCGTCAGAAATCGGGCAACTCTAGGCTAGTGGATTTCGTCCCGACCGAGGAGACGGAATACTGGGCTGACCTGCTGGCAGCGCACAACGCCTTCACTGCCAGTCACCAAATCGAGCTGGAGCTTTCGGCAGAGGAAGAACGCCAATGGCTCAGCCGGTGGAACCGTAAGCGGCTAGGAGACGGCAGCAACAGGCCGCGCCCGAAGGTTATCCGACCTGAGCTGCTCCAAACCGACCTCTACCGTTCATTTAACAACGGCGGGACCGAGAGCTTTATGGAGGGCGGTCGACTGTACGGGGCTTGGTGGATCGGCACGCCGAAAGAGCAACGTCGAAAGATCACCATTGACGGCTTGCCCTTGGTCGAGGCCGATTATTCCTGTTGCCAGCCACGGATGCTCTATCACCTGCGGGGCATCGACTATGTTGATGACTGCTATGAGCTGGAACCGTTGATCTACCATGCCAGGGCGTCTGGCCTACCTGACGAGCACTACCGGGAAGCGGTGAAGGCGATGATGCAAGCCCTCATCAACGGCAACAGTCGCGACAAGCTGGAACTAGCTCCGTTGAAGGACGGTCATTCGTATGACCCCTTCGAGCCGCTTGCAGTCCGTCGGATGCTGGAAGCCAAGCATGAAGCCATTTCAGACGACCTCGGAACCGGGATCGGGCTTCACCTGCAACGGAAGGATTCCGACCTTGCCTTGACGATCATCACTAGCTTGATGTGGAAGGGGATTGCGGCCTTGCCAATCCATGATGCTTTCATGGTCCAACAACGGTATGAAGCTGAGCTAGTTAGCGAGATGGAGAACGCCTACAGGCTAATGTTCAATGGATATAATCCTATTATAAAGGTAAGCGGGTCATCAGAACATATCAATTAAGGGAAGGCATAATTGAGTAATACAGAAAAGTTGCATTCATGCATTATGGTGCGACGCTCGCGGAATAGGCTCTAGAATGCCCGTGGATGCCTCTTGGAGGCCGTTGGGAGCCTCAAGAGGTAGTCCGGTAGCGGGCTCCGCCATAAAGTGCTCAGCGGCTGTTTATGTTGTTACGAGATATCCCGTTGACGGCCAGCGTTGATCGAAGGGCAAGGCTGCTGCCCTTCCATACCTTCGCGCGCCTGCTCCAACTTGGCGCTGCGACCGGCCTTAGTAACCGCAGAGCTGCCCAGACTGGGTTGATGCCCCCAACGGAACGCCATTCTTGCGCGAGAAGCTTAGCCGGATTGAGCCGCCCATCCGCAACACACGGCTAAGTTCGGGGTCAGCGCAAATGATCTGTAGGTTGGCTGGCGACGCCATCGCGGCCATGTTGGCTTGGTCGGCAACTTGAACGTTCAGCCGAAGTTGTGTGTCGAACGCTTCGATTTTGGTGATGGACACCGGCCCGGCTTGTGTATCGGCAGTGAAGGGGACGGCCGAGGCTTTGGCGAGCTGATATACCGTTTCGTACAGTGTTGCCGGCGCTTGCTGTGCGACGCTCGGCCGCGACGCTGGGGCCGGAAGTCGGTCGAGAGTTGCGAATGCCTGAGCATCGCTTGACCGGCAGGTTTGTTGGATTTTCAGTCCAAACTCTAGTCGATCATGTTCAAACGCATAGCGCGCGGCCCCAGCGCAATCGCCTGCGGCCAGCAGCTTGCCAATCTGCTTGCGGGTCTTGTCGCCGAAGAGCATCCGATAAACCGCAACGGGCGACGCTACCGGACCGTTACTGACTCCCGGGCTTCCCATGGTATTGCAGGTAGCCATGTCTGGGCCCATCGGGACGCAGTTGGTGGTGGACATTCCACCCGAAGGCCCCATCGTGGTGCACTGGGTCATGTCGCCCATTGCCATGCAGTTGGACGTGCTTTGTGCTTGGGCTGGAGCAGGAGCCAGCATTGCCGGGAAGCAGGCGGCCAATAGGATGATGGCGAGGCCAAAGAGGCGCAATTTCCTAGGCATAGTTGCTTCCTCGATAAGGTATCGGGTCCTTGATTAGATTCTAGGCGTAAAAATTGTATATAGGTGCCAGTGGATTGAATGGTGACGTTGCCGCCTATCGCACCCCATCCTAAGCTGCCCGAATGTTGCATCGTGCGCCCGCTTTCATCACCCGTTCTTTTCTCCGTTCCGTATGGGCGCTTGAGTTCGATGCCTATGTCGCCAGCGGCGAAGATGATGCCTGCCTAGAGACCTTGCGGAACTGGGCTGGTCGCACCGCACGGGGAGAGGTTGCGGACGGTGGCGCGCTGATCGCTACATTGTTCACAAACCTTTGGGGCTATCAGGACGCCGGGGCGCAGGCAGATAGAGCCCATTCGATCTATCCGCAGTTTCCAGTCCCGGGTGCCGGGCCTCGTGGACGAGGTGGCGCCGCCGATGCTGCATTGGGGTGGTTTGGTGTTACAGGTGTACCAGCGGCAATGCAGGTTGCCTGCGAGTTCAAGCCGCTTGATACCGACCTGGATGCACCCCAGCGGGGCAGGCAAGATAGCCGAACCCCTGTCGAACAAGCGCTGAACTATCTGACCTGTGCCCGACGGGGAATGGTCGGCAATGAGGACGTGAAGCCGACCTGGGCCATTGTCACCGACATGAACGTGTTCCGGCTCTACTGGTATGATCGAGCCCCAGGGCAATACCTCAGTTTCAACATTGAACGCCGCAGGCTTGACCAAGACGCTGGCTTGCTCGGCGATGATGAGGATAGCCGGTTTGAGCGCTATCTGTTCAAACGGCTATTCCATGCCGATACGCTGCTGACGAAGGCTGGCAAGCCGCCTCTCGAACAGTTGATTGGACGGGCATGGATACGGGCCCGCGACCTCGAAAAGACTTTTTACCGGGAGTACCGGGATTACCGGGAACACCTGTACACCGCTTTGCTCGAAGCCAATCCCAACTTCCCCGGCACCCGAGGGAGGTTGGTGCGGCTGGCGCAAAAGCTGCTCGATCGCGCGATCTTCATTTTCTACTGCGAAGATATGGGGCGCGCCATCGGCTATCCCCCGCAGCTGTTGCGCGACTTCCTGATCCACGAGAGCCGCAATCCATACCTGGCTGACAACGGCAACGAGATCTGGACCACGCTGCGCGGTCTGTTCCGGGCCATGAATGACGGGACAGCCTTTGGCGACCATCGCCTCAATCAATTCAACGGGGGGCTGTTTCGCCATGATCCGGAGTTGGAAGGGCTAAACGTACCCAACCGCCTGTTCTGTGTCCGGGGGCAGGGCCATAATGAAGCCAGCCTTTATCAAAACAAGCTGACGCTGCTCTATCTGTCAGCATCCTACAACTACGCTGCCGATCTGGCGCAGGGTTTGGGTGCCACCCGTCCAGATGCAGCTGAGCCGGGAACCGCCGAAGCTGCCGCGAATGCACGCAAGGCCGATCCCGAGACGGCTTTGGGCCTTTACACGCTGGGCCACATATTCGAGCAATCCATCACCGAACTGGAAATTCTCGAAGCCGAGGCGGACGGCCGGGTTTCGGTCAACAAGGAAAGCGGACGTAAGACCAACGGCGTCTACTACACCCCGGAATGGGTGGTGGAACGTATCGTTCGCGAAGCTCTAGGCGGGCGCCTTACCGACATCAAAAAGGAATGCGGCTGGGCGGTTGATGATTTCGGTATTGCAACGACCGGCGATGTCGAAGCAATCGACGCGTACCGGGATCGGCTTAAGGCTGTTCGCGTACTTGATCCCGCCTGCGGCTCTGGCGCTTTCCTGATCACGGCTCTGAAGTATCTGCTGACCGAATGGCGTTCGGTCCTAGACCTGCGCCGTCGTGTATCGGGACAGGCTACGATTCAGGACGAGGATGAGCTGATCCGGGATGTGTTGCGGACCAACCTCTACGGCGTGGACATCAATCCGTCGTCGGTCGAGATCACGCAACTCGCGCTTTGGCTCCATACGGCCCGTGGCGACCGCCCCCTATCGTCGCTCGATGCCCATATCCGTGACGGCAACAGCCTTATCGACGGCCATTTCTGGCTTGGGCAACAGAACCTCGATCTGGACGAAGAGGGCCTGGAACGTATTAACCCCTTCAATTGGGCGGAAGCCTTCCCCGAAGCGATGGCGGACGGCGGCTTTGACGTGGTGTTGGGCAACCCGCCATATGTGAAGCTGCAAAACTTCCGCCGCGCCCACCCCGATATGGCGGACTATCTGCGCAATGGCAGGCCCGGAACGGACTTCACCGGTTATCGCAGCGCACAGACAGGCAATTTCGACCTCTACCTCCCATTCATCGAAAAGGGCATCGCCCTGCTGCGGCCGGGTGGGCGGTTGGGTTACATCGCGCCAAGCGTATGGGTCATGAACGAATACGGCGAAAACCTGCGGGCCCTTATTGCCGGGCAGCGTTCACTGTCCCGTTGGCTCGATTTTCGGTCGCATCAGATTTTCGAAGAAGCAACGGTTTACACCGCACTGCAATTCTTCCGCCGTCCCGACGAAGGCGACCAACCGGAGTTTGTCGAAGTGGCATCGGCCCCTGACGGCATCGTGGCCGACGATCCATGGCAGGGAGATGACGCGCGGCTCCCTTATAGCAACCTGGGCTACGGTGATCGTTGGTTGATGTTGAGCGGTGCCGAGCGGGCCCTGATTGATGCACTTGACGCCCGCTGCGATCAGCTAGGCAGCGCCGCAGTCTCCAGTGCGGTGTTCGTCGGTCTGCAAACTAGCGCCGATGACGTTTATCATCTTCGACGGGTAGCTCCGGGCCGCTACATCAGCCGAGCGTCGGGCAACAGCGAAGTCCGTATCGAAGATGCCCTAATGCACCCGCTCGTTTCGGGAACCGACGCGAAACGATACATTCAACCGGACGCCCAAACCTATATCCTGTTCCCGTATGAGCGGGTCAGGCAGGCAGTTCGGCTAATTGATTCCGAGCGGTTCGCAGAGAGCTTCCCATTGGCATGGGCGTATCTCCTAAGCCACGAAGCGGACTTGCGCGCCCGGGAAAACGGCGGCTTCAATGACGATCAATGGTATAGGTTCGGAAGGAGCCAAAACCTCGATAAGCAGGATTCTGCAAAGCTGATCGTTCCCCGCCTCGTCGCTGATCTAAAATGTGCAGTGGATGAAGATGGATCATTTTGTCTCGATAACGTGGACGTGGGGGGCGTTACACCTGCCGATGACGTCGACCCCTACTTTGTTGCAGGCGTTCTAAATGCCCCCGTTGCGCGTTATGTCTTTAGGCGAATCTCAAAGCCGTTCCGCGGCAATTATCTGTCTGCAAACCGTCAGTTCATCGCTCCGCTCCCGATTCCTCGCGCGGACCAAGCGACCCGTAACGCGATAGGAGCAGCGGCTCGCGAACTCCAAGGGCTACATTCGTCTCGCCGTATCCATCCGGTGAGGGCCGCGGCGTGATCCCGACCGGATCGTAGGCCGGGTTTATGCGGCGAGCTTTGCAGCGCGCGGTCCCCAGTTCCAAGGCAGGAGCTGATCGAGCTTGGTGGCGGGATG
>NZ_JACLAX010000011.1 GCF_014230355.1 Novosphingobium piscinae
GGCACCGGACGGGGCCAGCGACGCCGCGACCGGCACCGCTGCGGCGGGCGCCGGCGCCGCATTGGCCACGGCCGCCAGCACGTCGGCGCGGCGCACCCGCCCGCGCGGCCCGCTGCCGGTCAGCTTGGCCAGATCCAGTTCATGCAGCGCGGCGAGGCGCCGCGCCACCGGAGTCGCCCTGACCGGCCCTTCGGGCGTGAGCGGCAGCGGGCCGGCCAGCACCGGCGCAGCCGGTGCGCGCGCCGCCTGGTGCACGTCCTGCGCCGAAATGCGGCCATGGCGGCCCGAACCCGCGATCCCGGCCAGATCGACCCCCAGCGCCTGCGCCTCGGCGAGGGCTGCGGGGCTGATCGCCAGCCCGGCCGGGACCGGCGGCGGGGCAGCCGGCGCTGCGCTCGGCGGGGCCGGTGCGGCCGGGGGCGCGGTCCCGGCATCGGGATCGAAGCTGCTGTCCGAAGGCCGGAAGCCCGCGATCAGCGCGTCGATCTCGGCCGGGCTGGCCTCGCCGCCATCCGACAGCACGGCCAGCAGCGCTCCGACCGGATAGGTCTCGCCGGGCTTGGCCAGGATGCGCACGAAGCGCCCATCGGCCTCGGCCTCGACCTCGTTGGTGATCTTGTCGGTCTCGATCAGGGTCAGCACGGTGCCGCGGCTGAAGGGCGCGTTCTCGGCCACCATCCAGTCGGCGATCGTGCCTTCGGCCATCTCGATGCCCCACTTGGGCATGGTGAACGCCTTGAGCTTGGCCATGTGCCGTCCTCCCCGCGTCAGCGGAACGCGAGGGTGCGGCGGACGGCCCCCTCGATCGTCTGCGGCGAGGGCAGCCAGGCCCGTTCGAGCCCGCGCGAGAACGGGATCGGCGCGTGCGGTCCGGTCAGCATGGCGGGCGGCGCCTTGAGGCTGGTGAAGGCGCGCGCCGCGACCAGGGCGGCTACGTCGGCGGCCAGGCTGCAGCGCGGCGGGCTTTCGTCGACCACCACCAGCCGCCCGGTCTGTTCGACCGAATCGAGGATCGCGTCCTCGTCCATCGGGCTGGTGGTGCGCAGGTCGAGCAGGTCGATCCCGATCCCTTCGGCGGCCAGCTTGTCGGCGGCCTTCTCGGCGAAGTTGACCATGCGCCCGCAGGCCACCACGGTGACGTCGCCGCCCTCGCGCACCATCCGCGCCTGGCCGAAGGGCACGCGGTGCTCGCCCTCGGGGACCTCGCCCTTCACCCCGTAGAGCGCCTTGTGCTCGAAGAACATCACGGGATCGTCGCCGCGCAGCGCCTCGGTCAGCAGGCCCTTGGCGTCGGCCGGGGTGGTCGGCAGCACCACCTTGAGGCCGGGGATCGCCGTCAGCAGGGCATATACCGACTGGCTGTGCTGCGCCGCGGTCTGCATGCCCGCGCCGTAGACCATGCGGACCACCGCCGGGCAGCGGGTCTTGCCGCCGAACATGTAGCGGAACTTGGCCATCTGGTTCCACAGCTGGTCCATGCTGACCCCGACAAAGTCGGCGAACATCAGCTCGGCCACCGGGCGCTTGCCGGCCAGGGCCGCGCCCGCCGCGGCGCCGATGATCGCGCTTTCCGAGATCGGGGTGTCGATCACCCGGTCGGGGCCGAACTTGGCCCACAACCCGGTGGAAGTCCCCCAGATCCCGCCGATCGCCTCGGGCCCGCCGGCCGTGCCGTTGCCGCCGACCACGTCCTCGCCCAGCAGCATGATGTCGCCGTCCCGCTCCATCTCGGCGTGGAGCGTGCTGAGGATCGCCTCGCGGATGTTCATGATCGCCATGGTCGCGGGTCCCTCAATAGTATTCCACGTAGACATCGTCGGCGACGGTCGCCGGATCGGGATCGGCGGCGGCGCGCGCCGTGGCGACGGCCGCGTCGATCAGCGCCGCAACCTCGGCATCGACCGCGTCGAGCTCGGCTGCGGTGAGTAGCCCGGCCCCGGTCACCCTGGCGCGGAAGCCTTTCAGGCAGTCGCGCTCCGCGCGGATGCGGTCGAGCTCGCCCGGGCCGCGGTAGCGCTGCGGGTCGCCCTCGAAGTGGCCGTAGAACCGCTCGGTATCGAGCTCGATCGCGGCCGGCCCGCCCCCGCCGCGGACATGCTCGAGCAGTTCGCGGAAGGCTTCATAGGTGGCGAAGAAGTCGCAGCCATCGGCGCGCCACACCTTCATCCCGAAGGCCTCGGCGCGGCTGGCGATGTCGCGCGCGGTGCCCACGGCATAGGCATCGCCGGTGTGCTCGGAATAGTGGTTGTTCTCGAAGACGAAGATCGCCGGGGCCTTCGTCACCACCGCCAGGTTCATCGCCTCGAAGGTGGTGCCCTGGTTGCAGGCGCCGTCGCCCGAGAAGGCCACGCCGACCCGGCCCCGGCCGTCGACCTTGGCGGCCAGCGCCGCCCCCACCGCCTGCGGCGCACCGCCGCCGACGATGCCGTTGGCGCCGAGCATGCCGACCGCGAGATCGGCGATGTGCATCGATCCGCCCCGGCCCTTGCAGAGCCCGTCGGCGCGGCCGTAGATCTCGAGCATCATGCCGGTCACATCGCAGCCCTTGGCGATGCAGTGGCCGTGCCCGCGGTGCGTCGAGACGATCTTGTCCTCGACCGTCAGCTGGTCGCAGATCGCCACGGCGACGGCTTCCTGCCCGGCGTAGAGATGGGTGAAGCCGCCGATCTCGCCGGTCTTGATCTCGTCGTGCAGGCGTTCCTCGAACGCGCGGATCGTGGCCATGCGCCGGTAGGCGCCGAGCAGCTGGTCATGGCCCAGTTGCAGCATCGCGGTTCCTTTCAGATGTCGTCCGGACCCTTGCCGCCGGGCCCATAGAGGTAATCGTCCAGCACCTTGTGGAAGTGCCGGATGCGCAGCTCCTGCTCGCCGATCCACAGGCCGGGGAAGCTGTCGGAGCGCATCCCCAGCTGGACGGTGGGCAGGTTGAAGGCGTCCTGGTCCAGCACCTGGCCGATGCTGCGGTCGCCGTGCTTGAAGCGCCGGTGCTTGACCCGCTCGGGCCAGGGCTCGCCCTCGGGCACCAGCTCGAACACCCAGACATCGTAGAGCATCTTGTTGGGATCGGTGGCGTGGGGCCGCTGGCGGAACATCAGGATGTCGTCGGCGTGGACGTTGAGCGCGACGTTGGGGAAGATCATGTAGTGATAGTCGTCGGTCAGCTGATCGTCGTTCAGCTCGGAATAGTCCTTGCCCTGGGCCTGGCCGTGCGCGCGCTTGAAGCGCTGCACGTCGCGCCGGATGTCGCTGACCCGGCCCTCGTAGTCGGCCGGGTCCATCCCGGCCTTGCGCATGATCTCGTCGATCGCCGGCGGAATCTGGCTGGGCATGGCAACCCGCGGCGAGATCGTGGCGAAGGGGATCAGGTAGCGGTTGTGCCGCTCGTAGCAGTCGATCTGGACGTTGACGTCATCCAGGTACCACAGCAGCTGGGGGTGGATTCCCTGGACGTGGTAGGTCTCGTTGAAGGCATCGACCGACGCCTTCCAGTTGCAGTCCCACTCCACGGTCACGTCGCGCACCCAGGCCATCCGCTCGGGGTGGTAGGGTTCGAGGTGGTCCTTGAGCGGCGCGATGAAATCGTCGAACGGCTCGACCGCGGGGTTGAGCGAGAACCACACGAAGCTGTTCCACTCGGTGCAGGGCAGGCTGGTCAGCGTCATGCCCGGGGGCCCGCCCTGGGGGAAGGTGCAGAGATCGGGCAGGCGCTCGATCTTGCCGTCGAGGCCATAGGTCCAGTGGTGGTACATGCAGCGGAATTCGGTGGCCTTGCCGATCCCCTCGGGGCGCAGGCGGTTGCCGCGGTGCAGGCAGACATTGGGGAAGCAGCGCAGCGAGCCATCGGCCTGGCGCACGATCAGCACCGATTCCTTGCCGATCTCGGTGCAGATGTAGTCACCCGGCTCGGGGATGTCGTCGGCCCGGCCGCCGAGCAGCCAGACCTTGGTCCAGACCCGCTCCCACTCCAGCTTCATGAACGCTTCGGAATAGTAGCGCTCGGCCGGGATCACCGCGGTGCCCAGCTCGGGATCGGGCGCCTTCTCGACCGGGGTGCGCCCGCCGGGCTGCGCGGGATCGACGCGGATCACGTCGACGACGCGCTTCACATCCATCCGCGCGGTATCCCACATCAGAAGTGCGTCCGGTTGGTGAAGCCGCCATCGACCACGAGGTGCGAGCCGTTGCACCAGCTGGCAGCCTCGCTGGCGAGAAACACGATCGCCCGCGCCACCTCCTCGGGACGGCCGAGCCGGCCGGAGGGCTGCTGGCGCAGCTGGGCAAGGTAGAACTTCTCCATCGTGCCCTTGATCATGTCCCAGTTGCCGCCCTCGAACTCGATCGGCCCGGGCGAGACGACGTTGACGCGGATCCCGTCCTTGCCGTGGGCCAGCGCCAGCTGCTTGCCGTAGGTGATCAGCGAGGCCTTCATCGCGTTGTAGGCCTGCGGCCCACCCATCGCCTCGAGCGCCGAGGTGCTCGCCACCAGCACGATCGCGCCGCGCTGCTGCTCGGTCATCGTCGGGATCACCGCCTCGATCGCGCGCACCACCCCCAGCACGCCGGTCTCGAAGGAATTGGTCCAGTACCGCTCGCTGCCGATCCCGCCGGCCGCCGAGCTGAGCGGGATCAGCACGTCGACCCCCTCGAGCGCCTCGATCGCCCAGGCCAGCCAGTCCCTGTACTCGTCGGCCCGCTTGACGTTGACCGCCTTGCCGACAACCGTGGTGCCATAGCGCGACAGCGCTGCGACCGCGTCCTTGACCGAATCCTCGCCGCGCGCGCTCAGCGCGATGTCGCAGCCCTCGCGCGCCAGGATCTCGGCCACGGCATAGCCGATGCCCCGCGCGCCGCCGATCACGATCGCCTTCTTGCCCTGCAGCCCGAGATCCATGCCACGCCCTTCCGTTCGTTCACGCCTGATCGGACAAAGGGGCCCGGCGCGTCGGCCGCGCCGCCCGGCCCGGCCCTGTGGGTCCGGCCCGGCGCCTGATCCTTTCTCCCTGCCCGCCAATCTATTGCACGGCCCGAGGGTTGCAAACAAAAAACATGCTTGCATGCTTTTTTTCACTCGCGCATGCTGCTGGCGGGGCGGCCCGGCCGTCCCGCAGGGGAGAGGCCGGACACGGCCGCACGGACAGACGCCGAAAGGACAGACATGGCGCTCACGACCCGGCGGGCCCCGGTGCCCGACACGGCCCGCGACACGGCTCCCGCACCGCCCTCCGCAGTGCCGGGGCTGCAGACCCGCAAGAGCGCCGCCACCCGCGCCCGGCTGATCGAGGCGACGATCGCCTGCCTGGTCAAGTACGGCTATGCCAAGACCGTGACCCCGCTGGTCGCGGCCGAGGCGGGGCTGTCGCGCGGCGCCATGCTGCACCATTTCGCCAATGGCGATGCGCTGATCCGGGCGACCATCGTCGCGCTCCACGAACGCCGGCTCAACGCCTTCCGCCGCGCCTCCGAGGCCCATCCCGGCGATGTCCGCGCGATGGTCCGCGGCTATTGGCAGCAGTTGCAGAAGCCCGGCTTCATCGCCTTCCAGGAACTGGCCATGGCCGCGCGCACCGATGCCGGCCTGGCCGCGATCCTGCTGCCGCTGCAGGCCGAGTTCAGCGACCGGTTCAAGGCGCTGGCCGGCCAGCTCTATCCCGACTGGAGCCGCCAGCCCGCGCGGCTCGATCTGGCCATGGCGCTGTCGCAGACGCTGATGGAGGGCATGCGCATCGCCGACCTGACCGGCGCGGTCGATCCCGCCCAGATCGAGCCGCTGCTCGACTGTCTCGAGGCCAGCGTGATCGCCCTGCGCCCGGCGGGAGAGCCGGCATGAGCGGCCAGGGCCAGGGCCCGCTGGCGGGGGTGCGCGTGCTCGACCTGACGAGCGTGCTGATGGGCCCCTATGCCACCCAGATCTTCGCCGACCTCGGCGCCGACGTGATCAAGATCGAGGGACCGGGGGGCGATACCACCCGGGCCATCCCGCCCGGCCCGGACCCCACCCGCGGGGCGATGTTCCTCAACGTCAACCGCGGCAAGCGCAGCCTCGCGCTCGACCTCAAGCGGCCCGAGGCGCGGGCCGTGGTGCTGCGGCTGGCCGAACAGGCCGACGTGTTCATCCATTCGATGCGCGCCCAGGCGATCGCCCGGCTCGGGCTCGACTATCCCGCGCTGCAGCAGGCCAATCCACGGATCGTCTATGCCAATCTCTATGGCTATGGCCGCGAGGGGCCCTACCGCGACTATCCGGCCTATGACGATATCGTCCAGGCCGCCTCGGGGGTGGTCGATCTGCAGGCCCGCCTGTCCGGCGGCGAGCCGACCTATGTCGCCAATGTCATCGCCGACAAGGTCAGCGGGCTGACCGGCGCCTATGCGGTGATCGCCGCGCTGTTCGCGCGCGAGCGCAGCGGGCGCGGGCAGGAGGTGGAGGTGCCGATGTTCGAGACGATGGTGTCCTTCGCCGCGGTGGAACACCTGTGCGGATCGCTGTTCAGCCCGCCGCTCGGCCCGCCGGAGTACCCGCGCGCGACCTCGCCGGCGCGCCGGCCCTATCGCACCGCCGACGGCCATGTCGGGGTGATGATCTACAACGACAAGCAATGGCAGGCCTTCTTCCGCGAGCTGGGCGATCCTGACTGGTCGCGCGATCCGATGTTCGCCTCGCTGCGCAGCCGCACCGAGAACATCTCGGCCGTGCTGTCGCAAGTGGCGCAGGTGCTCGAGACGCGCGGCACGGCCGAGTGGATGGAGCTGTTCCGTCGCGCCGAGATCCCCGCCACCCCGATCGCCTCGCTGCAGCAATTGCTGCACGATCCGCACCTCGAGCAGACCGGGTTCTGGGCGGAGCGCGAGACCGAGCTGGGCACGCTACGCTTCCCCGGCATCCCCACCCGCTTTTCCGACACGCCGGGCGCGATCGGCGATCCCGGCCCGCGGCACGGGGCCGACAATGCGGCGGTGCTGGCCGAGGCCGGGTTCGGCGCCGACGAGATCGCCGCGCTGACCGCCAGCGGAGCGGTGCTGGGATGAGCGGCGCGGCGCAGCACTGGGACGAGGCCCTGGTCGCGGGCCGGCTGTTGCTGCAGCGCCCGGTGGGCGGCGGGGCGGCAGTGTTCCCCCCGCGCGAGTGCGCCCCCGGCAACGGCGCCGCGCTCGAATGGTTCGAGGCCTCGGGCCGCGGCACGGTCTATAGCGTCACCTGGGTCCAGCGCCGCCCGCCCGAGGAGCCCTACAACGTCGTGCTGGTCGATCTGGCCGAGGGCGCGCGGCTGATGGGCCGGGTCGAGGGGGTGACCGAGACCAGCCTGCAGATCGGCATGGCGGTGCGCGCGCGGATCGCCGAAGGGCCGGTGATCGTGTTCGACCCCGCGGGCGAAGGGACCGTGTGATGGGTGACCGGTTTCCCCGCGGGCGCACCGCCGTGGCCGGCGCGGCCACCTTCGGCGTGGGCGAGGCGCCCGGCTTTTCCACCATCGAACTGGCCGCGCGCGCGGTGCAGGGCGCGCTGGCCGACGCCGGGATCGCGCTGCCCGAGGTCGACGGGCTGTTCATCGCCCTGCCCGACGATCTCTTCGCCGGGCTGTCGCTGGCGCAGCACCTCGGCATCCATCCGCGCTTCACCGACAACAACCGGACCGGTGGGGCCTCGTTCATGAGCCATCTGGTCACCGCGGTGCTGATGCTCGACGCCGGCTATCTCGACTGCGCGGTGATCGCCTATGGCTCCAACCAGCGCTCAAGCGGCGGCAGGCTGGTCACCCCGGCGCGGGCGGACCGCTGGGACGCGCCCTATGCGCCGCTCTATCCGCTGTCCTACTATGCCCTTGCCGCCGCGCGCCACATGCACCAGTTCGGCACCACGCGCGAACAGCTGGCCGAGGTGGCCGTGGCCGCGCGGCGCTGGGCCGATACCAACCCGGAAGCCTTCGCCAAGGGGCCGCTGACGGTCGAGGACGTGCTGGCCTCACGGATGATCTCCACGCCCATCGCGGCGCGCGACTGCTGCCTCGTCACCGACGGCGCCGCCGCGCTGGTGCTGGTCCGCACCGACCGCGCGCGCGATTGCCCGCGGCCGCCGGTTCCGGTGCTCGGCGCAGCAGCCGCCACCTGGTACAACTCGCTGACCCAGGCCGGCGATGTGACCGTGACCGCCGCCGCCGAAAGCGGCCCGCGCGCCATGGCCATGGCCGGGGTCACCCCCGGCGAGATCGACGTGGTCCAGCTCTACGATGCCTTCACCATCAACACCGTCCTGTTCCTCGAGGACCTCGGCTTCTGCGCCAAGGGCGAAGGCGGCGCCTTCGTCAGCGGCGGCCGCATCGCCCCGGGCGGGGCGCTGCCGGTGAACACCAACGGCGGCGGCCTCTCGTGCTGCCACCCGGGCATGTACGGCCTGTTCGCCATGGTCGAGGCGGTGCGCCAGCTGCGCGGCGAGGCGGCGAACCAGATTGCCGGGGCGGAGCTGGCCCTGGCGCACGGCAACGGCGGGACGCTGTCGGCGCAGGCGACGGTAATCTTCGGGGGTGCGGGGACGGTGTAGGAGGTGGATGGCGGGA
The DNA here is from genome assembly GCF_014230355.1 of Novosphingobium piscinae. Classification (GTDB taxonomy): domain Bacteria; phylum Pseudomonadota; class Alphaproteobacteria; order Sphingomonadales; family Sphingomonadaceae; genus Novosphingobium; species Novosphingobium piscinae. The sequence continues at coordinate 8,553 of NZ_JACLAX010000011.1, forward strand.
GCGGGTGAGGACGTTGGGCTAGGGCCGCAAGGCAATATGGTCAGACATACCCAAACGTCGCTCAGGCTGAGCTTGTCGAAGCCCACGCGCGGTGGATGAGCTTGGTGTTCGCAGCCTTTCCCTCGTGATGCACGGTTGCGCGCGTGTGGGGCCGATGTCAGCGCGTGGCCTTCGACAGGCTCAGGCTGAGCGGGTCTTGTGCGATTTGACCTTTTTTCGTCTCACGTCCGATCCCAAGCGGAAATGATCATTGAGCCTGATCCACCCCGCCTCTTTCCTGTCATCCCGGTCGTGCCTGCCCTGACGTCGGGCAACGGCCCTGAGCATCGCCCCCCTCAAAGAGACCGAGCACAGGTCCGCCCGAGGCAGCCCCGCCCTTTCCTACACCGCCCCGCGCTGCCATGCTCCGCCCGGCTCTTTTCCATCGTGAGATTTCCGGACGCGCCGCGAACTTCTTTGCGGTCGCGATACGCGTGACCTTGGCGAAGTTCGCCGGGATCACACCCCCTGCAGCTCGGCGATCAGGCTGTCGCGCAGGCGGAATTTCTGGATCTTCGAGGTCGACATCGGCCACTCCGTGACCATGCGGACGTGGCGCGGAACCTTGAAGCTGGCGAGCTTGCCCTTGCAGTGCGCGATCAGCTCGGCCTCGCTCACCACGGCGCCCTCGGCCAGCTCGACGAAGGCGGCCGGCACCTCGGCGTAACGCGGATCCGGCAGGCCGACCACCTGGGCCAGCTTTACCGCGGGATGGCTCTGCAGCATGGCCTCGATCTCGGCCGCGGCAACGTTCTCGCCGCCGACCTTGAGCATGTCCTTGGTCCGGCCATGGAACATGATGTTGCCACCCTCGTCGATCGAGCCGATGTCGCCGGTGTGGAACCAGCCGTCGCGCAGCGCCTCGGCGGTCTTCTCGGGGGCGTTGTGGTAGCCCTTGAGCATGTTGGGACCGCGCAGCAGGATTTCCCCGCGTTCGCCGGTGGACAGGTCCCGCCCGGTCTCGGGATCGACGATCCGCACCTCCCACTCGTCCAGCGGGAAGCCGCAGCGTTCGGTCCGCACCGCATAGCTGTCGGTCAGCCGGCTGGTCGAGACCGTGCCCGCCGCCTCGGTCATGCCATAGGTGCCGACCTGGATGGTGTGCGGCATCGCCTCGGCCACGGCATGCTTGATCCACTCGGGCTGGACCGCGAAGTTCGAGTTCATCACGCGCAGCTTGGACAGGTCGGTCTGGCGGAAGCTGGGGTGATTGATCAGGTCCTGCATGATCGTGACGAAGCTGGGATAGGCCACGGTGGCGCCCTCGCGCCCCAGCATCTCGAGCGCCACGCCCGGATCGAAGTGCGGCACGGTCATGTAGCAGCCGCCCAGGTCGAGGATCATGATCATCGGCAGGATGCCGGCAATGTGGAAGATCGGCAGCGGCGACCAGACCTTGTCCGCGCTGGTGCAGGCATAGCGGATGCCAAGGTTGCGGCTGTTGCCCACCTGGCCGCGGTGCGAGATCAGCGCACCCTTGGGGTTCGAGGTGGTCCCCGAGGTGTAGAGGATCATCGCCGTGTCCTGCGGATCGACCGCGGCGATGCGCGCGTCGAGCGTCGCCTCGGGCACCGCCGCGCCCGCGGCCAGCACCGCCTCATGCTGCAGCATGGCGGACGGGCAGGCCGGATCGAGCGAGACAATGCTGCGCAGCATCGGCGCCTCGGCCAAGACCAACCGCCCTCCCGGCGCCGACCCGGATAGCGTCGGAAGGGCGGCCGCGACCCGCTCGCCGTAGTCGAGCGAATCGGTCATCCGGCCGGCGGTGAGCAGCACGACCAGATCGGCGTCGCGCACCACGTAGGCCAGTTCGTGTACCTGGTAGCGGGCATTGATCGGCACGGCGACCGCCCCGGCCATGGCGATGCCGCAGAACGCCTCGATGAATTCGGGGCAGGTCGGCATCAGCAGGCCGACATGTTCGCCGGGTTGGACCCCCAGCGCGATCAGCGCGCGGGCCCAGCGGCGCGCCGCTTCGTCAAGGTCGCGATAGGTCAGCCGGCGATCGGGGAACAGGATCGCCTCGCGCGTGGCAAAGCGCTGGGCCGAGGCCCGAATCATGGCTCCGATGGTATAGCTCTGTGCGGCCTGTTCCATTCATCCCCTTGCCCGGCGGGCGCTTGCGGTCAGCCTGGCCGCAGCCGGCACCGTGATTGTTGACGCGAATCTAGCCCGAGCTGTTGCAAAAAACAATCATATCTGTCTTTTTGTCAGACGCGGACCATGCCGCGGCGGCGGGCGCCGCATTCTTGCCCTGGCGCCCGCCTCCGCGCTATGGCGCGCCGACGGTCCCGGGCGCCAGCCCGCGGCGCCGCTGCCCGTCCACTCGATCAGGCGAACGCTTATGGCTCTGTCCCGTACCCGGATTGCCCGCCCCGTCCGGCCCCCGCGCCCGGCCGGCGAGAAGGGTCCGCAGCTCCAGGCCGCGAAGGCCGCGCAGACCCGCGCCCGGCTGATCGAGGCGACGGTCCGCTGCCTGGTCAAGTACGGCTATGCCAACACCACCACGCCGAAGGTGGCCGAGGAGGCCGGACTGTCGCGCGGGGCGATGATGCACCACTTCGAGAACGGCACCTCGCTGATCAAGTCGACCATCGCCGAGCTCCACGAGAAGCGCTTGCGGGCCTTCCGCCGGGCGGCCGACAAGCCGGTTCACGAGGTCACCGATCTGGTCGAGACCTACTGGCGCCAGCTGCAGAAGCCGGCCTTCATCGCCTTCCACGAGCTGGCCGTGGCGGCGCGCACCGACACCGAGCTCGCCAGCATCCTCAAGCCGCTGCAGGACGAGTTCTCCGAGAAGTTCAACGCCCAGGCCGAGCAGCTCTTTCCCGAATGGGCCGCCGCGCCGGCCAATTTCGCCCTGGCGATGACCCTCTCGCAGACGATCCTCGAGGGCATGGCGATCAGCCTCCAGACCGGGGCGATGGACGAGGGCAAGGTCGAGCCGATGCTGCGCCATCTCGAGGGGCAGATCGCCGCACTCGCTCCGGCGGCGCCCGCGGCGGTTCAGGCCGCGGCGAAGCCCCAGCGGATGCCGCGCCGCAAGAGCTCGTAGAACACCGGGTAGGCCCAGGCGCCGCGCTGCGGGTGCGGCCAGAAGGGCGCCAGCGGCTGCAGGTCATAATGGCCGCGGCAGTGGCCGAGGGTGAGGTAGAGAACGGCCCCGGCCCCGACCCGGCGCTGGTACAGCACCGGGACCTCGGCCTCGTCCCAGTGGCCGTCGCGGAACTCCGGGCAGGCGCCGGAGAAGGCGGTGTGCAGCAGCACCTCGAGATCGGCCCGGCGGTGCACGAGGTAAAGCTCGTCCTCGACCCGGAAGCTGCGCAGACCAGCGGTCAGCGGGTGATCGGCGCGGGTCACCTCGACCTTGAACGGCGCGATCGGCGGGTGGCCGGCGAACTGGCTGCCCAGCAGGTCCATGAAGGCCGGCGCCTCGTCGGGCGTGTCGCACAGGCCATCAGCGGCGAAGCGCAGCAGGGCATTGGTGCCGTGCAGCGCAAACCAGCGCCCGCCGCGCCGCAGGAAGGCCTCGAGCGCCGCGGTCTGCGCCGGATCGGGGATCACGTCGCAGGTGTAGGTGATGAGCAGATCGGCGGCGGCGATCGCCGCAAGGTCGGCATAGTCGGTGGACACCGTGGTGCGGATCCGCGCATCCTCGGCCAGCAGCTTGAGCAGTTCGAGCCGCGCGAAGTCGATATCGTGGTACTTGCCCGAGGCAACCAGATGGGCGCGCATCGTTTCCGTCCCGCAAGGCCGGGCGGACCCGACGAACACAATCAAACCTGTTTGTCTTTTTTATTGCATCGGGCTCCCCGGTGAGGCAACTGGATTCGACGGATCGAGACGCCGATCGAACCGCAAGGGGAGTGCCTTTGAACGCGCCGGAGATGAAAGCACCGCGGATCTTCCGTCCCGAGCCGGGCGATCCGGGCCGCCCCGCCCGCGGGCTGAGCGACGAGGCCCTGGCGCGGCAGACCACCGTGTTCCGTGACGACCTGCTCGCCGGGCACACGATCCTCATCTCGGGCGCGGGCAGCGGCATGGGCAAGGCCGCCGCCTTCCTGGCCGCCCGGCTGGGTGCCAATGTCGCGATCTGCGGGCGCGACAGCGCCAAGCTCGACGCCACCGCCACGCTCATCCACGAGCACTGCGGGCGCGAGGTGTTCTGCCAATCGACCAACATCCGCGACGCCGACGCGGTCGAGACGCTGATCGCGCGGGTCCACGACCGCTTCGGGGGGCTCGACACGCTGGTCAACAATGCCGGCGGCCAGTTCCCGCAGGACGCGATCGACTTCACCCGCAAGGGCTGGCTGGCGGTGATCGACACCAACCTCAACGGCACCTGGTGGATGATGCAGGAGGCCGCCCGGCGCTGGCGCGACACGGGCAAGCCGGGACACATCATCAACATCGTCGCCAACGTCGAGCGCGGCATGCCGCAGGCGGCGCACACCTGCGCGGCCCGGGCCGGGGTGATCTACCTGTCGAAGACGGTCGCCACCGAGTGGGCACCCTACAACATCCGGGTCAACTGCATCGGCCCCGGGGTCATCGAGACCGAAGGCTTCCGGATGTATCCGGAAGAAGCCCTCGCCCGGTTCCACCAGGCCAACCCGATGAAGATGCGCGGCAATGCCTGGGACGTGGCGGAGGCCATCGCCTACCTCGCTTCGCCCGCGGCGCGGTTCGTCAATGGCGACCTGATGATCATCGACGGCGGGCAGGCCCAGTGGGGCGTGGTCTGGCCCGCCGGGATGCCGGACTACTTTGCCGACGACGGCGCCGGTTGAACGGGCGCGCAGAACCAACCACACCAACGAGGATGGAGACGGATATGGGCCGGGTATCGGGCAAGGTGGCGCTGGTCACAGGCGGCGGATCGGGGCTCGGTGCGGCCGACTGCGCCGCGCTCGCCCGCGAGGGCGCGACCGTGGTCGTCACCGACGTCAACCTTGCGGCAGCCCAGGCCGTGGCCGAGCGGATCGGCGGCGGTGCGATCGCGCTGGCCCACGATGTCGCCAGCGAGGACCAGTGGATCGCCGTCCTGGCCGAAGTGGAAGCGCGGTTCGGCCGTCTCGACGTGCTGGTCAACAATGCCGGCGTGGTGCTCAGCGCCGACGTCGAGGACACGTCGCTCGACCGGTTCCGCTGGGTCAACGGCATCATGATCGATGGCGTGTTCCTGGGCATGAAGCATGCCATCCCGCTGATGAACAAGGGCGATGGCGGCTCGATCATCAACATGTCGTCGGTCGGCGCGCTGCTCGGCTATCCGATCTTCTTCGCCTATTCCGCGGCGAAGGGCGCGGTCCGCTCGATGACAAAGTCGGTTGCGGTGATGGCCCAGGTCAAGGGCTACAAGATCCGCTGCAACTCGGTGCATCCCGGGGCGATCGAGACGCCGATGGTACAGGAGGCCGAAGGCCGTATCGGCCAGCCGAAGGAGATCCCCGCCGGGGTCCTGCCCTATGGCACGCCCGGCCACCCCGACGACGTGGCGGCGCTGGTCGTGTTCCTCGCCTCGGACGAATCCCGCTTCATCACCGGCGCCGAACTGGTGATCGACAACGGAGTGACCATCCGCCCGTTCTGACCCCATTGTTCCGAGCCGCTCGGGTCGCACCACGGCGCCGCCGGAACGGGAAAGGGGAGGTGGACCAGCCGGTCCGCCTCCCCTGGACCCATCAGCACGAAAGCGCCGGGTGGTGCGCTCAGCCGGACGCCATCAGGCGGTCGAGCTCGGCGTGGAAGTGACGCAGGCGCCCTTCCTGCTCGCTCCACAGCGGTCCCTTGAAGCCGCGCGAGTGGGCGCCCTTCTGGACCACTGGCAGCAGTTCGCTGTCCTGGTCGAGCACCTCGCCCAGGCAAGGCGGCTCGCCCAGGCGGGTATGGATCACCTCGGGCCGGGTGCGGCCCGAAAGATCGACATCCTCGGCCAGGCCCATCCAGGCCGGGGCCGAATAGCCGGGCGCGTCGACGTGGCGGTAGAGGATGCAGGTATCGTAGGTGAACTGGTTCGGATCGGTCGGGTGCGGCAGGAAGCGGTGCAGGAACACCGCCTCGGGATGGCAGCCGATCTGGACGTTGGGAAAGATCGAATAGACGACCGAATCCGAAAGCTGGCTGTCGCTGAAGCGCTCGTAGCGCAGTCCGAGCTCCACCCCGCGCTGGCGCTTGGCCTGCTGCAGCGCGGCGCGGGTGTCCCGCGCGGTGCCGGTGAAGGTGGCCGGGTCGATCCCCGCATCGCGCAGCATGAACTGGATCCCGGGGTTGACCGATTCCTGGTCGGGGAAGCGCGGGCTCGGCTGGGCGAAGGGCACGAACTGGCGGCTCAGCCCGCCGGGCCAGAGGTCGATCTGGGTGCGATCGTCCATCAGCCCCTGGGTCTGCGGATGGACCGCGTGGAGGTGGTAGATCTCGGCGAAGGCATCGACTCCGCCCTTCCAGTTCGCCCCCCAGTCCGACCGCCGGTGCTGGACGACGTACATCTGGTCGATCTCGTAGAGCTCGAGCTGCGGCAGGATCGGCGCCAGAAATTCGCGCAGCGGCTTGATCGCCGGGTCCATCGCCACGAAGACCAGACCAGCCGCCACCTCGCAGCGCACCGAGCTGAGATCGGTGCCATGGCACAGCACCTCGGGCCGGAAGGTGTCCCGGTCGGTCACCTCCTGGTTGCGGCCGTCGAGCCCGAACTTCCAGCTGTGGAACGGGCAGGTGAAACGGTCGAGCGAGCCGAAATCGGTCGTGACCAGCTGGCTGCCGCGATGCGGGCAGACGTTGTAGTGGGCGTGGATCGTCCCGTCTTCGCCGCGGACGACGATGAAGCTTTCCGGGCCGATGTCGAAGGTCATGAAGTCGCCCGGTTCGGGAATGTCCGACAGCGGGCCGGCCAGCAGCCAGCTCCGCGCGAACACGCGGTCCCACTCGGCCCGGGCATAGGCAGGATCGGTGTAGCGGTCAGGGTCGGGCCGGCCGGTGCCGTTGTCGATGCGCGGGGCGCGGGCGTTGAAGGGGTGGGGGGCTCCGGTGTGGATGTTCCACAGGTCGAACTCGGTTTTCATCGCAACTCCGCTGTCAGGGACGGCCGCACCCGGAGGCGCGGCCGTCGGCATGTGGCAATGTCCCCCCCGGAACGGGCTCAGGGTCCGCGGAAGCGCACACCCAGTTCCAGCCCGTAGTAGCGCGGCGCCCCGAAGTTCGAGTTGAGCCAGAGGCCCGCGACGTTCTGCGAGGCGATGCGATAGCGCTGGTCGGTCAGGTTCCGGCCGAGCACGCGGAGGTAGTACTGGTCGTCCGCCTGGGCGATGGTGAGCGAGGCGTTGACCAGGGTCCGCGCGTTGAGGAAGGTGTTGCCCAGCGGATCGTCGATCGCCTGGGTGTTGAGGTTGCGGCTGGTGTGCGCCGCCGAGGCGTTGGCGACGAACTTGTAGTTCGCGGTGATCGGGGTCTCGTAGGTGCCGTCGATCGTCCACTGCCAGCGCGGCGCGCGGTCGAGCGGCGCGGTGGCAAGGTTGTAGCCCGCGGTCGGTGCGGTGTAGCTGTCGTAGCCCGAGTCCTGGAAGCCCAGCACGCCGCGCAGGGTGAAGCCCTTGAACAGCCGCGCCGTGGCCTCGCCCTCGATGCCCTTCACCGTGGCGCTCGCCGCGTTGACGAAGATCGTCACCTGGTTGGGCTGGCCGTTGACCACCAGCGGCACGTTCAGCTGCTTCTGGAGATCCTTGTACTTCACGTAGAAGCCGGTGAGGTTGAAGCGCAGGCGGCGGTCGAGCAGCTCGGTCTTGATGCCCGCCTCGAAGCTGTCGGCAGTCTCCGGTCGGGTGGCCCGCGCCGCGGCGCGGAAGGCGTTGAGATCGCTGCCGAAGGCTGCGAAGCCGCCGATCTGGTCGTTGAACCCGCCGCTCTTGAAACCGCGCGAATAGGTCGCATAGGCGAAGAGGTCGGGCGTCGCCTGCCAGCCGAGGCTGGCGCGCCAGGTCGCCCGCCGGGCCCGGTCATCGACCTGGACCACGCCGGCCGGGAACTTGAACACGCTGGCATCGAGCGCCTCGTTGATCCGGATCGACGGATCGAAGCCGCCGCGCAGCGCGGGGATGAACACCTGCTGGCGACCGAACCACTCCTTGTTTTCCCAGGTGTAGCGGCTGCCGAGGGTGAGCGTCAGCTCGGGCGTGATCTTGTAGGTGCCTTCGGCGAAGACCGCGCGCGAGCGGGATTTCTGGGCGTTGCAGAGGATGTAGGGGGTGTCGTTCCAGTTGCCGAAGGGCAGCGGGCCGGAGGTCAGGTCAAGGAAGCCGAGGATCTGCGCCACGCAGAAGTCCACGGTCTCGCGCTGGTAAAAGGCCCCGACCACGGCATCGAACGGACCGTTGAAGTTGGTGGCGAAGCGCAGTTCCTGCTGGAAGGTGTTGCGGTTGTCGTCACGCGTGGCGTCGAAGAACGACAGCGGCTGGCCATCGGCGGCGATCGGCGCCGCGCCGGCATAGGAGTTGGGGATGCGCGAGCGCTGCTTGCGCCAGCCGGTGACCGAGGTCAGCCGGCCGAAGTCGAAGTCGATATCGCCGTTGAGGTAGAACCCGTCGACCGAGATGCGCTGGCCATCGGCCATCCGGATGAGGCCGTCCTGGCGATAGGTCACGGCCGCATTGTCAAGCGGATCGCTGCTGTTGGGATTGGGCCGGATCGCCCCGACCAGGTTGGTGAGGAACGGGTTGCTGCCGGTGTAGAGCGAATTCTCGTTGACCGAGGGGACGGTCTGCGAGCGATCGCGGAGCCATTCGTACTGGGCCAGCAGCTGGATCCGGTCGTTCGGCTCCCACAGCAGCTTGGCGCGGAAGTTGGCGACGTCCTTGCCCCCGGCACTGTTGCCGTCGAGGCAGCCGGAGCGGCCGTTGAACTTGTTGGGCACGAACCCGGTCACCGGGCCATAGCAGGCGCCGTTGCGGTAGAAGCCATTGGACTTCTCGAGCCCGCCGACGAAGCGCAGGGCCAGGGTGTCGCCCAGCGGCACGTTGAGCGCGCTCTGGTAGCGCTGCGTGCCGAAGCTGCCGACCTCGACCCGGCCATCGACCCCGACCACGCCGAGCTCGGGGCGCTTGGTCCGCACGGTGACCGCGCCGCCGGTGGTGTTCTTGCCGAACAGGGTGCCCTGCGGGCCGCGCAGCACTTCGACCTGCGAGACGTCGAACACGTCAAGCAGCTGGGTCTGCACCGAGGGGACCACGAAATCGTCGACCAGCACCGCAACCGGGGGCTCGAAATAGACGATGATCGAGGTCTGGCCGACGCCGCGCATGGCGAACGAGGCGGCGTTGAAGTTGGTGATGGTGTTGGCCGAGAAGTTCGGCACGAAGGCCGCCAGATCGCCCAGATCGCGCGGGCTGGCCTGGCGGATCAGCCGGCTGTCGACGGCGGAAACCGCGATCGGGGTCGACTGGAGATTGGAGTCGCGCCGCGTCGCGGTCACGACGATGTCGTTGAGGCGATCCTGATCGTCAGCCGCAGCGCCATCCTGAGCCGCCGCGTCCTGGGCATCGGCCACTGTGGCAGCGAGTGCGGAGGTCGGCAGAAAGGCGGGGGCAAGGGCCGATGCAACCAGGGCGCAAGCAGCGGTCGACCGCCGCAGATAACTGCTCATCATCCGTCTCTCCTCATTCCCCGCCATCATTGCGAGTTGCCTTAAGATTACCTGCGCGCAGACATTTTGCAAGCAGACATGTATGTTTTTTCGTGGCACCCCGGCCGCCCCGGCACACCCTGTCCGTGCGGGTGCTTGCGGCCCCCGGAAATCGGCGCCTGCCCATACATTCATGATTGTTTTTGGACAGCCTGTGCGTATCATCCGGGCGGCGGGGCCCGCAGAGGCCGCGAGCGGGAGAGCGGAACGGATGGCGGAGGCACAGGCCGGGTTGCTGGCGCGAATCGAGCGTCTCGAGGCCGAATCACAGATCCGGCAGCTGATCGCGCGCTACAGCTTCTGCATCGATGATCGCCGCATCGCCGAGGTGCGCGACCTGTTCGCCGCGGACGCCATGCTGCGCTCGGACGACGGGGTCATGGAGGCCCACGGGGTCGACGCGATCATGGCCCAGTTCGAGGGACGCTTCGCCGCGCTCGGGCCCGGCCATCATGTGATGCATGACGTGCAGATCGATTTCGACGGGAGCGATCACGCCCGCGGCCGTGTCGCCGGCCATGCCGAGCTGTGGCGCAACGGCGCGATGATGGTCGCCGCGCTGCGCTATGCCGATCGCTATGTCCGCACCGCCGCGGGGTGGAAGTTTGCGGCGCGCAGCATCGGCTTCCTCTATTACGTCCCGGTCAAGGCCTATCCGGGGATCCTTGGCCGGGCCGACCGCAACCACGCCTATGCCGCGCCACTGCCCGCCGACTTCCCCGAGCCGCTGCCGGACTGGATCGCCTACCACCAGGCGCGCCGGCCGCGCGCGGCACACGTCTGAGCCCCCCAGGAGAGACCCCATGGCCTACAGTTTCCTGTCGCGCTTCCGCATCGCCGCCGGCAAGGAGGAGGAGTTCGTCGCCCTCGCCCGGCAGATGGAGGCGCTGGCCGCCGACGAGCCGGGCACGCTCGGCTACCAGTTCTACCGCCTGGCCGAGCCGGGCATGTTCGCGGTCTACGAGCGTTTCGTCGACGAGGCGGCGGACCAGGCGCACATGGCCTATCCCCACAACCAGCCGCTGATCGAACGGATGATCGCCTGCATGGACGGCAGCTACGAACGCGAGCTGCTCTACGACCTGCCCGAGCCGGGCGCGGCCTGACCGGACCGATGGAGAGGAGCACAATGAGCAAGAAGAGTTTCATCGCCCGCCTGCGCACCCGCCCCGAGACGCGCGAGCGCCTGATCGCCCTGCAGACCGAGCTCAAGGCGCTGGTGTTCGAGCACGAACCCGACGCGCTGGTCTATGAGCTGTTCCAGTCGGAGGAGGACCCCGACCTGTTCGAATGCGTCGCGACCTTCCGCGATGCCGCGGCCTTCGACAAGCACATGACGATCGACTTCCACGACCGGCTGGTACCGCCGATCCTCGAATGCCTCGCCGAGGACATGTCGATCGCCTTCTACCGTTCGCTCGACTGACCCGGGACCCGCCGCATGACCATGCCTTCCCTCATCCCCGCCCGGCTCAGCGAAGCCCGCCTCCCGCTGGCCCGCCGCCTGCTAGCGCTGTGCCTGCCCGCCCTGGCTGCCGGCGGGCTGGCCACCGCCTCGCTGCTCGGCGCCGCCCCGGCCAAGCGCATCGCCTCGACCGACGATCTGCAGAGCTTCGACACCCCGCGGATCGATCCCGCCACCGCGCCGGGCCGGCCGCTGTTCGAGCAGCACTGCGCGATGTGCCACATGGGCGGCGTGGCCAAGGCGCCCTCGCCCGCGTTCCTCGCCATGGTGGCGCCGGATTCGATCGTCGCCGCGCTCACCGACGGGGTGATGCGCAACCAGGCCGCGATGCTCAGCCCGGCCGAAAAGATCCAGGTGGCCGAGTACATCACCCGCACGCCCTATGCCGCCTACCGCCGCCCGGCGCCGCCGGCGCAGTGCAGCGCGGATCGCGCCGCGCTGGATCTGACCGACCCGCCCGCGGCGATCGGCTGGGGGCTCGACAACCGCCGCTTCGTCCCGGCCGCCACCGCGCAGCTGCCGGTGGCAGCCGTGCCGAAGCTCAAGCTCAAGTGGGCCTTCGCCTACCCGGCAGCCAACCGCGCGCGGTCACAGCCGACGCTGGCCTGGGGCACCCTGTTCGTCGGCAGCCAGGATGGCACGGTCTACGCGTTCGATCCGGACAGCGGCTGCACCCGCTGGACCACCCGGATCAGCGCCGAGGTGCGCACCGCGATCGTGGCCGACGCGGCGACCAAGCGGCTCTATTTCGGGGATCTGCTCGGCAAGGTCCACGCGCTCGACGCATTGACCGGCAGGGAGCTGTGGGCCGAGCGGATGAGCGATCATCCCGATGCCACGATCACCGGCACCCCCACGCTGGGCGGCGGGCTGCTCTATGTTCCGGTCTCCTCGCTCGAGGTGGTCCAGGCCGCGGACCCCGCCTATGCCTGCTGCACCTTCCGCGGCTCGGTCGTCGCGCTCGATCCGGCCACCGGCCGTGAAGTCTGGCGGGCCTGGACCGCGGGCGAGCCGCGGCCCCAGGGCAAGACCGCAGCCGGAACCGCGATCCTCGGACCGTCCGGCTCGCCGGTCTGGAACAGCCCGACCTTCGACGCCGCCTCGGGCCGGCTCTATTTCGGCAGCGGCGAGAACTATTCGAGCCCGGCCGATGGCAGCTCGGACGCGATCTTCGCGCTCGAGGCCAAGACCGGACGGCTGCTTTGGCGGACCCAGCTGACCTCGCGCGATGCGTGGAACGTGGGCTGCATGGTCGGCAACGATTCCTGCCCGGTCGAGAACGGGCCGGACTACGACGTCGCCGCCAGCCCGCTGCTGATCACCGGCGACAACGGCCAGCCGGTGCTGGTCGCCGGGCAGAAGTCGGGACAGGCCTGGGGGCTCGATCCCGCGACCGGGCAGATCCGCTGGCGCACGCGGCTTGGCCATGGCGGCACCCAGGGCGGCGTGCACTTCGGGATGGCCGCCGAGGGCGGGACGGTGTTCGTCCCGATCAACGACATGGCCGACACCGGCGACGCGCGCGTCTACGACGTCAAGCAACGCGGTGCCGGGCTCCACGCGCTCGACGCCGCGACCGGCAAGGTCAAGTGGTTCGCCCGCGCGCCCGACGCGTGCCGCGGGATCAAGTTCTGCGATCCCGGGATCTCGGCGGCCGTGACGGCGATCCCCGGCGCGGTCTTCGCCGGCCACCTCGACGGCATGCTGCGCGCCTACGACAGCCGCTCCGGCCGGGTGTTGTGGCAGGTCGATACCAAGCGGCCAATGACCACGATCGACGGGCGCACCACCAAGGGCGGCAGCATGAGCGGCCCCGGCGCCGCGGTGTGGAAGGGCAAGGTCGTCGTCAACTCGGGCTACGGCATGTACAGCCACATGGCGGGCAACGCGCTGATGGTGTTCGAGCCGGCGCGCTGAGCGGCACGCCTCCCGGCGGATCGGTGATCCGCCGGGAGCAGGGGCTCCCGAGACCGCCCCTAGATCGCCCCTAGACCGCGTTGCGCCGGGCGATCGCGCCGAGCACGGCCGCGCTCGGCTTGGCGGTGCGGGCGAAGGTGATCGGGTCGAAGCTGTGCAGCCCGAAGCGATACTTGTAGCCGAAGCCCCATTCGAAGTTGTCGACCAGCGACCAATGGCAATAGCCGCGCACCGGTACGCCATCGTCGATCGCGCGCTTGAGCTCGGCCAGCGCGGCGGGGATCAGCCACTGTCGCAGGCTGTCGTCATCGCTGTTGACGCCGTGCTCGGTGACATAGACCGGCAGCCGCGTCGCCTCCCAGGCATAGCGCACCGCGCCGGCCAGCGAACCCGGCCAGACCTCGGCCCCCGCGGTGTTGCGCCGGGCGTCGGCCGGGGGCGGCACCTCGCCGCGGGCGTCCCAGCGCTTGCGCTCGTAGTTCTGCACTCCGACGAAGTCGCAGGTCTGTGCAGCCAGACGCAGCCACTCGCCGTAGTAGCGCTCCCGCACGCGGTCGCGCAGCGAGCCCCGGCCGACCGCCTGGTCGTCGAGGATCGCGAGGCTCACCCCCACCGGCAGGTCGGGGCGGACCGCCTTGATCGCGGCCAGACCGCGGCGATGGCCTTCCATCATGCCGGCGCGGTAGACCGGCACGTTCTCGACGTAGAGCGCCACCCCCGGGGCATAGCGCGCCACGCCCAGCTGGCGCGCCGCGGCCTCCTGCATCGCCTTGTCCCCGGCGACGAGCTCCGCCGGGAGGATCTCGCCGATCACGCCGGCCAGGTTGGGCTCGTTGAGCGTGAGCGCCAGCGCGATCCCCTCGGCGAGGTGGCGGGCGGCCCGATCGCAGAAGCGCGCGAACAGCCGGGGGGCCTCGGGATGGCTCCAGCCCCCCTGGGCGGCGAACCAGCGCGGCGTGGTGAAGTGGTTGAAGGTGACGATCGGCTGCAGCCCGCGCGCGCGGCAGCCGGCGATCATCGCCCTGTAGTGATCGAGCATGGCCAGCGAGAAGTGGCCCGGGTCGGGCTCGATCCGGGCCCACTCGAGGCTGAAGCGATAGGTGTTGAGCCCCAGCGCCTTGACCAGATCAAGATCGACCGGCCAGAGCGCGAAGCTGTTGGCGGCATCGCCCGAGCGGTCGGCAAAGAGCGTGCCCGGCAGGTTCTCGATCACCCACAGGTCGGCGTTGAGATTGTTGCCTTCGACCTGGTGCGCGGCGGTCGCGGCGCCCCACAGGAAACCCTCGGGAAAGTGCGGATCGGGCGCGGCACCAAGGGCCCGCGCGGCGGGCCCCAGAACCGCCGTGGCGGCCAGCGCGGCCAGGGTTGTACGGCGGTCAGGCATCAGGCGTGGTCTCCCGTTGGGGCTGATCGTGTCGCGCGGGGTGCGGTGGGCGGCCCCCGTGAGCCGCCCACCCTGCCTTATTGGAATCAGAAGTCCAATCCAAAGTTCACCCCGATCTGGCGGACCGAGTTGAAGCCGTAGAGCTGGCCCAGGCCGACCTGGCCGGTCAGACGGTTGCTCGCTGGCAGCGCAATCCGCAGTTCGTTGGTGAACTGGCGGTAGCGCGTGTCCGAATAGTTGCGGTCGGCGCCATTGCTGTTGGTGTAGTCGGTATCGAAGTTCTGCTCGCGGTCGGCAGCCTTCCAGGCGGCGGTATTGCTGATCTCGACCCCCGAACCGGTGACATAGGCCAGGGTCGCCTGGACACCCCCGCGCGAGACGTCGCGGAAGAACTGGCCGTTGCCGGCGATCAGCAGGTTGGTGGCGCTGGGAACGATGCCCAGCGCATCGTTGAGCGGCCTGGCCCCGGCCAGCGGGGAGAGGCTCGAATAGGGACGGTCGAAGTAGGTGGCGATGCCCTTCTCGCGGTTGTAGTCACCGATCACGTAGAGCGAGAGGGCCTCGCTCAGGTTGACCAGGTACTTGGCGCGCAGACCCCACTGCTCCTGGCCGAAATCGCCCGAGCCGCTGCCGATGAACTTCACCACCGGGTCCTGGGTCGAATTGACCGCGTTGAGCCGCAGCGCCGAGTCTTCCGAGACGGGAATGTTGAGCGTGGCCTGGCCGACCAGTCCGAGGCCATTGTTCGGCGTGGTCGGACGATGCACGCCCTCGACCTGCAGGTTGCCCTCGAAGGCGCCGATGCGCGGCCGGTTGGTGACGATGTTGAGCAGGCCTGCCGAGGCGTTCTTGCCGAACAGCATGCCCTGCGGGCCGCTCAGCACCTCGACCCGGGCGACGTCGTAGAACTGGCCGACCGCACCGCCGAGGATCGAGTTGGCGAGGTTCACCTCGTCCTGCTGGATGGCCACGCTCGATTCCAGCGTCTGCTGGAAGGCCAGCGTGCCCACGCCGCGGATCGTGAAGTTGTTCTCGCCGCTGACCTGCAGGCTCGGGGCCGCGGGGGCGCTCTGCGCGAGCGCCGGGGCAGCGGCCACCACGCGGCAGGCCGGCGCGGGTCCGGTCAGGCCATGACGATGGTGGCGTGGCGCGCGTCGCGGGCCACCGCCGACTGATGGGCTGGCGGGAAGTAGGGGTGGCGGTAGCCGATCGCGCTTTCGACCCAGTGGACCCCGGGGGCGAGGCCACCGGGCCGGGGCACGATCACCGTCATGTATTCGCCCACGGCCAGCCGGGTCTCGGTGGCGGCGTCGAGCTCGGCCGGGGTATAGACCCGGCTGCCGATGCGGACGAGGTTGTGCGCCGCGGGATAGAGCACCCCGTCGACGGTGATGGTGACCCCCTCGATCAGGCTGAGCCGGGTGCCGCGGTAATTGGCCTGGCGCAGGCGCAGTTCGAACCCGGTGCGCTCCCCGACCGGCCCGACGTTGCGGAAGCCGGTGCTCTGGATATGGCTGCGCTCAAGCATGCTGGGCCTCCCACTCGGCCTCGAGCCGACGGATCAGCGCGTGCTGGCGGCGCACCTGCTCGATCGCCACCCACGGATCGCGAACGCCCTCGTATTCGCTCGACAGGTAACCGGCGTAGCCGAGCGCCTTGAGCCGGGGCACAATCCGCTCCCATGGGATCTGGTGATCGTGCAGGTCCTCATCGACGTGATGGAACTTGGCCTGGATGAACGGGACATAGCGGATGATGTCGTCGAGATGCTCGACCGGCACCTTGATGCCGTTGACCATGTCGGGGGCATCCTTGCGGATCGCCTCGATGTCGCCGCCGCCCCAGGCCGTCAGCGGGCGGTCCTGGAAGATGCCGGTATCGAGCATCAGCCCGAAGTTCCTGGTGCCGGTCCGCTCGATGAAAGCGATGTACCCCTCGGTCACCGGATGGTGGATCGGGGTCGGGGCGTGGATCTCGGGCAGGATGATGATGCCGAGCGCCTGCGCGAGGTCGAGGTTGCGCTCGACCGCCCCTTCCCAGATGGGGTCGGGCGTCAGATTGTAGTCGATCACGCCGAACTTGGGACGGATGAACTTGAAGCCCAGCCGGTGCGCCAGCCTGAGGTCGAGCGCGATCTGCTCGGCCCCTTCGGCGACGGTCAGCTTGCGGTCGAGCTGGATCCGGGTGTCGACCCAGCAGGCAAAGTTGGTCGGCTCAAGCTGGTAGCGCTCGAGCTGGGCGAACCAGTGGTCGAGCCAGGCCGCCGGCGGCTCGGGATAGAGCGGCACGCTGGTTTCGCCGAGGATCTCGAGCCCGGTCGCACCGGTGTCGGCGACGTGATCGAACGCGTCGTCAAGCGTCATCACCGTGCCGAGGTCGTCGGTATAGCTGTACAGCGAAACGCCGTACCGAAAGCCGGTCACTGGCCCTCTCCTTGCTGGCTTGCCGTCGCCGGGCGCCTATTGATCGTTGCTCATTAGACTCGTATTAATCGACGATCAATAGATTTCTGCGGCGGGGCGGCCCGGCTCCGCGCGGATCCGCCGGGGCGGGCTTGTCAGCCGCCAAGAACCGGGGCTAAGCCCTTGGCATGACCACCAAGGCCACCGTCCGGGAACGCCGCGGGCAACCCTCGCACCGCGAGGATCTGCGCGGCGAGCTGCTCGCCGCGGCGGTCCGCTATGTCCTGCGCGAGGGGCATGAGAGCCTGTCGATGCGCCGCCTGGCCGAGGAGGTCGGGGTCTCGCCCGGGGCGCCCTACCACCACTTTCCCGATCGCCGCGCGCTGCTGGTGGCCGTGGCGCTCGAAGGCTACCGGGCGATGTTCGCGCAGAACAGCGCCGGTGCGGACGCGGACGACGACCCGCGTGCCGCGCTGACCAGCGCCTTTCTCAACTTCATCCGCTTCGCGGCGGCCAACCCCACCCTGTTCACGCTGATGTACGAGAGCGAACTGGTCCGGCCGGTGCTGGCCCCGGAACTCGCCGAGGCCCAGGCGGAAGGCTATCAGCTGATGCGCCGGCTGATCGGCCGGATCGCCACCGGGATCAGCGATACCGAACGGGCGGTGCGGATCGCCACGATCTGGAGCGCGATCTTCGGCTATGCCTTGCAATGCAACCGCTCGATGCTGCGCGCCTATCCCGCCGAGCCGCCCCCGGACGAGCTTGCGCCCCAGGTGGTCCAGCAGGCGCTGCGCCTGCTGGCCTGACCGCGCGCTGTCGCGGGCTTTTCTTGCAAGCGCTTTCAGCTACAGTGGCGCCGAGCCGCCGGAATCGCTCCGGTCGGGCCGGTCAGGGAGAGTCCATGCCACGCCACGCCCATTGTCCGCGCCCACGCCTGCGCCCCCTGGCGCGCCTGTCCCTGTCGGTTTTCGCCCTCCTCGCCCTGCCCGCCGCGGCCGCCGTGGCCGCGCCGGGCCCGGAGCTGCCGCTGTGGCCCGGCGTGGCGCCGGGCAGCGAAGACTGGACCCAGCCCGAGCAGGTCCTGGCCGACGGGGCCAACGGGCGCCGCGTGATCAACGTCTCGGTCCCGACCATGACGGTCTATCGCCCGGCGCGCGGCCGCGGCAACGGCACCGCGATCATCGTCGCCCCGGGCGGCGGCATGCGCGTGCTGGCGATCGACTCGGGCGGCACCCGCGTGGCCGAATGGCTCAGCGCGCGGGGCTTCACCGCCGTGCTGCTGAAGTACCGCATCCGCCAGCAGGACCCCGCCCGCGCCGCGGCGGTGCCCCGCCCCTCCCCCGACGCGCCCGAGCTGACCATCGTCCGCGCCAATGCCGATCCGGCGCAGGACGATCCGGCGATGGCCTCGGTCTACCGGATGGCCGTGGCCGATGCGGCCCAGGCGATCCGGCTGGTGCGCGGCCATGCGCGGGACTGGCGCATCGATCCGGCCCGGGTCGGCATTCTCGGCTTCTCGGCCGGGGGCGGCGTGGCCGTGGGCACGGCGCTGGCCGAGCCCGGTCCGGGCTACCCCGCCTTCGTCGCCACACTGTTCGGTCCGGCCCTCGCCGACGTGACCGTGCCCGCCGCGGCGCCACCGCTGTTCATGGCGGTGCGGCAGGACCACTGGAACGTCACCCCGGGGCTCGTCGCGCTGTTCAGCACCTGGCGCGCGGCGCGCAAGCCGGCCGAGCTGCACGTCTACGACATGGCCAACGGGCAGATCGGCATGGCCCCGACCGGCACCCCGATCGACGGCTGGAAGGACCGCCTGCTCGAATGGCTTGCGCTGCGCGGTTTCGCCCCCCGGCCTAGGCGATAAGGATCCGGACGATGACAGCCGGGCGCGGCAGGCCGGCCGCGCCGCTCGGGGTCAGGCGCTCTCGCGCGCGATCAGGCGGAAGCCCACGTCGATCACGCTGGCCGGGACGGTCTCGCCGGCGTCGCGCTGGCGGATCGCGGCGATCGCCTCGCGGGCGATGCGCGCGCCGTCGATGTCCACCGTGGTGATCGTCGGACGCATGTCGCCGGCGATCGACGAATTGCCGAAGCCGACCACGGCGAGCTGGTCAGGCACGCGCAGCCCGGCGGCCTGGGCCTCGATGATCAGGCCCTGCGCGAGGTAATCCGAACCGCAAACCACCACGTCCGGCGCCGGATCCATGTGGCGCAGGTCGGCGAAGACCTTGCGCGCGTGGCCGAAGCGCGTGGGGATCGAGACCGTGGCCTCGGTCACCGGCCCGCCTACCTGCACGGCCCATTCGGCGACGAACCCGTCCCGGCGCTGCATCGCGCGCGATCCCGGCGCCGTGACGATGTGCGGCCGGCGATAGCCGCGCGCGGCAAGGAACCGCGCGATGTCCCGGCCGACGTCGCGGTGGTGGAAGCCGATCGCCAGCCCGGGCGGGTGCTCGGGCAGGTCCCAGACCTGGATGAACAGCACCGGACTGCGCCGCACCAGGGCCTTGGTCTCCTCGTCGAGCGGACCGGTCGAGATGATCGCGTCGACCCGCCGGCTCAGCGCGGCGCGGATCATCTCGGCCTCGCGGCGCGGCAACAGCCCGGTCAGCCCCATCATCACGTTCAGTCCCGAGGCGGCGAGCTCGTTGACCATCGCCTCGATCGTGTCGTTGAAGATCGAATCGACCAGGTGGGGGATCAGCACGGCGACCATGCGCGACTTCGACGAGGCGAGCCCCCCGGCCA
The DNA here is from genome assembly GCF_014230355.1 of Novosphingobium piscinae. Taxonomy (GTDB): domain Bacteria; phylum Pseudomonadota; class Alphaproteobacteria; order Sphingomonadales; family Sphingomonadaceae; genus Novosphingobium; species Novosphingobium piscinae. The sequence continues at coordinate 28,187 of NZ_JACLAX010000011.1, forward strand.
TCAGGTTGGGGATATAGCCGGTCGCCTCGATCGCGGCCTTGATCCGCTCGGCCGTCCGCGGCGCGACCACGTCGGGGTTGTTGATGTAGCGGCTGACCGTGGCCGAGGAGACCTCGGCATGGGCGGCGACATCGTCGAGCGTGGTGTTGCGGGCGGGAGCCTGGCTCATCGCGGCAACACTAGCGCCGCTCAGCCGAAGCGCAACGGCACCTGCAACGGACCGATCTCGGGCCAGCGGCTCATGGTGATTTCGCCGGCCAGCGAGAAGCCGTCCGGCGTCGCGCGCATCAGCTCTTCCATCGCCACGCGCAGCTGCATCCGCCCGAGGTGCAGCCCCGGACAATTGTGGGGGCCGCGGCCGAAGGCCAGGCTCTCGGCGATGTTGGGGCGGTTGAGGATGAACCGGTCGCCCTCGGGAAAGACGCTCTCGTCGCGGTTGGCCGAACAGTAGAGCAAGGCGATCGGCTCGCCCTCGAGGATCGTGCGCCCGCCCAGCGTGACGTCGCGCGCGGGAGTGCGGGCAAAGCCGCGGTAAGGCGAATAGAGCCGCAGGAACTCCTCGATCGCGGCGGGCCACAGCGCGGGATCGTCGCGCAGCTGCTGCTGCAGCGCAGGGTGGCGGCACAGGTGCACGCAGATCGAGCCGATCATCACCAGCGGGGCGACAATGCCGACCAGCAGGACCTGCCGCACCGTGCCGACCACCATCTCCTCGGGCAGCGGGGCGCCCTCGTGCCGCGCGGCCAGCAGCGCGCTGGTCGGGTCGAGCGCGGGATCCTGGGGCGCCTCGCGCCGCATCCGGATCAGCTCGCGGGCCATCTCGTAGAGCCGCAGGCTGGTTTCCTTCATCCGTTCGGGATGGTTCATGTGCACCGCCAGGACGAAAGCCCGGCCCGCATCGTGCAGCGGATCGAGCAGGTGGCCCGGCATGCGCATCCATTCGCCGAAGATGTGGACCGGCAGATGGCTCGAAAACTCGCGGCAGATGTCGCCCCCGCCGCGCGCGACCAGCGGCGCGAGCAGGCGCTGCGCCAGCCGGCGCGCGGCCGGGGCGAAGCTTTCCGAGCGCTCCTGCGACAGCAGTGGATTGAGCGCCTTGCGATAGGGGGTGTGCTCGGGCGGATCGAGATGCAGCGGAGGACGGCGGCCGGTGAAAGCCACCTTGGGCACGACGTTCTGGCGCGAGGTGAGAAAGGTGGCCGAATCGGTCGCCGCGCGCTTGACGTCCTCGTAGCGCGCCAGGGCCCAGAACCCGCCGAGCGCCCCGGTGTGCGCCACCGGGCATTCCGCCCGCAGGCGGCTGAACTCGCGGTGGGCGCTGTCGAAATCCTCCGGGGTTTCCGGATCGAAGTCTTGGGTCGGCGCGGACATGCCGGCCGGGATAGAACCGCACGGGCCGTCATGCAAGCGCTTGCTCACGATGGCGCCGGGGCGGTTCGGGCCCGTGACGGCCGTCCCGGCGGCCGGTAGCTCCACAGACAGCGGGATAACCGCCCACCCCCCCGGATCAATCGGAACCGCTGCGGGGAAATCGGTCGACGCCGCCTTATGCAAGCGCTAACACAGGGCCGGGACCGGGATGGAGCCGAATCAGGGCGTGCAGCAGACCATCGAGCAAGTCATCGGCCGAAAGGTCATACGGCGGCTGGTGCTGCCCTGCATCCTGTTCACCCTGATGGGCTCGATCGACCGCACCAACGTGGGCTTCGCGGCGCTGCAGATGAACACCGATCTCGGGCTCTCGGCCACGGCTTACGGGTTCGGCGCGGGGATCCTGTTCGTCGGCTATGTGCTGGCCAAGTATCCCAGCGTGCGGCTCTACGAGACGATCGGGTTTCGCCGCTGGCTGGCGACGATCACCCTTGCCTGGGGGCTGGCCGCCTGCCTGCTGGCGCTGATCCAGACCCAGGGCCAGCTTTACCTGCTGCGGGTGCTGATCGGCTTCGCCGAGGGCGGGCTGTCGTCCGGGCTGATGCTCTATCTCGGGCACTGGGCGCCGGAGCGCTGGCGGGCCACGATCCTGGCCGTGCCGATCATGTCGATCAACGTCTCGCAAGTGATCGGCGGGCCGCTCTCGGGCCTGCTGCTCGACATGGACAACCCGCTCGGCATCGCCGGCTGGCGCTTCATGTTCCTGGTCGAGGCCCTGCCCGCGGTGGCGCTGGCGGTCTTCGCCTGGTGCTACTTCCCCGACCGCCCGGCCGATGCCGCCTGGCTCGACGCGGCCGAGCGGCAATGGCTGCGCGATCATGTCCATGCCGAACGGCGCAAGGCGCCCGGCGGGGACGGGTCGGGCCGGTGGGAGGCGCTGCGCAGCCGCAGCGGATGGCTCTGCGCGCTGATCTGGTTCTGCATCCTGGCCAGCAACTACGGCGTCATGTTCTGGCTGCCGACGATCGTGAAGGGTCTGTCTGGCCTGACCGCGACCCAGACCGGCCTGATCGTCGCATTGCCCAATGCCGCGGCTGCGGTAGGGCTGCTGATCAACGCACGCCATTCGGACCGGACCGGCGAGCGCTTCCTGCACATTGCCCTGCCCGCGCTGGTCGGCGGCTTCGGCCTGCTCGGCGCGCTGCTGCTCGGCCCGGGGCCGGGCGGGTTGGCCCTGCTGATCCTCGGCGGCGCCTGCACCGGCTGCACCGTCGCCGCGTTCTGGGCGGTCCCGACCCGGATCCTGCGCCCCGAGGCGCTGGCGATGGGCGTGGTCATGATCAACATGCTCGGCTCCTTCGCCGGGGCGCTGATCCCGCCGGCGATGGGTGCGCTGCGCGAGGCCAGCGGGTCTTACCTGCCGCCCACCCTGCTCATCACCGGGATCGCCTGCCTGCTGGCGACGCTGTGTCTGATCACCCGGGCACAGATCGCCCGCAGCGGGGCAACCCCATGACCCTGCGCGGCCTCCTCCTCCCCCGCGCTGCCACGCCCGCCCGCCGCCCGGGCAGCGGCGTGGTGCTGGCGCTTGCCGGGCTGGCCGCGCTCGGTTCGCTGGCGACCCAGCTGGTCGTCCCGGCCCTGCCGCCGATCGCCCACGCCTTCGCCGCCAGCCCGGCCGCGGTGCAAAAGGTGATCGGGGTCTATCTGCTGGGGTTGGCGATCGGCCAGTTCGTCGCCGGCCCGCTCAGCGACCGCGCCGGGCGTCGTCCGGTGCTGCTCGGTGGCCTGGCCCTGTTCGTCTGCGGCAGCCTCGCCGCAGCACTGGCCCCGGCCCTGCCGCTGCTGCTCGCGGCGCGGCTGGTACAGGCGCTGGGCGGGGCCTGCGGGATCGTCGTCGCGCGGGTCATGGTGGGCGACCTGTTCCCACCAGACGAGGTCGCCGCCCGGCAGGCCACGCTGATGTCGGTGGTCCTCATCTCCCCCGCCGTCGCCCCGGTGATCGGCGGGCTGATCGCCGAGGCGGCCGGCTGGCGCGCGGTCTTCGGGCTGCTCACCCTGACCGGCGCGCTGGTCGCGCTCGCGGCGCTGGGCCGCCTCGGCGAGACCCGCCGCACCCCCGCCGCGCCCGGCCCCGGGCTGCTGGCGGCCTGGCGCGAGCTGGCCGGGCTGCCCCGCTTCACCGGCCATGCCCTGGCGATCGCCTGCGGCAGCGCGGCGCTCTATACCTTCCTCGCCGCGGCGCCGTTCCTGCTGGCGCGCGACCACGGGCTCGGCCCGCGCGACACCGGCCTGCTGCTGCTGCTGATCGCGGCCAGCAGCATCGTCGGCACGCGCTGCGTCCGCCGCCTCAACCGCACCGGCCGCGGCGCGGTGCGCGGCGCGGCCTGGGCGGCCGGGGGCGCCATGCTGCTGGTCGTCTTCGCTGTCGCCGGGTGGCACCAGCTGGCCGCCTTCGTCGGACCGATGGTGCTGATCGGCTTCGGCACCGGGGTCCTCGGCCCGACCGGAATCGCGCAGGTGATCGTCGCCCGCCCGGGGCTGGAGGGCACCGCCTCGAGCCTCGCCGGCGCAGGGCAGATGCTCGCCAGTGCCCTCGCCAGCAGCCTGATCGGCGCGGCCGACACCCTGCACCTCGGCACCGTGGTGCTGAGCCTTGCCGCCCTCGCCCTTGTCTTCGCCGCCTATGGACGCCGACCCGCATGACCCTGCCCCGCCGCCTCCCCCTCCGTCTCGCCTGGCCCGCGCTGGGCGCCGCCGCGCTGGTGCTCGGTGCCGCGTCCCGTCCCGCTGCGGATGATCCCTGGTGGTCGCCGGGCGAGGGCCGGGTGTTTCCCGCCACGCTCGACTATCCCAATGCCCACGGGGTGATGCGCACCCTGCTCAGCGGCGGCCCGCTGCCGACCCGCGGCCATCCCTTCTTCGAGCCGATCGGGACCAACGGCCGCGCCTGCGTCACCTGTCACCAGCCGGCCGACGGGATGAGCCTGGCGGCCAGCACCGCCGCCGCGCGCTGGGAGCTGACCGGCGGCCGCGACCCGCTGTTCGCCGCGATCGACGGTTCGAACTGCCCGACCCTGCCGCAGGGCGAGCGGGCCTCGCATTCGCTGCTGCTCGAGCGCGGACTGTTCCGCATCCAGCGGCCCTGGCCGGTCCGGGAATGGCAGGGCCGTCCGGTCACGCCGGACTTCACGCTCGAGGTGGTGCGCGATCCCAACGGCTGCAATTCGGGGCCGCGCTACGGTCCGGCAGCCGGCAACGTCTCGGTCTATCGCCGCCCGCGCCCGGTCTCGAACTTCAAGTACCTGCTGGCGGTGGGCTTCGCCTACGATCCCAAGCAGGGCATCGCCCTGCCGCGCGATCCGCGCAGCGGCCAGATGCAGTCGGGCAACCTGATGGCCGACAACCGCGCCGGCAGCCTGTTCGAGCAGATGGCCGACGCCGCCACATCGCATCTGCAGTTGATGGGCCGGCTGACCCCGCAGCAGGAGGCGCGAATTCTCGATTTCGAAATGCGCCTGCACACGGCCCAGCAGATCAGCCATGCCGGCGGTCCGCTCGACACGCTGGGCGCCGAAGGGGGCCCGGCCAAGCTGCGCGACAGCCAGCCCGGCGCGCTCGGCTCGATCGGTACGCCGGTGTGGAGCGAGTTCGCCGCCTGGGAGAAGATCCCCGCGGCCGAGGCGGCGAAGCTGTCGCCCGAGCAGCTCGCGTTCCGCCAATCGGTGGCGCGCGGCGCGCAGGTGTTCCGCAACAAGACCTTCCTGATCACCGACAGTTCGGGGATCAATGCCCCGGTCGGTTTCGGCAACCCGGTGCGCAACTCCTGCGTGTTCTGCCACAACATGAGCCAGATGGGGAACGATGTCGCCCCGGGCCAGGTCGATCTCGGTACGACCACGCTGCCTTTCGCCGATCCCTGGCCAGACCTGCCGCTGTTCCGCATCACCTGCCGCGGCAAGCCCCACCCGTTCTACGGCCGGGTGTTCTACACCTATGATCCGGGCTTCGCGCTGACCACCGGGCGCTGCGCCGATGCCGGCAAGATCACCCTCCAGTCGATGCGCGGGCTCGCCGCCCGCGCGCCCTATTTCTCCAACGGCCTCGCCAGCGACCTGCGCGGCATCGTCGATTACTACGAGCGGCGCTACTCCATCGGCTATACCGAACAGGAGAAGCAGGACCTGGTCAACCTGATGAGCGTGCTGTGAAGAGCCTGACCCTTGCCCTCGCCCTGCTGGCCCCCCTCTCAGCCGAGGCGGCCGAGACCGGCCGGCTGGTGCGCTTCGTCTCGTGCCCGGTCTACCGCGATGCCGACAGCGGCAAGAAGAGCGGCTGCTGGCTGGCCGACGCACGCGACAGCGGCGAGCGCTTCGACGTGAGCCTGTCACCCTACAAGCCCGACTGGAACCGCGCCGTACTGGTCGAAGGGCGCACCACCGGGCAACCGGCGACACCCTGCGGCAGCCCGGTGCTCGACCCGGTGCGGACCTCGGTGCTGGACGAGCCATGCCAGCGCCACATGCTCCCGGCCGAGGGCTTTCCGGGGCGGCGGTTCGTCCTGCCGCCGCGCAACCTTGCCCCGCTGTCGGTGCCGCGCAAGCCGGTCGAGGGCCCGTTCGGTCCCCGTACCTTCGCGCTGTTTTTCGAATTCGACCGCGCCTTCGTGGTCTACCAGTACAGCGATTTCCTGCTCGACCAGGCGGCCGCCTGGCTGGCCGCGGCGCGGCCGAAACGCGTGGTGGTCACCGGCTTCGCCGCGACCGCGCCCGAGACGGTTTCGGGCCGCCTGCTGGCCGAGCGGCCCGAGGTGGCGCAGGAGCGCGCCGCGATCACCGCCGAATCGCTGCACCGCCTGCTGCCCGAGCTGGTGATCGAAACCCGCACCGAAACCGCGGCCACCCCGACCGACCTGCCCGATGCCGATGGCCTGCCGGGCCAATCGCAGCGCCGGGTCGAGATCCGCGCCGAGTTCTAGGCTCGTTTCCCCTTACGGGGAAACGGCAGCCGCCCGCGCCCCGCCGGGCGGCACGGCACGGGGCCGGTCAAGGTTTCCTCGAGGAAACTTTCCGGCTGCCCGGCCTCATTTCAAAAGCGGGCGCGGCACCGACCAGTCAGGCACCTTGCACAGCCCGCAGTCCGGCCCCTTGAAGAACTGCCCGGCACGGGCATCGCCTTTCAGCGTATAGTCGAGCCAGCGCCGGGCGATCACGCCATAGAAACCCCCGTTCGGTGCGGTGCGGAACGTGCCGCCATGGCCGGTCGGGGCGTGGGCGAAGAACAGCGGGACATGGACGATCCGCGCCACGTCGTCGATCGCCTGCGGCCAGGCGATGTCGCCGGGACCGCCGATGATGTAGGCGATCGGGGCGTGGAGCCGGGCCAGCTCCTTCTTGCTGACCGACAGCGCAGAGAGCCCGTCGGCGCTGTTGTTGAACACGCCGGAGTTGAACAGCGCGGTGGCCTTGATCCGCGGGTCGGCCGAGATCCGGATCGCCTGGAGCCCGCCGCACGAATGGCCCATCACCGCCACGCGGGTGGGATCGACCCGGCGGTACCACGGGCTGGCGGGATCGGCGTTCTGCCGCTCGAGCCAGTCCAGCCCGGCCAGGATCTGCGCCGGGCTGGTCGCGTCGGGGCCGCGCCGGGCGAGCTGGGCGGTGCGGTCGGCGTCGACCGGCGGCGGCTCGGTCATCCGCACCGGCGGCACCAGCGTCGGCTCGTCACGCGGGGGGCCAGGAACGACGATGAAGTAGCCGTGGCTGGCCACCTCGCGCAGGAACTGGGCCGCCGAGAGGCTGTTGTCGCGGCAACCGCCATTGCCCCACAGCACGATCGGCAGCGGCTTGGCCGGCAGCTTGGCCGGGTGGTAGAAGGCATGATCGGGCATGGCCGGAAGATATTCGGCGACGGCCGGCATCGGCCCCGTGCCCGACGCCTCGCCGATGATGCCGAAGGGGCGCGGCGGCACCTTGGCGTCCTGCGCGCCAACCCCCGCGGCAGCGGCGCAAAGGGCAAGCCCGAGCAGGGCGATCGGCAGCGTGCGGGTCATGGCATGGTCTCCTTGTCGGGCAAGAACGCGCAGGGGCAGGCAAGACCGGGACGCGGGGTGGTTGCGACAGGCCTCGCCACGCGCCGCGCAGGGCCTGCACGCATGGTCCGCTCCTCATCCCCTGGTCCGCATGATTGCGATTCTCCAGAGCTTCATGCAAGAGCTTACATCGACAGGCAATGGCTATTTCCGGGCTCGGGGAGAAGGGCGACATGCGCATCAGTCTGGTCGGGGACGTGGCCCCGCGGCGCGCCGATCCGGCAAGCCTGTTCGCCGATACCGGCGCCGTGCTGCGCGCGGCCGACCTGTGCTTCGGGCAAATGGAATGCCCGGTCTCCAGCCGCGGCACCCAGGCGCCCCAGGCGCGGCTCGCCATGCGCACCGATCCGGGGGTGCCGGCGGTGCTGCGCGCGGCGGGGTTCGACGTGATGTCGGTGGCGGGCAATCATGTGCTCGACTTCGGCGTGCCCGCGCTCGAGGATACCTTGCGCCTGCTCCCGGCGGCGGGGATCGCGACCTGCGGGGCCGGGCCCAACCTGGCCGCAGCGCGCCAGCCGGCCTGGCTGGAGCACCACGGCCGGCGCGTGGCCGTGCTGGCCTACAGTTCGATCCTGCCCGCCGGCTATGCCGCCGACGCGGCCCGCCCTGGCTGCGCCCCGATGCGGGCACACACCGTCTACGAGCAGGTCGAACCGGACCAGCCGGGCATGCTCCCGCGGATCCATACCTTCGCCGACCGCGCCGACCTGGCCGCGCTCGAGGCGGATGTGCGTGCGGCCCGGGCCCGGGCCGATACGGTGCTCGTGTCGCTGCACTGGGGTCTCCATTTCGTCCGCGCGAGCGTGGCCGACTACCAGCGCGAGGTGGCGGCCGCCGCGATCCGCGCCGGGGCCACGGCGGTGGTCGGGCACCATCCCCACCTGCTCAAGGGCGTCGAGTTCATCGCCGGCGCCCCGGTGTTCTACAGCCTCGGGAATTTCGCGATCGAGCAGCCGGCCGCTTTCGATGCGGCGATCGCCGAGCACGACTCGTTCCGCCATCTGCAGACCCTTGCCGCCGGGTGGCAGCCGCGCGGCCGCTATCAGGCCCCGCCCGAAACGCGGCACACGGTAATCGCCCATCTCGACCTGACGGGCGGGGCGCTGCGGGTCGTGCTGCAACCCTGCCGGATCGACGACGATTCGGTGCCGCGGCGGCTGGCGCGGGACGATCCCGCTCACGCCGAATGGCTGGCCTATCTGCGCGCGATCACCGCCGAGGCGGGGCTCAATGCCGTCTATGCCGAGCAGCCGGATGGCCTGGTGACCTGCGCCGCGGCCCTGACAGCCGGTTAGGCGCGCCCCGGGCGCACTGCGCCCGCAGGCGCAGGAGCCCTGCTTGAAAGGGCTCGCATCGGCTGCACAAGGCCATGGCGACGGCCCTGCAAAGCCCCTGCAAGTGGCCCTGCCGCGGCCCATGCCCGGTCGTGACCGCGAGATTTGCTATGGCGTACAACTATTTTCTGGCAGATAGTTGCATACTTCCACTGAAATGCTAGCATGGCGGCAAAATACGGGAGGAGAGACCTGAGATGATGCCCCATCGCGCCGTTCGTCGTCACCGCGTTTCTGCAAGCGCTTTCGTGCTGGCTGTCTGCGGGTTGGCCCAGGCCGCCGCGGCGCAGGAGGCCGCCCCCCCGGCTCCCCCCGGCCCCGCCGCTCCGGCCGAGGACGAGAGCGAGATCGTCGTGACCGGAACGATCATCCGCGGCGCGGCCCCGGTGGGCTCGTCGATCATCTCGGTCACCGCCACCGACATCGAGAAGACCGGCCTGCTGACCACCAATGACATCCTGCGCTCGATCCCGCAGGTCTCGGGCATCGGCCTGGGCGAGGCGGCGACCAACACCTCGGCCAACAATGCCAACCTCAACATCAGCCGCGCCAACGCGCTCAACATCCGCGGGCTGGGGATCCAGGCCACGCTGACCCTGCTCAACGGCCGCCGTCTGCCGGTGGGCGGGTTCGGCGGACAGCTCTTCGACCCCAACTCGATCCCGGCCATCGCCCTCGCCCGGATCGACGTGGTGGCCGACGGCGCCTCGGCCACCTACGGGTCGGACGCGGTCGCCGGGGTCGCCAACCTCGTGCTGCGCACCGATGTCGACAGGCTCGAGGTGCGCGCCCGCTATGGCGCGGCGGACGATTTCAGCAACACGACGCTGAGCGGCGTGTTCGGCCGCAAGTGGAGCACGGGCCGGGCGATGATCGCCGCCGAGTACGGCTGGAACGACCAACTGCTGCAATCCGACCGCGCGCCGTTCTTCCTGTGCGACCAGACCGGGGTCGGCGGGATCAACAACTGCGTGTTCGGCGGCGCACCGGGCAACATCGTCTACGGCACGACCCGCTTCGGCCTGCCCGCGGGCAGCGGGGTCGGCGTCACCCAAGCGCAGCTTTCGACCACGCCCAACCGGCTCCAGACCTCGCTGTTCCAGACAGTCATCCCGCAGAACAAGCGGCTCAACATCGTCGCCTCGCTGCGGCAGGACGTGAGCGAGCAACTGACCGCCTGGGCCGAGGGCTTCCTGTATCAGCGCAAGGGCCAGTTCTACACCGGCTCGCCTGCGGTCAACGCGGTCTCCGTGCCGAATACCAACCCGGGCTTCGTGACCGTTGCCGGGCAAAGTGCCACGGCCCAGACGGTCGAATACTCGGTCTACAACGACTGGAACGACGGGCGGCTTGCCTTTACCACCGAACGGGGTGTCCAGGCGGCCGGCGGCCTTGATCTCAAGCTCGGCGAAAACTGGACCGCCAGCGCCTCGATCACCTACAACAACAACTATGCCCAGGTGTTCCGCACGGGCGAGATCAACACCCAGCAGTATGCCCTCGCGGTGCGCTGCACCGTCGCCGGGTTCTGTCTCAATCCTTATGGCTCGGGCGGTACCACGGCGAACCGGTCCGCGCTCGACCGGATCATGGGCTTCACCAACTTCCGCATCTGGTACGACGCCACGATCGCCAATGCCCAGATCGGCGGGACCCTGGCGAGCATCGGCGGCGGCGACATCAAGCTCGCGGTCGGCGGGCAGTACATGAAGGAAACCCTCTACGCCTTCAACACCACCAATGCCGGCGCCCGTCCGGTCGACCTGCAGCAGATCATCCCGACGGCCGAGTTCGGCCAGAGCCGCAAGATCAAGTCCGCCTTCGCCGAGGTGATCGTGCCGCTGGTGGGCGCAGGCAATGCCATGCGCGGGGTCCAGGCGCTTGAGGCCAATCTTGCCGTACGCCACGACGACTATTCGGACTTCGGCCAGACCACCAATCCCAAGTTCGGCCTGAAGTGGGAGCCGATCGACGGGCTGGCGCTGCGCGGCAGCTATGGCACCTCGTTCCGCGCGCCGACCCTGTCGGACAACGATCCCCGCTCGACCCCGTCGCTGGGCGCGAGCAACACCGCGGCCGGCGCCGGGCGCAACGTGCTGACCCTGCTGGGCGGCAATGCCGACGTCGGCCCGGAAACCGCCAGCACCTGGTCGTTCGGGATCGAACTGAAACCCAGCCTGATCCGGGGCTTCACCGCCTCGTTCAACTATTTCGGGATCGACTACAAGAACGTGATCGACACGCTGGGCAACAGTGCCTCGGTGTTCTCGGACCCGGCGCTGGCCAGTTTCGTAACGCTGAGCACCGACCCGACCTTCGCCGCCCGGCTGGCCGACATCCAAAGCAAGATCAATGTCGGCTTCTACCAGCCGCCGACGCAGTTTGCCCTCTACACCAACGGCGGGACCACGCCGAACGTCTACGCGATTGTCGATGGACGGAAGCGCAACGTCGGGCGGATCAAGATGAACGGGCTCGATTTCTCGCTGGCCTACCAGTTCCCCACCGGTGATCTCGACTGGACCCTCGGCGTGACCGGCACCCGCGTATTCAGCTACAAGCTCCAGGCGGTGCCCGGCGCGGCCCTGGTGGATCGGGTCAACAACGTGAACTTCCCGCTCAAGTTCAGGGCGCGGGGCCAGATCGGCTTCCAGGCCGGGGGCTGGTCGGTCAACTCCTTCTACAACTACACCAACGCCTACCGGGTCGTGTCCCTGCTCGGCAACAACCTGTTCAACCCGGCGATCGTGGCACCGGCCACGCAGAACGAGCGGGTGGCGGCGAACATGACGGTCGATGCGACGATCACCTATACCTTCGCGCAGGACAGCGGGCCGCTCCGCGACCTGTCGCTGTCGCTGGCCGCGCAGAACGTGTTCGACAAGGATCCGCCCTTCGCCCGCGTTTCGCAGAACCAGATCTTCGATTCGGCCAACGCCAGCGTGCTCGGACGGATGGTCTCGCTCGAGCTGCGCAAGAAGTTCTGAGGCCCGGCGCGGTCCCGGGCCAGCCCGGGACCGGCGCGCAGGCGGCGCCGCTTGCGGACCGCAACGCCCCGGCACAGCCCGCCCACGGCCCTCGCGGCATCTTGCCGAACCGGGGTCCGGCGTGCTTTGGCTGCCGGCGCCAGCGCGGCGGCACCGCGCGGCCGGGAGAACGAGGATGTCCGCGATCATCGACAGCACCCTGGCGACCCTGGGCGATGTCCTGTCGGCGCACGGACCGGCGGTCCAGGCGGATCACAGCTATACCCCGGGCGACTTCAGCGTGCACTTCTTCCTGCAGCTGGCGATCATCCTCGCCACCTGCCGGGTGGTCGGCTGGCTCGGGCGCCGGCTGCTCGGCCAGCCGCAGGTGGTGGGCGAAATGATCGCCGGAGTCCTGCTCGGCCCCTCGCTGCTCGGCCTGGTCTTCCCCGAGTTCCAGCTCGCGCTGTTTCCCAGGGAAACCCGCAATGTGCTTTACGCCGGCGCCCAGCTGGGCGTGGGGCTCTACATGTTCATCGTCGGGCTGACGCTGCGGCTCGACCATGTCCGCAGCAAGGCGCGCCACGCCGCAGCGGTCTCGGCGGCGGGAATCGCCGTGCCCTTCCTGCTCGCCTTTCTCGTCACGCCCTGGCTGCTGACCATGCCGGGGCTGTTTGCTGCCGGGATCAGCCGGACCGACGCGACGCTGTTCTTCGGCGCCTGCGTGGCGCTCACCGCCTTTCCCATGCTGGCGCGGATCATCAACGAGCGGGGGCTGGCGCACTCGTCGCTGGGGACGCTCTCGCTCACCGCCGGGGCCTTCGACGATGCCGCCTCGTGGTGCGTGCTCGCGCTGGTGCTGGCGACCTTCGGCGGCGGCCCGGGGGTCGCGGTCGTGGCGATCGGCGGCGCGCTGCTCTATGCCGGCTTCATGCTGACGGCCGGGCGGCGCCTGCTCGCCCCGCTCGGCCGGCTGGTCGAGGCGCGCGGCGAGATGAGCCAGAGCGTGCTGGCGATCACCCTCGCGCTGTTCTGCGCCTCGGCCTTCATCATGGACGCGGTCGGGATCCACGCGATCTTCGGCGGCTTCCTGCTCGGCGCCTGCATGCCGCGCGGGCTGTTCGTGACCGAGCTCCAGCGCAAGGCCGAACCGCTCACCGTGGTCCTGCTGCTGCCGATGTTCTTCACCTATTCGGGGCTCAACACCCGGCTCGACATGGTCAATTCGCCCGCGCTGCTGGTGATGGCGCTGGCCATCCTGGCCATCTCGATCCTGGCCAAGTTCGGCGCCTGCTGGGCTGCAGCGCGGCTCTCGGGCGAGGACAACCGCACCGCGCTGGGGATCGGCGCGCTGATGAACGCGCGCGGGCTGATGGAGCTGATCATCATCAACATCGGCCTGCAGAAGGGGATCATCGGCCCCACCCTGTTCGCCATGCTGGTGCTGATGGCGATCGTCACGACGATGATGGCCGGCCCCCTGTTCGAACGGGTCTATGGCCGGCGCGCCCGCGCCGAGGGCGAACTGGGCGGACGCGACGACGCAGCGGGCAGGCTGTCAGCCGAGCCGGTCTGAGCCGTCGGTGCCGGCCAGCGCGGCGATGTGCTCGGGCCCGATGCCGCAGCACCCGCCGATGATCGTCGCCCCGGCGCTGCGCCAGGCGGCGGCGAAGGCGCGGTAACCGGCCGGGGTCAGATCGGTGCGGATCGGGTCGAGCCCGGCATTGGCCTCGGCATCGGCGGCCATCGGCGGGAAGGCATTGGCGTAGACCCCGATCGGCAGGGCATCGCCCAGCACGGCCCGCGCCGCTGCGACCGCCGCGCCCATCACCTCGGGCTGGCTGCAGTTGAACAGCAGGGCGGCGGCGCCGAGCGCGCGGACTTCAGTCGCCGCGGCGGTCACGCTCTCGCCCGAACGCAGCCGCGCCGCCCCGGCGTGGAGCCCATCCTCGAGCGTGAAGCTGAGCCACAGCGGGCGTCCGGTCGGGGCAACCAGCTCGGCCACCAGCCGCGCCTCGGCGAGGGCCGAGAGGGTTTCGGCCTGCCAGTGATCGACATGCGGGGCGAGCCCGGCAATCAGCACGGGCAGCACGGCGCGGGCCTGGGCCAGATCGATCAGGTCTGGCCGGTAGGAGCCGCCGACCGGGGGCAGCGATCCGGCGACCCGCACCGGGCGCCCGGCGTCATCGGCCACGGCCCGGGCGAGCTGCCCGGCCAGCGCGGCCAGTTCGGCCCCGCGCGCGGCGAAGCGCGCCGGGCCGAGATGGAAGGGCACCAAGGCATAGGAATTGGTGGTGATCACGTCGGCCCCGGCCGCGACATAGGCGCGGTGGACCGCGGTGACATAGTCCGGCCCTTCCAGCAGGGCCAGCGCCGACCATTCGGGCTGGCGGAACGGGGCGCCGCGACGCGCCAGCTCGCGGCCGGTGCCGCCATCGAGAATCAGCAGGGGTGCGGTCATGGTCGGTTCGGGGCCCAGAGTCGGTCGAGCCACGCCGATCCCACGAAGGGCAGGCGGCTGTCGAGCCTCAAGTGCCGTCGGCGGCGCGCTCGGCCGGGGGCAGCAGCACGCTGCGGCCCTCATGGACGATCTGGGCCAGCCAGTCGGTCAGGGCGCGGATCCGGGCCAGATTGCGCGTGTCCTGGTGCGTGACGATCCAGAAGGTACGGACGATCCGGCTCTGCGGCAGCACCGGTACCAGCCCCGGATCGGCATCGCCGATGAAGCAGGGCAGCACGCCGAGCCCGGCGCCACCCGCGATCAGGCGATGCTGGGCATTGATGCTCGACGAGCGCAGCCGGGTGGTCAGCCCGGCGCGGATCTCGTCGAGATAGCGCAGTTCCGGCGCATAGATCAGGTCGGGGATGTAGCCGATCAGGCGGTGGCGCCCACCCAGATCGGCCGGAACCGCCGGGATCCCGGCCTGGGCAAGGTAGGCCGGGGTGGCATAGAGCCGCAGCGCGTAGTCGCTCAGCTTGCGGGCCACCAGCGGGCCGCTTTTGGGCCGCGACAGGGTGATCGCGACATCGGCTTCGCGCTTTGACAGGCTGAGGAAGCCACTGTTCGCCACCAGATCGAGCGTGAGCCCGGGATAGGCCGCGACAAAGGCGGCGAGCCGTTCGGCCAGGAACCAGCTGCCGAACCCCTCGGACACGCTGATCCGCAAGGACCCGGCGATTGGGCTGCCGGGCTGGCGGCCGCCGGGCGGCTCGATCGCCGCAGCCGCGCTGGCCATCGCCTCGACCTTGGCCAGCAGCGCCTCGCCGGCCTCGGTCAGAACCTGGCCGCGCGGGGTCTGCTCGAACAGGCTGGCCCCCAGCTGGGCCTCGAGCCGGCGCAGGCGCCGCGCCGCAGTAGTCCCGTTGACGCCGAGCTGGCTGCCCGCGCGCGCGAGTTGCCCGGCCTGGGCGATGGCCAGGAACACCTGCAGATCGGTCCAGTTCATGCCCTGCATATTTGCAACCCATGATCGAATTTTTGCGTGTTGTCTGCGAAATATTTGCGTCCCATGGCATGGCCCTCGCATCATCCCGGGACCAGCGACGGTCGCTGGCCGGGGCCCAACAGTGGAGAGCGCCATGCGGTTCATCGATCATGTCCTGGCCAGCGGAGCCCCCGAGCCGGCCGCCCGCAAGGCGCCGGTGTTCGATCCGAACAGCGGCGCGATCCAGGCCGAGGTGGCCCTGGGGACCGCCGCCACGCTCGAGCGCGCCATTGCCGCGGCGCAGGCGGCCCAGCCGGCCTGGGCGGCGACCAACCCGCAGCGCCGCGCCCGCGTGATGTTCCGCTTCAAGGAACTGGTCGAGGCGCACATGGACGAGCTGGCGCACCTGCTCTCGTCCGAGCACGGCAAGGTGATCGCCGATTCGAAGGGGGACATCCAGCGCGGGCTCGAGGTGGTCGAGTTCGCCTGCGGCATCCCGCACGCGCTCAAGGGCGAATATACCCAGGGCGCCGGACCGGGCATCGACGTCTATTCGATGCGCCAGCCGATCGGGATCGGCGCCGGCATCACCCCGTTCAACTTTCCGGCCATGATCCCGCTGTGGATGAGCGCGGTGGCGATCGCCTGCGGCAACGCCTTCATCATCAAGCCCAGCGAACGCGATCCTTCGGTCCCGGTGCGGCTGGCCGAGCTGTTCCTCGAGGCCGGCCTGCCCGCCGGGATCTGCCAGGTGGTCCAGGGCGACAAGGAGATGGTCGACGCGATCCTCGACCACCCGGCGATCGGCGCGGTCAGCTTCGTCGGCTCGAGCGACATCGCGCACTATGTCTACAACCGCGGCGTCGCGGCGGGCAAGCGCGTCCAGGCAATGGGCGGTGCCAAGAACCACGGCATCGTCATGCCCGATGCCGATCTTGACCAGGTGGTCAACGACCTGGCCGGCGCGGCCTTCGGCTCGGCCGGGGAGCGCTGCATGGCCCTGCCGGTGGTGGTCCCGGTCGGCGAGGACACCGCCGAGCGGCTGCGCGCCAAGCTGATCCCGGCGATCCATGCCCTCAAGGTCGGCGTGTCGACCGATCCCGAGGCGCACTACGGCCCGGTCGTCACCCAGGCCCACAAGGAGAAGATCGAGGGCTGGATCGCACGCTGCGCCGAGGAGGGTGGCGAGCTGGTGATCGACGGCCGCGGCTTCACCCTGCAGGGCCACGAGAACGGCTTCTTCGTCGGCCCGACGCTGATCGACCACGTCACCCCGACGATGGACAGCTACCACAACGAGATCTTCGGCCCGGTGCTGCAAATCGTCCGGGCGAAGGATTTCGACGAGGCGCTGGCGCTGCCCAGCAAGCACCACTATGGCAACGGCGTGGCGATCTTCACGCGCAACGGCCATGCCGGGCGCGAGTTTGCCGCCCGGGTCAACGTGGGCATGGTCGGGATCAACGTGCCGATCCCCGTGCCGGTCGCCTATCACACCTTCGGGGGGTGGAAGCGGTCGGCCTTCGGGGACACCAACCAGCACGGTATGGAAGGCGTGAAGTTCTGGACCAAGGTCAAGACCGTGACCCAGCGCTGGCCGGACGGTTCGCCCGACGGCTCCAACGCCTTCGTCATTCCGACGATGGGTTGACCAGCCTGCTCGTGGCGAGCGGGTCGGGCGCGGGCCGGTCGGGTGCCGGCCGGGTGGGCGATAATCGCGCGACGTGGGCACAGATGGAGCAACAGGCATGAACACGGTTGGGGTTATCGGAGCAGGACTGATGGGCGCGGGAATCGCCCAGATCGCGGCCCAGGCCGGGATGCGGGTGATCCTGTCCGACGTGTCGGAGGCCCAGGCGCGCAAGGGCCTGGACAAGATCGCCAGCGGGCTCGACCGCGCCGTGGCCAAGGGTGACCTGACCATCGAGGCGCGCGAGCGGACGGTCGGGCTGATCACCCCGGTCACCGGGGTCGAGGCCATGGCCGAGGCCGGGCTGGTGATCGAGGCGGCGACCGAGCGCGAGGAGATCAAGCGCGCGATCTTCGCCGGCCTGGCCGATGTGCTGCGTCCGGAGGCGATCCTCGCCACCAACACCTCGTCGATCTCGATCACCCGGCTGGCCCAGACCACCCCGGCGCCCGAGCGCTTCATCGGCATGCACTTCTTCAATCCGGTGCCGCGCATGGCGCTGCTCGAGATCATCCGCGGCATCGCCACCAGCGATGCCACCGTCGCCGCGGCGCGGGCCTTCGGCGAGGCGACGGGCAAGGTCGCCATCGTCGCCGCCGACCGCCCCGGCTTCGTGGTCAACCGCATCCTCTTGCCGCTGATCAACGAGGCCTGCTTCGCGGTCGAGGAGCGGCTCGCCTCGATCCCCGACATCGACGCCGGGATCAAGCTGGGGCTGGGTCATCCGATGGGTCCGCTGACCCTCGCCGACATGGTCGGGCTCGACACCCTGCTCGAAGTTCTGCTGGTGTTCCAGGCCGACTTCGGCGACCCCAAGTACCGCCCCGCCCCGATCCTGCGCAAGCTGGTCGAGGCCGGCTGGCTGGGCCGCAAGTCGGGCCGCGGCTTCTACGACTATTCGGGCGAGGTGCCGGTGCCGCTCTCGCTGGGCAACCTGTGAGCGGGGGGGCACGCGCATGACCGGCCAGTTCGCCCTCACCGAGGACCAGCTCGCGATCCAGGACATGGCGCGGCGCTTCACCGCCGATGCCATCACCCCCTTCGCCGCGCAGTGGGACGAGGATCACCATTTCCCGCGCGAGACGATCAAGACCGCGGCCGAGCTCGGCTTCGCGGCGATCTACGTCAGCGAGGCGTCGGGCGGCATCGGGCTTGGCCGGCTCGAGGCGGCGCTGATCATGGAGGCCATGGCCTACGGCTGCCCCACGACCAGCGCCTTCATCTCGATTCACAACATGGCCGCCTGGATGATCGACACCTTCGGCGGCGATGAGCTGAAGGCGCGCTATCTCCCCGATCTGGTCACCATGGAGCGCTTCGCCTCCTATTGCCTGACCGAGCCGGGCTCGGGTTCGGATGCCGCGGCGCTGCGCACCACCGCGCGGCGCGACGGCGACGACTATGTGCTGAACGGCACCAAGCAGTTCATCTCGGGCGGCGGGGTCAACGACGTCTACGTGGTGATGGTCCGCACCGGCGAGGACGGCCCCAAGGGAATCTCGTGCGTGGTGGTCGACAAGGACACCCCCGGGGTCAGCTTCGGCGCGCCCGAGCGCAAGCTGGGGTGGAACGCCTCGCCCACGGCGCAGGTGATCTTCGACAATGCCCGGGTGCCGGTGGCCAACCGCGTCGGCGCCGAGGGCGACGGCTTCCGCTTCGCCATGGCCGGGCTCGACGGCGGGCGGCTCAATATCGGCGCCTGCTCGCTCGGCGGGGCGCAGCGCTGCCTCGACGAGGCGGTGGCCTACGTCAAGGACCGCCGCCAGTTCGGCAAGGCCGTGGCCGAGTTCCAGAACACCCAGTTCACCCTGGCCGACATGGCGACCGATCTCGAGGCGGCGCGCGCGCTGCTCTATCTCGCCGCGGCCAAGGTGAGCGACGGCGCGCCCGACAAGACCCGCTTCTCGGCCATGGCCAAGAAGCTGGCGACCGACACCGGCTCGGCCGTGGTCGACCGGGCGCTCCAGCTGTTCGGCGGCTACGGCTACCTCAGGGACTACCCGATCGAGCGGTTCTGGCGCGACCTGCGCGTGCACCGGATCCTCGAGGGCACCAACGAGGTCATGCGGATGATCGTCGGGCGCGACCTGCTGAAGTAACCCGCTTTTCCGGAGAGAGACTGCCATGATCATCGCCTTCATCGGCCTCGGCAACATGGGCGGCGGCATGGCTGCCAACCTCGTCAAGGCCGGCCACACGGTCCGCGCCTTCGACCTGTCCGAAGCTGCGCTGGAGCGGGCGGCGGCGCACGGCTGCACCCCCTTCACGGCCGCACGCGAGGCGGTGGCCGGGGCCGAGGCGGTGGTCTCGATGCTGCCGAACGGGGCGATCGTCCGCGCGGTCTACACCGCCGACGTGTTCGGCCAGGTGCCCGCCGGGGCGCTGCTGCTCGACTGCTCGACGATCGACGTCGCCACGGCGCGCGAGGTGGCCGAGGCGGCCGCGGCGCAGGGCTACACCATGCTCGACGCCCCGGTCTCGGGCGGGATCGGCGGGGCCAATGCCGGGACGCTGACCTTCATGGTCGGCGGCACCGACGACGGCTTCGTGCGGGCCGAACCGATCCTCAAGGCGATGGGCAAGGCGGTGATCCACGCCGGCGCGCCGGGCGCCGGACAGGCCGCCAAGATCTGCAACAACATGATCCTCGGCGGGACCATGATCGTCACCTGCGAGGCCTTTGCCCTGGCCGAGAAGCTCGGGCTCGACCTCCAGACCTTCTACGACATCTCCTCGGTCTCCTCGGGCCAGTCGTGGTCGATGACCAGCTACTGCCCGGTCCCGGGGGTGGGTCCGCAGAGCCCGGCCGACAACGGCTACCAGGGCGGTTTCGCCGCCGGGCTGATGCTCAAGGACCTCAGGCTGGCGCTCGAGGCCGGGGCCGCCACCGGCGTGCCGCTGGCCATCGGCGGCCGCGCCGCCGAGCTGTTCGCCGCCTTCGCCGAACAGGGCCACGGCAACACCGACTTCAGCGGAATCATCGAGACCATGCGCTGAGCCCGCTGGGCGGGTGAGCCTGGCCGTGCCAGGATCGCCCCGGGCCCATCACGGCCCACCACGGCACAGGGGAGAGCGGGCGATGACGGGGCGGGTTGCGGGCAAGCGCGCGTTGATCACCGGGGCGGCGCAGGGGCTGGGCGCGGCGATCGCCGCCATGCTCGCGCGCGAAGGGGCCCGCGTCGCGCTGGCCGACATCAACCGCGCGGGGGTCGAGGACCTGGCCGCCCGGCTGAACGCGGCCCAAGGCCCCGGCACCGCGGTGGCGCTGACGCTGGACGTGACCGACGCGGCCGCCTGGCCCGCCGCGATCGCCACCGCGGCCGAGGCGATGGGCGGGCTGTCGGTGCTGGTCAACAATGCCGGGATCGCCTCGCTCGGCACGATCGAGTCGGTCGATCCCCTGGTCTGGGACCGGACCATGGCGGTCAATGTCGACAGCGTGTTCCATGGCTGCCGGGCGGCGCTGCCGGTCATGCGGGACTGCGGCCCGGGTTCGATCGTCAACATCTCGTCGATTGCCGGGCTGATCGCCAGCCCGGCCTTTGCCGCCTACAACACCTCGAAGGCGGCAGTGTGGATGCTGACCAAGTCGATCGCGCTGCACTGTGCCCGCGAAGGCTATGACATCCGCTGCAACTCGGTCCATCCCACCTTCGTGCGCACCCCGCTGATCGAGGAGCTCGGCCGCGGCACGCCGGAAGAGCGCGAGGCCAAACTGGCGCGGCAGATCCCGCTCGGCCGCCTCGGCGAGCCTGACGACGTGGCCTATGCCGTGCTCTACCTCGCCAGTGACGAGAGCCGGATGATGACCGGGGCCGAACTCAAGCTCGACGGGGGCATGTCGGCGATGTGAGCGGGGTCCGGCCGCCGGGCCGCACAGGCTTCAGCGGGCGACCGTCATGCCCGGGTGATGCAGGTCAAGGCGGATGTGGAAGCGGTCCGAGCGATAGTGCGCGAAGGTGACGAGAAAGGGCACGTCATCGCGGTCGTAGACCGTCCGGCTGATCTTGAGCAGCGCCGAGCGCGGCTCCACCCCCAGCGCCTCGGCCAGCTGCGGATCGGCAAGCGTGGCGGCGATGGTCTGGTCGGCATGCTCGGCATGGTAGCCGGCCTCGTCGAGCAGGCGCAGGATCGGGCCCTTGACCAGCGTGGTCTGGGTTACGGCATCGGCCAGCTTGGCGGGAACGTAGGACACGACATAGCCCAGAGGCTCGCCATCGAGGCAGCGCACGCGCACCGCGCGCAGCACCTCGGCGCCGGGCTCGAGATGCAGCATCCCCGCGACGGTCGGGCTCGCCGGCTCGAGCGCTACGTCGATGACATTGACCACGGTGCCGTGGCCCAGCGCCAGCAGCGAATCGACCGCCTGGTCGATGTCGGCCTCGATCGGCTTGGCCGGCGACTGGAAGGTGACCCGGGTGCCGAGCCGGCGCTTGCGTTCGACGAAGTGCTGCTGGGCCAGCTCGTTGAGGACGCGGCGCGCCGTGATGCGCGAGACCCCGTAGAGGGCCGAGAGCTCCTGCTCGGTCGGCAGGGTCGAGCCGTAGGGGCGCTCACCGCTGAGGATCTCGTCCCGCAACTGCAGGAAGATCTGGTGATAGAGCGGCATCGCCGCATCCCGATCGAGCACCCCTGGTATCCCTTGCTGGCTGGCGCCGTAGAGGCCGCGCAAGCTGGCCGTTCTGTTGAACGCTACACGCCCCGAGTCAAGCGATCAGCCGGGGCGGCCGCCGGTTCCCGCCAGTCGGGATAGGGGCCCATCAGCAGCAGCACGAGACTGCCGGCGACGAGGCAGACCATCCCGGCCTGCAGCGCCAGATCGTAGCGCCCGGTCACGTCGAACACGCGGCCGTAGACCACGGGGCCGATCCCGCCTCCGAAGGCGATCACCGTGTAGAAGCAGCCATAGATCGTGCCGTAGGCGCGGCGGCCGAAGTAGCGGGCGATCAGATAGGCCAGCAGGTCGAACTCGAACCCGGCGCCCAGCCCGAGGGTGACGACCGCGGCCGTGGCCGTGCTCGCGTCGATCGTGGGGCGCGCCAGCAGCCAGTTGCCGATCAACGGCGCGATCAGCACGACCACACCGCAGCCCGGCGCCCAGAAGCGGTCGAGCAACCAGCCGCCGATCACCCGGCCGGCGATCACCGACAGCCCGAAGCCGGCGGTGATCGCACCGATCTGGGGCAGCGCGAAGTGCTGCGTGCGCAGGATGTTCTCGAGATTGGGGGTCGGCGCAGTGAGCGCGAAGGCCATCAGCAGGAAGGCCAGGGCCATCACCCGGAAAGAGCGGTGGCGCAGCGCCTCGCGCAGGGTCAAGCCGGCCTCCTCGGCCGCGGCCGGCCCGGGCTGCGCTCCGCCCGGACGGGGCCCGGCCCGGCGGCGCTGGGCGCGCTCCCGGAACAGCAGCACCAGCACCGGCAGGCCGATGACGATCGGCAGCGCCCCGATCACGGCAAAGGCGGTCCGCCAGCCGTAGGCCCCGATCAGCCAGGCGGCGAAGGGCTTGATCAGGAAGCCGGTGATGCCGGTGCCGGTACTCGCCACGCCCAGGGCCAGCCCGCGGTGCTTCTCGAACCAGCCGTTGACCGTATAGGTCCAGGTCGCGGTCAGCGTCCCCGCGCCCAGCGTCGACATCACCACCCACTGGGCATAGTAGAGCCACAGGTTGCCGCCCGACAGCGCCAGGCTCATGTAGCACAGCCCGAACAGCACGGTGGAAACCAGCGCCACCGGCCGCGCCCCGTATCGGTCGACCGCCAGACCGGCGAGCGGCCCGGTCACCATCACCACCAGCGACTGGACCGTGATCGAGCCCATCAGCGCGGCGAAGGACCAGCCGAACTCCTTCTGCAGCTCGGGAGCGAACATCCCGATCGTGTAGAACGGCATCGGGCTCAGCCCCAGGCCCAACCCGATCATCGCGGCGACCACCACGACCCAGCCGGCGCGGCTGTCGCGCAGGGGCAGGTGCGCGGGACCGGCATGGTCCTGCTGCTCGTCCCCGGTCGCTCCGCCGGCCGTGGATGATGGCATCGCTGCTCCTTCTGCCGCCACCGCGGCATCGCCGGCACGGCCGGCGCAAGGGACTGGACAAGGCCGCCGTGATGCCACAGTAATGGTTATATGCCTATATCAAATGAGCCTGCACGGATCGCCGCGCTCCTCGCGCCGCCATCTGGCGACCATGGCGGCCCTGGGCGGCACCTTCACGGTCTATGGGCTCGACACCCCGGGATATGGCGATCCGGCGCCGCTCGGTCCCGAGGCGGTGACAATTCCCGACTTCGCCTCAGCGCTCGCCCAAAGGCTGGCCGCGCCGCTGGCGGCGGGCCTGGCCGGGGCGCGGCGGCTCGACCGGCCCGATGATCTTGCCGCCACCGCCCGGCTGGTGGCCCGAACGGGGGAACGCCGATGATCGATGACACCGCCGGAGCCCGGCCGTGGCCAGCGCGGGGCTATGCCTGGTTCGTCCTGGCCCTGCTGACGCTGGCCTATGCCCTGGCGATCCTCGACCGTGTCTCGATCGCGCTGCTGATCGTCCCGCTGGAGCAGGCGCTGCATGTCAGCGACACCGAATTCGGCCTGCTGCAGGGCTTCGCCTTCAGCGTGGTCTACTCGGTGCTCGGGCTGCCGCTGGGACTGCTGGTCGACCGGCGCAAGCGCGCGCCGGTGCTGATCGCCGGGCTGGCGCTGTGGAGCCTGGCGACGATGGGCTGCTCGCTGGCGCGGTCGTTCCCCGAACTGTTCGCGGCGCGGATGCTGGTCGGGGTGGGCGAGGCCGCGCTGACCCCGGTGGCGACCTCGCTGATCGCCGACTTCTTTCCCCCCGGCGTCAGGCCGAAAGCCTATGGCATCTTCGTCACCGGCAGCACGCTCGGCACGGCCGCCGCGCTGACGCTGGGCGGAGCCTTCCTGAGCTGGTCCGATGCCCTGATCACCGGGGTGCCGGCGCTGTTCGGGGGGATGCAGCCATGGCAGATCGTGTTCCTGCTGTGCGGTGCGCCCGGCGTGGTGCTGGCCGCGGTGCTGGCGCTGACCCTGCGCGAACCGGCGCGGCAGGGGGGCGGCCCGCTGACCGAGGCGCTCAGCCTGCGCCCGCTGTTGGCGCTGTTCCGCGAGCGGCGGCGCGCCCTGGGGCTGCTGATGCTGGGCTCGGTGCTCAACCTGGTCTGCGTCTATGCCATCGTCGGCTGGTTTCCGGCACTGTTCATCCGCGCCCATGGCTGGACCGCGGCCCACACCGGCAAGGTGCTGGGCCTGTCCAGTCTGCCGTTGTCGATCTTCGCGGCGGTCAACAGCGGCTGGGTGATCACCTGGCTGGCGCGGCGCGGCCATGCCGACGCGCCGGTGCTGGTGACGATGGGCTGCGCGCTGTCGATGGTGGTGTTCGGCACGGCCGCCTGCCTCGCGCCCAGCGCCGAATGGGCCCTGGGGTTCTACCTGATCAACGCCCTGTTCGTGAACTGGAACACCTCGGCGACCTACACCGGGCTGGCCCAGGTCACGCCCAACGCCCTGCGCGCGCAGGTCATGGCGCTGCAGACCATCGCCTCCGCCCTTGTCGCCCTCAGTGCGGGCAACTTCATCGTCGGCGTCCTGTCGGACCAGGTCTTCACAGCGCCCAACGGGATCGCCTGGTCGCTCGGCACGGTGTTCTTCGGCTGCGGCCTGCTCGCCACGCTGGTGCTGGCGGTGTGCCGCCCCGCCTTCCGGGCCCTGGCCGACCACACCTCCGGGGAGCCCGGCGCTGACGCCCACCCGGCCCGCGCCTGAGGCCGCGCTGCGCGTGCGGCTCGGCGCGGAAGCATGGCGGCGGCCGGTCGGGGCCGCCGCCTGCTGATCGCTCAGCGGGTCAGTTCGACCAGCTCGTACCAGGTCTGCATGTAACCGCCGACGCCGCCCTGGACGAAGATCGCGTCGTCGTCGGCGGTCACCCAGACGTCGTAGGGCGGGTGCGCCTTGCCATCGACCGAGATCATGTCGCCGGCATCGTCCGTGAACTGGTAGTGGTAGCAGTCGAAGGTCCCGGCCGGCACGGTCACGGTTTCCTGCCCGACATAGCCCAGATCGAGGCTCGTTTCGGCAATCAGCGGCGGGGTCGCGCCGCGGTGGTCGGGAGAGGGCAGAAAACAGCGAAACTTGCGCTTGTGCACCCCCAGCGAACGGTCGATCTTGCGGGTGATGTAGGCATCGCCGGCGATCGGATGGGTGCCGAAGCCGTCGAAATCCCCGCCGATCGGCATGCGCTGCGAGATCCGCCCGATCGAGGGGCCGTAGCTTTCGCATTCCACCGTGTCGGCGCCGATGATGAACAGCCCCGCCCCCATGAACCGGTCGCCCACGGTCAGCCGGACGAAGCAGTCCATCGGCCGGTCGTTCTCGTCGAGGCTGTAGACGATGTCGCGGTGCACGGTCGGCGCCGGCTCGTCGATCTCGCAGCGCGCGCGCAGGCTCTTCTTGCCATCGGTGTGGTGGGTGAAGGTGAACCATTCGCGGCCCCGCTCCTGCCCTTCGCGGCCCGGTTTGCGCGAGGTGTAGAGGATCTTGCCGCTGATCGTCCGGTGTTGCTGCACGGTGGTTCTCCCTGTTCAGACTGGTGTCGCGAGGCCGAGCAGGCACGCGATGAGGACTAGCACCCAGAGGGTGATGACGGTGGGCTGGGTCACGGCGATCACCCCGCGGATCACCGCATCGCCCGCCGGGGTGGCACCATCCCGGCGCAGCGCGACGATCGCCGGGAACAGCGGCACCAGCTGGCGCCGCACCAGCAGGCCGATGGTCACGCAGCCGGCCAGCACCAGCAGCTTGAGCGACAGGAACAGCGGCAGGGCGATCGCCCCCGCGAGTCCCGCGACGCCCGCCCCGGTTAGCGCCGCGAGAACCCCATAGCGCACCGCGATGTCGAGCCGGCGCAGCCCGGCGCTGGCCGGGCCGTGATGCAGGTGCACCGCCCAGGCGAGCGCCAGCCAGGCAAGGAACCCCGCCCAGACCAGGCCGAGCACGGCGGGCGGGCTGTCCACCCAGCCCTTCGCCACCGCCAGGCTGAAGCCGGTCGGGAAGGCGAGGATCAGCGTGGTGCGCGGCGCCATGTCGATGGTGTTGAGGATGGTCAGCGCCATCAGCCGTTCCGCCACGCTGCGGTTCGGGTCGACCAGGAAGCGCGCGCTGTAGAACGCGCCCAGATCGCCGCCGAGCCAGTAGATCGGCACCAGCAGGTGAAGCAGGGTCAGCAGGGCCAGCGCGGTGGCGGACAAGGCTCAGCCCTCCGCCGCGAAGAAGGCGGCCATGGCGTCATGGCGCACGGCGCGGAACTCGGGCGCATCCAGCCGGGGCAGCGCGAGGAAGCGCCCGTTCGCGAGGAACGGCGCGGCATCGCGCGAGTGATCGAACAGCGGATCGTTGCTCGCCGCCATCACCAGGGTCGGGCAGCGCACCAGCGGCAGGCGCGGCGCGGGCTGCCACTTGAACGCGGCGCGATAGTTGAAGTGGTAGGTCTGCGCCCCCTTCATCACCTCGGTGACCCAGGCATGCAGGTCCTCGGCACTGCCCAGCCCGCCGTCGCGGCGCCCGGCGCGGGTGCGCTTGTACCAGGGAAAGAACAGGTACTGGTCGCGGCAGAACTGGAACAGCCGGATCAGGTAGGCGCCGTCGAGATCGGGCACGAACGGGTGGGCATAGTGGGTCAGGACATCGTCGAGCTCCGCGGCGCCCATCGCCGAAAGCCCGTCGAGCACCAGGTGGCTGACCCGCTCGGGGGCGAGGATCGCGAGCTCGGCGGCGAGCGAGGCGCCGGTGTGCGAACCGTAGAGCCGGACCCGCTCGAGCCCCAGCGCGTCAAGGAACTCCAGCACCGCCGCGGCCAGCCGCGGCATCTCCGGTTCGGCCAGCGCGATCGGCTCGCTGTCGCCATTGCCGGGCGTATCCGGGGCGAAGACCCGCGCCTCGCCGGCGAAATCCTCGATCAGGCGGACCTGCTGGCGCGACGATCCCGGCGAGGCGTGGACGATCACCAGCGGATCGCCGGTGGTCCCGGCCATGCGGTAGTGGGTCTGGCCGTGGGACAGGTCGACGAAGCCGCGGCGGATCGGTGCGGCGGTCATGTCAGAGCGTGCCCCCCTCGATCACCTCGAGCAGCGCCCCTTCCGGGGTGCGCAGCACGCCGGTGCGCCGCCCGCCATAGAGCGGACCCTCGCGCACGACCGGCGGGCTGGCCCAGTGCGGGTCCAGCCGGGCGAAATCGGGATAGAGCATCGTCGTGATCGCCACGCCCGGCGGCAGCGCCCCGGGATGCGCCGGACGGGCCGTGGCCGCGGCGGGATACTGGTCCAGCTCGATGAACACCTGATCGGCGCCGCGGACCGTGGTCAGGGCGACCTTCTCCCCCTCGGGCAGGCCGAAGGCGAGCGAGATCATCGAATAGTTGATCGCCACCGGATCGATCATCTCGAGCCCGAACAACGCGCGCCACCAGGCCATCGCCGCCGGCAGGTCGGGGCAGGCCAGCACCATGATGAACGGCCGGTCGATCAGCGAGCGCGGTTGCGGCAGGCCGGTGTCCGGGCCGGGCTGGTTGATCTGGGTGAGGTAGACCGTCTCCAGATCGGCGCCGCGCACCTGCATCGGCGTGACCGTGGCGAAACCGTCGAGCACCTTCGGCGGCCCGATCACCTCGAACGGGCTGGCCAGCATCCGTTCGTGCACGGCGTGGACATCGCTGACGCACAGTTCGATCGCGGCCCAGCCCCAGGTGCGGATCGGCCGATAGTTGGGCACCGGATCGCCGGCGACGAAGCGCAGGTAGACCGGCTCGCCCGAGGCGGGACCGAGCACGGCATAGCCCCGTCCGGCCGATGCCGGGGCACCCCAGGCCGCGGCCAGATCGTCCGGCACCTCGCCCGATTCGACCAGGCTGTAGTCCATCCAGGTGGTGTAGCGTTCGATCGCGGCGGCAAGGTCGGCGACAACGTGCGTGGCACACTTGAGCAGGGTCATGTCAGGTCCCGGTTGCGCGGCCCATCCGGCACCGCATTGTTTGATATATCATTAGGTCATATAATGAGCGCAAGGGCTTAATCCGCGGGGCGTCCGTTTCCCCCCATGATCCCGCTCGCGACCAGGCAGGCCAGGCTGTCCGCCGCACCGGGCAGGGCCATGACCGCGGCGCTCAGCCGGTCATGGCACGCCTCGAGCCCGGCGAAGGCCAGGCAGGCCCGCGCCTTGTCCTGTCGCTCGGCCTCGCCCAGTGGCCAGTCCGGCGAACCGAACTGGGCTGTGACGGTCTGCACCAGAACGCCGCCGGAGGTCAGGCGGGCCTCGGCCCGGGCCGGGACGAAGGCGGCCTGATCGGGATTGGCGTCGGGCACCACGCGGATGCGCTCGGCCAAGGCCAGGACCGCCGGGTCATCCAGCCGCTCGCGCGTGAAGTCTCCCAGCCCGACCGTCCCGCGCAGCAGGGTGACCGCACCGAGATAGGCCAGGCACAGCCGGGCATAGCCGGGCTCCATCGCCGCCGTGGCGGGCCGGCCCACCAGCCGCGCGATGAGCGGCGGGGCGTGGTAATCCAGCCGGTCGAGCGCGCCCGCGGTCAGACCCTGGTCGCGCATCAGCCGCTGGATCGCGACGATCCCGCCATGGCCGGCGCGGCCGGTGGGGAACGGCTTCCAGCTGACCTCGGCGATGCGGCCCCCGCTGGCCAGCCGCGCCAGCGCCGGGGCCAGCGCCGCGCGGGTTTCCATCAGCGCGAAGTACCCGAAGGGTCCGTCGAACGGGCGGGTCACCCCGGGAATCCCCGCCACGGCCAGATCGACCGCGACCAGCGCGTTGCGGGCGGCATTGGCCACCTGGATCGGCAGGGCGGGCTTGCCTTCGACATGGGCCTGCATCGTTCCCGAAACCAGCGCGAGGGCATGGCCCATGGCATCGAGTGCGATCGCGCGCGGCAGCCGGCGCAGCCGCGCGATCGCCGCGACGCAGCCGAAGATCCCCGCGGTCGCCGGGCGGAAGAAGCGCAGCGCATCGGGGGCGGCGAGCCCCAGCGTGACCGCCACGTCGACTCCGGCAACCACCGCGGCCAGCAAGTCCTCGCCCGCCACCGGGCCGCCGCGCGCGGCTTCGGCGAGCAGGGCCGAGAGCACCGTGGCCATCGGGTGGAGCACGGCCGGCTCGTGGACGCAGTCGAACTCCTGGCCGTGGATCTGGAAGGCGTTGACGAACGCCGCCGAGGGGGCCGGCAGGGCCAGTCCGGGCCGGCCGAGCACCGGGGCCACGCCCCCCTCGCCCCAGCTCCGCGCCACGGCCAGCACGGCCTCGGCATGGGCGGCCTGGCGCCCGGCCACGCCCACCGCGAGCGAATCATGGACGAAGGCGAGGGTCCGCTCGCGATCGCGCGCGGGCAGGCGCGGCCAGGCCAGCGCCAGCGCATGATCGACCAGCACGTGGGCCGGATTGGGCTCCATCTCAGTGTGGCTCTTCACCGCCCGACACGTTCATCGATTCGCCGGTGATGTAGATCGCCTCATCCGAGCAGAGGAAGGCCACGGCAGCGGCCGTGTCGGACGGCAGGCCGGGTCGCCCCATCGGGATCCGCGCCGCCATCCGCGCCAGATATTCGTCGACGGTGACGCCCTGGACCGCGGCGAAATGCTCGTTCTGCCACTTGCCGAGCCCGGTGGTGACATGGTTCGGGCAGACGTTGTTGACGGTGATCCCGCGCGGCCCCAGCTCGATCGCTGCTGACCGCACCAGTCCGACCAGACCGTGTTTCGAGGCCGTATAGGCCTGAGCGTGGGGGAAGCCCGACTTGGCCGCCTGGCTGGCGATGTTGATGATGCGCCCGCCGCGCCCCTGGGCCACCATGATCTCGGCGGCGGCCTGGAGGCCATACCAGGCCCCCGTGAGGTTGACGTCGATCACCGCGCGCCAGTCGTCGGCGGAAACCTCGAGCAGCGGCTTCATGATGTAGCCGATGCCGGCATTGTTGACCCAGATGTCGAGCCCGCCGTGGGTGTCGCGGGCATGGGCGGCGAGCGCCCGCACCGCGACCGGATCGCGCACGTCGCAGACGAAGGTCGAACCGCCGTGCGGCAGAGCGGCGGCGATCGCCTGCATCTCGGCCGAGCCGCCAACCATGTCGCCCGGCGTGGCCGCATCGCGCGATCCGCCGATGTCCGCGATCACCACCGTGGCCCCTTCGGCGGCGAGCCGGTGGGCGATGCCCTCGCCCAGCCCCCCGGCCCGGCCCGAGCCGGTGACGACCGCGACCTTGCCGGCGAACCTCACGCCACCAGCTCCTCGGCGGTGAGGAAGGTCACATCGACCATGCCGCCGAAGGCCGCGGCCACCTCCTGCATCGCCGGCTGGGCGATGTCGGCGAGAAACCGGTCCATGTCGCTGACCTCGATCAGCTCGACATATCCGAAGGGCGGAGAGCCTTCAGCTCCGAACAGGCCAGTGCAGCGAAAAACGCGAAAACCCGCAATCGAGGGCAGCGCCCTGACCGTGGGCAGGTCGACCGTCCGGGCCCAGGTTTCATAGGCTTCCACGGACGTGCCGGGCTTGAGGGTGAACGTGGCGATCAGATGCATGGCCGATCCTCGCTGGTTGGTCGGTTGATCAGGATCAACGACATTCCTTGCCTCGATCCCAAGGTCAATATACCTTATTTATATAACAAGTGAGGCTCCCAGTGACAGCACCTTCGAGCACCCCCGTCCCGAACCATCCTAGTGCCGAATATGACGGCCCGCCGGACTATCGGGTGATTGGCCGACACGCGGTTTTCCCGGAGACCAGCCACGACGAGATCGAGCGGATCAACTTCCTCGCACAGATGAACCGGCACCTCGCCGCACGGGTCGTACCCGGGGTGCGAGCCGCCTACGAGAGCCGAGTGGCTCCCGCCTTCGAAGCGGCCAACGGGCGGCCGATCGGCCATCGCCACGAGGCCCGCAAGGCGATGCTGGCCGATCCCGCGTTCCAGACCTGGTCGGCCCTGCGGCGCGCCACCATGGAGCAGCGCCAGCAGGCCGGGCGCTGGACCGCGCTGCGCCAGTGCGAGACCCTGGCCGCGAAGGCCGCGGCGCTGACCGAGGGCGATCCGCGGCTCGAGCTGGACCCGTCCGTGGCGATTCCGCGCTATGTTTCGGCGGTCGATCACCACTGCATGCCGGGCTCCTACCACACCGAATACTTCCCCGGCGACGTGACCAACGGCGCCAACTATGACCACGGCGGATTTGTCACCACCGGCGGCCTGCTGGGCAAATATGTCGATGGCGGCGGACAGGCCGTGGTCAAGTGGGTCCGCAAGCACCTCCCGGACTTCAAGCCCAGGAAGATCCTCGAGATCGGGGGAACCGTGGGCCATTCCAGCCTGCCGCTGGCCCAGGCCTTCCCGGAGGCCGAGTTGACCGTGGTCGACCTCGGCACGCCGATGCTGCGCTATGGTCTGGCGCGCGCCAAGTCGCTGGGGGTGGACAATGTGCGCTTCGTCCAGGCCAGCGGCGAGGACCTGTCGCGCTTCGCCGACGGCAGCTTCGACTGGGTGCAGACGACGATGTTCCTGCACGAGCTGTCGCTGCCGGCGCTGCGCAACATCCTGCGCGAATCGCGTCGCCTGGTGCGCGATGGCGGGATCGTGCTGCATGTCGAGCAGCCGCAGTACACGCCTGAGATGTCCTACTTCGAGCAGGCCATGCGCGACTGGGACGCCTTCTACAACGCCGAGCCGTTCTGGAGCCGCCTGCACGAGATGGACCTCGATGCCGAAATGGAGCGGGCCGGGTTCGAACGCAGCCGGATTATCCACGGTGCGGTGTTTGGCGTGGTCGATCGTGACCTGTTCCCCGACGCGCAGGAAGACGAGACCGAAGACTATGGCCGCAAGGCCGCATGGGAAGTGATCGGAGTGGTGGCATGAGCTTCGCAGACGCACTCGCCGGGGCTGGCGCCAAGGCGGCCGGGAAGCGGCCCTACTTCCTCGAGCCGCAGGTCGAACGGGTCCTCGCCATCACCATGACGATCGCGCAGGAGCTGGCCGTGGCCCGTCAGCGGATCGACACGCTCGAGCGGCTGCTGCTCGCCAAGGGCGTGCTCGCTGCGGGCGAGATCGACGCCTTCGTGCCGGATGCGACCGCCAGCGCCGAACGGCAGATGTGGAACCAGGAGTACATCGCGCGCGTGCTGCGGATCGTGCAGCAGGAGAACGAGGCCGCGGTGCGTTTGGACGAATCGAGCTCGGGCGAACTGGCCGCCGAGCTGGCCGCGGAGGCCTGAGGCGGCCATGAGCGAGGACAACGGCGCCGACCTGTTCGAATTCACCGTGCCGGTGCTGGTCGTCGGCGGCGGCGCGTGCGGTTGCATCGCCGCGCTCGCCGCCCGCGACGCCGGGGCCGAAGTGCTGCTGGTCGAACAGGACGAGCGGCCGATGGGTTCGACCGGGATGTCGCAGGGACTGGTCTGCGCCGCCGGCACCAGGGCTCAGGCCCGGCACGCGATCGTTGACAGTCCCGACGCGTTCTTCGCCGACATCATGGCCAAGACCAGGGGCTTGACCGATCCCGTGCTGGCCCGTGCGATCGCCGACCATTCCGGCCCCACCCTCGACTGGATGGCAGAGGCCCACGATCTGCCATGGGAGCTCGATACCGGCTTCCGCCCGGCCTATGGCAATTCCACCTTCCGGGTGCATGGCTGGCGCGGTCATGGCGGGCAGGACATGGTCGATCTGCTGCACGCCCGCCTCGCCGACGCCGGGGTCGACGTGCTGTTGCCGGCGCAGCTGGTGGATATCCACGCCGATTCCACCGGGCGGGTGCTGGGGGTCTCGCTCCAGCGACCCGATGGCGCGATCGAGCGGGTGGGGTGCCAGGCGCTGGTGCTCGCCTGTGGCGGCTTCGCCGCCAACCGCGCGCTGGTCGCCCGCTACATGCCTGAGATGGCCCAGGCCCGGAACAACGGCCACGAGGGCAGCCAGGGCACCGGGCTGTGGGTTGGCGAACGGCTGGGCGCGGCATTCGGCGACATGGGAGCCTACCAGGGCTATGCCATGCTGACCGATCCGCAGGGCATCAGCGTGCCCCCGGGCGTGCCGATCGCCGGCGGGATCCTCGTCAATGTCGAGGGCCGCCGCTTTACCGACGAGCTCGCCGACATCGCCGGCATGGTCCACCCGGTCATGGCCCAACCCGGCGATCACGTCTGGGTGGTGTATGACCGGCGGATCGAATCCCTGGTCGAGTACATCCCGGAAATGCAGGCGCTGCTCGAACTGAATGCGGCACGTCAGGCCGATACGGTCGAGGCCCTTGCGGCCGCCATCGGCGTTCCGGCCGCGGCGCTGTCCGCCACCCTCGCCGAAGCGCACGCGGCCCAGGCCGCCGGCCGGTCCGACAGCTTCGGCCGAGCCTGGGGGGACGACCGGCCTCCGGTCGCCCCCTACCGCGCGCTGAAGGTGATCGGCGCGATCTACCATACCCAGGGGGGCCTGCAGATCGATGGCGGCGCGCGCGTGGTGCGCCCCGATGGCACCCCCTTGCCCAACCTGTTCGCGGGCGGCGGGGCGGCGCGGTCGGTCTCGGGACCGGCGCACTGGGGCTACCTGCCGGCGATGGGTCTCTCGACCGCCGTCACCTTCGGCCGCCTCGCCGGGCTGGGGGCTGCCCAGGTCGTCGCCCCGGGCGAAAAGGCTTCCGCTCTGATTTGATATGTTTATATAACATTAAATGCCTGCCGCGCCTGCTCCGGGGACCTGACCATGCCTGAATCCGTCGCCCTCGCCCGCCCCAACGATCTGGTCGGGCGCTTTGCCGCCATCGTCGGGGCCGACCATGTCCGCCACGACGAGGCCAGTCTGGCCCTGTTCAGCGAGGACGTGTGGCGCCGCGCCGACCAGACCGCGGTGCTGATCGTCGCGCCGGGCTCGACCGCAGAGCTGGCGGCGGTGGTCAGGGCAGCGGCCGAGGCCGGGCTGTCGATCGCCCCGCGCGGCGCCGGGATGAGCTATACCAGCGGCTACGTGCCGGCCGACGACCACACCGTGGCGCTCGACACCCGGCGGCTCAACCGGGTCCTGGCGATCAGCCCCGAGGACATGACGGTGACGGTCGAGGCCGGCTGCACCTGGCTTGCGCTCAACGAGGCGCTCAAGCCGCTCGGGCTGCGCACGCCGTTCTGGGGGCCGATGTCGGGGATCTATTCCACCGTGGGGGCCGGGCTGTCCCAGCTCAACGCGATGTTCGGCGCCGGCCACTACGGCACCTCGAGCGAGAGCATGATCGCGCTGACCGTGATCCTGGCCGATGGGCGCATGCTCAAGACCGGCGCGCGCGGGCCTGATGGCGAGACCCCGTTCTACCGCCACTACGGCCCCGACCTCGCCGGGCTGTTCTGCGGCGATAGCGGCACGCTGGGGATCAAGGCCGAGATCACCCTGCGCCTGATCCGCACGCCGGCCTTCGAGGACTCGGCCTCGTTCAGCTTCAAGACCGGCGAACTGATGCTCGAGGCGCTGGCCGAAATGGCGCGCGCGGGGATCGCCGCCGAGACCTGCGGCTTCGATCCGGGGCTGACCAAGGTGCGGATGAAGCGCATGTCGATGACCGCCGACGTCAAGGCGCTGGGGGCGGTGATCGCGAAGGAGAAGTCGCTCGGCAAAGGTCTCCTGGCCGCGGCCAAGATCGCGATCGGCGGGCGCAACTTCATCGAGGAGGACGAGTATCCGCTGCACATCACGGCCGAAGGCCGGTGCAAGGAGGCCGTTGCCGCCGACCTCGCCACCGCGCGCGAGATTGCGAGGCGGTTCGAGGGCGTGGAGATCGAGAACACCATCGCCAAGGTGATCCGGGCCATGCCCTTCCCGGCGCCGAACTCGATCCTCGGGCCCGAGGGCGA
Organism: Novosphingobium piscinae; assembly: GCF_014230355.1. Classification (GTDB taxonomy): domain Bacteria; phylum Pseudomonadota; class Alphaproteobacteria; order Sphingomonadales; family Sphingomonadaceae; genus Novosphingobium; species Novosphingobium piscinae. Next base: position 62,953 of record NZ_JACLAX010000011.1, read on the forward strand.
GAGCTGGGTGCCGGTCCATGGCCACGCTTCGCTGTCCACCGCCCCCGCGATGTTCCGCGCGATCCGCGACTACTTCGACAGCATGCAGGCCGAGTTCGACCGGCTGGGCATCTACAACGGCTTCCTGTTCTCGAGCCTGTCGACCAATGCGATCACGATCGAGCCGGTGTTCTTCTGGCCCGAGGGCTATCGCCCGATCCACGAGACCATGGTCGAACCGGCCCACCTGGCACGGCTCAAGCAGCTTGGCCCCCATCCCGAGGCGACCGCGCTGGTCACTGCGGCACGGGAGCAGGTCAAGGCGATCTGCCAGCGCTTCGGCGCGGCCCATTTCCAGATCGGCCGCGCCTATCCCTATCGCGAGAGCCGCGATGCGGCGTTCCGCAAGGTGCTCGACGCGGTCAAGCAGGTGGTCGATCCCCAGGGGCGGTTCAATCCGGGCGGGCTGGGCTTTCCGCAGTGAGCGGAGCCGCCGTCCCGACCTACCGCGCGATCCGCCTCGACCGGGTCGCACCCAGCTTCCGCGAAGCCTGCGCGGTGGTCGACGTGCCGCTGGTCGCGCCAGGTCCGGGCGAGATCCAGGTCGCCAACCGGTGGTGCGGAATCAATGGAATCTTCGATACGCAGATGGCGCGCAACGCGGTTGACTATGTGACGATCGCCTTGCCGAGCTTCACCGGCGTCGAGGCGATCGGCACGGTCACCGCGGTCGGGCCGGGTGTGCGCGGCTTCGCCGTCGGCGACGCGGCGATCACCACGCGCTTCACCGGCGGCTACCGCGAGGCCAATACCGGTCCGGCCCACCAGTTCGTCGCTGCCCCGGCGCTGGCTCCGGAATGGCTGGCGCTTGCCTCGACCGGGGTCTCGGCCATGGTGGCGCTCGAGCAGATCGCCGAGGCCCGCCAGGGTGAGACAGTGGCGATTTCTGCGGCGGCCGGTGGGCTCGGACACCTGCTCGTCCAGCTCGCCGTGGGCAAGGGCTGCCGCGTGATCGGCGTGGCCGGAGGCGCTGAAAAGTGTGCTTTCGTCCGCTCGCTGGGGGCCGAACGGGTGATCGACTATCGCCACGAGGACGTGGGCGCGGTGCTGGCCGCGGACTACCGCGATGCGCTGGATGTCGCGATCGACACGGTGAGCGGACCGGTCTTCGACGCGTTTCTGGCCAATCTGGCCCATCACGGCCGGCTGGTGGTGGGCGGTGCCGCATCCGATCTCGAGGGGCGCCCGGAGATCGTCACCGGTCCGCGCATCGCCCATGCCTTGTACTACAAGGGCGCCTCGGTCCGAGGGTTCATGAACGGCCTGCTTGCGCGGCACTGGGACGATGCCCGGCGGCGACTGTTCGACCTGCACGCCCGCGGACTGTTGCAGGTGACGCTTGATGTGCAGGCCAACCGCGGGATCGCCGGGGTGTTCGACGGGGTCGAGCGGCTGCTCTCGGGCCGGTCGATTGGCAAGGTCGTCGTCGACCTGATGCCCGCCTGAACCACAATGACCCACAGGCCCATGAACCACTCCACGCCCCGCACCCTGTCGCAGAAGATCCGCGACACGCATCTCGTCACCGACACACCCGGCGGGGCCGCGCTGGTCGCGATCGACCGGGTGTTCCTCCACGAGCGGACCGGAGCCTCGGCCTTGAAGTCGATGGCGGCCGCGGGCCGCAAGGTGCGCGATCCCTCGCGCGTGTTCTGCGTGATGGACCACATCGTCGACACGCGCCCCGGCCGCGGCGACCAGACGCTGATGCCCGGCGGACAGGATTTCATCACCGAGACCCGCGCTGCTGCCCTGGCGGCGGGGATCACGCTGATCGACGTGAACGATCCGGACCAGGGGATCACCCACGTGATCAGCACCGAGCTTGGCATCGTCCTGCCCGGCATGAACCTGGTCGCCCCGGACAGCCACACCTGCACCCAGGGCGCAGTGGGCGCGGCGGCCTGGGGGATCGGCTCGTCCGAGGCCGAACATGCCATGGCCACCGGCGTGCTGCGGCTGGAACCGGCGCGGACCATGCGGGTGACCTTCAGCGGAACGCTGGCCCCCGGCGTGACCGCCAAGGACATGGCGCTGGCGCTCATCGCGCGTCACGGCGCGGGCGGCGGGGCCGGCCACATCGTCGAGTTCGCCGGCGAGGCCGTGCGCGCGCTGGACATGGAAGCGCGCATGACGCTGTGCAACATGGCGACCGAGTTCGCCGCCGTCACCGCGATCATCGCCCCGGACGAGACCACTTTCGCCTGGCTCGCCGGGCGGCGCTACGCCCCGGCGCACTTCGACGACCCGTACTGGCGCGAGCTGCACAGCGACGAGGGCGCGGTGTTCGACCGCGAGATCGCGATCGATGCCGGCGCGATCGCGCCGATGGTGACCTGGGGCACCAGTCCTGAACATGCCATCGCGATCGACGGGGTGGTCCCGCAAGGCCCGCCCGGAGCCCATGCCTATATCGGTCTGGAACCCGGCCAGACGCTGCTCGGCACCCCGGTCGACGCCGCCTTCATCGGCTCGTGCACCAATGCCCGCCTGTCCGATCTGCGCCGCGCCGCCGCCCTGCTGAAGGGCCGGCAGATCGCCCCGTCGATCCGCAAGGCGCTGGTCGTGCCGGGCAGTTCGGCGATCAAGCGGGCCGCCGAGGCCGAGGGACTGGACCAGGTTTTCACCGCCGCAGGGTTCGAATGGCGCGAAAGTGGCTGCTCGCTGTGCTTCTATGCGGGCGGCGAGGGCTTTCCGCCCGGAAGCCGCACGATCAGCAGCACCAACCGCAATTTCGAAGGCCGGCAGGGTCCGGGCATCCGCACCCACATCGCCAGCCCCGAAACCGTGGCAGCCAGCGCGATCGCCGGGATGATCGCCGATCCGCGGGAGATCGCGGCATGACCCCGTTCACTGTCCTGGCCTCGACCGCCGTGCCGCTGCTGCGCGACAACATCGATACCGACACGATCATTCCCAGCCGCGAGATGAAGACCACGGGGCGCACCGGGCTGGCCGCCGGCCTGTTCGCCCCATGGCGCTACAGCGACGCGGCCGCGCGGGTGCCCGACCCGAGCTTCGCGCTCAACCAGCCGCAGGCGCACGGGGCACAGATCCTGCTCGGCGGCGCCAACTTCGGCTGCGGCTCGAGCCGCGAGCATGCCGTCTGGGCCCTGGCCGAGCATGGCATCCGCTGTGTCATCGCCGAGAGCTTCGCGCCGATCTTCCGGGGCAACTGCCTGCGCAACGGCCTGCTCCCCCTGATCCTGCCGGGGGATACGATCGCCACCCTCGCCTGGCAGCCCGTGGTCGTCGACCTCGCCGCGCAGACGGTCAAGGCCGGGGACGCCGTCCACGGCTTCGCCATCGAGCCCGAGCCCAAGGAGATGCTGCTGGGCGGGCTGGACGCGATCGACCTGACACTGAAAGCCCTGCCTGCGATCGATGCCTGGACGCAGGCCGATCGCCTGGCCCGGCCCTGGGTCTATCCGGAGGGACCGCGATGACCGCCATTCTTGTCTCCGAGGTTGGCCCGCGCGACGGGCTGCAGTCGATCAAGTCGATCATGCCGCTCGCGGCGAAGCAGGCCTGGATCCGCGCCGAGGCCGCAGCCGGTGTGCGCGAGATCGAGGTGGGCAGTTTCGTCCCGCCGGCCTTGCTGCCGCAGATGGCCGACACGCCCGAACTGGTCGCCTTCGCCCGGACCATCCCGGGCCTGAACGTGGTGGCGCTGGTGCCCAATGCGAAGGGCGCGGCGCGCGCGGTCGAGGCCGGGGTCCACGGCCTGTCGATCCCGTTCTCGATGAGCGAGACCCACTCGCTGCGCAACGTGCGCAAGGACCATCCCGCGATGCTGGCCGAGATCGCCGCTGTCGCCGCGATCGCCCGGGCCGGCGGAGTCCACTTCGCCGTGGGCCTCTCGACCGCGTTCGGTTGCACGCTCGAGGGCGCGGTGCCCGAAGACACGGTGGTCCGTCTGGCCGTCGCCGCAGCCGAGGCCGGGGCGATGGAGTTCAGCCTCTCGGACACGACCGGTTATGCCGATCCGGCGCAGGTGCGGCGACTGGTGCGGCGGGTGCGGGCCGAGGTCGGCGACCTGCTCACGACGCTGCACCTCCACAACACCCGGGGTCTCGGGCTGGCCAATGCGCTGGCCGGGCTGGATGAGGGCATCACCACCCTCGATGCCTCGCTGGGCGGGCTTGGCGGCTGCCCCTATGCGCCGGGCGCCTCGGGCAATCTGGTGACCGAGGATCTGGTGCTGATGCTCAACGCGATGGGCTACGAGACCGGCATCGACCTCGACCAACTGATCGCGGTGCGGACGATCCTGGCAGAAGCCCTGCCCGGCGAGCCGCTCTACGGCTTCACTCCGGATGCCGGGCCGATGCTCGACTATGCGGAAAGGATCGCACGTTGAGTGCCCAGTTCCCCCCCTCCGAATCCCCGAACGGCGCCTCGCCGGCCCCCCTGGCCGGGATCAAGGTGGTTGAATTTACGCACATGGTGATGGGGCCGGCGGTCGGCCACATCCTCGCCGGGCTGGGTGCCGAGGTGGTCCGGATCGAGCCGATGGGCGGCGACCGCACGCGCAGCCTGCTCGGCTCCGGCGCGGGCTACTTCTCGATGTACAACCGCGGCAAGCAGTCGATCTGCCTCGACCTCAAGAGCGCCGATGGCCAGGCCGTGGCCCGCGATCTGTGCGCCGGGGCGGACGTGCTCGTGGAGAACTTCCGGCCGGGCGCGCTCGACCGGGCCGGGCTGTCCTACGCGGCGCTGAGCGCGCTCAATCCCGGGCTGATCTACTGCTCGGAGAAGGGCTTCCTCCCGGGCCCCTACGAGAACCGCACCGCGCTTGACGAGGTGGCGCAGATGATGGGCGGGCTGGCCTACATGACCGGCCCCCCGGGCCGACCGCTGCGCGCCGGCTCGAGCGTGATCGACGTGGCCGGCGGCATGTTCGGGGTGATCGGCATCCTCGCCGCGCTGGAGGAACGCCACCGCACCGGCCGGGGCCAGAAGGTCGTGGCGAGCCTGTTCGAGACCACGGTCTACCTGATCGGCCAGCACATGGCGCAGTTTGCGGTCACCGGGCAGCCGGCCGCGCCGATGCCGGCGCGGATTTCGGCCTGGGCGATCTATGACGTGTTCGAGACGCGGGACGATCCGGTGTTCATCGGCGTGGTCTCGGACACACTGTGGGAGACGTTCTGCGCCGTGTTCGGGCTGGACGAGCTGTGGGCCGACCAGTCGCTGCGCACCAACAATGCCCGCGTGCTCGCGCGTGACCGGATCCTGCCGCAGGTTCGCGCGCTGGTGCAGACCATGACCCGCGCCGAGATCATCGCCCGGCTCGAAGGCACCGGCCTGCCCTTCGCGCCGATCGGACGCCCGGAAGACATGTTCGACGATCCGCAGCTGCAGGGCGGCGGGCTCGAGCCGGTCAACCTGGCCGATGGCACGAAGACACGGCTGCCGACGATCCCGCTCGAGATGGACGGCAAGCGCCCGGGCGGCCCGGTCACCCTCCCCGCCCCGGGGGCCGATGCCCGCGCGGTCCTGGGCGGACTGGGCTATCCACCCGAGCGGATCGAGCAGCTGATCGGCAAGGGCGTGGTCGAGGCGGCCGCAGCGTGACCGCGGGCTCGCCGCCCCGCACGCCGCTAGCGGTCAGCCGGCGTGGCACGCTGGGCGGAATGCTGGGTCTCGCCGGCGCGGGATTGCTCCCCGGCCACGCCACGGCCGTCCCCCCCGGGACCGAAGGCTTGCCCGAAGCGGCCGGGGAGCGCGCCGGCATTGTCCGGCGGATGCGCTACCGCAGCGATGCCGGGCTGGTGTTCTGGTGGTTCCGTGGCCGCATGTTCGGCCAGCAGGGCGCCCGGTTGTTCCCGCTGTGCGGCATGGTCCACGGGTCGATGATCAAGGTCGCCCCGCGCGCCGACGGGGGTTTCGACGCGATCCAGTACGAACTTGGTTTCCGCACCGACCTGGTCACCGGCGAACGGATCGACCAGTTGCGCAACCCGGTGACCGGCGAGACGATCGCCATCCCCTATGCCCCGGTCGGCCCGACCCGGCTGCGCTTCACGGCCGACAACGTTCCCGAGGTGCCGCCCACGCTGGGCGGCTCGGCCCTGCACTACCGCCACGTGCCCGAGCAGTTCTGGCGCGCCGGGGATACGGTGTTCATCCAGTACCAGGCCGAGACGCGGGTCGAAACCGCCGGGCAGTCGGATCGCACGATCAACGATTTCGGCATGATCTATGGTCCGGCGCGCACCGCGTTGGATCCGCGCGTCGCCAGTGCCCCGGCCTGGATTTCGGGAACCGACGTCACCGACTACGCCCGCTGGTTGAAGATGCCTGCCGGATCGGGGACCCAGACGCTGCGCTCGATCGGAGCCAAGGTGGCGCGCTTCCAGGACATGCCGCGCGACTGGATCGCGATGCTCGCCAAGGCCGATCCGGCGATCGCGGCCGATCCGCTCTCGGTCTTCGCCCGCGCCGAAGCCGCCTACAAGGGCTGAACCGCCTCCCAGACCTGCCACGCAAAACGGGCGATCCCACCTGGGGATCGCCCGTTCAGGGATCGCGGCGCTGAGGTCAGAACGGCTTCACGGTGCCAAGGAAGCAGATCCCCGAAATCGTGATCCAGTAAACATAGGCCATCAGCCGGCCATAGAGGAACTCGCGCTCGAGCGCGGCCTCCTGGACCGGATCGGGACCGGCCGCGAGACGACGGAAGCGCACGGTCCACAGCCGCATGATCCAGCGCAGGCCCAGGCCGATGCACAGGGTGAAGCCATAGAGCGTGAACTTGGAGGCATACCAGCGGTTGCCCTCGCCGGCCTCGAACGGGCCATGGCCGAGCAGCGAGGAGATGCCGACCACGAAGATCGTCGGGATCAGCACCCAGCGGATCTTCTCGTCCAGCTTGGTCAGCGCGATGCCGCGGTCGGTCTCGCGGAAGATGAAGGCCGACCAGCACAGGCCGAGCCAGCCGGCGACGAAGATCCACATGCCGACCAGGAAATTGCCGCCATAGGGCTGCAGGCCATAGATGTGGCCCATGTGCAGGCCCAGCGGCAGCAGCGTGATGATCCCGGTGCGGGCAAGCACGTCGATGCGGTAGGCCGTTTCCATGTGGCGGCGCCGTTCCTCCATCGAGAGCTTGCGGTTGACGATGTTGTAGCTGGTCTGGAACACGCCCCACTCACCGCCCAGCCAGTAGACCATGCAGATGATGTGGAGCCAGCGGAGAACCAGTACTTCCTGAATCATGACTTTCCCCTTGTCCTTGCAGGCCTGCCCCTAAGCCTTGCGCGTGCCGGGCGGGAAAGCCGTGCCCCGGTTGCCGCGCCCGACGCGGGCGCATCGCTGCGCCCTCATGACAGGCCCCATCCATGCCGGGCCCGCCCTGTGCAGGCCCGGAAACTGTCGCTCAGTACTCGGCCAGCAAGCGGCCGAATCCTGCCATCTGATCCTCGATCCCGACGGCCCGCAGGGCGTGCCAGTAGGTGGCGGTATTGATCGCGATCACCGGCTTGGCGAGCTTGGCCTCATACTCCGCCGCAAGGTCGACCATCGAGAGGTTGGTCCCGACCTGGACGATCGCGTCGACGTCATCGCCGTCCAGTTCGGCAATCACCTCGCGCAGACGGTCGGGGGTGACCTTGGCAATATCGGTCCAGCGCCGGCACTGCAGCGGCACATCGCGCTTCACCGTGAAGCCGCTTTCCTCGAGAAACCGGCGGACTTCGGCATTGGCCACCGGATAGTAGGGCGACACGAACGAGACCGTGTTCACCGTGCCATAGGCGCGCAGTGCGGCGGCAACGGATTCGGCCCCCGTCGAGGCGCCAACCCCGGCCAGGTCTTCGACCTGCTTCTTCCAGGCCCGGCTGCCTTCCACCCCGCCGTAGAAGGTGATCGCCGACATGCCGAGCACCAGATAGTCGGGACGGCAGGTCATGACGGAACGGACCGCGTCGAGCGTGTTGGCGGCAATCGCCGTGGTGCCGGCGATGAAATCCTCGTTCGACAGCGCGACCGGATCCTCGACGAAGATCCGCGAAAAGTGGTTGGTCACCCCCGCCGGCCGCATCCGCTCCATGTCGGGCTGCACGATGGTATTGGTCGAAGGCGCGATCACTCCGAAGAGTTTGCGCCAGCCGAGTACGTCACCCATGCTTGCACTCCTTGTCGGCGCCCCAGCGCGGCGCGCCGTTCGGTTGGCCCTGGCCGCCGGCGTTCAGGCGATCGCCGCCGCCTGGGCCAGGCTTTCGAACATGGCCTGGCGCAGCAGGTAGGCCCGGCGCAGCCGGTCATCCTGCTTGGTCTCCAGCATCTTGCTGCGCCGCGCCTCGTGGGCGCTGTCCTGTCCGCCGCGGATGAAGGCCATGTTTTCCTTGGTCTGCATCTGCGTGAAGCTGTGCGTCACCTCGCGCCGCTGGCGATCGTAGAGCGCCAGGTTGGCCTCGCCGGCCCGGCCCTTGAGCACGGGCAGCAACTTGTCGAACAGGTTGAACGCATCGTGCACGCCCGAGTTCATCCCGAACCCGCCCAGCGGATTGTTGAGGTGGGCGCTGTCGCCCGCCAGCAGCACCCGCCCCTCGCGGAACGACTTCGCCACCCGCTGATGGACCCGGTACAGCGTGCGATGCTCGGTCCGCACGGTCACGTCGGGGCCGATCAGCCGCTCGAAGATCCCGGTCTTCATCCGCTCGCTCCGCAGCTCCTCGTCACCCAGCGAGGCATCGGTCGGCACCAGCACCCGCCACACCGACGGAACCCGCAGCAGCACCAGCCATTCCTTGGCGTCGCTGACGTAGTTCACATAGGCCAGATTGGGCAGATAGTCGGCCAGCTCCACTTCGGTCGACAGGCACAGGAACCGCTCGGGATAGGTGAAACCGTCGAATTCGATCCCCAGCCACTTGCGCACGATCGAGTTGGCGCCGTCGGCCGCAATCAGATAGTCCGCGCGCAGGTGCTCGATCCCGGTCATGGTCTCGACCGCCAGATCGACCCCGCGATCATCCTGGCTGAAGGTCAGCACCCGGTGCGAGAAGCGCACCTGGGCATTGGCGTAATTGTCCAGCGCGGCGGCCAGACCACGCGAGAGATGGTACTGCTCGCACTGGATCCGGAAAGGGTAGCGGGTGACGTCTGCCACTTCGCCGAGGTCGAAATCGATCACCTCGCCCGTGGCACGATCCCGCCAGTGGTAGACCGGCGCCTTGAGCCCCTTCTGCAACAGCATCGGCGTGATGCCGATCTGGTCGAGCATCTCGAGCGTCGGCGGATGGAAGGTCGAGGCGCGCAGATCCTGCGCGCAGTCATCTCCGGCCTCGAGGACGACCACGTCCACACCCGCCTGGGCAAGCAGGGTGGCCATGACCGTCCCGACGGGTCCCGCCCCGACAATCGCCACCTGGCAGCGTTCAACCCCTGACATACCGCGAGGACTCCGTTTCTTCACTTCTCGTCTCGTCACCGGCTATGAACCGACGAGCCGGACGAGACCGAGCACGTCACGGAATTATCCGCCTTGCGGTGATTGGGCCGGCACGGCCCGGACAGGGCGGGAACCGCGGGCATGAAGGCCGGTGACAGGGCCGAAGCCCGTGCCATCAAGGGGATATCGCATGATCCATCGCCATCGCATCCCACACTGGGCCCTCGGCTTGATCGCCCTGGCGAACAGCACGGCCGCCGTGCCGCAGACGCCCGACTGGTCCGATCCCGAAGCCGTCTACCGCGCCCGCCTGGCAACCTTTCTCAAGGATCCCGGCAACTTTCCCTACAGTCCGATGGAGCCGGTCAGTGGCGCGCCACAGTGGCGGCCGATGACTCCGGTGGCGCCGGCGCAACGGCGGCTCGACCCGGCCGCGCTGGCGGAAGCGGCGGCCTATGCGGACCGGATGCGCAGCAGCGCCCTGCTGGTCTGGCACGACGGCCGGCTCGAGGCCGCATCCTTCGGCAACGGGGCACAGGCCACTACGCCGCTGGTGTCGAAGTCGCTGTCAAAGCCGCTGACCGCCCTCGCAGTGGGCCGGGCGATCGCGCTCGGCAAGATCGCCTCGCTCGACCAGCCGATCGCCGACGTCCTGCCGGAGCTGCGCGGCACGGCCAAGGCCGGAATCCTCGTGCGGCATCTGCTCGACATGCGTTCGGGGATGCTCGACCAGGGGTTCAGCACCGATCCGGAGCACCCGCTGAACCGCGGCTACCTGGATCCCGACCATGGCCGCCGGATCGTCGAATCCTATCCGATGACCAGCGCGCCGGGGACGCGCTATGCCTATGCCAACGCCCCGAGCGATCTGGTCGCCCTGGTGATCGAGCGGGCCACCGGGCGGCGCTATGGCGAGTTCGTCGGGACCGAGGTGCTGCGCCCGATCGGCGCGCCGGGCGGGGAGATCTGGGTCAACCGGCCGGGCGGGCTGGCCCATTCGGGCTGCTGCACCATGCTCCCGGCGGAGGCCTTCCTGCGCATGGCGATCCTGCTGCTCGAGGACGGGCGCTGGCAGGGCCGGCGGCTGCTGCCGCGCGGCTATGTGGCGGCCATGCGCCAGGGCACGCCGCAGAACCCCAACTTCGGGCTGGGGATCTGGCTTGGCCAGCCTTACCAGCTGCGCCGCGGCTTCGGCGCACCGGGCCGGCCCGGACCGCAGGTGCTGCACTCGGCACCCTATCTGGATCCGGACCTGTTCCTGTTCGATGGCAATTCGAACCAGACCGTGTTCGTCTCGCCGCGGCATCGGCTGATCGTGCTGCGCATGGGCCCGACCCCGCCGACCCCTGCCGGTCCTGGTCAGGAATGGGACAATGCCTTTCTGCCCAACACGCTGATCCGGGCGATCCGGCCACCGGCGCCGCGCGGCCGGTGACGACGCCCGCCGGCGCCGCCGGTCGCTCCATCCGGAACGCCACTCAGACGACGGCGCAGACGGTCTTCCACTCGAGGTAGTTGTCCAGCGCCTGGCGTCCGCTGTCGCGCCCCCAGCCCGATTGCTTGATCCCGCCAATGGCGAGGCTGGCATCATACATCGCGTGACAATTGATCCACACCGTCCCGGCCCGGATCGCGCTGGTCATGCGGTGCGCCGTGCTGAGGCTCTCGGTCCAGACCGACGCGGCGAGGCCGTACTCGCTGTCATTGGCCGAGGCGATCACCTCGTCGACCTCGTCGAACGGCTGCACAACCACGACCGGGCCGAACACCTCCTCACGAACGATCTCCATGTCCGGGCGCACCCCGGTGACCACCGTCGGGGTGATGAAGGTCCCGGCCTCGCCGGTCCGCTCGCCGCCGGTCAGCATGGTGGCGCCATCGCGCCGCGCCCGGCCGAGATAGCCCTCGACCCGTTCGGCATGGCGGGCCGAGACCACCGGCCCCATCTGCGTGTCGGGCGCCAGGCCGTGGCCCAGCTTGAGGCTGCGGGCATAGGCCGCCACGCCCTCGACGACCTGATCGTGGACCGAACGGTGGACGTAGAGCCGCGAGCCGGCGATGCAGACCTGGCCGCTGTTGAAGAAGATCGCATTGGCGACCCCGGGGATCGCAAGGCTGAGATCGGCATCGGGCAGGACGATCGCGGGGGACTTGCCGCCCAGTTCGAGCGTGACCCGCTTGAAATTGGTCTTGGCCGCATCCAGCACGGCGCGGCCGGTGGCGGTCGAGCCGGTAAAGGCGATCTTGTCGACCCCGGGGTGCGCGGCCAGCACCGCGCCGGTCTCGGCTCCGAAACCGGTCACCACGTTGATGACGCCCGCGGGAACTCCGGCTTCGAGCATCAGCTCGACCAGCCGCAGGGCGGTGAGCGACGTGTCCTCGGCCGGCTTGAGCACGACGGTGCAGCCGGCGGCGAGCGCCGGGGCCAGCTTCATCGCAGTCAGCACCAACGGCGAGTTCCACGGTACGATCGCTGCGACCACGCCGACCGGCTCGCGCACCGTCCAGGTGCGCACCTGCTTGCCCTGCGGCTGGTAGTTGATCGAGCTTTCCAGCGTGCTGCCCTCGATCGCCATGGCCTGGCCGGCAAAGAAGCGGAACTGGTTGACGGCGCCCGGGATCTCGGCCCAGCGCCCGACGAACAGGGGTTTGCCCTGGTCGAGCGTTTCGAGTTCCGCGAGGGCATCGATATGGGTCTCGATCAGGTCGGCGACCTTCCACAGGATGCGGGCACGCTCAACCGGCGTCGTGGCAGACCAGCCGGGCAAGGCCGCGCGGGCCGCGGCCACCGCCTGGTCGACATCCGCCGCGCCGGCCCGGGCGATCCGGCCGATTTCCCGGCCAGTTGCCGGGTCGATCGTGGCAAAGCTCTCGCCGCTGGCGGCTGCACGCCACTCGCCGCCCACGCAAAGGCCGTCCTGGCCGCGGCGGGCCAGAAAGGCCTGGTTGTCGGCGTGCAGGTTGCGCGAATCAAAGGTCACGGTTGAAACTCCCCTGAAGGCCTTCGTCGTGCCGCAGACGGCTGCGCCGGACCATCCCCGCAGGACCGAAAATTCGCAGGGCGGATAAGTCTGTCCGAAACTGCGGCAGCGGCCGCATCACCGGTTAGCGAAGGGGCTTGCGGTTCGCCGTATTGTCATATGTATATATCATTTCAGTCCAGCCGGCTGGCAGTCCGTCGCAAGCGACCCTGCCATCTCCGGTGCAGCCAATGGGGAAGCCATGACCTATCGCCTGGGAGTCGACGTTGGCGGCACCTTCACCGATCTCTTGCTGTTCGATCAGCGCTCCGGCGCCTTCTGGCGGCACAAGACCCCGTCCACGCCGCATGACAGCTCGGAGGGCATCCTGAACGGCGTGCGCGCGATCACGGCCGAGGCGGGGATCACCCCGGAGCAGGTTGAATTCTTCCTGCACGGCACGACCGTGGCAACCAATGCCGTGCTCGAGGGCAAGGGTGCCCGGGTCGGGCTGGTCACCACCGATGGCTATCGCCAGGTGATGCAGATCGCCCGGTCCTTCGTGCCGGGCGGCCTCGCCGGTTGGATCGTCTGGCCCAAGCCGACGCCGCTCGCCGCGCTCGAGGACACCTGCGAGATCACCGGCCGGATCGACGCCCGCGGCGAGATCCTGGCCGACCTGGACGAGGCCCAGATCCGGACATCGCTGATCCGCCTCCGCGACAGCGGGATCGAGGCGCTCACCGTCAGCCTGGTCAACGCCTATCTGAACGGGGCGCACGAGACCCGGGTGGGCGAAATTGCGGCCGAGATCATGCCGGATATCCCGGTCTCGCTCAGCCACGAGGTCCTGCCCGAGATGCAGGAGTACGAACGCACCCTGACCACGGTGGCCAATGCCGCGGTCCGCCCGGTGGTGGGCAAGTACGTGCGCAACCTGCGCGACCGGCTGCGGGGCGCCGGCATGGCGGGCTCGCTGTCGCTGCTGCGCTCGGACGGCGGCCTGATGAGCTCGGAGAAGTCCGAGGAGCATCCGGTGTCGCTGCTGATGTCGGGTCCAGCGGGCGGCGTGACCGGGGCGATCTGGGTCGGGCGCAACGCCGGGCTGAAAAACATCCTCACGCTCGACGTCGGCGGGACCTCCACCGACGTCGCGCTGATCGAGAACCTCGAGGCGCGCCGCCAGCGCGAGACCGAGGTGGGCCACCTCAAGGTCCGCGCCTCGGCGCTCGACGTGAAGACCGTGGGCGCCGGCGGCGGCTCGATCGCCTATGTGCCGGAACTGACCAAGGCCCTGCGCGTGGGGCCGCAGTCGGCCGGCGCGGTGCCGGGGCCGGTGGCCTATGGCAAGGGCGGCACCCTGCCGACCGTGACCGACGCCAACGTGGTGCTGGGCTACCTGCCCGAGAACCTGCTGGGCGGCACCTTCCAGCTCGACCGCGAGGGGGCGAAGCGGGCGGTGCAGACCATCGCCGATGCCCTGGGCATCGACCTGATGGCCGCGGCGCGCGGGATCATCGACATCGTCAACGAGAACATGTTCGGCGCGCTGCGGATGATCTCGGTGCAGCAGGGCTACGATCCGCGCGACTTCGCGCTGATGGGCTTCGGCGGGGCGGGGCCGCTCCACGTCAATGCCGTGGCGCGGCTGATGGGCTCGTGGCCCGCGGTCTCGCCGGTCTCGCCGGGCGTGCTCTGCGCGCTGGGCGATGCCACCACCCGCATGCGCACCGAAACCGCGCGCAGCTTCTCCCAGCGCGTGCAGGACACCGACGAGGCGGTGGTCCAGGCGATCCTCGACGAGATGGCCGCGCAGACCCGCGCCGAGCTGACCGCGGAAGGGATCGCCGACGCCGACGTGACCAGCCTGTTCGAGCTCGACATCCGCTACGAGGGGCAGGCCTTCGAGGTGCCGCTGGCGATCGACGCCGAAACACTGCGGCGCGACGGGCTCAAGGGCGTGACCGACCGCTTCGATGCCGAGCACCTGCGCCTGTTCACCTTCAACATGGATTCGGCCCATGAGCTGGTCAACCTGCGCGCCGTGGCGATGGGTCCGGCGCTCGAGCTGCCGGCACCGCCGCTGGAGAAGGGGGACGGGGATCCCGCGCGGGCCAAGATCCGTGACCACAGCCTGTGGGTGGACGGGCAGATGAAGCCGGCGGTGATCTACGATCGCGCCCGGTTGCGCTGCGGCGATGTCATCCCCGGTCCCGCCATCGTCGTCGAGATGGACTCGACCACGCTGATCGAAGCCGACTGCGTCGGCACCGTCGACCATGTCGGCAACATCCTGATCCATCTCGCCTGAAGGAGCCCAGCCCATGCCCGCACGGATCATCCAGGCCAACGAAACGCCCTTTGCCACCGTCCCAGTCGACCCGGTCACGCTCGACATCATCGAGAACGCGCTGCGCAATGCCCGCATCGAGATGGACGCCACCCTGGTGCGCACCGCGATGTCGCCCGGCATCCGCGAACAGGGCGACGCCTTCCCGCTGATCGCCGACCACTCCGGCAAGATGATCGTCGGCCAGTTCGGCTCGTACATCGGCCCCTTCCTCGACGGCTATGAGGGCACGGTCGAGGATGGCGACATGATCTTCCTGTCCGATCCCTACTCGGTCGGCGGGGCGATCAGCCATTCGAACGACTGGCTGGTGCTGCTGCCCGTGTTCAAGGACGGCCGCCTGATCGCCTACACCTCGATGTTCGGGCACCAGAGCGACATCGGCGGGATGGTCCCGGGATCGATGCCGATCAACGCCACCACGATCTTCCAGGAGGGGGTGCGCATCCCGCCGGTCAAGATCTGGAAGAAGGGCGAATACAACGAGGACCTGATGAAGCTGGTGATGCACCAGGTCCGCACCCCGGACTGGTGCAAGGCCGATCTCAATGCGCTGATCGCCTCGTGCCGGGTGGCCGCGCGCCGCGTGGTCGAGATGGCCGAGCGGTTCGGCGACGACGTGTTCGTCTCGGCCACCGACCTGCTGCTCGAGCGCAACCACCGCGCGATGAAGCACCTGATCGAAAGCTCGATCGGCGAGGAGCCGGTGAGCTTCGAGGACTACATCTGCGATGACGGCAAGGGCTTCGGCCCCTACAAGATCAAGTGCACAATGTGGCGCGAGAACGGCCGCGTGGTGCTGGACTTCGCCGGGACCGATCCGCAGAGCTCGGCCTCGATCAACATGTTCCTGAACGAAAACATGATGCGCATGTTCTTCGGGATCTACATGATCATGGTCTTCGACCCGCAGATCCTGTTCAACGACGGCTACTACGACCTGATCCACGTGCGCATTCCCGAAGGCTCGCTGCTCAAGCCGCGGTTCCCCGCTGCGCTGTCGGGGCGCACCCACGTCCTCGGCCGCCTGTTCGACATCCTCGGCGGGCTGCTCGGCCAGAAGACCCCGGAGTTCCTCAACGCCGCGGGCTTCTCGTCCTCGCCGCACCTGTTCTACGCCGGCACCGACAAGACCGGAAAATGGTTCCAGCTGTTCCAGATCGGCTTCGGCGGGATCCCCGGCCGGCCGCTGGGCGACGGGCCTGACGGCCACTCGCTGTTCCCCGGCTTCACCAACGTGCCCAACGAGTTCCTCGAGCGGTACTTCCCGCTGGTGATCGAACGCTACGAGACCGTCCCCGACAGTGGCGGGGCCGGACTGCACCGTGGCGGCAACGGGATCGACATGGT
The DNA here is from genome assembly GCF_014230355.1 of Novosphingobium piscinae. Taxonomy (GTDB): domain Bacteria; phylum Pseudomonadota; class Alphaproteobacteria; order Sphingomonadales; family Sphingomonadaceae; genus Novosphingobium; species Novosphingobium piscinae. The sequence goes on from NZ_JACLAX010000011.1 coordinate 79,049, forward strand.
CTACCGCTTCCTCGAGCCCGGGGTCATCGCGATCCATGACGATCGCTGGTTCGTCCCGCCCTGGGGGGTCAACGGCGGTCTGCCGGGGGCCCGCGCGCGCAAGGTACTGATCAAGGCCGACGGCACCGAGATCGTCGTCGGCAACAAGATCGAGGACTACCCGGTCGAGCCGGGCGACCGCCTGCACTTCATCACCTGGGGCGGCGGCGGCTGGGGCGATCCGCTCGAGCGTGATCCCGCGCTGCTGGCGAAAGAGCTGGCACAGGGTCTGGTCACCGCGCAGGGCGCGCTGCGCTATGGCGTGGTCCTGACCGCCGAGGGCGCGGTCGACGCCGCCGCCACCACGGCGCTGCGCGAGCGGATGCGGGCCGAGCGCGGCCCGATCGCCGTGTTCGACTTCGGGCCGGATATCGATACACTGCGCGCCAACTGCCTGGCCGAAACCGGCCTGCCCGCCCCGCGCCGGCCGCAGTGGACCCATCAGGCCGAGGCCGCGGAGTAGCGCATGGCGAACCCCATCTTTCGCGAGAAACTGCAGGCCGGGACGTTCTTCGTCGTCCCGGGCATCCAGGACATGATCGCCGCGGTGATCGCCAACAAGGTCGGCTTCGATATCGTTTACGGCACGGGCTACTGGCTGACCGCCTCGGCCTGGGGGCTGCCCGATGCCGGGATCGCCACCTATACCGAGATGCGCAACCGCATGGAAACCCTGGCGCGGACCAGCAATGCCGCGGTGATCGCCGATGGCGACACCGGCTATGGCGGGCTGCTCAATGTCCATCACACCGTGAAGGGCTACGAGGCGAGCGGGGTGACCGCGATCCAGCTCGAGGACCAGGAGTTCCCCAAGAAGTGCGGACACACCCCGTACAAGCGGCTGATCCCGGCCGAAGACATGGTGGAGAAGATCCGCGTCGCGGTCGACGCCCGGAGCAGCGAGGACTTCGTGATCATCGCCCGCACCGACGCGCGCGAGAGCGAAGGGCTGGACGGCGCGCTGCGGCGGATGGAGGCCTATGCCAAGGCGGGCGCCGATGTCCTGTTCCCCGAGGCACTCCATTCCGAGGAGGAAATGCGCAAGGCCTGCAGCGTGCTTGACCGGCCGTGCATGGCCAACATGTCGAACCACGGCAAGACGCCGGTGCCGCCGGCGGCGGTGCTGGCCGAGATCGGCTATGCCTATGCGATCTATCCCAGCCTCACCTCGCTGGCGGCCGCGGCGGCGATGGAGAAGGCCCTGCTCGACCTCAAGCAGCAGGGGATCGGCCAGCCCGACGGCCTGTTCGACTTCACCGAGTTCTGCCACCTGATCGGCTTCCCCGAGGTGTGGGAGTTCGAGAAGAAGTGGGCGCTCGCCAAGTAGCGCGGGCCGGCCGCAAGGGAGAGGACGACACATGACCGAGCGCCGCATCGCCGCCGCCGTGCTGGCGCGCAGCGGAGACCACGCCCGCCCCTACGGCGCGAGCGCGCCGCTGGCGATCACCACGCTCGACCTGGCCGATCCACGCCCGGGCGAAGTGCTGGTGCGGATCGACGCCGCCGGGATCTGCCACTCCGACCTCTCGGTGATCAACGGCGACCGTCCCCGCCCGATGCCGATGGCGCTGGGCCACGAGGCCGCCGGCACGGTCCTCGCGCTGGGCGATCCGGACGAGCCCGGACTCGCCGTGGGGGATCGCGTCGTGCTCGTGTTCCTGCCCAGCTGCGGACAGTGTCCGCAATGCCTCTCGGGCGAAGGCTACCTCTGCGCCGCCGCCGCCGCCGCCAACGGGCGGGGCGAACTGATCCGCGGCGGCTCGCGGCTGACCTGCCGCACCGCGCAAGGCGACCACGCGGTGCATCACCATCTCGGCGTCTCGGCCTTCGCCACCCAGGCCGTGGTCGACCGCCGCTCGCTGGTGAAGGTCGATGCCGATATCCCGCCCGAAACCGCGGCGCTGTTCGGTTGCGCGGTGCTCACCGGGGTGGGGGCCGTGATGAACACCGCGCGGGTGCGGCCGGGTGAGAGCGTGACGGTCTATGGCCTGGGCGGGGTCGGGCTCGCCGCCCTGCTCGGTGCCCTGGCCTCGGGCGCGCAGCCGGTCCACGCGATCGATCCGGCCCCCGAAAAGCGGGCGCTCGCGCTCGAACTCGGTGCCGCCTCGGCCCTGGCGCCCGAGGACGATGCCGCCGCGCTGGGCAGCGACGTGGTGATCGAGACGGTCGGCAAGTCCGCCGTCCTGGCCCGGGCCTATGCCGCCGCCCGCCGCGGCGGACGGGTGGTCACGGTCGGCCTGCCCAATCCGGCGGAGCAGCTGTCGATCAACGCGCTGTCGCTGGTGGCCGAGGGCAAGACCCTGATGGGCAGCTACATGGGCTCGTCGATCCCCAGCCGCGACATTCCGCGCTACATCGCGCTGTGGCGCGCCGGGCGCCTGCCGGTCGAACGCCTGCTCTCTTCGGTCGGCGCGCTGGAGGACATCAACGAGCTGATGGACCGGCTGGCCGAGGGCAAGGCGATCCGCCAGGTGATCGTTCCCGACTGGTGAGCTAATTTATCCGCCTGGCGGATATTGCCTTGATTAATTCGGGCAAACGTCATTCCTTTGTCACTCTTCGTGCTGTCAGCGGCATGCGGGGAGTTGCACATGGAAAAGGGAGTTCCGATTCGCTCGATCACGCGGTCGATCGCCGCGCTCAAGGCGATCAATCGCCATGGCTCGCTGTCGATGATGGAAATCGCCAAGGCCAGCCAGGTGCCCTACCCCACGGCCTGCCGGATCGTGCAGACGCTGCTCTATGAAGGCCTGATCGAACAGGAACCGGCCCGCAAGCGCTACCGCGCGACCGCCCTGGTCCAGACCCTGGCCACGGGATTCCAGCATGACGACGAACTGGTCCACGTCGCCCGTCCGCACATCGTCGCCCTGACCAAGCGGGTCGGCTGGCCGGTGTCGATCGCAATCCGCGTCGGCCGCGAGATGATGCTGCGCGACAGCACCCACGCCAATTCGTCGCTCACCTTCGAGCATTACTATCCCGGCTTCACCCTGCCGATCCTCGACAGCGCCTCGGGCAAGGTCTCGATGGCCTTCGCCGACGACGAGGAGCGCGAGATGATCCTGCGCTTCATCCGGGTCTCGCAGGAGATCGACCTCAACTATCTCGCCACCGCCGAGGTCAGTCTCAACGTCGAGCGGATCCGCGCCGAGGGCTATGCCGCGCAGGGGCGCAACCACTTCAACCTGACCCCGGGCAAGACCTCGTCGATTGCCGTGCCGATCTTCAAGAATGGCCGGTTCGAGGCGGCGATGACCATGGTCTTCTTTGTCGCCGCGATGAAGCTGTCGAACGCCCTCGAACTCTATCTCGAGGATCTCAAGGCAACGGCCGCGGCGATCAGCCACGACCTGTCCAACCCGGTCCCGATGGGCAACGCCTGAGGGGAGGTCCGCTCGGTCCGGACCTGGCCCGACCGCCGCGCGTGGGCTTCGACAGGCTCAGCCTGAGCGGAGGTGAGGATTGGCAGACCAACGGGAAGCGCGTTGGCCTTCACCCGTTTTCACCCAGGCCCGCTCAGCCTGAGCCTGTCGAAGGCCGCGCGCGGCAGCCCGCCCCACAGCGGAACTACAACCGCGCCGTCACCGCCTTGGTCTCGAGGTAGGCGTCGAGCCCCTCCTCGCCGAACTCGCGACCCCAGCCCGACTGGGCGTAGCCGCCGAACGGGATGTTGGTGCCGACCGCGCCGTGGCAATTGACCGACACATGGCCCGAGCGGATCCGCGCCGCGAGGCGATGGGCGATCGAGAGATCCTGGGTCCAGACCGAGCCCGACAGGCCATAGGGGGTATCGTTGGCGAGGGCGGCGAGTTCGTCGAGGTCGGTGGTCTCGACCCGCTGGATCGCCATGACCGGGCCGAAGATCTCCTGGCGCATCACCGGCATGGCATTGTCGCATCCGGTGAAGATCGTCGGTTGCACGAAGTTCCCGGGCCGGTCGAGCCGCGCGCCGCCGGCGACCAGTGTCGCTCCCGAGGCCTGGGCCCCGGCGATGTGGCCCATCACCTTGGCCGTGTGCGCCGCCGAGATCAGCGGCCCCTGCAGCGTGGCCGGATCGAGCCCGTGGCCCAGCGTCATGCTTGCGGCAAACCCGGCGAGGCCCTCGACCAGCTGATCGTGGATCGCGGCATGGGCGAAGATCCGCGTCCCGGCCATGCAGTTCTGGCCCTGGAGGAAGAAGGTCGCCAGGGCGACTCCTGGCACCGCCTGAGCGAGATCGGCATCGGGCATGACCATGACCGGGCTTTTTCCGCCCAGCTCGAGCCCGACCTTCTTGAGATTGCCCAGCGCGGCCATCACGATCTTGCGCCCGGTCGCGGTGGAGCCGGTGAACGAGATCTTGTCGACCAGGGGATGTTCGGCCAGCGCCTGCCCCGCCTCGGCCCCGAGCCCGTTGACGATGTTGACCACCCCGGCGGGGAAGCCCGCCTCGAGGATCATCTGGCCGAGCGCGAGGACCGACAGCGGGGTTTCCTCGCTCGGCTTCACCACCACGGTGCAACCGGCGGCCAGCGCCGGGGCCAGCTTGAGGATCGCCGTGGAGAGCGGCACGTTCCACGGCACGATCAGCCCGGCGACGCCAACCGGTTCGCGCAGCGTGTAGGTCAGCGCCTCGGTCTCGGCGGCGATGTGCCGGGGCGGGGCAATGGTCTTGCCGGCGATGCGCATCACCGCCCCGGCATAGTAATCGACCATCTCGACGCAGTTGGCCGTGGTCAGCCGGGCGATGAACCCGGGCATGCCGTTGTCGACGATGTCCAGTTCGGTGAGTAGCGTCGCATGGCGCTCCATGATCCGGGCCAGCCGGTGCAGGATGGCGGTGCGATCGGCCACGGTCATGCGGCGCCAGGGACCGGCGAAAGCCGCATGGGCGGCTCGCACCGCCCGGTCGATCTCGGCCGCCCCGCCGGTGTGAAACCGCGCCAGCTCGAGCCCGGTGGCCGGGTCGAGCGTGGCCAGTTCGCCGCTGCCATCGACCCACTCGCCCCCGATCAGCAAGCGGTGGGGCTGCGCCAGGAAGGCTGCCGTCTCGGCGGCGATGGCGTGTCCGTCGAAGGGCGTGGGCGCAATCATACCGTCACCGTCCGCGGATCGTAGGTGAACAGGCCGAGCGATTCCTCATCCTTGGTTCCTTCCAGTCCGAACAGGTCCGTGTCCTGACCCTGCATCCGGTCGGCATTGGCATTGCTCTCGCGCTGGATGAAGGTCGCCCGTGCGTGCCGGGCGGCCTGGTAGCGCGCCAGGCCCTCGCCGGCCGAAGCAGAGGCGGCCAGCGCCCGGGCCAGGACCACCGCGTCCTCGATCCCGCAGGCAGCGCCATGGCCGAGAAACGGGGTCATCGCGTGGGCTGCATCGCCGAGCAAGGTCACGCTGTCGTCGAGCACCCAGCTGGCCAAGGGCTCGCGTGCGTTGATCGCCCATTTGAACAGGGGCTGGCGCACCGCCGCCGCCAGCATCCGCTGCGCGTCGTCGCACCAGTGGCCATAGATTGCCTGGAGCTCGGCCGGATCGGCCGGGGTGGTCCACCCCTCCTCGTTCCAGCCCTCCTGCCGGGCGAAGAACACGAAGTTCATGATCTGCGAGCCGCGCACGTTGTAACGGTTGAGCATGGCGCCCGGGCCGATGATCACGCCGGGAAAGTCGGACAGATCCTGGATCTCCGGCGTGACCGGCACGAGACAACGCCAGGCGACGTGCCCGGTGAAATGCGGCGCGGTCGCCTCGAACCGGCGGCGGATCACGCTCTTCACACCGTCGGCCCCGACCAGCACGTCGGCCGAGAAGGTCCGTCCATCGGCGCAGGTCACCGTGGTGCCGGCGCTGTCGATGACATTGGCGCCGGCGATCATGGTCACCCCGGCGCGCTCCGCCGCGGCGGTCATCACCGCGTGGAGATCGGCGCGATGCACCGTGATGTAGGGCGCGCCATAGGTCGCGCGCTGGGTCGACCGGTCGAAGGCGATCAGCGTCCGGCCATCGCGCCAGTGCTGGATCCGCTGGCGGGTCGGTTCGACCCCGACCGCCGTCGCCGCCTCGCAGATGCCGATGAAGTCCAGCCCCTTCATCGCGTTGGGGGTCAGGGTGAGCCCTGCCCCGATCTCGCCGAAGGCCGGCGCGGCTTCGAGCAGCGTCACCTTGAAACCCTGCTGCGCCAGCGCGGCGCTGGCGGTCATCCCGGCGATGCCGCCGCCGACGATGAGGACGGTCTCGGGCCGGCTCATCTCAGCGCGGCTCCAGTTGTCCGGGGATATGGCTTTCGTGGTTGGCCAGATACCACTCGGCGATCTCCTCGCGGGTGGCCCACCATACCCCGGGGAGCGCCTTGGCATGTTCGATGAACTCGCGCAGGGCGCGGACCCGGTGGGCCCGGCCCGAGACGTGGGGGTGCAGCCCGACGTTCATGATCCGCCCGGTCCTGGCCCCTTCCGCATAGAGCACGTCGAGCTCCTCGATCAGCGCGTCGCGGAACTGGTCAGTGGTGAAGTTCTTGCGGGTGATGAAGGTGAAGTCGTTGATCTCGTTGGAATAGGGCACCGAAACGATCGGCCCGTTGGGGGTCCGCAGCAGATAGGGCTGATCATCGTTCATGATGTCGCAGTAGAAGGTGCAGCCCTGCTCGGCGAGGATGTCGGCAGTCTGCATCGTCCCGCGCAGCGAGCTCGACAGCCACCCCTTCGACCTGCGCCCGGTATAGGTCTCGAACTGGCGCAGGCTGGCAAGGATGATCTCGCGCTCGCGGGCCGGATCGTGCGCGAAGGAGGAGAGCAGCTCGCCCTGTTCCCAGTTGTGGGTGAGCAGCTCCCAGCCGCGCTCGAGCACGGCATCGGTCATCGCCTTGCGCCGCTCGAAGGTCACCGCGTTGGTGGTGCAAGAGGCCTTCACCCCAAGCTCGTCGAACAGGTCGAACAGCCGCCAGATGCCCACCCGCTGGCCATATTCGCGCCAGGTGAAGTTGGGGAAGTCCGGGACGTTGCCGGGCAGGACGTCAGGCAGGATCGCCGGCCCGCCCGCATAGTAGGGCTTGTCGGTGTCCTTGGTGAGGTCCCAGGTCTCGAGATTGAAGGTCAGGATCAGGGCCACCCGGGCGCCATTCGGCCAGACCAGCGGCTGGCGGGCAGGAAGGGGAACGTAATCGTAGTCCATGGTGCTCCACTCGGCAGGTTGGGTGGCGGCGCCGGTCAGGCGCCGAGAACTTCGAGCGCGGCCCGCTCGGCGCTTTCCAGCGCGCCCTCGAGGCCGCGCGCGCCGGTCGCGGTGTGTTCGCCGCAGAAATGCAGGCGGCCGGCCGGCAGGCTCATGGTGGTGGCGAAGTCGCGCACGTGACCGGGGCCGAAATAGGCCCAGTCGCCGCCATTGAACGCCTCCTGGCTCCACGAGAAATAGGCCCGTGGCACGAGCTTGCCACGCGCCGCCGGGCGCATCGCCTCGAGCCCGGCAACAATCATCCGCAGCGCGCCGTCGCGGCCCAGCCGGTCCCAGTAGTTGGCCAGCGCGCCGCGCGCCTGGACCTGGAAGCCGGTGATCTCCTCGGGGGTGGCGCCATAGCGCTGGGGGATCACGGTCCCGGTCAGCCCGTCGGTCCACATGCCGGGGGCCAGCTTGTCCTCCTCCCAGAACGGCGCCGCGGCGGTGATGAAGGCGATCGACAGCGGCTGGTAGGGCAGGGTCGCGACGGCCCGGGCCTGGGCGCCCGCAAGGCCGGGCAGGATCGAGACGAAGCGCAGCGTGGAGAACGGCAAGGAGCAGACCACGCGCCCGGCCTCGAAGCGCGAGCCGTCGCGGCAGGTCACCACGCAGCCGGTCGCGCCGGCCTCGATCGCGGTGACCTCCTTGCCCAGGATGACATCGCCCTTGAGCAGACGCGCCATGCCCTGCGGCAGGTGGAGGTTGCCCCCCTTCACCGCCAGCGACTTGGGTCCGGCCGCGAACTGCGCCTTCACGAAGCCGTCGTTGTACTCCATCATCAGCGCCGAGACGTCGTAGGCGCTGGTCCCGTAGTAGGGCGAGACATCGTAGGCGAGGCGGATCGCCGCGTCGGACAGACCCTGTTCGCGCAGGAAATCGTGCAGCGAGATGTCGAGCCCGGCCTGGGCGGGATCGGTCCAGGCGGTCCAGTCCTTGAGCCGGGTGCGCTCGGCCACCAGCCGCCCGACCAGCTCGGCCGGCATCACCGCCTTGAGCGCGGCCGGGAAGGGATTGCCGGGGAAACGGGCCCATTCCTCGCGGGTCAGCGGCTGGCCGTTGATCCACAGTCCGGGCGGCGGACCCATCCGGTAGCGCGCGCCGACCTCCTGCAGTTCCACCCCGGCGCGGCTGGCGGCATCGATGCCGCGGCCATAGCCCTCGGCCATGGAATTGAAGCCCATCTCGGGATAGCCGGGTTCGTCGAGCAGGGTCATCACCCGGCCGCCGACGCGGGTGCGGCCTTCCAGCACGGTGACGCGCAGACCCTGCTGCTCGAGCAGCCAGGCGGCCTGCAGACCCGACACTCCGGCGCCGAGCACCACCACGTCCGGGCGCCCCGGCACGGCCGGGCCCGGCGCGGGCTTGACCGAGCGGGCTGGCCTGGCCGCTCCGGCGGCGGTACCGGCTCCGGCCAGGGCGGTCAGGCCGAGCCCCGCGGCACCGAGGGTGAAGCCCCGCCTGTCGATCCCCATAACCGTGCCAATCCCACTCAAGCGCCCTATGAGAGGGCCATGCTACATCACTGCAATGGTCCTACAAGCGGGCCGCAACTGTCGATCAAGCCACTGACCGGTCACCACTAGGCGGATAGTATCGGGCCGCGTCCGGATAGGGCCCTCGGCGCCCGGTAGTCTGGCCCCGCCGAGCGCCCTTCCAAGCCGGGGAACCGTTGCCCATGCCCGCATCCTTGACCGCCCCATCGTCCGCCCACCGCATCGCGGCCATGGCGCTGGGGGTCCTGTTGCTGGCGGGTGCCCCGGCCAGCGCGCAGACCGCGGCGGCGGGAGCGACCGCCGGACCGGCGGCCCCGGCCGCCCACCCCTACCTGACGCTCGCCCAGTTGCGGGCGCGCTACCGCGACGGCCAGAGCCGGTTCGCGGAGATCGGCGGGCTGTCGATCCACTACAAGGACGAGGGACCGCGCGGCGCCCCGGTGCTGCTGATGGTCCACGGGTCCGAATCAAGCCTGAAGACCTGGGACCGCATCGCCGTCCTGCTCAAGCGGCGCTACCGCATCGTGCGCTTCGACATGCCGGGGTATGGCCTGTCGCAGGGCACGACCGATGCTGCGGCCAAGGCCATGGTGCCGACCGACCTGCCGATCGGCCTGCTTGACCGGCTGGGGATCCGGCGGGTCTCGTTCGTCGGGGTGTCGAGCGGCGGGACCATGGGCATGTACCTGGCAGCGCGGCGGCCCGACCTGGTCGAGCGGCTGGTGCTGTCGAATACCCCGTCCGATCCGGTCGATACCAGCCACCTGGTGCTGACCCCGGCGTTCATCGCGGCGCAGGCGCGGGTCAAGGCCACCGGCTTCCGCGACCAGGACTTCTGGGACCAGTTCCTCAGCTACTTCGCCGGCGACCCGGCCCGCATCCCGGCCCGGACGCGCCGCGAATACTACGACTTTGCGCGCCGCGAGCCGGAAAAGAACCTGATCGCGCTGATCGCCCGGATCGGCGATGGCAAACAGGCGACGATCGAGATGGCCAAGGTGACCGTGCCGACGTTCCTGATCTGGGGCACCGGCGATCCCCTGCTGCCCGAATCCGCGCTCAACGCCATCACCCGCTACCTGGCCAATGCCCGCATTTCCAAGGTGATGATGCCCGATGTCGGACATTACCCGCCGCTCGAGGTGCCCGACCGCTTCGCCCAGCTGCTGGCCGCCTATCTCGAGGCCGGCGTCCCCGCCGCCGCGCTGAAGCCCTAGCATTTGTTCTAAGATTAAGCCAAATAGAGCACCATGATCACCCGCCCCCTCCCGTCCGGTGCCGGCCGACCGCGCACGCTGTATGAAAAGCTGTGGGACAGCCACGTCGTCGCCAACCGCCCCGACGGCTCGGCCCTGCTCTACATCGACCGGCACATCGTCCACGAGGTGTCGAGCCCCCAGGCCTTCGTGGCGCTGCGCGCCAGCGGGCGGCGGCTGCGGCGCCCCGAAACGCACCTCGGCGTGGCCGACCATGCCGTCCCCACCCGTGAGCGCGGGGGCGAGATCGCCGATCCGCTGGCGCGCTCGCAGGTGGCCGAACTGGAGGCCAACGTGGCCGAGTTCGCCGTGCCCTATGCCCGGCTGGACGGCCCCGAGCAGGGCATCGTCCACGTGATCGGACCGGAGACCGGCTTTACCCTGCCGGGCACGACGATCGCCTGCGGCGACAGCCACACCACCACCCACGGCGCCTTCGGCGCGCTGGCCTTCGGCGTCGGGGCGAGCGAGCAGGGCACGATCATGGCGGCGCAGTGCCTGCCCCAGCAGCGCGCCGCGACGATGCAGGTCGAGCTGGTCGGCAAGCGCCACCCGCTGATCGATGCCAAGGACATGGCGCTGGCGCTGATCGCCCGGATCGGGGCCAACGGTGCGGTCGGCCATGCGGTGGAGTACACCGGCGAGGTGGTCAGCGGCATGGCCATGTCCGAGCGCATGACCCTGTGCAACATGACGATCGAGGCGGGCAGCCGGATCGGCATGGTGGCACCCGACGCGCGCACCTTCGCCTATCTCGAGGGCCGGCGCCTCGCCCCCAGGGGCGAGCTGTGGGACGCGGCGGTGGCCTACTGGCGGACCCTGCCGAGCGATCCCGGCGCGCGCTACGACCGCGTCGTCACGCTCGATGTCGGCACCATCGCGCCCCAGGTCAGCTGGGGCACCAGCCCGGACCAGACCCTGCCGATCGACCGCACCGTGCCCGATCCCGCCGCAATCGCCGATCCGGTGGCCCGGCGCGAGGCCGAAAAGGCCCTTGCCTACATGGGCCTGGTCCCCGGGCAGCGGCTCGATTCGGTGGCGATCGACACGGTGTTCATCGGCTCGTGCACCAATGGCCGGATCGAGGACCTGCGCGCCGCGGCGGCGATCGCGATGGGCCGGCGCGTCGCGCCCGGGGTGACCGCGCTGGTGGTGCCGGGCTCGGCGGCGACGCGGGCCCAGGCCGAGGCCGAGGGGCTCGACCGGATCTTCACCGCGGCCGGCTTCTCCTGGCGCCATGCCGGCTGTTCGCTGTGCGTGGCGATGAACGACGATCGCCTGGCTCCGGGCCAGCGCTGCGCCAGCACGTCGAACCGCAATTTCGAGGGCCGCCAGGGGCCCGGCGGGCGGACCCACCTGATGAGCCCGGCCATGGCCGCCGCCGCCGCGATCGCCGGGCGCCTGGCCGACGTGCGGGAGTTCGTGTAATGCCGGCCGAGCCGTTCACCACCGTCCATGGTCGCGCCGCCGCGCTGCGCGAGGACAACATCGACACCGACATCATCTTTCCCGCCCGCTTCCTGCTGATCACCGCGCGCGAGGGGCTGGGCCGCTATGCCTTCCACGACCGCCGCTTCGCTGGCGACGGGCAGGCAATCGCGGGCTTCGTCTACAACGATCCGCGCTTCCGCGCGGCGCCGGTCCTGGTGGCGGGGGCCAATTTCGGCTCGGGCTCGAGCCGCGAGCAGGCGGTCTGGGCCCTGCACGGGCTGGGCGTGCGCGCGGTGATCGCCCCCGGGTTCGGCGAGATCTTCCACGGCAACTGCCTGCGCAACGGCATCGTCCCGATCCTGCTGGGCCGCGAAGTGGTAACCGCCCTGATGGACCGGGCCGAGGCGGGGCTGGCCTTCACCGTCGATCTGGCGGCGCAGACGCTGACCGTCACCGGCGAGGACCCGATCCCCTTCGCCATCCCGCGCGAGCGGCGGCTGGCCCTGCTGAACGGCTGGGACGAGACCGACCAGGTCATCAACACCCATGGCGCCGATATCGCCGCCTTCGAAGCCTGGCAGCGCCGCACGCAGCCCTGGCTCCACGTCTGAGGACCCCGCAATGAGCAGCGACGACGAACTCCTGGCGAACTACAAGCGGGCCTACGACAATCGCGTCGGCTTCGGGCAGCGCCCGGCGCTGCTCCTGATCGACTTCTGCCAGGCCTATTTCGAGCCCGGCAACCCGCTCCACGCCGGGGTCGAGGACGCGCTCGGCGCCGCGCTGCGGGTCCGGGCCGCGGCGCGCGCGGCCGGGGTGCCGGTGGTGCTGACCAACGTGGTCTACCATCCGAGCGGGATCGACGGCGGGCGCTTCTTCGAGAAGGCCCTGCCGCTGCGCAACTTCGTGCGCGGCAGCGCGATGGGCGCCTGGGGACCGGGGCTGGAGCCCGCGGCGGACGAGCTGGTCGTGTCCAAGCAGTATCCCAGCGCGTTCTTCGGAACCTCGCTGGCCTCGACCCTGACCGCGGCCGGGATCGACAGCGTGATCCTGACCGGGCTGACCACCTCGGGCTGCGTCCGCGCCACCTGCGTCGATGCGATGAGCCACGGCTTCCGCACCGCGGTCGTCGCCGAGGCCTGCGGCGACCGGCACGCCGCCCCGCACGAGGCCAACCTGTTCGACATGAACGCGAAGTATGCCGACGTGGTCAGCGAGGCCGAGGTGATCGCCTTTCTCGCCGGACTGGGGGCCTGACCGGACGGCGGCCCCCTGGCGGGCTCCCCCGCTAGCCCGCCTGCAGGAACTCGAGCCGCGCGCCCCACGGCGTGACCACCGCCGCGGCCTGGACCCGGCCATGGGGCGCGCAGTCGAAGGCCACCGGGCCGATCACCCGCTGCCCGTCCAGCCGGCGCAGCACGGCCGCCAGATCGCGCACCGGGAAACGCAGCGCGGCCCAGCCGCGCAGCGGCGGGGCGCGGTCGGCAAAGTCGAGCGTCGGGCAGCCGAAAGCGATGATCTCGACCGAGCCCTCCATCCGCCCGGCGGGGTGATAGATGCCGATCCGCATCGGCAGGTCGGCGGCGAGCCCGAGCGGCAGGCCCATGCAGTTGCGCCCCCCGGGCTGGGCTGCCATGCCTTCGGTCTCCTGCACCACCTGCCAGCCGAGCGTCTTCGTGTAGAAGCGCCGGGCCAGATCGAAATCGGCTACCACCTGGGTCGAGTTGAACACCCATGAGGCCGGACCGCGCAGGCCCTCGTAGCCGGCCAGCGGCGGGCGGACACGCTCCATCAGGGCGATGGCGAGACCATCGGCATCGTCCTCAACCACCTCGCGCACGGCCAGCGGGCCGAAGTCCCAGTCGGTGATCGGCGCGCGGGCGAGGAAGCCCTGCGCCGCGAACCGGGCATGCAGCGCCTCGATCGAGGGCAGCGCGCGCAGGTTGATGTCGAAGATACCGCCGCTGTCCCAGGCCTGGGCCCCGTCGCGCAGGCGCGGTGCGGTGGGACCGTCCAGCTGGATCAGGCGGATCGCGCCGCGCGCGCTGTCGGGGTGTCCCAGCAGCACCTCGCGTCCGCCGGTGCCTTCGTCCAGTCCGAGCAGGGCCAGCGCCCCCGCCGGGACCGCCCCGCCGGGTCCGCGGCGCGCGAACCCCGTGGCGGCGCAGAGCCGCGCGGTGCTGGCGTCGACGTCGGCCACGATGGCGACGGCTTCGGCAAAGCCATTGTCGAGGGGGTCGGACGCCATGGCCGCAGGGTCGCGGCCCGGGCCGGCGGCGGCGAGCCCGCCCCGCGGGATATCCGCCCAGTGGATAGGCCGGGCAGACGCGTTCCCGGCCCGCACCCCGGCCATAGGCTGCCGCGCGGGGCGGTCGATGGCCCCGGCCCGGCCCGAGGAGACCCTGCGATGCCCAACCCGATCTCTCGCCGCACCGTGATCGCCGGCACCCCCGCGCTGGCCGGCGCGGCACTGCTGGCAGCGCCGGCCGCGGCCGGCACCCGGCGGCTCAACCGGGATCTGGCCGATCCGGCCAACCGGGCGCGGGTGCGCGCCCGGATCATCGGCTCATGCCACGCCGAGACGACTTTCGCCTTCTTCCGGCTGAACATCTACGGCTTCACGGGGGACGGCAATCTGATCCCGTTCTTCACCCTCAACAATCTGCAGATCGGGCAATGGAGCCCGCTGCCCGATGGCACCTATGCCAATCGCACCCTCGAATCCGGGGTCTACTGCCGGTTCGATACCGACGAACCGCTCGACACCTGGGACAACCCCCTGACCGGCGAACGGCGCAAGGTGTGGCATTTCCGCGGCGGGCCCTTCAGCGTGACGATCGGGCCGGATGGCGTGGTCACGCGCGGCGCCGACCTGGCGCCCAAGACGCTGCGGATGGAGGAGCTGGGCGGCATGGTCTTCGTCCCGACCGCCGCCAGCGCCGCGTTCCCCAACCCGGCCAATCCCGAAACCTGGCCAAAGCTGTCCTCGGGCCGGACCATCTTCTGGGAAAGCCACGCCACCTATGCCGCCAAGGCCGAGGACGCGTTCAACGAGGACCTGGGCAGCGCCCCGGCCTTCCTCCAGTTCCAGAACCTGGCCTCGTGGCAGCCGTGGATGGCCATGGCGGGACGGCCCGGACGGACCTGGGGCAAGGCGCATGGCGCCAAGCTGGCCACGCTCGACCAGTTGCCGGCAGCGGCGCGCAAGTCATTCGAAGCCAAGACCCCGGACATCTTCGAGTGGCGGAACTGGAGCAAGCCGCACAACGATATCATGGACTATCTGGCCACCCAGACCCCGCCCGGTTGAGCGGCCCCGGGTGCCGCGGCGGGTTGGCCAGCCTCCCGCGCGACCCGCAACCTATCCGGAGTGCGGATAGGGCAACTGTTCGAATTGCCGTGTCGACACGGCCAAAGGATACCCAGCGCAGCATCAAGGCCGTGCGTCTCGGCCGCTCCCTCCCCGGGAGGCGGCCGCAGCGCAGCAGCGGTACGATGCGCAGGGAGGCGCCCGGCATCCATCTGCCGGACCGCCACGACAATGGGGACGTCGCCGCGGGGAGCGACAACAAGGGACACAGGGATCTCATGAACACGACGGCATTTCTGAGCCGCGCCGCCAGCTCGCTGGCCGCGATCGCCATCGCCACCGCGCTCGCAGCGCCCGCCATCGCGGCCGAGGCTGCGGAGAACGAAGCTGTCCTGGAAGAAGGCACTATCGTCGTCACCGCCCGCAAGAGCAGCGAGAACATCCTCAAGACCCCGGTGACCGTCACCGCCGTCACCGCCGAGACGCTGGACATCAAGGGCATCACGACGATGCAGAACCTGGCCGCGTCAACCCCTGGCATCAACATCAACGACAACGCGTCGGGTCGCGCCGACCGCGGCTTCCAGCAGATCGTGCTGCGCGGTTTCGCCTCGGCCACGCCGAACTCCACGACCACCTCGCTGTTCATCGATGGCGTGCCGATCGCCTCGCCTTCGGCTTTCACCGCGATCAGCAGCCCCGAGCGGATCGAAATCCTCAAGGGCCCGCAGAGCGCGTTTTATGGCCGCAACACCTTCGCCGGCGCGATCAACGTGGTCAACAAGATCCCCGGTAACGACTTCTCCGGCTCGGTCTCGAGCATGGCCGGGACGTTCAACAACGTCCGCCTGCACGGCGACGTGGAAGGGGCCCTGGTCAAGGACGTGCTCAAGCTGCGCCTGACCGGCGACTACTTCCGCCGCGACGGCAGCTGGGTGAACTCCGCCGATGGCCAGCGGCTGGGCAACCAGTCGACCATCTCGGGCACGGCGCTGGCGGTGTTCCAGCCGACTTCGGGCCTCACGGTCAAGGCCTTCGCCATGGCCTCGCGCGACAAGGACGGCCCGACGGCCACCGGCCGCATCACCATCACCGACGTGCGCAACGGCGCCGGTCAGGTGCTGATCCCGGGCTCGGCCAACTGCTCGTTCACCGGCGATACGCGCGGCGTGCTGGGCGCCAATGGCCAGTCGCTGGGCGTGCCGGTGACCAACCCCTACATCTGCGGCACGGTCTCGCGGCCCTCGGTCGCGCCCTCGGGCAACTACACCAACGATGCGATCACCAAGGCCTTCCTGGCCCTGCCCGACAACCGTCTGATCGCGCCGGAGGACGGCACCCAGGGCTATGGCCTGCTGCGCCAGTTCCGGCACTATCACCTGTCGGCCGACGTGGATCTGACCGACTCGCTGACCTTCACCGCCCTGGCCGGGTGGAACAGGGAAGAGGTCACCACGATGATCGACCTCGACGGGTTCGATTCGAGCTCGATCCGGGTGGGCCAGGCCTCGGCGGCGGTGATCCCGCCCAGCGCTCCGCGCGGCTTCTACGACTTCCCGTTCCTGGTCGAGCGTCTCAACATGGACAATTCGATCGAAGGCCGCCTGGCCTACACCTCTGACCGCCTGCGCGGCGTCGTTGGCGTGAGCTACCTCAACGCCAAGACCCGGGCCGCCCAGCGCGGCACGACGGCCCTGCTGACCGCGGCTCTCACCCAACCTCCGGGGGGCACCGCCCAGAACAAGACGCTCGGCGCCTTCTTCGGTCTGACCTATGACATGGCCGACGGCCTGTCGTTCAGCGCCGAGGGCCGCTACCAGGTTGACCGGCTCTATCTGTTCAACGGGGCGACCACGATCAACATCACCGTGCCCGACCTGATCGCGGTCGGCAGCTATGCCCCGAGCTCGCTGCTGGCCAGCCGCACCTTCAAGAACTTCACCCCGCGCCTGATCGTCAACTACGACATCAATCCCGACACGATGGTCTATGCCTCGTGGGCCAAGGGCGTGAACCCCTCGCAGTTCAACGCGGCGATCCTCAACCAGCCGGCGGCGGTCCAGACCGCCGCGGCGCAGGCCGGCGTCGGCCTGGCGGTGGAACCGGAAAAGATCACCAACTGGGAACTGGGCCTCAAGGGCCGGGCAATGAACGGCGCACTGCGCTACACCGTCGCGGCGTTCTATGCCCAGTGGCGCAACCAGATCAACACGGTCACCATCGCGGTCCCGACGCTCCCCACCCCGACCCTCACCGGCGGCTTCCAGAACTCCGGTTCGGTCGACGTGAAGGGCCTCGAGGCCGACCTGTTGTGGCGCGCCAACGACCTGGTCACCTTCGAGCTTGCCGGGGCCTTCACCGACACCAACATCAAGGCCTTCAAGAGCGTGCCGCTCAGCCAGCTGACCGGCATCTTCAACTTCGCCGGCAAGGAAATGCCCTTCACCTCGAAGTGGTCGACCAACGTCGCGGTGCAGTTCGGCCATGCCCTGGGCAGCGGCGATGCGCGCTGGTTCTGGCGGACCGACTGGTCCTACCGGTCGGGCTTCTGGTCGGGCCATGCCAACACCACCCGCACCGCCGGGCGCAACGTGGTCAACACCCGCCTCGGCGTCACGCTGGGCGACTACACGATCGAAGGTTTCGTCACCAACCTGTTCAACGACACCAAGATCAACAGCCTGACCGACAACACCCTGTTCGATCCGGTCGGCCAGCCGTTCGGGGTGCGGAACAACGCCGCGCTGTTCTACAACCTGCCCGACAAGCGCACGGCGGGGATCCAGGTGCGGGTCAAGTTCTGACGCCACCGCGTCGGATCATCTGAACCTCCGGAAGGGGCGGCTCTGCGTTGGCCGCCCCTTTTTGGTATCGCCGCGGCGCGCAGATGTCCGGGAGGCGGATAGCCCGCCCGCCGCGCACCACCCCGGCCGCGGCCGCGCCATGGTCGGGGCATGGTGACCTCGCTTCCCGAGCCGCCCATCCTGCGGGCCTACACGCGCTGCCGCTGGGGCCAGCTCCATTACCGCGCCGCCGGGCCGCTCGGCTCACCCCGCCCGCCGGTGATCCTGCTGCACCAGAACCCCTCCTCCGGGTTCGAGTACGAACCGCTGATCGCCGCCCTGGCCGGGGAGCGCCGGGTGATCGCGTTCGACACGCCGGGCTACGGGATGAGCGATCCGCCGCCGGCGCCACCGGGCATGGCCGGCTATGCCGCCGCCTTTTCCGAGGGGCTGGACGCGCTCGCGCGGGACGGACTGCTCGCCGGTCCGGTCGATCTCTACGGGTTCCACACCGGCACCCTGCTGGGCGCCGAACTGGCGATCCTGCGACCGGACCTGGTCCGGCGCGTGGCGATGACCGGGATTCCCCTGTTTCCGGCCGACGAGGCCGCGGCGAGGCTGCGCAGCGCGCTCGACCATCCCGCGCCGGACGAGGCGGGCACGGTGATCCTCGCCCTGCTGGAACGGCTCTACCGCTACGTCGTGGGCGAGCGCGATCCCGCGGTGCCGCTCGAGAAGGCCCTGCTCAACTTCGCCGACAAGGCCCGCGTGCTGCACCGCTTCACCTGGGCCTACCAGGGGGTCTGGGCCTGGGACTTCGCGCGCCTGGCCCTGGTCACCCAGCCAGTCCTGGTCCTGCAGAGCCACGAGGACCTGCTCGAAGCATCGCGCGAGGCCAGCCGCTCGCTGCGCCACCTCACCTGGCAGGAACTGCCCGGGCTCGACCGCGACATCTTCGACGTCGCGCCGGGCCGCATCGCCGCCGCGCTGTCGGCCTATTTCGACGCGGCCTGACCGCGCCGCCGGCCTCAGCCGGCCGGCCAGAGCGGGGCGAGGATCGCGCCCGGATCGCGCAGCACCTCGGGCCGGCGCGCGGTGGTCGCCTCGACCCAGGCCGGCGGCAGCGAATCCCGCGCCGCGTTCTGGCGCCCGATCCCGGTGGCGGTCAGATGCCCCGGCCGGTCGCCCATGCCCATCCACGGGCGCCAGGAACAGACGTTGGTGAAAGCGACCGCGCTGGTCACGCGGGTCGCCCCGGGCGCTTCCAGCGCCGCACGACTGGCGTGGAAGGTGTTGCTCTCCGAATAGCGGAACGGCCGCGGCGCGCCCGGAAAGGTCAGCGCGGTGCGCGAACGCTCGGTCACCCAGACGTCGTCGCCACGGGCGTCGAAGGGCAGCACCTCGTGCGCCATCTCCAGCCCCGGGATCGGCTTGGCCAGGCTGAAATCGAGGTTCGGCGAGAAATGCACGCGCGAGGGATTGAACCCGCCGCTCGGCACCTTGACCTCCTGCCCGGTGTAGGGGTTGCGCCAGGTGTCGAGCGCCTTGCCGCTGTCCGGATCGGTGAACCAGGCCAGCTCGAAACTGACCATGTCGAACCCGCCATCGGCCACCGACCGGCTGCGCGAGAATACCGCCGAGACCACCGCGAACAGCGGGTCCATCCGATCCTCGACCACGCCATAGTAGCGGGCCGAGACCCAGGAGACCGCCAGCGCCTCGTCCAGCCCGCCACGCATCAGCCGGAAGGCGCGCAGGCGGTCGGCCGGACTGGCCAGATCCAGCGCGGTGCGGCGCCGGGTCCGCCCGGCGGCAACGGCCGGCCCGGCGGCCAGAGCGGGAACGGCAGCCAGGGCGGCCAGAGCAGTGCGGCGATCGAGTTCCATCGGACGTGTTCCCAGACTGGAGGGTCCAGCCTACCGCGCCGGATGCGATCCGGCCATGGCGGCTGGTACCCTTGAGACGATAGTCATGGCCGCGCCCGCCACCATCGCGCGCGCGGCGCGGGATTTGACCGCTGGCCGGATAGCGCACGCCGCCATAATGGTGATGCGCGCAGCCTGCCCGCAAGCACGGGCAACTCCAATGCAAGAGGCACCCATGGCAACGCTCGCCGCTCCGCAGTCGCTCGTCACCGATCTCAAGGTGGCCCTCGGCGATGCTGCCGTGACCGCAGGCGGGCCGCACCTGTCCTACCTTGCCGCCGACGTCTACCGTACCGGCGGCCTGCCCCTCGCCGCCATCCGCCCGACCACCGTGGCCGACCTGCAGGCGGCGGTGCGGCTGTGCGGCGCGGCGGGGGTGGCGATGGTGCCGCGCGGCGGCGGGGCGTCCTATACGGATGGCTACATCCGGCCCGAGGGCGGGCACGTGCTGATCGACACCGGCGCGCTCGACAGCATCACGATCGACGAGGTCAATTCGGTTGTCACCGTCGGGGCGGGAGTGACCTGGGCCAACCTCAAGCGCGCGCTCGAAGCGCGCGGCCTGCGGACCCCGTTCTGGGGCCCGTTCTCGGGACTGGCGGCCACGGTCGGCGGGTCGGTCAGCCAGAACACGCTCAGCCACGGCAGTTCCGCGCACGGCATTTCGGCGCAGTCCGTGCTGTCGCTCGACGTGGTGCTGGCCTCGGGCGAGCTGCTGACCACCAGCGCCGCCACGGCCCTGCGGTTCTATGGCCCGGACCTGACCGGCCTGTTCACGGGAGACTGCGGCGCACTGGGGATCAAGGCGGCGATCCGGCTGCCGCTGCTGCCGGTGCTGCCGCACGCCGAAGCGCTGAGCTTCGCCTTCGACCGCTTCGCCGACTTCCACGCCGCTGCGCGCCGCGCCCAGCTGGCACGGCTGGACGATAGCTGGTTCGCGCTCGACATGGCGCTGTCGCAGGGCCAGATCGCCCGGCAGGAAGGCATGGGGGCGCGGCTCAAGATCGCCGCCGAAGTGCTGCGCAAATCGCCCGACAAGCTCAAGGGCGTGGCCCAGGTGATGAAGATGGCCCTGGCCGGGGAGAACCCGATGCGAGCGGGCGAATACATGATGCACGTCATCGTCGAGGGCATCGATCCCGCCGACGCGGCGCACAAGGCCCGGCACCTGCGCCGCAGCCTGGCCGGGCTCGGGCGCGAGATCGCCAACACCGTGCCGGCCTTCGTCCGTTCGCTGCCCTTCGCCCCGCTGTTCAACATCCTCGGCCCGGGGGGCGAGCGCTGGGTGCCGATCCATGGCGTGTTCGCCCATGATCAGGCCGTGCCGTTCGACACCGCGTTCAAGGCGCTGATCGCAGCCCGCAAGGCCGAGATGGACCGGCTCGGGGTGTGGCTCGGCACGATGTTCTCGCCCGCCGCGCAGGTCGGCTTCCTTTACGAGATCGCGCTCTACTGGCCGGACAGCCGCAGCGCCTATCACGAAACCACGCTCGGCCCCGACCACCTCGCCGGGGTCCGCAGCTTCCCGCCCAGCGAGGACGCGCGCGCCTACGTCGAGACGCTCAAGGGCGATCTGATCGCGCTGATGCAGCAGCACGGCGCCGGACATTTCCAGATCGGCCGCGCCTATCCCTACCAGCAGCGCCTGGCCCCGGCGGCGCGCGGTCTGCTGCGCGCGCTCAAGACCGAGCTCGATCCGCAGGGCCTGATGAACCCGGGCGCGCTGGGGCTCTGAACCGCGGCCACCCGGCCTGACGGACGATACGAAAAGGGCGCCGCGGGATCCCGCGGCGCCCTTTCTGTGCGTTCCGGAACCGGCTGGCACGGCACCCGCAGCCGTGCAACCGCCCCTAGGGCCGGGGCGGGAACGGGGCGGCCCCGACGGCCGGGGGCTGGGGCGGCGACCAGCCGGGCGGAACCGGGGCCGGCTTCTGCTCGCGCGCATAGTTTTCGAGGCTGGACAGCGAGGGCCCGTAGTCCTCGGTCGGGGCATGGAGCCACTTCTCGTCCATCGCCCGCGCTGCCGCGACGAGATCGGCCGGCAGGCCCTTCACCCCCTCGGGGATGGTCTGGAAATGGGTGAAGTAGGAAATGTTGCCCGGCGCCTGGCCCATCAGCATCCACGGCAGCCAGGGCGTGACCCGGCTCCATGAGCCGATGTGCGGGATGTGGGTCAGGTTCGGGTTCTCCACGTCGGCCTTCTTCACCACGTAGATGAAATGTTCCGACACCCGGTTCATCGGACCGGCGCTTTCGCGCGGCCACTTGTCGGGCTGCAACGCGCTGGGATAGATCATGTCGATCCCGGTGTGCAGGATCATCGTCCCGTCGGGGCCATATTCCCAGTCCTGCAGAAACGGCTTCGGCTCGGTCTTGACCTTCTGCAGCCCGCCATAGGACGGCGGCTCCGGCTGGAAGGCGCTGATCGTGAAGTTGAACGGATCGTTGGCGATCGGGACGACCTTGACCGTTTCCTTGGTGTAGGGATTGAACCATTCGGTCAGGATCTTGCCGGTCTCGAGATCGCGGTAGAACACGACCTCGCGCAGCATGCGGCGCACCGAACCGTCCTCGAGCCGCTTGGTCCGCACGAGCGAGAACCCTTCCACGCCGAACAGCGGGCGGACCTTCTCGTTGTCGCGCACGCCATAGGCCTTGCCCTTGATCCAGCCGCACTTCTCCTTGGTCGGATCGAGATCGGCGTCGATCCGGGCATAGGTGTCGCGGGTCCAGTGGGGGTCCTTGAAGTCGATCTTGGTGATGAAGGGAATCTTCTGCTTGCCCGACCCCCGGGTGGCGGCTCCCGCAGCGGCCGGCACGGCGGCGACGGCCCCGGCGAGCGCAGCCAGGCCCAGGCTGTCGCGGCGGCTTAACTTGAACTCGTCCATGGGCGGTGTCCTCCGTGGAAAGGGACCGGGGCAGGATCTGCGCAGCCGGTCGGCAATGACGATGTCCGCTGTCTGTTCGCTTTGGGGCCAAGCCTGCACCCGCGCACCCTGGTCTGTCCACCCAGCGGATAGCGGGTTGCGGCGCACCTTGCCTCGGCGGCCGGTTTGCCCTCATCTCACGCCGAACAGCAGCCAGCGGAGTCTCCCATGCTCAACACCTTCCAACAGGCCCCGCACGCGGCCCTGCCAGAAGCCACGGCAGACGAGGCGTCACGCCAGGAATTCGCCAAGAGCCTCAAGGGCTTCATTCAGAGCACCCTGCTCCCCGGACTGGGTCCGGTCTACCAGACCCGGGTCGCCCGGACCTTCGAGCGGGAGCATGGCCGTCCGCCGGCCGATCGCCGCGATATCCGCACCGGCATGGTCAAGGACCTGTATTTCCAGCACTATGCGGCAACCAACCGGATCGCGCAGGAGCTGCTGTGGGAATCGGTCTCGAGTTCGGTCGACCGCCAGCTCCCCGAGCTGATCGCCAAGGCGCGCGACCTGTCGGCCGGATCGGCCGCACAGCTGGTGATCCCCGAGGGCTTCCAGCCGCCGCGCTATGTCACCGCGCTCGACATCCACTGCATGCCCGGCGGCTACTGTTCGGAGGCCTGCCCCGAGGACATCTCGGTCGGCGCGGTCTACGATCGCGGCGTCTATCTCTATTCGATGGGCTACACCGGGCCGAACAACGACGACATGGGCCGCTCGGTGGTGAATTACCTCAAGCGCAACATGCCCGGCTTCAAGCCGCGGCGGATCCTCGACATGGGCTGCACCGTGGGCCATTCGACCCTGCCCTACAAGGAGCTGTTCCCCGAGGCCGAGGTCTGGGGGATCGACGTGGGCGGCCCCTGCGTGCGCTATGCCCATGCCCGCGCCGCGGCCATGGGGCTCGAGGTCAACTTCGCGCAGATGAACGCCGAGGAGACGACCTTCCCGGACGAGCACTTCGACCTGGTGGTCAGCCACATCCTGCTGCACGAGACCAGCGGCAAGGCCATGCCGCGGATCTTCGCCGAGGCGCACCGCGTGCTGGCCCCGGGCGGGCTGATGATCCACGCCGACCTGCCGCCCTTCGACCTGATGGATCCCTTCACCCAGTTCATCCTCGACAACGAGACCTGGTACAACAACGAGCCGTTCTGGGGGGCGATGCGCGACATGGACCAGTTCGCCCTGGCCGAGCGCGCCGGGTTCGATCGCGCCGAGGTGCGCTTCGACACGGCGCCGATGGCGGTGATGGAGTTTGCCGCCCAGGCCGAAGGCTACAGCCAGGAAGCCTCGGAACACGTGGCCGAGCGGGACTTCACCGCCGGCGAATTCGCCCCCGGCGGCGGCTGGGAAGTGCTGATCGCGCACAAGGCCGGCCCGCGCGCCATCGCGGCTTGAAGGACAGGACCATGACCCACCCCGCCCCCTCCGATCGCCCCCACGTGTTCCGCCACGCGCGCGGCAAGCGCCCCGAGTTCTACGAGACCGAGGGCCTCGACCAGGCCATGTCGATGATCATGGTGCTGGCCAGCGAACTGTGCGTGGTGCGCGACCGGCTCGACAGCGCCGAGCGCGTGGCCAAGGCCCACGGGATCGACCTGGCCGCAGGGATCGAGACCCTGGTCTTCGACCAGGCCGCGCTGGAGGAGCGCGAGGCGCGGCGGCAGGAGTTCATGCGGCGGCTGTTCTATGTCCAGCTCAAGGACGCCGACGAGGCTGCCCAGGCCCAGACGGCCGAGGGCTACACCCGGACCATCGCGGAAATCGCCGAACAGTAAGGCGGCGCTCCGGCGCCGCGGCTACTTGTGCAGCAGCTGCAGCCCGGGGCGATCGCCCACCATGCGATCCAGCCGGCGGCGGGCTTCGCCACGGCCGTCCCCATGGGCGGCCAGAAACAGGGCGGAGATCGTGCAGGCCGCGGCCAGACCTTCGCGCTGGGGTGGTCCCGGCTGGCGGAAGTCGCAGATCGCGCCGCCGAAATAGTGGTTCACCCCGGTGAGGACCAGCGCATAGCGGTTCCCGCCCGGCGTCGCGGCGGTGAACGGCGCGAGGTGCCCGCGCCAGCCGTCCGGTCCGCCCGCGCCCATCCCGGGCACGATGTCGAGCGTGCCGGTCTGGATCAGCGCCGGGACCTGCAGCGCGGCATAGCCCTGCTCGGTGATCAGCACCGGCACCGGTGCCGGCGGCGAGAAGGCGATCACCGCGCGGGCGCGGCGCGGCACGATCGGTCCGGCCAGCCCCGCCGGGAGGATCGGCTCGGCCCCGCCCAGCGCCAGCGCGGCCAGCGCGCCATAGGAGTGCCCGGCCGCGACGTAGGGCTCGGCCCCGAGGTGCGCGACCAGCGCGCGCATGTCGGCGATCCGCGCCTCCCAGCTGGCGAGGCCGGTGAATTCGGCGGTGCGGGGATGCTCGCGGCTGTCGACGTGGAGCGGGGCGAGCACGCGGTGGCCCGCCCGCACCCAGGCGCCGACCATGTCGGGATAGTACTGCGGCGCGGAACCGGCCCCGTGGAAGAACAGGATCGTGCCGCGCGGCGCGCGCGCCGGGCGCCATTCGGTGACGGTGACGGCCCGGCCCGAGGGGACGGCAAGATCGAACCGGCGCGGCTCCGCTGGCGCCGCGCCGAGGGCGCGCGGGGCCATGGTGCTCGCCGCGCCGGCCAGCCCTGCGCCGATTGCGGCGCGGCGGGTGAAGCCCCCCGGCGCCGCCACGGTCAGGGGACCGGCTTCTTGAGGTAGGCGATCAGCTTGGCGCGGTCCTCGGGCTTGGGCAGGCCGGCGAAGACCATCGAGGTGCCCGGCACCAGCCCGGCAGGGCGGAGCAGCCACTTGTCCAGCGTCGCCTCGTTCCAGGTGAGCTGCGCGGCGGCGAGCGCAGGCGAGTAGCGGAAGCCCGCCACCGCGCCCGACTTGCGGCCGACCACGCCCGACAGGTTCGGGCCGACCTTGTTCGGGCCGTTCTTCTCGACCGAATGGCAGGCCATGCAGCGCATGAAGACCAGCTTGCCGGCGGCCGCGGGGCTGGCGGGCTTGGTCTGGGCTGCGACCGGGCCGGGCAGCGTGGCAGCGGCCAGGGCGGCGATCAGCGCGAGGCTGGAATGCGGTGCCATGGGTGCGAAGGTCCTTTCACCTGTTGCGCGATGGGTTTGGCATAGCCCGGGCCGGATGAATGCAAGCCGACCGGGCCCATCGCAAGAGTCATCTCGGCGACGATAGCTGCGCCGGATCGGCCGGGGCGGGGCCGCGGGGATCTATCCGGTCCGCGGTCAGCACAGCATCGAGGAAGGCGGCAGCGCGGCGGGCGCTGGCCGGGCCGCATTCCAGCGGCATCATGTGCCCGCAATCCGGCACCACCTCGAGCCGCTTGGTCGCGCTGCCCAGCCGCGCCAGGGTCATCCGGCCATGGGTGGCCAGCGGCACCTCGGGGTCACGGTCGGACCACAGCACCAGCGCCGGGGCACGGGTCGCGGCGAGATCGGCCGGGGTGCCCGCGAAGGGCGGCGGTCCGCCGCGGACGAAGCCCGGCGGGCTGCCCTGCGGCAGGTTGTTGAGATCGGTCCACTCCTGCACCAGCGCCGGACTGATCCGGCGCGGATCGGCGTAGTTCTGGTCGAGAATGCCGCGCCAGAACGCGCGCGGGTGCCAGCCGCCGAACAGCGGGTCGACGATCAGCAGCGCCTTGAACCAGGCGGGAAAATGCGGCGGCGCCGGGCGGATCGGCCCGGCCGCGATATTGGCCAGGATGACCGCGCTGACCCGCTCGGGCCGGCGCGCGGCAAAGCGGGCCACGCTTTCCCCGGCGCTCGACGTGCCGACCAGGGCAAAGCGGCTGATCCCCAGCCGGTCCGCCAGCGCGCCGATCAGCCGCACCTCGGCGTCGGCGCCGCTCTGGCCCGGCGGGGGCGGCGCGCTCAGGCCCATGCGCGGGCGGTCGAACCGGATCACCCGGTAGCGGCCCTGCAGCGCGGCGGCCCAGTCGTTCCACATGCGCAGGCTGCCGAACGAGCCATGGACCAGGATCACGGCCGGCCCCTGCCCCTCGTCGACGTAATGCAGCGGCTGACCGGCGATCGTCTCGTAGCGCGAGCCGGGCAGGCCGTAGCGCGCGCGCATCGCGGCGGTATCGGGCTTGAGCAGCCCGCTCCGCGCCGTCCCCACGAAGCCCGCCGCACCGACCAGCACGAGGCCGAGCAGCGCAAGTCCGCGGCGCCAGCGCATCGCGTCAGACCCGGCCGGCGATTTCGATCGCGACGCGCTCGCCGCTCTCCATCGCGGCCTCCATTCCGTAGTCGAGCCGGCGGGTGTGCTCGCCGGCGAAGTGGAGCACCTGCCAGGGCTTGAGCATGTCGCGGGCGAAGCCATTGACCTGTCCGGGCGCAAGGCTGAAGCCGCAGCCGCGCTGCAGCGGATCGCGCAGCCAGTCCTTGTAGGTCTGGTAGCGCAGCAGCCCCTTGGCGGCCGGACGCAGCCGCACCAGCTCGCTCAGCACGAAGGCTTCGGCCTCCTCGTGGTCCAGCCGGGCGATCGCCTGGGCGACCTTGCCGACCATCACCACCATGGCGCGGTGGCGGCCCTGCCCGGTGTGATTGTCGATCGCCCAGAACATGCCGATCGGGCCGTCGGTGGAGAACGAGGCCGGGAGGCCGTCGTCCTGCCAGAAGGGACGATCGACGGTCAGGTACATGCGCGCGGTGTTGGCATAGGGCATGGTGGTGATCGCCTGCCGGGCGACCGGATTGGGCGCGGCGACGATCTCGACCTCGCGCAGCACCGAGAAGGGCAAGGTCGAGATCACGAAGCGCGCGGCATAGGCGGTGCCGTCGGTGCAGGTCACCGTGGCGGCGCTGTCGGTCATCTCGATCCGGCCGACCTTCCGGTTCAGCCGGATCACGTCGCCCAGCTTGGCCGCCATGGCCAGCGGGAGCTGGCTGGTGCCGCCGACGATGTTGTTGATCGTGGCGAGCCCGCCGAGCAGGTTGGCGCGGTCGTTGACCTCGCCGAACGGCTGCTGGCGATCATGCCTGGTCGGCGCGCCGCCGATCTTGCGGTCGACCGCGCCGCGGGTCTCCTCCTGCCACATCCGCAGCATCGAGGTCTCGTCGATGCCGATGCCCGGGGCCGAGTGGCTGGCCAGCTCGATCGCGGCGGCGCTGTAGCCGTTGCGCTGCATCAGCTGGCGCAGCGAGATGTCGAGATCGGCGAAGCGGGGATCGAGCCAGTCGTCGACCTCCTTGAGCGGGTTGAACCGGGCCGCCACCACCTGGCCCATCAGGAAGGGCGAGATCTTGCGCTCGTCTCCCACGGTCTGGTTGAGCGGATTGCTCTCCCAGGTCTTGGGATCGATCCAGGTGTCCTTGAAATGGCCTCCGAACGCCAGCAGATCACGGTCCTCGGGGATCAGCTTGAGGCCATAGCGCTGCACCGCGTCGAGCACGCGGGCATAGCCGCGGCCGATCTGGCTGGCGCCCACGTCGATCGGGCCATCCATGGTCTGAACCGTCTGCACGCGGCCGCCCACCCGGGCGTTGGCATCGAGCACGATCACCTTGAGACCCAGATCGATCAGCAGCTGCGCGGCGTGCATGCCCGACAGCCCGGCGCCGACGATCACCACGTCGGCCCGCTCGGCCGCGAGGGTCATGCGCGGCAGGGCCAGGGTGGCGGCCGAGGCCACCCCGGCGGCGATCAGGTCACGGCGGTTCAACACAGCATGGGCTCCACGGTAGTGGCACAAGAGGAACAGCGGATGCCGCAGGCCGACCCGCGAGGCGAGGCGCGGCCGCGGCACTGGCCATTGGGCGGATAGGCCGGCCTCATGCCTTATCCAGCCGATAGCGGGTGAACAGCAGCAGGCTCAGCACCTGGATTCCCGCGGGAATCAGGCTGTAGAGCAGGACGATGCCCTGCACCGCCGAAGCGCTCTGCGCCGCCGCGCCGCCGGTCGAGGAGACGAAGCCGAAGGCGCTCATCACCAGCCCGGCAATCACCGGGCCAAGCGCGAAGGCCAGCTTCTCGGCGGCAGAAAACAGCCCGGCGAACAGGCCTTCGTTGGCCAGTCCGGTCTGGCGGCGCTGGTAGTCGATCGTGTCGGTCAGCATCGACATCGCGAGCACCACGAAGGGTCCATTGAACAGGCCGATCAGGATCCCGCGCAAGATGACCAGCACATGCTGCGTGCCCAGCGCGCCGACCATCGGCAGCGTCACCAGCAGGTCGTCGGCCGGGCGGGCCCAGAACCACGAGACCGTGACCGCGGTCCAGGCCAGCGAGGCCAGGACATAGGCGCGCTCCTTGCCCAGCCGGCGCGAGATCCCCAGCCACAGCGGCTGTACCAGGATGCCGGCGATGGTCAGGCCAAGGATGAAGGCCGGCACCAGCCACACCGCCTTGACCGCGTAGAGGTAGAAGAAGCCGATCGCGGTATAGGAGGCCGCCTGGCCGATGTTCTGGACGAAGGTCGTGGCCAGCAGCACCAGAAACGGCCGGTTGCCGCGGATCGCGCCCAGCTGGCTGAGCAGGCTGCCCGGACGGGCCTCGTCACGGATCAGCGGCACCTTCGCCAGCCCGACCGCGGTGACCAGCATCGAGACCAGACAGATGGCGCCCAGCACCAGCGCCATGCCGGTCCATCCCCGCATGCCGCCGCCCAACGCGAAGATCAGCGGCTGCGCCACGCCGACGCCGATCAGCACGCCGAGCGTGGCGAAGATCATGCGGTAGACCATCACCCGCGTGCGCTGGTGCGGATCGGACGAAAGGGCCGCGGCGATCGCCAGATAGGGCACCGAGAACATCGAGAAGGCCGTGGCCGCCAGGAAGAACAGGGCGCAGGTGACCAGCGCCGAAAGCAGCGGGGTGGCCATGGCGGTCAGCGTGAACAGCGCGACGAAGCCCAGGCTGGTCGCGATCGCCCCGCCGATCAGGAACGGGGTGCGGCCACGGCGGTGCTGGGCGCGGTCCGACCAGGCCCCGACCAGCGGGTCGCAGACGATCAGCCAGAGCTTGGGCACCAGCACGACCAGTCCGGCCAGCCAGGCCTCGACCCCGAGCATGGTCGTCATGAACAGCGGCAGCAGCACCGCCGGGGTATCGCGAAACACCTGCGCGCCAAGCTGGCCGATGCCATAACGCAGGACGATGCCGGTCGGCACGTGGTGGGTCCGGTGGGCTTCGGTCTCCGCGGCCAGGTCCTTGGCTATCGCGGCGGTGTTGACGTCCATCCCCAGTCCCCAGTGGTTGCGGGCGCGGCCCGGAGCGGAGTTTGGCAGGTCGGACGGCGGGATGACAACCACCCGGCCCACTGTCCGACCAGCGGTCAGTCCGGGCCTTGCCGCGCTCTAGAGCCTGTCCCGTTTAGGTGAATACGCCGTGACGGAGCCGATTTTGGTTCAGGGCGAGGAGCGAGGAGGGAGCTATGCCGTGGCATAGTGACCGACGAGGGACGCTGCGCTGGGCCAAAATCGGCCCGCCCAATCCCGGCGCATCCACCTAAACAGGACAGGCTCTAGCCCAGCTTGATCATCACCTTGCCGACGTGGCTGCCGGACTTGAGGTACTCCAGCGCCTCGCGCGCCTGATCGAAGGGAAAGACCCGGTCGATCTCGGGCACGATGCCCTGCGCCGCCACGGCGCGGACCAGCCGCGCCAGCATGGCCCGGCTGCCTGCCGCGATGCCCTTGATCGTCAGGTTCTTGCCGATGATCGTGCCATAGTTGGGCAGCGGTCCGTCGGCCGCGCCGACCGCAATCAGCACGATCCGTCCGTTGACCGCGGCAGCTCCGATCGACTTGGCGAGGGTGCCCTGACCACCGGTTTCGACCACGATATCGGCCCCGGCCCCGCCGGTCTCGCGCAGCAGTTCGGCCTCCCAGTCGGGATGGGTGGCATAGTTGATCGTGATGTCGGCACCGAGCGCGCGGGCCTGGGCCAGCTTCGTGTCGCTCGACGAGGTGATCGCCACCCGCGCCCCCGCCGCCTTGGCGATCTTCAGCGCCCAGATCGCGACCCCGCCGGTCCCCAGCGCCAGGACCAGATCGCCGGGCTTGACCTGGCCGACCTCGACCACGGCATGCCAGGCCGTCAGCGCCGAGGCCGAAAGCGGGGCGACCTGCTCATCGCTGAGCTCGGCGGGGACCTTGACCAGCGCGGCGGCCGGCACGCGGATGAACTCGGCGAGCCAGCCGTCGTGGGTGATGCCATAGTCGGCCGCGAAGGCGAAATAGCCGAAGGCGCCATCGGTCCAGGCCGCAAAATGCGGGAAGATCACGCGGTCACCGGGGGCCACGGCGGTCACGCCCGGCGCCACCGCCACCACCTCGCCGACCCCTTCCGAGAGCGGAATCCGGTCCTCGGCCTTCTTCGCCCCGTACCGTCCCTCCAGGACCTGGATGTCGCGGTTGTTGAGGCTGACCAGCCGGACCTTGAGCACCGCCTCGCCCGGACCCGCCACCGGATCGGGACGGGTGGTCGGGGTCAGCGAGGCAAGGCCCGTTTGGGCGCCGAGTTGGTAGGCTTTCACGTCTGGCTCCTGAAGGCATCGAGAATGTCGGACCCGGTGGCGAACCAGGTCGCGGGGCGCGCGGCGAGCTCCGCCAGCAGGCGCTCGAACGCGTCCATCCGGTAGGGCAGCCCGATGATGTAGGGGGTGAGGTGCAGCGGCAGGATCCGTCCCCCCTGGGCCTGCGCCTCGGCGGCCAGCCAGTCGTGCGCGTCGCGCACCTGTTCGGCATAGGATCCCACGGACTGCTGCTGCACGGTCAGGATCTGACGATCGGACAGCTCGTGGTTGAGCGGGATGTTGACCAGGCCGTTGGCGAAGGTCCACGGCACCTCGTCGTTGGCCCAGTCGACACAGTAGTCGAGCCCGGCCTCCCGCAGCAGATCGACCGTGTGGAAGCTTTGCGAGCGCGCGATCGAATGCCAGCCGCGCGGCCGCCGGCCGGAGACAGCGGTCAGCGCGTCGACGGCGTGGCGGATCAGCGCCGCTTCCTCCTCGCGCGGCAAGCCCGAGGCGATGGTTCCGTTCATGTCGGTCGAATGGGCGATCAGCTCGTGGCCGGCCTCGACGATGTCGGCGATGATCTGCGGATAGCGTTCGGCGATCGCCGCGTTGGCCGCCACCGACACCCGCGCGCCCACCTTGGCGAAGGCGTCGAGCAGGCGGTAGAAGCCCACCCGGGTGCCATATTCGCGCGCGGTGTAGTGGCGGTAGTCGGGATAGGCGGTCTGCATGTGCCCGGGGGCGCGGAACGGCGTGTCCGACGGGGTGATCGGAAACCATTCGAGGCTGACCACCAGCCAGGTCGCCACGCCCTTGCCGCCGGGCCAGGCGAGCGGTGCGCGCTGCGGCAGCGGCGTATAGGGGTAGAGATCGTGGTCATAGCCCAGCCGGCGGCGCGGATAGGCGAGATAGGCGGGATCGAGGCTCATGCCAGGGCCTCCGGATGGGCCGCGCGCCAGGCGTCGGCAATGTCGCCCGAGCGGGTCACCCAGGCGCGCGGGTCGGCGGCGATGTGGCGCAGCACCTCCTCGAAGGCGCCGATCCGGTGGGGCTGGCCGATCAGGTAGGAATGGAGCGGGATGCACATGACCGTCCCGCTCGGCTCGGCGGCGAGCCGCTCGAACTGGGCGATCAGCGTGCGGGCATATTCGCGCGGGCTCATGTTGTAGATGAAGAAGCCATAGTGATCGTTGACCTCGAGGCTGTAGGGCATCGAAATCAGGTGGCCGCTGCGCGTCCGGACCGGAAACGGCTGATCGTCGTGGTAGAGGTCGCAGGTATAGTCGAGCCCGTATTCGGCGATCAGGTCGAGCGTGCGCGGGGTGTGGGTCAGCGCCGGGGCCAGCCAGCCGCGGATCGTCTGCCCGGTCGCCTCGCGCACGGTGCGGATCGAATCCTCGATGATCGCGCGCTCCTGCGCCTCGTCCATCCCGTAGGAATAGCGGGTGTTGTAGATCCCGTGGCTGAAGAACTCCCAGCCGCGGGCATTGGCGTCGGCGACCACCTCGGGGTGGTGCTGGCACAGTGCCACCGAGAGGCTGACCGAGCCGGGAAAGCCGTGCTTGCTCATCACCTCGGCCATGCGCCAGTGGCCCACGCGGTTGGCGTGATCGCGGTGGGCATAGCCGACCACGTCGGGATGCGGCCGCGTCCAGGCCTTGCGGTGCGGATTGGCCGGGGGATCGATCTCGTAATATTCGAGATTGGGCGAGACCCAGACCGCCACCTTGCCGCCGTTCGGCCAGGCGAAGGGCCGCCGGCCGCGATAGGGGGTGAAGTCGTAGAGCCCGGGATCGGGCGCACCTTCCTGCATGTCAGCGCGCCTCCAGCCAGTCGATCACGGCCTGGACCGGCTCGACATCGGCATATTTCAGCTGGAGGTCGGTGAGGTTGGCGAAGTGGTAGCTCTCGTGCTTGTCGGCGCAGCATTCGATCGGGACGATCGTGCGATAGCCGCGCGACAGCGCATCCACCGCGGTCGCCCGGACGCAGCCCGAGGTGCTGCCGCCGGTCACCACCACGGTATCCACCTTGTGCCACACCAGCAGGCTCTGCAGCGGCGTTTCGAAGAAGGCCGAGGGCATGCGCTTGGTATAGACCGTATCCTCCGGCGCGATTGCGCAGCGCTCGTCGAAGGCGTGACGGTCGCTGTCGACCTTGATGTTCTGGAGCGAATCCGGCGTGTTGGTGCGGGTCCCCCAGACCCCGGCGTCGCTGGCATCGTCGGCATAGGCGACGTGGGTCCAGATCACCGGCATGCCGCGCTCCCGGGCCAGGCGCGAGATCGTGTTGGTGTGCTCGATCTGGCGCGGATCGGTCTCGTAGGCGGTCTTGTAGCGGTCGATCCGGGTATAGGCGTTCTGGAAATCGACGTTCACGATGGCCAGCCTTGTGCCGAACCCGAACTTCGCCCGGCCCGGATTGGCCATCACGTCCTCGAAGATCTGCCGCGCGGTCCTGCCATCGCTGACCATCTTCGTGCCGACCAGTTCCATGCTGCGCTCCACCTTGCGGGACAATCCGTGTGATCCAGACAGGATGCCCGCCTGTCCTGTCCGCAATCAAGCGATCCCTATCCGGCCAACGGTCAGCCGGATGGCGCCGCTTACGACTATCCGGACTGTCGCGTCCCGGCCACAGGGTAGCGGCCGAGCAGCAGGAAGGCCGCCGAACAGACCGGCAGCATCACCGCCGCCAGCAGCAGCGCGGGGGCATAGTCCTGCGCGCGGTCACGGATCATGCCGAAGACCAGCGGGGCGAACCCGGCGCCCACCGCGAAGCAGGTGTAGAGCAGGCTGTAGATCGCGGCATAGGCCCGCATCCCGAAATAGCGCGCGGTCAGGTAGGCGACGATGTCGTACTCGATCCCCAGCGCGAAGCCGATCAGGACGATGGCCAGGGCGCCGGTGCCCGGCTGCAGACCGCCGGCGGACAGCAGCACGCAGGACACCGCCGGCATGCCAAGGATGACGAAGGCCACGGCCGGGGCCCAGAACCGGTCGAGCAGCCAGCCACCGACCAGCCGCCCGATGATCGACGCCAGCCCGATCAGCGGGGTCAGCCGCACGATCGTGGCGGGGGTGAAGCCGCGGTCGGTGAGGATCCCCTCGAGGTTGGGCACGGTCCCGGCGAGCGCGAAGGAAATCGGCAGGAGCACCACCGCGATCAACCAGAACCGCCAGCTGCGCAGCGCCTCGGCGCGGGTCAGGCCCGGCAGGACCTCGGCCGCGCCGCCCGCCCCGGCCGCCCGGCCGGGCTCGCGGAACAGGGCGAAGCAGGCGGGCAGAGCCACCACCAACGGCAGCGCGCCCAGCGCAAGGAACCCGGCGCGCCAGCCATGGGCCGCAATCACCGCGGCCAGCACCGGCTTGCAGACGATCCCGAACAGCCCGGTGCCCATCATCGCCAGCCCCAGCGCGAGGCCGCGGTTGCGCTCGAACCAGCGGTTGACCGTGCGGGTAAAGGTGATCGGCAGGGTGCCAACCCCGACGAAGGCGATGACCAGAAAGGTCAGATAGTACTGCACCAGGGACCCGCCGAGCAAAGCGAGCGACAGATAGCTGAGCCCAAACAGGGTGAGCGAGACCAGCGCCACCGGGCGCGTGCCATGGCGGTCGCACAGCGCCCCGGCGATCGGTCCGGCGACGACCAGCGCGAGAGTGGTGATCGTCAGCGCGCCCATGATCTGGCCCATCGACCAGCCGAACTCGCGCGCCAGGTGGGGCGCGAACACGCCCAGGGTATAGAACGGCACGGCGGCGAGGCCGCAGCCGATCCCGAGCAGCGCAGACAGGACGATCGGCCAGCCCCGCCTGAACTCGCCCTCCGCCGCGGACCCGGCCCCGTCCCGTTCCGTCATCGTGGCCTGTCCTGTCACCCGCATGTCCCCTTCCGCTGCGACGGCCAGCAACGGCGTGATGGCCCCGAGGAACAAGCGCGCGCCGGGAGACCCTCCGCACAGCGGATAGTTGCCGCCAGAGGCTTCCGCTGGCGCCCGCGCGGGGTGGATGCGTTGGGCCACCCCTTCTGATCCGGAGCGTACTCCATGGCAGCCTGGCTCGTCGTCACCGCCACGATCCCCGACCGCGAGGCCTTCCTTGCCTGCGGCTACACCGCGCGTTCGGCCGAGCTGCTGCAAGCGGCGGGCGGTCGCTATGTGATCCGTGCCCCGGGCGCGGCGGTGCTCGAGGGCGATGGACAGGCGGGGAGCGGTCCGGGACCCTCGGTGGTCATATCCGAATGGCCCGACCGGGCCAGCGCCCTGGCATTCTGGAACTCGCCCGAGTACCAGGCGGCCAAGGCCCTGCGCGCAGGGCTGGCGGAGATCGACGTGCTGCTGGTGGGGGCCTGAGCCATGCGCGGCAGCACCGGGAACCCGCTTGCCCGTCTGGCGCTGGGCGCCGTCCTCACCGGCCTGATCCTGGCCTCTCCGGTCGCGGCGGCGCGCGAGGAAGCGCCCCTGCGGCTCTGGCCGCAGGGCGCGCCCGCCATTCCCGGCTGGCCCGGCATCGCGTCGGTCCCGGTGCCGGAGCGGCTCGAAGCCGTGCCCGGCGACCCTTGGTCTGACAATGTGGCCAATGTCGCCGACCCCACGCTGCAGCCCTTCCTGCCCGCCCCCGGCACGGCCACCGGCGCCGCGGTGATTGTCGCGCCCGGCGGCGGCTTCCACCATCTGGCCATGCGCAAGGAAGGCACCGCCGTGGCCGCGTGGCTGGCCGATCACGGCATCGCCGCGTTCGTGCTGAAGTACCGCCTGGTCCAGCACGAGCCCGGCGAAAGCGCCGACGCGCTGCGGCGACGGGTCAACAGCGATCCGCGCTTCCGCAACGGCGTGGCGGGCATGCCGGGCCTGGCCGACGGGCTTGCCGCGCTGCGCCTGGTGCGGGCACGCGCGGCCGACTGGGGCCTCGATCCGCACCGGGTCGGCGTGGTGGGCTTCTCGGCCGGGGGGCACATCGCCGGCATGATGGCGCTGACCGGCAATCCGGCCGAGCGGCCCGACTTCGTCGGACTGATCTATGGCATGCCGTTCCTGATCCCCTTCCCCGATCTGCCCGCGGCCAATCTGCCCTGGCCGCCGGGGACGCCAAAGGAACCCTGGCTGCGGCCCAAGCCGACCCCGGCGCCGGGTGCCCTGCCCCCGATGTTTCTCGCCCAAGCCCAGGACGACGTTCTGGTCGGGCCGGAGCTGGGCGGGTTCTACGCTGCCCTGACGAGGGCCGGCTACCAGCCCGAGCTGCACCTGTACGCCCGCGGTGGCCACGGCTTCGGCATGAAGCCGCAGGGTCTGTCGAGCGACCGCTGGATCGAATCGTTCCGCAGCTGGATCACCGCCGGGGGCTTCGACCGGGCGCGCCCGGCAGCACCCTGACCGCAGGGCGGAGACACCCGCGGACCACGTTCGCGGGGTCAACCCGATCTCTTACGTCATAAGACTATATCATGTGAGGGCACGGCACAGCAGGCCGCGACCGGCGGACCCCGCGCGTGCCACCCCGTTCTGGAGATCTGTCGTGACCGTAGCTTCTGCCGTTCGACCGGGCGCCCTGTCGGACATTCGCGTGATCGAGCTGGGCCAGCTGATCGCCGGCCCGTTCTGTGGTCAGTTGCTGGGTGACATGGGAGCGGACATCATCAAGGTCGAGCCGCCCGGCGCCGGCGACCCGATGCGCGACTGGGGCCAGGGCGCCGAGAAGGTGAACTGGGAGGTCATCGCCCGCAACAAGCGGTCGGTCTCGGCCAACCTGCGGGTCCCCGAGGGCCAGGCCCTGGTGCGCCGCCTGATCGCCACCGCCGACGTGGTGGTCGAGAACTTCAAGCCGGGAACGCTGGAGAAGTGGGGCCTCGGGCCGGACCGGTTGCTGGCCGAACAGCCCGGGCTGATCATCGCGCGGATGTCGGGCTATGGCCAGACCGGCCCCTATGCCGACCGCGCCGGGTTCGGCGGGATCGGCGAGGCGATGGGCGGCTGGCGCTACATCGTCGGCGAACCCGACCGGGCGCCCAGCCGCATGGGCGTGTCGATCGGCGATTCGCTGACCGCGACCTACGGCTGCCTCGGGGTGCTCGCCGCGCTGCACGTGCGCGAACGCACCGGGCAGGGCCAGGTGATCGACGCGGCGCTCTATGAAAGCGTGCTGCAGGTGATGGAGGGGCTGGTCCCCGAATATGATCGCTCGGGCTTCATCCGCGAGCGGTCGGGCTCGATCCTGCCGGGCGTGGCGCCTTCGAACGTGTACCGCTGCAAGGATGGCGAGTTCATGATCGGGGCCAACAAGGATTCGCTGTGGAAGCGCCTGGCCGTGGCGATGGGCCGGGCCGAGCTGGGCGATGATCCGCGCTATGCCACCCACCTGGCGCGGGGCGAGAACCAGGCCGAGCTCGATCGGCTGATCGAAGCCTGGACCGGCACCCTGTCGGTCGACGAGGTCGAGGCGCTGATGGTCGAACACTCGATCCCGGCGGGTCGGGTCTACCGCGCGCCCGACATGCTGGCCGATCCGCACTTCCAGGCGCGCGAGGCGATCGTCACGGTCGAAACCGAGCGCTATGGCCCGCTGCGAATGCAGAGCACCTTCCCGCGGCTCTCGGCCACCCCGGGCAGGGTCCGCCGCCCGGCTCCGGCGCGGCCGGGACAGCACAACGCCGAGGTCTATGGCGAGCTGCTGGGTCTGGACGCGGGCGAACTGGAACGGCTGGCCGCAGCCGGGACGATCTGAGCCCGGCGCCGCGCTACCGCGCCGGACGGTCGGCGCGGTGGGCGCGGTGGGCGCGCTGCCAGGCCGCGGTGCGGAGCACGGCGTTGGCGCGCAGATCGGCATAGAACAGGCCGATGTCGTGATAGTGCATGACCCCGCCGGGCAGGGGCTTGAGCCCCAGCGCGGGATCGGGCTCCACCACCAGCAGGCCCTGCTCGCAGCGGGCGGCCACCTTGCCCGCCACCAGCGGCTGGGGGGCGCCCTCGCCGGGATCGCCCGGCACGGCCCCCCGGCTGGCCGTGGCCGGAGCGGCCGGCCGGCTGCGATCGAAGGTCAGCGGGTTGATGCACAGCGTCAGCTTGCCCGGGTTGTCGCCGAACGCCTTGACGTAGGTGGACTGGTAAAGCCCGGCCATGACCGGCAGGTTGGCGCTGGGGAGCAGCGCGTTCCACTGCACCACGCAGCCGGTCTGGGCCGGGGTCTCGCACGGGTTCACCCCCTTGAAGCGCGGGCCGAACTCCCCTTCCCCGAGATTGATCCCGATGATGTAGGCCGCGATCAGGCGCGCCTGCAGCGGCGTACCCTGGACCTTGCGCTCGAGCAGGGCGGCGATCATCCAGCCGCCCTGGCTGTGCCCGGCCAGGATGAACGGCCGGCGCGGATCGCGGTGTGCGAGGAACCAGTCGAAGGCGCGGGCCACATCGCTGTAGGCCAGCTCCATCGCCTTGTCGCGATCGCTATCGCGGTTCAGGAAAGAGGCCTGGCGGTAGCGCGGCGCATAGACCTTGCAGCACCCGCTGAACGCCCCGGCCTGGCGGGCGATGACGCTGGCATCGGTCCAGCGGTTGGTGGCGCTGTCGGCCAGATCCTGGTTCCAGCGGTCCTGGCTCTTGAACGTCGTCGGATGGACATAGAACACGTCGGCAGCGGGACGCCGGGCGGCGCGGCTGGCGCCGGCTGGCAGGGCCGTGCTGGCGCCGGGGCCGAAGGGACCGGCAGCCCAGGCCGCGGGGCTGTCATAGTCGGGCGGCGGCGGTGGGGTCTGCGTGGCGAAGGGCGGCACCTCCGCGCGCAGCGCAGCGGCTGGCGCCACGACAGCCACGATCTGCGCCGCGGCGACCATGGCCAGTCCCGCCGGCACACCGCGGGAGGCGAAGCGGAGGATCGGGCCAGGTGTCGGTCGGGTCATCGCGCGCTCCGTGCAGTCGGCGCAGTCTAGGCCGCGGCCCTGCTGCTGGGCCGGCCGAGGGCGGCTTGTCCGCCCTGCGGATAGCCCGCGCCGTCCTGCCAGCCCAGACCGCACGCAGCAATGCCGCGACCGCGATCATTCTGCCCCGGCGCACGGCTTGCGCGCAGCTCATGCTATAAGCAGTTGTCGTGCCACGCGCGGCACGGCATGGAGCTGCGCGCAAGCAAGGCCAAGAGGGTGCAGGCGATGACGACGGAGATAGTGGTGCGGACCGAGGGCGGGGCGGGCGTCCTGTCGCTCAACCGGCCCAAAGCGATCCATGCGCTGACCCTGCCGATGGTTGCGGCCATGACGGCGGCCCTGCTCGCCTGGCGCGACGATCCGGCCGTGCAGGTGGTGATCATCGACCATGCCGAAGGGCGTGGCTTCTGCGCCGGCGGGGACATCACCCTGCTGCGCGAATCCGCGCTGGGCGATGGCGGCGCCGCCGGGCGCCGGTTCTTCTTCGAGGAGTACCGGCTGAATCACCTGATCATGACCTACCCCAAGCCGGTGATCGCCTTCATGGACGGCATCACCATGGGCGGCGGGGTCGGGATCTCGGGTCCGGCCCGGCTGCGCATCGCCACGGCGCAAACCCGGCTGGCCATGCCCGAGACCGGGATCGGCCTGTTCCCCGACGTCGGCGGCGGCTGGTACCTGTCGCGCCTGCCCGATCGCCTCGGGCAGTACCTCGCGCTCACCGGCGCCCGGCTGGACGGGGCGGAGTGCCTGTGGACGGGTCTGGCGACGCATTACCTGCCGGTCGAGGCGCTGGCCGCGGCCAAGGCGCGGATCGCCGCCGATCCCGCCGCGCTCGCCACGATCCTCGCCGAACTGGCCGCCCCCGCTCCGGAACCGCGCCTCGCCGCGCAGGCGGCCGCGATTGCCCGGCTGTTCGCCAGCGACCGGTATGAGGAGGTGCTCGCCGCGCTGGCGGCCGATCCCGGCGATTTCGCCCGCGATACGCTGGCCACGCTGCGCACGAAAAGCCCGCAGGCGTGCAAGGTGGCACTGCGCCAGCTGGCGACCAGCGCGGACCTGCCCGATTTCGCCGCGAACATGGCGATGGAGTACCGCATCGGCAGCCGCGTGCTGACCCTGCCCGATTTCGCCGAAGGGGTCCGCGCGGTGATCATCGACAAGGATAATGCGCCGTGCTGGTCGCCCGCCACCCCCGAGGCCGTCGGCGCGGACCGGCTCGACGCGATCTTCGCCCCCCTTCCCGCCAACGAAGAATGGACCCCGCTATGACGTACGAGAGCATCCTGGTCGAACAGCACGATGCGGTGACGCTGATCACGATCAACCGGCCGCAGGCGCTGAACGCGCTGAACTCGCAGGTCCTGGCCGAGCTGATCGCCGCCTTCGCCGCCTTCGAGGCGGATCCGAGCCAGGGCTGCGCGGTGCTCACCGGGGCAGGCGACAAGGCCTTCGCGGCCGGCGCCGATATCAAGGAGATGGCCGACAAGCCCGCCTCGGACTTCTTCAACGAGGACTTCTTCGCGGGCTGGACCAGCCACCTCGTCAAGTCCACCCGCAAGCCGTGGATCGCCGCGGTCAACGGCTTCGCGCTGGGCGGGGGCTGCGAGCTGGCGATGATGGCCGATTTCATCATCGCCGCCGATACGGCGCGCTTCGGCCAGCCCGAGATCAAGCTGGGCGTGGCCCCGGGGATGGGCGGATCGCAGCGGCTGACCCGGGCGGTCGGCAAGGCCAAGGCGATGGACATGTGCCTGACCGGCCGGATGATGGACGCCGCCGAGGCCGAGCGGTCGGGTCTGGTCAGCCGGATCGTGCCGCTGGCAGGGCTGATCGACGAGGCGCTCAAGGCCGCGCAGACGATCGCGGCGATGCCGCCGATGGCCGCCAAGGTGAACAAGGAGATGGTCAACGTCGCCTTCGAGACCACGCTGGACCAGGGCCTGCTGTTCGAGCGCCGCGCCTTCCAGATCCTGACCGCCACCGAGGACAAGGCCGAAGGGATGAAGGCCTTCGTCGAGAAGCGGCCCGGCGTGTGGCAGGGAAAGTAGGCGCCACGGCGAACAGCGGAGGTGGTGCATGAGCCCGGGGGGTCTGCCGATCCGGCAGGTCGCCTATTTCTGCGCCGACGTGCGCGCGGCGGCGCTGGCGCACCACCGCCGCTTCGGCTCGGGCCCGTTCTTCGTCGCTGACGGGATCGAGGTCACCCGTTCACTGCACCGCGGGGTCGAACGGCCGTTCGACCACAGCTCGGCCTATGGCCAGTGGGGCGAGCTGATGATTGAGTTCGTCCAGCAGAACAACTCCGGCCCCTCGGCGCTGCATGATCTCTATCCCGAGGGTTCGGGACGCTGGGGCCTGCACCATGTCGCCCTGTTCGTGGACGACGTCGATGCCGCGATCGCGCGGCTGGACCAGGAGGGCTTCCCGCTGGCGCAGCGCTCGGTCAGGCCGGACGGCTTCGTCTTCGCCTTCGTCGACACCAGCGCCGCCTACGGCCACATGACCGAACTCTACGCGCCCACCCCCGGGCTGACCGGGTTCTACCGGATGGTCGCCGAGGCGGGGCGGAAGGGGGTTGGCACCGAGGTGCTGATTCCCCTCACCCTGTAACCATCACCAGCCTTCCAGCCCAGACCGAGGATCCCCGTGAGCGAAACCTGGCATCCCGCCCTAGCCGAAACCGACCTGCCCGCCGATGGCAAGGCCACCGCCCTGCTCGGCGGTTGGCACGTGCTGATCGTCCGCGACGACACCGGCCTCCACGCCCTCAACGACCGCTGCACC
Organism: Novosphingobium piscinae; assembly: GCF_014230355.1. GTDB lineage: Bacteria > Pseudomonadota > Alphaproteobacteria > Sphingomonadales > Sphingomonadaceae > Novosphingobium > Novosphingobium piscinae. The sequence goes on from NZ_JACLAX010000011.1 coordinate 120,595, forward strand.
CATCAGGCCGCGCTGCTCTCGCCCGGGCGGGTGCGCCGCGGGGCGGTCATGTGCCCGTTGCATGGGGCCCGCTTCGAGGTGGCGAGCGGCCGCTGCCTCGGCGGCGCTTACCCGGACCTGCGCACCTTCCCGGTGCGCAGCACCGACGGCATGATCGAGGTGGCGGTGCCCGACGCGCCGCCGGGGCCGGAGGAGCGCCCGGTCGGGGTCTGAGCCGCAGGCTCTGCCGCGGCCCGGGCGGGACGGCCGGGCCGCCCCGCCTGTGGCCGGTCAGACGCGGGTCTTGAGCACCTCGGCGAGGGTTTCGCCGAGCAGCGAGGGCGAGGGGCTGACGCGGATGCCGGCCTCTTCCATC
>NZ_JACLAX010000012.1 GCF_014230355.1 Novosphingobium piscinae
CGGACGGCGTGCGCGAGCTGCAGAACCGCCGCGTCGAGATCTCCTACGGTCCCGGCTCGGGCATGTAAGGTTCGCTTCGGCGAACAAGCCAACACCCAAAGGGGCCGGAGCAATCCGGCCCCTTTTTCTTTGCCCGGGCGCAGCAGGCGGGGCCTGGGTTCGGCAGTTGCGGCGTCGGACGGGAACGCGGGGGATCACGGAGCGCGCGCGCCAGCTCATGGCGGCGCCTGGCCGTGACGCCCGGAGTCCGGCCAGTCTGGGTCCGGGCACGCGCGCGCCCACAGGGGCGCGAGACGCCCGGCAATCCGGCCTTACTGCAAGGGAACGCCGCCGGACGGAGCCGCAGCGTGCCGCGGTTCAGTCGAACAGCGAGCTGACCGAGCTTTCGTCGGCGATGCGGCGGATGGCCTCGCCGATCAGCGGCGCGATCGTCAGGATCCGCACGCGGTCCGAGGCCACGGTGGCCTCGGTCGGGAGGATGGTGTCGGTGATGACCAGCTCCTTGAGCGCCGAGCCGTTGACCCGGGCCACGGCAGCGCCCGACAGCACGCCGTGGGTGATATAGGCGGTCACGCTGGCCGCCCCGGCATCCATCAGCGCCTGGGCGGCGTTGCACAGGGTGCCGCCGGAATCGATGATGTCGTCGATCAGGATGCAGGCGCGGCCCTTCACATCACCGATGATATTCATGACCTCGGACTGACCGGGCCGGTCACGGCGCTTGTCGACGATCGCCAGCGGGGCGTTGTCGAGCCGCTTGGCCAGCGCGCGCGCGCGCACCACGCCGCCCACGTCGGGCGACACGACCATCAGCTGCTGGTGGCCGTAGCGGGCCTGGATGTCAGCGGCCATGACCGGCGCCGCGTAGAGGTTGTCGGTCGGGATGTCGAAGAAGCCTTGGATCTGCCCGGCGTGGAGATCGACCGCGAGCACGCGGTCAGCCCCCGCCTTCGTGATCAGGTTGGCGACCAGCTTGGCGGAGATCGGTGTACGCGGGCCGGGCTTGCGGTCCTGCCGGGCATAGCCGAAATAGGGGACAACCGCGGTGATCCGCTTGGCCGACGCGCGCCGCAGCGCGTCGATGCAGATCAGCAGTTCCATCAGGTTGTCGTTGGCCGGGTAACTGGTCGACTGGACGACGAAGACGTCCTCGCCGCGCACGTTCTGGTGGATCTCGACGAAGACCTCCTCGTCGGCGAAGCGCCGTACGCTGGCATCGGTCAGCGGGATCTCGAGGTAGCCTGCGATGGCCCGTGCCAGGGGCAGGTTGCTGTTGCCGGCCAAGATCTTCATCGTGCTTCCCTCATCCTGTCCCGCCAGGACCCCCCACCGGGCCGCCGAGCCTCTAGCCGAGCGTCACCGAATTGCAACATCGCGCTGCCCGGCAGCGGGGAAAAGCGCCCCCCGCTCAGCCCTGCTTGCGCCGCTCGCCGCGGACCCAGCGCACCGTGCCCGAACTGGCCCGCATCACGACGCTCTCGGTGGTCATGACGCCGTTCTTGTGGCGCTTGACGCCCTTGAGCAGCGAGCCGTCGGTCACCCCGGTGGCGGCGAAGATGCAATCGCCCATCGCCAGCTCGTCGCGGGTGTAGATCTTGTTGAGGTCGGTGATCCCCCACTTCAACGCCCGGCTGCGCTCCTCGTCGTTGCGGAACAGCAAGCGGCCATTGAACTGCCCGCCCACGCAGCGCAGCGCCGCCGCGGCGAGCACGCCCTCCGGGGCGCCGCCCGTGCCCATGTAAAGGTCGATCGTCGTGTCCTCGTTGGTCACCGCGATGACCCCGGCGACATCGCCGTCACCGATCAGCACGACCCCGCAGCCTAGCGCGCGCAGTTCGGCGATCAGTTCGGCATGGCGCGGGCGGTCCAGCACGCAGACGATGATCTCGCTCGGCTCGACCCCCTTCGCTGCCGCCACGGCGCGGACGTTCTCGCTCGGCGACTTCGCGAGGCTGATGATGCCCTCAGGATAGCCCGGGCCGACCGCCAGCTTCTCCATGTAGACGTCGGGCGCGTTGAGCAGGTTGCCCTCCTCGGCGCAGGCCAGCACGGCCAGCGCGTTCGGCCCGGCCTTGGCGGTGATCGTGGTGCCTTCCAGCGGATCGAGCGCGATGTCGATGCGCGGGCCGGTGCCCTGGGCGCCGCCCACCTTTTCGCCGATGAACAGCATCGGTGCCTCGTCGCGCTCACCCTCGCCGATCACCACGGTGCCGTCGATCGCCAGCTCGTCGAAGGCGGCGCGCATCGCCTCGACGGCGGCGGCATCGGCAGCCTTCTCGTCCCCGCGCCCGACCAGCGAAGAGGCGGCGATCGCGGCGGCCTCGGTCACACGGACCATTTCGAGCACGAGTACGCGATCGAGGACGCTGCTGGCGGGAGTGCTGGTCATCGGAATCCCCTGTTCAAGTGAGGCGACCGGCGGCGGTCGCCTGGCCCGGCGCATAGACAGGCGGCATGACGCTGTCGAGGGGCGCTGTCGAGGGGGCGGCCAGGGGGAGCGGCCGGGGCGCGCGGTCGGCGGTGGTTGTGGCCGTGCCGATTGCAGGCGTCTGGCCTCTCGCCTTGGCGCGGCCCCGGCCCTACAAGGTTTCGGTGATGCGGGAGCGGAAGGGACGGGGGCCTCGAGCCCGGGCCAGCGGGACAGCGGCTGCGGACCGCCGGTGCGGCGAATCGGCGTCCGGTCGCTCGTGGGCCAGTCTGACGCAGCGCTGCCTGACGCTGCTCTGCCTGACCCTGCTCGGCGCGGCGCCCGGCCGCGCCCAACCGGCGCCGCCGGCAGCCGAATCACCCCCGCCCGACGATGCCGCGATCGCCGCCGGCCTGATGATCTCTCCGACTGCGGCCGCCCGGCAGCGCCGCGCGGCCTGCGTCCAGGCGCGCAGCCAGGGCGAGATCGTCGTCTGCGGGGCTGATCGCGGCGAGGCATGGCGCGTGCCCTCCATCACCGACAGCGAGCCGGATTCGCGCGAGGGCCGTGACACCGGCGTGCCGACGGCACCGAATGTCAGCAGCCTGCCCGACTGCAAGATCGTCAAGTGCCACGGCTTCGGCCGGGTGCCACCGCCGGTCTATGTGGTCGATTTCAGCAAGCTGCCGCCGGCCCCGGCGGGATCCGACGCCGATCGCATCGCCAAGGGCGAGATTCCCGCCCCCTGACCGCTCAGCTGCCCAGCAGCTGCATCACCAGCGGGGGCTGCGCCAGGCTGGGCGAACCGTCGAGCAGCCGCAGCGCCTCGGTTACGGCGCTTTCGGGGCCCTCGTGGGTGACCATGGCCACCAGCACCTCGCCGTCGGCTCCGGCGCGGCCCTTCTGGATCAGGCTTTCGATCGACACCCCGGCATCGCGCATGGCTGCCGTGATCTCGGCCAGCACGCCCGGCCGGTCGGCGACGATGAAGCGGATATAGGCACGCCCGCGACGGTGGCCCGAGGGGGCCGGGGGCAGCGCCTCGAGCTCGGCCACCGGGACCGAGAAGGGCGCGCCGATCTCGCCCCGGGCGATGTCGATCAGGTCGGCCACCACGGCGCTTGCGGTCGGGCCGTCGCCGGCGCCGGCGCCCTGGAACAGCAGCCGGCCGGAGAAGTTGCCCTCGGCGACCACGGCATTGGTCGCGCCGTCGACATGGGCGAGCGGATGGTCGAACGGGACGAGGTGCGGTTGAACCCGCTGGAACAGGCGGCAGGTCCCTTCGGCCCAGTCAGGCTCGGCCACGCCGATCAGGCGGATCACGTAGCCAAGCGAATCGGCCTGGGCGATATCGGCAGCGAGCAGCCGGGCGATCCCGGTGGTATCGACCGCGGCGAAATCGATCCGCGCGCCGAAGGCGATCGCGGCCAGGATCGCCAGCTTGTGCGCCGCGTCGGTGCCCTCGATGTCGAAGGTCGGGTCGGCTTCGGCATAGCCGCGCGCCTGGGCCTCGGCGAGCACGTCGGCGAAATCGCGGCCGGTGTCCTCCATGGTCGAGAGGATGAAATTGCAGGTGCCGTTGAGGATGCCATAGACCCGCTCGAAGGCATTGGCCGCAGCGCCTTCGCGCAGGCCCTTGATCACCGGGATGCCGCCCGCGACCGCCGCCTCGAACTTCAGCGCGACCTTGGCCGCCTCGGCCTTGGCGGCCAGTTCGAGACCATGGTGGGCGATCATCGCCTTGTTCGCGGTGACGAAGGCCTTGCCGGCCTCGATCGTGGTGCGGGCACAGGCCAGCGCCGGGCCGTCCGACCCGCCGACCAGCTCGACCACCACATCCACATCGGGGCGCTCGCCGAGGACGATCATGTCGTCTTCCCAGGCATAGGGGGTCAGGTCGAGGCCGCGCTTCTTGCTGCGGTCGCGCGCGCTGATCGCGGTGATCGTGATCGGCCGCCCGGCCCGCCGCGCGATCAGTGCGGCGTTGGTCTCGATCAGGCGGATGACGCCGGCACCGACAGTTCCCAGTCCAGCGAGCGCGATGCGTAGTGGTTCGGCCATGTTCACCTCTTTCACCGCGCGCCCCTAGGCCAGCCCGGCGCGAAAGGCCAGTGCCCCGGCGTGCCGCTCAGCCGCGGCTGCGCGGGCAGGGGCCCAGCGCGGCGAGGACCAGGCGGTAGTCGGCCTCGGCCTGGGTTCGATCAGCCGCACTGGCCGACACGTGAGCCTGGGCGGGCAACCGCGGCGGCAGGAAGCAGGCCAGCCGGTACCACTCCAGCGTCTCGGGCGCGGGCGGCTCGCCCCGGGCATCGAGCACTTCGGAGAACGACACGCTCCAGCGCGGCGAGGCGCCGGGACGGCGGACCACGCTGATCGACGCGGGCTCGCCATCGGCGGTGGCGAGGAACAGCTGGGTCTCGCCCTCCCCGGCGAGGGTCCCGGACACGTGAATCGCCTCGCGCACGCCGCCAATCCGCGGCGGGGCGTCAGGGGCGAGCAGCGCGGCCAGCACGCCCTTGAGCCGCGTCTCGAGCTCGGCCGACCAGGCCACCTCGCCATCGGGCGCCACCAGCTGGAGCTCGCCAGGGCGGGCCGGGTTGGTCCGGGCGAACAGGACCACGTCGCCCTTGGCGCGCTTGGGCAGCTTGCCCTTCGCGTCGAGCGGCACGTCGATCAGGTAGCGCAGGGAATCGCCGGCCTGGTCGGGCCCGGCGATCAGGGCCACGGTGCGCGCCTCGATGTAGAGCCGGGCATGGCCCGGGCGCAGGCCCGGTGCGCGCTCGGCTTCGACCCGGGTGGCCCCGCGCGGCTTGGCGCGCAGCACCACCGGGGTCCCGTCGGCCAGATCGGCCAGATCGGCGTAGGTGAGTCCGGGGGGCGGTGCCGGCTGTGCCGCCGATGCAGGTCCCGCCGCTATCGCTACCGATTCGCGATTGCCTGGCACGGCGGCAGGCTGGGCCGCGGCGCGGTCCGCTGCCCCGGCCAGCAGCAGCACGCCAAGGAGCGCCGCGGCCCCGCCAGATGCGCCGAAAAGCCCGCCGGGGGCCTGCCCACGGACCCGCATCGGGCCGGGGAAAAGCGCGGCAAAGGCTTGCAAAAGCGTGAGAATCAGGCGCAATGTAGTCCCACTGCGTGGCATCAGTCTACCTCCTGGTCGGCGCCGGACGAAACACGTCATTGTGCGTAGTGCAAGGCGGGCCAATGATTTTGATCCTTGCAGGTGTGAATTGACGGTTAACCCGCGGCAAGCGCGGATTCAGCCGTTGCGTGGGTGGTAACTCGACGTTAAAGCTCGCGCACAAGCGGCACGCTCGTTCAGGGCGGCCAAACAGACTGAACTGCTCGAAGGCACCCGCCTTCAGCAGTGCCCGGGATACCGGCAGGGTGGAACATTCGACTGTCCGATTCCGACGACGACCTCGTCATCGGACTCGGCTGCCCTGGCTGTCCGGGGCATTGTTATGGAGTGATGCGTCTGAATGGCTTACGCTGACCAACAGATGAGTGGTAACAAGATTACCGCGCTGATCATCGTTGCACTGATTCACGTCGCCGTCGGTTACGCCTTGGTCACTGGCCTTGCCTATTCGGCAGCGCAGCAGATCATCAAGAAGGTGACCACGGTCGACATCAAGGAGCCGGAGAAACCGAAGGAGCCGCCGCCGCCGCCGCCGAAGAACGACACGCCGCCTCCGCCGGTGGTCGCCCCTCCGGTGAAGGTCGACATCGCTCCGGTCGCGCCGCAGATCGAGACCGTCCAGGTCGCGCCTCCGGCCCCGCCGCCGCCGGTGTACATCCCGCCGGCACCGGCCGCGCCGCCGCCGCCGCGCTTCACCCCGAAGGGCGCGGCCCCGCGTGGCAATCCGGCGAACTGGGCGACCAGCAACGATTATCCGTCGCGCGCCCTGCGCGAGGAGCGTGAAGGCACCACCGGCTTCCGGGTTACGGTGACCGCCGACGGCCGCGTGTCGGACTGCGAGATCACCAGCTCGTCGGGCAGCCCCGACCTGGACGCGGCGACCTGCGACAACGTCAAGCGCCGGGCGCGCTTCACGCCGGCCACCGATGGTGAGGGCCAGCCGACTGCGGGCTCCTATGCCAACCGCATCCGCTGGGTCATTCCGAAGGACTGACGCATCTTCCGGGCGCCGTCCGCGGTGCCCAGCCGGTCAGCCGGCAACTTCGAATCCACCTTCTCTTGAGAGGACTATCGCATGCTTATCAATCTTCTGGCCGCTGGCGCGAATGCGGCCCCGCAGAACAAGTTCGGCTTCGCCGAAGCGCTGGAGCAGGGCGGTTTCATCGCCTACGCCACGGTGATCATCCTCGGCGTGATGTCGTTCGGTTCGTTCTTCATCCTGTTCACCAAGTGGTTCGAGCAGAGCAAGATCATCCGCCAGGGCCGTGAGCTGCGTCAGAACTTCTGGCGCGCGCCCACGCTGAAGGAAGGCGCCGCCAAGCTCGAGAAGAACAGCGCCTGGCGCCAGCTGGTCGACGACGGCCTGGCCGCCGAGGAGCAGCACGGCAAGATGCTTGACGCCACCGACGCCCACGAGTGGCTGGTTGGCTCGCTCGCCCGTTCGGAGCAGTCGATCAACGCCCGTCTCGCTTCGGGCCTGCCGTTCCTCGCCACCGTCGGCGCGACCTCGCCGTTCATCGGTCTGTTCGGTACCGTGGTCGGCATCTACCGCGCGCTGATCGCCATCGGCCTCGCCGGTTCGGCCTCGATCGACAAGGTCGCCGGCCCGGTCGGTGAAGCGCTGATCATGACCGCGCTCGGTCTGCTCGTCGCGGTTCCGGCCGTGCTCGCCTACAACTACCTGCAGGCTCGCAACAAGAGCATTGCCGAGCAGCTCCAGGGCTTCTCGATCGACGTTCTCGCCAACATCAACTCGAAGGGCGCCGTCAAGCCGGCCGTGCCGGCCGCTCCGGCCGCCAAGCCCGCTCCGGCCAAGCCGGCCGCCGCTCCGGCCAAGCCGTAAGCTGGTGGATCGGGCGGGGGCCGCTGGTTCCCCGCCCAGCCGGAAGGGGGCGGCTGCGGCATGCCGGCCGGCCCCTCCCCGGCCTGACGACAGGATAGGATGATACTATGGCGATTTCGACGGGCGGCGGCGGGGCGGAAACCCCCATGTCCGACATCAACACGACCCCGCTGGTGGACGTGATGCTGGTGCTGCTGATCATCTTCCTCATCGCGGTTCCGGTCGCGATTCAGACGATCGAAAAGCTGCGCCTCCCGATCATGGTCTCGCAGGAATCGAAGGACAAGGTCGAGAACCTGTTGCTGACCGTCAGCACGACCGACGATGCCGGTCGCAGCGCCGGTGAGCCGGGCTATGAGGGCGCCTCGCGCAACGGCGAGTGCCGGATCTACTTCAACAACATCACCCCGGTGGATTCGACCGAACTGCGGGACATGGCCTACAAGCGGCTCGACACCATCGTGAAGCGCGAGGGTGGCCCGGAGGCGCTGCGCGCCAATCCGGAGAAGATCCCGCAGGTCCACATCCGCGGCGACGTGAACGCCCCGTGGCGGTGCATTGCCGGCGCGATCTTCAACGTCCAGATCTCGGGTTACCCGACGGTGGGCTTCATCTCCAACCCGGTCGATCCGAAGGGTTGAGGCCGCGGCCTTCATTCCGGGGCCGATGGCCCCAGGCAATTCAGGAGTAACTTCCCATGGCAATGTCAGGCGGCAAGGATGATGGCTCGCCGATGATGGACATGAACACGACGCCGCTCATCGACGTCATGCTCGTGCTCCTCATCATGTTCATCATCACCATTCCGGTCGCCACCCACGCGGTCAACATCGACCTGCCTTCGCCCAACCCGCCGCCGACGAACATCATCGTCCAGCCGATCAAGAACAAGGTCGTGCTGACGTATGACAACAAGGTGCTGTGGAACGGGCAGCCGATCAACAACGGCCAGCTGGTGGCGCTGCTGCAGCAGACGCTGGCGATGAAGCCGGAGCCCGAGCTCCAGTTCCAGCCCGAAGCGGGCGCCAGCTATGAACTGGCCGCTTCCGCGCTGAACATCATCAAGGCGTCGGGTGTGACCAAGTTCGGCTTTGTCGGCAACGAGCAGTACTCGGAGTTCGGCAAGTCGGCCAACGCGCCGGCGGCCAAGTAAGCCGCGGGATCTGACCCGGAACGATCGAGGGGCGGAGCGATCCGCCCCTTTTTCGTGGGCGGCGTCTGCCTCATTCCGGACGCATGGCCTGCGCCGCCAGGCTCTCGGCCTCGACCAGCAGATCGTCGTCGGCCGCCCCGCTCGGCAGGCTTTCGCGCCCGATCATGACCAGCACCGGCACGGCCAGCGGCGAGACGCGGTCAAGCCGGACATGGACCAGCTCGTCCGCCGCCCGGTCGAGCAGCCCGGCCAGGCGGCCCACATCGGTCAACCGGGTGCGGGCATCGGCCCAGGCCGCCTCGATCAGCATGTGGTCGGGCTCGTGCCGGCGCAGCACGTCGTAGATCAGGTCGGTCGAGAAGGTCACCTGCCGCCCGCTCTTGCGTTTCCCCGGCTGCTGCCGCTCGACCAGTCCGCCGATCACTGCCACTTCGCGGAAGGCGCGGCGCAGCAGGTGCGATTCCTGAACCCAGTCGAGAAACTCGTGGGTCAGGATGTCGGGCGAAAGCAGCGGCGCCGGATCCTCGATCGGCTTGAGCCCCCAGACCCCCAGGGCATAGTCGTTGGCGACGAAGCCCAGCGGCGACAGGCCGCGCTCGGCCATCCGCCGGGTGATCAGCATGCCCAGCGACTGGTTCGCGTTCCACCCCTCGAAGGTATAGATCACGCTGTAGTGGCGCTGGCCGTGGGGGAAGCTCTCGACCAGCAGCTCGCCCGGCCCGGGCAGGCGTGAGCGCCAGTCCTGCACCTCGAGCCATTCGCGCACGTCGTCCGGAAACCGGCCCCAGCCGGCGCGGTCGACCAGCAGGCCGCGCACGCGCTCGGCCAGGTGGGTCGAGATCGGCAGCCGCGCGCCCATGTAGCTGGGGATCGTCCCCGCGCGCTTGGCCGCCCGCACGGTCAGCTCAAGGTCGCGCAGCGTTTCGACCTCGAGATCCATCCCGGCAAAGCGGAAGGTGTCGCCGGGCGCCAGCGTCGCCCCGAACGATTCCTCGACCCGGCCGAGCGAGCGACCATTGCGGAAGCGCACCTCGAGCATCTCGGCATCGACGATGATCCCCGCGTTGAGCCGGTGCCGCGCGGCATGTTCGGGATGAGTCAGCCGCCAGGTGCCGGCGCGGTCGCGCACGATCCGGCGGAAGCGGTCATAGGCCCGCAGGGCATAGCCGCCGGTCGCGACGAACTGCAGCACCCGCTCCCAGCCCGCGGCATCCAGCCAGGCATAGGCGGCACTGGCCTGCACCTCGGCGAGCAGCGCGGCTTCGTCGAACGGCCCCTGGCAGGCGCAGGCCATCACGTGCTGGGCCAGCACGTCGAGCGCGCCGGGGCGGAAGGCCTCGCCATCGCGCTGGCCTGCGGCCACCGCCTCGAGCGCGGCGGTCGCCTCGAGGAACTCGAAGCGGTTGCCCGGCACCAGCAGCGCCTCGCTCGGCGCGTCGAGCCGATGGTTGGCGCGGCCGATGCGCTGCAGCAGGCGCGACGAGCCCTTCGGCGCGCCCATCTGCACCACCAGATCGATGTCGCCCCAGTCCACCCCCAGATCGAGGCTGGCGGTGCAGACCAGCGCGCGCAGCTCGCCGCGGGCCATCGCCGCCTCGACCTTGCGGCGCGCCTCCTTGGACAGCGAGCCGTGGTGGATCCCGATCGGCAGCTTGTCGTCGTTGGCGTCCCACAGCAGCTGGAAGATGTATTCGGCCAGGAAGCGCGTGTTGGTGAAGACCAGCGTGGTCCGGTGCGCGCGGATCTGCTGGTAGAGCTGCGGCACGGCCCAGGTGGCGGCGTGGCCGCCCCATGGCACCCGCTCCTCTTGCGGCAGCAGGATCTCGAGCCGGGGCGGTGCGCCAGGCTCGCCCTCGACCAGGGTGACTGCCCCGGCCTCCCCGCCCGGCGCAAGCCAGCGGCGGAAATCGTCCGGTTCGGCCACCGTCGCCGAGAGCGCCACGCGCTGCAGCCCCGGCGCCCAGCTCTGCAGGCGTGCCAGTGCCAGCGAGAGCAGATCGCCCCGCTTGCCCGCGGCGAAGGCATGGACCTCGTCGATCACCACCCGCTGCAACGTGGCGAACAGCGCCGGGGCCTCGGGATAGCTGAGCAGCAGCGAGAGCGATTCGGGCGTGGTCAGGAGGACGTGCGGCGGGCGCGCCCGCTGCCGTGCCTTGCGGTCGCTCGGGGTGTCGCCGCTGCGCGTCTCGACCCGCAGCGGCAGGTCGAGCGCCTCGACCGGGGCGAGCAGGTTGCGCTGCACGTCGTGGGCCAGCGCCTTGAGCGGCGAAACATAGAGCGTGTGCAGCCCCTCAGGCAGCGCGCCGCCGCGCAGGACCGACGGCGCAAAGGCGGCGAGGGTGGGGAGGAAGCCGGCGAGCGTCTTGCCGGCGCCGGTCTCGGCCACCAGCAGCGCGTGCTGGCCGGCCTCGGCCGCCGCGAGCATGGCCAGCTGGTGCCGCCGCACGCGCCAGCCACGCCCGGCGAACCAAGCGGCAAGTTCGGGAGGAAGCGCGGCGGCCATGGGCCGGGTATCGGGCCCAAACCGCCCCGGCGCAACCGGCCGTGGGGGCGGGCCAGGGGTGCGGTTGCGGCCCGGTCAGTCCGCTGCGGGGCGCACGACCCCCGCGCCGGCCAGCGCCGCGTCGAGCGCGGCCAGGACCCGTGCCAGCCCCGCCGCATCGCGCGCCTCGGCCCGCGCCGTCAGCATGTCCTGCGTGTTCGAGGCGCGCAGCAGCCACCAGCCGTCGGCGGTCTCGACCCGCACCCCGTCCAGCGCGACCACCTTCGCCCCGGCCGCGGCGAGCTGCTCGTGCACCGCCGCGATCACCGCCTGCTTGCGCGCCGGATCGACCGCGAAGCGCAGTTCGGGGGTGGTCGCCAACGTGGGCATGGCGCCGCGCAGCGCGGTGACCGAGCGCCCGAGCCGGACCGTCGCCCCGATCAGCCGCACCGCGGCATAAAGCGCATCATCGAAGCCGAAGTAGCGGTCGGCGAAGAACAGGTGCCCGGTCATCTCGCCGCCCAGCGGCGCGCCGGTTTGCTTCATTCTGGACTTGATCAGGCTGTGCCCGGTCCGCCACATCTCGGCCCTGCCGCCCAGGGCCGCCACATGGTCGAACAGCGCGGCCGAAGCCTTCACGTCGGCGATCACCGCGGCCCCCGGCTGCGCACGCAGCAGGTCCTCGGCAAAGATCATCAGCAGCTGGTCGCCCCAGATCACCCGCCCGGTCGCATCGATCGCGCCAAGCCGGTCGCCGTCGCCGTCGAAAGCCACTCCGAAGTCGAGCTGCTTGGCCGCGACAAGCGCCTGCAGGTCGCGCAGGTTGGCCGGGTCCGTGGGATCGGGGTGGTGATGCGGGAAAGTGCCATCGACCGGGGTGAACAGCAGGTGGTGGGTGCCGGGCAGGCGGGCGACCAGCGCCTCGACTGCGGGCCCGGCGGCGCCATTGCCGGTGTCCCAGCCAAGGCGCAGCCCGTCGAGCGCAGCGGGCGCGATCCCGTCGAGCTCGGCGGCCAGCCGCCCGACATAGCCGTTCAGCACCTCGCGTGTCTCGATCCGGCCGATCCCGTCGCACCAGTCGCCGGCCGCGGCGATGGCGCCGAGCCGCTGGAGCGCCTCGCCGAAGACCGGATGTCCTTCCAGCACCAGCTTGAAGCCGTTGTGATTGGCGGGATTGTGGCTGCCGGTTACCTGGATGCCGCCCTGCACATCCTCCATTGAGGCCTCGGCAAAGTAGAGCATCGGCGTGGGCCCCAGCCCGATCCGCACCACGTCCACCCCGCTGGCGGTCAGCCCCTCGACCAGAGCGTGCTCGAGTACCGGCGAGCTGAGCCGACCGTCATAGCCGACTGCCACCCGGCTGCCGCCGGCGCGGCGCACCAGCGTGGCGAAGCTGCGGCCGATCGCGCGGGCATCGTCGGGCCCCAGCGTCTCCCCGAAAACCCCGCGGATATCATATTCGCGCAGGATCGCCGGCGGCAGGGGGTGCGGCATGGCTAGTCCAGCGAGTCGCGCAGCTGGCCCAGCAGCAGGTCGCGCGCGGCATTGGCTTCGTGCACCTGATCACTGGTCCCGCCGCGATCGGGATGGACCTGGGCGACCAGCCGCTTGTGCGCCTCGATGATCTCGCCGCGCCCGGCGCGGGACGAGACCCCCAGCAGCTGGCGCGCAGCGGTGGCCCGGACCGTCTCGTCGTCTGCACGGTTCTTGCCCCAGCCCGGTTCCCATCCCGCCAGCTGCCACGGCCAGCGGCCGGTCAGCGCCTTGCACAGCGCGCAGGCCAGCACGAGCCAGAGCAGCAGGCGGGCCATGCGGCCCTCAGACCTCGGCGGGGGTGCGCTGCACCGCGCCCTCGGCCCGCACGGGCTGCGGCAGGTTGAGCCCGGCGACGAGCTGGCGCAGTTCCTGCCGCGCGACGAGGTGGCTGGTGCCGAGCTCGCCGAGGTGGCCCTTGTCGAGCAGAGTCAGCCCCGAGGGGAACAGCTCGCGGTAGATCACGCGCTCGGACAGGCCCTGGGCGACGCGGAAGCCGACGCGCTTGGACAATTCGGCCAGCGCATTGTCGAGCCGGCGCATGTTGCGCGCCTCGACGTGCTGGGTGCGGTTGCGCACCACCACCCAGTCCATCTCGCGGCGCTGCTCGCGGATCGTGGCCATCGCGCGCTTCTTGCGCGTTTCCCAGATCAGCTCGGCATAGAACGAGAGGCGGCGGACCTTGAAGGTCTCGGCATCGACCTGGCCGATCAGGTCGAAGTCGACGAACGAATCGTTGAGCGGGGTGACCAGCGTGTCGGCCTCGGTGGCGGCATGGCGCGCCAGCGGGTCGTCGCGGCCGGGCGTGTCGAAGATCAGGTAGTCGACTCCGGAGCTGAGCTCGGCAACCAGCGCGTCAAGCTCCTCGGCAGTGGTGCCGTTGAACACCGCGAACTGCACGGTTGGCAGCGCGATCTCGCGCCGCTTCATCGTCTCGGCGCGGTTTTCCAGATAGCGGTGGAAGGTGCGCTGGCGCGGATCGAGGTCGATCGCGGCGACCCGGTGGCCCTGGTAGGCGAGGGCGATCGCGATATGGACCGCCGTGGTCGACTTGCCGGTGCCGCCCTTTTCGTTGGCGAAGACGATGCGGTGCGGGGGGAGGGGGGCAGACACGGGAATGGCTTGGCCTTTGCAGCGGGGTTTGAACGATGCCGCGGCCGGCGCTAGGGCGGGCTCGGCCGATCGGCGGCTCCAGTCCCGCCGGGTGTATCGCAAGGGGCTTGTGCCATGCAAACCGTCAATCGCATTGATCCACTGCGAGATGCTGTCGGCGCCTTGCGCCGTGAGGGACCGCTCGCCCTGGTGCCGACCATGGGCGCCCTGCATGAGGGCCATCTGACCCTGGTGCGCGAGGCCCGGCGCCGGGCTGCGCATGTCGCCGTGTCGATCTTCGTCAATCCCCGCCAGTTCGGCGCGGGCGAGGATCTCGCCGCCTATCCGCGCCGGCTGGCCGAGGACAGCGCCCTGCTCGCGGCCGAGGGCGTGGCGCTGCTCTGGGCGCCGACCGCCGAGGTGATGTATCCCGCCGGCTATGCCACCAATATCGCCGTCACCGGGGTCAGCGACGGGCTGTGCGGCGCGGCCCGGCCAGGACACTTCGACGGGGTGGCCACGGTCGTGTGCAAGCTGTTCAACCAGGTCCGCCCCGATCTGGCCTTGTTCGGCGAGAAGGACTGGCAGCAGCTGGCGGTGATCCGGCGCATGGCGCGCGATCTCGATCTGGTGCGGCCCCATGTTGATCGCATCATCGGCGTGCCGACCGTGCGCGAGGCCGACGGGCTCGCGATGAGCTCGCGCAATGCCTATCTCACTCCGGCCGAACGCGCCGCCGCCGCCGCCCTGCCGCGCGCGATGCAGGCGGCGATCGCGCGGATCGCGGCAGGCACGCCGGTCGATGCCGCCCTGGCCGAGCTGGTCGCCGCGCTGCACGCCGGCGGGTTCGCCGCGGTCGACTATGCCGCGCTGTGCGATGCCGGAACCCTGGCGCCGCTGGCCGAACGCGGAACCGGCCCGGCGCGGCTGCTGGTGGCCGCGCGGATCGGCCGGGCCCGTCTGATCGACAACATGGCGGCCTGATCACGGCGGCTTGCACAAGACCATTTGTCTGTCACGATTTGCGGAGTACTGTCGCGGCGGGAAGAATTCGGGCCGGGGGAATGACGGCGGTCCGATCAACTGAAGGGGCAGATCATGAAACACTTCGCAACCACTGTGGCGGCGCTGGCGCTGCTGGCGACGCCCGGTCTGGCGGCGGCCGCCGACAAGGGCTCGTCGGGGCGCCAGGCCCAGGCCAAGGGCACCCAGGAGATCCCCAAGTGCACCAAGCGGCTGGGCACGATCGCGATCGTCGAGCCCGACAACCAGTGGTGGCGCGAACTCAACCTCGGCAGCCCCGAGGCGATCCTCAAGGTCTTCGTCCAGCAGTCTGGCTGTTTCGGCCTGGTCAACCGCGGCCGCGCCATGCAGAGCCGCGCGATGGAGCGCGCCATGGCCGACGCGGGCGAGCTGCAGGCCGGCTCGAACCTTGGCAAGGGCCAGGTCAAGGCGGCCGACTACTATCTCGAGCCCGACATCGTCTCGAGCAACAAGAACTCGGGCGGCAACCGCATCGGCGGCCTGCTCGGCGGGCTCGGCGGGGGCCTGTTCGGCGCAGTGGCCGGGGGCATCAACATCAAGAAGAGCGAGGCCAACGTCACGCTCTCGATCGTCAATGCCCGCACCACCGAGGAGGAGGCGCTGACCGAGGGCTATGCCCGCAAGTCGGACCTGAGCTTCGGGGCCGGGGGTGGCGGCCTGTTCGGCGGCGGGGTCTTCGCCGCGGCCGGGGGCGGTGGCTATCAGGACACGGCGATCGGCCAGGTCATCGTGCTGGCCTACCTCGACGCCTATACCAAGCTGGTCACCCAGCTCGGCGGCCTGCCCGAGAACGCGGCCCAGGCCGCACCCAAGGCCAAGTAGCCCCAGGCCAGGACAATCAGCCATGCACAAGGCCCCCGGTGCGCACCGGGGGCCTTTCTGGTGCCGGACGCCGGCTCGAAGCCGGGCGCGCTCAGGCGGCCGCGGCGCGATCCTCCAGCGTGTCGAGGTGCATCCAGCGCCGCACGATCCGCGACAACAGCAGCACGACCACGGCCACCCCGATCGTGATCCAGCCGATCTGGCTGTAGATCGCCAGGGTCAGTTCCTTGCTCATTTCGCCGCCCTCGCCACCGGTCGCCTCGCCGATCTTGCCAGCCACGAAGTTGCCCACCGCGGTCATGTAGAACCAGGCCCCCATGATGAAGCTGCCGAGATGCAGCGGCGCCAGCCGGGTCATCGCCGAGAGTCCGACCGGAGACAGGCACAGTTCGCCGGTGGTCTGCAGCAGATAGATCAGGAAGACGAAGATCACCGGGGTCAGTGCGGCCGCGCCCACGCTGTTGGCGCCCCAGACGAAGACCAGGAACGACAGACCGACCTGCACCAGGGCAAGGCCGAACTTGGCCGGGGCCGAGGGTTCCAGTCCCCTGCGTCCGAGCCAGGTCCACAGCCCCGCGAAGACCGGGCCGAGCAGCACGATGTAGATCGGGTTGATCGACTGGAACAGGCTGGTCGGCACCCCCGCGCGATCGACGAAGCGGTCGGTATAGAGGCTGAGGCTGCCGCCGGCCTGCTCGAACAGGCCCCAGAACACCGGATTCAGCGCGACGAGGAACAGGATCGCGAAGATGCGCTCGCGCGGCTCCTTGGGCAGCTTGAAGGCTTCGAACAGGGTATAGCCGAGCATCCCCAGCCCCGAGACGATGAGCAGCGACTGGATCACGTCCTGATACTGCACCAGCCCCCAGATCACCGCGACCGCGGCTATGCCGATGGCATAGAGCGTCCATTCGGTGCGCGCCGCGAGCGGCACCGGGGGCTCGCCCTTGCCGGCCAGGGCCGGGCGGCCGACGATAAAGATCAGCAGTCCCAGCACCATGCCGATCCCGGCCAGACCGAAGCCCCAGGCCCAGCCGATCGTCTCGCCGAGATAGCCGACCAGGATCGTCCCCAGCGCCGCGCCGACGTTCACCCCCATGTAGAAGATGGTGTAGGCCGCGTCGCGGCGGGTGTCGGTCATGCGGTAAAGCTGGCCGACGATCACCGAGATGTTGGCCTTGAGGAAGCCGGAGCCGACGCAGATCAGCGCCAGTGCCAGCCAGAAGACGTTGATCGCCGGGTCAGCCTGCTTGATCGCCGGGTCGGTCACCCCGTGCAGGCCCTCGACCGCCATGAACAGGTGGCCCAGCGCCAGCAGCAGCCCGCCGTAGATCACCGCCTTGCGCTGCCCGAGGTAGCGATCGGCGATCGCGCCGCCGAGCACCGGGGTAATGTAGACCAGGCTGGTATAGGCGCCGTAGATCAGGTTGGCCTTGCCATCGCCGAACAGCCAGAACTTCGTCAGGTAGAGCACCAGCAGCGCGCGCATGCCGTAGTAGGAGAAGCGCTCCCACATCTCGGCATAGAACAGGACGAACAGGCCGCGGGGATGGCCCACCACCTCCTCGCTCTTGCGCGCGGCGATCAGCCCGCCGACGATCAGGAACGCGAACAGGGCCAGCGCGGCGATCGCGCCGATCCAGTCTCCTTCGTTCCAGCTCGCAACATCCTTCATGCACAACCTCTCTGATGGCTTGTCCGTGCTGCCGCCCGCGCCGGACGCCGGGTCCGGGGGCAGCCTGCTCGGGGACAGGCGGCGGACCCTATCGTGGAAACACGGGCAGGAAAGCGAAAACTTGTTTCACCTGATCCTTTTTGCCCGATCGTTTTGCCCGGCTGCCGTACCCCCGCCACTCTCAGCCAAGGCCTTGCGTGCCCCGCTGTATTATGTCACTGCGGCACCATGAGCCCCAGTGTCCGTCCGATCTATCTCAAGCTGCGCGATCAGATCGCGATGGGCATCATCGACGGCACCTATCCCGAGGGGAGCCTGCTGCCGTCCGTTCGGGCCTTCGCCGCGGCCCAGGGCGCCAACCCGTTGACCGTGGCCAAGGCCTACCAGCAGTTCCAGCTCGACGGTCTCGTCGAGGTGCTGCGCGGGGTCGGCATGGTGGTCGTGGCCGGTGCCGCGGCGCGGCTGCGCGCGCTCGAGCGGACCGCTTTCCTCGAGCAGGAATGGCCAGCGATCCAGGCGCGGATCGATCTGCTCGGGATCCGGCCGACCGAGCTCTGGACCGACCAGTCCCTGACGTCCTGACGCCGCTGCCGCCCGGCCTGTACGCCGATTCGGCCGCGGTCGAGGCGCAAGCGCTTGCAATCGATCTCACATGCGCGTTGCGCCAGAACCGCAATTCTGGCACATTATCGGGCAGAGCGGAGAGTCTTGCCAAGCCTTAGGATCGGGGTCGGGCGTGGACACCAGGGAGACGGGGGTCACCCTGCCGCGCCGGAACTTTGGGGTTCGGATCGTTGCGTCCGGACCGACGGGAGACTTGGGAATGATCCGTTCGGAGCTGCTCGCCGCGTTGGCGAAGGAAAATCCGGAATTGCGGGCGGATGAGGTCGAACGCGTGGTCGAGGTGTTCTTCGACGAGATCACGCAGCGCCTGGCCGAGGGCGGCCGGGTCGAACTGCGCGGTTTCGGAGCCTTTTCCACCCGCGCCCGCGATGCGCGCAAGGGCCGCAACCCGCGCACCGGCGAGACCGTCGAGGTTCCGGGCAAGCGGGTGCCCTATTTCAAGCCCGGCAAGGAAATCCGCCAGCGTCTCAACGGCGACTGAGCCGACCCTCCGGCGCCGCCGCGCATCTGGTGCATTGCCCGCGGCGCGCCGATCTGCCATCGCCCGGCGAGGCCGGCCCGAGGGCGGACGTGGCGGAATGGTAGACGCAGGGGACTTAAAATCCCTTGATCCTTGATCGTGCGGGTTCGAGTCCCGCCGTCCGTACCAGCCGGCCCCCTGCCAGGCTCGCGCCGCACGTCCCGCCGCAGTCCTGCCCCGAAGTCCGCCTTGCATCCTCAGGCCGCTACCGGCCGTTGGCATCGATTGTTGCTTGATTTGGGTCCGATTCGGTGTTCTTCTTCCCGCAAAGGGGCAGTGGGAGAACATCGATGCCGGTGAGCAAGGCGGGGCCAGAGCGTTCAGCAATGGATCGGCCCGCGGCACAGCCGCTCCGAACCCAGGCTGGGGCACGGCAGCTCGACTGGCGGCGGCGGATGAGCGATTCGGTCGCCTATGCTCTTCTCGTCTACACCGGACTGCAGATTTTCGTGACGATCACCGCCCTGCGCGGCGGCACGGCGTCGCTGCTTCCCTACTTTGCCCTGATCGTCCTGATCGCCGCCATCGTGCCGGCCTGCCGCCGCTTCGAACGGCGCTGGAACCGGCTGAGCGACGAGGCGGCCTGCGATCCCGATCTGGCCCCGGTGTTCCGCCGCGACATCATCGGGCTGTGGCTGCTGGCGATCGGCCTGCCCTTCGCCCTGGCCGGGCTGTTCACCCTGCTTGGCTATGTGATCGGCGGGTGAGGCCGTCCCGAACGCGGGCGCCCCGATAAAAGCCGTTCCCTCCGCCGGGGCTGTTGGTCTAAGCGACCGGCATGCTTGATCCTTCCGCCGCGCGCGAGCGCGCCGCCGCCCTGGTCGAACGCGCCCGCCGCGCCGGTGCCGATGCTGCCGACGTGGCCTACATCGCCGATTCGTCCGAGGGCATCCAGGTCCGCCTCGGCAAGCTCGAAGACGTCGAGCGCTCGGAAAGCGAGTACATAGCGCTGCGTGCCTTCGTCGGACGCA
This sequence comes from Novosphingobium piscinae, assembly GCF_014230355.1. Classification (GTDB taxonomy): domain Bacteria; phylum Pseudomonadota; class Alphaproteobacteria; order Sphingomonadales; family Sphingomonadaceae; genus Novosphingobium; species Novosphingobium piscinae. The sequence continues at coordinate 19,306 of NZ_JACLAX010000012.1, forward strand.
GCTCGGCCAGCATCGGGTCGAGCGACCTCGGCGATGCCGCGCTCGACGAGTTGGCGGTACGCGTCGTCGCAATGGCCCGTCTCGCGCCCGAGGACACCTATGCCGGGCTTGCCCCGGCCGAGCGTCTCGCCACCGGGCCGCTGCCGGACCTGGCGTTGGTTGATGCCGCCGAGCCCGGCCCGGCCGACCTGCGCGCGCTGGCCGAGGCGGCCGAGGCCGCCGCGCGCGAGGTTCCCGGCGTGACCAACAGCGAGGGTGCCGGGGCCAGCGCCGGGCGCAGCGTCTTCGCGCTCGCGACCAGTCACGGCTTCGCCGGCGCCTATGAAAGCACCAGCCGCAGCCTGTCTGCCAGCGTGATCGCCGGCGAGGGCGGTGGCATGCAGCGCGACTATGCCTGGCGGTCGGCGCGTCATGCCGCCGACCTGCCTTCGCCGGATGCGATTGGCCGCCAGGCCGGCGATCGGGCGGTGCAGCGGCTGGGGCCTGGGCGCCTTGCCAGCGGATCGATGCCGGTGGTCTTCGCCCCGCGCGTGGGCGGCTCGCTGGTCGGCCACCTGCTCGGCGCCATGTCGGGTGCGGCGATCGCGCGCGGGGCCAGTTTCCTGCTCGGCCGCGAGGACGAACAGCTGTTCGACAGCGCGGTGACGATCCTCGACGATCCGCTCCGGCCGCGCGGCCTGCGCTCGCGCCCGTTCGACGGCGAGGGTCTGGCCACCGCGCCGCGCGCCCTGGTCGAAGGGGGGCGCCTGACCGGCTGGCTGCTCAATGCCGCGGCGGCGCGCCAGCTTGGGCTCGATCCCACCGGTCATGCCGCCCGCGGTGGCGGCGGGGCGCCCGGCATTTCCGCCAGCAACACCCACATCGCCGCCGGGCAGGTCAGCCCGGAGGCGCTGATGGCCGACATCGCCGACGGGGTCTACGTGACCGAGCTGATCGGCCAGGGGGTCAACGGGGTGACCGGCGACTACAGCCGCGGCGCCTCTGGCTTCCGCATCGTCGGCGGCGCCCTGGCCGGTCCGGTGGCCGAATTCACCATCGCCGGCAACCTGATCGAGATGTTCCGCGCTCTGACCCCGGCCGACGATCTTGAGTGGCACCGCACAATCAATGTGCCGACGCTACGCGTCGACGGGATGATGGTCGCGGGGGATTAAGGCGCCCGGGAATGAGGGCTCCCGGGAGTTAGGATGCCACGAGTCAGGCAGGGCCGGCCGCTCCCGGTGGAGCCAGCCGGCCGTGCCGGGCGGGATCAGGCGCCCTTGGCGTCCTTGGCGCGCTCGATCGCTTCGAGGATGATCCGCTTGGCCTCGTCGGCATCGCCCCAAGCGCCGACGCGCACCCACTTCTCGGCCTCGAGATCCTTGTAGTGGGTGAAGAAGTGCTCGATCTGCTGGAGCACGATCTCGGGCAGGTCCGACTTTTCGCCCACGTCCTGGTAATAGGGGAAGGTCGAATCGTCGGGAACGCAGACCAGCTTCTCGTCGCCGCCGTGCTCGTCTTCCAGGTTGAGCACCGCGATCGGCCGCGCGCGCACCACCGAACCGGGCACGAAGGGCGAGCGCGCGATCACCAGCGCATCGAGCGGGTCGCCATCGGGCGAGAGCGTGTGCGGGACGAACCCGTAGTTCGCCGGGTAGCGCATCGGGGTGTGCAGGATGCGGTCGACAAACAGTGCGCCCGATGCCTTGTCGAATTCGTACTTCACCGGTTCGCCGCCCACCGGCACTTCGATGATGACGTTCAGGCTGTCGGGCGGGTTCTTGCCCACGGGGATCATGTCGATGCGCATGAGAAGCCTTCTGTTTTGCCGCCGCGGGCCCCTGCCCGGGTCGGTGATTCGCGCGCTTAGCCGGGGGCGTGCTGCATCGCAACAGGCAGCATGGTCGGGCCGGGGACGCGCCGGGCCGGACGCAATCGATCGCATCCGCGGGGGGGGCTCAGCCGCTCCCGCCGCCCAGCGCGTTGATCGTGAAGGCGATCACCCCGATGTTGAAGATGAAGGCGGCCATGGCATGGAGCAACGCCACCCCGCGCATGCGGCTGGTGGTCAGGGCCACGTCCGAGGTCTGGAACGTCATGCCCAGGGTAAAGGCGAAGTAGGCGAAGTCGATATAGCCGGGCTGCGGCGTGGCCGGAAAGGCGAGCCCGCCCCGATCACCATGGCCGGTGGGGTGCGCGCCGTAGTATTCGTGGGCGTAGTGCAGCGCATAGACGCTGTTGGCGAACCCCCAGGCCAGTAGCAGCGTGGCGATCAGCGCGGCCGTGGCCAGCCCGCTGCCCTGCCGGGCGGCGGGCAGCTCGCCAGCGATCGCCGTCAGCACCACCAGCACCAGCAGCGAGGTGATGATCAGCACCATCAGCCGGTTGGCATCGTTGGCCGCGGCCTGCCGGCGGATCGTTGCGGCATCGCCGGCCCGCACCAGCGGCAGCAGCGAGAGCAGGAACAGGCCCGCGGCCAGATCGAAACCCAGCGCGAGCGACGTGGTCCAGGGTGCGGCCGGCATGAGCCGCTGGTGTGCCCAGCCGGACAGGCCGAGCAGCGCCAGCATGGCGAGGAAGCGCGGCGGGCCGATGGTCCGCCCGACCAGGCGGCGCAGCGGGCGCCCGGCGCGGTCCATCGGCGGCGGCGGGCTCAGAGGTCCCGCGGCACGGTCGTCGCGGCGGCGGCCGTCGGCGCCGGCCGCAGCCGCGGCGCGAGCAGCAGGTCGAGCCCGGCCGGACCCTTGCCCGGCGCCTTCTCGAGCCAGGGATAGCGCAGCCCGCCGCGGTAATCGATCGTCACGGTGCGCACCGCGTCGCCGCGCTGGACCACCAGCTGCAGCGGCGCCGGGCTGCCGGCCGGGGCGGCCTTGGCCGCGGTGATGGCATCGCGCAGCACCGCCGGATCATAGGCCCGGCCGTTGACCGAGACGATCTTGGTGCCGTTGACCAGCGCTGCCTCGAAGGCCGGGCTGCCCCAGCGCACAGCGGTGACCTTGGCATCCTTGTCGATCGTCACGCCCAGCGAATAGGTCAGGCTGAGCACGCGGGCATCGGCGAAGCGGCCCTTCTCGAACGGGTTGGGGGTGTCGCGCCAAACCAGCTTGTAGCCCCCCTGCTCAATCCCGGCGAGCGGGGCCGGGCGGCCCGGCTGGTTGATCCGCTCGCGCAGGAACTTGTCCCAGTCATGGGGGTAGATGCCGTTCAGCGTGGTGACCAGATCTTCGAACTCGTAGGTCACCGTGCCCCAGTCGCCGTCGCGGATGCCGAAGAAGGCCTTGGCGAAATCGTCCATGCCCTTCTTGCCGCCGGTCCCGGCGCGGATCAGCTGATCGGCCTCCAGCCAGACCAGCGCGCCCTCGGTGTAGTAGTCTTCGCCGCGGGTCAGCGAGGCATAGGGCTTGGGCTTGCGCGCGGCCATGATCGGATCGAAGGTCGTGTCCTCGACCGAACGCCAGGCGCGGCCGGGCGAATCGACGAAGCCAGCGGCATTGGCCGCCAGCATGCCCAGCACCGAATCCCTGGTCTGCACCCCCGAGCGCGCCGCCAGGACATAGCCCCAGAACTGGTTCTGCCCTTCATAGACCCACAGCAGGTTGTCGCCCATCGGCTGGCGGAAATCGGGAGTCCACAGCTTGGCCGGACGGCGGAACTTGCCATCCCAGCTGTGCGACAGCTCGTGCGGGATGACGTTGCGGTCCCAGTCCATCCCGGTCCAGTCGATCCAGCTGGTCGGCTCCATCTGGTTCTCGCTCGACCGGTGGTGTTCCAGCCCGATCCCGCCCATGCGGTCGGTCAGGGCGAGGAGGAACTCGTAGTGGTCGAAGTGCCGGCTGCCATAGAGCGCCACGGCCTCGTTCACCAGGTTGCGATAGGTCGCGAGATGCTCGGGCTTGATCGCCAGCAGCTTGGGATCGTCGGCCACCACGTTCATCGCCACGTTCTGTCCCAGGTCCCAGCGCTGCGCATGGATCCCCGCGAAGATCGGCGAATCGACCAGGGTCTCGTAGTCGACCGGGGCCCAGCTGGCGGTGTTGGGCGCAGTGGTCGCCGGGCTCGCGCTGCTGGCCGGTCCGACGGCGCCGTCCAGCGCGGTGAAGGCGCGCCAGCCCCTGGGGAAGGTCACGGTCGGGCGGACCATGATCCGGCGGGTATAGTGCCCGGCCGGATAGAACGACATCAGGTCCCATTCGAGATTGAGCATCTCCGGGGTCATCGTCACCCGCCCCTCGGCCGGCTGCAGCGGCGAGGTGTGGACGAAGCGCGCGGTCACCTCGCGGGTGCCGGCGGGCAGGTCGATGTGGAAGGCGAAGACATCGGCCGGATCGCGCTGCCAGCTCAGCAGGCGCTCGCCGGCATAGAAGCGCAGGTCGGCCACCTGTTCCGCACGGCCACGCGGCGCGTGGGCGCCGGGGGTCCATTCGGGCAGGAGCAGGGTCAGCCGGGCCGTGCCCTCGGTCACCGGGATCCGCTCGACCACGCGGTAGACCCCGCGCGCCACGTCGGTGGCGTCGATCTCCAGCGCGATCGTACCGGGATAGGGTTCGTCGCGCGGGGCGGGAATCAGCTGCGGCAGCGGCACCGCCATGGGGGCGGAGCGGGCCGGGGCCGGTGTCTGGGCTGCGGCCGGCGCGGCGGCGAGCGCCGTGCCCAGGGCCGTGGCAGCAAGCAGGAGGACGGGGAGGGGCGAGCGGGGGCGTGCGAGTGATTTCATCCGTTATTAGAATCAGGAAAGCGGGCCCGAGGCAAGCCATCCCGGTGACCGAGTTCTCCCGGCTTTCCCGCGCGCCCGGAACGCGGTAAGCGGCCGCGCCATGAGCAGCACCCAGACCCCGCCCATCCAGACGCCTCAGGCGATCCGCGGCACCCAGGACATCTTCGGCGCCGAGGCCGAGGCCTTCGGCTTCGTGGTCGAGACCTTCGAGCGCGTGCGCCGGCTCTACCGCTTCCGCCGCGCCGAGATGCCGGTGTTCGAAAAGACCGCGGTGTTCAGCCGCTCGCTGGGCGAGACCACCGACGTGGTTTCCAAGGAGATGTATTCGTTCGAGGATCGCGGCGGCGAATCGCTGACCCTGCGGCCCGAGTTTACCGCTGGGCTGGCGCGCGCCTACCTGACCAACGGCTGGCAGCAGTACGCTCCGCTCAAGCTGGCCACCCATGGCCCGCTGTTCCGCTATGAACGCCCGCAAAAGGGGCGGTACCGCCAGTTCCACCAGATCGACGCCGAGGTGATCGGCGCGGGCGAGCCGCAGGCCGATGTCGAGCTGCTGGTGATGGCCGATCAGCTGCTCCACGAACTGGGCATTGCCGATGGCGTCACCCTGCAGCTCAACACGCTGGGCGATGCCCCCAGCCGCGAGGCCTGGCGACAGGCGCTGATTGCCTACTTCCGCGACCATGCGGGGCAGCTGAGCGAGGATTCGCAGGAGCGGCTGGAGAAGAACCCGCTGCGCATCCTCGATAGCAAGGACCCGCGCGACAAGCCTTTCACCGCCGCCGCGCCGAAGATCGACGATTTCCTGAGCGGCGAGGCGCAGGACTTCTTCGGCCGGGTCACCAGCGGCCTCGACGCCGCGGGCGTTGCCTGGACCCGCGCCCCGGCGCTGGTCCGCGGGCTCGACTACTATCGCCACACCGCGTTCGAATTCGTCACCGACCGGCTCGGCGCCCAGGGCACCGTGCTCGGCGGCGGGCGCTACGACGGGCTGATCGAGGCGCTGGGCGGTCCGCCCACCCCGGCGGTCGGCTGGGCCGCGGGGATCGAGCGGCTGGCGATGCTGGTGGGGGAGAAGGGCGAGGTCCCACTGGAAGTGGTTATTGTAGTCGAAAGCGACGAAGCTCTGCTTTTCGCTACGCAGAAGCTAGCGGCGTTACGCCGAGCTGGATTCTCGGCCGACATGATCGCGTCCGGTTCGCCAAAAAAGCGCTTTGATAAAGGGGTGAAGTCGGGCGCGGAGAGCATGATTGTCGTCGGATTTGATGGGGTCAAATCAGGCCTTCGGTTAAGGTCAACGCCGAACTCTTCACGGGGCAAGAAGCTGGAACATCTCGTGGAGCTGTGGGGGTGATCGTCAGTACGATCGTCCGTCACCCTGAACTCGTTTCAGGGTCCATTCCGCCCCACACGGCTCCGCGTCCGCAGGCAGGATGGATGCTGAAACGAGTTCAGCATGACGACGAGGGGGTGGGGGGCGTTTCCCCTTGGCGTCGCCCCTGCGCAGGCAGGGGCCCATCCACGCTCTCCCGCAGCGCACGGCTCGGTTGGGCAAGCTCGGGTTGGGTCCCTGCCCCCGCAGGGGCGACGAGGCGTGGGACCAACCCATGTCCGTAAGCGACACCCGCCTCGCCCAGATCGCCGCGCGCTTTGCCGAGCTCGAGGCGCGGCTGGCCTCGGGCACGCTCGAGGGCAAGGAGTTCATCGCCGCCAGCCGCGACTATGCCGAGCTCGAGCCGGTCGCGCGCGCCGCCGCGGCGGTGCGGGCCATGCGCGGCGAGCTGGAGAGCCTGGCCACGCTGGACGATCCCGACATGCGCGAGCTGGCCGAGGAAGAGGCTGCGCGCCTCCGCGTCGAGCTCCCCGCTGCCGAACAGGCCCTGGCCATCGCCATGCTGCCGCGGGACGCGGCCGACAGCCGCCCGGCCATGCTGGAAATCCGCGCCGGCACCGGCGGGGACGAGGCCGCGCTGTTCGCCGCGGACCTCTACCGCATGTACGAACGCTTCGCCGCCGAACAGGGCTGGCGGGTCGAGCTGGTCAGCGCCAATGCCTCGGAGATCGGCGGGTTCAAGGAAGTGGTCGCCCATGTCTCGGGCTCCGGCGTCTTCGCCCGGCTGAAGTACGAAAGCGGCGTGCACCGCGTCCAGCGCGTCCCCGTGACCGAGAGCGGCGGGCGTATCCACACCTCGGCCGCGACCGTGGCGGTCCTGCCCGAGCCCGACGAGGTCGACGTCCAGATCGAGGACCGGGATCTCAAGATCGACATCTTCCGCGCCTCGGGCGCGGGTGGGCAGCACGTCAACACCACCGATTCGGCGGTGCGCATCACCCACCTGCCGACGGGCCTGGTGGTGATCTGCCAGGACGAGCGCAGCCAGCACAAGAACAAGGCCAAGGCCCTGCAGGTGCTGCGCGCGCGGCTCTACGAGAAGATGCGCGACGAGGCCCAGGGCGCCGAGGCCGAGGCGCGCAAGGCGATGGTCGGATCGGGCGACCGGTCGGAGCGGATCCGCACCTACAATTTCCCGCAGGGCCGCGTCACCGACCACCGCATCAACCTGACGCTGCACCGGCTGCCCGAGATCCTCGAGGGGCCAGGGCTGGGCGAGCTGGTCGACGCGCTGATCGCCGAGGATCAGGCCAAGCGGCTGGCGGCGATGGATGGCTGAGCACCGGGCCGGGCTGCCGTGGGTGCGCAGGCTTCGACAGGCTCAGCCTGAGCGGGTTCTGGCTGCGGACCGGTTGGGGCTTTGCAGGACAGGCCGGTTGTCAGGCATGACCCGTTCTCCACATCCGCTCGGGCTGAGCCTGTCGAAGCCCGCAGGGGCCGCATGACCATCGCCGCTGCCCTGCGTGACGCTGCGGCCGTACTCGCCGCAACCAGCGACACGGCGCGGCTCGATGCCGAAGTGCTGCTGGCCCACGCGCTGGGCGTGACCCGGTCCGACCTGCTGCTGCGGTACCAGCGCGACCCGGTGCCGGAGGGCTTCGGCGCGCTCGTCGAGCGGCGGCTGGCGCACGAGCCGGTGGCCTATATCACCGGCCGGCAGGAGTTCTTCTCGCTCCCCTTCCGCGTCTCGCCCGCCGTGCTGATCCCGCGCGGCGACAGCGAGGTGCTGGTCGAGGCGGCGCTGGCCGCCCGGCCGGATGCGCGCCGCGTGCTCGATTGCGGGACCGGCTCGGGGGCGCTGCTGCTGGCGGTGCTGGCGCAGCGGCCGTCAGCCCGGGGGATCGGGATTGACCGTTCGGCGCGGGCCCTGACGGTGGCCGCAGGCAATGCGGCGGCGCTCGGACTGGCCGCGCGCGCAGCCTTCCTCCAGCGCGACTGGACTCGCCCGGACTGGTGCGCGGGGCTGGGCGGGGCCGACCTGATCCTGGCCAATCCGCCCTATGTCGAGAGCGGCGCACGGCTGGCCGCCTCGGTCGCGCAGCACGAACCGGCGGAGGCCCTGTTCGCCGGGCCCGACGGGCTCGACGACTATCGCCGCCTGATCCCGCTGCTGCCTCGCCTGCTCGCCCCCGGCGGGGTCGCCTGCGTCGAGATCGGGTACGATCAGGCCGCCGCCGTTGCCGCGCTGGCGGCGGCGGCCGGGCTGGTGTCGCGGGTCCACCGTGATCTGGCCGGGCGCGACCGCGTGGTGGAAATGGCGCGCTGAGCGCGGCGGCGAAGATTTCCCTTGGCAAGCCGGTTCCCGCCGCCTAAATCGCAGGAGAACCAGCGGATAGACGGTACGCTCCTCTCCTGCCGGTTCAATTCCAGCATTTGCAACCGGGCCGGTCTTCGCACCGCGAACCTTGGCAGATGTCGGGACCCGCGGTGCGGCGCGCGAGGCGTTGCGCCGGGCGGAGAAGGTGCGAATCGCCCAGCGACGGGGCTTCTGCCGCGCGGCGATCCGGTGAAGGAAAGTCACCCTTGAACAACAATCGTGGGAATAACCGTCGGCGCGGGCGCGGCAACAACCGTCCCCAGGGCGGCGGCCAGCAACTCAACCGGATCGACAGCCGCGCCCGGGGCAATGCCCCGCAGCTGCTGGAAAAGTACCGCAAGCTTGCCCAGGACGCGCACCAGAATGGCGACCGGGTGCTGGCGGAGTACTACCTGCAGTTCGCCGACCACTACTTCCGCGTGATCGCCGACACCCGGACCCGCCAGGAGGAGCAGCGGCGGCCGCGCGACGAGCGCTGGCAGGAAGCGTCCGAGGAGGGCGATGACGCCGGCGAGTTCAGCGGCGACAGCGATTTCGCCTTCGACCAGCCGGTCTACACCCGCCGCGAGCGCGAGGACCGCGAACCGCGCGAACCGCGGGACCGGGATCGCGACCAGCCCCGCGAGCGCGAGGCCCGCGAGCCGCGTGAGCCGCGCGAACGGCCCCAGCGTGAGCGTGACACGCCGCGCCGCGACGAGCCGGTGGCCGAGCCTGCGGCCGAGGCGAACGGCGGCGACGAGGCCGCGTCGGTCTACGAGCCGGCCGAGAATCCCTTCGTGCGCGGCACGCGCGGGCTGCGGCCGCGCCGCGAGGACCGCCGTCCGCGCCGCGATACCCCGCGCGACGAGCCGGCCGCGGCTGTGGCCGCTGACGAAGGCGAGGCGCCGGCGCGGTTCGATGCCGCGCTGCTGCCGCCGTCCTTCGCTGTGCGCGACGAAGCTCCGGCCAGTGACGACGCTGAGGCGGCTCCGGCCCCCAAGCGGCGCGGGCGCAAGCCGAAGGCCGCCGCCCCGGTCGGCGGCGAGGGTTGAGCCGGGGGTTGAGCCGGGGGTTGAGGCGCGGGCTGGCCGGCGGGCTCATCGCCCCGGGCCTGCGCTTTCCGGCTTAACACGATCGGGCTGACCGGCCAGAAGGGCGGCCATGGCCGATCGTGCATTGCCTCTCCCTGTCCCGCCGGCGCTGCGCCGGTTGGCCTGGCTGCTCCCGCCCGCCGCCGGGGCGCTCGCGGCGGGCGGTTTTCCCCCGGTGGCGCTGTGGCCGCTGACCCTGTTCGGGCTGGCCCTGCTGGTGGCCCTGCTGGCGCGTGCGCCGGGACCGGGCCGCGCTGCGCTGTGCGGCTGGCTCTGGGGGGTGGGACACTTCTCGCTCGGCAACGGCTGGATCGCCACGGCCTTCACCTACCAGTCCAATATGCCCGCCGCGCTCGGCCCGGTCGCGGTGGTGCTGCTCGCGCTCTATCTCGCGGTCTTTCCCGCCGCGGCGGCGGCGCTTGCCGTGGCGTTCGCCCGGGGGCGGCCGACCGCGCTGGTTCCGGCCTTTGCTGCGGCCTGGATCCTCAGCGAATGGCTTCGTGGCTGGCTGTTCACCGGCTTTCCGTGGAATCCGCTGGCCGTGGCCGCGCTGGGTGGGCCGGAACGCGCCGGGCTGGCCCAGGTGCTGCCGTGGACCGGCACCTATGCGCTGTCCGGGCTGGTCGCGCTGCTCGCCGCGCTGTGGTGGCGCGGCTGGAGCCTGCGGGTGGCGCGGCCGGGTCTGGCGCTGCTGCTCGTCGCGGTCCCGCTCGCCACCTTCCGCCTGCCGCAGTTGACCCCGCCCGATCCCCCCGGACGCCTGCCCTTTACCCTGGTTCAGCCGGGCATACCGCAGGACGAGCTGGATGATCCTGCCCGCTTCGAGGCGCAGTTCGCCACCGCAGCCCGCCTCACCCGCGCTGCCAGGCCGGCCGCGCGGCGACTGGTGCTCTGGCCCGAGTCCGGGCTGCCCGACTACCTGCGCGAGGGCTATCCGGCATGGTTCTATGCGGCGACGACCTATCGCGGCGATCCGGTCGCGGCGCGCGCGCGGCTCGGCCGGGTGATCGGGCCGGGTGGGCTGCTACTGACCGGCGCGGTCGATCTGGTGGTCGAACGGGGCCGTGCCGTCGCGGCGCGCAACGTCGTCACCGTGGTCGATGCCGGCGGGACGATCCGCGGCTCCTATGCCAAGGCGCACCTCGTGCCCTATGGCGAGTATCTGCCGCTGCGCGCCTGGCTGACCCCGCTGGGCCTGTCGCGGTTGGTGCCCGGCGATTTCGACTTTGCGGCGGGGCCGGGGCCGCGCACCCTGGCGCTCGGGCCGTGGGGCCGGGCGGGGGTGCAGATCTGCTACGAGATCGTCTTCTCGGGCGAGGTGATCGACCGCGCCGACCGCCCCGACTTCCTGTTCAACCCGTCCAACGACGGCTGGTTCGGCGCGGCCGGGCCGCCGCAGCACCTGGCCCAGGCGCGGCTGCGCGCCATCGAGGAGGGGGTGCCGGTACTGCGCGCCACCACCAACGGGATCAGCGCGGTGATCGACGCCAACGGGCTGATCCGGCACAGTCTGCCCCGGCCGATCGCCGGGCGGATCGACGGGTTTGTCCCCGTCGCGCATGCGCCTACGCCCTTTGCACGGTTTGGCAACAGGTTGGCGTTAGTCTGGGCGGCGGCGCTGGTTCTGTGCAGCATGCTTGCCTTGTGGCGAGCCCGAGGCTAGGAAGCGCCGCACATAAAGATTTCTTTATATCGGAAGCGAGCCCCATGCGCAGCGAATACCTGTTCACATCCGAAAGCGTCTCCGAAGGCCATCCCGACAAGGTCGCCGACCAGATCAGCGACGCCATCGTTGATCTGTTCCTGTCGAAGGACCCCGAGGCGCGCATCGCCTGCGAGACGCTGACCACCACCCAGCTCGTGGTCCTGGCCGGCGAGATCCGTTGCAAGGGCGTCTACGAGAATGGCGAATGGGCCCCCGGCGCCCAGGCCGAGATCGAGGCGACGGTGCGGCGCACGGTCAAGGAGATCGGCTACGAACAGGACGGCTTCCACTGGGAGAAGTTCGAGTTCATCAACCGTCTGCACGGCCAGTCGGCGCACATCGCGCAGGGCGTGGACGCGGCCGACAACAAGGACGAGGGCGCGGGCGACCAGGGGATCATGTTCGGCTATGCGACCGACGAGACCCCCGACCTGATGCCGGCGACGCTCTACTACAGCCACAAGATCCTCGAGAAGATGGCGGCCGACCGTCATTCCGGTGCCGCGCCGTTCCTCGAGCCCGACGCCAAGAGCCAGGTTACCCTGCGCTACGAGGGCAGTCTGCCGGTCGCCGCGACCGCCGTGGTCGTCAGCACCCAGCACGCCCCGGGCTATGACCAGGGCGAGAAGGAGGCCGCGCTGCACGCCTATGTGAAGGGCGTGATCGCCGCGGTGATTCCGCCGGTGCTGCTGCGCGAGACCGAATACTTCATCAACCCCACCGGCAGCTTCGAGATCGGCGGCCCCGATGGCGATGCCGGCCTGACCGGGCGCAAGATCATCGTGGATACCTACGGTGGCGCGGCCCCGCACGGCGGCGGCGCGTTCTCGGGCAAGGATCCGACCAAGGTCGACCGCTCGGCCGCCTATATCAGCCGCTATCTGGCCAAGAACGTGGTGGCTGCCGGCCTCGCCACGCGCTGCACGATCCAGCTGGCCTATGCCATCGGCGTGTCCAAGCCGCTGTCGCTTTATGTCGACACGCACGAGACCGGCACGGTCGGCGACGACAAGATCGAGGCGGCGATCCTGTCGCTGCCCGAACTGGGCGGGCTGACTCCTCGCGCGATCCGCACGCGGCTGGGTCTGAACAAGCCGATCTACCGGCCGAGCGCCGCCTATGGCCACTTCGGCCGCAAGCCCGAGGGTGATTTCTTCCCCTGGGAGCGCACCGACCTGGTCGCCTCGCTGAAGGCCGCGCTGGACTGATGATCGTCTCGTTCTCTCCCCTTCAGGGGAGAGATACGCAGGCTTGCTGCGTCAGCGGCTAGCCGGAGTTGAGAGGGGATGGGGCCGGTGTTGCGCACTGGCCCCTCTCCCAACCCTATCCCCTGAAGGGGAGAAGGCGATGTGTTCCGAGGCCCTACCCCGCCCGGTAATCCGCCACGATCTCGCCGGCTGCGGCCAGCTCCTCCTCGTGGCTGGCTTCGCGCCAGGTCTCGGCGAGGGCTTCCGCTTCCCACTGCCGCATCGCCGGGTGGGCGATCACCCGGTCGACCCAGCCCTGCGCCAGCGGCCCCACGTCGAGCCCGTAGGTGCGGATACGGAAGGCCACCGGGGCGTAGAAGGCGTCGGCCGCGGTGAAAGCGGCGCCCGCCAGCCAGGGGCCGCCGAAGCGGGTCAGCCCGGTCTCGAAGATCTCGCGCAGGCGCGCCACGTCGCGCAGCAGCGCGGCCGACGGCGGCCGCGGTTTGACCCGCACGCCCACGTTCATCGTGCAGTCGTTGCGCAGCGTGGCGAAGCCCGCATGCATCTCGCACACCACCCCCTGCGCGAAGGCGCGTGCCGCCGGATCGGCGGGCCAGACCGCCGGATGCCGGTCGGCAAGGTACAGGGTGATGCCGAGTGAATCCCACTGGGTGTGGTCGCCATCGACCAGCGCCGGCACCTGCCCGGTCGGCGAGAAGCTGCGGAACGCGGCATAGTTGGTCGGCTGGGTGAAGGGCTCCAGCCGGTCGGCGAAGGGAATGTCCAGCGCCTTCATCAGCACCCACGGGCGCAGCGACCAGCTCGAATAGTTGCGGTTGGCGGTAATCAGGACGTAGCCCATGCGGCCTCCCTGGCGGACTGGATGGTGGCTGCGCGCGGTGCGCCGGTCAGGCGGCCAGCGCCGCCTCGATCGCCGCGACCAGCGCCGGATCGTCCGGGGTGACGCCCGGGGCGAAGCGGCCGATCACCGTGCCGTCGCGCCCGATCAGGAACTTCTCGAAGTTCCACAGCACCTCGGGGTCCTCGGTCGGGGTCATGCCATAGCCCTTCAGCCGCTCACGGAACTCCTCCGCCGGACCGACCTTGGCGGGCTGGGCCGCGGTCAGCGCGGCGTAGAGCGGCTGCTTGTCCGGGCCGGTCACGTCGGCCTTGGCGAACAGCGGGAACGAGACGCCGTAGTTGAGCGAGCAGAATTCGGCGATTTCCTCGTGGGTGCCCGGCTCCTGCGCGCCGAAGTCGTTGGCGGGGAAGCCCAGCACCTCGAAGCCGCGGTCACCGTAGGCCTGGTAGAGCTTTTCCAGCCCCGCGTACTGCGGCGTCAGCCCGCACTTGCTGGCAACGTTGACCACCAGCAGCACCTGGCCGGCGTGCTGGGCCAGGCTGTCGGGCTGGCCGTCGATGCGGGTCAGCGGAATCGTGGCGAGATCAGTCATGGCAGGCTCTCTTTCAAGTTTCGGCCCTCCTGTCCGGAGAGACCTTCTCCCCCTCCGTTCGCCTCGGGCGAAGTCGACAGGCTTCGCACAGCGTGTCTCGACTTCGCTCGACACGAACGGAAGGGGGGCTTGGCCGATCACACCATGGCCGGTTCCCGGCTGCAACCGGATTGTGGCTTCAATCGATGTAGTGCGCGGTGGTCTTCGCCCGCACCTCGTCCGGGGTGACGCCGGGGGCGCACTCGACCAGGCGGAACGGGCTGGCATGGTCCGGGCGCTGGAACACGGCCAGATCGGTCACGATCATGTCGACCACGCCCACCCCGGTCAGCGGCAGGGTGCAGGCCGGGATGAACTTGGCGCTGCCGTCCTTGGCGCAGTGCTCCATCACCACGATGATCTTCTTGACCCCGGCGACCAGGTCCATCGCCCCGCCCATGCCCTTGATCATCTTGCCCGGGATCATCCAGTTGGCGATGTCGCCGTTCTCGGCCACCTCCATCGCCCCCAGCACGGTCAGGTCGATCTTGCCGCCGCGGATCATCGCGAAGGACTGCGCGCTGTCGAAATAGGCCGAATGCGGCAGCTCGCTGATCGTCTGCTTGCCGGCATTGATCAGGTCGGCGTCGACCGCGTCCTCGGTCGGGAAGGGGCCGATGCCGAGCATCCCGTTCTCCGACTGCAGCGTCACCGTGATGCCCTCGGGCACGTGGTTCGCCACCAGGGTCGGGATGCCGATGCCCAGGTTCACATAGTAGCCATCGCGCAGCTCCTGCGCGGCGCGGGCCGCCATCTGGTCGCGGCTCCAGCCCTTGGTCAGTCCATCATGCTTGGTCATCAGCCGACATCCGTGCTGCGGGTGGTGCGGAACTCGATCTTCTTGTCGTAGGGCGCGCCGACGACGATACGCTGGACGTAGACCCCGGGCAGGTGGATCGCATCGGGATCAAGGGTGCCGGGTTCGACCAGCTCCTCGACCTCGACCACGCAGACCTGTCCGCAGGTGGCGGCGGGCACGTTGAAGTTGCGCGCGGTCTTGCGGAACACGGTGTTGCCGGTCGTATCCGCCTTCCACGCCTTGACGATCGCAAGATCGGCAAAGATGCCCTGCTCGAGGATATAGTCCTCCCCGCGGAAGCGCTTGACCTCCTTGCCCTCGGCCACCAGCGTGCCGACCCCGGTCCGGGTGTAGAAGCCGGGGATGCCGGCACCGCCGGCGCGCATCCGCTCGGCCAGGGTGCCTTGCGGGCAGAACTCGACCTCGAGCTCGCCGGCGAGGTACTGCCGCTCGAACTCCTTGTTCTCGCCGACATAGCTGGCGATCATTTTCTTCACCTGCCGCGTGCGCAGCAGTTTGCCGATGCCCTCGTTGTCGATCCCGGCATTGTTGCTGGCGAAGGTCAGGTCCTTGACCCCCGAGTCGCGGATCGCGTCGAGCAGCCGCTCGGGGATGCCGCAAAGTCCGAAACCGCCGCTGGCGATCAGCATACCGTCCCGCAGCAGTCCGGCCAGCGCCGTCTGCGCGTCGGGATAAACCTTGTTCATCAGTCCTCCGCCGAATGGGGGCGTGCCGCCCCGGGGGTCCCTCGTCCCCCTCCTATTGCAGCGCAGCGGGCCTGTCACGGGGCAAAGCCAACGGGTCTGACGGGGTGGCTTGATCCACGTCATGGACGGCACCGCGCGATCGGGCCACAGCGGCAGGACCAGGTCGAGTCCGGCCCTCCCACAGGAGTTTACGCCAATGCGCTCCCTTCTAGTCGACGCCCGCCCCGGTCCCGCCGGCCGTGCCCGGATCGAGACCGCCCTCACGCTGGCCCGCCAGTTCGACGGCCATGTTACGCTGCTGGTCGATACCCCGGTCGATCGCTTCATCGCGGTGGACGGGCTGGGCGGGAGCCTGGTCTCGGCCGAGGCGCTGCGAGACGCCATGGCCGAGGACGATGCCTTCGCTGCCGCGATCGACGCCCAGCTGGCGCGCCAGGATGTGTGCTGCGACGTGGTCCGGGGCGAGGGCGAGCCGGTGGCGGCGCTAGCTGCCGCAGCGCGGCTGGCCGATCTCGTGGTGGTCTCGCGCGGGGAGCCGCTCGCCGCCGACCTGCCGCTCGCCACGCGCTGCCCGGTGCTGGCGCTCGCCCCGGGCGAGGCCGCCGCCGGGCCGTTCGCGCGGATTGCCGTCGCCTGGGACGGCGGTGACAGCGCAGCCCACGCGCTGCGCGCCAGCCTGCCGCTGCTGGTGCGGGCCGATACGGTCACCGTGCTGACGGTGCAGGGCGAGGCCGAGGCCGCCGGCTATCCCGCAACTGAGGTCCTGTCCTATCTGTCCCGCCACGGCGTCTCGGCCGAGCTGCGCCCGCTGGTCCGCCAGGGCTCGGCCGCTGCGACGCTCGCGACCGTTCTGGCGGTCGATCCGCCGGACCTCGTGGTGATGGGTGCCTATGGCCACGGCCGCCTGCGCGCCGCCCTGTTCGGTGGGGTCACCGAGCGCCTGCTCGGCGCCGGTGCCGGGCCCGCGCTGCTGCTCGCCCATTGAGCCGCACCGCGCCTCCGCGGTGCGCGCTGCAACGCAGCAGACTTCGCGTGTGCGCAGTGATTGCGAACGGCTCGCAGCTGGTTGTTCCGTCCAATCGCCAGCATTCCCGGGGATCCTGCACAAAAGGACAGGGTCGATTGCGTAAATTGCAACCACTTTGACGCTTTTCGCACTTGCACAATAGCCGAGTCGGGGGTACTCCGAACCTGCCTTTCAGGCATCCTCTCCCAAGACTTCAAAGGCCCGGTCGGCAACGACCGGGCCCTTTTTTTGGTATCGGTACCAGCGCTGTCCTCACGATTGGGCCGGACGGGGCCGGTCAGCCGCCCGGTCGGGGCAGGCTGACCGCCTCGGGCAGCTCGCTGCGCAGCCACTCCAGCATCTCCTCGCGCAGCGCCAGACGCAGCTGGCCCAGCGCGGTCGGTTCGGCTGCGCTCATCACCAGCTTGAGCTCGATCGCGTCGATCCGCGCATCGGCCACCTGCAGCGCCCCGACCCGGCGGTCCCATTCGGGGCGCGCCGCCAGCTTGGCTTCGTAGGCCGCCCGGATCGGGGCGATCGGGGTACCGGGCTGGACCGCGAGCACCACCGAGCCGGTGATCCCGCCCCCCACCCGCGACCAGTTCTGGAAGCTGGCATCGAGGAACCGGGTGGTCGGCACGATCAGCCGGCGCTCGTCGGCGGTCCGGATCACCACATAGGTCATGCGGATGTCCTCGACCCGCCCGCTCTCGCCCTCGACCACCACGTGGTCGTCGATCCGGATCGGTTCGGTCAGCGCCATCTGGATGCCCGCGATCAGGGACTTGAGCGCGGGCTGCGCCGCCGCCCCCACCGCCAGCGCGGCAAGCCCGGCCGAGGTGATCAGCGTCACCCCCACGGTCCTCACCCCGGGGAGCGAGAGCAGCATCAGCGCCACGGTGACGAAGATGATGACGAAGCGCAGCGAGCGCGACAGGATCGCGATCCGCGTCCGCCGGCTGCGCGACGAGAGGTCGTCCTCGGCCAGCCGGGCGCGGCTGTCCACCGCCAGGGCATAGGCGCGCACCAGCCGCACCGCGATCCAGCCGAGCAGCGCCGGGATGACGAAGCGGTCGACCGCGCCCCAGACCCGCGCCAGCAGGGCCGAGCTCTCGCCCGCCAGCTCGATCGCGACCGCGATCAGCGCCCAGCGCACCGGTCCGCGCAGCCGGTCGACCACGACCTCGTCGGAGGCGAGCTGCGACAGCCCGGCGACCCGCGTCAGCAGTCGAAACAGGACGATGTGGAGCAGCAGCGCAAGGGCAATCGCCACGGCCGCCGCGAGCGCCGCGGCAGGGAGCTGGCGGGCCAGGGGGGCGAAGGCGGGGAGATGATCGATCAGCATCGGTGTCGGACTACGCCGATAGCGGGATTTCGATCCGCACGACAATGCCTGCCGTGGTGAAAGTCCGCTCGATCGTTCCGCCAAGCTGGCGCGACGAACTGTCGATCAGCGCACTGCCGAACCCGCGCCCGCCCTGCGTGGCAGGGACCGGTGCGGCCGCGCGTTCGCTCCAGTCGAGCCGCAGCCGCCCGCCGGTCAGTTCCCAACGCACCGTCAGCTCGCCGCCGGGCTCGGCCCAGGCCCCGTACTTGACCGCATTGGTGGTGAGCTCGTGCAGGACCAGCCCGAGCGGGACAATCGCGTGCTCGGGCAGTTCCACCGGCGGACCCTCGACCGTGCAGGCATGGTCCTCGCTGCGGTAGGGCTGCAGCGCGGTCGCGACGAGTTCGTGCAGTGCGGCGCTGCGCCGCGCCGAGGTCCCCTGGCTCACGTCGTGGGCGGTCAGCAGCGCGTGGATCCGCTGGGCGATACGGTCCACCGTCGGGCGCGCCTCGGGCTGGCCACGCCCGGTCATCTTGACGATCGCCAGGACCACCGCGAACAGGTTCTTGACGCGGTGGTTCAGCTCGCTGGCCAGCAGGTCGGCCTGGTCGCGCGCGCGTCGCAGCTCCTCGGCGTTCTCGGCGCGGGCCTCGGCATCGGCGGCGCGGATCACCTGGACCAGCCCGAGCCCGAGCGTGGCGAGGATCACCACCAGCAGCACCGCGAGCAGCGGCAGGATCCGCGCTTCGGCGGCGACCGCGCGCTCGCGCGCCGCCTCGAACGCGCCCAGCTCGAGCTGTTCCAGCTCGGCCACGGCCAGCCGCAGCCGCTCCATCATGTCCTGGCCTTCGTCGGTCAGCAGCCGCCGTCGCGCCTCGAGCAGGTCGCCGCCGCGGATCAGGGTGACCGATTCGCCCAGTTCGGCGAACCTGTCTGTGCTCAGCGTCTCGATCTCGCCCAGCAGGGCGCGCTGTCGCGGAGTCAGCTCGGGGCCCATCAGCTTGCGCAGCCGCGCCAGATTGCCGCGGTACTGCTCGCGCGCCACCAGATAGGGGGCCAGGTAGCGGCGATCGAGCGTGATCAGATAGCCGCGCTGGCCGGTCTCGCCGTTCACTGCGGTGCGGCTGATGTCGCGCAGCGCCATCAGCACGGCGTTGGTCCGGGTCGCCTGCTCGCGCTGCTGCCGCTCGGCCCGGACGGTCTGCCACACCACCGTCACCCCGCCGATCAGCGCGGCGGCAACGAAGCCCAGCAAAAGCAGCGTGGAAAACCCCGGCCCGCGCCGCCAGCGAGAGAAGCGCAGTGCCATCCTGCTGAATTACTTGCTCAATGATGGGGCGTAAACCCGTTTGTGACCTGCCGAAACGCCGCCCCGCGGCTCATGCGAGGCGCGCCGGACCCCTGCTGATGGCGCCATGCTGCCTAGTGCGCCGCGCCCCAGTTCGGCCCGGTGCCGATCTCGATGCCGAGCGGCACGTCGAGCCGCACGCTCGGCAGCGCGGCCTCGGCCATGACCCGCTCGATCACCGGCGCGGCCGCCGCGGCATCGCCGGCGGGGAGTTCGAAGACCAGTTCGTCGTGGACCTGCAGCAGCATCCGCACCTGGCCCAGCCCGGCGTCGGCCAGCGCCGGGCCCATGCGGGCCATCGCGCGCTTGATGATGTCCGCGCTGGTCCCCTGGATCGGGGCGTTGATCGCCGCGCGTTCCGATCCGGCGCGCTCGTTGGGATTGGCCGCGTTGATCCGCGGGAACCAGGTCTTGCGGCCGAACAGCGTCTCGGAATAGCCCTTCTCGCGCACGCTCTCCAGCGTGGCGTGGATGTAGCGGCGGATGCCGGGGAAGCGCTCGAAGTAGCGGTCGATCATCGCCTGGGCCTCGTCGCCGCTCACCCCCAGCCGGCCGCCCAGCCCCCAGCGCGAGATGCCGTAGAGGATCGCGAAGTTGATCGTCTTGGCGCGCGCGCGGGTGTCGCGGTCGACCAGTCCGAACATCTCGCGCGCGGTGCGCGCGTGGATGTCCTCGCCGCGGGCGAAGGCGTCCTTCAGTTCGGGCACGTCGGCCATGTGCGCGGCCAGCCTGAGCTCGATCTGCGAATAGTCGGCGGCGAGCAGCACGTGGCCCGGCTCGGCCACGAAGGCCTCGCGGATCTGGCGGCCGATCTCGGTGCGGATCGGGATGTTCTGCAGGTTCGGCTCGGTCGAGGAGAGCCGCCCGGTCTGCGCCCCGACCAGGCTGTAGCTGGTGTGGACGCGGCCGGTCCGGGGGTTGATCGCCGCCTGCAGCGCGTCGGTGTAGGTGGATTTCAGCTTGGTCAGCTGGCGCCACTCCAGCACCTTGGTCGCCACCTCGGCGCCCTGCGCGGCCAGCCCTTCCAGGATGCCCTGGTCGGTCGAATACTGGCCGGACTTGCCCTTCTTGCCGCCCTTGTAGCCCAGCTTGTCGAACAGGATGTCGCCCAGCTGCTTGGGGCTGCCGATGGTGAACTCCTGCCCGGCCAGGGCGAAGATGTCCTGTTCCAGCCCGGCCATGGCCGCCGCGAACTCGGTTGACAGCCGCGCCAGCCGCTCGCGGTCCACCTTGATCCCGTGGCGCTCCATCTCGGCCACCACGGGAACCAGCGGCCGGTCGACCCGCTCGTAGACCCGCGTCCCGCCCTCCTCGGCGAGGCGGGGCTTGAGCACGCGGTGCAGCCGCCAGGTCACGTCGGCGTCCTCGGCGGCATACTGGGTGGCGCGGTCGAGCGGGACCTCGGCGAAGGAGATCGCCTTCTTGCCGGTGCCGCAGATGTCCTTGAAGGCCAGGGTGGTGTGGCCCAGATGGCGGCGCGCCAGCTCGTCCATGCCGTGGCCCCCTCCGATGCCCTCCTCGCCGCGCCCGGCATCCAGATCGAAGCTGATCACCATGGTATCGTCGATCGGCGCGACCGAGATGCCGTGGCGGGCCAGCACGTTGAGATCGTACTTGATGTTCTGCCCGATCTTGAGGACCGCGCCGCTTTCCAGCAGCGGCTTGAGCAGCGCCAGCGCCTCGGTGCGGTCGATCTGCCGGGGCTTTTCGGCGAACATGTCGGTCCCACCGTGGCCCAGCGGCACATAGCAGGCATCGTTCGGCCCCAGCGCGAGGCTGACACCGACCAGATCGGCCTGCATCGCGTCGAGCCGGCTGGTCTCGGTATCGACCGCCAGCCTGCGCGCGGCGAAGGCCCGCGCGATCCAGTGCTCCAGCCGCTCGCGGGTCTGGACGCATTCATAGGTGGCGCGGTCCACCGGCGGCAGCGGCGGCAGCTCCTGCCGGTCCCCGCGGACCTCGGCTGGCGCGGCCGGCGCCGCCGGGTTGACCGGCTTGGCCGGGTGGAGCTGGGTCTTCGGCCCGGGCGCGGCCTGCCCGCCATCGAGCCGCTTGAGCAGGCTGGTGAAGCCGTGCTCTGCCAGGAAGGCGGCCAGTGGCGGCCGGGGCACGGCCGCGAGCGCGAAATCGTCGAGCGCCACCGGCAGGTCGCAGTCCTCCTTGAGCTGCACCAGCCGGCGCGACAGCCGCGCCATGTCGGCCTGCTCGATCAGGCTGTCGCGCAGCTTGCCCGGCTTCATCGCCGGGGCGGCGGCCAGCGCCCCCTCGAGGCTGCCGTGCTCCTGGATCAGCTTGGTCGCGGTCTTGGGGCCGATTCCCCGGATCCCGGGCACGTTGTCCACGGCATCGCCCATCAGCGCCAGCACATCGCCGACCAGTTCGGGCGGCACGCCGAACTTCTCGACCACTTCGGGAATGTCGATCCGCTGGTTCTTCATCGTGTCGAGCATGTCGATCCGCCCGCCCGCCGCGGCCTCGCCGGGGGGCGGGCCGACCAGCTGCATCAGATCCTTGTCTGAGGACACGATCGTCACGTCCCAGCCGCGCGCGGCGGCGGCGCGGGCATAGGAGGCGATCAGGTCGTCGGCCTCGAGCCCCTCCTCCTCGATGCAGGCCAGGCTGAAGGCGCGGGTCGCGTCGCGGATCAGCGGGAACTGCGGCACCAGGTCCTCGGGCGGGGGCGGGCGGTTGGCCTTGTACTGGTCGTAGAGGTCGTTGCGGAACGAGGTGCCGGCCTTGTCGAGAATCACCGCGAGGTGAGTCGGCCCGTCGGCCTGGTGGAGGTCCTCGGCCAGCTTCCACAGCATCGTCGTATAGCCGTAGACCGCCCCCACCGGCACGCCCTGCGGGTTGGTCAGCGGCGGCAGCCGGTGATAGGCGCGGAAGATGTAGGCCGAGCCGTCGACCAGGTAGAGATGCTGCTTGGAGTCCATGGCTGCCTTCCTACCACCGCCACGGCGCGGCGCCAGAGCCGCGGGCCTGGCAACCGTCCGCCATCCCCGGCCGCATCGCCCCGCCGCCGCGCGGGGCCGGTCCCGGTGAGACCGGGCGAAAAAAGACGATTGCGGCGCGGCTTGGCCATGACCTTGCCACAATTGCGCATTATCAGGATCGAGATTGGCAGAAATCCGCCACCTGTCGCGCAAAATGGCAGCGACTCGGCGACTAGTGCTTGCATCGCTCCCGCAAGGCGGATATTTGGCACGCGAAGTCTACTGTCGCGGTAGGCTTTCCGCGCGGTTATCCGCATGTCCAGGGCTCAATCCAGGACAGCGAAGCCGGGCGTGGTCCACTCGCTGATCAAGGATTTTCCCATGCGCAAGATCGTTCTCGCCGCTGTCGCCACCTCGGCCATTTTCGCCCTCTCGGCCTGCAAGGGCGAGGAAGCTGCTCCGGCCGCCACCGAGACCGCTTCGGAAGAAGCTGCTCCGGCTGCTGACGCCACCACCGAGGCCGCTGCCGAAGCGACCACCGAAGCTGCGATGTAATCTTCGCCGCAAGGTATTCAGGGAAGGCGCGCGGACCCCGGTCCGCGCGCCTTTTCTGTTGCGCCGGACGCGGGCGGCGCGGCCCCGGGGCGGGGAACCGCTGTCAGGCCGAGAAGACGGGCAGGTCGGCACCGGCCCGGGCCCCGCGCAGCCCCTGCGCGCGGGTGGCGATGCCGGTCAGCAGGCTGTCCGCGATCATCCGCGCCCGCTGCGCCACCAGCGCCTGGGCCGCGGGCGCCAGCGCGCGCTCGGCGCCCACCTCGCGCAGCGTCGCATAGAACAGGCCCAGCCACTGGACGAAGTGCGCCGTCTCAAGCCCGGGCAGGGCCATGTGCGCCTGCATCGGATTGCCGCTGTACTCGCCAGAGCCGTGGAGGATCGCGCGCCAGAACCGGTTCATGCGCGCCAGATGGACGGGCCAGTCGGTAATGCGCCCGGTGAAGATCGGCCCCAGCACGGCATCGGCGCGGATGCGGCCATAGAAGCGCTCGACCAGCGCCGCGACAAAGTCATCGTCGAGCCCCTGGGCCTCCGCTGCGACGCGCTTGCGCCGCGCCGCAGCGCGCGCCTTGTCATGGCCGGTCTTGCGCAGCGGGGCGGGGGCGGCAGGCTCGCTCATGCTGCGCAAATGGCCGGCGAAGCGGCGGTGCGCAAGGCTTTGGCGATGGGGCGAGCGGGGAAAGAACGGCAGCAGGCGCGGTGCCGATGGGGCCGGCCAGACACCCGGTCCAGGGCCGCCTCAGCGCAGCGCGGCGCGCAGCGGGCGTTCGGTCGAATAGCCGTCGTAGATGGTGCGGGCCAGCAGCGCGATGCGCGATTCGCGGCCGGGCTTCCCGCCCTGGCCGGTGACATAGATCGCCACCGCCAGCTTGCGGCCGTCGGGGGTCTCGATGAAGCCGACATCGCTGGCGGTGTTGTACAGGGTGCCGGTCTTGTGCGCGATCGCGGTGCCCTCGGGCAGCATCGCGCGCATCCGGTTGCGCCCGGTGACGCAGCGGCTCATCGCGCCCAGCAGCACCTCGCGGCTGTCGCGGCTCAGCCAGTGGCCCTGATGCAGCCCGGCCAGCAGGCGGACCATGGCGGCCGGGGTGATGCTGTCGCGCCGGTCGATCGTGATCGCCGGGTTCACCGCGCCGTCGTCGCGCACCAGGGTGGCGATGTCGCGGTCGAGCCGGAACTCCTCGATCCCGGTGGTGTTGCGCACCCAGCGGGTGACCGCGGCGGGGCCGCCGACCACGGCGAGCAGGGCATCGGTCGCCTCGTTGTGGCTGCGGCTGATGGCCAGTTCGATCAGTTGCAGCGCCGACAGCTCGGCGCCGCGGCGCACCGGGGCCACCGCGGTCGAGAGCTTGGCCGAGGGCAGCGGCACCATGAGCGGGAAGCGGTCGCTCAGCGACCACTTGCCCTGGTCGACCCCGGCGAGGAACATCGCGACGATGGCGATCTTGCTGGTGCTGGCCATCGGGAAGGGCTGGTCGCCCTGAACGCTGACCGTGCGGCCCGTGGCCAGGTCGAGCGCGGCCACGCCGATCCGGCCCTGCGCGGCATTGGCCAGCGAGGCGAGCTGGACCTCCAGCGCATCGCCGCGCGGAGCCGCGGTGGGGCGCGGCAGGTCGGCGAAGCGGTCGGCCCGCGGGGCGGGGAGGGTGGCCACCGCCGGACGCGGCAGGACCACCGCCTTCGGCGCGCGGGGAGTGGTGCCGAGCACCCGGTCGAACTGGCTTTCCAGGCTGGCGGCAGAGGTGACGGCAGCCGACGCCGGCGCGGCGTGTGCGGCCAGCGGCGTCGCCGCGACACTGGCTGCCAGCAGCAGCCGTGTGATCCTGGCAAGCATTCCCGTCGTCACACCAGAGACCCTAGCCCGTCCGTGTTGAGAAAAGGCTAACCATGGCGAAACATTTGACGCAAGCGGCAACGCGACGAGCCGTGTTCCCGGTACGGTGGCGGCGGGGACCAGCAAGCCGTTCAACCGCCACGAAAAAGGGCCGGGAGATTGCTCTCCCGGCCCCGTTTCTGCGTGGTTTGGCGTAGACCTCAGAAGTCCATGCCGCCCATGCCGCCGCCCGGCATTGCCGGCATGGCGGGCTTGTCCTCGGCGCGCTCGACGATGCCCGCCTCGGTGGTGATCAGCAGGCCCGAGACCGAGGCCGCGTCCTGCAGGGCAGTGCGCACGACCTTGGTCGGGTCGATCACGCCGGCCGCCTTGAGGTTCTCGTAGGTGTCGGTCGCGGCGTTGAAGCCCTGGTTCTGATCGCCCTCGCGCAGCAGGTTGCCCGCCACCACGGCGCCGTCATGGCCGGCGTTCGCGGCGATCTGGCGCAGCGGGGTCTGGATCGCGCGGCGCACGATGTCGATGCCCTTGGTCTGGTCGTCGTTGGCGCCCTTCAGGCCTTCGAGGGCCTTGGTGGCATAGAGCAGCGCGGTGCCGCCGCCCGGGACGATGCCTTCCTCGACCGCGGCGCGGGTGGCGTGGAGCGCGTCGTCGACGCGGTCCTTGCGCTCCTTCACCTCGACCTCGGTGGCGCCGCCGACCTTGATCACGGCCACGCCGCCGGCCAGCTTGGCGAGACGCTCCTGGAGCTTCTCGCGGTCGTAGTCGCTGGTGGTGACTTCGATCTGGGCGCGGATCTGCTCGACCCGGGCCTTGATGTCGTCAGCCGAACCGGCGCCGTCGACGATCGTGGTGTTGTCCTTGTCGATGGTGACCTTCTTGGCCTGGCCGAGCATCGACAGCGTGACGCTCTCGAGCTTGATGCCGAGGTCTTCCGAGATCATCTCGCCGGCGGTCAGCGTGGCGATGTCGCCCAGCATGGCCTTGCGGCGGTCGCCGAAGCCCGGCGCCTTGACCGCGGCGATCTTCAGGCCGCCACGCAGCTTGTTGACGACCAGAGTGGCGAGCGCCTCGCCCTCGATGTCCTCGGCGATGATCAGCAGCGGACGGCCCGACTGCACCACGGCCTCGAGGATCGGCAGCATCGCCTGCAGCGACGACAGCTTCTTCTCGTGGATCAGGATGTAGGGGTTATCCAGCTCGGCAACCATCTTCTCGGGGTTGGTAACGAAGTAGGGCGAGAGGTAGCCGCGGTCGAACTGCATGCCTTCGACGACATCCAGCTCGAACTCGAGACCCTTGGCCTCCTCGACGGTGATCACGCCTTCCTTGCCGACCTTCTCCATCGCCTCGGCAATCTTCTCGCCGACCTCGGTGTCGCCGTTGGCCGAGATGATGCCGACCTGGGCGATTTCGGCCGAACCCGAAACCGGGGTCGAACGGGCCTTGAGGTCCTCGACGACCTTGCCGACGGCGATGTCGATGCCGCGCTTCAGGTCCATCGGGTTCATCCCCGCGGCCACGGCGGTCAGGCCCTCGCGGACGATCGCCTGAGCCAGCACGGTGGCGGTGGTGGTGCCGTCACCCGCGGCGTCGTTGGCCTTCGAGGCGACCTCGCGCAGCATCTGCGCGCCGAGGTTCTCGTACTTGTCCTTGAGTTCGATCTCCTTGGCGACCGACACACCGTCCTTGGTGATGCGCGGCGCGCCGAAGCTCTTCTCGATGACGACGTTGCGGCCCTTGGGGCCCAGCGTGACCTTCACCGCGTCGGCGAGGATGTCCACGCCCTTGAGGATGCGTTCGCGCGCGTCGCGCCCAAACTTGACGTCCTTGGCAGCCATTGTGTGTTTCCTTCTCTATCATCGTCCCGGGCTTGCCCCGGGATCGCGGGCGACTTGGTGCGCCCTCGAAAAGTTGCGTGAGTGGGGTGGAGATCCCGACCTGCGTCAGGATGTCCGTTATCGGCTGATCAGCCGATAACTCCCAGAATGTCCGATTCCTTCATGATCAGCAGGTCCTCGCCCGAGACCTTGACCTCGGTGCCCGACCACTTGCCGAACAGCACGCGATCGCCGATCTTGACGTCGAGCGGGGTAACCTTGCCGTCCTCGGCGCGGGCGCCCGAGCCGACCGCCACGATTTCACCCTCGGCGGGCTTTTCCTTGGCGCTGTCGGGGATGATGATGCCGCCGGCCGTCTTTTCCTCGGCCTCGACGCGACGGACCAGCACGCGGTCGTGCAGCGGACGAAAAGTCATGAGTGTACCTCTTCCAAAGGTTGCATGGATTTTGGCACTCACCGGTGGAGAGTGCCAGCGCCGCGGATATGGGAGGGGGTGCAGGCAGCGTCAAGGATTCGCCGCGTGAAAAATTTTCGGGGGCCGGCGGTGGTGTGTGGGCTTCGACAGGCTCAGCCCGGGCGGGCCTTGATGCGGTGACCAGAAACCGCCCGGCCCCAGGCTTAAGCATCCGCTCGGGCTGAGCCTGTCGAAGCCCACGCGCTGCGGCCCGGCCCTCCGGCGCTCACCCCCGCCACAGCGGGTATTCGACCAACCGGTCGCCCGCCGCCAGCACCGCGTCGATCGCCCGCGCCGGCTGCAGCGCCGCGAGGATCGCCGGGTCGGCCGCGTCCATCCCTCCGGTCAGCGCGCCGAAGGCGGGGAGCACGAGCTGGCGCTCGCTGCGCACCGCGCAGGGCCGGGCGATCTGCCGCCCGCGCACCCGCACGCGCAGCTTGGGATGGTAATGCCCCGACAGCTCGGGCGCGGCGGTGGCGGCGCTGGCCTGGTGGCGCAGCGCCACCCCGCCCACCGCGAGGGCCTCGGTCACCATGCCGCCCCAGGTCCCGGCGGGGGCCAGCACCGGATCGTGGTTGCCGGTGATCCACACCCAGTCGGTCGCGCGGGTCAGCGCGGCCAGCATCCCGGCGGCGTGGGGCTCAAGCCGGGCGGGGCCTTCGGCGTCGTGGAAATTGTCGCCCAGACAGAACACCCGCCGCGCCCCGGTCTGGCGCAGCGCCGCGGCGACCCGGCCCAGCGTCTCGCGGCTGTCGTAGGGTGGCAGGAACTGCCCGGTGCGGGCATAGGCGCTGGCCTTCTCGAGGTGGAGGTCGGCCACCAGCAGCGCATTCTCGGCCGGCCAGAACAGCGCCTGCCCGCCGCCCTTCCGTCCGGCCACCCAGCGCCATTCCTGCCCAGCGAACGAAAAGGGAACCATGTTGCGCGCTTGCCGGAACTGCGGGCAGATGGCAAGGGTCGGCCGGGGCGTCCGGCGCGCGGGTCCACACTGCGCCGGACCGGACCTGGATGATGCCGGACCCGAACCAAGGGAGAGGACTGCTTGACCGACTGGACACCGTACACCGAACGCGCCCGGCAGTGGTTCGAGCACCTGCGCGACCTGATCTGCGCCGAATTCGAGGCGATTGAGCGCGAAGCCGGCAGCGCGGCCAGCTTCGCCTATACCCCCTGGACCCGCCAGTCGGTCGAGGGCGAGGGCGAGGGCCAGGACACCGGCGGCGGCACCCAGGGGCTGATGAAGGGCAAGGTCTTCGAGAAGGTCGGGGTCAACGTCTCGACCGTGCGCGGCGCCTTCAGCCCGCAGTTCGCCGGCTCGGTCAACGGCGCCAGCGCCGACAGCCCGGGTTTTTCCGCCACCGGGATCAGCCTGGTCGCGCACATGGCCAATCCGCATGTTCCCGCGGTGCACATGAACACCCGCTTCCTCACCACCACCAAGGCCTGGTTCGGCGGCGGCGCCGATCTCAACCCGCCGCTGCCCTATGACGAGGACACCGCCGAGTTCCACGCCGAGTTCAAGGCCGCCTGCGACCGCCACAGCCCGGACTACTATGCCAAGCACAAGGCCTGGGCCGACGAGTACTTCTACATCCCGCACCGCAAGGTCCACCGCGGGGTCGGCGGGATCTTCTACGATCACCTCGAATGCACGCCGGATGAGGACGGGGGCTCGGCCATGTGGGAGGCGAACTTCGCCTATACCCAGGATGTCGGCCGCGCCTTCCTCAGCGTGTTCCCGCGGCTGGTGCGGCGCCGCATGGGGCTGGACTTCACGCCGGCGGACAAGGCCCAGCAGCTCGAATGGCGCGGGCGCTATGCCGAATTCAACCTGGTCTACGATCGCGGCACGCTGTTCGGGCTCAAGACCGGCGGCAATATCGACGCGATCCTGATGAGCCTGCCGCCCGAGGCCACCTGGTCCTGAGCCGGCCGGCGCGGCGCTGGTCCGCGCGCGGGGCACCAGGCCGGGTCCCGCGCGTTGCCAGCCCAGCCAGCCCGTGCCGGCCAGCCCGTGCCGGCGGCCCGCCCCGGCGACCCGCGCGGGGCCAAGGAGGATGCCGATGACCCGTGCCAAGCTGATCCCCGCCCCCCGGGCGCTGGCCCTGCCCGCGGCCCTGGCCGTTGCCGTGCCCGCCGCGCTTGTCGTCGCGGGGCCGGCTGCCGCCACCGCAGCCGAACCGACCGCCCCCGCGCTGGCGCCGCCGCTCGCCACGGCCAGGCTGGTCCATTCCGACGGGACTCCCGCCGGGCTGGCGCGGATCATCTCGGCTGATGGCCACGCGGTGATCGTGGTCGAGATCACTGGCGTTCCCGCCGGGCCGCACGGGCTGCACCTGCACGCGGTCGGCCAGTGCGCCGGTCCCGCCTTCCTCTCCGCCGGGAGCCACCTCAACCCCGCGGCCAAGGCGCACGGGATCGACAATCCGGCGGGCAGCCACCTCGGCGACCTGCCCAACCTGACCGCCGACGCCCAGGGCCGGATCAGCGCCCGCATCCACTTCGCCGGCGATCCCCAGGCACTTGCCACCGCGCTGTTCGATGCCGATGGCAGCGCGCTGGTGCTCCACGCCGGTCCCGATGACTACAAGACCGATCCCGCCGGCAACAGCGGCTCGCGGATCGTCTGCGGGGTCCTGACCAAGGGGTAGGGCTGGCCTCTCCGCCCGCCGCCCGCCGCGGATCACCCCTTTCCTACCCGCCGCCGATCGGTCCTAATCCGGCGGATGACCCAACCCACCGCCCGCCGCCGCCTTCCCGCGTTCCATCCTGTCCCGCTGCGCACCCGCGGCGATGGCTGGACCCCGCCGCGCCAGGCGCGGTTCATCGGCCATCTGGCCGAGACGCGCTGCGTGCGCACCGCCGCGGCGCGGGTCGGGCTGAGCCGCGAGAGTGCCTATCGCCTGCGCCGCCGCGCCGGGGCCGAGGGCTTCGCCGCGGCCTGGGACATCGCGCTTGGCCGCGCCCCGCGCAGCCGGCCCGCACCGCTGCGGAAGGTCACAGTGGCCGGGCTGCTCCACCGCCTCGAACAGGGTACGCTGCGGCCGGTGCTGCACCGCGGGCAGCTGAGCCATGTGGTTGAGCGCGCAGACAATTCCGCGTTGCTGGCCCTGCTTGCCCGCCACGCCCGGGCCGCCGGACGGCGCGACCAGGCCGATCGCACGGCCGGCACAAAAACGCGCGGCAGGTGTCAACGCCCTTGCCCTTGGCCCCCGGTTCCGCCCATCTAGCGATTGTATGCTCCGCCAATACGAACTCGTCGAAAGGGTGAAGGCCTATAATCCGGAGGCGGACGAGGCCCTGCTCAACCGCGCCTATGTCTACACCGTGCAGAAGCACGGCACGCAGAAGCGGGCCAGCGGCGATCCCTATTTCTCGCACCCGGTCGAGGTGGCCGGGCTGATGACCGAGCTCGAGCTCGACCAGGACACGATCATCACCGCGCTGCTCCACGACACGGTCGAGGATACCCTCGCCACGGTCGAGGAGGTCGAGCGGCTGTTCGGGCCAGACGTGGCGCGGCTGGTCGACGGGGTCACCAAGCTCTCGAAGATCGAGGCGATGACCGAGAGCGAGCGGGCTGCCGAAAACCTCCGCAAGTTCCTGCTGGCGATGAGCGAGGACCTGCGCGTGCTGCTGGTCAAGCTGGCCGACCGGCTGCACAACATGCGCACGCTCCACTTCATCAAGAGCGAGGACAAGCGCCGCCGCATCGCCCGCGAGACGATGGAGATCTACGCCCCGCTGGCCGAGCGGGTGGGCATGTACGAATACATGCGCGAGATGCAGCTGCTGGCCTTCGAGCAGCTCGAGCCCGAAGCCTATGCCACGATCACCGGGCGGCTGGCGCAGATCCGCAGCTCGGAAGGCGGCCAGGTCGATGCGATCGCGCTGTCGATCAAGCAGGCCCTGGCCGAGGCCGGGCTGAAGGTCGAGGTCTCGGGACGCGAGAAGCACCCCTATTCGATCTGGAAGAAGATGGCCGAACGCCATGTCTCCTTCGAGCAGATCACCGATATCATGGCCTTCCGCGTGATCGTCGACAGCGTCGAGGAGTGCTACCGCACGCTCGGCGTGCTGCACCAGACCTGGCAGATGATCCCGGGCCGCTTCAAGGACTACATCTCCACCCCCAAGTCGAACGGCTACCGTTCGCTCCACACCGCGCTGATCTTCGAGAACTCGATGCGGATGGAGGTGCAGATCCGCACCCGCGGCATGCACGAGACCAACGAGTACGGCCTGGCCGCGCACTGGTCGTACAAGCAGGGCGGGGTCCGCCCCGATGGCGAGGTGCGCTGGCTGCGCGACCTGATCGAGATCGTCGACGCCAGCCACGATGCCGAGGAGCTGCTCGAGCACACCCGCCTGGCGATCTACCAGGACCGCATCTTCGCCTTCACCCCCAAGGGCGCGCTGCACCAGCTGCCCAAGGGCGCCACCCCGATCGACTTTGCCTATGCGGTCCACACCGATCTGGGCAGCATGGCGGTGGGGGCCAAGATCAACGGCCGCCACGTGCCGTTGCGCACCCCGCTGGGCAATGGCGACGTGGTCGAGATCATCAAGAGCAAGAATTCCTCGCCGCAGCTCTCGTGGCTGTCCTTCGTCGTCACCGGCAAGGCCCGCGCCGCGATCCGCCGCGCGGTGCGTGCCAAGGAGCGCGAGGAGATCGCCGCGATCGGGCGCAAGCTCTACGAGGAGATCGCCGGGCGCCTGCCCACCAAGGTCGGCAAGAAGGCGCTCAAGGAGGCGGTGCAGCGGCTCGGGCTGGAGGACGAGGACGACCTGATGGTCGCGATCGGCACGGCCAAGATCGACGACCGCTCGGTGATGGAGGCGCTGGTCCCGGGTTCGGCGCGGACCATCACCGATCCCGAGGACTGGCCCAAGCAGGAGCGCGCGATCTCGATCCGCGGGCTCACCCCGGGGATGGGCTTCCGGCTCGCCGACTGCTGCCACCCGGTCCCGGGCGACCGGATCGTCGGGCTGCGCCGCCCGGGCGAGGGGGTCGAGGTCCACGCGATCGACTGCCTCAAGCTGGCCGACGGGATCGATGCCGACTGGCTCGACCTGTCCTGGGGCGAACGCAGCACCGGCGCGGTCGGCCAGGTGCGCTGCGTGCTCTACAACCGCCCGGGTACGCTCGCCGAGATGACCGGGATCTTCGCCAATGCCCGGGCCAACATCGTGCGGCTGGAAATGACCGGGCGCGACAGCCTGTTCGGCACCTACGAGGTGGATATCGAGGTGACCGATCTCGCCCATCTCACCCGCATCGTCTCGGCGCTGCGCGCGAGCGAGGCGGTGGCGACGGCGGACCGGCTGTAGGCGGGAAGGGGGACACAGGAACAGACCTCTGCCGGATCAGGCTAAGGCGCCCGGCGCACCGGC
Organism: Novosphingobium piscinae; assembly: GCF_014230355.1. Classification (GTDB taxonomy): domain Bacteria; phylum Pseudomonadota; class Alphaproteobacteria; order Sphingomonadales; family Sphingomonadaceae; genus Novosphingobium; species Novosphingobium piscinae. Next base: position 51,360 of record NZ_JACLAX010000012.1, read on the forward strand.
ACCGGCAGGTTGCAGATGTCGACCCCGCCGGCGGGCTTGACGAAGAACGTGTCGCGGCGGTTGGCGCGCGCCTCGACATAGCGGGCGAAGCTGGCGGCTGCGGTCGACAGCGCTTGGTAGCGCGGCAGGTCGGGGACCGCGCTGCCGAGGCGGATCGTGCGGATCGCCGTACGCTCGGCGGCGCTCTGGTAGAACCCCAGCGGCCCGGTGCCGCGCGGCAGGGAGGAGAGATGCTCGATCCCCTCGATCACCCGGCCGACCACGGCGATGTTGCGGTCGAGGTGGCGCGGCGGGGTGCCGATCACCGCGTAGAGCTCGGCCCCGGTCCCGGCATCGGGCGGCATGTTGCGGCCGACGCCGACCGTGCCGTAGCAGTGGATCGGCCAGGCCTGGACCGGGGCAACCGTCTTCCACGCCTTGGGCGGGCCCTCGGGATAGCCGAGCGCGACCGGGAAGCCGCCACGGAAGCCGAAGGCGGCGGCATAGGCATCGCGCACCGGCGCGGTGATCGCGGCCGGGGCGGCCGGGCTGGGCGGGGGCACCTCGGGCGCGGTCTGGCCCATCGGGGTGAGCGCCCAGGGCACGAGTCCGGGAGCCCACCGTGCCGCATAGTCCTGCTCCGTGGTGGGGGAGAGGCCGGCGGGCAGCGGGCGCGCTTTCGCCTTGTCCTCCGCCTCGGCATCCCCCCACTGCACCACGTAGTTGTCCTGGACGCGGTTGACCGACAGCCCGTCCCACCAGCCGGCCGTCGCCAGCTGGCGCAGGTTGGCGATCCACGGCCGGGCGAAGGGCTCGGGCAGCAGCTGGATCACCACCCGGCGCGGCCTGCCCGGCCGATCCTGGCCGGCAGCGTCGGGGGCCAGGTCCATCACCAGCAGGTCGTCCGCGGCGATGGCGGCCCAGTCATCCGCCGGGGCTGCGGCGACGATCTCGGCCGGGGTCGGCACCGGCGTGGCCGCCTGTGCCGGCGCAGCGGCGGCGACCAGCAGCGCGGCGGCGCGCAGCACGGGGGCGGGGAGCGGGGCGGAGCGGGCGGTACGGCGCGGCGGGGTCGGCATGGCCGTACTGTGCCACGCACCCGGCGCTTGCGAAACCCCCCGGCCCTCGCTAGGGCGCTGGCCTTCCAGTGCACGCGGAGCGGTGGCCGAGTGGTCGAAGGCGCTCGCCTGGAAAGTGAGTATACGTCAAAAGCGTATCGAGGGTTCGAATCCCTCCCGCTCCGCCACTGCGCCCGGCCGCTGCCGGCTTCCGCTGCGCCTCCGCCGTCAGCTCCGGCTCGCGATCCATTCGTCGACGCGGCGCTCGAGGATGCCGAGCGGCTGCGAGCCGTCGCTGATGATCAGGTCGTTGAAGCCCTTGATGTCGAAACGGGCGCCCAGCGCCGCCTCGGCCTTGCGGCGCAGCTCGTTGATCTTGATCATGCCGATCTTGTAGCCGGTCGCCTGGCCGGGCAGGGTGATGTAACGCCGCACCTCCGACCGCGCCTGGTCGGGCGAGAGACGGCCGGTCTTGATCATGAAGTCGACCGCCTGGTCCTCGGTCCAGCCGAGCGCGTGGAGCCCGGTGTCGACCACCAGCCGGGCGGCCCGGAAGTGTTCCTGGTCGAGCCGCATGAAGTCCTCGGCCACGTCCTGGTAGGCGCCCATCTCCTTGCAGAGCTGTTCGGAATAGAGGCCCCAGCCCTCCCCGAAGGCGACATAGCCGCCGACCAGCCGGAACCGGGGGGTGCCGGTCTGGCGGGCCTGGATGTCGCCCTGCATGACGTGGCCCGGCACGGCCTCGTGGCACATCAGGTCGGTAAGCTTGGCCGGGTCCTTGGTCTGGCCGAGCAGGTGAACGTAGACCCGGCCCGGGCGCACGCCGTCCGGGCTCGGTGCGGCGGCATGGGCGGCGCCGCCCGCCACCTCGCTGAACGCCGGTTCGCGCAGCACCTCCATGCGGTACTGCGGCAGGGCGTTGAAGTGGCTGGAGAGCAGCGTGCGGTTGCGCGCGACGATCGCGTTGGCGCGGCGCAGGTAGTCCTCGCGCAGCGCGTCGGTCCACGGCTGCGGCGGGAAGCGCTTGGCGCGGTCGGCATAGAAGGCCTGGTGATCGGCAAAGCCCGCGCTGCGCGCCAGCTGGTCCTGCTCGCCCTCGATCCGCTTGAGCTCGGCCAGGCCGATCGCGTGGATCTGCCGCGCGGTCAGGTCGAGCGTGGTGTTCAGCCGCAGCGCCGCAGCATACCAGGCGGCCCCGCTGGGCAGCGAGATCGCGCCGACCCGGCCACTCGGCGCGGTCGCCAGCGCGCCTTGGCCCCAGGCGATCACCCGGGCATAGGCGGGCTGCAGGGCCAGCAGCGCGGCGCGGGTCTCGGCGAGCAGCGCCTCGGCCTCGGCCGCGGTCACCGTGCCGGCCGCCTGGAGCTTGCCGACCTTGGCGCGGGCATCGGCCCAGAGCGGCGCCTCCGCCCCTTCCGTGAAGGGCGCGCCGGAGATCAGCTTGCCCGCGCCGGCGATCACCCGCTCGACCTGGAAGCGCGGCGCGCGGATCCCGACCTGCTCGGACTGGCGGGTCTGGGCCAGCGCCGTGTCGAGCACCGCCGGAATGCCCCGCAACCGCGCGTTGTAGGCCCGCATGTCCGCGGCATCGGCCACGGTGTGGGTGTTGATCAGGAAATCGGGCAGGGTCGCATGGATCGAATAGAGGAACGAGTAGAACGGCGGCTGGAACCGGCGATAGCGGTACTGCAGCTCCATGCGCTCGAGTTCGACCAGCCAGATGTCGTAGTTGGTCCGGCCCTTGGCTGAGAGCCGGTCACGGACGAAGCCTGCCTTCAGCCGCGCCGCGCTGGCCCGCCGGGCGACGAGCCGGCGCAGCTGGGCGGCCTCGCTGATGTCGTCGAGCCGGTCCTTGCCGTCCTTGAGGCCCAGCCGCGTGGCCAGCTGCGGGCGCTGCTGCAGGTCGGCGGCGAATTCGCGGTCGAGAAAGGCGGTGAGCCGCGCGTCCTCGGCCGCGGCATCGGCTGGAGTGGCCGCCGCCGCCCCGGCGGCAGACTGGGCTGTGGCAACGGCGGGAAGCGTCAGCAAGGTCGCCGCGGTCGCGGCGAGGAACAGGGTGCGCTGGATCATGGGAAGCCTTTTTCGTGTGGGATCGCCCGCAACGGGCCTGGGCTCAGGCTAACGGCCGCGCGCCCCGCTCCAAGCCTCCGCACCCCGGCATCCCCCGCTGGCGCTCACGGCTTATCGAGCATCTTGCCCGCGCTGACCTTGACGAATTCGGCGATCTGGCCGGACATCATCTTGAGGAAGGCCGGGATGGTCAGCTCGCCCGTCACCGCGGCATCCTCGATCGCCAGGGTCACCGGAATGGTCTGGCCCATCGCGCCGATGGTCAGCTGCAGCGTGTCGGGGCCGGTCCATTCCGACTCGAGCGAGCCGCCGCCGGGGATGTGCGCGGCGAGCTTGGGCAAGCCCTGCTCGATCCGGCGGCGGGCCTCGTCGCGGCCGAGGCTGTGGGGAATGGTGATCTGCATGGCGGGTCTCCGGATCGGTCGGGCAGGTCAGAACGCGTCGTCGGCCAGGGCCATCATCGACGCCTTGCCCGCCTTGATCGCCAGGAAATGGGCGGTCGCCTGGGGCAGGATGCGCTCGAAGAAGTAGGTCGCGGTCTTGATCTTGGCATCGTAGAACGCCTTGTCCGGGCTGCGGAAGAACAGCTGCAGCCCGGCGATCTTGGTCGCCCGGGCAAAGCAGTAGCCCATCGCCACCAGGCCGAGCAGGCGCAGGTAGTCGGCCGAGGCGGCGCCGGCCTCCTCCGGGTCCTTGAGCCCGCGCTGCGCGATCGTCGCGGTCGACAGCTGCAGCGCGCCGAAGGCCTTGGCGAGGGCCTCGATCATCGGCTTCATCGGCCCCTCGACGTTGTTCTCCTCGATGAACTGCGCCACCGGGTGGAAGAAGCTGCGCAGGTAGCGGCCCATGTGCGCGCCCAGCTTGCGCCCGACCAGGTCGAGCGCCTGCACGCCGTTGGTGCCCTCGTAGATCATCGTGATCCGGGCATCGCGGGCGTACTGCTCGACCCCGCTCTCGCGGATGTAGCCGTGACCGCCGTAGCACTGGATCGCCAGGTTGGCGCTGTCCGAGGCGAGGTCGGTGAACAGCGCCTTCACCACCGGGGTCATCAGCGCGACGAAATCGGCGGCGCGCTGGCGCACCTCGGGATCGGGCGAGTGGGCCTCGGCATCGAGCGCGCGGGCGACCCAGCCCGACAGGGCGCGGCAGCCTTCGTTGTAGGCGCGCATGGTCATCAGCATGCGCCGCACGTCGGGATGGACAAGGATCGGATCGGCCGGCTTGTCGGGATACTTCGCCCCCGACAGCGCGCGGCCCTGGAGCCGGTCTTTGGCGTACCACACGGCCGCCTGGTAGGCCGCCTCGCCCACGCCCAGCCCCTGGATGCCGACCGAGAGGCGCTCGGCGTTCATCATCGTGAACATGGCGGCCATGCCCTTGTGCGGCTCGCCCACCAGCCAGCCGGTGGCCTCCTCGAACAGCATCTGGCAGGTGGCCGAGGCCTTGAGCCCCATCTTGTGCTCGATCGCGCTGCAGCTGACGCCGTTGCGCGCGCCGGGGGTCCCGTCGGCCTGCGGCAGGAACTTGGGCACCAGGAACAGGCTGATCCCCTTGATCCCGGGCGGGGCATCGGGCAGCCGCGCCAGCACCAGGTGGACGATGTTCGAGGTCAGGTCGTGTTCGCCGGCCGAGATGAAGATCTTGGCGCCGGTGAGCTTGTGGCTGCCATCGTCCTGCGGCACGGCGCGGGTGCGCAGCAGCCCGAGGTCGGTGCCGCAGTGCGCCTCGGTCAGGCACATCGTACCCGACCATTCGCCGCTGACCAGCTTGGGCAGGTAGGCGGCCTTGAGCGCCTCGCTGGCATGGCCCTCGATCGCGCAGACCGCACCATGGGTCAGCCCCGGGTAGAGCCCGAACGAGAGGTTGGCCGAACAGATCATCTCCTCGACCAGCTTGCCCACCGCGTCGGGCACCCCCTGGCCGCCCCATTCGGGCGACGAGGCGAGCGAGGTCCAGCCGCCTTCGGCGAACTGGCGATAGGCGTCGATGAACCCGGCCGGCGTGCGCACCACCCCGTTTTCGAGCCGGCAGCCTTCCTCGTCGCCGGGCAGGTTGAGCGGCAGCAGCACCTCACGGCAGAACCGCGCGGCCTCCTCCAGGATCGCGTCGGTCAGGTCGGGAGTGAACTCGGCGTGGATCGGCAGATCGCCGAAGCCGTCGTCGGTGTGCAGCTCGTTGAGCACGAAGCGCATGTCGCGCAGGGGAGCGTCATAGACTTGCATGGTGGGTTCCCATCAGTTCCGCAGCGGCTTGCCGGTTTCGAGCATGTGCTCGACCCGGGCCTGGCTGCGCGGATCACGCACGAGTTTCATGAAGGACTTGCGTTCCAGCGCGCGCATGTCCGCCTCGGTCAGCACGTCGACCAGATCGGCCTCGCCGCCAGTCAGGATGTCGGCCAGGGCATCGGCCACCACCCCGTCATAGGGCGTGGCCAGGCCCTGCGCCTGGAAGCCCTTGACCGCCAGGGTCAGCGCCGCCTTGCCGCCCGCGCCGGGCAGGCGGAACTCAGGCGGCTGCGGCGGCTGGTAGCCCTCCACCAGCTCGAGCGCGCGGGCCTTGGCATCGGCGAGCAGGCGATCGCGGTTCATCGTGACGCGGTCGGTCGGGCGCAGGAAGCCCAGCTCCTTCGCCTCGGCCCCGGACTTGGCCACCGTGGCGGTCGAGACCAGCTCGAACACCTTGGCCACCGCTGGCATCGGCCCCTTCGGCAGCATCGGGTTGTTCTTCCAGCGGTCGAGCATCTCGCCGCAGCCGCCCCAGCCCGGGATCAGGCCGACCCCGCATTCGACCAGCCCGATGTAGCTTTCGGCATGGGCCTGGATCGCATCGCTGTGCAGCAGCACCTCGCAGCCGCCGCCCAGTGCCAGCCCGGCCGGCGCGCTGACCACCGGGAACGGCGCGTACTTGAGCGCCAGGTAGGCATCCTGCCCGCCCTTGGTCAGCTTCTCGATCTCGCTCCAGGCTGCGATGTTGACCGCGAACATGGCGAGCCCGAGGTTCGCCCCGGCCGAGAAGTTGCTGCCTTCGTTGTAGATCACCAGCGCCTTGTACTGCTCCTGCACCAGCGCGATCGCCTTGCCGATCAGCGTCATGACGTCGGCATCCAGCGCGTTCATCTTGCCGGTGAACTCCAGCGCGACCACGCCATCGCCGACATCCCACAACGCGGCCGAGCCGTTCTTGATCAGGGGTTTGCTGGCCAGCTTGATGTCCTCGAGCAGCAGCACGCCCGCGGGCCGGACCACGCCGCGATAGGTGCCATCGATCCCGAGGAACTGGCGCTTGCCCTCCTCGACCCGGTAGAACGGACGTTCGCCCGCGGTCTGCAGGATCGCCGGGACCTTGCGCCCTTCGGCCGCGAGCCGCGCCGCCAGGGCACCAGGCCCGAGCCGGTCGATCAGCTCGAACGGGCCGTACGCCCAGTTGTAGCCCAGCTTCATCGCGTCATCGATGGCGACCACGTCATCGGCTACCACGCCCACCAGATCGGCGGCATAGCCCAGCACCTTGCCCAGCACCTCCCAGGCATAGGCGCCGACCTTGCCCGGCGCCGCGACCAGCGCGGCCAGATCCTTCTCGGCCCCGCCGGGCAGGGGGGCGGGCTTGATCGTGGCGCGGAACTCGCCGGTCGCCAGATCGCGGGCCTGCTTGGTTCTGGTCGCCTTGTCGAAGGCGTAGAACCCGCCCTTGCCCTTGCGGCCGGTGTAACCCTCGGCGATCATCCGGTCGACCAGCGGCATCGGCCGTACGGTGTCGAAATAGGGATCGCCGGCCGGCAGGGTTGAGGTCAGGCTCTTGGTCAGGAGCGGCATGAGGTCGACCCCGACCAGATCGATCAGGCCGAAGATCCCGGTCTTGGGCACGCCCATCGGCTTGCCGCCGATCTGGTCGGCCTCCTCGATGGTCAGGCCCTGGTCGATCGCCGCGTTCACCGCCACGGCCAGCCAGTAGGTGCCGATGCGGTTGGCGATGAAGCCCGGGGTGTCCTTGGTCGGCACCACCCGCTTGCCCAGCATGCGATCGACGAAGTCCTCTACCCGGCCGGCCACGGCGGCGTCGGTCTCGGTCCCGCGGACGATCTCGATCAGCCGCATGTAGCGCGGCGGGTTGAAGAAGTGGGTGATCAGGAAGTCGCGCCGGAACTGCTCGCCGCGCCCGTCGACCAGCGCGTTCAGCGGAATGGTCGAGGTGTTGGACGAAACTGCCGTGCCGGGGCGCTTGACCGCCTCGAGCCGGGCATAGAGCGCCTGCTTGATGTCCAGCCGCTCGACGATCGCCTCGACGATCCAGTCGCATTCGGCGGCCTTGTCGAGGTGATCCTCGATATTGCCGGTCTCGACCAGCTTGGCCGCGGCTTTCGACATGAAGGGGGCGGGATCGGTCTTCAGCATCTTGGCCACGGCCCCCTTGGCCACGGCGTCGCGATCATCCCCCTCCCTGGGCAGGATGTCGAGCAGCAGCACCGGCACACCGGCATTGGCCACCTGCGCGGCGATCCCGGCACCCATCGTGCCGGCGCCGATCACGCAGACCTTCTTGATCGGCTCGACAGCGCTCATCGCACCGCCTCCAGCACCGTGGCGATGCCCTGGCCGCCGCCGATGCACTGCGTGGCGAGCGCATAGGTGCCCCCTTCGCGCTGCAGCAGTGCCGCCGCCTTGCCGACGATCCGGGCGCCGGTGGCCCCCAGCGGGTGGCCGATCGCGATCGCGCCGCCATCGAGGTTGACCTTGGCGGCATCGAGCCCGAGGTCGGCGATGCAGGCCAGCGACTGGCTGGCGAAGGCCTCGTTCAGTTCGACCACGTCGATCTGGTCGGCGGTGATCCCGGCGCGCTTCATCGCCTTGCGGCTCGCCTCGACCGGGCCGATGCCCATGATCTCGGGCTGGCAGCCGGAGATCGCGACAGCCTTGATCCGCGCGAGGATCGGCAGCCCGTTGGCACGGGCATAGTCCTCGCTGGTGACCAGCACGGCGCTGGCGCCATCGGTCAGGGGCGAGGAGGTGCCGGCCGTGACCGTGCCGTCCTTGCTGAAGGCCGGCTTGAGCCCGGCGAGCGCCTCGGCCGTGGTGCCGGGGCGCGGGGTGCCGTCAGCGTCGACCATGCCGCCCTTGGTCTGGATCGGCACGATCTCGTCCGCCAGCTTGCCCGCGGCGATCGCGGCGGCGGCCTTGTCCTGGCTGGCGACCGCGAAGGCCTCCTGCTGGGCGCGGGTGATCTGGTACTTGCTGGCGACGTTCTCGGCCGTCTCGCCCATCCCCATGTAGGCCGCGCTCTTCTTGGCCAGGGCCGGGTTCGGCAGCGGGTTGAAGCCCATCATCGGCACGCGGCTCATCGCTTCCACGCCCGCGCAGATGAAGGCCTCGCCGGCGCCAAGCTGGATCTGCCCGGCGGCGATGTGGATCGAGCTCATCGACGAACCGCAGAAGCGGTTCACTGTCATCCCGCCGACCGACAGCGGCAGATCGGCGAGGAGGCCGACCAGCCGGGCGATGTTGAAGCCCTGCTCACCCTCGGGGAAAGCGCAGCCCATCACGATATCCTCGATATCCTCGGCCTTGACCCCGGTCCGCTCGATCAGACCGCGAATCACCTGGCCGGCCAGGTCATCGGGCCGCACCCGGGCGAGGGCGCCCTTGCCGGCGAGGTGGAAGGGGGACCGGGCATAGCCCACGATGACGACATTGCGCATTGATCGAAGCCTCTCCAGGGAATCGCTCATGGATGACCTAATGGTGCTATAAATGACGTATACGTCAACTGAAAAATGCAACCGGTCGCTGCGTGCGGTGCCTGCCGACGCATAGGGAATGTCGATGACGCATTGGGGTCTTGACTTACCTATACGTAAGCAGTGATGATCGCGCGACGCCGAATCCCCGCCGTGCGGCGGTCAGGGTCTGGCGAAAGGCTTGGCCAAGGCCCGCCGGCGCCGCTGCTCCGGTACCGCCGCGGCCCGAACGGGAGAGGATCGATGCTGGTGCTGATGCTGGCGCAGGCCGCCGCGCTCTCGCCCGACCTGGCGATCGGCCGCTGGCAGACCGAAAGCCGCCATGGCATCGTCGAGATCGCACGCTGCGCAGCTGGCCTCTGCGGCACGCTGGTGGCGTCCGACGGGCTGCGTTCCAACCCCGATCTGCGCGACAGCAAGAACCGCGATCCGGCGCTGCGCCAGCGCAACCTGCGCGGCCTGCCGATGCTGCAGGGCTTCCGCTGGCAGGATGGCGCCTGGAGCGGCGGCCGGCTCTACAACCCCGAAGACGGCGGCACCTACAGCGGTACGCTGACTATCCTCGGTCCTGACCGGCTGCGGCTGCGTGGCTGCATCGTCTGGCCGCTGTGCAAATCGCAGACCTGGTCACGGGTCCGCTGAGCCCTCCCGCCCTCGCAACGCAAGGAGCCCTGACGTGTCGCTGCCCGATCCGCTGCCATCCCGCGAGGAACCCGGCGTGACCACGCCCGCCCCTGCCGCCGCCGCGGCGGCCTGGCCCGGACCGCCGATCCCGCCGCGGCTGCTGACCGACCTGCTGGACGGCGCGGCGCGCAATCATCCCGCCCGGGTGGCGATCGATTTCCTCGGCCGGACCTGGACCTATGGCGAGCTGGCCGGACTGGTCGAGCGCGCGGCGCGCGGCCTGCAGGACCATGGCCTGCGCCCGGGCGACCGCTTCGGGCTGTGCCTGCCCAACTGCCCCTACTTCGTGGTGCTCTATTTCGCCGCGCTGCGCGTCGGGGCGATCGTGGTCAACTTCAACCCGCTCTACACCGCGCGCGAGCTCGAGCATCAGATTCGCGATTCAGGAACCCGGATGCTGGCCGTTCCCGATGTCGCGCTGGTCCACGACAAGGTCGAGGAGGTCGCCGAACGGGCGGGGCTCGAGACCATCGTGCTGTGCGAAATGGCCGACATGTTGCCCTGGCTGAAGGGCCTCGGGTTCACCTGGTTCAAGCGCAAGGACCATGCGCGCATCCGCGACGAGCGCCGGCACCTGCGCATGCGCCGCTTGCTGGCCAGCCGCGGTCGGCCCGATCCGGTATCGATCCACCCCGACGACGTCGCCGTGCTGCAGTACACCGGCGGCACCACCGGGGTGCCCAAGGGCGCCATGCTGACCCATGCCAACCTCACCGCGAACAGCGCGCAGATGGTCCGCCATGTCGAGGGCCTGCTCCCCGAGCAGTGCCGGGTGCTCGGGGTGCTGCCGATGTTCCACGTCTTCGCGTTGACCACGGTGCTCAACTTCTCGGTCGAGACCGCGACCGAGATGGTGCTGCTGCCGCGCTTCGAGATGGACCAGGTGCTGGCGACGATGAAGCGCAAGCCCCCGACCCAGTTCTTCGGCGTGCCGACGATCTACGTCGCGATCAACGATCTGGCCGAGGCGCGCATTCCCGATCTGTCTGCCGTACGCGCCTGCATCTCGGGCGGCGCCCCGCTCCCGCTCGAGGTGCGCGAGCGGTTCGAGGCGCGCACCGGCGCCAAGGTGGTGGAAGGCTACGGCCTGTCGGAAAGCTCGCCGATCATCGCCTGCAACCCGATCGACGGGGTGATCAAGGCGAACAGCTGCGGCCCGGCCTTCCCGGGGACGATCCTCGAGATCCGCGACCCCGCCGACCCGACCCGGCTGCTGCCCCAGGGCGAACGCGGCGAGGTCTGGGCGCGCGGGCCGCAGGTGATGAAGGGCTACTGGCAGCGCGAGGAGGAGACCCGCGCGGTGCTGGTCGACGGCGCGCTGCGCACCGGTGACGTCGGCTACCTCGACGAGGACGGCTATCTGTTCCTCGTCGACCGGATCAAGGACGTCATCCTGTGCGGCGGCTACAACGTCTATCCGCGCGTGATCGAGGATGCCGCCTACCACCATCCGGCGATCAAGGAAGCCGTAGCGATCGGCGTGCCCGACGCCTATCGTGGCCAGTCGCCCAAGCTCTTCATCGCATTGCACGAGCCTGGTTCGCTCACGCTTGACGAACTCAAGGCCTTCCTCGCCGAACGGCTCAGCCCGGTGGAGATGCCCAAGGCCTTCGAGTTCCGTGACAGCCTGCCCAAGACGATGATCGGCAAGCTTTCCAAAAAGGAACTGATCGCGGAAGAAGCCAAGAAAGGGCTCGCATGAGCGTGGCGGCGCTGCCACGCTGGCGCTGCCCGCCACACCGGACCGAAGGACGAGCGACCATGCGCCCCAGCCCTCCTCCCCGCCGCACCGGCGCCCCGGACCGCCATGTCCACGCCTGAACCCGCCCGGCCCCGGGGGGAGGGCGAGGCGTCGGTGCAGGGCATCCAGGACGTGGCGCAGGAGCTGGGCATCACGCTGCGCACGCTACGCTTCTACGAGAACGAGGGCCTGATCGATCCCCAGCGGGTGGGCAACCGGCGGATCTACTCACGCCGCGAGGTGGCCCGGATCCAGCTGATCCTGCGCGGCAAGCGGCTGGGCTTCTCGATCCGCGAGATCAAGGAGTTCCTCGATCTCTACGATGCCGACCCGGAGCACCAGGAGCAGATGGAACGTCTGGCCGCAAGGGTGCGCGAGCGGCTGGTCGATCTGCGCAAGCAGCGCGACGCGCTCGACCTGACCATCGCCGAACTGACCACGATCGAGCGCGACGCGCTCGCCTATCTGCAGCGCACCGCGCGCACCGGCTGACCGAGACCGGCGCGCGCCGCAGTCCCGCGCTGAATGGTCGGATCATTGCCTGCCTTATCATCGGATTGCGTGACCAGAGGCGGCCAGGGCGGGGCAATCTGCAAACGATTGTTGTCACGCCGCCGACTCTGTGTCATGGCAGCGGCCGGCAACCGCGCCGGAGCGCGCGGCCGAGCAATCGCGCACGGGAGAGCGCCCGATGGACCAGCACCTGCATGCCGCCCGGCCGCGCCTGTCGTTGGCGCGGATCCTCGAGATGAACCTCGGGTTCCTCGGGCTGCAGTTCAGCTTCGGATTGCAGCAGGGCAACATGGGGCCGATCTACTCCTATCTCGGCGCAAGCGAGGCGCAGCTGCCGCTGCTCCAGCTGGCAGGGCCGATGACCGGGCTGATCGTCCAGCCACTGATCGGCGCCCTGTCGGACCGCACGACCAGCCGCTGGGGACGGCGCACGCCCTACTTCCTGTTCGGCGCAGTGCTCTGCGCGATCGGCCTGCTCACCATGCCGCTGTCGGCCTCGATCGTCATGGCGGTGTCGCTGATGTGGCTGCTCGATGCGGGCAACAACATCACCATGGAGCCCTACCGGGCCTATGTGTCCGACCGGCTCGACCCGGCCCAGCGACATACCGGCTTCCTGACCCAGAGCGCCTTCACCGGGCTCGCCCAGATGCTGGCCTATCTGACCCCCTCGCTGCTGGTCATGCTGGGCATGGATCGCGACTGGGTCGATCCCCACGGCATCCCCTATACCGTGCGGATCGTGTTCTGGTTCGGCGCGGCGCTGTCTTTCGGCACGATCGTCTGGTCGGTCCTGCGCGTGCCCGAGTTGCCGCTCGGCGCCGAGGAACGTGCGCGCATCGAGGCGGCGCCGCGTGGGCTGGGGGCGACGCTGGCCGAGGTCGGCAGCGCCATCGCCACGATGCCGGTGGCGATGCGCCGGCTCGGTCTGATGAGCCTGTTCCAGTGGTTCAGCTTCTGGGGCTACTGGACCTACGTGCCCTACGTGGTCGCCCGGAACGTCTACGGGACGAGCGATCCGGCCAGCGGCGGGTTCCATGCGGCCGTGCTGACCAACGGCGAAATGGCGGCCACCTACAATCTCGTGGCCTGTCTCGCCGCCTTCGGCATGGTCCCGCTGGTTCGCCGCGTCGGCCCCGGGCCGATGCACGCGCTGTGCCTGGCGGCCGGAGGGCTCGGCGTGCTTGCCCTACCGCACATCACCGACAAGGCCCTGCTGTTCCTGCCGATGATCGGGGTCGGGCTGGCCTGGGGCAGCACCATGGGCAACCCCTATGCGATCCTCAGCAACGCCGTGCCGCCCGAGCGCACCGGGGTCTACATGGGGATCTTCAACATGATGATCGTCCTGCCGATGCTGCTGTTCTCGGTGCTGATGAGCGAGCTCGATCTTGGCTTCGTGCGGCTCGGCTTCGGGCTCTACGAGCGGCTGCTCGGGGGTGACCCGCGCCAGCTGCTGACCGTTTGCGGGGCCGGCCTGCTGGCCGCCGCGCTCGCGGTGCTGCGGGTCCGCGAGGGCCGCGCCGCGCCGCGCGGCCTTGCTGCGGGACTGGCTCCGACATGACCGCCACCCACACCCCGACTCCCGCCCTCCCGCTTGCAGAAGAGACCCCCGCCATGTCTGACCGGCCTGGATCGACCGGCACATGGCGCCCCGTCGCCTTCGGTGACGAGGGTGCCCGCATCCCGACCATCGGAGCCGGCGACGTGCATCCGCTCGTGCCCGGGCTTGACCTGTGGGACTGCTGGCCGCTGACCCATCCCGATGGCCGCACGGCGATCGTGCACGACCGCCGCTGGTGGTTCTTCCTCAGCGCGCCGCAGTTCCCCGATCCGGTGCAGCGCCACGCCCATGCGCGCATCCGGCTGCTGTCGCGCGGCGCCGATGGCTGGCGCGATCATGGCAATGCCTTGCCCGACGGCCTCACCCCGGGTTCGCGTGAATGGGCCGGATCGGCCGTGCTCGACGAGGCCGGCCGCGTCACGCTGTACTACACCGTCGCGGGGCGGCCGGGCGAAGCCGCGCTGACCTTCGAGCAGCGGCTGTTCGCGGTCCACGGCACATTGGCTGACAGCGGCATCAGCGACTGGACCGTCCCGGCGGAGCTGGTCGTCGCCGATGGCCGGATCTATCAGGTCGCCAATGACCAGGTCGAGCTTGCCCCGGGCACGCTCAAGGCGTTCCGCGATCCGTTCTACTTCCGCGATCCGGTGACCGGCACTGAGCACCTGATCTTCACCGCCAGCGCGGGTTGGACCGACGGCGCGCACAACGGGATGGTCGGGCTGGCCACGCGCACCGCTGCCGGGTGGCAGCTGGACACCCCGCTGGTCGACGCGATCGGCGTCAACAACGAGCTCGAGCGGGCCCAGGTGCACTGGCGAGCGGGGGCCTACTACCTGTTCTGGTCGACCCAGCGGCATACCTTCGCGCCGGGCGCCCCGGCCGGACCTAACGGCATCTACGGCATGGTGGCCAACAGCCTGCGCGGCCCGTGGCGGCCGATCAACGGGTCGGGTCTGGTCGCTGCCAACTCTGCGCAAGAGCCGCAGCAGTCCTATTCGTGGGTGATGACCGGTGAGGACGAGGTGTGGAGCTTCGTCGACTACTGGGGGCTGGAAGGGCGCAGCCTGGCCGATCATCCCGCGCTGGTGCGCAGCCGGTTCGGCGGCACTGCGGCCCCGGTGTTCCGCCTGGCCTTCGCTGGGGACCGCGTGACCCTTGGCTGACCACGCCCGGGCGCCCCGCGCGGGGCGCCCGGCTCAGGCGGTCTCGCGCACGATCAGCTGCGGGGCGAGCACGGTCGAGGGACTGTCGCTCCCGCCGATCCGGGCCAGCAGGGCCGCGACCATGGCCTGGGCGCCGCCGGCGATATCCTGGTGGATCGTGGTCAGCTGCGGAACGGTCTGCTCGCTTAGCGGCAGGCCGTCGAACCCGACCAGCGCGATGTCCTCGGGTACCCGCCGTCCGCGCTCGTGCAGCAGCCGCAGCGTGGCCATCGCGATCAGGTCCGAGGCAGCGAAGATCGCGTCGGTCGCCGGGTCCATCCGGTCGAGGTCCGCGGCGATCTGGCTGCCCATTTCCTCGGCCGACAGGTGGGTGGGGAAATCGTCGATCCGCGTGCCTGTCCCCGATTCAGCCGCCGCAGCGCGGGCACCGGCGAGGCGCCGCTCGATCTCGAGCCCGCGGGTATCGCCGAAGAAGGCGATCCGCCGGCAGCCGCGCGCGATCAGGTGCTGGGCCGCGAGCCGGCCGCCCGCATCGCTGTCGGTCCCGACCACGCAGTGGCGCTGGCCCTCGCGGTGCGTGCCCCAGACCACCAGCGGGCGGTAGCGCGCGGCGACGCTCTCGATCGTGGCGAACTGGTCGGACTGGCCGATCAGCAGAACCCCGTCGAGCATTCCCGAATCCACGACCCGTTCGAGCCATTCAGCGCTGTCGCCGGGCAGGGCGCGGCTGAGCATCAGGTCATAGCCGCGCTCGATCAGGGCATCGGCGAGATAGCCCAGCAGGGTCATGAAGAAGGGGTCGGAGATGTGCTGCTTCTGCTCGTGGCCAAGCGGGATCACCACGCCCACCACCCCGGTCTGCCCGGTGCGCAGACGGCTGGCCATCTGGTTGGGGCGGAAGCCGTGCTCGCGGGCCAGCGCCTGGATCCGCTCGCGCGTCTCGCGATTGACCAGATCCTTGTCGGCCAGTGCGCGCGAGACCGTGCCGGGCGAGACACCGGCCAGCTTGGCCAGCTCGGCGATGTTGCGAAGCCGCCGGGGCTTGTGTTCCTGCCCCTCGCTCATGGCTGCGCCCTGCCGGCCGGGCCGGTTGGATCAGACATTGGCGCCGGCCATGGCGCTGCGGCCCAGCGCGATCGCGCCGGTGATCCCGGCCAGATCGCCCAGCCCGGGACCGACGATGTAGCTGGCCAGCCCGGGGTCGAGCCGGGCATGACCGACATAGCCGGCCAGCTTGGTCTCGGTCCGGCCGCGCAGGCTGTCGATCAAACCGGGGGCCTTCATCACCCCGCCGCCGAAGATCAGCCGGTCCGGCGCGTGAACCAGCATCAGCGTGACCGCGAGGTCGGACAGGTAGTCGGCGATCAGCGCGACCGCCTCGGTCGTATCGGCCATGCGGTCGAGGCTGAGTCCGTAGCGGGCGATGATCGCCGGTCCGCTGGCCAGGCCCTCGAGGCAATCGCCGTGATAGGGGCAGGAGCCGGCGAAGGGATCGCGCGCGGGATCGCGGCGTGGCAGGATGTGGCCGGTTTCGTAATGGGTGAAGCCGCCGCAGGGGCGACCCTGCCGCACCACGCCGGTGCCGATTCCCGTTCCCACCGTGGTATAGGCCAGGGTGGTCGTGCCCTGTCCCGCACCGGCCTGCCATTCGCCCAGCGCGGCGGCGTTGACGTCGGTGTCGACCACCACCGGCACGCCCAGCGGCGCCAGCCACTCGAGATAGCTCGATCCGGCCCAGCCGGGCTTGGGGGTGCGGGTGATCGCGCCATAGGTGGGGGATGCCGGATCGATATCGACCGGGCCGAAGCTGCCCACGCCGATCCCGCCCAGCGGGCCATGCTCGGCCGCCGCCGCCCGGAAGAAATCGAGCACCTGCGGCATGGTCACGCTCGGCGCCTCGGTATCGACCCGGCGCTGCGCGAGGATGGTGCCATCGGCGCGGGCGACCGCGATCACGAACTTCGTGCCGCCAGCTTCGATCGCGCCGATCAGGGGGGTGGTCATGGCAGTCCTTTCCTCAGGCATTCTGTCCGGCCGTGCCGCTGGCCCGGCTGGTCGCGGGCGCCGGCTTGTACCATGCTACCAATCGTTTGCAATCATTCACCCCGCGCGCGCCGCAGCCGCCGCATCGACCAGCGCCGCCGCCCGCCGGCCGGTCTCGGCCGGGGTGAAGGCGGGCTGGTAGAGCGACGAGGCCATCCCGGCGCCGTCCGCCCCGGCGGCGAACCAGCTGGCGAGGTTTCCGGCATCGACCCCGCCCACGGCCAGCACCGGCACGGCGCGCGGCAGCACCGCGCGCTGCGCTTTCAGAACGGCCGGGCTCGCGCCCTCGTCGGGGCGGACCCCGCGCAGGATCGCCACCAGTGGGCAACGGGCCAGAGCCTGGCTCAGCCGGGCGGCGGCGGGGGGCTGGTCAGGACTCACGGCGCCTACGCATTCCAGATCCCGATACAACCGGCAAGGAATGCGGACCGGCTGTCCACGACCACGCCCACCCGGTCGCTCGACTTGGGGGACGACCGGCCGCCCCCTGGTCCGATTGCGCCGGTGGCCGGGCATGCCGTCGAGCGGCCCACGATGCCGGGGCACGGCATCCTGCCCGCCGCAGCGCGGGACGGCTCAACCTCGCCCGCGAGGTGGAGCCTGGCTGAAGCGGCTCACTGGATCGTGATGATCCCGTTCACCGAACGCCATTCGCGCGGACCCAGCAGGCGGGCATGGGCCAGCCGCACCGAATGCAGCACCGCCTCGACCTCGCGCCGCCAATGGTCGAGGAACTTGCGCAGTTCGGGGAAGTGCGGCGCCTCGTCGTAGAATTGCCATATGAAAACCTGCAGCAGCGAGGGGTAGTCAGGCATGTAGTAGCTGATCTCGGCGGTCGAGAGCCCGTAGCCCTGCAGTTGCAGTCTGAACTCCTCGCGGCCCGGGGAAGGCCGCGCGCCCGTGGGGTCTTGGGGTCCGTCGTGGTATCCGTGAGTCACCGTTGATCTCCTTGCCTGGCGATCGTGCAGCCTGCTCCCGCATCATGGTTATAGCCTGGAAATGTTCTTCCAGATCCTAGAACTGTCAAGAGTCTGAAGATTTAAGTGTTTCAGATACATGGATTATTTGGCACTCTCGCGGAGTGAGTGCCAATCGGGCACCGCGGCTGAAGGGCGCGCCGGGGGCTTGCCTGCGGCGCCGATCACGGCACAATGGTCGGCCGCTGTCCCGCTGCTTGCCGGATCCGCGCCGGGCGCCGGGGCCCGGCCAGCCGGCTGGTGGGTTCTGCCCTGGAGAGGATCGTTGATGCCCAAGTCCTTTGTTGCCGTCCTGCTTGCCGCCGCTGCCTTGGTCACCCCGCCCGCGGTATGGGCGCACGAGGCGGCGGCGCCGCGCCCCGTCGCCACCAGCAAGGAACAGCTGCTCGTCGCCCCCCCTGGCGCGCGACGCTATACGATCAGCTCCACCGCGGGCCAGCATGGCGTGATCTCGTCGTGGACCCTCCCGGACGGCCGCCTCGCCTACCGCATGTCGATGTCGCTGCGCGGCTGGATCACCGAAACTGACCAGATCGTCACCCTGCGCGCCGATGGCACCCCGGCGCAGATCTCGATCCGCGGCTTCACCGACAGTGGCGATGCCACCGAAGACTTCCATGTCGATGCGGCCGGGGTGGCCCACTGGAAGACGGCGGTCGATTCCGGCAGCGCGCCGCTGGGGACGCGGCGCTATTCGACTTACGGCGGGCCCTGGCTGGCCAACGAGGCCGAGGTCAACGCCCTGGTCGCGGCGGGTGACAAGGGCATCGACATGCTGCCGAGCGGTCATGCCGTGCTGACCGTGGCGCGCACGGTGACCGTCCCGGCGGCAGGCGGGCCGCTGACGCTCAAGCTGGCGTTTATCCGCGGCTTCGGCTTTGCGCCCACGCCGGTCTGGCTTGATGGGCAGGACCGCTTCTTCGGCTGGGCCGGAGGCATGTCGATGCTGCCCGAAGGCCAGGAAGCGCTGGGGCCGAAGCTGAAGGATATCCAGGAAGAGGCGACGGCCGCGATGGTGCGCGATGTCGCCAAGGGCTTCCTGACCCCGGCCAACCGCAGCGCGACGCTGGTCGATCACGTGCTCCTGTTCGATTCGCTGGCCGGCCGCTACCTGCCCGATCGCGCCGTGCTGATTGCGGATGGCAAGATCGCCGCCGTCGGCGCGGGCGGGTCGCTCACGGCGCCCGCCGGGGCCACCGTAATCGACGGGCGTGGCAAGACGCTGTCCCCCGGGCTCTGGGATTCCCATCGCCATGTCGGCGGGGACGACTGGAACCTGCTGCAGAACGTCGCCACCGGCATGACCAACTTCCGCAGCCCAGGTTCGCAGATCGACGAGGCCCAGAACCTGTTCGCGCGCCGCGCCAAGGGCGAGCTGGTCGCGCCGGACGGCAAGGTGTCGATCATCATCGACCGCAAGGATCCGCTCGCCGCGCAGGGTTCGCTGACCGTGTCCTCGGCAGCCGAGGCGATTGCGGCGGTGCGCAAGATCAAGGATGCCGAGATGTGGGGGGTGAAGTTCTACACGTCGATGAATCCTGCCTGGATCGCGCCGGCGGCGGCCGAGGCGCACCGGCTCGGGCTGCATGTTCACGGCCACGTCCCGGCCGGGATGCGCCCGCTCGAGGCGGTGCGGGCCGGCTATGACGAGATCACCCACATCAACTTCATCATGATGCAGGCCATGCCGCAGGCCGTGGTCGACAAGGCCAACACTGCGGCGCGGCTGGAGGGGCCGGCCAAATACGGCAAGGACGTCGATCTCGACTCGCCGGCGATGCAGGCGTTCTACGCCGAGCTGGCCAAGCGCGGCACGGTGATCGATCCCACCCTGACCGTGTGGGAGCCCCTGATGACCTCGGACGGCACTGCGCTGCCGCCCGAATATGCCCCTTTCGCCGAGGTGGCCCCGCCCACCGTCGCGCGTGGCTGGCGCATCGCCGGCTACCCGCTGTTCGATGGCCTGACCCGCGACGACTTCCGCAAGAGCTTCGCCAAGATGGTCGCGGTGGTCGGGCGGCTGCACAAGGCCGGGGTGCGCATCGTCGCCGGCACTGACGGCTATGGGCTCGAGCTGGTACGCGAGCTCGAGCTCTACCAGGAGGCCGGGCTGAGCAACGCCGCGGCGCTGCAGACCGCCACGATCATCCCGGCGCGGCTGACCGGCATGGCTGACCGCACCGGCTCGATCACGCCGGGCAAGATCGCCGACGTGATCCTGGTGGAAGGCGATGTCTCCAAGGACATCACCAACCTGCGCCGCGTCCATACGGTGTTTCTCGACGGCTACCGCCTCGATGCCGCGAAGCTGCGCGAGGCCAGCGGGCTGAGCGGAATGCCGCGCTGATCACGCGCACCCGACCCGCCGGCGCGCACCGGCGGGTCCGCCCGCGAGAGCAGGGCCGGGAGACGATCGGTGAGGGATGGAGGCCCGAGCCGGAATCGAACCGGCGTAAACGGATTTGCAGTCCGGTGCGTAACCACTCCGCCATCGGGCCAGATCGCAGGGTCGCGTGGTCCCGGGCGTCTAGCGGCCGGGCCCGGGCAATGCAATCCGATTATTGCTGCCCGCCGCCCGGCCCGGCCGATGCGTCAGGCCGCGCTCGAGTTGATCCCCATGCTGGCGAGGTAGCGCTTGATGTTGCGCGCGGCCTGACGCAGCCGCTGCTCGTTCTCGACCATGGCGATGCGGACGAAGCCCTCGCCGTCCTCGCCATAGCCGACGCCCGGGGCCACCGCGACCTCCGCATGGGTGAGCAACTGCTTGGAGAATTCCAGGCTGCCCATGTCGCGCAGGGCCGGCGGCAGCGGCGCCCAGGCGAACATCGAGGCCTTGGGGGTGGGGATCTCCCAGCCGGCCCTGCCGAAGGCCTCGACCATCACGTCGCGGCGCTTCTGGTAGAGCTGGCGGTTGGCTTCGACGATGTCCTGCGGTCCGTTGAGCGCGGCGCAGGCCGCCGCCTGGATCGGGGTGAAGGCACCATAGTCGAGGTAAGACTTGACCCGCTTGAGCGCGGCGATGAGCCGGGTGTTGCCCACCGCGAAGCCCACGCGCCACCCCGCCATCGAGAAAGTCTTCGACATCGAGGTGAACTCCACCGCGACGTCCTTGGCCCCCGGCACCTGCAGGATCGAGGGGGTCGGCTGGCCATCGTAGTAGAGCTCGGAATAGGCGAGGTCGGACAGGATCCAGACCTTGTTCTCCTTCGCCCAGGCGACCAGCCGTTCGTAAAAGGCCAGGTCCACCGTCTCGGCGGTCGGGTTCGACGGATAGTTGACGATCAGGATCGATGGCCGCGGCACGGTGAAGGCCATCGCGCGTTCGAGCGACTGCCAGTAACGCTCGTCGGGGGTGGTCGGCACCGACCGGATCGTGGCCCCGGCGATGATGAAGCCGAAGGTGTGGATCGGGTAGCTCGGGTTGGGGGCCAGCACCACGTCACCCGGACCGGTGATCGCCGTGGCGAGGCTGGCGAGGCCCTCCTTCGAGCCCATGGTCATCACCACCTCGGTCTCGGGATCGAGCTCGACCCCGAAGCGGCGGCCATAGTAGTTGGCCTGGGCCTTGCGCACCCCGGGGATGCCGGCCGAGGCCGAATAGCCGTGCGCCGAGGGCTTCTGCGCCACCTCGCACAGCTTGTCGATCACGTGCTGCGGGGGCGGCAGGTCGGGATTGCCCATGCCGAGGTCGATGATGTCCCGTCCCGCGGCGCGGGCTGCGGCCCGCATCGCGTTCACTTCGGCGATGACGTAGGGCGGCAGGCGCTTGATGCGGTAGAACTCGTCGTCCATGACCTTGGCAATTCCGGAAATGAGAGCTGCGGCGATGGTGCCGCGCCATGTGCTGTAGGCATTTCCGCCGCATGGCGCAAATGCGCGCCGCCGCGAAATTCGTCCGGCCGGGCATGGTGCCCGCTGACAAGCGCGGCGATTGCGGGCACAAGCGGCACAGCAGACCAGCGCAAGACAACAGGGTAGGGCATGAGCAAGGGTTCCGGCACGAAGGGCCTGCAGGGCGGCGACGAGACGGTCGCGGCAGCTGGGGCAATGATCGAGGCGATGGTCAAGCTCCAGACCGAGACGGCCGAGGCGATGCTGGCCGGAATGGCCAGCCTGACCCCGGCGGCGCTCGCCGGCGACGGCAGCCTGCCCGCAGCCTGGACCGCCATGGCCAGCCAGATGGCAGCGGTGTGGCAGCCGCCGGTCCCGGCCGAGCCGCCATCCCCCGCAGCGGCCGGGGCCGCCGCCCCGCTGGCCGATCCCGCACTGTGGCGCGGACTGGTCGACAGCTGGTATCGCAGCCTGCCCCTGCCCGACGAGGCGACCCGCGAACGGCTGCTGGCCGACAGCCTGCAGCTGTGGGACAGCATCCTCGGCCAGTATGGGATCGGCCCAGGCGCCGGGCGCGACGTGCCCGACCTGCCGCGCAAGGATCGCCGCTTCGCCGACCCGCGCTGGCGCGAGCAGCCGGTCTTCGCGCTGATCCACCAATCCTACCTACTGCTGGCCGAACAGCTCGCCGCGCTGGTCGACCAGGCCGAGGGGCTCGATCCGGCGCGGCGCCAGCAGCTGCACTTCACGGTCCGCACCCTGCTCGACGCGCTGAGCCCGGCCAACTTCCCGACGACCAACCCGGTGGTGCTCGAGCGTTTCGTCGAAACCCGCGGGGAAAGCCTGTTCCACGGGTTGCAGCACCTGCTGGCCGATGTCACCCGCGGCCAGCTGACCCAGTCGGCGCCCGGCGCCTTCACGGTCGGCCAAGATCTGGCCACGACCCCCGGCAAGGTGATCCACGAAACCCCGCTGTTCCAGCTGATCCAGTACAGCCCGGCCACGCCGCAGGTGCTGGCCGCGCCGCTGGTGATCTTCCCGCCGTGGATCAACCGCTTCTACATCCTCGACCTGACCCCCCAGAAAAGCTTCGTGCGCTGGGCGGTCGAGCAGGGGCTGACCGTGCTGATGGTGTCATGGAAGTCGGCCGACGCCAGCCTCGCCGCGACCACCTGGGACGATTATGTCCGCGCCCAGATCGAGGCGATCGAGGTGGCCCGCGCCCGCTTCAAGGTGCCGGCCGTGCACACCATCGGCTACTGCGTGGCCGGCACCACGCTGGCCGCAACGCTGGCGGTGCTCGCCCGGCGCGGCGAGGCCGACCGGGTGGCGAGCGCGACGTTCTTCACCGCCCAGGTCGATTTCGAGCTGGCCGGCGAGCTGCGCCACTTCGTCGACGATACCCAGCTGGCCCTGATCGAGGGCCTCGCGCGCGACGGGGTGGTCGACGGGCGCTATCTCGCCTCGACCTTCAACCTGCTGCGCGGGCAGGACCTGATCTGGAACTACGTCGTCAACAACTACCTGTTGGGTGAGGACTACCGCGCCTTCGACCTGCTCCACTGGAACAGCGATTCGACCAACCTCCCGGCGGCCTGGCATCTCGACTACCTGCGCGACCTGTACCGCGACAACCTCCTGGTCGAGCCCGACCGGCTGGCGGCCGACGGCACTCCGATCGACCTGCGTCGCATCACCACACCGTGCTACATTCAGGCCGGGCGCGAGGACCACATCGCCCCGCCGCAGAGCGTCTGGCGGCTGACCCGGCACCTCGCCGGGCCCTGGACCTTCCTGCTTGCCGGCTCGGGGCACATTGCCGGGGTGGTCAACCCGCCCGCGGCGCGCAAGTACCAGTACTGGACCAATCCGGACGCGCGCGATTCCTACGATCAGTTCCTGGCCGGAGCGACCGAACATCCCGGATCGTGGTGGCCGCACTGGATCGCCTGGCTGCGCGGGCTGACCCCGCAGGAGGTCCCGGCTACGGGCAAGCGCGTCCCCGGTGGACGCGGTGATCGCGTGATCGAGGATGCGCCAGGGCGCTATGTTTTGCAGCCCTGACCGTCCCGGCGCCGGAACGCGCCGCCGCTCGTGACAGTTTGTTGCACTGCACAAAAATTCTTGACAGGGTCTGGCGCGATCCCATATTGTGCACTGCAGCAATAGGGATTCTCACGGGTCCCGAGCGCACAAGGATTGCACGATCATGGCTGCCGAGACCGACACTCCGCTTCCCGCCACGCCCGCCGCGCCCTCGGGCCAGGCTCCCGTGGTGACCGAGGCGGCGCCGAAGGCTCCCGCCGCCGTCGCCACGCCCGCCATCGAAGCGCCCGCCGCGGCCAAGCCCGCAGCGCCGGTGGCTGCCGCCAAGCCGGCCGTCGCCGCCGAGGTCAAGGCCCCGGCCCCTGCCACGGCGGCCCAGCCGAAGGTGGTGAAGACCAAGGCAGCCAAGGCCAAGCCGGCCAAGATCAAGCCTGCGGCCATCGCGGTGCCCAAGGCTCCCGTGGTCAAGGCTCCCGTCGTCAAGGCTCCCGTCGTCAAGGCGCCGGTCGTGCCGGCCCCTGTCGTGAAGGCCCCTGTCGCCAAGGCGCCGACCGCCAAGCGGCCGCGCAAGCCGGTGGCCGTGGCACGTGTCGCCGCGCCGAAGCCGATCACCAAGCCCGTTACCGTCAAAACCCCAACCCCCGCCAAGGCAGCTCCCGTTTCGCGACCGCTGCCGAAACTGAAGGACCAGACCATGGCCACCCAAGCATTCGATTTCGTCGCCCCGTTCAAGACCGTCTTCGCCGACCTGCAGGAAAAGGCCAAGACCGCCTACGAGAAGAGCACCGTCACGCTGACCGAAGCCAACGACTTCGCCAAGGGCAACGTTGAGGCGGTCGTCGAATCGGGCAAGATCCTCGCCAGCGGTCTGCAGGAGCTGGGCACCTCGGCCCTGACCGACTCGCGCGCGGCGTTTGAGACCATGACGGCCGAGATCAAGACTCTCGCTTCGGCCAAGTCGCCGACCGAGTTCTTCCAGCTGCAGACCGCCCTGCTGCGCAAGCACTTCGATACGGCCGTGGCGCAGACCTCGAAGAGCACCGAAGCGATGCTGAAGCTCGCCAACGATTCGATCGCGCCGCTGTCGAGCCGCGTGACCATCGCGGTCGAGAAGGTGTCCAAGGTCGCCTGACCCAGTCCGTCGGTCCGGCCGCGGGTGGACCGCAGCGCGGGCCGGGCGGACCTCTCCTCTCCCACCGCTCGGCCTCGCCGCTCAGACGGGCCGGACAGCCATCGCGCTGTCCGGCCCGTTTACCATCAAAAACGTCGGCCAGCGTCTTGTATGGCCGCCGGGAGATACGATATTCCTGCCGGTATGAGTTTCCCCGCCACCCTGACCGCTGGCCCCATCACCGCGCCCGTTCGCCTGGTGCGCGGCGCCGTGCCGTTCGCCGGGCCGGGCGATGAGGATGACCAGGCCGACGGCGGCAACGGTGGTGCCGGCACGGAGATCGGCATCGCCACGAGGACCCGCGCCAAGCCGAAGAAGCCCAGCCAGTTCCGGGTGCTGATGCTCAACGACGATTACACCCCGATGGAATTCGTCGTGCTGGTGCTCAAGCGTTTCTTCCACATGGATCTCGAGCAGGCCACCCGGGTCATGCTCCACGTTCATCAGAAGGGCGTCGGGGTCTGCGGCGTGTTCCCCTACGAAATCGCCGAGACCAAGGTGAACCAGGTGATGGACTTCGCCCGGAAGAACCAGCACCCGCTGCAGTGCACGCTCGAGAAGGCCTGAGCCTGCGCTCCCGGGGCTCCTGAGCCCCGATCAGACCAGCATGGTCCCCACGATCCGTCCGGCGGCGAAGGCACCGGCGAAGCCCGCCGCGGCCCAGGTCGTTGTGCGCAGGGCGAAGGCGCCGGGGCGGCCCGCGCCAGCCGGCGCGCCGCAGGCCGCCAGGGCGGCCACCGCGGCCAGCGAGACCAGCGCGATCCCCAGCGGCATGGCGCCCAGATGGAAGGCCGAGGCGGCGGCGAGCGGCAGCAGGGCCCCGCAGGCGAAGGTCCCGGCCGAGGTCGCGGCGACCTGCAGCGGCGTCGCGGCGCGATAGTCGCCGAGGCCGCCCGCCGCGGCGGCGACCAGGTCATCGCGCGGACCGGCGCGGCGATGCACCACCAGCCCGGCGGCGTCGGGCGCCTCCGCCGGACCCGCCGTCTGGCCCGAGGCGGCAAGGCCGGCATATTCGGTCATGGCGAGCGCCAGGGCGCCAGCGATCAGCCCGGCGAGACCGGCGCGCAGAACCTCTCCCTCGGTCATGGCGGCGGCGGCCACGGCGATCAGCAGGGCCGCGCTCGCGATGGTGCCGCCCAGGCTCCGCAGGGCGGCCGCGCGCAGCCAGGCAAGGCGCGCGGAGGTGTGGTGCGCGATCAGGCGCTCGGGTTCCAGCATGGTCTGTCCTCTCCCGGTCCTTTGCGGGCCGGTTCTGTGGGTTTGCGGCGGTCCCGAGGCGAAAGGTGGCATGCCCCGCCCAACTTGGCCAGAGTGTATCGCGCGGCCCGGGAGATCGCGGCACGGCACCGGCGCAGCTTGCCTCGCGCGCGGGCATCACCTAGGCAACGGGGCGGGGGACAGGCGATCGGCATCCCCCTTCGCGCTGCCCGCATCCACCCACGATCCGACGAGCCGCTGTTGACGTTGCTTCCCGCCATCGACCGCTACATCCTGCGCCTGGTGGTGATGCCGATGCTGGGCGTCTTCGCGATCGCCGCCACGCTGCTGATGCTCGACAAGATGCTCAAGCTGTTCGACTTCGTCGCCAGCATGGGCGGGCCGGTCGGCGTGGTCTTCCGCATGTTGGCGAACATGATGCCGGAATATGCCAGCCTCGCCATCCCGCTCGGTCTGCTGCTCGGCACCCTGCTGGCCTTCCGCAAGCTGGCCACCTCGAGCGAGCTCGACGTGATGCGCGCGGTCGGGCTGTCGTACACCCGTCTGCTGCGTGTGCCCTACGCCATCGCGATCACCCTGGCAGCGCTCAACTTCGCGATCGTCGGCTATCTCCAGCCCCTGTCGCGCTACTACTACGAGCAGCTTTACTTCGAGCTGCAGAGCGGCGCGCTCGGCGCTTCGATCAAGGTGGGCGAGTTCACCACCCTGGCCGACCGCATGGCGCTGCGGATCGAGCGCAGCCGCGACGAGGGCCGCCAGCTGGGCGGGATCTTCGCGCGGGTTGCCGACAGCAAGGGGCAGGTCCTCGCCATCTCCGCGCGCGAGGGCCGGTTCCTGGCGCTCAAGGAAAACCCCGACACCGTGGTGCTGCGTCTGACCGATGGCCAGATCATCCAGGATCAGCCGGGCGAGAGCCCGCGGGTGCTGAGCTTCGCCCAGCACGACCTGCCGATCGACCTGCCCGCGGTCGAGGCGTTCCGCAAGCGCGGCGGCAAGGAGCGCGAATACCTTCTGCCAGAGCTGCTGCGGATCGGCTGGAGCAACCAGGTTTCCGCCCAGGTGCGCAACTCGACCCAGGCCAGCTTCAACTACCGCATGGTCGAAGTGGTGATGATGCTGATGATGCCGCTGCTCGCCGTGGCCCTGGCCGTGCCACCCAAGCGCTCGACCTCGACGCTCGGCGTGTTCGTCTCGATCGTGATGGTGGTCGCCTATCACAAGGTGAACGAGTACGGCCAGTCCGTCGCGGCGCTCGGCCGCGTCGATCCGTTGCTCGCGCTGTGGGGGCCCTTCGTCCTGTTCAGCCTGCTCATCGGCTGGATGTACTGGAAGGTCGCCTATGTTCCGGGCGGCCAGCCGATCGCCGCGCTCGAGCGGTTCGCCACCAATCTGGGCAAGTGGGCCAAGCGCTTCGTTCGCCGCCATCCGGCTGCGCGCAAGCTGTCAGGGATGCGCGATGCAGCTTGAGTTCTTCCCCTCACGAACCCTCTCGCTTTACCTCGCCAGGCAGTTCGCGACCCGCATCGTCGGCGTCCTGCTGATGCTGGTGATGGTGTTGCAGATGCTCGACCTCCTTTCCGAAAGTGGCGACATCCTTGCCTATCCGGGCAATGGCGAGGCCCAGCTGTGGACGTACGTCAGCCTGCGCACCCCCCAGCTCATCGCCCGGTTCCTGCCCTATTCGGTGCTGCTCGCCACGATCCTGACCCTCGCCACGCTCAACCAGAACAGCGAGGTGATCGCGATGAAGGCCGCCGGTTTGTCGGCCCACCAGGTGCTGGCCCCTTTGCTGCTGACCGCGACGGTGATCGCCGGGATCAGCTTCGCCTTCAACGAACGGGTGGTGACCCGCGCCAGCTCCACCCTCAAGGCGTGGCAGGCCGTGGATTTCGGGCCGATCCCGCAGAGCGCCTCGGTCCGCAGCAACGTATACCTGCGCGATGGCAACAACATCCTGCTCGCGCGCACGGTCAGCGGGTCCGGCGCGGGAACGGTGCTCGATGACGTGACCTGGTATCGCCGCGACGACCGGATGATGGTCACCGAACAGGTCCGCGCGCGGCGCGGGCGATGGACCGCGGCGGGCTGGGCGCTGGAGCAGCCGGTGCGCTTCGAGGTCCACACCACCACCCAGACCCCGCTTGCCGCGCTCACCGTCGCCCGCGATGTTCCGCCCAGCGCGGTCGCGCTGACCAACCTCGATCCCGACGGTCAGGACATCTTCGCGCTCGGCCGGACGATCACCGCGCTGAAGGCGGCCGGCCGCCACACCGACGAGCTCGAGGGCAAGTGGTGGCACCGCCTGTCCGGGCCACTGGCGGCGGTGCTGATGCCGCTGCTCGGGGCGATCGCCGCCTTCGGGCTCGCCCGGTCGGGTCAGCTGCTGGTTCGCGCGGTAATCGGCATGGCGCTGGGCTTCGCCTATTTCGTGATCGACAACGCGGCGCTCGCGATCGGCAACTTCGGCGGCTATCCGCCGCTGGTCGCGGCCTGGGCGCCGTTCCTGCTGTTCGCCCTGATCGGCGAGACGGTGCTGATCCGCACCGAAGAATGAACCCCGACCCGCGCCGGGCGGTTCCCCGGCCGGCTCAGGCCCGGCGCATCGTGCTGCGTGCGATCCGTCCGATCAGCATGGCCATCCCGGGGTAGCTGGCCTGGTGATAGGTCGATCCGGTGCCGCAATGCGCCGCCAGCCGGCGGTGCGCCTCGGGCAGGGCGTGATAGGGCATGCTCGGGAGCAGGTGGTGGGTGGCGTGGTAGCGCAGGCCGACCGGCGCCCACAGTTCGGCCCAGATCCCCGGCGGCGGCACGTTGACCGAATCGAGGTACTGCGCGGTGACGGTCATCGCCTCGCCCTCGTTCTGCCAGAGATGGGCGACCAGCGTGCGCAGCTGGTTGAACACGGCCGTCACCGCGACCACCGCGATGGCGATCGCCAGCGGGCGCCAGCCCAGCCAGAGCGGGCTGGCCAGCAGGGCGATCGCCCAGAGCGAGGCGCCCAGCTCCTGCCAGAGCACCATCCGCGCGAACTCCCCCTCGGGCGGGCGGCGTTCAAAGCTGGGATTGATCGCCAGCGCCGAGGCGCGGCCCCAGACCAGCCGGCGCAGCGGCGGGATCACCAGGCCCAGCGGCACCAGCACGGCCGAGCGCAGCAGTAGTCCGATCGGCAGCAGCGCGGCCACCACCAGGAAGGTCGGCAGCGACCAGGGCTTCATCAGCGCCAGCGGCAGGTACTCCGGATCCTCGGCCGTGCCATAGCGGGTGCGGGCGTGGTGGAGCGTGTGCACCCCCTCGTACATGAACGAGGGGATCAGCATCGGGATGCCGACCAGCAGGTTCCAGGCGAAGCGGAAGCCGGGCAGGGCGTCGCGGTGGATGTGGGTCAGCTCGTGGATGAACAGCAGCGCGCGGTACAGCGCCAGCACGGCCACGGCGGCGCAGAGCAGCGCGGCCCACGGGCGGTCCAGCAGGATCGCCCCGGCCAGCCCGGCATAGCCGACCAGAGCCGACAGCAGCATGTCCGGCCAGTAGATCGCGGGACGCGCGGTGGCGATGTCGCGGGTCAGTTCCGCCGCGGCGCGCAGCATGGCCTTGTCATCGGCGATCCCGGCCGCCTGGGCGGGTGCTTCGATCGTCTCGTAAACCGTCATTCCATCCGTCCTGCACGGTGCCGTGCACGTTCAGGGCCTGCCGCCGGTCGGCTGCGCAGACCCCGGCGCCCTACAGCAGCGGGCCGCAGATTACCACGCTTGACAAGCTGGGACCTGAACCGACAGGTCGCATTGACTTCAAACAAGGACATGTTCGTGGCCCCAGCTGATCCCACGCCCACCGATCTGGTGATCGCGCCCGTAACCACCAAGGGGGATCGCACCGCCTTTGTCCACCTGCCCTATCGGCTCCATGCCGCCGACCCGAACTGGGTGCCGCCGCTGCGGATGGAGGCGATGGAGCTGGTCACGCCGGGCAAGAACCCGTTCTTCGACCATGCCGACGTCCAGCATTTCCTGGCCCGGCGCGACGGGGCCGTGGTGGGGCGCATCTCGGCGCACATCGATCACCTGGCGATTGCCCAGCCGCTGGCGCAGGGCATGGGGCCGGGCTGCGGCAACTGGGGCATGCTCGAGGCGACGGATGCGGCGGTCGCCGCCGCGCTGATCGCGCGGGCCGAGCAATGGCTGCGCGACAAGGGCATGGACCGTGTGCTGGCGCCGCTCTCGATGTCGATCTGGGAAGAACCCGGCCAACTGGTCCAGGGTTTCGACCATCCGCCCACCGTCATGATGGGGCACCAGCCCGAGCACTATCGCGACTGGATCGAGGCGGTCGGCGGCTACGAGACCGCCAAGATGCTCTACACCTACGAGCTCGACATCACCAAGGAGTTCCCCCCGCTGATCCAGCGCATTGTCGCCTCGGGCGAGAAGAATGCCCGGATCCGGGTGCGCAATGTCGATCGCTCGAAGTTCGACCAGGAGGCCAGGCTGATCCTCGACATCCTCAACGATGCCTGGTCGGACAACTGGGGCTTCGTTCCCTTCACCGAGCGCGAGATCGCCTATGCGGGGAAGAAGTTCAAGCCGATCGTCCGCGAGGACCTGATCATGGTGGCCGAATACGACGGCGAGCCTGTCGCCTTCATGATGACCCTGCCCGATCTCAACGAGGTGCTGGCGCCGATGCGCGGCAGCCTGTTCCCGTTCCACTGGATCAAGCTGCTCGCCTGGCTGCGCAAGCCGCAGGTCCGGACCATGCGCGTGCCGCTGATGGGCGTGCGCA
Organism: Novosphingobium piscinae; assembly: GCF_014230355.1. Lineage (GTDB taxonomy): Bacteria > Pseudomonadota > Alphaproteobacteria > Sphingomonadales > Sphingomonadaceae > Novosphingobium > Novosphingobium piscinae. Next base: position 81,931 of record NZ_JACLAX010000012.1, read on the forward strand.
AGCACCTCCAGTCGAGCCGTCTGGCCAGCCAGCTGGCCTTCATGATGATCGAGTTCATCCGGCGCAATGCGGTCAGCCGCTATGGCGCCTCGCGCGGGGAGATCGGCTGGATCCTCGAGGATAACCAGGGGATGGTCGCGATTGCCGACGCGATCGATAGCCACGTCAACCGCGCCTACCGGATCTATCAGAAGACGCTCTGAGCCTGCCGCCGCGGGCCGATGCCAAAAAGACCCCCGCTCCGTGTGGAACGGGGGCCTTTCGGGATCATGTCACCGACCGCTTGGACGGGAGGGGGGGTCTCGGCGGTGACAGGTCTTCAATGCGCCAGGCCCGCGCGGGTTCCCGCCTTTTTGGTTCCCCGCACGTTTTTTGTCGGGCCGTGGCCGGATCGGGTCGCGCGGCCGGAGGGCGAAGGCGGCGCCTCACCGGCACGTGCCGCACGGCCCGCCGCGAATGGCGCAGGCGCGGCTTGCCGCCGCGCCGGCCAGCGCCGAAATCGGGAACCGATGCCAGGCTGGGTCGTTTCCAGCAGACTGGCATGCCCAAGCGGGAAGGGGTTTGAATGACGCTCGGCACACAGGTTGCTGCCCAGTTGCCTTATCTGCGGCGTTACGCCCGCGCCCTGACCGGATCGCAGACGACCGGCGACGCCTTCGTGCGCGCCACGCTGGAGGCCGCGCTTGGCGATCCCGAGCTGCAGCGCAGCCTCGGCGGGGGGCGGGTGCCGCTCTACCGGGCCTTCAACAAGGTCTGGTCAAGCGCCTGCATGGAGGTAGCGGTCGAGGTTCCGGTGGGCAGCGGCGATCTGGAGCTGGCCGCCCAGCGACGGCTGGCCGCAGTCACTCCGCTCAATCGTCAGGCCCTGCTGTTGACCACGCTCGAAGACTTCTCGGTGGAGGATGCCGCGGCGGTCATGGACCTGGAGGTCAGTCAGGTCGACGCCCTGATCCAGGCGGCGATCGCCGAGATCGACCGCGAATCGACCGCCAGCGTCCTCATCATCGAGGACGAGCCGCTGATCGCGATGCAGCTCGAGGACCTCGTCCACGCGCTCGGTCACGACATCTGCGGCACCGCCGCCACCCGCACCCAGGCGCAGGAGGTCGTCGCGCAGCGCCAGCCCGGGCTGGTGCTGGCCGACATTCAGCTGGCCGACGGGAGTTCCGGGCTCGACGCGGTCGACGACATCCTCCGGCTCGAGGACGTGCCGGTGATCTTCATCACTGCCTATCCCGAGCGTTTGCTGACCGGCGACCGTCCTGAACCAACCTACCTGATCACCAAGCCGTTCCAGGAAGCGACGGTCCGGGCAGCGATCAGCCAGGCGCTGTTCTTCAACTCGAGCCGTCCGATCGGCTGACCCGCCGCATGCGGCTCCGCCGGGCGGCGCGCGCGCCCGCGCGCGTCTGGAACCTGGCAGGTCCGCGTACCGGCACCATCAGGATGCGCTCCACCGCGGCCCGCCCGAACCGCGGGTCCAACGGGTTGCGCAGCTCGTCAGCGACGATCTTGTCGATCAGCTCGGTGCCGAACTCGCGCGGCCGGTCGGCGACCAGAGCCGAGTCCACGGCCACTTCGCCGCCGGGCGCGCTCAATGCGCCATGCGTCGCGGCGTTGGTCGCGAGCGCGCGGATCGCCGCCTGCTCCTCGAACCAGGCCGGTGTGGCGTGGTCCTCGGCCGCGTGCCGGGTGACCAGCAGGAACAGCCCCGCCGGGATCGTGCGGGGGAAGCGCAGGGACACGCGCTGCGCGCGCACCTGCTGCGCAACAATTCGCTCCACCCGATCCCCTGACACCGCCGAACCTGGTCCAAGCCCGGTCTGCGTTTCAGTGAGCCAGGCCTTCAGCCTTGGCGTGGCGGGAACCACACGCGGCGATTTTCGTTCCGGATCACCACAGCGCGCGAAGCTGGCATAGAGGGGGACGGCGTCCGGTCGGGACGCGGTGAAACAGGGACGTCACGCAATCACGATGACCAAGGACAAGGCCAAACGACCGATGCGACCTGCGCAACGAGAGGCGAAGCGGACCCAGCCCGAATGGGCGGAGGGGCTGCGGCAGCTCTATGATTCGGTCCTCAACGAACCTCTGCCCGGCAGCTTCGCAGACCTGCTGTCCAAGCTTGATGAAAGCAGCAAATGACCATTGCGAAGACATCGGACCTGAACCACCGGGCCGCCCCCGAAGGTGCCGATCCGTCCGTGCCCCCGCTTGATGGCCATCCGCGCAACCACCGTCCCGAGGTGGCCCGGCTGGCGTTCAAGCGCGAGCTGACCGCAGTAATCCCCCATCTCCGCGCATTTGCCCGGGGTCTGTGCGGCCGGCCGGACGTGGCCGACGATCTGGTCCAGGAGACCCTGCTCAAGGCCTGGGCCGCGCAGGAGCGCTTCGAGCCGGGCACCTCGATGCGCGCCTGGACCTTCGTGATCCTGCGCAATGCCTATCTCACCGACATGCGCCGCAACCGCTTCCGTGGTGAGTACGACGAGGGCATGGCCGAGCGCATCTTGACCGCCCCTGCCGGGCAGGAGGCGCCGCTGCACCTATCCGACATGCACCGCGCGCTGCTGACCCTTCCGCCCGAGCGGCGCGAGGCGCTGCTGCTGGTCGGCGCCGGGGGGTTCAGCTACGAGGAAGCGGCCGAAATCTGCAAGTGCGCGGTGGGTACGATCAAGAGCCGCGTCGGCCGCGCCCGTGCCACCCTGACCCGGATGATCGAAACCGGCGACCTGCCGCGCCGCAGCGACGGCGATGCGGTAGCGCACACCGCGATCATGACCGATCTCGCCCATGTCTCGCAGGGTGGCTCGCTCGACTGAGCTCCGGCCCGGACCACCCCGTCTGCGCCAATCACCCCCTTGCGCGGCGTGGCACCTGCCCTAGGGTCCGCACCTGACCATGCTACCCGCCACCCGTCCCGACGCTGCCGACCAGATCTTCGCTGGCGATCCCCGCGCCACCCCGCCTGCGGTCTTCGCGGCGCAGGAGCTGCGGCTGATCTCCACGCTGGTGGCCATGCTCGGGATCGGGCTGTTCCTGGCCCTGCCCTTTGTCCTGTCGATCGGCGCGGCGGTGTTCCTGCCGCTGGTCTCGGCGCTGGTCCTGTCGCTCGTGCTCACTCCGCTCGCCGCCCAGCTCAGCCGGCTGGGCCTGCCCAACGTGCTCGCGTCGATGCTGGCAGTGTTCCTGCTGATCGCCGTGCTGCTGGTGGTGGTGGCGCTGATCCTCCAGCCGGCGATCGCGCTGCTCGACGATTTTCCCGGCATGCTCACCCGCGCCAGCCAGCAGATCGCGCGGCTGCGCAACAACCTCGACTGGATCAACGACGTCAACCGCGCGGTGGCGCGGATCTCCGGCCGTCCGCCGGCCTCGCGCGAGGTGGTGGTCGCCGCGCCCTCGCTGATCGAGCAGCTTGCCATCGCCACCCCCAGCGTGGTGCTCGAGACATTGCTGACCCTGCTGATGACCTTCTTCATGATCGAATCGCGCGGTCGGCTGCGGCGCCACCTGCTGGAGGAGCGCACCAGCCCCGGGTCGACCCGCAAGGCCGCCAGCTTGCTACGCGAGATCCAGGACCGCGTCGGCACCTACATCCTCACCGTGGCGCTGATCAATCTCGGGGTCGGGCTGGTCACCGCCGGGGGGGCCTGGCTGCTCGGCTGGAACGCCCCGATCATGTGGGGCGGGATCGCCGCGCTGCTCAACTTCCTGCCCTATATCGGCCCGCTGACCATGATCGGCGCGCTGACCCTGGTGAGCCTTGTCACCTTCGGCACGGTGCCGCTCGCGCTGGTCGCCCCGCTGGCCTATCTCGCCCTGCACACGGTCGAGGCCAATGTCATCACCCCGGCCGTGCTGGGTCGCCGCTTCACCGTCAATCCGGTGCTGATCCTGTTCTCGTTCAGCTACTTCACCTGGATCTGGGGGGCGATCGGCGCGATCCTGTCAGTGCCCTTGCTGCTCGTCTTGCTGGCCACCTTCGACCACCTCGGCAAGCCCAACCTGGTCGGCTTCCTGTTCGGTGAGCCGCTGTTCCCGCGCCTGCCCGAGGTTGCGGCCGGCGAGGAGGCCGCCGCCCATCCGGCCACCGCCCCGACGGTATAGGTCCTCACGGTCCCGCGGGCGGTCGCGTCGCGGTCTGCGCGGAGACGGCGCAGGGCAGTGGCATCAGCGTGCCGAGGATGGCCGCTCCGCACGGGACCGGGCAGGGATGCGGCAGCGCCAGCGGGGATGATCCGCGCCGCCGCCGGTCCGCGATAGCCCGCCCGGCGGCCCGTTGCGGCGACTCATGCCCGCCGCGTCAGTCCGCCCCGTCGCTCCGGTCGGCCGTCGCCCGGTCCACTGCCGCGGTCACCGCCACGTCCATGGTGACGTTGCCCAGCGTGCGCATCAGGTCGGGCAGCAGTTCGACCGCGACGAGCAGGCCGAGCGGCCCGACCGGGACCCCCATGGCCAGGGCGATCGGGCCGATCGCGGTCACGAAGCTGATCGAGCCGGGCAGCGAGACCGAACTGGGCGCGGTGACCAGGGCCATGACCACGCCGGTCAGCAGCACCGCCGGGCTCAGCACCACGCCGGTCAGCCGGGCGACATAGATCGCCACCCCCAGGTTCATCGCCGGGCCGGTGGCACGGAACAGCGCCACGGCCAGCGGCAGGACGAATTCGGCGCTGGTGCTGCGCACGCCGAGACTGCGGCAGGCGGCAAGCATGGCTGGCAGGCTGGCGAGCGACGACTGGGTCGACAGGGCTACGGCCTGGACCGGCAGCAGCGCCCGCGCGAAGGCCCCAAGGCGCAGCCGCCCGGCCCAGACCGCCACGCCGTAGCCGGCCAGCATCACCACCGTGCCCACCGCCGTGATCGTCACGATGTAGTGGCCCAACGCGGCGATCGCCTCGGTGCCGCTGCGCGCGGCGACCCCCAGCGCGAGCGCGAAGACCCCGATCGGGGCCAGCCGCAGCACCCAGCCGATCACCACCAGCAGCGCGGCGGCCAGCGCGGCGAACAGGTCGGACAGCAGCTGGCGGGGCCGCTCCGGCAGGCGCGTGATCGCCGCGGCGAGCAGGATGAAGAACAGCACCGTGGGCAGCACCGCATCGCGCGCCGCGGCGTCGATCACGTTGGTCGGCACCACCGAATTGAGGAAGTCGGCGAAGCCGGGCACCGCCTGCGCGGGCGCCTGGGCGCCGCGCAGGCTCAGCGCCGCCCCGGCCGGAACCGGGATGCGATCGAGCACCGCGGGCACGGCCAGTGCGGCCATCACCGTGCCGGCGCTCAGGATCACCACGAAGAGCGCGAGGGTGCGCCGCGCCATGGCCCCGGCGCTGGCCGCGGCCACGGTCTGGACCACCCCGGTCACCACCAGCGTGGCCACCAGCGGGATGATCGCCATCTGCAGCCCGCGCAGCCATAGCCCGCCGACCGCCTCGACCCCCGCCGCGAGGCCCGGCCCCCAGGCCGTGCCCGCCAGCGCCAGCCCGATCGCGAAGCCCGCCGCCAGCCCGCCCAGGGTCCAACCCGCAGACATCCGCACCGCCGGGATCATCGCCGCAAAATCGCTGTCGCCGGCTGCCGCGGCCCGGTCGTTCGTATCGCTCATGACGGGTTCCCCGAGGTTTGCTATGGGCCGCTTGCTAAGGGGACATTAGCGACCGCCCGCTAGAGGGCCAATGCGCAAACCGCGAACAGGACAGACCAGCGAACATGGGCAAGCAGTACTTCGGCACCGACGGCATCCGCGGCCGCACCAATGCCGGCGCGATGACCGCGGCCACGGCGATGAAGGTGGGGCAGGCGGCAGGCACCCGCTTCCTGCGCGGCGGGCATCGCCACCGCGTGGTGATCGGCAAGGACACGCGGCTGTCCGGCTACATGCTCGAGAACGCGATGGTGGCCGGCTTCACCAGCGTGGGCATGGACGTGGTCCTGCTCGGGCCGATGCCGACTCCGGCGGTCGCCCTGCTCACGCGCGAGCTGCGCGCCGACGTGGGGGTGATGATCTCGGCCAGCCACAACCCCTATGAGGACAACGGGATCAAGCTGTTCGGACCCGACGGCTTCAAGCTGTCGGACGAGGACGAGCTGGCGATCGAGGCGCTGCTGGGGCAGGACATCGCCCTGGCCGATGCCCCCGAGATCGGCCGGGCGCGCCGGATCGACGATGCGCGCGGCCGCTACATTCACGCGGTGAAGGGCGCCCTGCCCGAGAACGTCCGCCTCGACGGGCTCAAGATCGTGGTCGATTGCGCCAATGGCGCGGCCTATCAGGTCGCCCCCTCGGCGATCTGGGAGCTGGGCGCCGAGGTGATCACCGTCGGGGTCAGCCCCAACGGCAAGAACATCAACGACCGCTGCGGCTCGACCCATCTCGACCTCGCGCGCGAAACCGTGGTCGCCTCCGGGGCCGACATCGGCATCGCGCTGGACGGGGATGCCGACCGGCTGATCGTGATCGACGAACAGGGGGCCGTGGTCGACGGCGACCAGATCATGGCCCTGCTCGGCACGCAGCTGGCCGCGCGCGGCGAGCTGCGCGGCGGCGGGGTGGTCGCCACGGTGATGTCCAACCTCGGGCTCGAGCGCTGCCTGGCCGGCCACGGACTGACCCTCGAGCGCACCAAGGTGGGCGACCGCCATGTGCTCGAGCGGATGCGCAGCGGCGGCTTCAACGTCGGCGGCGAGCAATCAGGCCACATGATCCTGCTCGATCACGCCACCACCGGCGATGGCACCGTGGCCGCGCTGCAGGTGCTGGCCGCGCTGGTCCAGTCGGGCCAGCGGGCGAGCGAGCTGCTCCACCTGTTCGACCCGGTGCCGCAGCTGCTCAAGAACGTCCGCTTCGCCGGGGGCAAGCCGCTTGCCGATGCGCGGGTCCAGCGGGTCATCGCCGAGGCCGAGGGCCAGTTGGCCGGCCGCGGGCGGCTGGTGATCCGTCCTTCGGGGACCGAGCCGGTGATCCGGGTGATGGCCGAAGGCGACGACGCCGGCGAGGTCACCCAGGTGGTTGATGCGATCTGCGCCGCTGTGGCCGAGGCGGCCGCCTGATGCTCGAGATGCGCCCCGACTGCGAGCGTTGCGGCACCGACCTGCCGGCTGAAGCGCCGGGTGCCTTCATCTGCAGCTTCGAGTGCACCTTCTGCGCCGAATGCGCCGATGGGCTGGACGAACTCTGCCCGAACTGCGGCGGCGAGCTGCTCGACCGCCCGACCCGCGCGAAGACGCACCACGCCAAGTGCCCGCCCTCGACCCAGCGCCGGTTCCGAGGGCCAGCGTGACCGCGCCCCGCCCCGCGCGCGTGTTGGTCATCGCCGGGTCGGACAGCTCGGGCGGGGCCGGGATCCAGGCCGACATCAAGACGATCACGATGCTCGGCGGCTATGCGATGAGCGCGATCACCGCGATCACCGCGCAGAACACGCGCGGGGTCAGCGCGGTCGAGGCGCTGTCGCCGGACCTCATTGCGGCGCAGATCGAGGCCTGCGTCAGCGACATCGGGGTCGATGCGGTGAAGATCGGCATGCTCGGCGCGCCGGCGATCGCACACCTTGTCGCCGACCGGCTCGAGGCGCTGACCGTGCCGGTGGTGTTCGACCCGGTGATGATCGCGACCAGCGGGGCGGTGCTGGCCGATGCCGCGACCATCGCTGCCTTCGAGCGGCTGATGCGGCGGGCCACCGTGACCACCCCCAATGTGCCGGAGCTGGCCGCGCTGGGTGGGCCCGAGGCCATGGCGGCGCGCGGCGTGGCCTATCTCGCCAAGGGTGGCGATGCCGAGGGCGCGACGATCGAGGACCGGCTGGTCCGGCCCGGCGCCGCGCCGGTGGTGTGGCAGGCGCCGCGGATCGTCACGCGCCACACCCACGGCACCGGTTGCACCCTCGCCAGCGCCATCGCCGTCGGCCTTGGTGCCGGCCTCGGGCTGGTCGAAGCGGTAGAACGCGCCCGCGCCTTCGTCCGCGCCGCGCTGGAGGCGGCGCCCGGGTTCGGCGCCGGGCACGGCCCGCTGGGGCATCACGCGGTGCGCTAGTGCGTTGTCTAACCAGATGGAATCATCTGGTGACCCGGGAAACTCGGCAAAACAAAAGTCCAGGGCGATCCGTCCGATACAAGCGGAACGGATTTCGCTCCAGGCTCGCTCTGACTTGCATCGACGCCACACCAGGGCGGCATGCTCGATGCCGGCGGCCGCTCAGTCCAGTCCGTAGAACCTTCGGATGACCGCCCAGCCCTCCGCGGCGGTCTCGACCGGGGTGAACAGCTGGAGATCGGCGGGATTGATCACGCCTTCCTCGGCGAGGGCCTTAAAATTGATCACCCGGTTCCAGAAGTCGGCCCCGTAGAGCAGGATCGGGATCGGCTTCATCTTGCCGGTCTGGATCAGGGTGAGCAGCTCGAAGAACTCGTCGAAGGTGCCGAACCCGCCGGGGAACACCGCCACGGCACGGGCGCGCAGCAGGAAGTGCATCTTGCGCAGCGCGAAGTAGTGGAACTGGAACGAGAGGTGCGGGGTGACATAGGCATTCGGCGCCTGTTCGTGCGGGAGCAGGATGTTGAGCCCGACGGTCTCGCCCCCGGCCTCCACCGCACCGCGGTTGGCCGCCTCCATGATCGAGGGACCGCCGCCCGAGCAGACCACGAAGTGGCGCATGCCGTTTTCCACCACCGCCGCCTCGGTGGCGATCCGGGCGAGCTGGCGGGCCTCGTCATACCATGGCGCCTTGGCCACCAGCCGCTCGATCACGGCGCGGCGCTCGGGCGTCGTCGCGGCATTCAGCGCCGCCTCGGCCTGTTCGGGCGCCGGGATCCGGGCCGACCCGTAGACCACCAGGGTCGAACCGATCCGGGCTTCCTCCAACAGCATCTCGGCCTTGAGCAGCTCGAGCTGGAAACGCACCGGACGCAGTTCCTCGCGCAGCAGGAAGTCGGTGTCGCGGAAAGCCAGGCGATAGGCCGGGTCCTGCGTCTGCGGCGTGGTGTGGGGGTGGGCTTCGGCGAACGAGGCTTCCTGTTCGGCCTTGTAGAACGTGCGGGGGCTGAGGTCCCGCGGCTTGGCATCGTCAGTCATGCGCCATGGATGCGCGGAACGGCGCGAAAGCGCAACGCCGATTGCGTCCCGCCGCCCCCGGGTGCGGCGCATTTACTCGCGCGCGAATCGGTCTAGGCTGCCGCACGGGAGCACCGATGAGCTGGCACTGGGCGGCCTTTTTCGTACTGGCGGTGATGATCGCCCTGTTCGGCCTGGCCGGGCTGGTCGAGCGCGGCGGCTGGGTGGCCGCGCGTCACCCGGCGGTGCGCCACCGCGCCTATACCCTTGCGCTCGGGGTCTACTGCTCAAGCTGGACCTTCTACGGCTCGGTCGGCTCGGCGGTGCGCGACGGGTGGAACTACCTGCCGATCTACCTCGCCCCGGTGCTGCTGCTACTGTTCGCCCCGCGCTTCCTGCGGGCGCTGTCGCAGGCCGTGGCGCAGGAGCGGGCCACCACCGTGTCCGACTTCATCGCCGCGCGCTTCGGCCACGATCCCATCGTGGCGCGGCTGGTGACGGTGATCGCCCTGCTCGGCACCGTGCCCTATGTCGCGCTGCAGTTCCGCTCGATCGGCAAGGCCCTGACCGTGGTGACCGGAGCGCCGGTGGGCGTGCCGGCGATGATCGTCGCCGCGCCGCTGCTGGCGCTTTTCGCGATCCTGTTCGGCGCCCGCCGCTTCGAACTGGCGGGGCGCAGCGAAGGGCTGGTCTTCGCCATCGCTGCCGAATCGCTGCTCAAGCTGGTTGCGCTGGTGGCGGTCGCGGCGCTCGCGACCGGGCTGCTGCTGACCGCGCCGGCGGCGCAGGTGGCGGCCGGGCTCGCCACCCTCGGCGCGCGGTTCGAGCCGGCCCACCTGTCGTTCGAGACCCTGGCGATCATGGTCATCTCGGTCTTTGCGGTGCTGGTCCTGCCGCGCCAGTTCTACATGGCCGTGGTCGAGGCGCGGACCCCGGATGACCTCGCCGCCGCGCGCCATGGCCTGGCCGGCTATATCGCGGTGATGGCGGCGATGGCCCTGCCGCTGGCGCTGGCCGGGGTCACCCTGCTGCCGGCCGGCGAGGCGCCCGACAATTTCGTGCTCGATCTTCCGGCGTTCGCCGGCCATCGCGGCATCCTCGTGCTTGCCCTGCTCGGCGGGATCGCCGCGGCGGCCTCGATGGTGATCGTCGATGCGACCGCGCTGGCGACGATGGTCTCGAACGACCTGATCTTCCCCACGCTGCAGCGGCGCGGCGGGGCAGAGGCCGATCCCGCGGCACCGGGCCACATGCCGGGCGCGCTGGGCCGGCGCATGCTGCTGGTCCGGCGGCTGTCGATCGTCGCGGTGGTGGGGTTGGCGCTGGTCTGGGCGCTGCTGGTCTCGCCGCGCGAATCGCTCGCCTCGATGGGCCTGGTCGCCTTCGCGGCCATGGCGCAGATCTCGCCCCACCTGCTGCTGGCCACCTATGCCGGGCGGCGCGACGTGCTGGCCGCACGGGTCAGCCTGGGGGTCGGGCTGGCGCTGTGGCTCTACACCCTGGCCCTGCCGCCGATCCTGCCCGAGCCCTGGTTGGCGGCGCTGCGCCACGGCCCGCTCGATCCGCTCCGGCTGTTCGGGGTGGGCCAGGCCGCGCCGCTGACGCACGGGGTGGCCTGGTCGCTCGGTGCCAACGTGCTGGTCTATGGCCTCCTTGCCGCGCGCGGCGCCCGCGCCGGGCCGGGGCTGCGGATCGCCCCCTTCGCCCGTGGGGTCAGCGATATCGGCGAGCTGCGCCGGCTGGTCGCCAGCTTCGTCGGCGCGGAGGTGGCCGGGCGCGAATTCCCCGCCGCGCGCGACGGCCAGCCGATCGACCGCGCCTCGGCCCAGCGCGCCCGCGCCTTGATCGCGCGCGTGGTGGGGGCGGCCTCGGCGCGCACCCTGGTGGCCTCGGCGCTGGCCGGCGGACAGATGGCACTGGGCGATGTCACCCGCCTGCTCGACGAGGGCGCGCAGTCGCTGCGCTTCTCGCGCCAGCTGCTCGCCGCCACCTTCGAGAACGTCGATGCCGGGATCAGCGTGGTCGATGCCGAGATGAACCTGGTCGCCTGGAACAGCCGCTATCTCGACATCTTCGCCTATCCCCCCGGTCTGGTCGAGGTCGGCACGCCGGTGGCTGAACTGATCCGCCACAATGCCCGGCACGGTGATTTCGGCCCGGGCGAGGTGGAGTTCCACGTCGCCAAGCGGCTCGAGCACATGCGCCGCGGCATGCCCCACGCGTTCGAGCGGCGGCGCCACGACGGGCGGGTGATCAAGACCGTCGGCGGGCCGATGCCCGGCGGGGGCTATGTAATGAGCTTCACCGATGTCACCGCCGAGGCGCGGGTGCGCGACGAACTGGAAACCACGCTGGCCGAGCTGGAGAGCCGCGTCGGCGCGCGCACGCGCGAACTGTCCGACGCCAATGCCCTGCTCGCCCGCGCCACCCGCGACAAGACCCGCTTCCTCGCCGCGGCGAGCCACGACCTGCTCCAGCCGCTCCACGCCGCGCGCCTGTTCGCCGCGGCGCTCGCGCGCGATCCGGGTACGGCGCGGCAGGATCTGGTGGCGCGGGTCGACCGCGCGATCGTCGGTGCCGAGGCGCTGCTGCGTGCGCTGCTCGATATCAGCAAGCTCGATGCCGGCGGGGTCCAGCCGCAGTGCGAACCGCTCGACCTGACCACCTTCCTGCGCGACCTGGCCGAAGGGGTGCGCCCGCTGGCCGAGGCACAGGGCCTGACGCTGCGGCTCGGCCCGCTTGGCGGCGCGGTGGTGACCGATCCGGGGCTGCTGCGCTCGGTTCTGCAGAACTTCCTGACCAACGCGGTGCGCTATACCCCGCGCGGCGGGGTCGTGTTGGGGGTGCGGCGCCGCGGCACCGACCTGCGCATCGACGTGATCGACAGCGGGGTGGGCATCCCGCCCGAGCGCCACGACGAGGTGTTCGGAGAATTCACCCGGCTCGGCGCGGTCGAGGCCGAGGGGCTCGGGCTGGGGCTGGCGATCGCCCAGCGCATCGTGCACCTGCTCGGCGGGCGGATCGAGCTGGCCTCGACGCCCGGGCGGGGGAGCCGGTTCAGCCTGGTCCTGCCGGCGGCAGCGACTCCGGCGGCCGGCGCGCCCCGGCCGGCCGGGGCGGCGCCGCGACCGGCCCGCTGCCTGACCGTGCTGGTGGTCGACAACGAACCCGACATCGTCGCCGCCACTGCCGCCCTGTTGGCCGCGCTGGGGCATCGTCCGCTCGCGGCGACCACTGTGGCCGAGGCGACCGCGCAGGCCGGCGAGGCCGAGGCCGCGCTGGTCGACTTCCAGCTGGGCGACCTCGCCGACGGGATCGACCTGGTCACTGCGCTGCGGCGGACGCGCCCCGGCCTGGCCGCGGCGCTGGTCACCGCCGAGCGCGGCGGTGCCATGCTTGCCCGCGCCGCTGCGCTCGGCCTGCCGGTGCTGGGCAAGCCGGCTGACCCTGCGGCGATCGAGGCGTTCCTGGCGCGGGTGTAGCGCGGGGCAGCGCAGCGACCTTGCGCTCAAGCCGTCGTCCCGGCGGAGGCCGGGACCTTTCACCGGATGATCGCGCGCGATCGGGCAGGTTCATGCCAGCTCGCAGCTGGCCCCCTAGTGCCGCAGGTCGAGCCCCAGCGCGCGGGCGGCCAGTGCCGCCTGGGTGCGGTTCTGCACGTCGAGCTTGCGCATGATCGCGGTCATGTGCGCCTTCACCGTCGCCTCGCTCATCGCCAGATCATAGGCGATCTGCTTGTTGAGCTTGCCCTCGAGCACGGCGAGCAGGACCTTGAGCTGGGTCGGGGTGAGATTGGCGACCTCGCGCCGCACGGTGTCGACCGGCTGGTCGGGCGGCGCCGGCGGTGCCGGGCTGGCCGCGGCGCCGAGGGCCCGGGCGATGGCGCGCTCGATCACCGCCAGGTCGGAATCCTTGCGCACGAAGCCGACCGCGCCGAAGGCCCGCGCCTCGTCGGCGGCGCTGGCCCCGTCGGCGCTCGACACGACCAGGATCGGCACAGTCGGGCGTTCGGCATGGAGCAGGGCGATCCCCGAATAGCCGACCGCGCCGGGCATCTTGAGATCGAGCAGGATCAGCCGCAGGTTGGCGGCTTCGCCCGCCGCGCGCGCCGCGGCAGCCAGCGTCCCCGCTTCCACCACCCGCGCCGCCGGGGCAACGCTGGCAACGGCAAGCGCCAGCGCCTGGCGGAACAGCGGATGGTCGTCCGCGATCAGGATCGTCTCGATGGCATCCCCCGCCGGCTGGTCCGCGCCTCAGGCCGGCCGTCTAGGCGGTGACGGCCAGGTGGGGGCGGTTGGCGAGCAGATTATCGACCACCGACGGATCGGCAAGGGTCGACGTGTCGCCCAGGCTCGAGACGTCGTTCTCGGCGATCTTGCGCAGGATGCGGCGCATGATCTTGCCCGACCGGGTCTTGGGCAGACCCGGGGCGAACTGGATCACGTCGGGCGTGGCGATCGGGCCGATCTCGTGGCGGACCCACTGGACCAGCTCCTTGCGCAGCGCCTCGTCGGGCTCGATCCCGGCATTGGTGGTGACATAGGCGTAGATGCCCTGGCCCTTGATCTCGTGCGGCATGCCGACCACCGCGGCCTCGGCCACCTTGGCATGGGCGACCAGCGCGCTCTCGATCTCGGCCGTGCCCATGCGGTGGCCCGAGACGTTGATCACGTCGTCAATCCGCCCGGTGATCCAGTAATAGCCATCGGCGTCGCGGCGGCAGCCGTCCCCGGTGAAGTACTTGCCGGCGAAGGTGGTGAAATAGGTCTGGAAGAAGCGCTCGTGGTCGCCCCAGACCGTGCGCATCTGGCCGGGCCACGAATCGGCGATGACCAGGCAGCCTTCGCCCGGGCCCTCGATCGGAGTCCCGTCGTTGTCGACCAGCATCGGCTGGACCCCCAGCATCGGCCGCGTGGCCGACCCCGGCTTGAGCGCGGTGGCGCCGGGCAACGGACTGATCATCACGCCGCCGGTCTCGGTCTGCCACCAGGTGTCGACGATTGGGCAACGGCCTTCGCCGACCACCTTGTGATACCATTCCCAGGCCTCGGGATTGATCGGTTCGCCCACCGAGCCCAGCAGCCGCAGCGATGCGCGGCTGGTCTGCTTCACCCACTCGTCGCCCTCGCGCATCAGCGCGCGCAGCGCGGTCGGGGCGCCGTAGAAGATCTCGACCTGGAACTTGTCGACCACCTGCCAGAAGCGGCTGGGATCGGGGAAGTTGGGCACCCCCTCGAACATCACCGTGGTCCCACCATTCATCAGCGGGCCATAGACCACGTAGGAATGGCCGGTCACCCAGCCCACGTCGGCGGCGCACCAGTAGACCTGGCCGGGGCGGTAGTCGAACACCAGCTCGTGGGTCAGCGAGGCCCAGACCGCATAGCCGCCGGTGGTGTGGAGCACGCCCTTGGGCTTGCCGGTTGAGCCCGAGGTGTAGAGGATGAACAGCGGATCCTCGGCGTTCATCTCCTCGGCCGGGCAGTCGGCGCTCTGCGCGGCGACGCCCGCGTGCCAGTCCACGTCGCGCCCGGCGACCATCGCCACCGGGGCGCCGGTGCGCCGGAGCACGATCACCGTCTCCACCCCGCTGCAGTGGGTCAGCGCCTCGTCGACATTGGCCTTGAGCGGCACCCGCTTGCCGCCGCGCAGCCCCTCGTCGCTGGTCACCACGATCGCGCTGTCGCAATCGGCGATGCGCCCCGCCAGCGCCTCGGGCGAGAAGCCGGCAAAGACGATCGAGTGGATCGCGCCGATCCGGGCGCAGGCCAGCATGGCCACGGCGGCCTCGGGCACCATCGGCAGGTAGAGCGTCACCCGGTCGCCGCGCTTGACCCCGCGGGCCTTCAGCAGGTTGGCGAAGCGGCAGACCTGTTCGTGCAGCTGGCGGTAGGTGATCCGCCGTTCAGGCTCGGTCGGGCTGTCCGGCTCCCACAGGATCGCCACCGAATCGCCGCGCACCGCCAGGTGCCGGTCGAGACAGTTGGCGGAGAGGTTGAGCGTGCCGTCGCCATACCAGCGGATGCCGAAGTCGGCCTCGGCGAAGGAGGTCTGCTTGACCGTGGTATAGGGCCGGATCCAGTCGATCCGCTGGCCCATTTCCGCCCAGAACGCCTCGGGTTCGGTGACCGAGCGGTGGTACAGTGCCTCGTAGCGCGCTGCGTCGACCAGGGCGTTCGCGGCCCATGCGGCGGGGACTGGGTAGACGGCCTCGGCCATGTTCGGCTCCTCTCGCACTCTCACGGTTTGACTGTGCCGTAGCGCGCGCGGGCCTGACAAGCACTTAGACCTAGGTCGTACGACTGCCACCATGGTCGTGCCTGTGGACGGCCCCGGCGCCTGCTAGCCCGCTGAACGGGACCAAAGTCCGGACGGAGGCCGCAATGGCCCCGCCGGGCGCGGCACGGAAGGAGAGGGCGCCGATGACGGCGAGATCACAAGTGGCAGCCCTGCTGCTCGCAGCCAGCGCGCTGGCCGCCCCGCAGGCGGCGCTGGCGGCAAGTGCCCGCGAACAGGCGCTGGAGGCCCGGCTCGCCGCGCTCGAGGCGCGGATGCAGCAGCTCCAGCAGCAGCTGGCCGCGGCGCAGGACGGACAGGCCGCCGCGGCGGCCGCCGCCGGGACCGCCTCGGCCCGCGCCGAGGCCGCGGCCAGCCAGGCCCAGGCCGCCG
>NZ_JACLAX010000013.1 GCF_014230355.1 Novosphingobium piscinae
GGGCGCGGCGCGGGCCGCACCGGCTTGCCCGGCCGCGGCGGGGGCGCACTGCCCGGCCCGCGCACCGGCGCAGGTCCGCCGCAGGCGGCAAGCAGGGCCACCGCCGCCACGGGCCAGACAGGGCGAAACAGACGCATGGCGCCGGAATCGCCCGGCCGCCCCACGCTGTCAACGTCCGGTAGCGCACGGGCGGGCTTGCTGGCAGCCCGCCTCGCCGCTAGGCGGCGAGCAACCCCTGCCCGGGCCAGTCCCCGGCAGACCAGCCAAGGACGCCTGCCCCATGACCGCACCCAGCTTCGACGTGATCGCCATCGGCAATGCCATCGTCGACGTGATGGCCCCGTGCCGCGACGAGGACATCGTGCGCCTTGGCCTGGCCAAGGGCGGCATGACCCTGGTCGACCCCGATCGCGCCCGCGAGCTCTATGCCGCGATGGGCCCCGCGCGCGAGATTTCGGGCGGCTCGGCCGCCAACACGCTGGCCGGGCTGGCCGCGCTCGGTGCGCGCTGCGCCTTCATCGGCCAGGTCGCCGATGACCAGCTGGGCGAGGTCTTCGCCCACGACATCCGCGCCGGCGGGATCGCCTTCGCCACCCCGGCCCGCGCCGGCGAGCCGAGCACGGCGCGCTGCCTGATCTTCGTCTCGCCCGACGGGCAGCGCACGATGAACACCTTCCTCGGCGCCTCGCAGTTCCTGCCCGCCGAGGCGCTCGATCCGGCAGCGATTGCCGATGCCGCGGTGCTCTATCTGGAGGGCTACCTGTGGGACCCGGAGGAGCCCCGTGCCGCCATGCGCCGGGCCATCGCCACCGCGCGCGAGGCCGGCCGCAAGGTGGCCTTCACCCTGTCCGACGCCTTCGTCATTGCCCGCCACGGCGACGATTTCCGCGCGCTGATCGCCGCGGGCGAGATCGACATCCTGTTCGCCAACGAGCATGAACTGGCCGCGCTGACCGGGATCGAGGACTTCCACGCGGGCATCGCCAGCCTGGCCGACAAGGTCCCGACCGTGGTCGTCACCCGCAGCGAGAAGGGCGCCTATGCGATCAGCCAGGGCGCGCATGCCGAGGTCGCGGCCGAGCCGATCGACAAGGTGATCGACACCACCGGCGCGGGCGACCTCTTCGCCGCCGGGTTCCTGTTCGGCTTCACCCGTCAGCGCCCGCTGGCCGAGTGCCTGCGCCTGGGCGCGATCTGCGCCGCCGAGATCATCTCGCACTATGGCGCCCGGCCCGAGGCCGACCTCAAGACGCTGGTCGCGGCGAAGCTGGGGTAACGAAACACCAGGGGTCGTCCCGGCCAGACCCAAACCGCCGCTCGGGCTGAGCCTGGCGAAGCCCGCGCGCGGCGGACGGGCCTGGTCACGCGCTCTTGCCGGGCGCAGGTTGCGCGTGGCCTTCGACAAGCTCAGGCCGAGCGGGGTTTGTGCAAAGCAGCGCGTCAACAGCGCGCTGCGGGAAGGCCCGTCATCAGGACCCGCTCGGGCTGAGCCTGTCGAAGCCCGCACGACAGCCCGACCCGGTGCTGCCGAGCGGGTGTTGCTGTGCGCTTGGGGCGCGGTCCCGCGCGGCCTTCGACAAGCTCAGGCTGAGCGGAGCAAGGCGCTCACAGGCAAGAGGGCAAGCGTCCGCCCGGCGCTTCCCTCAGCCCCGCTCGCGCGCGACCTCGCGCCAGCCGATGTCGCGGCGGCAGAACAGGTCGGGGGCATCGAGCGCGTCCACCGCGGCATAGGCGGCAGCCTGGGCCTCGCTGACCGAATGGCCCTGCGCGGTGACGTTGAGCACGCGGCCGCCGTTGGCGAGAATGGCCCCGTCCGCACCCGGCTTGGTGCCCGCGTGGAAGACCTTGGCCCCGCCCGCTTCGGCCGCGGCGATCCCGTCGATCCGGCCGCCCTTCTTCGGCTCGCCCGGATAGCCCGCACCCGCCATGACCACGGTCAGCGCGGTGGCGTCCGAAAAGCGCGGTGGCTCGATCGCGGCCAAGCGGTTCTCGGCACAGGCGAGCAGCAGCTCGCCCAGATCGCTCTCCAGCCGCATCAGCATCACCTGGCATTCGGGATCGCCGAAGCGGCAGTTGTACTCGATCAGCTTGGGCCCCTCGGCGGTAAGCATCACCCCCAGGAACAGGACGCCCGAATAGGGCATGCCCTCATCCGCCAGGGTCTTGACCGTGGGCGCGATGATCCGGGTCATGCATTCCGCCTGCAGCGCCGGGGTCAGCACCCGGGCCGGGCTGTAGGCACCCATCCCGCCGGTGTTGGGGCCAGTATCGCCATCGCCCACCCGCTTGTGGTCCTGCGCCGAGGCGAAGGGGACGATCGTGGCGCCGTCGGTCAGGGCGAAGAAGCTGGCCTCCTCGCCGTCGAGGAATTCCTCGACCACGGCCTCGGCCCCGGCCTCACCAAAACGCCCGGCGAAGATCTCGCGGATCGCGGCCTCGGCGGTTGCGAGGTCCATCGCCACGGTCACGCCCTTGCCCGCGGCGAGGCCATCGGCCTTGATCACCACCGGCGCCCCGAAGCGGTGCACTGCGGCGAGGCCCGCTTCCTCGGAGGACACCCGCTCGTACCCGCCGGTGGGGATTCCGGCGCGGGCGCAGAGATCCTTGGTGAAACCCTTGGAGCCTTCCAGTTGCGCCGCCGCCTGGCCGGGCCCGAACACCGGCACGCCGGCCCCGCGCAGCGAATCCGCCAGGCCATCGACCAGCGGGGCTTCGGGACCGACCACGACCAGACCGATGCGGTGGCTGTCGCAGAAGGCGATGGTCGCGGCGTGATCGGTCACATCCAGGCCGATGCAGGTGGCATGGGCGGCGATCCCGGGGTTGCCCGGCGCGGCATAGAGTGTACCGCCACCAGCCAACAGCGACGATTGCGCCAGCTTCCACGCCAGCGCATGTTCGCGCCCGCCCGAGCCCAAGAGCAGGATGTTCATGCCCGAAGTTCCGCCTTTTGCCGATGATCCGTCCGCCGGGCTCCTAGCGAAGGGCGCCCCCGGGGACAACGCCGCACCCCTGTCGATCACCGAGATTTCCGCCCTGCTCAAGCGTACGGTGGAGGACCGCTTCGGCTTCGTGCGGGTGCGCGGGGAGCTGTCGGGCGTCAAGCGCGCCGCCTCGGGCCACCTCTACCTGGCGCTCAAGGACGAGGGCGCGCGGCTCGACGGGGTGATGTGGAAGGGCAGCGTGCAGCGGCTGGGGTTCCGCCCCGAGGACGGGATCGAGGTGGTGGCGACCGGCAAGCTCACCACCTATCCGGGCCGCTCGAACTACCAGATCGTGATCGAGCGGATGGAGATCGCCGGCGAGGGCGCGCTGCTCGCCCTGCTGGCCAAGACCAAGGCGCGGCTCGAGGCCGAGGGCCTGTTCGATCCGCGGCGCAAGCGGGCCCTGCCGTTCCTGCCGCGCACGATCGGCGTGGTCACATCGCCCACCGGCGCGGTGATTCGCGACATCCTCCACCGCCTGGCCGATCGCTGGCCCAGCCACGTGCTGGTCTGGCCGGTGCTGGTCCAGGGCCAGGGCGCGGCCGAACAGGTGGCGGCGGCGGTGCGCGGCTTTTCCGCGCTCCCGGAGGATGGCCCGGTGCCGCGTCCGGACCTGGTGATCGTGGCGCGCGGGGGGGGCTCGATCGAGGACCTCTGGGCCTTCAACGAGGAGGTGGTGGTCCGCGCCGTGGCCGACAGCACGATCCCGGTGATCTCGGCCGTGGGCCACGAGACCGATACCACCCTGATCGACTTCGCCGCCGACCGGCGCGCCCCCACGCCCACCGCCGCGGCCGAAATGGCCGTGCCGGTGCGCGCCGAGCTGGCCGCGCAGATCGCCGATCTCGCACTGCGCCAGCGCCGCTGCGCCCTGCGCCCGGTCCAGCTCGGCCGCGAGCGGCTCGAGGCGCGGGCCCAGCGCCTGCCCCGCCCCGAGGCGCTGCTGGCGGCGCGCATCCAGCAGCTTGATGACCTGGGCGAGCGGCTGCGGCGCGGGCTGGCCGACCGGATCGGCGTGGCCGCACAGCAGCTGCAGCGCCATGCCGGGCGGCTGTCGGCCCCGTTGCTGCAGGCGCAGCGGCGCCATGCGCAGCAGCGGCTCGACCATGTCCGGCTGCGCCCGGATGACCTGCTGCGCCGCGTCGCGCAGGAGCGGCTGCGGGTGGACGGGCTGGACCGGGTGCGCCGCCAGCTTGACCCCAAGGCGCCGCTGGTCCGCGGCTATGCTCTGGTGACCGGGCCGGACGGACATGTTGTCCGGACCCGTGCCGAGGCTGCGCGGCTCGCCACCATGACGCTGGAGTTCCACGACGGCGCCCTCATCGTCGCCGCGGCCGGACCAGGGGCGCCACCCCCCGCTCCGCCCCCGCGGTCAGCCCGCCCGGCGGGGCGGACCGATCCCGCCCGGCAGGGCGATTTGTTCTGAGCGGCGCGCGCTGCTAGGAAGGCCACATGCTGATGTCCTCGTCCGACCGCCCCGCCACGCTGCATTTCGATCACAACGGCTTCCGGGTGATTTCGCCAGGTTACTTCGTGCTCTGCGCCGTGAGCGGCGAACCGATACCGCTCGATGGGCTGCGCTATTGGAGCGTGACGCGGCAGGAGGCCTATGCCAGCCCGGAACTGGCCACGCAGCGGCTGCTCGGCAAGGCCTGAACCGGATGCGGCTCGACCGGCGAGCCGCGCTGGGAGTCGTTGGGGGCGCCCTGTTCCCCCTGGGCCCGGCGCGCAGCGCGGCGCAGGAGCCGGCCCTCTACAGCCTGCGCGGACGCTTGAGCCAAGGGGGCTGGGCAGTGGGCCAGACAGGGCGCGGCATGACCGCGGCGTGGCTCGACGATGCCGCGATCCCGGTTGATCCGGAGGGACGGTTTTTCCTGGCCTTTGACCGCGATGCGCCGCCCACGGCGCGGCTTGCGGTCGGCGACGGGCGCGAGCGGGCGGCACCCGATCTGATTGCCATCGCCCCGCGGGCATGGCGGATCGAGCAGATTGACGCGCCGCTGCGCCCGCCGGGGGTGCCCGACGCCGAGTTCCAGCGCCGCCGCGCCGAGGAACTGGCGCGGATCGCGGCCGCTCGCGCACAGGGCAGCGAAGCACAGGGCAGCGAAGCGCAGGGCTGGCGCCAGGCGATGATCCGGCCCGCCCCGGGCCGGGTCTCGGGACTGTTCGGCGCGCAGCGCATCTATCGCGGCCAGCCAGGCAGCTACCATTCCGGGCTCGACCTGGCCGCCGCCGCCGGAACGCCGATCCTCGCCCCGGCCGACGGGGTCGTGATCCTCGCCGCGACAAGCCCCTTCACCCTCGAAGGCCTGCTGCTGATGGTCGATCACGGCATGGGGCTGACCAGCGCCTTCCTCCATTGTTCGGCCCATACGGTGCGGGAAGGCGAATCGGTGCGGCAGGGTCAGCCGATCGCCCGGGTCGGGATGACCGGCCGCGCCACCGGGCCGCACCTGCACTGGGGCCTGCGCTGGCGCCATGCCCGGCTCGACCCCCTGCTGTTTCTGCCACGGGGCTGATCCGGCAGCGCCGGCGCGGGGCGTTCCGCGCGACCCGATGCGCAAGACCCCCAGAAGCGCGAATTCGTGTCTATTTGGCCACATTTCCGTAAGGGAAGGGTGGCGCCTTCCGCTGTTCGGGGACACCAATCCGGTGACTTTCCCGGGCACCCGGACCTCGGCGAACACCTACGACCTCTACGGCCGGATGCTCTACGCCGGCATCGCCATGCGCTTCTCAGCGCGCAGCGGCACTCAACCGGGAAAGGGCGGTCCTGCGGGGCCGCCCTTTTCGCATGGGCGGGCCCAGGCGGCGGGGGGTCGACCGGAGCAGACGCACAGCGCAGGGCAACGGGGCGGCAGGCGCTGGTCAGCCCAACCGATTGCCCCTATCACGCCGCCGTCACCCCCACCCGGACGTGCCCATGACCCTCGATCCCGTCGCGCTCAACCAGCAAGGCATGATGGCGCTGCGCCGCGGCGACACCGCCGGTGCGATCAGCGCCTTCACGGCCGCGGTCAGTGCCGATCCCGATGCCGCCATCCTGCATTTCAACCTGGCCAACGCCCATGCCGCCGCCGGCAATGCCGACGCCCAGCTTGACGCGCTCAACGCCGCGCTCGACCGGGATCCCTACATGCCGCAGGCGCTGCTCGCCCGCGGCCAGCTGGCGGAGCTGCAGGGCTACAGTGCCGCGGCGCTGGCCGACTTCAAGCGCCTGCTGGCCGTCGTGCCCGAAGGCCAGACCCCGGGCGGCCCCGGTTTCCAGGCCGGCCTGGCCCACGCCCGGGCCGCGGTGGCGGCCGAGACCGCCAGCCTCGCCGCCCGGCTGGAGGCCGTCGTGGCCTCGGCCGAGGCGGCTGCACCCGCGGCCGAGGCCGAGCGGTTCCGTCATGCCGTCGACGTGCAACTGGGGCGGCGCCGCACCTATGTCCACCAGCCGCTGGTGCTGAACTATCCCTACCTTCCGGCGATCCAGTTCTTCGACCGGGCCCACTTCCCGTGGCTGGCGCAGCTGGAGGCGGCCACCGCGATCATCCGCACCGAGCTGCAGGCGCTGCTGGCCGAGGGTGGCGGCGGCTTTGCCCCCTATGTGCGCTACCCTCCCGGTGCTCCGGTCAACCAGTGGGGCGAGCTCAACCACAGCGATGCCTGGGCCGCCGCTTTCCTGACCGAGCACGGCCGGGGCAATGCCACGCTGCGCGCGCATTGCCCGCAGACCGCCGCCGTGCTCGACAGCCTCCCCCTGTTCGATCTGCCCGGGCGCGGGCCGGTGGCCTTCTTCTCGCTGCTCAAGCCGCACACCCGGATCCCGCCGCACACCGGCGCCACCAACATCCGCTCGATCATCCACCTCCCGCTGATCGTGCCGCCGGGCTGCACCTTCCGCGTGGGGAACGAGACCAGGCCGTGGCGCGAGGGCGAGGCCTTCGCCTTCGACGACACGATCGAACACGAGGCGGTCAACCCGACCGATGCGCTGCGCGCCGTGCTGATCGTCGATGCGTGGAACCCCTTCATCGGCACGGCCGAGCGCGATCTGATCCGTCGCTGGGTGCACGAACTCGATGCTCATGGACAGGAACTGGGCAGGTTTTCTGCGGCCTGAGGGCCCGGGGCGGGCCGGCGCGAGTGGACGTGCGCGGTTATAGTTGCGCTATTGCAACACATGTGTCGCGATGTGTGCCCCTGTCCCCACGGGCGTTTGACTTAACCAGAGCGTTCCAACAGTGAAGGGGCCATGTCCTTAATCGGACGTGAACTGCGCTGTCCGGAACTCCGCCGGGCAGACGCCGCCCGGGGAACAGGGGTCGCGAAAATTTTCCTGCCGCCGGCGGCCACCGCTCATCAACTTTTTGTACGAAGGAAACACACGTGAGGACCAACACCCTTAACCGGCGTGCACTCTACGGCAGCTCCGCCCTCGTGACCGTTGCCCTGCTGGCCAGCCAGCCGGCCTTCGCGCAGTCCGCGGCCCCGGCCGACGATGCGGCTGCCGAGGAAGAGACGATCGTCGTCACCGGCACCCTGCTCAAGAGCCCCAACCTGGTTCTGTCGAGCCCCGTCAACGTCGTCGGCGAGAAGGAAATCGCCGCCCGCCAGATCAACAACGCCGAGCAGCTGCTCCGTAACCTGCCGGGCGTCGTGCCCGCCATCGGTTCGGCCGTGAACAACGGCAACGGCGGTTCGTCGTTCGTCAACCTGCGTGGCCTCGGCACCCAGCGCAACCTCGCGCTGATCGACGGCGACCGCATCGTGCCGGCGGCTCAGGGCGGCCAGTTCGACCTCAACAACGTGCCGCTGGCCCTCGTCAGCCGCGTTGACGTGCTGACCGGCGGTGCCTCGACCACCTACGGCGCCGACGCCGTGTCGGGCGTGGTGAACTTCGTCACCAAGCAGAACTTCAGCGGCCTCGATGCCCGCTTCTCCTACGGCCTGACCCAGCAGGGCGATGGCGCCACCTTCCGCGGCGACATCACCATGGGCGGGAACTTCGCCGAGGACCGCGGCAATGCCGTGATCAGCTTCGGCTACCAGAAGACCAACCCGGTCTATCAGGGTGACCGCGATATCTCGCTGTTCCAGATCAACTCGTTCAACGGCCGCGCCGCCGGCGGTTCGCCGACCGACACGCCCTCGAGCTTCTACTTCACCGCCACCCAGCCCACCGCGCTGCAGAACAACGAGACCGGCACGGGCTTCGTCACTGCCAACGCCGACGGCTTCAACTTCGCGCCGTTCAACATCTTCCAGACCCCGTTCGAGCGCTTCAACCTCTTCGCCCAAGCGAAGTATGAAATCACCGACAACATCGAGGTCTATGGCCGCGGCATGTTCTCGAAGAACACTGTCAGCACCATCATCGCGCCCTCGGGCATCTTCGGTGAAACGCTGTCGGTGAACATCAACAACCCGTTCATCTCGGCTGGCCAGCGCGCCACCATCTGCGCCGCCAACCCGACGCTGGACTGCTCGGCCGGGTCGACCGCCACCTTCTCGATCCCGGCGGTCTATCGCCGCACGGTCGAAGTCGGGCCGCGCATCAGCAAGTTCACCACCACCGTGTTCGACTACAAGGTCGGCCTGCGCGGCAAGATCACCGACACGGTGAACTTCGACGTCAACGCCGCCTACGGCCAGTCGAACCTGGTCCAGGCGCTGAGCGGCTACACCCTGCGTTCGCGCGTGTCGCAGGCCCTGCTGGCCGATAACGCCACCACCTGCCGTAACACCGCTGGTGGCTGCGTTCCGCTCAACCTGTTCGGTGGCACCGGTTCGATCACCCCGGCCATGGTCGGCTTCATCCAGGGCAACTCGACCGTCGCGATCGACACCGGCCTGAGCCAGGTCCGCGGCGTGATCAACGGTGACTTCGGCGTGTCGGCTCCCGGCGCCGAGACCCCGATCAACTTCGCGGTCGGTGCCGAGTACCGCAACTACACCTTCACCCGGAACCCCGACAACCTGAGCCAGGTCCCGGGCGAGCTGGGTGGTGGCGGCGGCGCCATCCTGCCCTTCACCGGCGGCTACAAGGTCACCGAAGGCTTCGCCGAAGTGAACGTGCCGCTGGTCGAGGACAAGCCGTTCTTCAAGAACCTGTCGCTCGAAGGTGGTATCCGCCAGTCGCACTACGAGGTGAATGCCCCGGGCAAGCCCTCGTTCAACGCCACCACCTGGAAGGTCGGATCGAGCTGGGAGCCGGTTGACGGCATCAAGCTGCGCGGCGGCTACAACCGCGCGGTGCGCGCCCCGAACATCGGCGAACTGTTCGCGCCGGTCGTGACCGGGCTCACCAGCCTTGCGGTCGATCCGTGCTCGGGCACCAAGGCCCAGGGCAATGCCAACCTGACCGCGGTCTGCATCGCGCAGGGCGCCACGGCGGCCATGATCTCGGCGGGCTCGATCCAGGATCCGGCCGCGGGCCAGGCCAATGCCACCGGCGGCGGCAACCCGAACATCCTGCCGGAAACCGCCGATACCGTGACCATCGGTGCCGTGCTGCAGCCGGCGATGGTGCCGGGCCTGACCCTGACCGTTGACTACTTCAACGTGAAGGTGAACAGCGCGATCACCTCGGCAACCCCGGGCGACATCATCAACGCCTGCTTCGGCAGCATCACCGCCACGTCCGCCACCTCGGCGGCGTGCACCAGCATCCGTCGTAACCCGGTCAACGGGCGTCTGTCGGGTCCGACCGGCACCGTGTTCGGTCTGCCCCAGCCGCTCACCAACCGCGGCCGTCTCTACACGAGCGGCATCGACATGACCGCGGCCTATGGCACCGAACTCGGCTTCGCCAAGCTGTCGTTCAACCTGAACGGCACCTACACGATCGACAACTACTTCCGCGCTTCGCCCACCGCGGTGAACCGCGAGTGCGTCGGTCAGTACTCGGTCAACTGCGGTCCGACCGGTGGTGGCATCCAGCCGAAGTGGCAGCACAACCTGCGCTCGACGCTGGACTTCGGTGACATCAACGTGTCGCTGCTGTGGAACTTCCAGACCGGCGTTCGTTACGAGCAGCGCCTGTTCGAAGTCCGTCCGGCATTCCGCGGCGTGATCACCGGCAGCGGTCCGCTGGTGGGCCAGACGGTCGACTTCAACCGCATCCCGGCGTTCAGCTACTTCGACCTGTCGAGCGGCTTCAAGATCATGGACCGCTTCAATGTCGACTTCCTGATCGCCAACCTGTTCAACAAGAAGGCGCCGATCGTCGGTTCGACCCTGGGCACCACCGGCCAGAACAGCGGCAACACCTATCCGTCGTCCTACGACGCGCTGGGCCGCCGCTTCCAGGTGACCCTCGGCATGAAGCTCTGATTTCGTCAGAGCCTCAGACAAGATTGGGGGGTGGGCGCGAGCCCGCCCCCTTTTCTTTTGGGCCGGAGCGTGAAAGAGCCTGATCCATGACCGAACCCACCCTTTCGCCCGAACCGATCGGCCGGGCCCTCCAGACCGGCCGCTTCGCCGAGGCCGCCGCCCTGCTCAAAGCCTGGGTGGACCAGCACCCGGACGATGCCGATGGCTGGTTCAACTTGGGCTTCTGCCTGCGCCAGCTGCTGCAGGCAGAACCGGCCCTGGAGGCCTACCGCCACGCGCTGGCCGCCGGGATCACCGAGCCCGAGCAGGTCCACCTCAACATCGCCGCGGTGCAGGCCGAAGTGCTGCACGATGTGGCCGGCGCCCGCGCCAGCCTGCACGCCGCGCTCGCGCTTGAGCCCGGCTTCGTCCTGGCCTGGCAGAATCTCGGCCAGCTCGAGGAGGATGTCGGCGATGCCGCCGCCGCGCGCGCGGCCTATGAAGCCGCGCTGCGCCACGCCCCGGGGCTCGGCCGCGCCCATGCCCGCATCGCCGGGATCGACGTGTTCGAGGGCCGTGCGGCCGCGGGCCTTGCCCGGGTCGAGCAGGCCGCGGCGCTCGCCGCCACCCCCGACGACCTGACTGAGCTGTCTTTCGCTGCGGCGAATGCGCTCGATGCGCTGGGCCGCTATGACGAGGCCTTCACCCATGCGCAGGACGCCAACCGGCTGCAGAAGGGCTCGACCCGGCTGCTGCACCGCCAGGCCGACGTGACCGCGCAGATCGACGCGATGATCCGCCTGTTCCCGCGCGAGCCCCTGCCGGAGGCCGAGACGGCGGTGGCGCCGATCTTCATCTGCGGGCTGTTCCGATCCGGTTCGACCTTGCTGGAAACCCTGCTCCATCGCCTGACCGGGGTGACCATGGGCGGCGAGCTGGCCTATACGCCCTGGTTCATGACCCAGTACGGCGCGCATATCGCCCCCGCCACGGTGGCTGATGCGGCGGCCCGGTTCCGCGCCGACTACGCCAGCTTCGCGCAGGGTGTGCTGGGCGGGGCCTCGGTCTTCACCGACAAGCGGCTGGACAACTTCCTGTACCTCGGCCTGATCAAACGCGCCTTCCCGGCCGCCAGGATCGTCCACATCCTGCGCGATCCCATCGACACCTTCCTGTCCATGTACTTCCTGCCGTTCGCCGACACCCTGACCTACGCCAACGACTTCGATGACATGCTGCACTATTACCGGGAGTACCGGCGGCTGATGGCGCACTGGGCGGACTGTTTCGGCGAGGATATCGTGCCGGTCCGCTATGAGGCGCTGGTCGGCAATCCCGAGGCGACGCTCACCGATCTGGCACAGCGGCTCGACCTGGCCGGCGCGGGGCAGGAGGCGGGCGACCAGATCATCCGCACCGCCAGCGTGTGGCAGGTGCGCCAGCCGGTCCACGCCCGGTCGCGCGGGCGCTGGCGCAACTATGCCGCCCACATCGGCGAAATCGCCGCGATCCTGCGCGCCGAGTACCCGGAGTTCAGCGAATAAGGGGATTGGGCAGGGTCAGCGCGATACCCTGCGATTCGGCGACCCGTTCGGCCCAGTAGGTGACCTTGCCGATCTCGTCGGCATGGGCCGCCTCAGCTTCGCGCTCGCGTTCGCGGGCCGCGGCGTCGAAGGCGGTGCCATGCTTGCTGTGGCGGGTGAAGGCTGGCCCGGCCAGCACCGCCGGCACGTCGAGCGGGACACCAAACAGTGTAGCCAACGCGGACATCACCTCGGCCGGCCGTGCCGTGACCAGGTCACTGTTCAGGGTCCGCACCCGCTCGCCGAAGCGCCCCGCGAGAAGACCGAACAGCCGCTGCTGCGCCAGCCAGCCCATCGCCGCGACCTGCAGATCCGACTGGCCGAGGTAGTCCTGCGCGGTGAATCCGAATTCGTGCAACCCCTGACCAAGCTGCTTGACCAGCAGGTCGCGCACCCACAGCCGGCCTTCGAGCCCTTTGCGGGCAATCGAGCCGAGGTAGACCGGCAGCGGCGCATGGAGCAGCAGCGCGCGCGCCTGGGGGCGCAACTGGAGCATGCCGGCGATCAGGGCATTGGCAATGTTGCTGGGCTTGACCACCACCGCCTCGCCTGGGCTGAGCGGACGGGCCAGCAGGGCAAGGCTGGCGTCCATCGCCTGGGCCAGTTGCGGGCCGACCGTTCCCCGCAGATGCCAGCCGGCCAGATCGTTCAGGACCATCGGCTCTTTCAGGCCCATCGCCGCGCCCGGCAGGTCGAACGCGCGGACCAGCACCGAGGACAGACAGAAGGCCGAATGGAAGATGAAGTGGAGTGGGGCCTGGGCCACCGCCGGAACGTTCGCGCGCGGCACGAACTCGACCGGGGCACTGCCCAGGTACTCCTCGGTCAGGAAGGTGGCGCGGGCGTGATCCTGCCGGGTGAGGTGGCGCAACTGGAACCCATCGGCGGCCTCGTCGAAACGCCAAGGAAACCAGAACGGATCGGCAGCCCGCTTGGCAGCAGAGGTCATGCCCCGTTCTGGCTGGCTGGCCTTTGCTTGTCCAGCGGGTAGAAGGGCAGGATGCCGCAGCCAGTCTCCCGCCCCACGCATCACGCCGCCACCGGCACGCCGCGGCCATGTTGAGCCAGGCCGACATCGGCCTGCTGCAGCAGGCGCTTGGCCTGCTTCGCGCGGGGCAGCCGGCCCAGGCGGGCGGCACCCTGGCGCGCCTGTCTGCCGCAGGGCAGCAGCACCCCGATGCCCTCTATCTCGCCGCGCTCGCCGGGGACGGCCTGGGTCGGGTGGGCGATGCCGAACAGCTGTTCCGCGCCGCGATCGACCGCGCGCCCGGCAATGCCGGTTACCGCAACAGCTATGCCCTGTTCCTGTCGCGGCTGGGCCGCGGGGCCGAGGCGGTGGCCGCACTGGAAGCGGCGGTGGCGGCTGCGCCCGACCATGCCGAGGCCTGGCTGAACCTGGCCCTGCTGCGGCAGGAGCGCGGCGATCTGGACGGCGCCGCCCCGGCCCTCGGCCGGGCCGCCGCCCTGACCCCCGAAGCGCCGCGGGTGCTGGCAGCAACCGGGGCGCTGGCCCAGGCCCGGGGGGATGCCCCGGCGGCGCGGGCGGCCCTGACCCGGGCGGTCGAGCGTGATCCCGCAGATCTTGGCGCCAGGGCGCGCCTGGCCAAGGCGCTGGGCCAGCAGGGCGACGTCGCAGCGGCCCTGGCCGCACTCGGCGCGGCCGAGGATCCGCAACTCGCCACCATCCGGGCGGACCTGCTGGCCGACGCCGGGCAGATGGACGAGGCGGTGGCCGCCTATCGTGCGGTTGCAACCCGCTGGCCCGGCCATGCCGAGGCGCTGACCTCGCTGGCTTTTCTGCTGCCGCAGCTAGGGCAGCCAGAGGCCGCACTGGACGGGTTCCGGGACGCGCTGGCGGGCGATGCCGCCACTCCCGGCCTGTGGCAGGCGGCGTTGGCGGCGGCGCGCGGCAGCGGGGATGGAGCCACCCTGCTCGACTGGGCCGCCGCGGCCGAGCGACGCTTCGGCCTCGCACCCGAATGGCGCCTGGCGCGGCTGACCGGGCTGCGCCTGCTCTGCCGCTTTGCCGAAGCCCTGGACGAGGTCCGGACCGAGCAGGCCCGCTTTCCCGCCGAGCCGGGGCTGGCCAACCATCGCGCCTGGCTGGCGCTACGCCAGGGCGAGCTGGACGAGGCCGAGGCGGCTGCCCTCACCGCCAGCCGCATGATCCCGCTTGAACAGACCGCCTGGAGCCTGCTGAGCGTGATCTGGCGACTGAAGCAGGACCCGCGCGAGGCCTGGCTGATCGACTATGACCGGCTGGTGCGGACCGCGGACCTGGTGGTGCCGGACGGCTGGAGCAGCCGGGCCGCGTTCCTGGGCGATCTGCGCAGGGTGCTGGAGGCGCGCCACGTCACGCGCAATGCTCCGTCCGAGCAGACCCTGCGCGGCGGCACCCAGACCCGCGGCGAGCTGTTCGCCACCACCGATCCGGTGCTGATCGCCTTCCGCGACGCGCTGCGCCGGACCGTCGAACAGAGCCTGGCAGGTCTTGCCCCGCAGACCGGCCACCCCTTCCTGGGTCGCCTGACCGGGCGGGTCCGGCTCGTTGGCTCATGGTCGGTGCGGCTACAGGGCCAGGGCTTCCACGTCAGCCACATCCATCCGCAGGGCTGGCTCAGCTCGGCCTTCTACGTGGCCCTGCCGCCCGAGGTCGGGTCCGGTGGGGAGGCCGGGGCCCTGACCTTTGGCACGCCCGATGCCAGTCTTGGACTGGACCTTGAACCACGGCGGGTGGTGATCCCCCAGGCCGGGCGGCTGGCGATCTTCCCGAGCTATGCCTGGCACGGCACGGTGCCGTTCCACAGCGAATCGCCCCGGCTTACCGCCGCCTTCGATGCGCTGCCGGTCTGACCGGCATCCGGTAGGCTTCTCCGTGCCGCAGCCAGCAAAAAAGGCGCCCGAACCGGACGCCTTTCATGCGGGTCGTCCTGCCCCGCAGGGCAGGTCCGGATCAGGCGGCGACGGCCGCCTTCTTGGCCAGCTCGCGCTTGACCTTCAGCGCGCGCGGGCTGAGCTTGGCGTCAGCCGTCTTGAGCAGCCAGTTGTCGAGGCCACCGTTGTGCTCGACCGAGCGCAGGCCGTGAGTCGAGACGCGGAACTTGAAGCTGCGATCCAGCCCTTCCGACAGCAGCGTGACGTTCTGCAGATTGGGCAGGAAGACGCGCTTGGTCTTGTTGTTGGCGTGGCTGACGTTGTGGCCGACCTGGCGACCCTTGCCGGTCAGTTCGCAAATACGGGACATGGCTCAACTCGCTAAAGAATCTGGTGCCCGTTGCCGGGGGAGTGGCGCCCTTACCGATTCCCCCCCGCACGGTCAAGTTGTCCCCGGGAATTTCGCGGGCTAGAGCCGGGCGATGACCCGCTGGCCCCTGCCCGAACCGATGCGCCTGGCCCTCGACGAGGCTGCCGCGGCCGCGCGCATGGGCGAGGTGCCGATCGGGGCGGTGATCGTTCGCGACGGCGCGGTCATCGCTCGGGCCCACAACCGCACCCGCGCCCTGCCCGATCCGACCGCCCATGCCGAGGTCCTGGCGATTCGGGATGCCGCAAGGGTACTGGGGCAGGAGCGGCTCGAGGGATGCGAGCTGTGGGTCACGCTGGAGCCCTGCGCGATGTGCGCCGGGGCGATCGCCCATGCCCGGATCGCGCGGGTCTACTATGCCGCGGGCGATCCCAAGGGCGGGGGCGTGGAGCACGGCGCCCGGGTGTTCGAGCAGCCGCAGTGCCTGCACCGGCCCGAGGTCTATGCCGGGATGGGCGAGGCCGAGGCGGCGGCGCTACTGCGCGGCTTCTTCCGCGACCGTCGCTAGAGCCCGCGCCAGATCTTCAGCGGCGCGCTGTCGGGTGGGCCGAAGCGCGCGCGGTCACACGGTTCGGGGCGATAGGCCCGGTTGTGACAGATCCGCAGTTCGCGCAGCCAGCCGCCCCGGCCCAGCGTCACCCCGATCGCGGCGCGCGGCAGGGCCGGAATGGCCGCGGGATTGGCCAGCAGGATGGCCTCGCGCAGGTCTCCCACGGTCAGTCCCGGGCGGCGCGAGAGGGCATCGGCATCGGGCCAGCGGAACCGTGCCCAGAGCTGCCGGGCGATCCCCCAGTAGGCCTCCGGGCTCTGCGCCATGCAGCTGCCGTGCTTGGCCCATTCGTGCTCGATCAGGCGCGGCACTGGGGTGATGCACAGCCCGCTGCGGATCGTCTCGGGCTGGGGCCGCGGCAAGAGCGCGCACCACTGCGGGGGCGGGCCGTTGGCGGCCTCGGGCCAGAGCCCGTGCAACACGAAACCGAACCGCCCGGCACGGCCCGAACACTGCAAGGAGGCCGGATCGCGATCTCCGCGGCAGAACTCGGGCGACCAGCTCGCCGCGAGGGTATAGCCGCCGATCGGCGCGCGCCGCATGGGACCATCGGGCCGCACCGGCGGGAGCGGCGCGATGCGTGCCGGCAGGCTGCACTGATAGGCCTGCGCCAGCGCGGGCGTGCCTGAGGCCAGCGCGACAAGCGCCGCAGCGAGGGCGGTCCGCGCCCTCACAGCGGGGTGAAGTCCAGTCCGATATCGGCCGCAGGGGCACTCTGCGTCAGGCGGCCGACCGAGACATAGGTTACGCCGGTGGCGGCAATCGCCGCGATCGTGTCAAGCCTGACCCCGCCCGATGCCTCGCAGGGGACACGCCCGGCGACCAGCGCGACCGCCGCGCGCAGCTGGTCCGGCGCCATGTTGTCGAGCAGGAGGTGGGTGGCGCCGGCCTCCAGCGCCGGCTCGATCTGGTCGAGCCGGTCGACCTCGCAGATGATGCTGGTCACCCCCGCGGCCTTGGCCCGCGCCACGGCAGGGCCGACCCCGCCGGCCACGGCGACGTGGTTGTCCTTGATCATCGCCGCGTCCCACAGGCCAAGTCGATGGTTGCGCGCGCCGCCGGTACGCGTCGCATACTTCTCGAGATGGCGCAGGCCGGGAAGCGTCTTGCGGGTGTCCAGCAGGATCGCGTGGCCCGCCATGGCGGCGACATAGTCGCTGGTCATGGTCGCGATGCCGGAGAGGTGCTGGACCGTGTTGAGCGCCGCGCGCTCGGCGGTGAGCAGGGCGCGGGCATTGCCGGCCAGGCGCAGCAGGTCGGTGCCGGCGGCAACGCGGGCGCCCTCGGGATGGAGGATCTTGATCTCCACCGCCGGATCGAGCCGGCGAAAGAAGGCCGCCGCGATCGGCAGACCGCAAACCACGATCGCATCGCGGCTGTCCATCACCCCGGCAAACCGCGCCTCGGCGGGAATCACGCTTTCGCTGGTGACGTCGCGCCCGCCGCCGGGCCAGCCCTCGCCCAGATCCTCGGCCAGCGTGGCGGTGACGAAGGCGTCGAGATCGAAGCCGGGGATAGCGGGGTCCATGACTGCGCGTTTCGCCGAGGTCGGCGCGGAGCGCAAGGGGGCGCAATCCGGCCGGCTCAGTGCACGAAGCGCGCCACCACGTCGCGATACGAGCGGCTGACCTTCACCTGGGCGCCGCTGTCGAGCACCAGGAAGCATTCGCCGTTGGTGTGCGGCTTGACCTGACGGACCTGGTTGAGGTTGACGATGGTCGAGCGGTGGACCCGCTGGAACACGCGCGGATCAAGCCGCCGCTCAAGGTCCTTCATGGTCTCGCGCAGGATCAGCGAATTGTCCGCGGTCCGGATGCACATGTAGTCGCCCGCGGCCTCGATATGCTCGATCGAATCGACATCGACCCGGAAGATCTGTCCGCGGTCCTTGATGTTGATGAGCTTTTCATAGCGCCCTGCGCCATGGCCGCCTTCGCCCGCGGCCTCGTCCTCCATCGTGTCGATCGCGTCGGGGGCAACTTCGGCCAGCACGCTCTTGAGCTTCTCGGCCTCCTCTGCGCTGCGCTTCTCGGCCAGGCGGGTGCGAACGCGCTCGAGCGTGTCGGCCAGCTTGTCCTCGTCGACCGGCTTCATCAGGTAGTTGACGGCGTTGGCCTCGAAAGCGCGGACCGCGTGTTCCTGGTAGGCGGTGACAAAGACGAACAGCGGCGGCTCAATCTCCATCACTCCCTTGACCACCGAGAACCCGTCGAACCCGGGCATCTGGATGTCGAGGAAGACGAGATCGGGCTTCTCGGTCTTGATCTTGCGGATCGCCTCGCGGCCGTTCGAGCAGGTGTCGATGATCTCCACGTCGGGGAACCGGGCCAGCCGCAGCTGGAGCCCCTGGATCGCGAGTTTCTCGTCATCGACAAGGATGGTGCGAATGGTCATGGTCAAGCCTTTGTTGCCTTCTGTGCGCTGCAGCCAGGCGGGGGACGGTGCACGGCTTGCGGTTCATACGGGCGGGCGTGCGATTGGTTTCAGCCGGTCGCAACGGCGATGCGGGCCGTGGCAGCCACATCCCCGCCGCCTTCGCGGCGCTCAAACGGGATCTCGATGACGACGGCGAAACCGCCCTCGGGTGAATCCATGATCTCGAACCGGTGGCTTTCGCCATAGGCCTGGATCAGCCGGTCGCGGATGTTCGCGAGGCCCACACCGGTGGATACGGTTTCGCCGCCATCGAAGGTCACGCCCGAGAGCCTGTTGTCGGTGGCGCCGTTTTGCAATCCCGGACCGGTGTCAGAGACGGTGATGCGAAGCATGGCCCCGATGAGCTGCGTGGCGATGGTGATTTCGGCGCCGCTTTCCTGCGGGCTGACCGCGTACTTGATCGCGTTCTCCACCAGCGGCTGGAGCAGCAGCGAGGGCAGTAGGGCCGGCCGGGTCGGCTCGTCGATGTGGAAGGTGGTGCGCAGCCGCTCCTCGAAGCGCATCCGCTCGATGTCGAGATAGAGCTGCAGGGTCTCCACCTCCTGCGCCACGGTGACCCGGCCGCTGGGCTCGTTGATCAGGGTATAGCGCAGGAAGGCCGACAGCCGGGTGAGCATGGCATTGGCCGGCTCGGTCTGCTTGAGCAGGACCAGGGTGGAGATCGAGTTGAGCGTGTTGAACAGGAAATGCGGGTTGAGCTGGTAGCGCAGCATCGCCAGCTGGGCCTGGGTGGCCTGGTTCTCGAGCCGGATCAGCTGATCGTTCTGCTCCTCGATCTGGAGGTAGAAGTTGATCGCGTAGTACAGCGCCGACCAGGCTCCCAGCAGGGTCAGGTCGAGATAGAACACGCCGATCAGCAGCTGGGCGAAGCTGGCCGCGCTCTCGGGGCGGTAAAGCCCGATCACCCAGGCATCGATGAAGGCATAGAGTGTCACCGCCAGCGGCACGACCAGCGCGGTGACCCCCCAGGTGATCAGCGCCCGGCGGGCGATCAGCTGGCGGTAGATGACCGACAGGATCAGCGAGATCGAGAAGCCGGTGATCGTGGCGATCAGCACCAGCACGAGGAACGACAGAGGCTGGCCATTGGCGATGCTCGACATCGCGCGGAGCAGGAAAGCCCCGCCCCAGCCGACGGCCTGGAGCCGCCAGAAGGCCTGGTTCTTGTTCGCGAAGAACGGGGTCGGGCGGAACGGCAGGACGGCCATCACCGCAACCTAGTATCCCCCGCCGGACAACTCAATGCGTTGCGCCGGGGGGCAGGGCGCACGGTCAGCTGCGGGCCTGGGCGATCGCCGCGCCGAGCGCCTCACGGCCGATCGCGCCGCTTTCGGCAAGGTCACCGATCACCCAGCTCGGCGTGCCGCTGAAGCCGAGCTGGCGGGCCAGTTCGAGGTTGCGGTCGAGTTCGGCCTGGGTCTCGGGTGCGGCGATGGTCTGGCGCGCGCGCGCGGGATCGATCCCGGCGGCCCGGGCGGCGGCGGCGATCGTTTGCGCGGTGGGTCGCCCGGCGGCGAACATCGCCTTGTGGAAGGCGGCATAGCGCCCCTGGGCCGCGGCGGCGAGCGCCATGCGCGCGGCATCGGCGCTCTCGGGCGTGAGGATCGGCATCTCGCGCACCACCACCTTGAGGTCGGGATTGGCCGCGATCAGCGCTTCGACATCGGCCACGCTGCCACGGCAGTAGCCGCAGGCATAGTCGGTGAACTCGACCATCACCACCTTGCCGGCCGGATTGCCGAGGACGGCCCCGGGATGAGCGCGCTCCACCGCACCGCGCACCGCGCCCAGCCGGTCGGCCGTGGCGCGGCGCTCGAGCGCCTCCATCGCCTTGGGCAGGACCTCGGGATGGGCCATCAGGTAATCGTGGACGACCTGCTCGATCGCCGCGCGGTCGGCCGTGGCGAGCCTGGCGGCGGGATCGGCGCGCAGCCGGCGGGCCTCCCAGTACCAGCCGCCCAGCGCACCGAGGGCAGCGCAGGCCAGCGCGATGAGCAGGATGGGGGCGGCGGCACGCAAGCGGGTGGCGGGATCGCTCATCGCCCGGGGCCTAACGCAGACCGCCCGCACATGCCACCCCTCCCGTTCAACGGCGACGGCGCGCCTGCTCCAGCGCCGCGCGCGACTGCAAGGCGATGTCCTGCGCGCGCAGCCAGTCGGGGGTGCCACGGGTCAGGCCATCGCTGGCGGCCTCGGCGCTGCTCAGCGCCTGGGGCCAGGCCCCGCGCATCGCCTGCATCTCGGCACTGGCGAGGCGCGCCCGCGGCAGATCGCCGGTCTGGCTGTAGATCTGCCCAAGCTGATACCAGGCATCGGGGTTCTCGCGATCGCGCGCCACCGCCGCGCGCAGCACCCGCGCAGCTTCGGCGAGGTGGGCGGCATCCTCGGTGGCGACCAGGGCATGGCCGAAGGTGGTGGCGATCAGCGGCTGGTTGCCGGTCAGGTCGGTGGCACGGCGCAGCGGCCCCAGCGCCTCGGCGGGCTTGCCCGCCTCGGTCAGGATCTGGCCCTTGAGCTCGAGGAAATAGGGATCGTTCGGCGCCTCGGCGAGCAGCGCGTCGACCTCGGCGAGCGCCTTGTCGAGATAGGCCTCCTTGTGCCAGGCATAGGCCCGGGCATAGCGCGCCGGGACCGAGGTGTCGCTGGCGGGGTAGGCCGCATGGGTCTGCTGGGGCTCGGACAGGTAGCCGAACAGCTTGGCCTTGGCGCGGCGGAAGCGTGCCTCGAGTTGGGGATCGCTGGGCCGGGTCCAGGCCGGGTCCTTCTGGTAGACCTCGAGCAGGGTGGCGATACGGTCGCCCTCGAGCGGGTGGGTAGACATGAACGGGTCCATGTCGGCCTGGCTGTAGCCGCGCCGGTAGCCCTCCTGCTCAAGCTTCTTGAAGAATTCGAGCGAACCGCGCCCGCTGATCCCGGCGGCCGAAAGATAGGCCGCGCCGGCGGCATCGGCCTGCGATTCCTGCGCCCGACTGAACGCCAGGTACTTGCCCATGGCCGCACTCTGCCCGGCCATCACCGCAGCCATCGCCGCCTCGCCGCCGCCGGCCACCGCCGCCGCGGCGCCCAGCAGCAGCGACAGGATGCTGATGTTTCCCGCGGCCTTGGCACCCTGCTCGCCGGTGATCGCATGGCCGCCGGTGATGTGGCCAAGTTCGTGCGCGATCACCCCCTGGACCTGATTGGCGGTGTCGGCCGTGTTGATCAGCCCGGCGTTGAGATAGACCACCTGCCCGTTCATGACGAAGGCGTTGATCGACATGTCGCCGACCAGCACCACATCGACATTGCGGGGATCGAGCCCGGCCGCCTTGACCAGCGGGGCGCTCATGTCGCGCAGCAGGGTCTCGGTTTCGGCATCGCGCAGGATCGACTGGGCCCGGGCCTGCTGCCAGGGCAGCAGCAGCGCCAGCAGGACCATCGTCCAGCACCGCAGGCGATCTCGGAGCGGGCCACCATATGGCCGGTTGCGCGCCGACGACGACGATTCGCGGAGGCGGGCCGGGACAGACATTGTCGCCGGACTTTGCGGGCAACGGCTGAACCGGGGATGAAAGCGGGCCATGACGGCCAGTCCTATCCGGCTTGCGAGCCCGGCGCCACTGCTTCGACGGGCAGGCCGGGTGGGTCAGCCTGGCAGGCAGGCGACGAGGCGGTCAGCCGAGCAGCTGGCGCGCCGCACGCTCGAGCAGGACGGCATCGTCCGCCACCTCGCCCAGCAGCACCACGCCCTCGGCGGTGCGGCGCGCGAGGACAAGGGTAAACTCGTCGCCATCCGCCGGCAGCGCGGTCAGGGGGCGGGTCGGCAGATCGCGCAGCCGTGCGGCCAGCGCCGCGCGGGCAGGTTGCGTCCGACCGGGCTTGCCGCTCTGCGTGCGGCGGAACTCGCGTTCGGCCTGGAGCACGCCCTTGAGGCCCCCCGGGACGGCAGCGAGATGGGCGGCCAGCTGGCCGGCGGGCAGGCCGGTGCGCTGGGCATAGCCGATCACGGTGGCATACTCGGTCAGGC
Organism: Novosphingobium piscinae; assembly: GCF_014230355.1. GTDB lineage: Bacteria > Pseudomonadota > Alphaproteobacteria > Sphingomonadales > Sphingomonadaceae > Novosphingobium > Novosphingobium piscinae. The sequence goes on from NZ_JACLAX010000013.1 coordinate 22,163, forward strand.
GGGTCTTGTCGTAGGTCGCGCCGAAGACGAGCTTGACCACCGGCAGCAGCGGCGCGCGCGCCTGCATGGTGAGGCCGGCGTCGGCGACCAGCTCGGCGAATTCGTCCGGTCGATCCAGCGCGGCCAGGGCAAAGTCGTGCGCCCGGCCGATCGCGGCATAGAGCGCATGCCGGCTGCGATCCTCCGAACCCTGGGCCGCCTTGGCAAGGTCGCGTGCGGCGGCGAGCAGGTCGGCGAGGCCGAGCAGGCCATCGTCGGTCTCGGCCGGATCGGCCAGCACGGTCAGTTCCAGTGGCTCCTCTTGGTCCAGCGGCTCGGCTGGGCCATCGGCCCAGGCGGCCAGGCCAGTGGCATCGTGGGCAGGGCCAGGGGTGCTGCGCGAATCGATCCGCAGCGCCTGGTCGATGGCCAGCATCAGCTCGTCGGTGGTCTGCTGGTCGGCGAGTTCCTTCCAGTTGATCACACCATAGATCAGGTCGACCCGATCGGCCGCAAGGCTGGCCGAGAAGGGCAGGAGAATGCCGCGGTAAAGCAGGGTGCGGCCGCGCTGGTTAACGAATTCGGCCTCGAACCCGATCGGCGCGGCATTGGCGATGATCTGCAGGTAATGATCGGTGATGCGGGAGGCGAGCGAACGCCCTGGCACGTCGGACAGGCGGCCGACGTTGTGCGGATCGCAGCCGGATTCCTCGGCCAACGCGCTGCCAAGGTAGCGGATCACCGGATCCTCGATCCCACCCGACACGTCAATCAGCACCGAATGGGGATCGAAGTCAGGAAGGCTGCCGGTTTCGAGATCGGCAATCAGCGGGAAATTGCGATCGCCGAGCAGGCTGGCCCAGTGGTTGTAGGCGCGCACCTGCATGCGGCGATCGTCCTGTCCGATCACCGGCGGCAAGGTTTCGTGGCCGATGTCGTCCTCCCGAGGATCGTAGAACTCGGTCTCCAGGTGGTCCGGGTCGGACATCCCGCCCCACGGCCCGCGCAACGTATCCATCCGAACAGTCCCCTGCTGCATCTGGCGGGGAGATTGCCCAAGCATGGTGGACAAATGGTTAAGTTGCGCCGAAACCCGCGCAACTTCGCGCGCGACCAGGGAGGTCAGCGCGCCAGGACCACCCCTTCGCCGGGGCGTGGCAAGGGCGCGACCAGCCCGAGCAGCACAGTCGCTGCCAGCAGGAAGGCAGCGGCGAGGCCAAGCGCGACCGCGCTCGACGTGAGGTCGGCAAGCCAGCCCCACAGCCCGGCGCCGATCGCCATGCCGCCGAAGCTGACCGACTGGTAGATCGCCATGCACCGCCCTAGAATGGCCTCGGGCGACCGCAGCTGCATGGCGACGTTGATCGTGGTGAAGCAGAACGTGAAGGCCACCCCGCCGAGCACGATGAACGGGAACAGCACGGCGGCCTGGGCGATCAGGGCCAGCGCCAGCATGCTGGCAGCGTAGATCACCGCGCCGACCCGCACCACCGCCTCGGCCCCGATCGACCGCCGCAGGCGGGTGACCACCAGCGCACCGAGGATCGACCCCAGCCCGAAGGCCGCGAGCAGCAGCCCGAACAGGGTCTCGTCGGCCGCGAGATTGTCGCGGATCACCGCCGGCAGAAGCGATTGCAGCGCTGATCCCCCGATCCCCACGCAAAGCCCGCGCAGCAGGATGCGGCGGACCGGCCCCGAACCGGCGCAAAAGGCCAGGCCGACGCGGATCGAAGGCAAAATCGCGCGGCGCGCAGGCGCCGGCAGGCCGGGGCGCCAACGCAGCAACACGAAGATGAGCGCGAGGTAGCTGACCGCGTTGAGCCCGAAGGCAGCGGTTACCCCGATCGTCGCCACCAGCACCCCGCCCAGCGCCGGGCCGATGCTTCGCGCAAGGTTGAGCGCCACGGTGTTGAGGGCGATCGCCTGCGGCAGGTCGCGCGGGCCAACCTGCGCACGGACCGAGGCCTGCCAGGCCGGGGCGTTGAGCGCCGTACCCGTGCCCACCGCGAGAGTGAAGGCGATCAGGCCGTAGGGGCCGAGCAGCCCGGTCGCGCTGAACGCGGCCAAGGCGGCCGAGCACAGCAGCATGGCGCTCTGCGCGGCGAGCATCACCCGGCGTCGGTCGTAGTTGTCCGCGATGGCTCCGGCAAAGACGCCGACCAAGAGGATCGGCGCGGTGGCCGAGGCCTGGATCGCGGCGATCAGCGTGTGCGAGCGGGTCAGTTCGGTCATCAGCCAGGCTGCCGCGATCGACTGGATCATCGAGCCGAGCTGCGACAGCAGGTTGGCGGTCCAGATCGCGCGGAAGGCAGGATAGCGCAGGGGGGCGAAGGTCCCGACCGGCGTGGGCGCGGCGAAAGCGGCTGCCGGTTCGGTTCGGTCGCGCAGATCGGCCATGGCTGTTCCGTGGCCCCCGCAAACCGCGCGGTCAAGCGGTCCACCCGCCTGCACCGCGCCGGATCAGAAGATGTAGCGCACCCGTACGGTCTGGCGCACCGGCCCGTCGGTCACGGCGAAGGCAGCGGCGGAGAACCGCGGCGGACCGAAGCGCACCTTGGCATCGCGCGAGAAGCCGAAGCCCTCGCGCGGGACCATCAGCGCCGTGTCGATCCGGCCGTTGGCGTTCTCGTCGTGGATCAGCGCGAAGGCATAGGTGCCCGGCGGAACCTTGCCGAAATCCAGCAGCACCTGGCCCGGTGCGGCTGGCACCTCAAGCTTGTGAGCCTGGGGATCGTCCTTGCAGTTCGGAAACAGCGCGACATTGGTGGTCAGGCAGGCCCGCACCAGTCCGCGCCCGTTGCGCAAACCGCTGACCATCACGCTGACGTCCTGCCCGGCCGGGGCCACGCCGCCGAGCACGACCCCCGCCGCGCCGAGGCTCAGGGCTGCGACAGGCCGCGATCGGTCCCGCACAGTCGATCCCAGACGCGAAAGTAGAGGCCGTAATTGCATGAATAGAGCTCATGATGGCGATGGTGGTGGCTGGCGGTTATCAGCCAACCTCCCAACCGGGAATGAACGAGCCCATGCGGAAACAGCTCCCATCCCATGTGATTGGTCACGCCCATCACCGTCATGATGGTGAGCACCACCCCCAGGACGGCGACGTGGACCGGGATCAACAACACCAGCACGGGGATCACCACCGCCCCGGTCAGCGCCTCGATCGGGTGGAAGCTCATCGCCGCCCAGGCGGTCGGAGGCCGGCTGGCATGGTGCACGGCATGGGCCAGACGGAACCAGCGCGGACGGTGCATCAGGCGATGGGTCCAGTAGAACCAGGTATCGTGCGCAAAGAGGTACAGCAGCAACGACACCGGCAGGTACCACAGGGGCCAGGCATCCCATTCGGCATAGATCCGGGTCCAGCCATAGGTCTGCCACCCCCAGGCGACCAGCCCGGCAGGAATCCCGTAGATCACCGCAGAGAGCAGCGACCAGCCGATTTCGCCGCGGATCTGGCGGCCCAGGCCGCCATAGAGCCCGGGGCGGACCCGCGCCGTCGCCAGCGCGAAACCGCCGCTGGCGAGCAGGTAGCGCAGCGCCACGATGGCGGTCATCGCCAGGGCCGCGCCGCCGGCGGCCGCGGCGGTGGTGAGCATCATGGTCGCTTCCATCGTCGCCGCCATGCCCGAATCCGCCGCAAAAGGCCATCCCGTTGCCCGAGGGTCCAGCGGGTCAGTTCACGCGCCGGACCTTGCCCGCATGCTGGCCGACCGACTTGGGCCCGCGCGGACGGAACCGGCGCTTGGGTTGGCCGTCACCCTCGGCGCGGAGCGGACGCGGCTCGCCGCGTGCCTCGCCGCGCGGCTGGGCCTGACCCCGGCCGCCATCGCGCCGCGGCGGCCCGCGCCGCTCGCCGCGACCACCGCCGTGGCCCTGGGCCTCGGGCTCGGCGCGGATCGGCGTGGGCAGACTGGCAGCCTGCTTGAGAAAATCCTCGGGGAGGGGCTGCGGGGTGAGCTTCACCCCGGTCAGCTTCTCGATGTCGCGCAGGTAGGGACGCTCGTCGGGGGCAACGAAGCTCAGCGCAATCCCGTCGGCGCCGGCCCGCGCCGTGCGGCCGATGCGGTGCACATACTGCTCGGGCACGTTGGGGATCTCGAAGTTGAACACGTGGCTGACGCCGGTCACGTCGATCCCGCGCGCGGCGATGTCGGTGGCGACCAGGATCGGGGTCGAGCCCTGGCGGAAGCCCTCGAGCGCGCGGGTACGCTGCGCCTGCGACTTGTTGCCGTGGATCGCCGCGGCATTGACGCCGGCGCCGGCGAGATGGCGCACAACGCGGTCCGCGCCGTGCTTGGTGCGGGTGAAGACCAGCGCCCGGTCGATCGACTTGTCGGCCAGACCCCGGCGCAGCGTCAGCGTGAGCAACGCCTGCTTCTCGGCCTGGTTGAGGAAGGTCGCGTACTGCTCGACCCGCTCGGCGGTGGTCGACTGCGGCGCCACCTCGACCCGCACCGGATTGTTGATGAAGCGCTTGCCGAGCTCGGCGATCGACTGCGGCATGGTGGCCGAGAAGAACAGGCTCTGGCGGTCCTTGGGCAGCAGCGCGGCGACGCGGGTGAGCGGCTGGATGAAGCCGAGATCCATCATCTGATCGGCCTCGTCGAGCACGAAGATCTCGACATTGCGCAGGGTCAGCGCGCGCTGGTCGATCAGATCGAGCAGACGCCCCGGGGTGGCGACGAGAATATCGGTGCCGGCCACCAGAGCCCGGGCCTGCTTGCCCACCGGCACACCGCCGAACACGCATTGCACGCCGAGCCGGAGGTACTTGGCATAGCCACGGATGTTCTCGGCGATCTGCGCCGCCAGCTCACGGGTGGGCGACAACACCAGCATCCGGCACGAGGCCGGCTTGGTCGGCTTCAGATCGCCCGCCAGGCGGTGCAACGAGGGCAGCGAGAAGGCCGCGGTCTTGCCGGTGCCGGTCTGGGCGATGCCGAGCAGGTCACGCCCTTCGAGCAGGGCCGGGATCGCCTTCCGCTGGATCGGGGTCGGATCGGCATAGCCCTTCGCGTCAAGCGCGCGCAGGATCGGTTCGGCCAGGCCGAGGTCGGAAAAATAGGACATGGAATCAGTATGCTTTCGTTGGCGCACGCCAAGCGGGCGCGCGCGACAAGGGTTCGCGTCGGGCGACCCCTGCGTGAGTGGGAAGCTTGGTGGGCGTGGCCGTGCATCGCCGCGGAACACGCCTTGCGCTAGGTGCAGGCGGATCTCACGCTGGCGGTCGATTGCGCGGATGCCGCGCCGGCCACGGGCAGGGTCTTACGATCGATTGCGCCAAAACGCAAGGAAATTACGCAAGCTGCCACGCGCGGCCGGCGGGGACTTGCCAAGCGGCGGCCAGCATGGTCCAGCGCGGCCATGGCCGCGCCACCTTCGCCCTGCACCCGGGTCTGCCGGATCGAGTCCCGCACCGGCTGGTGCCTGGGCTGCCGCCGGACCCTCGCCGAGATCGCCGACTGGGCGATGATGACCCCGGCGCAGCAGCGCGCCCTGCTCGCCGACCTGGCACGCCGGCGCTGAGTGACGGGCCCGTGCCGTCACTGGTTCAGCTTAACTGACACCGAGTCTAGTCGAGCGCGAGGTGGAGGAACTGGTTGTAGGGGCTTTCCTGGTAGTCGGCGAAGACCGGTCCGGTGCGGAATCCGTGCCGGCGGTAGAGCGCCAGCGCCGGATCGAATGACGGCGCAGTGCCGGTCTCGAGCATCAGCTGGCGCAGGCCGCGCGCCCGGGCCGTGGCGATGACATGATCCAGCAGCCGCGCCGCCACGCCCTGGCGCAGATGGGCGGGATGGGTGCGCATCGACTTGATCTCGCCGCTGGTCGCATCGAACTGCTTGAGCGCCGCAATCCCCAGCGCCCGGCCGTCGCGCCAGGCGGTCCATACCGTGATTCCGGGCTGCCGCAGCCCGCCCAGATCGAGCACATAGGCATGTTCGGCCGGGGTCCCGCCCAGCATGCCCTCGCGATGGAGGCGCAGCAGCTCGAGGGTCTGCGGATCGGTCAGGTCGTCTTCGCGGATATCCATGGCGGGGCGGTCCGTGGTGGCGGCTCCGTCCGATGTGCCCGCCCTGCTGCGGCCGGGCAAGGCCCGTCGGGGCAATCGGCCGGGCTAGAGCCCGGCGACGAACCCGGCGCAGTGCGGATCGGCCGCGACCACCTGGCGGCGCAGCGCGGCGCGGGCCAGCCGCTCAACCTCGGCCTTGCGCCGGGCCGCCGCCAGCGGGCGCATCGGCGCCGGCCGCAGGATCTCGGCGTCGTAGCCATCGGCCACGATCAGCCCGCACTCTGTGGGACGGAAGGCCGGCCCTTCCATGCAGGCGCGGTCGAGCGCGGGATGGAGCGCCCAGAAGAAGCGGTCGCAGTGGTCGAGATAGTCGGTCCACTTGCCGTCGCCCAACAGATCGGCCCGGCTCACCTTGATCTCGACGATGATCACCTGGCCCTTGGCATCGATCCCCATCAGATCGGCGCGTCGGCCCGAGCGCAGGGGCATCTCGGCAAGGCACCAGATATCGTTGCGCGCGAACAGCCGGCAGACCCCGCGTGCGACCGCGGCCGCGCTCCGCGCCGCGGTATCCAGACCGCAGGGGACCGCGGCGGCAGGGTCGGGAAAAGAGGACGGGGCGAGCGACGAATCCATCGCCGTACACTAGAACATAATGCGAACTTTGCAAGGCACCGCGCTAGTGCGGCGGGACGAGCGCGAGCAAGGCCGCCCGCGCCGCGAGGAACTCCTGCCACAGCGCCTGTGCTGCGGGGCGCACCTCAGCGCCGCGCGCCCGGGCCACCAGCAGGGCACGAATCCCACCCTCGAGGATCGCGGCGGTATCGGCCAGTCCGCGCCCGATCAGCGCCAGCCGCCAGCCGTTGGCCAGGCCGAGTGATTCGGTGCCGTCATCCGCTTGCGGCGCGGCCGCAGCCGCCGGTTCGCCGGCGAGATTCGCCACAAGCCCAGCCGCCTCGTGCAGCGCGCGCCACTGCACCAGCAGCGCCTCGGCGCGCGGGCTGGCCGAAGGGGTGGGCGGAACGGCGAGCGTGGTCATGCGGACCAAGCTAGTCGCGAGCCCTTGCGAAATGGCTAAACCTGGTCTGCGAATTCACGCTGGCGCGCCCGTCCTGCCTCTGCTAGTCGCGCCGCTCACGCACCCGTAGCTCAGCTGGATAGAGCGCTGCCCTCCGAAGGCAGAGGTCACAGGTTCGAATCCTGTCGGGTGCGCCAGCACAAGCTTTGCGGCGGGCGCCCATCGGGCTCGCTGGTGGAACCGCTCAGTCGGCAGCGTGCCAGCACCATGCGCTTGGCCGGCTCTGGCCATTCGGCCGCCACCGCGGCGTGAAGCGATTCGGTTCCGCGCCGCGTTCGGATCGGCACCGGCGCCGCAGCGCCGCCCTCACTTGGGGACCAGGCGATAGAGTCCGCCGGGATCGGCATCGGCGATGGCCCAGAGCGCGCCATCCGGGGCCTGTGCCACATCGCGGACGCGGAAGCCGAGATCGTAGCGCGCGGCGACGCGCGCGCCGCCCTGGCTATCGAACACGATCCGTTCGATCCCCTTGCTCGCCAGCCCACCGACCAGCGCCTGCCCCCGCCAGTCCGGAAACTGCACGCCGCTGTAGAACATGAGGTTGCCCGGGCCGATCACCGGAGTCCATTGCACCACCGGGGCGGTCAGGTCGGGCCGCGTCGCGGGCCTGGGGATCGGCACGCGATTGTAGTTGTCGCCGAACGAGACCAGCGGCCAGCCGTAGTTGCGCCCGGGCTCGATCAGGTTGAGCTCGTCGCCGCCGCGGGGCCCATGTTCCAGCTCCCACAGCCGCCCGTCGGGGCCAAATGCCAGGCCATAGGGCGTCCTGAACCCGGTCGCCCAGGTTTCGGACGGGGTCTGGTTCGCACCGGGCCAGCTGAATTGCTGGACCACCGGCGCGGTCTTGGCGACCTCCGTATCGCGCGGCGGATCGATCAGCGGCGCGGTCGCCGCGCCGGTCCGGCCCGCCCGCGGGTTGCCCGGCGCGGGTCGTCCGTCCAGCGTTAGCCGCAGGATCTTGCCCTGCGGAAGATCGGGGTCCTGCGCCGGGGTCATGCGCTGGCGATCCCCGACCGTCAGGAACAGGGTCTTGTGGTCGGGCGAGAACGCCAGCGCGCCGCCGAACTGCCCGCCCTTGCCCTTGGGCCATTCGCGCCAGATGACCCTGAGGTCGTTGAGCCGCGATCCATCGGCGGCGAGCCTGGCCAGCGCAAGGGCCAGCCCCGAACCGGTCCCGCCCGGTTCGGCATAGGTCAGGTAAACCCGCCGGTCGCGCGCGAAGGTGGGCGCCACGTAGACCCCAAGCAGGCCACCCTGCCCGGCATAGACCACGGGCGGGATGCCTGCGACAGGCTGCTTCGCACCGCCTTGTGTGACGAGCCAGACCTTGCCGGGCTTTTCGGTCAGGAGCATGCGGCCATCGGGCAGAAAGGCGATGCGCCAGGGATACTGGAAATCGGCGACCTTGGTGACCGCGAACGGCGCAGGGTCGGCTGGCGCATCGTCGCGTGCCTCGGCGCAGCCCGGCAACAGCAGGGCGAGCAGCACTGGCGCCAACAGCGAGCGGCCGACAGCCCGGGTCACGGACACTTTCGCACGAACGGAAACGGACACTTGCGACTCCTTGCAGCCAAATCCCGCGGCGCGGCAGAGTACCGCGAAACAACAGCGGAGTCCCGGACCTTCCGGGCGATAGACGGGCAAAACATGGCCTGGTCCTCAAGGGGGCGACCGTCCGATGCGCTGGATGCCCGCGAGCGGATCGGTCGCCACGGCCCCATCCCTGAACGTCAGCGGTGCGGCGGGCGCTGCCGCTTCCCGAAAGATCACGCGGGGACATTGGCATTGCCGGGCGCAGCGTGGCGCGGCAAGATCCGGATCGGGCGGCGGACCATCGGGCCGGCGCACCGCCCGTTCTCAAGGGACACGGCCATGACGCCTCTGCTCGAACTGATCGTCGCAGCGACCGCCTTTGTCGGCACCCACGTCCTGCTGTCGCATCCGCTGCGCGCGCCGCTGGTCGCGCGGCTGGGCGAAAAGGGGTTTTCGGCAGTCTATGCCGTGATCGCGCTGGCGACCATGGCGTGGATGACGGAAGCCTTCCGCGCGGTGCCGGCCGGCGCGGTTCCGCTATGGGACGGCAGCGGCGCCGCGGTCTGGACGGTGGCCAGCCTGCTCACCCTGCTCGCCGCAGTGCTGCTGATCGGCTCGCTGCGCGGCAATCCCGCCCTGCCCGACCCGCGCGCCGCGCAGCACGCCGCCGCGCCGGTACAGGGGGTGTTCCACGTGACGCGCCACCCGATGATGTGGGGCTTCGGGCTGTGGGCGCTGGCTCATGCCCTTGTGGCCGGAACGCCGCGGGTGCTGGTGCTGACCGCGGCCATCGCCTTGCTGGCGCTGGGCGGCGCGGCCTTGCAGGACGGCAAGAAGGCCGCGCAACTGGGGGCGGACTGGCAGGCCTGGGCGGGGCGCACCAGCTACTGGCCGCGCCCCGCCGGACTGGCCCGCGCCGGGCTCGGCACCTGGCTGGGCGGCACGGTGCTGTGGCTGGTGGCGACCTGGGGCCACATTCCCCTGGCCTATGTGCCGGCCGGGCCCTGGCGCTGGATCGCTGGCTGATCCCCGCTTGCCGCGCCGCCCGGCACCGGGCAAGGAGACCGGCATGAGCACCAGTCCGACCCTCGTCCTCACCACCGGCGGCACGATCGACAAGGCCTATTTCGACGCGCTGAGCGAATACCGCATCGAGGAAAGCGCGGTGCCCGCGCTGCTGGCCCGGGCCCGGGTGACCGCCCCGTTCCGCGTCACCGAACTGATGCGCAAGGACAGCCTCGAACTGACCGATGCCGACCGCGCGCTGATCGTCGCCGCGTTGCGCGAGGCCCCCGAGACGCGGATCGTCGTCACCCACGGGACCGACACGATGACCGAGACCGCTCGCGCCATCGCCGCCGGCGTCGCGGGCAAGACCATAGTGCTGACCGGCGCGCTCGCGCCCGCGCGGTTCGCCGAGAGCGATGCCGCCTTCAACCTCGGCATGGCCTTCGCCGCCGCGCAGGTGGCACCGCCGGGGGTGTGGATCGCGATGAGCGGCCAGGTGTTCGACGGCCTCAAGGTGCGCAAGGACCGCGCCGCCGGGCGCTTCGTCCCCGTCTGAATCGCCGCGCTGGACCCGGCCTCCCGGCACCGGGACGACTTGGCCGGAATCTTGCTTACCCGCTTGAAGTGCCTGGACGCGCGGCCTAAACCGGCAGCGATGAGCGATACCCTGCCCGCTGCCACGGCCGACCGGCCGGCGCCCTCCGCCTCGACCAGCGCGGTCCAGCCGATCCCGCAGGGCGGGCTCGAGGTGGTCTCGATCGCGAAGAGCTACGACAAGCGCGCGGTCCTGACCGACATCTCGCTGTCGGTCGGCAAGGGCGAGGTGCTTGGCCTGCTTGGTCCGAACGGTGCCGGCAAGACCACCTGCTTCTATTCGATCATGGGGCTGGTCCGGCCCGATTCCGGCCGCATCCTGATGGACGGGATCGACGTCACCAACCTGCCGATGTACCGCCGTGCGGTGCTCGGCCTGGGCTACCTGCCCCAGGAGACCTCGATCTTCCGTGGCATGACGGTGGAACAGAACATCGCCTGCGTGCTCGAACTGAACGAGCCCGACGAAGCGGTGCGCGCCAGCGAGCTGGAACGCCTGCTCGACGAATTCGGCCTCACCCGGCTGCGCGGCTCGGCCGCCATGGCGCTGTCGGGCGGCGAGCGGCGGCGCTGCGAGATCGCGCGGGCGCTGGCCGCCAAGCCCTCGATCATGCTGCTCGACGAGCCCTTTGCCGGGATCGATCCGCTGTCGATCAGCGACATCCGCGAGCTGGTCAAGGATCTCAAGCAACGCGGCATCGGCGTGCTGATCACTGACCACAACGTGCGCGAGACGCTCGATATCGTCGATCGGGCCTGCATCATCTACGGCGGCCAGGTGCTGTTTGCGGGCAGCCCCGAGGCGCTTGTCGCCGACGAGAACGTCCGCCGGCTCTACCTGGGCGAGAGCTTCACGCTATGACGGCTTGCTCCGGACCGGGCCGCCCCCCGGTCCCAGTCCGGCCCCGATCGTCCGACAGCTGACCATGGGCCTGGGTCCCCGCCTTGACCTGCGCCAGTCGCAGTCGCTGGTGATGACGCCGCAGCTGCAGCAGGCGATCAAGCTGCTGGCGCTGTCAAACCTCGAGATCGAGACCTTCATCGGCGAGGCGATCGAGGCCAATCCGCTGCTCGAGCTGGGCTCGGCCGCTCCCGAGGCCGTGCCGGTCGAAACCGAGGACCTGCGCCGCACCACGCTTGAATCCTCGCCGGTCGACCAGCTGATCGGCGAGGGCCGGGCAGATGACGACCGGCCACTCGACATCGATCCGGCCGCGCTCGACCGGGATCGCGACACCGGTGACGGCCAGGCCGACTGGCTGGGCGAGGCCCGCGGTCCGGGCTCGGGCGAGGGCCTCGACATTGCCGAGCGCGGCAGCGGCGAGGAGACGCTGGCAGAGCATCTCCATGCCCAGGTCGGCCCGGTGGCGCGCGATCCAGCCCATGCCTTCGTGGCTCATGCGCTGATCGATCAGCTCGACGAGGCGGGTTATCTGACCGTCCCGCTGGCCGAGGTGGCCGGCGATCTCGGCGTGTCGCTGGCCGAGGCCGAGGCCGGGCTGGCGGTGGTCCAGTCGCTCGATCCGACCGGGGTCGGGGCACGCCATCTGGGCGAATGCCTGGCGCTGCAGGCGCGCGAGGCCGACCGCTACGATCCCTGCATGGCCCGGCTGCTCGACAATCTCGAGCTGCTCGGGCGCGGCGAGCTGGCGCGGCTCAAGCGCATGTGCGGGGTGGACGACGAGGATTTCGCCGACATGCTGGCCGAGCTGCGGGGCTACGATCCCAAGCCCGGGCTGCGCTTCGCCAGTGGCGGCGGCGAAACGGTCGTGCCCGACGTGCTGGTGCGGGCCCGGACCGATCCGCAGGGCCGCTTCCAGGGCTGGGACATCGCGCTCAACCAGGCGACCCTGCCGCGGCTGGTGATCAACCGCAGCTACTATGTCGAACTGCGCGGCTCCTGCGGCGACAAGGCCTCGCGCGGGTGGCTGTCCGAGAAGCTGGCCGACGCGAACTGGCTGGTGAAGGCCCTCGACCAGCGCCAGAAGACCATCCTCAAGGTGGCGGCCGAGATCGTCACCCAGCAGGACGGGTTCTTCCGCCACGGCGTGGCGCATCTCAAGCCGCTGACCCTGCGCACCGTGGCCGAGGCAATCGGCATGCACGAATCCACCGTGAGCCGGGTAACCTCGAACAAGTACCTGAACTGCGCGCGCGGTACTTACGAGCTGAAGTACTTCTTCACCTCGGGCGTGGCCTCGGCGGACGGCGAGGGCGCGGTCTCGGCCGAGGCAGTAAAGGCAGCGATCCGCCAGCTGATCGAAGCCGAGGACCCCAAGGCGATCCTGTCGGACGATACCCTGGTCGACCTGCTCAAGGAGAAGGGCTTCGACCTCGCGCGGCGCACTGTCGCCAAGTACCGCGAGGCGATCGGGCTGGGCAGTTCGGTGCAGCGGCGGCGGCAGAAAGCCCTGGCCGGGATGCGCTGAGCCGACCCGGGCCCGGCCGCGCCCGCGACGTCAGTCCCCGTCGATGAGGTTGCCCAGCGCGCCCAGCACGGAGCCTTCGCCGCGGTTCTGGCCGCCCGCGGGCATGGCCGTGGCAATCACGCGGCCGGCCAGGCGGGCGAAGGGCATCGACTGGATCCAGACCTTGCCGGGTCCGCGCAGCCGGGCGAAGAACACGCCCTCGCCGCCGAAGATCATGGTCTTGACGTTGCCGGCCCGGACCACGTCGAACTCCACGCCATAGGTGTAGGCCGCAAGGCAGCCGGTATCGACGTGCAGCTCCTCCCCGGGGCGCAGCTCGCGCTCGATCACGGTCCCGCCCATCTGGACGAAGACCCAGCCATCGCCGTCGAGCCGCTGCATGATGAAGCCCTCGCCGCCGAACAGCCCGGTCATGATCCGTTGCTGGAAGTGGATGCCGAGCTGGACGCCCTTCGCAGCGCACAGGAAGGCATCCTTCTGGCAGATCAACGTGCCGCCGAGCTGGTCGAGCTTGAGCGGCAGGATCGACCCGGGCACCGGCGCGCCGAACGCGACGCGGGCCTTGCCGCCGCCATTGTGGGTGAAGACCGTGGTGAACAGGCTTTCGCCGGTGACGAGCCGTTTGCCCGCGCCGAGCAGCTTGCCCATGAATCCGCCCTCGGCGCCGCGCCCGTCACCGAACACGGTGGTCATGCCGATCGAGGCGTCCTTCCACACCATCGCCCCGGCCTCGGCGACGGCGCTCTCGCCGGGATCGAGCTCGATCTCGACGAACTGCAGCTCCTGGCCCTTGATCTCGAAATCGATGTCGTCGGCGAGGCCGGCGCTGCGGGTGTGGGTCCAGGGGGAAGATGACATGGCAGGCTCCTTGGGCAAGGCATCGACGGGGGTTTGGCCCGCCGGCAGGGCGGGCCGGTGACGGGATCAGGCCTCCAGCTCGACGTCCCAGTAAAGCCAGTCGCGCCAGGTTTCGTGCAGGTAGCCGGGCGGGAAGCCGCGGCCGCGCTCTTGCAGCTGCCAGCTGGTCGGCCGGATCGGTTCGAGCAACAGCGGCATCTGCGCCTGTTTCGGGGTCCGCCCGCCCTTGCGCATGTTGCACGGCGCACAGGCGGTCGCGACGTTTTCCCAGCTGGTCCGTCCACCGAGGCGGCGCGGGATGACGTGGTCGAAGGTGAGGTTGTGCGGGCTGCCGCAGTACTGACAGCTGAAGCGGTCGCGCAGGAACACGTTGAAGCGGGTGAAGGCGGGAAACTCGCTGGGCCGGACAAACTGGCGCAGCGCGATCACCGAGGGGATCTGCATGGTCCAGCTCGGCGAATGGACCTCGCGTTCGTAGGTGGCGACGATGTCCACCCGCTCGAGGAACACCGCCTTGATCGCGGTCTGCCACGGCCACAGGCTGAGCGGATAGTAGGACAGCGGGGTATAGTCGGCGTTGAGCACCAGGGCCGGACAATTGGCAAGGTGCCGGGAGGGATCCTCCTCGGCGCTGCGGAACCGGGCCGCACGTTCGATCAGCTCGCCCTTGAGCATGGCCTCTGATGGCAAGCGGGCGTGACGGTTTCGCGACAGCGCATGGTCCGATCATGCACCTCGCCCGGGCCGGGTCAAGCCCTGTGCCCCCCTGCTGCCGCCCGGCAATCCACAACTCGCGATGGCGCGCGGATCGGGCTAAGGCGAAGCCGATGCTCCGCACCCGCTTCGCCCCGAGCCCGAACGGTCCGCTCCACCTGGGCCATGCCTATGCCGCGGTGGTGGCGCATGATCTGGCGCGCGCGGCGGGCGGCGCCTTCCTGGTACGGATCGAGGACATCGACGGGGCGCGCAGCCTTCCCGCGCTGGCGGCCGAGTTCCTGGCCGACCTCGCCTGGCTGGGGCTGACCTGGGACGAGGCTGTGGTCCACCAGTCGGCCCGGCTGCCACGCTATGCCGCGGCGGCCGAGCACCTGCGCGCGCTGGGCCTGCTTTATCCCTGCACCTGCACCCGGACCGAGGTGCTGGCGGCGAGCCGGGCGACCGGGCCGGACGGGCCGGTCTATCCCGGCACTTGCCGCGGCCGCACCGACCGGCCCGCCGGGGCGGCCTGGCGGCTCGACATGGCGGCGGCGCTGGCGCGGACCGGGCCGCTGAGCTGGGACGATGCCCTGGCCGGGCGGCAGCTTGCAAGGCCGGAGCGGTTCGGCGATGTCGTGCTGGTGCGCAAGGACGCCCCGGCCAGCTATCATTTGGCCGTCACGCTCGACGACGCGGCGCAGGGGATCAGCCTGGTCACGCGCGGCGCCGACCTGTTCGCCGCAACCGACGTGCACCGCCTGCTCCAGGCCCTGCTCGACCTGCCGGTGCCGCGCTGGCACCACCATGGCCTGTTGATCGGAGCCGACGGGCGCAAGCTGGCCAAGCGCCGCGGTGCGCCCGCCTTGGCCGACTTGCGCCGCGCGGCCGGCCCGACCGACGGCCTCGCCCTTGCGAACAGCTTGCGCAAGGGCCAGATCCCTGCTGGTCTAACGCTCGCACCCAGCCTAGAGGACACCCCATGATCTACCTGCTTGTCCCCGTGATCCTCGTCCTCATGGCCATGGTCGTGATCAGCCTGGTCAAGGGCATCGCCGCCTTCCTGCAGAGCACCCGCACCGACCTCGAGCGCGGCGACGCGCCCGGCGCCAGCGAGATGCAGCTGCTCCAGAACAAGATGATGTTCGCCCGCATCAAGTATCAGGCAGCGGCCGTGCTTGTGGTTGGCGTGCTGCTCGCCGTCAGCAAGTCCTGACGCCGCGGCGGATCCTGTCTTGGTCAAGCTCAACAAGATCTACACGCGCACCGGCGACGACGGCACCACCGGGCTGGTCGACGGCTCGCGCTGCCCGAAGCACACCGCGCGGATGGAGGCGATCGGTGCGGTCGACGAGGCCAACAGCGCGATCGGCCTCGCCGCCGCCGCACCGGCGGCCGCGCCGCACCTGTCGGCGCTGGTCCGCATCCAGAACGACATGTTCGACCTGGGTGCCGATCTTGCCACCCCGGGCGACGATTTCGCCCCATCACCGATGGTGCTGCGGATCGTGCCCAGTCAGGTCGACTGGCTCGAGGGCGCGATCGACGGCGTCAACTCCGCACTGGCGCCGCTGACCAGCTTCATCCTGCCAGGCGGCAGCGAGGCTGCAGCGCGCGTCCATGTCGCCCGCGCGGCAGTGCGCCGGGCCGAACGGCGGATGGTGGCGCTGGCAGCGGAAGCTCCGGTCAACCCCGCAGCACTCGCCTATGCCAATCGCCTGTCCGACTACCTGTTCGTCCTTGCCCGCGCGCTCAACGCGAACGGCGCCGCGGACGCCCTGTGGGTGCCCGGGCAGAATCGTTGAGCCCTCGCGGCGCAAGCGCTGCCGTGCAGAGCGGCCGTGACTGGCCCCGGACCGCCTGAGCGCAGGGCCGCAGGCGGCACCATCGGCTAATTGTTTTCAGGGAAGTCGGGGCCGCGTGGCGGCGGGTTCTCGCGCACCGGGAAGCCGCCGGGCTCGGCCGGAAGCGCCGCGCCCTGATCGCCCGCCGAAGCCGGCGGCGGGGGCGGAGGCGGCGCGGCCTCGTCCTCGGGCGCGAACCAGCTTTGCGGGGGCGGTGCCACGCTCCGCGCCGGAGGCTTCCCGGCGGTGGCGCGGGCAGCCTCGGTAATCTGCCCGGTGGCCTGCTCGGCGGGTCCGCCCGGACTGATGAACAGGGCGACGATGATCAGGAAGGCGATGACGACCACGATGGTCATCCGCGGGTTGCCGGCGATGTTCATTGCGGATCGAGAGCCCAGGGATCGGCGGGGGGCGGCGCAGCGCTGCGCGCGGAGTTGAGCGGGACGATGTCGCCCGCGGCGGCCACCCGCCAGGCCAGCAGCAGAATGCCGGCCGCCCACCACAGGGCCGACCAGCGGCTGCGAAACACCCGGTTGAGGCGCGGCACCATCATGCCCGCGGCCTAGCAGGCGGCAGTTAAGGATCTGCTAGCGGCGGCACGGCACGGTCACCCCTCGGCCTCGCGCTTGAGCTGGTAGAGCAGGTCAAGCGCGTCGCGCGGGGATAGCGCGTCGACATCGAGCGCGGCGAGCCGCGCGGCGAGCGCGGCCCGCGGGTCCGGGGCGGGTTGGGAGGGCTCGTCGCGGAGGGCGGCGAACAGCGGCAGGTCGCCCAGCCCGGCCGCCAGACCGCCGGTCTCGGCGCGGCCCTGCTCGAGTCGCTCAAGCACAGCGCGGGCACGGGCGATGACGGGCTGCGGCACGCCCGCCAGCCGCGCCACGGCCAACCCGTAGGAGCGGTCCGCCGGGCCGTCGGCCAGCTCGTGCAGCAGCACCAGCTCGCCCTTCCATTCGCGGGCCCGGACATGGTGCAGGGACAGCGCCTCGCAGCTTTCGCCGAGGCGCGCGAGCTCGTGATAGTGGGTCGCGAACAGGCAGCGGCTGCGGTTGTGGCCGTGGACCGCCTCGGCCACGGCCCATGCCAAGGCAAGGCCATCGTAGGTCGAGGTGCCCCGGCCAACCTCGTCGAGGATCACGAAGCTGCGCTCGGTTGCCTGGGCGAGGATCGCTGCGGTCTCGACCATCTCGACCATGAAGGTCGATCGGCCCCGGGCAAGGTTGTCGGCGGCACCGACCCGGCTGAACAGGCGGTCGACCAGCCCGATGGTGGCCGCGGCGGCCGGAACGAAGCTGCCCGCGTGGGCGAGGAGCACGATCAGTGCGTTCTGGCGCAGGAAGGTCGATTTGCCGCCCATGTTGGGGCCGCCGATCAGCCACAGCCGGTCGTCGGGCGACAGCACGCAATCATTCGCGACGAAACGCTCGCCGCGCGCTGCCAGGGCGGCCTCGACGACCGGATGGCGCCCACCGCTGATCGCCAGGCAGGGCTCGGTCACGATCGCCGGGCAGCACCACTGGCCCTCGGCGGCGCGCTCGGCCAGGCCGGCGGCCACATCGATCCGCGCCAGCGCCGCGGCGGTCGCGGCGATGCCTTCGCGGTGGGCAACGGCCGCGGCGACCAGCTCGGTGAAATGGGCCTCCTCGGCGGCAAGGGCATGGCCGCCGGCCTCGCCGATCCGGCTTGCCTCCTCGTGCAGGGCCAGCGCGTTGAAGCGCACCGCACCGGCCATGGTCTGGCGGTGGGTAAAGCCGCTATCGGGTGCCATCAATCGATCGGCATGGCGCGCCGGCACCTCGATGAAATAGCCGAGTACGCCGTTGTGGCGGATCTTCAGCGCGGCAATCCCGGTCTCGTCGCGGTACCTGGCCTCGAGCGCGGCGATCGCGCGGCGGGCATGGCCGGCGGTGTCGCGCAGCGCATCAAGCGCATGGTCGTAGCCCGGGGCAATGTAGCCACCCTGCCCGCGTTCGGTCGGCGGACTGGCTACGAGCGCCCGGGCCAGGAGATCGACGAGCGCGCCGTGCCCGCCCAGCGCGGGAAGCAGCGCTTCGAGCAGGGCCGGACGATCGGCCTCGCGCAGCAAGCGGTCGCGGATCCGCCGCGCCCCGTCGAGCCCATCGCGCAACTGGCCAAGGTCGCGCGGCGAGCCGCGCCCGGCCACCACGCGGCCAAGCGCCCGACCGACATCGGGCTGCGCGCGCAGCGCACCGCGCAGGTCATCGCGCAGCAGCGGATCGTCGTGGAGCCAGCCAACCAGAGCCAGCCGCGCCGCGATCGCGGCGGGGTCCGTGAGCGGCGCCGAAAGATCGTCGGCAAGCTGGCGCGCACCGGCGCCGGTGACGCAGCGGTCAACCGATTCGACCAGGCTGCCGCGGCGTCCGCCGCTGCTCGCCTCGAGGATCTCGAGGCTGGAGCGGGTCGCCTCGTCCATCGCCAGGTGCGCTGCCCCGCTGCGTGCCACCGGCGGCAGCAACAGGGGCAACCGGCCGCGCCCGACATGGTCGAGATAGGCGATCAACCCGCCGGCGGCGGCCAGCATGGGCCGGGTAAAGGCGCCGAAGCCATCGAGCGTGGCCACCCCGTGGATGGCACGGAGCCGGTCGGCTCCTCCGTCGCTCTGGAACTCGCGCACCGGCCGCGCGATCGCCGCGGGTGGGGCAAGCTCCCAGTGCTCGGGCACGACCAGTTCGCTCGCGCCCAGCCGGGCCAGGGCGGCCCCCAGCCGGTCGGGCGGGCATTCCTCCAGCTCCATCCGCCCGGTCGACACGTCGCAGGCGGCGATCCCGACCAGGCCCCGCAGATCGCAGGCGGCTGCCAGCACATTGGCCCGGCGCGGTTCGAGCAGGGCCTCCTCGGTCAGGGTCCCGGCCGTAACGAAGCGGACGATGTCGCGCGCCACCAGCGCCTTGGACCCGCCGCGCTTCCTCGCCTCCTCAGGGGTCTCGACCTGCTCGGCGATCGCCACCCGGCAGCCCGCGCGGATCAGCCTGGCCAGATAGCTTTCGGCCGAATGGACCGGCACGCCGCACATCGGGATCGGCTCGCCCAGGTGCTCGCCGCGGGTGGTCAGCGCGATATCGAGCACCTGGGCGGCGGTGCGGGCATCATCGAAGAACAGCTCGAAGAAATCGCCCATCCGGTAGAACAGCAGGCAATCGGCGGCCTGGGCCTTCAGCGCAAGATACTGGGCCATCATCGGCGTGGCGCCGGCGGGAATCGCGCCATGGGGATTCTGGGCGGGCATGGCGCGGTGCTATCGCTGCGCCGGACGCTTGGGAATGCCGCCTACGCCGCTTTCCCCTATCCTCTCGCCGCGACACGCGATAGGGCGCGAGAGATAGCCACACGGGAGGCCGCATTGTCCGAGGAAAGCAACGTCCGTTTCACCGAACGCGAGGCGCTGTTCTACCACAACACGATCCGGCCCGGCAAAATCGAGATCATCGCCAGTAAGCCGATGGCGACCCAGCGCGACCTGAGCCTGGCCTATTCGCCCGGCGTCGCCGTCCCGGTCCGCGCCATCGCCGAAGACCCTGCCACCGCCTATGATTATACCGCCAAGGGCAATCTGGTGGCGGTCATCTCCAACGGCACCGCCATCCTTGGCCTGGGCAATCTGGGTGCGCTGGCCTCGAAGCCGGTGATGGAAGGCAAGGCGGTGCTGTTCAAGCGCTTCGCCGACGTCGATTCGATCGACCTCGAGCTCGACACCGAAGACCCCCAGGCCTTCATCGATGCGGTCGCCCTGCTCGAGCCGAGCTTCGGCGGGATCAACCTGGAAGACATCAAGGCACCCGAGTGCTTCATCATCGAGCAGGCCCTGCGCGAGCGGCTGAAGATCCCGGTGATGCACGACGACCAGCACGGCACGGCGATCATCTCCGCGGCCGGCCTACTCAATGCCTGCCACCTGACCGGACGCGAGCTGCGCGACGTCAAGGTGGTGGTCAACGGGGCCGGCGCCGCGGCCATCGCCTGCACCGAGCTGATCAAGGCGATGGGCGTGCGCCACGACAATGTCATCATGTGCGACCGTTCGGGGGTGATCTACCGCGGCCGCGAGGACGGCATGGACCAGTGGAAGAGCGCGCATGCGGTCGACACCCCGAGCCGTACGCTCGAGGAGGCCGTGGTCGGTGCCGACATCTTCCTCGGCCTGTCGGCCGCCGGCGCGCTCAAGCCCGAATGGGTCAAGAAGATGGCGCCGCAGCCGATCATCTTCGCCATGGCCAACCCCGATCCGGAGATCACCCCGCCCGAGGCCAAAGCGGTGCGTCCGGACGCGATCATTGCGACCGGGCGCTCGGACTATCCGAACCAGGTCAACAACGTGCTGGGCTTCCCGTTCATCTTCCGCGGCGCGCTCGACGTGCGCGCCACCGCGATCAACGAGGAGATGAAGATCGCCGCCGCCCAGGCCATCGCCGCCCTGGCGCGCGAGCAGGTGCCGGAAGAGGTCGCCGCCGCCTATGGCAAGAACCACACCTTCGGGGTGGACTACATCATCCCGGCCCCGTTCGATCCAAGGCTGATGGAGGTGGTGTCCTCGGCCGTGGCCAAGGCGGCGATGGACACCGGCGTGGCGCAGAAGCCGATCGAGGACTTCGAGGCCTATCGCCTGAGCCTGAAGGCGCGGCTGAATCCGACCACCTCGGTTCTCACCAGCGTCTATGCCCAGGTGCGCGAGACCCCCAAGCGCGTGGTCTTCGCCGAGGCGGAGAACGAGGTGGTGCTGCGCGCCGCGATCCAGTTCCGCGATTTCGGCTATGGCACCCCGGTGCTGGTCGGCCGGACCGAAGCGGTCCGCGCCAAGCTCGCCGAGCTGGGTGTGGGCAATCCCGACAGCTACGAGATCCACAACTCCAACGTTTCGCCGCTGGTGCCCGAGATGGTCGCCTTCCTGTACGAGCGGATGCAGCGGCGCGGCTTCCTTGAGCGCGACGTGCGGCGGATGGTCAACCAGAACCGCAATGTCTTCGCCTCGCTGCTGCTCGCGCTCGGCCATGGCGACGCGATGATCTCGGGCCTCACCCGGACCTTCTCGCAGACCATGCGCGAGGTGCGCCGGGTGCTCGATCCCAAGCCCGGGCACGTGCCTTTCGGCGTCCACCTGATGGTCGCCAAGAACTACACCGTGTTCCTCGCCGACACGACCGTGAACGAACGCCCGACCGCGCAGGAGCTGGCCCACATCGCGGTCGAGACCGCCGCCGTGGCGCGCCGCATGGGCCATGATCCGCGGGTCGCCTTCCTGTCGTTCTCCACTTTCGGCAATCCGATGGGGCGCTGGGTCGAGCCGATCCGCGAGGCGGTCGCCCTGCTCGACGCGATGGACCCGGGCTTCGAGTACGAAGGCGATATCGCTCCCGACGCGGCGCTCAATCCGAAGGTGATGGCGAACTATCCGTTTTGTCGTCTGTCTGGCCCCGCCAACGTGCTGATCATGCCCGGGCTGCAGTCGGCCAACATCTCGGCCAAGCTGCTGCGCGAACTGGCCGGCAACGCCGTGATCGGGCCGATGCTGATCGGGATGGACAAGCCGGTCCAGATCGCGCCGATGACGGCGCTGGCGCCGGATATCCTCACCCTCGCGGTGCTGGCCGCGGGCGGCGTGGTCGGCTGATGCCATTGGCGCCGGCCCTCGATCAAGGGCCGGCCACCGTCACGCCGGTCAGGAGGCCAGCGCGAGCTGTCCGCGCGGCAAGGCTGGCGCCGTGCGCGCCTGATCGTCGGCCCGGAACACCGCGACCCGCCGGTGCAGCACCCCGGCCTCGGACGACAGGCTGCGCGCGGCCGCGGTGGTCTGCTCGACCATGGCGGCGTTCTGCTGGGTCGCGCCGTCCATCTCATTGACCACGGCGGTGACCTCGCGCAGGCTGGTGGCCTGACGGGTCGCCGCGTCGGTGATGGCCTGGACCCGCTCGGCAATCTCGCTGATGCCGCCGACGATCTCCCGCAACATGCCACCGCTTTCATTGGCCAGCGCAACACCGCCGACCACCTGATCAGTGCTGGACGTGATCAGCCGGCGGATTTCCTCGGCCGCCTCCTTGGAGCGGTCGGACAGGGCCCGCACTTCGGTCGCGACCACCGCGAAGCCCTTGCCGGCCTCGCCGGCGCGCGCTGCCTCGACCCCGGCGTTGAGCGCCAGCAGGTTGGTCTGGAAGGCAAGCGCATCGATGGTGCCGATGATCTGAACGATCGCGCGGGCGGAAACCTCGATCTCGCTCATCGCCGCGATCGTCGAGGCGACGACATCGGCGCTCGCCCGTGCCTGGTCCTGCGCCGCCACGATCGCCGTGGCGACCTCGAGCGAATCCTGCGCGGTACGGCTGACGAGCGCGGTCACCTCGTTGAGCGCATGGGCCGCCGACTCGAGCCGGTTGGCCTGGTGCTCGGTGCGCAGCGCCAGGTCGCCCGCCGCGGCGTGGATCTCGTTGGCACCCGACGAGACGGTCTGCGAGGTCTGGCTGACCTGCGTCAGCGTCTCGCCCAGCGTCGCCATCGTCCGGTTGTAGGCCGCGCGCAGCCGTTCATACTCGGCGGCCATCGGCTGATCGATGCGGAAGGCCAGATTGCCGGCCGCAAGCTCGGTCAAGGCCTGGTCGAGCCGTTCGACCACCTCGTGCTGTTCGCTTTCGCGCTGGATGCGGGTCTGCAGCGCATCGCGGAACACCCGGGCCGCACCCAGCATTGCGCCAATCTCGTCGTCCGGTCCGCGCGCGGCGGTGTCGATCCCGTCCAGCGCGACATCCGTCCGCCCACCGGCCATGTCGCGCAGGACCCCGGCGGTTCCCTGGATCGGGTGCAGGATATGGCGGTCGAACAGCTTGAGGCTGGCCAACAGGGCTCCCAGCACGCCCAGCGCGATCAAGGCGAGCAAGACTCCGACGATCAGCAGGGTGGTGTCGCTGGAGCGGGCGAGCTGGGTCTGGCGGTCGGCGGCGGCAGCGACCAGCGCGTCGACCGCGGCACGGTGCGCAGCATAGTACTGGCCAAGCGCGGCATAGGACCCCGTCACTGCAGCGAGATCGCGCGATCGCAGCGCGGGCGCGAACTGCGCGTCCACCTCGCGCCAGAAACGATCGCCGCTGTCGATTACGGCGGGGAGCAGTCGGGTCTGAAGATCGCCGCCGAGCTCGGCGGCGCGCCACACATCGGCCCGCGCGGCAAACTGGCGGCGCAGCGCGGCAAGACGGCCGATCCGCAGGTCCGCTTCGGTTGGTTCGGCCTGCCCCGACCCCAGCGCCGCGACGGCCTGGGTCGCCTCCAGATAGGCCTCGATGACGTACAGCGGTGGCGGCAGGATATCGGCGGTCAGATCGCTGATCTGCTGGTTCTGGCGATGCATCGGCCCACCGAAACGGATCTGCTGGATCGCGACACCGGTAACGGCGATCGCGAAAAGCAGGGCGAGCCCAAGAATGGCGCTGCCTCTGCGGCTTGTCCGCTTTAGTGACATGCGGCTTTATCCTGAATGACTAGGGTGCGATCCCGCGTGCCGCTCTACAATCGATTAGCAACTTTATCCCATACCTATGGTATAAGTATTCACACTGGGTCGGTGGCGATTGGGTGCCGCGCCGGACCCTGGTGCGAGGTGCTTGCCGGAGCGACTGGCTGCGCCTAGGGGACGCGATGCCCGACGCCTTCCTGACCTCTGTCGCAGTGGTCGCGCTTGCCGAGATCGGCGACAAGACCCAGCTCCTCGCCATCCTCCTTGCCACCCGCTTCCGCCGGCCGTGGCCGGTCGTCGCCGGGATCCTTGTCGCCACAATGGCCAACCACTTCCTGGCCGCCTTGCTCGGCGCCAAGATGGCCGGACTGCTCGATGGCGCGGGGTTCCGCTATGCCGTGGCGCTCTCGTTCATCGCCATGGCAGGCTGGACCCTGATTCCCGACACGGCCGATGACGCCGCTCCCGGGGCGGGGCGGTTCGGTGCCTTTCTCGCCACAGTGGTGGCCTTCTTCGTGGTCGAGATAGGCGACAAGACCCAGATCGCGACGATCGCACTGGGCGCGCGCTTCCACAGCGTGCTGGCGGTGATGGCCGGCACCACGCTGGGCATGATGTTGGCCAACGTGCCCGCCGTGTTCCTGGGCGAAGCGCTGATCGCGCGGGTACCGCTGCGGCTGGTGCGGATCCTGGCGGCGGGGCTGTTGCTGGCGGTAGGTCTGTGGCTGCTGCTTGAGACCGCCGGCCTGCTGACGCACTAGCGGCGGCGGAAGCGGAAGTACCACACTTCGTGGCCAAGCCGCCGGGCCTTGGCCTCGTAGCGCGTCTCGGGCCAGCCGCCCGGGCGCCGCTGGAAGTCCTCGGGGCGTTCGCAAAGCCAGTCGAACAGGTCGCGATGGCGGCGCATGACCATCAGCGCGTGGCGCAGGTAGACCGGATGATCGGTCCCGAAGCGGAATTCGCCGCCTGGCTTCAGCTTGTCGGCGATCAGCCGGACCGGGCCATCGTTCATCATCCGCCGCTTGGCGTGGCGCGCCTTGGGCCAGGGGTCGGGATGGAGCAGATAGACGAACGACAGCGCCTCATCCGGCACCCGTTCAAGCACCTCGAGCGCATCGCCGTGCTGGATCCGGACATTGGCGAGCCCGCCGTCACGGACATGCACCAGCGCCTGGGCCACCCCGTTGACGAAGGGCTCGCAGCCGATGAAGCCATGGTCGGGCAGCAGGTCGGCCCGGTAGGCAAGATGTTCGCCGCCGCCAAAACCGATCTCGAAATGGAGCGGCCGGTCCTCGCCGAACAGGCGCGCCGCGGTGACCGGCCCGGCGCTCGGCACGGCGATCTGAGGCAGCAGGCGGTCGACCAGCTCCTGCTGGCCCTGCCGCAGGGGCTTGCCCTTGGCGCGGCCATAGAGCCGGTTGATGGTGGTGGGGTCGCCTGCCTTGTACGCCGTCATGCGCGGCCCCTTAGTCGGCCGGCGCAGGGAACGCCAGCCGCTGCGGTCAGCCGGAACGAGAAACGGCCCGCCTTCCCCCACGGAGGCGGGCCGTTGCCCGGTTCAGACCGCCTGGCAGGCGGCGTGACGAAAGGGGACGAGGGCGGTGGTCAGGCGGCTTCCATCTGATCGTTGGGATCCCGCAGCACATAGCCGCGGCCCCAGACGGTCTCGATGTAGTTCTCGCCGCCGCAGGCATGGGCCAGCTTCTTGCGCAGCTTGCAGATGAACACGTCGATGATCTTGAGTTCGGGCTCGTCCATCCCGCCATAGAGATGGTTGAGGAACATTTCCTTGGTCAGCGTGGTGCCCTTGCGCAGCGACAGCAGCTCGAGCATCGCATATTCCTTGCCGGTCAGGTGGACCCGCGCGCCATCGACTTCGACAGTCTTGGCATCAAGGTTGACCGACAGCTTGCCGGTGCGGATGACCGACTGGGAATGGCCCTTCGAGCGCCGGACAACGGCGTGGATACGGGCGATCAGCTCTTCACGGTGGAACGGCTTGGTCACGTAGTCGTCAGCGCCGAAACCGAACGAACGGACCTTGGAGTCCATCTCGGCAATCCCCGAGAGGATCAGCACCGGGGTCTGGACCTTGGCCACCCGCAGCTTCTTCAGCACGTCGTAGCCGTGCATGTCGGGCAGGTTCAGGTCGAGCAGGATGATGTCGTAGTCATACAGCTTGCCCAGGTCCAAACCTTCCTCACCGAGGTCGGTCGAATACACATTGAAGCCCTCGGCCGTGAGCATCAGCTCGATGGCCCGGGCCGTTGTCGGCTCGTCCTCGATCAGCAGCACTCGCATGGGTGCCCCCCTTATGCCCCTAAACCCGATCCACCCCAACGTTTGGGGTCTTTCAGGCAATTAACCATGCGACCTATGAAAGAGAAAGGTTAATTTACCGTAAAACGGGATATCGGCGTCATTTTGAATTTGAGACCTACCTCTAAGGGGTACGAACGGCCCCGCACGACTACTTATCTGCAGAACGGCTCAGGCCCAACGGCCGGAGCCGGAGGCCGGATCAATCGGTCTGCTCGACCAGTGGCGGAAGTGGGTGAAAGGCCACGGTATTCGGCGCAAAACCGGGCGTTCCAGGCCGCACCAGGGACCAGCGCACCGGCGGGCCCAGCGGCAGAAACACAGCCGCGGCGGACATCTGGGCTTCGACCGCTGCGAGCATGGCCAGACGCCGTGCCGGATCGCGCTCTGCTCGGGCCTCGGCGAGGCGCGCGTCGGCCGCGGTGCTGCAAATGGTGCGCCGTGCCGGGCAGGACAGTTGATTCAGATACCACAGCGGCCCCGGATAGCGCGCGACCAGATCGAGCAACCGCAGGTCGGCCGGAGCTTCGGCCGCAACCCGGGTCAGGGTCACCCCGATCGCGGCGAAGTCCGTGCGCAGACGCTCGAACACCGCGTCGGCGCCAGGCCCGCTGGGCCAGGCCAATCGCAGCGAGGCCAGTGGCCTGCCGCTGCGACCGGTCCAGCGCGCGACCCGGGCAGCCGCCTCGGCCTGACGCAGGTCAAGCGGCGCAGTGGTCCAGGCGGGTGCGGCAGCCTGGACCGGCGCGGCCGGTTCGGCACCCGCGCGCGCGGGCAGGGTCAAGGCCCCACCGGAACCGGGGACGGATAACGGAACGATCCGCGTGGTGGGGGTCCAGCCGGTGAGACCCATGGCCCCGGCAAGGGCATCGCGATCGATCGCCATAGCCAGCGCTTCGCGGAACTCGGGTGCGGCGAGCGGACCTTCGGCTCCCACGACGGCCAGACCGAACAGCCCTGCGGCCGGATCGACCTGCAGCGCCCGACGCGACAGCCCGGCCACAGCCTGGGCCTGCGGCAGGTCGGCAAACCGCCCACCGAACACCAGGCTGAGCTCGCCCCGGGCAAAGGCCTCGGTCGCGGCGCGGGCAGAAAGCGCACGCAGCTGCAGCGAAGCGGGACGGGGATCAGCCGGGTCGAGCGCCGGCAGACCCAGCCGGGTCGGGGGGATCAGCACCAACCGCAGCGTGCCAGCCGCGCTTGCGGCCGGTTCGAGCGGGCCGCTGCCACGCTCGCGCCGCCGCAACGCGAGCTCAGGCTGGGCGAGCAACTGCAGCAGTTCGGGCACAGGGCGGGCTAGGCGCAACTCGAGCACGCGGTCGGTCATCACCCGCACCTCTGCCAGGTCGGCGAGGTCAAGCCCGAGCGGGGTGCCGCGGAGGCCGTCGAGCGCCTGGCGCAGGGCTCGCGCCACGGTCTGCCCGCTTAGCGGGGTGCCATCCGGCCAGGTGCCGTCGCGTAGGCGGAAGATGTAGCTGTCGCCATCGTCGGTCACGATCCAGCGGTCGGCGAGGGCGGGGACCACCTGTCCCTGGGCATCGAGCGCGACCAATCCTTGCGCGGTCGCAGCCTGGACCAGCTGTCCGGCCACGCCAAGCCGCGCGCCCCGTTCGGCGAGGTCGGCCGGACGGCCGATCACGGCAAGATCGATCCGCTGTTCGTTGTCGCCCCGGCACCCGGCGAGCACTGCCAGGGCGGCGAGCGGAACGACGATCAGCCGGACAGCTCCGGATGGTCCACAGCAGCGCATGGCAAGGGGTTAGGCTGGCACCGGGGTCGGGGCAAGCCCCCCGCGCGCGACCGGGATGCGGCGGGCACCGCCCGGTCCAAGGGTCCGGACCCGGTACCGGCGCTCAGATCACCTTGCGGAGCGGCCCGGCGGGAACGGTGGGGGTGGCGGCCATCAGCCGGCGCCGGAAGGGTTCCTGGGGATCGGGCTGGACCTGCATCGGCATCCGCGCCTGGGCCACGTCGATCTCACGCGCGAAGGCCACGCCGAAGCGGTTGCCCTCGACCCACGCGACCGACCCATCGATCCAGCCAACCTTGCGCAGGTTGACGCTGATCGCATCGCTACGGGTCACCGGGACGTCGCCTTCGGCCATCATGCCACCGCTCGAGAGATTGCGCACCTTGACCCGATATTCGCTACCATGATCACCCAGACGCAACTCCGCCAGGATGAACAGGCTGTCTCGCGAAATGTGCCGGTTGTCGCCGTCGCCCATCGTACCACTTGCGTCCCGTGATCGTATGCCGTGCCGGTTGTCCGGCATCGTCCATTCCACGATCATGCTCTAGCAGACGAAAACGAACAAGCGGTTAACGATTGCAAGCCCAGCGCCGCCGCTGGAACCCGCGATCCCCGGCTAGTCGTCGCGCGAGATCTTTTCGCGGCGTTCGTGGGCCTCCTGCGCCTCGACCGTCATGGTCGCAATCGGCCGCGCGATCAGCCGGCCCAGCCCGATCGGCTCGCCGGTCACCTCGCAGTAGCCGTACTCGCCCTCCTCGATCCGGCGCAGCGCGGAATCGATCTTGGCGATCAGCTTGCGCTGGCGGTCGCGGGTGCGCAGCTCGATCCCCCAGTCGGTCTCGCTCGAGGCGCGGTCATTGAGGTCGGGCTCGCGGATCGGGCCATCCTGCAGCTGCTGGAGCGTGTCGGCCGAGGATTCGTGGATGGCTTTCTTCCAGGCCTGAAGCAGGCGGCGGAAGTAGTCCAGCTGCGCATCGTTCATGTACGGCTCGTCGGCCTGGGGCGTGTAATCACCCGCGATGGCGCGCTTGGCCTTCACCAGAATATCGATGTCATCCGCAACGGAGGTAGGCATGGGATTCGTGCGCTCCAGACCAGATACCGCGAGCCTTCTGGCGCGCCGGAATCTCCGGAGTCAGACCGCCAGCCGGGTTGAGCGCGCCTATAGGAGCCGCGCCGGTTTCGCACAAGCGCAATGATCTTGCGCCGCTGGTCCCGGCTGACCGGCCGCGCCGGCCGCCGGGCGTTAACCTTTTGTTGACCATGATGGGTCAGCTTCCGGCTCATGGACAGCGCCGCGGGGGCTTGCCCGGCTGGCCGAATCTTGGGGGTAACAACAATGGGTGCAGAGTGGATCCGTCCGGTCGATCACGCGCCGGAAACCGTTCGTCCGGCCGGGGAGGCCGACCTGCTGGTGGCAACCTGCCTCGCCGCCGCCTCGGCGGGCGAGATCAGTGCCTACTTCGATCTGGGCGTGGCCTATTCGACCGGCAGCCACGGGGCGCCGGTCGATCTGATCGAGGCGCACAAGTGGTTCAACCTCGCCGCGGTCGCCGGCTACGAGGACGCCGCCCAGTGCCGCGCCGACGTGGCCGACGAGATGACCGCGCGCGAGATCGCCGAGGCCCAGCGCCGGGCGCGCGAGTGGCTTGCGGCGGGAGCACGCCACGCTGCCTGACCGGCCCGGGCGCCCGCGCCCGGCCTGACGCCGGCCGAATCCGCAGCTTTCGCCGCTGCGCGCTTGGCCTGGCACACCGATTTGCCTAAGGGGCCCCGGTCGACGCCACCGCAGGGACCCACCACATGACCGCCATCACGCTTCGCCGCGCGCTGCTTTCCGTTTCGGACAAGACCGGTCTGGTCGAGCTGGGCCGGGCACTGAGCGCCCGCGGGGTCGAGCTGGTCTCCACCGGCGGTACCGCCCGGACGCTGCGCGACGCCGGGCTCGCGGTGCGCGACATTTCCGAGCTGACCGGCTTTCCCGAGATGATGGACGGGCGGGTCAAGACACTGCACCCGAAGGTCCACGGCGGCCTGCTGGCCGTGCGCGACAATCCCGAGCATGCCGCCGCCATGGCCGAGCACGCGATCGGCGCGATCGACCTGGTGGTGGTCAACCTCTACCCCTTCGAGGCGACCGTGGCGAAGGGCGCCGAGCGCGACGAGATCATCGAGAATATCGATATCGGCGGTCCCAGCATGGTCCGCTCGGCCGCGAAGAACCACGCCTACGTCACGATCGTCACCGATCCGGCCGACTATGCCGAGCTGCTCGGCGAGCTCGAAGCGGGCGCGGGTGCGACCAGCTACGACTTCCGCCGCCGCATGGCCGGCAAGGCCTATGCCGCCACGGCGGCCTACGATTCGATGATCTCGCAGTGGTTCGCCTTCGCCGATCAGGGCGAGACCTTCCCCGGGACGCTGGCGATCACCGGGCGGCGCGCGGCGACGCTGCGCTATGGCGAGAACCCGCACCAGAGCGCGGCGCTCTACACCCCGGTCGGTCCGCACGCCCATGGCATCGCCCAGGCCGAGCAGGTCCAGGGCAAGGAGCTGTCCTACAACAACTACAACGATGCCGACGCCGCGCTCGAGCTCTGCGCCGAGTTCCGGGATCAGGATCCCGCGGTGGTGATCGTCAAGCACGCCAATCCCTGCGGCGTGGCCCAGGGCACCAGCCTGCTCGAGGCCTGGCAGGGCGCCCTGCAGTGCGATTCGGTCTCGGCCTTCGGCGGCATCGTCGCGGTCAACACCACCCTCGACGGCGCGACGGCGGCGGCGATCTGCGAGATCTTCACCGAGGTCGTGGTCGCGCCCGCCGCCACGCCCGAGGCGTTGGCCGCCTTCGCCAAGAAGAAGAACCTGCGCCTGCTGCTGACCGGCAGCCTGCCCGATCCGCGCCGCGCCGGGCTGCAGGTCAAGCCGATCACCGGCGGCCTGCTGGTCCAGACCCGCGACAACGGCGCGATCAGCGCGGCCGATCTCCAGGTGGTGACCCGGCGCCAGCCGACCGCGCAGGAGCTCAAGGACTGCCTGTTCGCCTGGACCGTGGCGCGGCACGTCAAGTCGAACGCGATCGTCTATGCCAAGGACGGGGTCACCGCCGGGATCGGCGCCGGACAGATGAACCGCCGCGACAGCTCGCGCATCGCCGCGACCAAGGCGGCCGAGGCGGCACAGACCTATGGCTGGGCAGCGCCGCGCACGGTCGGGTCGGCGGTGGCCTCGGATGCGTTCTTCCCCTTTGCCGACGGGCTGCTCGCGGCGGCCGAGGCCGGCGCCACCGCCGTGATCCAGCCCGGCGGCTCGATCCGCGACGACGAGGTGATCGCCGCGGCCGATGCGGCAGGACTGGCCATGGTCTTCACCGGAATGCGCCACTTCCGCCACTGACCGACGCCGCGGCGCTGGCGCGTGCGCCCTGGCTTAACGTTTCGTCGCAGGCATCCGGCGGTTCGCCGCAACGCAGCATGGCGCTCAGGCTTCGGCAACCCTACCTGCGCGAAGCGATTCGGCATTCCCGCCTTCCCGCAGCGAGCGCACGTTCATGGGCCTGTTCACCACCGATCTGTTCCGCTCCTTCGCGATCGGCTTCGTCGCTGGCGCGCTGGGCCTGGTTGCAGTGCTGGGCACGGGCGGTGACGATGCCGCGGGCGGAATGGTCCCCCACGCTGTCGCCGCGCCAGTGACGGAGCGCTGAGCCGTGGGGCGTCCGGCCACGGCCCGTCGCCTCCTCGACCGGATTCGGACTGCTCGCATCGGGCTGGTAGTGGCCGCTCTGGCCGGCACAATCGCCCTGCCCCTCCCGCTCGCCGCCGCCCCGCTGGCGCCTGCCGCCAAGGTCGCGGCGCCTGAGGAAACCGGGCTGCAGACCGCGCTGTTCGCCGGTGGCTGCTTCTGGGGCATCGAGGCGGTGTTCAGCCATCTGCGCGGCGTGCACAGCGCGGTGTCCGGCTACCATGGCGGCACCGTGCGCAATCCCAGCTACGAGGACGTATCCGACGGGCGCACCGGCCACGCCGAGACCGTGCGCGTGCGCTACGATCCCAGGCTGATCCGTTATGACCAGCTGCTGCGGGTGTTCTTCTCGGTCGGCGCCGATCCCACCCTGCTCAACCGCCAGGGTCCCGACGTCGGCACGCAGTACCGCTCGGCGCTGATCCCGCTGAACGAGACGCAGCGCCGGGTGGCCCAGGCCTACCTGGCCCAGCTCGCCCAGTCGGGGCTGTGGAGCGGTCCGATCGTGACCCGGATCGAACCCTACCGCGCCTTCTATCCGGCCGAGGCCTACCATCAGGACTTCGCCGCGGCCAATCCGTTCCACGGCTATATCCGACGCTGGGACGCCCCCAAGATCGAGGCGCTCAAGCGGTTGTTCCCACAGTTCTACAAGCCGGCCTTCACCCGCGGCTAGGTTGGCACTATCTAGCAGCGATGGGCACTCATCGCGGCGGCACCGGCCATCACCATCACGAACACTCCGGCAGCGGCTTGATCGACGCCGCGCGCGACACGCTGCGCGCCGCGGAGGAACAATGGACCGACATGCGGGCCGACGTCTTCGCGGCGCTGGCCGGCCAGTCGCGCCCGGTCTCGGCCTATGATGTCGCCGACCAGGTCAGCACCGCGCGCGGCAAGCGGGTGGCGGCGAACAGCGTCTACCGCATCCTCGACCTGTTCGTGCGGACCAATCTGGCGCGGCGGATCGAGAGCGCCAACGCCTATGTCGCCAACCCGCACCCCGGCTGCCGCCACGATTGCATGTTCCTGATCTGCGATGCCTGCGGCAGCGCGATCCACGTCGACGACGACCGGCTGGCCGCGACAGTGCGCGAGGCGGCCCAGCGCGCCGGCTTCGCCGAAGTGCGCCCGGTGATCGAGCTGCGCGGGATCTGCGCGACCTGTTCGGGCGAGGCGCCTGCCGCAATGGTGGCGAGCGGGGCAATCGACTCGCCCCGATCGACCGTGTAAGGCACTCGGATGACTGCTTCCCAGGCCCCTGCCCCGGCCACCCCGTTGCTGGACACCGTCACGCTGCCGCAGGACCTGCGCAAGCTTCCCGTCGGCCAGTTGCGCCAGCTGGCCGATGAGCTGCGCGCCGAGATGATCGCCGCGGTGGGCCAGACCGGAGGCCATCTCGGCTCCGGGCTGGGCGTGGTCGAACTGACCGTGGCGATCCATTACGTGTTCAACACCCCGGATGACCGGCTGGTCTGGGACGTAGGCCACCAGGCCTATCCGCACAAGATCCTCACCGGCCGGCGCGACCGCATCCGCACCCTGCGCCAGGGCGGCGGGCTGTCGGGCTTCACCAAGCGCAGCGAGAGCGAATACGATCCGTTCGGCACGGCGCACTCCTCCACCTCGATCTCGGCCGCGCTGGGCTTTGCCGTGGCCAACAAGCTGGCCGGCCAGCCGGGCAAGGGGATCGCCGTGATCGGCGACGGCGCGATGAGCGCGGGCATGGCCTACGAGGCGATGAACAACGCCCATGTTGCCGGCAACCGCCTGATTGTCATCCTCAACGACAACGACATGTCGATCGCGCCGCCGGTGGGCGGACTGTCGGCCTATCTCGCCCGGCTGGTCTCCTCGCGCCCGTTCCTCGGTCTGCGCGACACGCTGCGGCGGTTGTCGCGGCGCCTGCCCGGACCGCTCCACAAGGCCGCCAAGAAGACCGACGAGTTCGCCCGCGGCATGGCCATGGGCGGCACCCTGTTCGAGGAGCTGGGCTTCTACTACGTCGGCCCGGTCGACGGGCACAACCTCGAGCACCTGATCCCGGTGCTCGAGAACGTGCGCGATGCTGCCGAGGGCCCCTGCCTGATCCACGTCGTGACCAAGAAGGGCAAGGGCTATGCCCCGGCCGAGGCCGCGGCCGACAAGTACCACGGGGTCCAGAAGTTCGACATCATCACCGGTGAGCAGGTCAAGAGCGCGGGTGGCCCGCCCAGCTATACCAATGTCTTCGCCCAGGCGCTGGTCGCCGAGGCCGAGCGCGATCCGACAGTCTGCGCAATCACCGCGGCAATGCCCTCGGGCACCGGGCTGGACCGCTTCGCCAGCCTGTTCCCCGACCGGGCCTTCGACGTCGGCATCGCCGAGCAGCACGCAGTAACCTTCGCTGCGGGGCTGGCCGCGCAGGGGATGCGGCCGTTCTGCGCGATCTATTCCACCTTCCTGCAGCGTGCCTACGACCAGGTGGTCCACGATGTGGCGATCCAGAACCTGCCGGTGCGCTTCGCGATCGACCGTGCCGGGCTGGTCGGGGCCGACGGGGCGACCCATGCCGGCTCGTTTGACGTCACCTATCTCGCTTCGCTGCCCAATTTCGTGGTCATGGCCGCGGCCGACGAGGCCGAGCTGGTCCATATGACCCATACCGCCGCACTCTACGACAGCGGCCCGATCGCCTTCCGCTATCCGCGCGGCAATGGCACCGGGGTGCCCCTGCCCGCGGTGCCCGAGCGGCTCGAAATCGGCAAGGGCCGGATCGTCCGCCAGGGCAGCAAGGTGGCGCTGCTTTCGCTGGGCACGCGCCTGGCCGAAGCGCTCAAGGCGGCCGAACAGCTCGACGCACGGGGGCTGTCGACCACGGTGGCCGACCTGCGCTTCGCCAAGCCGCTCGACGAGGACCTGATCCGTCGGCTGATGGCGACCCACGAGGTGGTGGTGACGATCGAGGAAGGCTCGATCGGCGGGCTCGGCGCCCACGTGCTGACGATGGCCAGCGACGAGGGGCTGACCGACGCCGGGCTCAAGATCCGCACCATGCGCCTGCCCGACCTGTTCCAGGACCACGACAGTCCCGACAAGCAGTATGACGTCGCCCGGCTGAACGCCCCGCACGTGGTCGAGACAGTGCTGGCCGCGCTGCGCCACAACAGCGCTGGCGTCGAGGAAGCCCGCGCCTGATGGCAGCGACCGCGGCACCGGTCCTGCCGCGCTGGCAGGCGGCGGTGCTGCGCGGGCTGGTGCTGCTGGGCGCACTGTTCGTGCTCAGCGGCGCGCTCACCCTGTTCGCGATCGGGCTGCTGGCTAATGGCCGCGGCATCGGCTCGCTCCATTTCAGCTGGACCCTGTTCGGCCTGAGCCTGGCCGCCGGGCTCGCCCAGGCGCTGCTCGGGCTGCTCGGCTGCCGCACCGCCTGGCACTGGATCGCCGCGCATAGCGCGCCCGGCGCGGCAGATGCGGACGTTCAGTCCTCGTCGGACAGGGGATCGACCACCGCGGCATCGTGACCAGTGCCGCTGGACAGGAACACCAGCCCCATCAACGCCACGGTCAGCAGCACCGTGCCGCCAATGCCCAGCGCCGAGGCGATGTAGAGGTTGATCGAGACCAGCCCGTTCTCCTGCCACAGCCA
Source organism: Novosphingobium piscinae (assembly GCF_014230355.1). Taxonomy (GTDB): domain Bacteria; phylum Pseudomonadota; class Alphaproteobacteria; order Sphingomonadales; family Sphingomonadaceae; genus Novosphingobium; species Novosphingobium piscinae. The sequence goes on from NZ_JACLAX010000013.1 coordinate 57,089, forward strand.
GGCCAGCACCGCGACGACGATCGCCAGGGTGATCCATCCGGCCAGCCGCATCATCCGCTTGTAGCGGCCCCAGGCATGGGCCGCATTGTGCGGATCGTCGAGCGGGGACGGCGGTACGGTCATACCCGCGCTGATGGGCCAAGCCGGGTGCGCTGGCAATGGCCCTTTGGTCCTGCCGGGCCAGGGCCGCGACCAGTTCCCGTGACGGCCCCGCCAATCGGCCGCCGCGGGCCCGGCGAGGGACTGGCACTTTACCCCGGGCCATGGCATCCTTGGCGTCCGTGATCCGCCGGAGGGGCGGGCGCAGGCTTGGGAGAGCTGTCCATGACCATATCCCGCATCCTCAAAGGCCGCGACGGCACGCTGATCTCCGCCACTCCCGACATGACTGTCCGCGCGGTTGTGGCCCTGCTCGCCGAGCGGCGGATCGGCGCCCTGCCGATCATGGCGGACGGCACCGCCGTGGGCATCTTTTCGGAGCGTGACGTGCTCTACTGCCTCGCGCGCGAGGGCGCCGGGGTGCTTGACCGCCCGGTCGGCGAGGTGATGACCTCGCCGCCGATCACGGTCACCCCGGACACGTCGATCCTCGCCGCGCTGTCGCTGATGACCCGCCGCCGGATCCGCCACCTGCCGGTGGTCGACGGGACGCGGGTGATCGGCTTCGTGTCGATCGGCGATCTGGTCAAGTACCGGATCGACGCGATCGAGGCCGAAGCCGAGGCCCTGCGCAGCTACATCCAGACCGCCTGATCCCCAACCGGCGCGGCTGTGCGCGGCCGGGTTGCCCTTGCCGCGACCTTCCGCACGCCCTACATCGGGCCCACCATGACCGTGCCCCCGCTCACCCTCAGCCCCAGCGCCGCCCGGCGCGTCGCGCAGATCGCCGCCAAGCAGGGGAAGCCGGCGATCCTGCGCCTCAGCGTCGAGGGCGGCGGCTGCTCGGGCTTCCAGTACAAGTTCGGCCTCGCCGAAGCGGCCGAGGGCGAGGACCTGGTGGTCGAAACCGATGGCGTGCGACTGGTGGTGGACCCGGTCAGCCACGACTTCATCGCCGGCTGCGTGGTTGACTATGTCGAGTCGCTCGGCGGTGCCGCCTTCAAGGTGGAGAACCCCAATGCCGCCGCCTCCTGCGGCTGTGGTTCGAGCTTCGCGGTCTGATGGCCGCAACGGGTGTGACGACGCTCCGGCTCGCCTCGTTCAACATCAACGGCATCAAGGCCCGGCTGCCGCGCCTGCTCGAATGGCTGGAGGAGACCCGGCCGGCGGTTGCCTGCCTGCAGGAGATCAAGACCGCCGACGAGGGCTTTCCGGCGGCCGAGTTCGAGAAGATCGGCTATGGCGCGATCTGGCACGGGCAGAAGGGCTTCAACGGGGTGGCCATGCTGGCCGACGGGCAGCAGCCGGTCGAGGTCCAGCGCGGGCTGGCCGGCGAGCCGGAGGATGAGCATTCGCGCTATCTGGAAGCCGACGTGTTCGGGCTGCGCGTGGCGGGGATCTACCTGCCCAACGGCAATCCCGTGCCCGGTCCCAAGTTCGACTACAAGCTGCGCTGGATGGAGCGCCTGCGCCGGCGCATGGCGGCGATCGCCGCCGAGGAGGTGCCGGCAGCCATACTGGGCGACTTCAACGTGATTCCGGAGGACAAGGACGTCTGGGCCCCCGCGGCCATGGCCAGCGACGCGCTGATGCAGCCCGAATCGCGCGACGCCTATGCCCGTCTGCTGGCGGACGGCTGGACCGACGCGCTGGACACGCTCAACCCGCGCGGCGGGGTCTGGACCTTCTGGGACTATCAGGCCGGGGCCTGGCAGCGCGACCACGGCTTCCGCATCGACCACGCCCTGCTCTCGCCCGAGCTGGCCGACCGGCTGGTCGCGGCCGGGGTCGACAAGGACCACCGTGGCCGCGAGAAGGCGAGCGACCATGCCCCGGTGTGGGTCGAGGTGCGGGCGGAGCCCTGAGCGACCGGCTCCGGACGGGGCGCCCGGAGCGGCGCCAGGGGTAGCAACCGCGCGGTTCGGCCGCATGGCCAGGGGCCCGCTCCGGTGGCCGGCAGCGGGCCCTGCGCATCCGCGCCGAAGCGCGTTCAGCGGTAGAAGATGTGGCTATCGACCCGCGCGATGCGGGTGAGGTTCCACGCCGGCGAGACGCGGGCGGCGTGGAAGTAGAGCGCGCCCTCGGCGGCGCTCTGCCATGAGCCCTCATGCGCGATGCGGGCCACCGCCACGGCGGTACGCCAGGCGCGCGAGCCGTGGCTGACGGCCGGCATGGCCTTGCCGCGCACGAACGAGAACTGGGCGCGCTGGAACACCACGCCGCAGTAGGAAGCGGGGAAGCGGCCCGAGCGGGCACGGTTGACGATCACGCGACCGACCGCAAGCTGGCCATCCAGCGTTTCGCTCTTGGCTTCGAAATAGATCGCGCCGGCCAGGCATTCGAGCTCCCGCGGGAGGTCGCCGGCGGGCTGGGCGGCGACCAGCTGGGCCAGGCTCTGGGCGCTGACGGCGGGGTGGGCCGGGCTCTCGAGCGGCGCCGGATCGGCGGCGTAAGCCGGGTCGAGAGGAAGAAGTTCGGGTTCTGCCGCGGCAGCGGGCGCTGCGATCTGCGGGGTCCGGTCCTGTGCGACCGCGCCGGAACCATCGGCGGCGATGACCGTGAAGGAGAAGGCCAGTCCCAGAGCCAGAGCACCGGACAGGCTGTTGGCGTAACGCATCACATTGTCTTTATCGGCGGTTGGCCGACCTGCACGGGTGCGGAGCGGGTCCCGGCAGGCTTGGCCTGCGTCACCCCGGTTCCGGAAAACCCGCCGGTTGCCACCCGTCTGCGTGCCAGCCGGTGGACCTCAGTGCCCCCACGGCCGCCTGCGCGTCAAATGGTGCGGCGCCTTTGATGCTGCGGTGCAGAAGTGTCAACCCGGAGAATGGACCTATCGGATGAAGCGTTCGCCCTCCGGGATGTCCAGTTCGACTATCCACAGGTCCGGATCCTGATGCTGGCGCCGTTTCAGCCAATCGGCAAAGTCACCGGGATCCTCGGCCACCTCCTCGCGCACTCGGGTCCAGACGCGGTGCCCATCGGGGCTTGGCATGCGCTCCCACGCGCGTGAGCGGCGCCCCTGGTCGGTCAAGACCACCAGCAGCGCGCCCGAATCGGCCTCGCCCTTGGCCAGGACCATGGCGAAACCGCCCGCGGCCTGGACCTGGCGCAGCAGGGCGCCCACCTCGACATGGCTCGGCAGCCGGGCGGTCGAGGGATCGCGGTCAGCCAATCCGGTAGCCCGGCAGCCCCGAAAGCGCGATGCGGCTGCGCATGAAGGTGCCGGTGCCGCGGCCGATCTCCTCGCCGGTGGCGTCAACCAGCCGGGCCTCCGCCACCAGCACGCGGCGCCTGCCGCTGATCCAGCGCCCCTCCGCCACAACCTTGCCGCTGCGCACCGGGCGGACGAAGTGGAGGTTGAACGAGGTGGTCAGCAGGAAGCGGTCGGTGACCAGGGTGTTGGCCGCATAGAACGCGGCATCGTCGAGCATCTTGAAATAGATCGTGCCGTGCGCCGCGCCGGCGGCGTGATGGACCCGGCGATCGATCGTGAACTCGATCCGCGCCGCGCCCTCGCCCTGCACGCTCAGCCGCGATTCGAACATCGTGTTGATCGGGGCCGAGGCGTAGAGGCCCTCGAGCGCCCGCCAGTGCAGGGCGGCACCGGGAACCTCGGGCGGGGCCGCGACGGTCTGGTCGTCAGGCGGCGTCACGATCGATGACATTGCACAGCAGGCCATAGAGCGCCTCGGGTCCGGGGGCCTCGAGCAGGGCCTGGTGCATGCGCTCGTCGCGCATCATCCGCGAGATCGCGGCCAGCGCATGGAGGTGCGCGGCGCCGGCCTGGTCGGGCGAGAGCAGCCCGAACACCAGATCGACCGGCAGGCCATCGGCAGCATCGAATGCGACCGGCGTTGCGAGCCGGAAGAATACGGCGACCGGGCGGGCCAGGCCTTCGATCCGGGCATGGGGAATCGCCACGCCGCGGCCGAAACCCGTGCTGCCGAGGCGTTCGCGCTCCTCGATCCGCTCGAGCACGTGCGCCTCGGCCAGATCGTAGACCTGGGCGAAGCGGGTGGCGAGCGAACGCAGGATCGCCGGCTTGTCGTCGGCGCGGATCGTGGTGACCGCATCGGGGTCAAGGGTGAAGAGAGCCGTCATGAACTGATCGTATCGCCTATCTGCCGCGCCCGGCCCCCCCAAGAGGCCAAACCACGGTGGTGCCCCGGCCGAAACCGGGCCTCATCCCCCTTGATAACGTTCCTGCCCTGCGCGGACGCGGTGTATGGCGCGCGGTCGCGGGCGTCAGGACGGCTCGACCCAGCCGATCGATCCGTCGCCGCGGCGGTAAACCATATTATGCCGTCCCGTGCCAGCATTTTTGAAGAGCAGGGCATTGGTGTTGCGCAGATCGAGCATCATCACCGCGTCCGAGACGGTGGCCTCGGGCACGTCGACGCGGGTTTCGGCGATCACCAGCGGCGCATCGGCGTGAAGCTCTTCGGCTTCGGGCTCGGGCTCGGCGAAGACCACGTAGGCGGCCTCCTCCTCACGGGGGACAAAGCCGCCCTGGGCGTGGTGGTCGTTGAGCCGGCGCTTGTAGCGGCGGATCTGCTTGTCGATCTTCTCGGCCGCCTGATCGAGCGCGATATGCGCATCAGGTGCGATCCCCGCACCCTTGAGGATCAGTCCATGGGTGACATGGGTGACGATGTCGCAGCGGAACATCGAGGCCGGTGCGCGGTTGAACGTGACCTGGCTCGACAAGGCGCGACTGAAGTACTTCTCGACAATCGCGCTCAGGCGCTCGGTCGCGTGCGTCTGCAGCGCTTCGCCGGTTTCGACCTGGTGACCCGATACGCGAATGTCCATGTGTTCTTCTCCTCTTCTTACGCGCCGCCGGTCCACAAAGGGGCCTTGATCCCCTCGAGGAACGCGGCATGCGCGGCCAGTTCCGCCTCGCTCGCCGCATGCGGCCGGGCGGGACGGAAAACGCGCTCGCGAGTGACCACGGTCATCGCGGCAACGATCTGATCGGCCGGGGCTCCGGCCAGCTCGAGCCCGATCTGCCGGCCGCCGGTCAGCTCGACATAGACCTGGGCGAGCAGTTCGGCATCGAGCAGGGCGCCATGGCGCGTGCGGTGGCTGCGGTCGATCCCATAGCGGGTGCACAGCGCGTCGAGCGAGAGCTTGGCCCCGGGATGCCGCACCCGGGCCAGCTTGACCGTATCGACCATGCGCGAGAGGCACACCGCCTCGCGCCCGCACTGATCGAGCTCGGCATTGAGGAAGCCGAAATCGAAGCCGGCGTTGTGCGCCACCAGCGGACTGTCGCCCAGGAAGTCCAGCAGCTCGGCAGCCCGGTCGGCGAAACGCGGCTTGTCGGCGAGGAAGGTGGCGGACAGGCCGTGGACCGCCTCAGCCTCGGCCGGCATGTCGCGCTCGGGGTTGAAATAGGCGTGGAACACCGCGCCGGTGGCGACCCGGTTGACCAGTTCGATGCAGCCGATCTCGACCATCCTGTCACCCTTGCGGGGATCGAGTCCGGTGGTTTCGGTGTCGAAGATGATCTCGCGCATTCCTCTCCATATCGGCCTCGCCGCGCCGCTGTGCAAGCGGGGAATGGGTGGCGACAGCGCGGCGGGGAGCGCCCGCGCTCAGCCCGCGCCGCGCAGTTGCCGGACCAGCGCGGCGACCGCTGCGCGGGTCTCCGCCAGGCTGGCTCCGGTGTCGATCACATGGTCGGCGCGGGCGCGCTTCTCGGCATCGGGCACCTGCAGCGCGAGGATCTGCGCGAACTTCTCGGGCGTCATGCCGGGCCGGGCGAGGACCCGCGCGCGCTGCACCTCCGCCGGGGCCGAGACCACGGCCACGGCATCGACCTGGGTCGCGCCGGTCTCGAACAGCAGCGGAATGTCGAACACCACCAGCGGTGCGGCCGCATGGCGCGCGAGAAAGGCGCGGCGCTCAGCCCCGACCGCGGGATGGACGATGCCCTCGAGCACACGGCGCTGCGCCGGATCGCCGAACACCGCCGCGCCCAGCCGGGCCCGGTCAACCCCGTCCGGCCCGGTCGTGCCCGGAAAGGCCGCCTCGATGGCGGGGAGCAGCGCCCCGCCGGGCCCTTGCAGGGCATGGACCGTGGCATCGGCATCGAACACCGGCACGCCCAGATCGGCGAACATCGCCGCCACGGCCGACTTGCCCATGCCGATCGAGCCGGTCAGCCCGAGCAAAAAGGGCCGTCCCGCGGGCCGGGTCCGGGTGGGCGGCTCAACCACGGGCGATCATACGGCGCAGCTCGGCATCGCGCCCGCGCGGTGCCGCCTGCCCGAAGAAGTGGGTGAAGGCGCTGTCGGCCTGGCCGATCAGCATCGCCAACCCGTCGACAGTGGCAAAGCCTGCCGCGCGGGCGCCCTGGAGGAACGGCGTGTCGAGCGGCGCGGTGACGATGTCATAGGCCAGGCTTCCCGGCGGGGCGTGGCTCCAGTCAAACCGCAGCGGCGGCTGGCCGGTCATGCCGAGCAGACTGGCATTGACCACCAGATCGCAGCACCCGGCGCGGTCGTCGAAGGCGAAGTCGGTGGGAGCCGCAAAATGGGCGAGGTCCACCGCATGATGATCGCCCTGGGGGGCGAGCTCGTCGAGCAGGGCGCGGGCCTTGCCGGGATCGCGCCCGGCGAGAACCAGCACGAAGCCCCGCTCGGCCAGCCCCGAGACGATCGCCCGGGCCGCACCGCCGGTCCCGAGAATGCGGGCCATGCGGAACAGGTGCGGGCGGGCGAGCAGCGGGGCGAGCGGTTCTAGAAAGCCGGGAACGTCGGTGTTGAACCCGGTCAGCGTGCCATCGGCGGCGCGCACCACGGTGTTCACCGCGCCGACCCGCCGGGCCAGCGGATCGACCCGGTCGAGCAAGGGCATGATCGCCTGCTTGTGCGGCATGGTGACATTGCAGCCGCGCCAGGCGGGGTCGCAGCGCCGGGCGGCGAGATAGCCGGCCAGCCCGTCGGGGGTGACATGGCAGCCGCGGTAATTGGCGGCAATGCCCAGTTCGGTCAGCCAGAAGCCGTGGATCAGCGGCGACTTGGACTGCGCGATCGGATCACCGATCACCTCGGCATAGGGCCGTGGACCGGCCCCGAGGGGGGCATAGGGCTGTGGGCCGGCCCCGGGTGCTGACCGGCTCATGCGGGCAGGGCTCCCAGCCCGCGGAGCGCGCCGAGCACGGCGAGCAGGGGCATGCCAAGCACGGTGAAATGATCCCCCGCGATCGTCTCGAACAGCTGGACGCCGCGCCCTTCGATGCGGAACACCCCGACACAGCCGGCCACGGCCGGCCATTCGTGATCGAGGTATGCGTCGACGAAGCCACTGCCGAGGCTGCGCACGGCCAGGTCGGCGCGGCTGGCGGCCGACCACAGCACGGTCCCGTCGCGCACCAGCGCCGCGGCGCTGTGCAGCTCGAGCTGGCGGCCCGAGAACCAGGCAAGATGCGCCGCGGCCTCGGCCCGGTCGCGCGGCTTGTCGAACCGGCGCCCGGCGCAGACCACCAGGCTGTCACTACCCAGCACCAGGCCGCCGGGATGCAGCGCTGCGACCGCAGCGGCCTTGGCCTCGGCAAGGGCCGTGGCGATGGCCGGGGCCGGCGCGTCGCCCAGTCCGGCCTCGAGCGCGCGTTCATCGATGCGGGCGGGGATGGCGGTGAACGGCACCCCCGCCGCCGCGAGCATCGCCTGCCGCGATGCGCTCTGCGAGGCCAGGATCAGCATGGGTCGGTCCTCAGATCGGCTTGGCGCCGGTATCGGCGCTTTCCCCGCGCGACCGATACTCCTGGTAGAGCTTGATCACCGCGGCGGCGGTCTCTTCGATCGAGCGGCGCGTCACGTCAATCACCGGCCAGCCGTTGTCGGCGAAAAGCCGGCGCGCGAACTGCACCTCGCGGGCCACCTGGTCCTCGTTCACATAGTCGGTGGTCGGGGCCTGGCTGAGCGAGAGCAGGCGGTTGCGGCGGACCTGGATGAGGCGGTCGGGCGCAGTGGTCAGCCCGACCACCAGCGGCCGGCGCAGCGCGAAGAGGATCGCGGGCGGGGGACTTTCCACCACGATCGGGATATTCGCCACCTTGTAGCCGCGGTTGGCGAGGTAGATGCTGGTGGGGGTCTTGGAGGTGCGCGACACCCCGGCCAGGACGATGTCGGCATGCTCCCAGTCCTCGGCGGCGATGCCATCGTCGTGGGCGATGGTGAACTGGATCGCATCGACGCGGGCGAAGTAGGCATCGTCGAGCATGTGCTGGCGGCCAGGCCGGGCCTTGGCCTGCTGGCCCAGCATGTCCTCGAGCACGGCGGTGACCGCATCGAGCGCGGGGACCGTGGGCAGGCCGAGCGCCCGGCAGCGCTCCTCGAGCCGGCGGCGGATCTCGGCATTGACCAGGGTGAACAGGACCAGCCCCGGGTTGGCGGCGATTTCGGCCATGATCCGGTCTAGGTGCTGCTGCGAGCGCACCATCGGCCAGAAATGGCGGATCACGTCGGCATCGTCGAACTGGGCCAGGGCCGCCTTGGCGATCATCTCCAGCGTCTCGCCGGTCGAATCCGACAGCAGGTGGAGGTGGAGTCGGGTCATGGCGCGGCGAGCGGTCCCTGCGGGCTTTGTGGATAGCCCGCGGCATAAACCACGGGACAGTGGCACTGACAACTTCGGGGGTCGATTTGCTGCCCGGTCCCGGCCTGCTCCGAGGCAAACTGTGGACAGGGGGACAAGCTTTCCCACAGCCTGGGGACAAGCGGGATAAGTCGCGCTTGACCCGTCGGCGTACGGAGTCGGCAACAGGCTCCCCCTGTTCAGCCCGGGACAATTCTGGCAAGGCTCCGCTGTCCCCGGTTTCCACAGGGCCAACAGAACTCAGAATCCTTTATAAAGAATCTCTTTATTTTTTGATTGGACCCTTTGCGATGCCAGGTCTGCTTCTCGATACCTTGACCGGGACGAACGGTTCCCGGCGCCCCGTGTGGCTGATGCGCCAGGCCGGTCGTTATCTCCCCGAGTACCGCGAGCTGCGGGCAGAGAAGGGCGGGTTCCTGCCGCTGGTCTACGATTCCGCCGCCGCGGCCGAGATCACCTTGCAGCCGCTGCGCCGGTTCGGGTTCGACGGGGCGATCCTGTTCTCCGACATTCTGATCGTGCCCTATGCCATGGGCCAGGACCTGCAGTTCCTCGCGGGCGAGGGCCCGGCCCTGTCGCCCAAGCTGGTCGACACCGCGCTAGCCGCGCTGGTGGCGGTGCCCGAACGGCTCGAGCCGATCTACGAGACCGTGCGCCAGGTCCGCGCGGCCTTGACCGCCGACCAGACCATGCTGGGTTTCGCCGGCAGCCCCTGGACCATCGCCACCTACATGGTGAACGGCGAGGGCAGCCGCGACCAGCACGAGACGCGTGCCTATGCCTATCGCGATCCGGTGGCCTTCCAGGCGATCATCGACGCGATCGTGACGGTCACGGTCGACTATCTCGAAGGCCAGGCGAAGGCCGGGGCCGAGGCCGTGCAGCTGTTCGATTCGTGGGCCGGGAGCCTGGCACCAGCCGAGTTCGAGCGCTGGGTGATCGCTCCCAATGCGGCGATCGTCCGCCAGCTCAAGGCGCGCTGCCCGGATCTGCCGATCATCGGCTTCCCCAAGGGTGCCGGCGAGAAGCTGGCCGCCTATGCCCGCGAGACCGGAGTCGACGCGGTGGGCATCGACGAAACGATCGACCCGCTGTGGGCCGCGCGCGAGTTGCCCGCGGGGATGCCGGTGCAGGGCAATCTCGATCCGCTCCTGCTGCTGGCCGGCGGCAGCGAGCTCGAGCGCCAGGCGCACCGCGTGCTCGAGGCTTTTGCCGACCGCCCGCACGTGTTCAACCTTGGCCATGGCATCGGCCAGTTCACCCCGATTCCGCACGTCGAGGCCCTCCTCGCGGTGGTGCGCGGGTGGCAGCGCGGCTGAGGCGGTTTGGGGCGAGCCTCGCTGCGCGGCGGCCCGAACCACGTCCCCCCGCCCAAGGCACAAACCATGCCCAAACGCACCCGGCTCAGCATCTGCCGCCGCAAGGTCCGCTACCCCAGCGCCGAAGCCGCCAGCGCCGCGGCGCTGGCCGGCGGCTGGGTGCTGCGGCCCTATCGCTGCGATCGCTGCGCGGGGCATCACTTGACCAGCCGCCGCAAGGGCCATCACACGCCCGCCGCGATCCGCGCCGCCCTCTTGCCCTCCGCGCCCACTTCCGGCACCGGGGACAAGGTCCTATGATCGGGCCATGCAACAGGCGCTCGCAATGACCTACCTCTGGCTCAAGGCCGCCCACGTCATCTTCGTGATCTTCTGGATGGCCGGCCTGTTCCTGCTGCCGCGCTACTTCGTCTACCATCAGGAAACGGCCCCGGGATCGCCCGACAACGCGATCTGGACCGACCGCGAAGGCAAGGTGCTCAAGATCATCCTGTGGCCGTCGCTGGTGGTGGTCTGGGTGCTCGGACTGGCTCTGGCCATGGTCACCGGCGCGTTCCAGCAGGGCTGGTTCCACGCCAAGCTGGCCTTCGTTCTGGGGCTCACCGCCTACCAGTTCTGGCTGGCCGGTTATCACCAGGCGCTGGCCCAGGGCACGCGCCGGCTGACCGGCAAGCGCCTGCGCCTGCTCAACGAAATCCCCGGGATCGCGGCCGCGTTCATCGTCGTCTTCGTCATCGTCAAGCCGTTCTGACCCGGTTCCGCCGGCCCTGCGCCGGGCCGGGCAACCGCGGTGTGCTTGTCAATTGACGGCGGCTCTGCGGGGGCCTATCTGAACGGCGTCTCCGGCGTGGGACAGGCGCCAGCGCGCGCCGTCCGGGTCTGCTTTCCCCAAGCCCTTCGACCTGCCGGCCACCCCCGACCCCGCTTATCCGGAACCGATCGATGCACCTGAAAGAACTCAAGAAGAAGACCCCGGCCGAGCTGGTCGAAATGGCCGAGGAGCTGGGCGTCGAGGGCGCCAGCACGATGCGCCGTCAGGACCTGATGTTCGCCATCCTCAAGGAGGTCGCCGAGGACGGCGAAGAGATCTACGGCATCGGCACGATCGAGGTCCTGCCCGATGGCTTCGGCTTCCTGCGCAGCCCTGAGGCCAATTACCTGGCCGGGCCCGACGACATCTACGTGTCGCCCAACCAGGTCCGCAAGTGGGGCCTGCGCACCGGCGATACGGTCGAGGGCGAGGTCCGCGCTCCCAAGGACGGTGAGCGCTACTTCGCGATCACCCGCCTGATCAGCGTCAACTTCGACGATCCCGAAGCGGTGCGCCACCGCGTCAATTTCGACAACCTCACCCCGCTCTATCCGAACGAGCGGCTGCGGCTCGACACGATCGATCCCACGGTCAAGGACAAGTCGGCCCGGGTGATCGACCTGATCAGCCCGCAGGGCAAGGGCCAGCGTGCGCTGATCGTCGCGCCGCCGCGCACCGGCAAGACCGTGCTGCTGCAGAACATCGCCAAGGCCATCACCGACAACCATCCCGAGGTCTTCCTGATCGTGCTGCTGATCGACGAGCGGCCCGAGGAGGTCACCGACATGCAGCGCTCGGTGCGCGGCGAGGTGATCTCGTCGACCTTCGACGAGCCCGCCACGCGGCACGTTCAAGTTGCTGAAATGGTTATTGAAAAAGCCAAGCGCCTGGTTGAGCACAAGAAGGACGTGGTGATCCTGCTCGATTCGATCACCCGCCTTGGCCGCGCCTACAACACGGTGGTGCCAAGCTCGGGCAAGGTCTTGACCGGCGGTGTCGACGCCAATGCCCTGCAGCGCCCGAAGCGCTTCTTCGGCGCAGCGCGCAACATCGAGGAAGGCGGTTCGCTGTCGATCATCGCCACGGCCCTGATCGACACCGGCAGCCGCATGGACGAGGTGATCTTCGAGGAGTTCAAGGGCACCGGCAACAGCGAGATCGTGCTCGACCGCAAGGTGTCGGACAAGCGCATTTTCCCGGCGCTCGACGTGGGCAAGAGCGGCACCCGCAAGGAGGAGCTGCTGGTCGAGAAGAGCAACCTTGCCAAGATGTGGGTGCTGCGCCGCATCCTCATGCAGATGGGCACGGTCGACGCGATGGAGTTCCTGCTCGACAAGATCAAGGACACCAAGACCAACGAGGACTTCTTCGCGACCATGAACCAGTAGGCAGGACATGGCCGGCGCCGCGGATCCGCAGCAGGCGATCAGGGCGGGTCTCGCCGCCCTGCAGGCCGGCGATGCCGCCCGCGCCGCGCCGCTGCTGCGCGAAGCGGCCGGCGCCCTGCCGGCCGATCAGGTGCCCTGGCTGGCGCTGGGCAATGCCGAGTTCATGCTGGGCCGCAACGATGCCGCCGAGGCGGCGATCGACCGCCAGCTGGCCCTGGCCATGCGCGATGTCGGGGCCCTGCTGTTCAAGGGCCTGCTGCGCGAGCGCGGCGGCGACACCCGCGCCGCCTCCAGCTTCTTCCAGGCCGCGGTCAACCAGGCCGCGGTGACCGGCTGCCCGCCGCCCTTTGCCGATCTGCTGGCCTATGCCGGACGGGCGATCACCTCGGCGCAGGACCGTTATGCCGAGCATCTCCATGCCGTGGTGGGAGCGACGGTTTCGCCGACGATGCGCACTGCGCTTGACATGCTGATGGGGCGGACCGAGCCCTATCTCCAGCAGCCCACGATGTTCTACTATCCCTTCCTGCCGCAGAAATGGTTCTACGATCCGCGTGATTTTCCCTGGCTGGATGACATGCTCGACCTGCTGCCGCAGATGCAGGCCGAGCTTGCCGCGGTCGAGGATGCGGCCTTCAGTCCCTATGTGGTGACCATCCCGGGCCGCCCTTCGCCGAACAATCCGCTGCTCGACGATCCCGCCTGGGGCGCGTTCTACTTCTGGCGCAATGGCACGCAGGTGGAGACCGCCATGGCACGGTGTCCCGCCACCATGGCCGCGCTGGAACTGGCGCCGATGCCGCGCATTCCCGGCCGGGCCCCGGGCGCGCTGTGGTCGCGGCTCAAGCCCGGAGCGCATATCGCCCCGCATGTCGGCATGCTCAACACCCGGCTGATCTGCCATATCCCGATCCGCCCGGCCCCCAATTGCACGCTGCGCGTCGGCGGCGAGACCCGTACATGGGAGCCCGGCGTGCCGCTGGTGTTCGACGATTCGGTCGAGCACGAGGCGCGCAACGATGGTCCCGAAGAGCGCGTGGTGCTGCTGTTCGAGATCTGGCGCCCGGAGATCCCTGCGGAGGACCGCGACACCCTGCTGCGGCTGTTCCAGGCGATCGAGGCGTTCGACGTCAATTGATACTGGCCCGCCGGTGCGCCTGGCGCCCGGTCACCCTGCCCCGCCCGCGCGCCGATGGACTTTGTGCAGGCCCTGTGCCAGCGTGCCAGCCCTGCGCGATCAGAGAGGATTCCGGACATGAAGGTCAATGTCGAGGTCGACTGCACCCCGGAGGAGGCCCGTCGCTTCCTCGGCCTGCCCGATGTCAGCAAGGCGAACGATGCCTATGTCGATGCGGTGACCAAGGCGATGCAGGGTGTCGGCAACCTCGAACAGCTGCAGCAGCTGAGCAAGCAGATCGCGCCGATGGGCGAGATCGGACTCAAGCTGTTCCAGCAGTTCCTCGATGGCACCGGCATGCGCGGCACCAAGAAGGATTGAGCCGTTCCGTCCGGGTGTCTGCAGTCTGATCCAGGCGCGGCCTTGGCCACGATCTTTGCCCTGTCCAGCGGCGCGCCCCCGGCGGCGATCGGGCTGATCCGGATCAGCGGACCTGCTGCGTCTGCCGCCCTGCGCCAACTTGCCGGTCGTCTGCCCGAGCCGCGCCGGGCCGTGACCGCGCGGCTGCGCGATGCCCGCGGAGACACGCTCGACCGTGCGCTGGTGCTGTGGCTGCCCGGTCCAGCCAACGCCACGGGCGAGGACTGCGCCGAGCTCCATCTGCATGGCGGCCGCGCGGTGATCGCCGCGGTTGAACAGGCGCTGCTCGCCTGCCCGGGGCTGCGCCGTGCCGAGCCCGGCGAGTTTACCCGGCGTGCCTTCGTCAACGGGCGCATCGATCTGGCCGAGGCCGAGGGCCTCGCCGATCTGCTCGCGGCCGAGACCGAGATCCAGCGCCAGGCCGCCCTTGCCATGGCCGGCGGCGGCCTGTCGCGTCAGGTGGCGCAGTGGCGCGACGAGTTGCTCGCCCTGTCCGCCGCGGTGGAGGCGACGCTCGACTTCGCCGATGACGATGACGTGGCTGCGCAGGCCGACTGTTCCACGTGGAACACCGCGGGGCTCCGTGCGGCCCTGGCTGCGTGGCTGGCGCGTCCGCGCGCCGAGGCGCTGCGCGAGGGGTTCCGGGTCGTGCTCGCCGGTCCACCCAATGCGGGGAAGTCGACGTTGTTCAATGCTCTGGTTGAGACTGAGGCCGCGATCACCTCGCCCATCGCCGGAACCACCCGCGATGTGGTGAGCCGGCCAGTGGCGATCGACGGCGTCCCATTCCTGTTTCTCGATACCGCAGGGCTGCGGGACGACAGCGCCGACGCGATCGAACGCATCGGGGTGGAGCGCGCCGCGGCGGAGCTGGCTCGGGCCGATCTCGTGCTGTGGCTGGGCCCGGAGGCGGCCTGCCCGCCGGGAGCCTGGGACATCGCCGCGCAGTGTGATCGCGCCGATGCCGACCCCAAGCAGGCGCCGCGCCACCGGCTCTCGGCCCGAACCGGGGCCGGCATGGTGGACTTGCGGGCCGACCTGGTCGCCACGGCGCGGGCCGCGCTGCCCCGGCCCGGCGACGCCGCGCTGAACATGCGCCAGCATCGCCTGCTCGCCCAGGCCGAGGCCGCCCTCGGCCGGGTTGACGGACAGACTGATCCGCTGCTGGTGGCCGAGGAATTGCGTGTTGCGCGGGTCGCCTTCGATGCACTGCTTGGCCGGACCACCACCGAGGATATGCTCGACGCCTTGTTCGGCCGGTTCTGCATCGGCAAGTAGCCACGGGCGGTTGCGGGCAGGTTGCGCGCGGCCAAATGTTCCACGTGAAACAGGGCTGCGGTGGACCCGGCGGGCGCGATCCTGTAAGCGCAGCTCCATGCAGAGGTTCGACATCCTGGTCGTAGGCGGTGGGCATGCCGGCTGCGAGGCGGCGGCGGTCGCGGCGCGGATGGGCGCGCGCGTGGCGCTGGTCAGCTTCGACCTGACGGCGATCGGCGCGATGAGCTGCAATCCGGCGATCGGTGGGCTCGGCAAGGGCCATCTCGTACGCGAGGTTGACGCCTGCGATGGGCTGATCGGTCGCGCGGCGGATGCCGGGGCGATCCACTACCGCATGCTCAACCGCAGCAAGGGCAGCGCGGTGCAGGGTCCACGGGTCCAGGCTGACCGGGTACGGTTCAAGGCGGCGATCCACACGCTGCTGCGCCAGCAGGGCGATCTCACGCTGATTGCGGGCGAGGCGGCGGCGTTGCGGTTCGGCGGGGGGCGCGTCGTGGGGCTCGATCTGGCCGACGGTACGGTGCTGGCGGCCGAAGCCGTGGTGCTATGCACCGGCACCTTCCTTGGTGGGACGCTGTTCCGCGGCGAGGAGCGCTTCATGGGCGGCCGCATTGGCGAGCAGTCGGCCCAGCGACTGGCGGCACAGCTGCGCGAAACGGATCTGCCGATGGCACGGCTCAAGACCGGCACGCCGCCGCGCCTCGATGGCCGCACCATCGACTGGGCACAGCTCGACGAGCAACCTTCGGACGCGGATCCCTGGACGATGTCGCCGCTGACGCGCGTACGCCCCCTGCCCCAGGTGTTCTGTGCGATCACCCGGACCAATCCGGCCACCCACCAGATCATTGCCGACAATCTCCACCGCTCTCCTCTCTTCACCGGTGCGATCGGTGCCTCCGGCCCGCGCTATTGTCCCTCGATCGAGGACAAGATCCACCGCTTCGCCGACCGTGATGGGCACCAGGTGTTTCTCGAGCCCGAGGGCCTCGATACCGCGCTGGTCTATCCCAACGGCATCAGCACCTCGCTTCCGGCCGATGTCCAGCTGGCGCTGCTGCGCTCGATGGTCGGGCTCGAGCAGGTCGAGATGGTCGTGCCCGGCTATGCCGTCGAGTACGATCACATCGATCCCCGGGCGCTGCGCCGGACGCTCGAGCTGCGCGCGCTGCCGGGGCTTTATTGTGCCGGCCAGATCAATGGCACGACTGGCTACGAGGAGGCCGCCGCCCAGGGGCTGGTCGCCGGGATGCACGCGGCGGCCGCTGTGCTCGGTCGCGCCTCGGCCGCGCTCGACCGGGCCAATTCCTACATGGCGGTGATGATCGACGATCTCACGCTGCACGGGGTCAGCGAGCCCTACCGCATGCTCACTGCGCGGTCGGAGTATCGTCTCCGGCTGCGCGCCAACAACGCCTCAACTCGGCTAACCCCGCTCGCGCTCGCCTGCGGCGCGGTCGGGGCCGAGCGACGCGCCTGGTTCGAACGCCGCGCGGCTGACCGGGCCCGGCTCGATGCCGCACTCGACCACATGGCCACGGCGAGCGAGCTGGGCCGCGCCGGACTGCCGGTGCGCAGTGATGTCGGGCGGTTGCCGCTGCGCGAGTGGCTGCGCTTCGCTGGCGTGAGCCTGGATGACCTGCGGCCGTGGCTGGGCGATGCCGTCCCGGCCGATACCGATCTCTGCGCCGAAATGGCCGAGGATGCGGCCTATGCGCCCTACCTGGCGCGCCAGGATGGCGAGCTGCGCGAACTGCGGGCCAGCGATCGTCTGCCCCTGGGTGACGGCTTTCCCTATGCCGCGATCCCGGGCCTGTCTAACGAGATGGTGGAGCGGCTCGTCCGGGCCCAGCCCGCCACCCTGGCCGATGCCGGCCGGGTGCCGGGGATCACCCCGGCCGCGCTGGCTGCCTTGCTTGTCCATGCCCGGCGGCGGGCGGCGTGACCGCGCTCGATTCGAACGCCGCGGCGCGCGCCTGGCTGGCCACCCTGCCCGAGGGCAATGCCGTGGCGCTCGAGCGGCTCGAAAGCCTGGTCGCCCTGCTGCGGGAGGAGAACGCGCGCCAGAACCTCGTTTCGGCGGCCAGTCTTGACGCGGTCTGGCTGCGCCACGTGGCCGACAGCGCCCAGCTGCTCTGCCATGTTCCACGTGAAACATGGTCCCCTTGGCTCGATCTCGGCAGTGGGGCCGGATTTCCCGGTCTGGTTGTCGCGGCGCTGCGGCCGGAGTGCGAGGTGGTCCTTGTCGAATCGCGCAGCAAGCGGATCGACTGGCTGCAGCGCGCGATCACCGCGCTGGCCCTGCCCTGCGCGCGGGTCGCCGGGGCGCGGCTCGAACTGGTCGAAAGCTTCCCGGCCCGGGTGATTTCGGCCCGGGCCTTTGCCCCGCTCGATCGTCTGGTCGAGCTTTCCGCACGCTTTTCCACAAGCGACACGCTATGGCTGTTGCCGAAGGGGCGGTCGGCGCGGGATGAAGTGAATCAGCTGAACGGGTGGTCGCATCGGTTCCACGTGGAACATTCGCTGACCGATACCGAAGCCGGCGTGATCGTCGGTCAGGTCTTGGGCAAGCTCTCGGGCAAAAAGGATCGGAAGCGGTGATGCAGCCATGATCACAATCGCGATTGCTAACCAGAAGGGCGGCGTGGGCAAGACCACCACCGCGATCAACATCGCCACGGCCCTCGCCGCGACCGGGTGGAAGACGCTGCTGATCGACCTTGATCCGCAGGGCAACGCTTCGACCGGCATCGGCATCGCCACGGCCGAGCGCGAGCGTTCGTCCTATGATCTGCTGATCGATGGCGCGCCGTTGGCCGACTGCACCCTGCCCACCCGGATTCCCGAGCTGAGCATCGTTCCCGCCACGGTCGATCTGTCCGGGGCCGAGGTCGAGCTGGTCGGGGTGGCGAACCGCACCGACCGCCTGCGCGAGGCGCTGGCCGAGGTCGCCGACTATGACGTGTGCTTCATCGACTGCCCACCCTCGCTCGGACTGCTCACGCTTAACGCCCTGGCCGCCGCCGATACCCTGTTGGTGCCCCTGCAGTGCGAGTTCTTCGCGCTCGAGGGTCTGAGCCAGCTGCTCCAGACGGTCGAGCGGGTGCAGCAGCGCTTCAACCCTGCGCTGGGCATCATCGGCGTGGCCCTGACCATGTTCGACCGGCGGAACCGCCTGACCGACCAGGTCGCCGACGATGTGCGTGCCTGCCTGGGCCCGCTGGTGTTCGAGGCGGTGATCCCGCGCAACGTGCGGCTCTCCGAAGCGCCCAGCCATGGCCTGCCGGCGTTGGTCTATGACTACAATTGCACCGGCAGCCGCGCCTATATGGCCCTCGCCCGCGAACTGATCGGCCGCATGCCCGAACGAAGGAAAGCCGCATGAGCGACGAGCCCGCTACCAAGGTTCCGCCGGCCGCTTCGGCCGCTGACGCGGTCAGCCCGCTGGTCCGGCGCAAGCCTCCCGCGCTGGGGCGTGGTCTGGGTGCCCTGCTTGGCGAGGTGCGCCGCGAAGAGCCGCTGGTCACCAGCGGGGCGGCTCAGGCCGCCACCTCCGGGGACCCGGTCAGTGGCCTCGTCACCCTTCCAGTCGCGGCGATCGAGCCGCACCCCGAGCAGCCGCGGCGGCATTTCGACGAGGCGGCGCTCGAGGAGCTGGCCGCGTCGATCGCCGCGCGCGGGGTG
Organism: Novosphingobium piscinae; assembly: GCF_014230355.1. Classification (GTDB taxonomy): domain Bacteria; phylum Pseudomonadota; class Alphaproteobacteria; order Sphingomonadales; family Sphingomonadaceae; genus Novosphingobium; species Novosphingobium piscinae. The sequence continues at coordinate 75,809 of NZ_JACLAX010000013.1, forward strand.
ATCCAGCCGGTCATCGTCCGCCCGCTCGGCGGCGGCCGCTATCAGCTGGTCGCCGGTGAGCGACGCTGGCGAGCCACCCAGCGCGCCCGCCTGCACGAGATCCCTGCCCTGGTGCGCGAATTGAGCGAACGCGAGGTCATGGCGCTGGCGCTGATCGAGAACCTCCAGCGCGAGGATCTCAACCCGATCGAGGAGGCGCGCGCCTATCACCGCCTGGCCGAGCAGGAAGCCATGACGCAGGCCGACATCGCCAAGATGGTCGACAAGTCGCGCAGCCATGTCGCCAACCTGCAGCGCCTGCTCAGCCTGCCCGAGCCGGTGATCGCACTGGTCGAAAGCGGGGCCCTGTCGATGGGCCACGCGCGCACGCTGGTCGGGGTGGAGAACGCCGCGGCGCTCGCCCAGGCCGTGGTGGAGCGGCAGATGTCGGTGCGCGAGCTGGAAAAGCAGGTGCGGCGGCAGAGCCGCGGAGAACCCGCCACGCCGCGGCGCGCGCGCGACCTTGGCGATGGCAGCGGCAATGCCGACATCATCGCGGTGCAGACCCACCTCGAGGAGTTCCTCGGCCTGCCGATTCGCATCGCGGTCGATCCCGCCGATCCGACCGCAGGTTCGGTGACGATCCGCTACCGCACGCTCGATCAGCTCGATCTGGTCTGCCAGCGGCTGACCGGCGAGGCGATCTGAGCCTCGATTCAGCCAGTTAATATCAACGAATCAAATATTTACTGGGGAACGCGCTTGTCCGGAACAAGCCGCACCCGCTTGTCCGGCGCGGCGCGGCGAGGAATCGCGCGGTGGCTACGCCCGACCGTCTCGTAACGCACCTCGGTCACCACGGTGCGCTTGGTTGCGCCCGCTGCGGCGGGCTGCGGCATCATCATCACCGGCACCCACATCACCGGCACGGCATAGCCATAGGCCATTGCCGGGCCGCCCGGTCCAGGCGCAGGCTGGGCCAGCATGGCTTCGCAGCGGTCTTGTACGCGGCCCTTGTCCTCGGCCTTGTCGACCACCGCACCGGCCACGGCGCCGACCGCCGCACCGGCAACCGTACCGAGCACGCGGTTGCCGCGGCCGCCGATCACGTTCCCGGCCACGCCGCCCAGCACGCCGCCGATCACCGCGCCGCCGACGCCATTGTCGCCCAGCCGGCGGCGGCATTCGCGCAGCCACGATTCGCGGTCGAGCGTCGCGCCCTCATAGCCGCCCGGCGCATAGCCCGGGGCGGCGCCGGACCAGGCCTGTGGCGGGGGGGCGGTGGGGACGTTGATCACCATCTGCGGGGCCCACCCGCCGTACATTGCGCCGAAGGGGCCGCCCCAGTGCCCCGGAGAGACCATGACCGGCGCGGCCGGGCCGTGCTCAGGGCCGTGGGCGCGGGCGGGTGCGGCGATCGTGACGGCAGCGGCCACAGCGATTCTGGCCAGGGTGACGTGAGTCGGGGCGATTCGGCAGCGCATGGTGATTCCCCTGAGGAGGGGCACGCAGCCCCGGGCATTAACCCGGAATTTAGCAGCGCGCCGCCCTGCCCGCCACGGCTGGCACGGACCTGTCCCGGAATGGCGCAGGACCGGCGGAAGGTAAACCGCCGCGCAGCGATCGGTCCGGCCGGGCGCGCGGCCCCAGCTCGGATATGCGGGGTTCAGATATGCGGGGCGATGATCCGGGCGAGCGCCTCGATCCCGGCAGCGTCGACGGGGTCGAAACGGGCCGGCTCGGGGCTGTCGAGATCGATCACCGCGATGACCTGCCCGTCGCGCAGCACCGGGACCACCAGCTCCGAGCGGCTGGCGGCATCGCAGGCGATATGGCCCGGAAAAGCGTGCACGTCGGGCACCAGCTGGGTCTCGGCACGCGCCGCCGCCGTGCCGCAAACGCCCTGCCCCAGCGCGATGCGGATGCAGGCGGGCTTGCCGATGAACGGCCCGAGCACCAGCCCGCCGTCGACCATCCGGTAGAACCCGGCCCAGTTGAGCCGCGGCAGCATCTGCCACAGCAGCGCGGCGAGATTGGCCATGTTGGCTACCGGATCGGGCTCGTCATGAATCAGCGCCAGTGCGGCCTGGGCCAGATCGGCATGGAGTTCGGCGGGGGTGGCGTCCGCGGCGGGAGTGAAATCGTACATCCGCCGCAGACTAGCCTGCGCTCCGGTTGCCGCAAGCGGCGGGGCAGCCTATTTCCCGACTATGAGTGACACCTTGCGCAAAGTGCTCGCCGGCCTTGGCCTCCTGATCATCGTGCTCGTCGGGGCGGGAGCCTGGCTGCTCAACGGCAATCCGACCGATCGCCCGCTGGCCGCGACCACCGGGCGCGATCCGCAGCTGGTCGATCCCGAACCGGAGAAGTTCCCGACCATCGGCATCGCCAAGCCGATCGGCTGGGCCGCCGGCGAGGCGCCCACCGCCGCAGCGGGTTTGCAGGTCAACCGCTTCGCCGAGGGGCTCGACCATCCCCGGGTGATGCTGACCCTGCCCAATGGCGATGTGCTGGTGGCCGAGGCCAACCGGCCGCCGAGCACGGGTGGCGGCGGCCTGACCGGGCTGGTCATGGGCTTCCTGTTCTCGCGCGCCGGGGCCGGCGATCCCTCGCCCGATGTGCTGGTCCTGCTGCGCGATGCCGACGGCAACGGCGTGGCCGAACAGCGCTTCGTGCTGCGCCAGGGCCAGGGCCTCGCCTCGCCCTCCGGACTCGCCTGGCACGACGGCACGCTCTATGTCGCCAATCACGACGCCGTGCTCGCCTTCCCCTACCAGCCCGGCGCCACCACGCTTAGCGCCAGCCCGCGCAAGCTGATGGACCTGCCCGCCGGCGGCAACCACTGGATGCGCAACCTCCAACTCAGCCCCGACGCGACCAAGCTCTACGTCGCGGTCGGCTCGGCCTCGAACATCGCCGAGACCGGGATCAAGGCCGAGGAAGGCCGCGCCGCGATCTGGGAGATCGACCTCGCCTCGGGCCGGCCGCGGCAATATGCTGGCGGACTGCGCAACGCCAACGGGATGGACTGGAACCCCGCCACCGGCGAGCTGTGGACCGTGGTCAACGAGCGCGACATGCTCGGCGGCGATCTCGTCCCTGACTATCTCACCAATGTCCCGATCGGTGCGCAGTATGGCTGGCCGTGGTTCTACTGGAAGGACAAGCTCGACGACCGGGTGAAGGAGCCGATGCCGCTCTATCTCAACGAATATGTCCGCAAGCCGGAGTTCGCGCTGGGCGCCCATGTCGCGCCGCTCGGGTTGCGCTTCGCCGCGGCGGGCAACCGGCTCGGCAGCAACTTCGCGAACGGTGCCTTCATCGCCCGGCATGGGTCGTGGAACCGCAAGCCCGCGGTCGGCTATGACGTGGTTTTCGTGACCTTCGACGCCAACGGCAATCCCCGCGGCCAGCCCGTGCCGGTGCTGGGCGGCTTCCTCACCCGCACGGGCAAGACCCATGGCCGGCCGACCTGGCTGGCCTTCGATCGCACCGGGGCGCTGCTGGTCAGCGATGACACCGCCGGAATCGTCTGGCGCCTGATCGCGCCCGGGGCCGCGCCCGCAGTGGGGGTCAAGCCGGTGGTGACCGGGCACATGCCGCCGCAGCGGCAGCTCAACAGCGAGGCCATGGCGAGCTTCCGGGCCAGCGCCGAGGAGGCGGCTGCGGCCGCGACCGGAAAATAGCGCTTCAGCCGAGGGTCTGGCCCGCGCGTCCCGCCAGCTCGGTCACATACTGCCAGGCAACCCGGCCGGACCGGGCGCCGCGCCGCTTGGACCATTCAAGCGCGTCGCCCTCGTCCCAGGACAGGCCATAGGCGGCGGCATAGCCGCCGACGATCGCCAGGTAATCGTCCTGGCTGCAGGCGTGGAAGCCGATCGACAGGCCGAACCGGTCAGCCAGGGCAAGCCGGTCGTCGACCACATCGCGCGGGTTGATCGGATCGTCCTGCTCCGACAGGTGCCGGGCGACGATGGCCCGGCGGTTGGCAGTGACCGCCAGCCGGACGTTGCCGGGGCGCGCCTCAACCCCGCCCTCCAACCACGAACGCAGCTGGCGCGGACCGGTGCTGTCGCCGTCCTCGAAGCCGAGATCGTCGATGTAGACGAGGAACCGGCGCGCCACGCGGCCCAGCTGCAGGAACAGCCCGGTCAGCCCGTCGAGCGCGTCGGGCGCGACCTGGACCAGCGCGATGCCGCCCGGATCCTCGTGCTGGGCTGCCCTGACCGCAGCGCGCAGCAGCGCCGACTTGCCCATGCCGCGTGAGCCCCACAGCAGCATGTCGTGTGCGGCGTGACCGCGGGCGTGGCGCAGCACGTTGGCCACCACCACCTCCTTCTGCGCGGCGATGCCCTGCAGCAGGGCGAGGTCGGGAGCGACCAGACGTTCCACCCCGCGCGGTCCGCCGCGGTCCCAGACATAGGCCGGGCAGGCCTGCCAATCCGGGCCAGCGGCCGTGGCCGGGACCAGACGCTCGAGCGCCTCGGCGATCCGGCGCAGGCTGTCCCCTTCGCTGCTCATGCGGTCAGGTCCAGCGCTCCGAGCTGGTAGAGCGTGGCGGCGCCGGCTCGCACCGAAGGGGCCAGTCCAGCCGCCGCCGGGACCAGATGATCCAAGAAGAACCGCGCCACCACGGGCTTGCTCGCCGCCAGGACATGGTCGGTTCCGGCTACGGCGCGGGCCTGGCGCAGCAGCTGCCAGCCGGCCACGGCCACGGCGCACATGGTGAGGAACGAAACCGAGCCGGCGAGGCGGTCGTCAAGCGAGGCCTCATCGCGCAGCCACAGCGCGGCGGCGGCACAGTCGGTGGCGAGGGACGCCAGCGCCGGCGCGTCGGCGCTGTCGCGACGAACATCGTCGAGCAGGCCCAGCAGCACCTCACCCCCGCCGAGGCCAAGCTTGCGGGTGACCAGATCGGCCGCCTGGATCCCGTTGGTGCCTTCGTAGATCGGCAGGATGCGCGCGTCGCGGTAATGCTGGGCAGCGCCGGTATCCTCGACATAGCCGGTGCCGCCGTGGACCTGGATGCCCAGGCTGGCCACCTCGATCCCGGCCTCGGTGCCCCAGGCCTTGATCAGCGGAACCAGCACGTCGGCGCGCTGCTTGGCGGCCTCGTCGCCCAGCCCGCCCCGATCGACCTGGCCGGCGGTGTAGTAGAGCAGCGCCCGGGCGCCCTCGGTCAGCGCACGCATCCGCAGCAGCATGCGCCGCACGTCGGGATGCTCCACGATCGCCACCGGGGTCTTGACGGCGCTGCCCGCGCGCGGCGACTGGACCCGCTCGCGCGCGAACCACCGGGCCCGCTGCCAGGCGGCCTCGGCCACCTGCACGCCCTGGCCGCCGACATTGATCCGCGCGGCGTTCATCATCGTGAACATCGCCCGCAGTCCCTCATTGGGTGCGCCGACCAGCTCGCCGATGCACGCATCCTCGTCACCGAAGCTCATCACGCAGGTCGGCGAGGCATGCAGACCGAGCTTGTGCTCGATCGACACCGCCTTGAGATCGTTGCGCACGCCGGGTTCGCCCTGCGCATCGGGCAGGTACTTGGGGACGATGAACAGGCTGATCCCGCGCGAGCCCTCGGGCGCCCCGGGCAGCCGCGCCAGCACCAGATGGACGATATTGGCGGCCAGGTCGTGCTCGCCCCAGCTGATATAGATCTTGGTGCCGCGGATCCGGTACTTTCCGGCGTGCGGCCCCTCGCCGATCGGGGTGGCCGTGGTGCGCAGCGCGCCGACGTCGGACCCGGCCTGCGGCTCGGTCAGGTTCATCGTCCCGCTCCACTCGCCCGAGATCAGCCTGGGCAGGTAGAGTGCCTTCTGGGCCGGGCTGGCGTGCTGCTCGAGCGCGTCGATCGCCCCGGCGGTGAGCACCGGCAAGAGAGTGAAGCCGAGGTTGGCAGCGCCCAGCGTTTCGAGCACCGCGACCGACAGTGACCACGGCAGGCCCTGGCCGCCATGGTCCTCCGGTCCGGCGATCGAGTTCCAGCCCTGCTCGACGAAGGTGCGGTAGGCTTCGGCATAGCCATCCGGCAGGGTCACCACCCCGTCCTGGACGCGCGCGCCGACCCGGTCGCCGGCCTGGGCAAGCGGGGCCCATTCGCCCGCGGCAAAGGCCCCGATCCCTTCGACCACCGCCGCGACCGTGTCGGGGGTGGCGGCCGCGAACCGGGGCTGTTCGGCCAGGTCGCCCAGTCCGGCGCACACCTCGAGCGCCAGCAGCAGGTCTGAGGTGGGGGCAGTATAGGTCATCCGGCAACTCCCGCGTGCATCGTGGTTTGGGTTTGCACCGCAAGGCCGCTATAGCGCCGCGCCATGACCGGCAACACCCGCCCTCTTGTTCTGCCGCCCGATACCGCGGGGCTTGCCCGCGCAGCGGATAGCCTGCGCGCCGGCGCACCGGTCGCGGTGCCGACCGAGACGGTCTATGGGCTGGCGGCGCGGGCCGACCAGGCCGAGGCGGTTGCCGCAGTCTATCGCGCCAAGGGCCGGCCCGATTTCAATCCGCTGATCGTCCATGTGGGCGATCTCGCCGCAGCACGGCCGCTGGCCGAGGTGGATGCGCGGGCCGAACGCCTGGCCGCCGCGTTCTGGCCTGGGCCGCTGACCATGGTGCTGCCGCTGCGCGCCGGTGCGGCGATCACCCCGGCGGTCACCGCGGGGCTGCCGACCCTTGCCCTGCGCTGTCCGGATCATCCGGTGATGCGCGCGCTGCTGGCCGCCTGCGCCCTGCCGCTGGCCGCGCCCTCGGCCAACCGCAGCGGCGCGGTCAGTCCGACCACCGCCGCGCATGTTGCCGCCAGTCTGGCTGGCCGGATCGACCTGGTGCTCGACGGCGGGCCCTGTGCCACCGGGCTCGAATCGACCATCGTCGCCCTGCGCACCGAAGGCTGGACGATCCTGCGCCCCGGCCCGGTGAGCACCGAGCAGATCGCTGCCGTGCTCGGCAGCGATGAGGCCCCCGGCGCGAGCCCGGGCGCGATCGAGGCGCCGGGTCAGCTCGCCAGCCACTATGCGCCCGGCAAGCCGGTGCGGCTGGGCGCCGTGACGGCGGCACCGGACGAATTCCTGATCGGGTTCGGGGCGCTTGCCGGTGACGTCACCCTGTCGGCCACGGGCGATCTCGCCGAAGCGGCAGCGCGGCTCTATGCCTGTCTCCACGCCGCCGCCGGCGCCGCGGCGCCGCGCGTCGCGGTGGCGCCGGTGCCCGATCGCGGGATTGGCCGGGCCATCAACGACCGGCTGCGCCGGGCGGCGGCCTGAATCACCCACCGGCGCCGGTCTTTCAGCCATAGCGAAAAGGGCCGCCCCGGCAGGAGCGGCCCCTTCGTGGGTCCGGCAGGCGGGCCCGGTTATTCGGCCGCGGCGGCGGCCTCGTAGAACTTGGGCGCATGCTCGTTGAGGATCGCGAGGATCTTCTTCAGCGCCGCCGGTTCGTCGGTCTTTTCCATGGCCGCCAGCTCGCGCGCGAGCCGCGACGAAGCGGCCTCGAAGATCTGGCGCTCGGAATAGGACTGCTCGGGCTGGTCATCGGCGCGGAACAGGTCGCGGGTCACCTCGGCGATCGACACCAGGTCGCCCGAGTTGATCTTGGCTTCGTATTCCTGGGCGCGGCGCGACCACATCGTGCGCTTGACCTTGGGCTTGCCCTTGAGCGTGTCGAGCGCCTCGCGCAGGGTCTTGTCCGACGACAGCTTGCGCATGCCGATCGCTTCGACCTTGTTCATCGGCACCCGCAGCGTCATCCGTTCCTTCTCGAAGCGGAGCACGTAGAGCTCCAGCTTCATTCCGGCGATTTCCTGCTCCTGCAATTCGATTACCCGGCCGACACCGTGCTTGGGGTAAACGACATAGTCTCCAACATCGAAGGCGTGAGCCTTGGCCGCCATGTATCGTCCTTTCGCGTCCAGGATCGCGCGACCCGACGGTTCTGGGGTTTGATGGGATAAGGGGCCCGCTCGGCGGAGCGGCCTTGGCCCGATCAACCGTCTGTTGCGATCCTGCCTTTCAAGATGCGTACTGCCGCTGGAACGACGCGTTCCGCTCGGTCACCTTCATATAGCGAAGCTGCAACAAAATTTCCACCCCCTCAGGAAAACGCGCAAAAACCCCGGAGTCCGGCGACTCCGGGGCGGTGGCGCCAGGCGCCGCTGCAAAGGGTTGTCTCGCAGCCGCAGCGAGACGAATCGCCGTGATCCGCGGGGCTGGGGCTCAGTCGCCCTCGCCGGGTTCGGGCGAGAAGAACTTCTCGAACTTGCCCTCGACGCCCTTGAACGCATCGGCGTCCTCGGGGGTGTCGCGCTTCGAGGTGAGGTTGGGCCACTCGGCCGAATACTTGGCGTTCAGCTCGAGCCACTGCTCGAGACCACCCTCGGTGTCGGGCAGGATCGCCTCGGCCGGGCATTCCGGTTCGCACACGCCGCAGTCGATGCACTCGTTCGGGTTGATGACGAGCATGTTCTCGCCCTCGTAGAAGCAATCGACCGGGCAGACTTCCACGCAGTCCATGTACTTGCAGCGGATGCAGGCCTCGGTAACGACATAGCTCATGACGAATGGTCCCCTGGTTGCTCGGGCCGGTCTGGGTCCGACGCGGGCGGTGCTGGTTCGGCTGCTATGGGATTTGCGGGAGCCCCGTCAAGCACGCGATAGCAGGCCTGGGCTTCAAGGGCAGGGCCGCGGCGACCGGGCAGGGCCAGAATCTCGATCACGCGCACCCCGGCGGGCAGCGGCAGCACGAGGATGTCGCCGGTGCGCACCGCCAGTGCGCTGCGCTCGACCCGGCGGCCGTTGAGGCGGATATGGCCGGCGGCGACCAGCGCCTGGGCCAAGGGCCGCGTCCGGGCGAAGCGCAGGAACCACAGCAGCTTGTCGAGCCGCATCGCCGCTCAGCGACCGACCAGCCCGGCGAGGGCCGCAAAGGGATTGCCGGGGACCGGTTCCGCCGCGGCGGGAGCGGCCGGGCGCGCCGGCACAGGGCGATCCGCCCCGCCGCCGGGCCGCGCCGCGCCGTGCTTGCCGCGCATGCCCGCGCCGGCCTTCTGTCCGCCGTGGGGAGCGGCGCTGC
>NZ_JACLAX010000014.1 GCF_014230355.1 Novosphingobium piscinae
ATCTTCCAGGTCGCCGACATCGGACTCGTCGGCGACCTCTTCGCCATCGTCCCCGAGCTCACCGAAAAGCTCTGACACACACCCCAGGCCAAACCGAAAAGCCCCGCAAAACGCGGGGCTTTTCTCTATCCACGGGTCAAACCAGGGGGAGGGGTGCTCAGCCCAGCGCCCCGCTGGCGTGAAGATGGGCGGCGAGATGGTCGATCATCGCCCGCAGCCGCGCCGGGACGGCCGGGGCAGGGGCGTGGACCGCGAAGATCCCGACATCGTGCGAGCCCTGGTACTGCGGCAGCACCCGGCGCAGGGCTCCCAGCCGCAGCGCCTCGCCGACGTCCCACAACGAGCGGAGCGCGATCCCGCAACCGCCCAGCGCCAGCTCGCGCACGACCTCGCTCGAATTGGTCCGCACGTGGCTCTCGCCCTGGAGGGTGACCATGCCCTCGGGTCCGTCGAGCTCCCACGGCAGCTGGCTGGTGGTGGCCAGCAGGCGGTGTCGGGCGAGCGCGGCGAGGCTGTCCGGCTCGCCGAAGGCGGCCAGATAGGCCGGCGCCGCGCAGAGCACCCGGTGACTGGTACCCAGCCGATGCCCGACCAGCCCGGTCCCGATCCGCGCGCCGATGCGCACCGCGAGGTCGCACGAACCGTCGAGCAGGTCGACGAAGTCGTCGGCGAGATCGATCGACAGCGCGATGTCGGGATGGGCGGTCAGGAAGGCCGGCAGGCAGGGCACCACGTGCATCCGCCCGAACGAGGTCGGCGCGGTCACCCGCAGCGGGCCGCGCAGCAGGTCGGGCCGGCCGCCCACCCGTTCCTCGGCGGCGAGCAGCGCCCCGCGCAGCGGCAGCAGGGCATCGTGCAGCTCGCGCCCGGCCGGGGTCAGGGCGAGCCGCCGGGTGGTGCGGTGGACCAGCCGGGCCGAAAGGCGCTGCTCGAGCCGGGCGAGCCGTTTCGACAGCGCCGCGGTCGACAGGCCGCGGGCGCGCGCCGCGGCCGAGATCGAGCCGGCCTCGATGATCGCCAGGAACAGGTCGTAATCGGGATCGAACATTGTCAACTCAAACGAGAAGCTGTGTTGAATTCTTTCCTTCTAGTGCGGGGAAGGGCGCTGCGATAGGCCCGGCCGCAAGGAATCAGGAGATGACACGATGACCGCCTATGTCGAACGGGCCGGCTTGCAGATCGCCGCCGAGCTGGCCACCTTCATCGAGACCTGCGCGCTGCCCGGGACCGGGATCGATGCGGCTGCCTTCTGGACCGGCGCAGCGGCGATCTTCACCCGCTTCGTTCCGCGCAACCGCGCCCTCCTGGCCCGCCGTGACACGCTGCAGGCGGCGATCGACGGCTGGCACCGCGCGCGCGCCGGACAACCGCAGGATCTGCCGGCCTATCGCGCCTTCCTGGCCGAAATCGGCTATCTGGTGCCCGAGCCCGCGCCCTTCACGGTCGCGCCGCGCCAGGTCGACCGCGAGCTGGCCGAGGTCGCCGGGCCGCAGCTGGTCGTCCCGGTGCTCAATGCCCGCTTCCTGCTCAACGCCGCCAATGCCCGCTGGGGCAGCCTTTACGACGCGCTCTACGGCACCGACGCGATCCCCGGCGCCCCGGCCGGGCCGGGCTACGATCCGGTGCGCGGCGCGGCGGTGATCGCCTGGGCCAAGGATTTCCTCGACGCGGCCGTGCCGCTCGCCACGGGGTCCTGGTCGGCCTGGCCGGGCGGGGATCCGGTGCTGGCCGATCCCGCCCAACTGGTCGGCCGCGCCGGTGACACCCTGCTGCTGCGCCACAACGGCCTGCACATCGAGGTGGTGATCGACCGGAACCACCCGATCGGCCGCGACGATCCCGCCGGGATTGCCGACGTGGTGCTCGAATCCGCGCTGACCGCGATCTGCGACTTCGAGGATTCGGTCGCCGCGGTCGATGCCGCCGACAAGGTCCAGGCCTATGCCAACTGGCTGGGGCTGATGCGCGGCGATCTTGAGGACACGTTCGACAAGGGCGGGACCACGATCACCCGGCGGCTCAATCCCGATCGCCACTATGTTGCGCCGGATGGCAGCGCGATCACGTTGCCGGGGCGCTCGCTGCTGCTGGTGCGCAATGTCGGCCACCTGATGACCACCCCGGCGGTGCGGCTCGACGACGGCGCCGAGGCGCCCGAGGGGATCCTCGACGGGATCGTCACCAGCCTGATCGCGCTGCATGACCTGCGCGGCGCCGGGCCGCTGCGCAACAGCCGCGCCGGATCGGTCTACATCGTCAAGCCGAAGATGCATGGACCCGAGGAATGCGCCTTCGCCAACGACCTGTTCGATGCGGTCGAAGACCTGCTCGGGCTGGCGCGCCACACGCTCAAGATCGGCGTGATGGACGAGGAGCGCCGCACCAGCGCCAACCTGGCGGCCTGCATCCACGCGGTGAAGGACCGCATCATGTTCATCAACACCGGCTTTCTCGACCGCACCGGCGACGAGCTGCACACCGCGATGCAGGCCGGGGCCATGCTGCGCAAGGGGGCGATGAAGACCACCGCGTGGATCCAGGCCTATGAGGACCGCAACGTCCAGATCGGCCTTGCCTGCGGGCTGTCGGGCCGGGCGCAGATCGGCAAGGGGATGTGGGCCATGCCCGATCGCATGGGCGATATGCTCGAGCAGAAGATCGGCCACCCGCGCACCGGGGCCAACACCGCCTGGGTGCCATCGCCCACCGCCGCCACGCTGCACGCCACCCATTACCACCGGGTCGACGTCTTTGCTCGCCAGGCCGAACGCCGGGCCGAGCCGGTCGCCGCGCTCGATGCCCTGCTGACCATCCCGCTCGCGGCGGGCCGGAACTGGTCGGACGAGGAGATCCGCGAGGAGATCGAGAACAATGCCCAGGGCATCCTCGGCTATGTCGTGCGCTGGGTCGATCAGGGTGTTGGCTGCTCGAAGGTGCCTGATATCAATGACATCGGTCTGATGGAGGACCGCGCGACGCTGCGCATCTCGAGCCAGCACCTGGCCAACTGGCTGCTCCACGGCGTGGTCAGCCCCGCGGCGGTCGAGGCGGCGCTGCTGCGCATGGCGGCCAAGGTCGACGCGCAGAACGCGGGCGATCCGCTGTACCGGCCGATGGCCGCCGACCCGGCCGGCAGCCTGGCCTTCCAGGCCGCGCGGGCGCTGGTCTTCGAGGGCGTGGACCAGCCCAACGGCTATACCGAGCCGCTGCTCCACGCCTTCCGCCAGCGGGCGAAGGCGGCGGCCTGACCGTCTGGACAAGCCGCGTCGTGCATGCAACGGCGCGCGCCTGTTCACAGGGTTCACAGGCCAGGGATCACAGGCATGGATATCGCAGGACTTTCGGCCATCGTCACCGGCGGCGCCTCGGGGCTGGGGCAGGCCACCGCCGAGCGGCTCGCGGCGCGCGGCGCGCGGGTGACGCTGCTCGACCTTGACAGCGCCGCGGGCGAAGCCACCGCGGCGCGGATCGGCGGCCACTTCGTGCGCACCGACGTGACCGACGAGGCCGCGGTCGCCGCCGCGCTGGCCTCGGCCGAGCAGGCCCACGGGATCGCCCGCCTGCTGGTCAACTGCGCCGGGATCGCCACCCCGGCCAAGGTCATCGCCCGCGATGGCACGCCCACCCCGCTGGCCCATTTCAGCCGGGTCGTCACCATCAACCTGATCGGCAGCTTCAACGTGCTGGCCCAGTTCGCCGCCCGGGCCGCGACGCTCGAGCCGATCGGCGAAGAGCGCGCGGTGATCGTCAACACCGCCAGCGTCGCCGCCTTCGACGGCCAGATCGGGCAGTCGGCCTATGCTGCCTCGAAGGCCGGGGTCGCCGGGATGACCCTGCCGCTGGCGCGCGAACTGGCGCGCTCGGCGATCCGCGTGGTCGGCATCGCGCCGGGCATCTTCTGGACCCCGATGCTCGCCGGCCTGCCGCAGGAGGCGCAGGATTCGCTCGGCACCCAGGTGCCGTTCCCGAGCCGGCTCGGCAGGCCCGAGGAATATGCCCAGCTGGTCGAGAGCATCGTGACCAATCCGATGCTCAATGGCGAAGTCATCCGCCTCGACGGCGCGATCCGCATGGCGCCGCGCTGAGCGGCCGGGGGAGGCTTGGGCCGGGTTCGTCCGGCCTACCCGACCAAAGTGCAATTCCGCCCGGACGGACGTCATGGCACCCCGCGGGAAACACCTGCGGGAGACGATCGATGGCCCTTTCCACCCTGGCGCTGCTGCGCCCCGCCGCGCGGTCCGCGCTGGCCACCAGCCTGACCTTGGCGCTGTTCGGGCTGGCTGCGCCGGCTGTTGCCGCCCCGCCCGCCCCGCCGCCCGCGCCCGCGGTCTTCGCGCGCTGCGCGGTGTGCCACAATGCGGCCAAGGGCGCCGGGGCGAAGATCGGGCCCGACCTGTGGGGCGTCTATGGCGGCAAGGCCGCGCGCGGCGGCTTCGCCTATTCGGCCGCGCTCAAGGCCGCGCGGCTCAAGTGGGACGATGCCACGCTGGACAAGTGGATCACCGCGCCGATGGCGCTAGTGCCCGGCACGATCATGTCGTTCCCGGGGATCAAGGATCCGGCCAAGCGCGCCGAGATCATCGCCTATCTCAAGCAGTTGCGCTGACCCGGAACGGCGACCCGGGGAGCAGCGGGAACGGGCGGGAGTGGCAAGGGGGCCGCTCCCGTCCGTCCTGTGCGTGTTTCAGCGCAGGCCGACCCGCAGCCCCACCCACAGCGTACGCGGCACCCCGAGATCAACCGTCCCGCCCGAATTGCGGGTGATGATCCGCGTATCGGTAAGGTTCTCGCCGCGCAGCACCAGGCTGGCCGGGCCGGCCAGCGGGAGCTGGACGAAGGCATCGAGGGTGGTCGCGGCCGGCAGCACGTCGGTCTGCAGATCGTCCTCGAACTGGGCACCGACGTGGCGCAGGGTGAGCGCGGCGGTCCAGCCCGTCGCCGGGCGGAAGGCGGCGGTCAGCGCGGCGGCAACCTTGGGCGTCTGTGCGGGGCGCTTGCCGTTCAGCGCCTGCCCGGGTGCGCGCATCGCGGCATCGGTCAGCGCCAGCGAGCCGTCGAACGAGACCGGACCCCGCTCGAGATGGGCGGCGAACTCCAGCCCGCGCGCCTGGATCGCCGCGACATTGGCCCGCGTCCGCTGGTTCGGATCGGTCGCGCTGGTGACGTTGGCGATGGCATCGCGCACGCGGTTGGTGAAGGCCGTCACGCTCAGGCTGACGCCCGGCAGCGGAGCCAGGTCAAGCCCGGCCTCGAACCCGGCGAGCCGCTCGGCCTTGAGCAGCGGGTTGCGGTTGGTGGTCACCCCGGCGACCACGAATGAGCGGTACAGCTCGTTGAGGGTTGGCAGGCGCAGACCGGTGTAGCCCGCCGCGCGCAGTTTCAGGCCGGGGCTCACCTGGGCGACGGCGCCGCCGCGCAGGCTGCCCAGCCAGCCGCTGCGGTCGGCGAAGGTCAGGTTGCTGGTGAAGGTGCCGTCGGGGCGGGCGATCGAGGCGTGGCCGCTGCGGATCGACCAGCGGTCGGCACGGGCCCCGGCCGTGAGGATCAGCGCGCCCAGGGTCCAGTCATCCTCGGCGAAGACCCCCAGATCGCCATTGGTCCCGCCCGCCCGGCGATAGGTCACCGTGGGGGTCAGCCCGGTCTCCAGCGTCTCGCCGGTCGCGACCCGCCAGTCCCCGCCCAGCCGCAGCAGGTGGCCGCCGCCCACCGGCGGGCGCAGCTCGATCTTGCCGCCGGCCCCGGTCGACGGGGTGGCGCGCTGGTTCAGCGTGGGGCGGAAGGTGACGGCGCTGACCACCACGTTGGTGAAGTCGCGCCGCTGGACATAGCCGAGCACGTCGAACTGCCAGGCCCCGCGCCCGACCAGACGCAGGCTGGCATCCTCGCCCGCGGTGCCGGTGTCGGCCCCGGCAAAGCGCAGGGTGCGGTTGTCGCGGAAGGCCAGGACGCGGGCCTGCAGCTCGATATCGGAGGTGATCGGCGCGACGGCGCGCAGCCCGGCCGACCAGCTTTCGTAGCGCGCGCGGACGCTGGCCGCGGCGCGCTGCGCGGGCGGTGTGGTCCAGAACCCCGGGCCGCGGTCCCACCGCCCGGACAGCACGGCGAAGCCGCTGCCAAGCTGCGGGGCGAAGGTGCCGGCCAGCTCGGTGTCGCCGCGGTCGTCGACCAGCGCCGAGCCGGCGAAGCGCCCGAGCTGGTCGGCCGAGGCGCTGGCCAGCTCGATCGTTCCCGCCACCGCGCCCGCCCCGAAGGCGCCCGAGCCGCCCCCGCGAGTGACCCGCGCGCCCGCCAGCCGCTCCGGCGAGAGCGCCGAGAGCGGAACATAGCCGAAGAACGGATCGGCCATCGGCACCCCGTCCAGCAGGACCAGCGTGCGGCTGGTGGCGTTGCCGCCAAGCGCGCGCAACGTCACGCCCTGGGCCGAGGGATTGGACGAGCGGCTGTCCGAGCGGCGGAACTGCTGGAACCCCGCGACCGAGGCGAGGGCATCCTCGATCCGGCCCGAAGCGGCCTGGTTGAGCCGGTCGCCGGCAATGTCGGTCGAGCCATAGGCCGGGCTGGCCGGGGGCGCCTGGAGCCCGCGGCCCAGCACCACCAGCTCGGGCTGGCCCGGTGCGGCCTCGTCGGCCCGGGCCGCGCCGGGCAGCACGGCGAGGGACGCGAGGGGGAGGGTGGTCAGGGCAAGGAGCAGGCGGCGACGGGCGACCGAAGGGGACATGACAGGCACTTTCCAAAACCACCCGCCACCGGGCGGTGCTCCAGACGCAGGATGCTGCGCCGGCCTCTAGGCCGACGCAGCATCGCTGTCACCTGCACGCAAGGGGATCAGAAGAACAGGATCCCGCCCGCGGCCACCGCATCGCTCGATGCGGCATTGCCGTTGTGGGCGCGCGACTGGGTGTGGATGTATTCGCCGATCAGGGTCACCCAGCTGGTCAGGCCGTAGCGGACCTGGCCCACCGTGCTGGCATTGCGGCGCACCAGGGTGGGGTTGGCGGCAGCATCGGCGGCGCTGGCGAACTTCAGGAAGCTCGCGCCATAGGAGGCGCCGATGCCCCACTTGCCCTCGCTGAGCAGGGCCTGGACATAGAAGCCATTGCTCTTGCGCGGATTGCCCGCGGCGTCGGTGTCGAACAGGTTGAGCACGGTCGTGCCCAGCCCCTTGGCCGTGTACCAGTAGCCGGTCACGGTGAGCGGCCCGCCGGTGACCTTGGCGCCGAGATCCAGGCCCTGGCCGGTGTAGCTCAGCCCGGTCAGCGCGTTGTGGCGCTGGGTGATGCCCGAGAGCCAGCCATGCACCGACAGGCCACCGACCGCGCCATCGTAGGTAACCTTGCCCTGGAAGCCCGGCGTCTTGTTCTGCTGGGCCGCGCCGGTGAGGGAGGCGAGCGGCTGGAACACCCCGACCGAGGCCTGGAGCCCGGCCATGCTGGGGGTGGTATAGGTGATCTGCGGCTGGAAGTCGGTGTAGATGTAGCCCGAGCCGATCCGCCCCAACGTGGTGTTGCCCGGGGCGACATTGCCGCCCGGCGCGCCCGAGGAGAGCAGGGTGATGTCATTGAGGATCGCGTCCGAGCCGAACAGGCCGATGTCGCGGCCGATCTTCAGCGTGCCAAAGCCCGCCTTGCCCACGGTCAGGAAGGTCTGGCGGAAATCGATCCCCGAAGTGGCCAGCGCGGTCGGCTGGCCGCCGTTGTTGGCGCCGAGCGTGCCCCAGGCCGTGCTGTTGATCCCGGGATACATCCCGAAGTGCGCGCCAACGTCCCAGCCGTTCTGCTTGGTCGTCACTTCCACCTTGAGGAAGCCGGGCAGCAGGCCGTTGCGCACCGCGCTGGTGCCGTTGCCGCCGACATTCGCGATCCCGCCGGTCACCGCGGTGCGCGCCCCGGCGGCCTGCGGGCTGTCATGGACGTAGAACCCGTTCACCGAGCCGGTGAAGGTGAGCGTCGCGCCGCCGACCTCGAGCCCGACGCCGGAATCGGTCCGCCGGACCATGTGGCTGACGTCGAGCGCGGCCTGGGCCGTGGTCATGGCGGCGGTGGCCGAGGGTGCCGGCGCGGCGGCGGCGGCCTGCTCCTCGCGCGTCAGTTCGGCATATTCCTCGTCACTGAGGATGCCCTTGTCGTGGAGCCGCTTGAGCAGCGTCTCGGTGGTGCCGGCCTGGGCGCTGGTGGCGCTCAGGCACAGGGCCAGGACGGCGGACGCGCCGCCGAGCAGTGTGAACCTTCCCATGGTACTCCCCCAATTGATCATGCCGTCCGTTCGGCTGGAGCGGATCATGAGACGGGGGGGAGGGCCTCGGAATTGGACTTTCGGTCCTGATACCAAAGGCCAATGGGCGCCTGCCGCGGCCGGGTCAGGGCGCCACCGCGACACCCCACGGCCCCGCTCCGGCGCGGATCGTGGCGGTGACCTGGCCGGTGGCGAGATCGACCAGGCTGACCGTGTCGCTCATCCCGTTGGCGACCAGCGCGCCGCCGCCGTCCGGGGTCAGCGCGAGATGCCAGGGCCGCCCGCCGACCGCGCTGTAGGACAGGACCCTGCGGCTGGCGACATCGACCAGCGCGACGTGGTTGGCCCGCCCCAGCGCGATCACCGCGCGCCGCCCGTCGGCGGTGAAGCGGATCCCGCAGGGCAGGACCTTGTAGGCCGGCACGCCGGGCGGGGCGAAGGGGATCGTTGCGACCACCGCGCGGCTGGCCGGATCGATCACCTGGACCACCCCGCCGGCCTCGGCCGCCACCCACAGCGCGCTGCCGTCGGGCGTGAACTCGACATGGCGCGGCCGTTCGGCGGTGGCGGTCTCGGCCACGGGCTGACGGCTGGCGAGATCGATCCACGCCACGCTGTGCTGGTCCTCGCTGGTCACCACCAGCCAGCGGCCGTCGGGGCTTTCGGC
Source organism: Novosphingobium piscinae (assembly GCF_014230355.1). Classification (GTDB taxonomy): domain Bacteria; phylum Pseudomonadota; class Alphaproteobacteria; order Sphingomonadales; family Sphingomonadaceae; genus Novosphingobium; species Novosphingobium piscinae. The sequence continues at coordinate 8,900 of NZ_JACLAX010000014.1, forward strand.
GATGCCCTCGGGTTCGCGGCCGACCGGGACCTGCCAGGCGACCCGCCCGGCCGCGAGATCGATCGCGGTGGCGGCGGCATCGTCCTCGTTGGCGACGAACAGCAGGCGCCCGTCGCGCGAGGGAAAGAACTGCTCCGGGTCCTGCCCGGCGGGCAGGGTGGCGAGCAGCCGCCCGCTGGCGCGCTCGTGCACCTCGACCGCATTGTCCTGCCCGGCGGCGACGAACACCCGGCTGCCATCGCGGGAAACCGCGATGCCGCGCGGGCGCTTGCCTACGGCCCAGGTGGCGGTCACGGCCCGGCTGGCGAGATCGATCACCGTCACGCTGTCGCCGCGCTCGTTGCTGACATAGGCGGTGCCCTTGGCGGCGGTGCCCTTGGCGGCGGTGCCCTCCGCGGCGGCGGCGCCAGCCGTGTGGAGCAGCAGAAGCCCGGCCAGTGCGGCCCGGCAGGGGTTGGTCACGGTCATGCGTGGGTCCTCTCGTCCGCACCATCCTATGGGGCTGGCCCGGGGCCGATATGGGACCAAGGTACTATGTCTGGGCGCGGGCGCGGCCAGTACCTTCGCGAGCAGACCAAGGATGGCACCCGCCGGTCCGCGCCCCTGGCCGCCGCCAGAGCGAACGGCCGGTGCGAACGGAAGGATGCTGAGATGTCGGGCACGACCGGAAACCGCAAGATCGGGCGGATGCTGCTGCTGGCCGCCGCTGCGGCGCTGACGCTCAGCGCGGCGCCGCGCCTGTCGGCCCACGGCAATGTCACGCCGCAGGCGGTCGACACCACCGCGCTGCCGGACATCGCCCCGAGCAACGAGACCTGGCTGACGCACAATCCCTATCGCGGCAATGCCAAGGCGATCGAGATTGGCGCCTCGGCCTATGGTCAGAACTGCGCGCGCTGCCACGGGCTGGATGCCATCTCGGGCGGGATCGCCCCCGACCTGCGGCTGCTCGAGCTGGGCGATTCGGGCGATGAATGGTTCGTCCAGCGTTTCCAGCATGGCTCGGTCCGCGAGGGCAAGGTCTACATGCCGCCGATGGGCGAGGTGCTGGGCCAGAAGGCCGGCTGGGCGATCCGCACCTGGCTCGAGACCAAGCACACCGATGAGTGAGCCGCGCTCCGGCGGCCGGCTGGGCCGCCGTGCCCTGCTCGGCGGCCTGTTCGGCGCACTGGGCGCGGCGGCGTTGCTGCCGCAGCCGCTGCGCGCCGCACCGCTCGCCAGGGTCCGCGCCGAGGGCCGGCTAAGGGTCGGGGTCTATGCCGAAAACCGGCCGTGGTCGTGGAGCGAGGGCGGGGTGCTGCGCGGGATCGATGTCGATCTCGGCAAGGCGCTCGCCGCGGCGCTGCAGGTCCGGGCCGAGGTGGTCGAATTCTACGCCGGCGACGATCTCGCCGCCGACCTGCGCAACGTGGTGTGGCGCGGCGGCCTGCTTGGCTTCCAGCCCTGCGACGTGATGCTGCACGTCCCGTTCGACCGCCAGCTGATGCTCGACAGCGATCAGGTGGCGATCGTCGCGCCCTATTACCGCGAGGGCTTCGCGATCCTCTGCGGACCCGACGGCGGCGATTGCGAGGCCCCGCCGGTGCAGTTCCGCGGCAAGCGCCTGGCTGCCGAGACCGCGACGATGTCGGACGCCTACCTGCTCGGCAGCTTCGGCGGGGTGCTCGGCGCCGGGGTGCGCCACCACACCACCGGCTACGGCGCCATGGCCGCGCTGGCCGGCGGACAGGCCGACGTGGCCATGGGCACGCGCGCCCAGGCCGAGGCGGCGCTGCACGATTTCCCCGCGGCCGGGCTGCGCCGCCGCCGCGGCCCGATCCCCGCGCTGGCCTCGCCCGGCTGGGACGTCGCCATGGCGGTCAAGGACAACAGCCGCACGCTGGGCGATGCGTTGGAGGCGGCGCTGGCCGAGCTGGCCACGCGCGGCGATCTGGCCCGGCTGTTCGCCGCGCACGGCGTCGAATGGCACGCCGCGCTCGCAGGCTGAGCGCCCGCTCGACCACGTTCCCGCCCGCGCTGCCGACCCCGGGCGCGGCCCGGTCTAGGCCGAAGGTGCAATTGTCGCTCCTCCCCCGCCCGATAGGTTTCCCGGGGAAGCAACGGAAGGAGGGGCCCGCCGGGTCCCTCGGGGACTTCCGGGTTTCGGTTTCCGCGCGGCCAGACCGTGGGGAGCGAGCACAGAACAGGAGGAGAGTATGAAGGGCACTATCCGGCGCAGCCTCGTGAGCCTGGCGTCCGTGGCGCTGGTCACCGCCGCCCCCGTCCGCGCGGAGGGGCCGACCAGCCAGGACATCGCGGCGAGCGCGACCAACACCAGCGCGGTCCTCACCAACGGCATGGGGCCCTGGGGCCAGCGCTATTCCACGCTCACCCAGGTCAACACCGCCACGGTCAAGGGCCTCGTCCCCGCTTTCGCCTCGTCGCTGGGCGGCGAGAAGCAGCGCGGCCAGGAATCGCAGCCGATTGTCTATGACGGCACGATCTACGTCACCGGCTCGTACTCGCGCCTGTTCGCCTTCGATGCCCGCACCGGCGAAAAGAAGTGGGAGTACAACGCGCGCCTCACCGACGGGATCATGCCGTGCTGCGACGTGGTCAACCGCGGCGCCGCGATCCATGGCGACAAGATCATCTTCGCCACGCTCGACGCGCACCTGATCGCGCTCAACCGCAACACCGGCAAGGTGATCTGGAACAAGACCCTGGCCGACTACCAGGCCGGCTATTCGGCCACGGCCGCGCCGATGATCGTCAAGGACATGGTGATCTACGGCAACTCCGGCGGCGAGTTCGGCATCGTCGGCTCGGTCCAGGCGCGCGACGTCAACACCGGCGAGCTGATCTGGGAACGCCCGACCATCGAGGGCCATGTGGGCACCCTGCGCGGCCAGCCCAACGGCATGACCGGCAAGCTCAACGCCAGCTGGCAGGGCGACATGTGGAAGACCGGGGGCGGGGCCACCTGGCTGGGCGGCACCTATGACCCGGACAGCAACCTGATCTTCATGGGCACCGGCAACCCCGGCCCGTGGAACAGCCACCTGCGTCCGGGCGACAACCTCTACACCAGCTCGACCCTGGCGATCGACGCCGACACCGGCGTGATCAAGTGGCACTTCCAGACCACGCCGCACGACGGCTGGGACTTCGACGGCGTGAACGAGTTCATCCCGTTCGATGCCACGATCGGTGGCAAGCCGATGAAACTGGGCGCCAAGGCCGACCGTAACGGCTACTTCTTCGTGCTAGACCGCACCAACGGCAAGTTCGTCAGCGCGAGCAAGTTCGTGATGCAGACGACCTGGGCGAACGGGTTCAACCCCAAGACCGGGCGGCCCAACTACAACGACGACAACCGTCCGGGCGCGCCGGTCGGGGCCGAGAAGGGCAAGGTCGTGTTCTCCTCGCCCAGCTTCCTCGGCGGCAAGAACTGGATGCCGATGGCCTATTCGCAGCAGACCGGGCTGTTCTACATCCCGTCGAACGACTGGGGCATGGACATCTGGAACGAGCCGATCGCCTACAAGAAGGGCGCGGCCTATCTGGGCGCTGGCTTCACCATCAGGCCGATCGCCGAGGACCACATCGGCGCGCTGCGCGCGATGGACCCGACCGCCGGCAAGATCGTGTGGGAATACAAGAACAAGGCCCCGCTGTGGGGCGGCGTGCTGACCACCGCCGGCGGGCTGGTCTTCACCGGCACCCCGGAGGGCTACCTCAAGGCCTTCGACGCGAAGACCGGCCAGGAGCTGTGGAAGTTCCAGACCGGCTCGGGCGTGGTCGGCTCGCCGGTCACCTGGCAGCAGGACGGCGAACAGTACGTCGCCGTGATGTCGGGCTGGGGCGGCGCCGTGCCGCTGTGGGGCGGCGAGGTTGCCAAGACCTTCAAGGACATCAGCCAGGGCGGTTCGCTCTGGGTGTTCAAGCTGCCCAAGGGCTGACCGGGGCGGGTGGGGGAGGGCCTGTGGGTCGTCCCCCTTCGCCCCGATTGCCGGGCGTCCCATTCATGCTAAGTTGACCGGAGCAGCCACGGGAATGAATATCGAGATGGAACGGGTGCTGATCGTCGATGACCATTCGCTGGTCCGTGACGGCATGCGCAGTCTGCTCGAGATCAGCTTCCCCGACTGCGAGATCCTCGAGGCCGGGGCCCTGACCGAGGCGGTCGACGCCCTGTCGCGCGGCGACGAGGTCGACATGGTCCTGCTCGATCTCAACATTCCTGACGTCACGCGCTTTTCCGGCCTGACCGAACTGCGCGACCATTTTCCCAGCGTCCCGGTGGTGATGGTCTCGGGCCAGCTTGACCGCATCACCGTGCGCGAGGCCCTGGCCGCCGGCGCCGCGGGATTCGTCCCCAAGAGCCTGAAGCGCAACGAGATCGTCGACGCCCTGCGCCAGGTGCTCGAGGGCGAGATCTATATCCCCGAATTCCTCGGCGAGGAGGATGACGCCAGCCGCGAGGCCGCGCAGACCCTCGCCCGGATCGACACGCTGACCCCGCAGCAGACGGTCGTGTTGCGCCATCTGGTCAACGGCAAGCTCAACAAGCAGATCGCCTATGAGCTCAACGTGTCGATGACCACGGTCAAGGCCCACGTCTCGGCCATCCTGCAGAAGCTTCACGCCTATTCGCGCACCCACGCGGTGATCCTGGCGAACCGGGCGGGGTTCAACTGAGTCGCGCGGTTCCGGCAACCGGCCGGACAGGTCGGACCCCGCTGTCGCCACGCTGGATCCACGCAGGCAACCTCGTGGCGAATCCGAAAGCCAGGCTGCTCGAGCCCGCTAGGGCAAGGCATTGCCGAGGTTGTGCAGCACCACGGGCAGGGCCAGACTGCCGGTGCGCAGGCGCAGCCACACGGCCAGGAAGGCTGGGCCGCCGGTCAGTGCCATGGTGAGCGGATCGAACGTGAAGGTGCCGTGCGAGAATCCGAACGCGTGGGCCAGGCCGAACAGGAGGCACGACAACACGCTGCCCCAACCCCACTCGACCCCGAGCCAGGTCACCCGGCCGGTGAATGCCCGGTCCAGCGCCAGCAGCAGCACGCCGCGATAGAAGACCTCTTCCTCAAGTCCGGGCAGGGTCAACTGGAAGGCCAGCGTTTCACCATCGGGCTTGTCACCGGGAAAGGCCAGGGCCTTCGCCACGAACAAGGCCGCGTAGAGCAAACCGACCGCCAGCGCCGGGCGCCAGCTGCCCCGGGCCTGCGACAGGGTAAGCCCGGTCCGGCGCCAGCCGAACGCCGGCATGGCCGCAATCGCCAGACTCGCCCCGAGCGCCAGCAGCTTGCCCTGCCAGTTCCAGGTTCCACCAAGCATATTGGGCAGCAACCGGTAGGCATTGGTCAGCAAGGCATCGTTGAGCGTCACGAGTAGGGCCGAGATCAACAGCCACCGCGGCGAGAAGGCGGCGCGATTGCCGAGGCCCACGACCAGGCCGGCGCCGAGCAGGATGCCGATGACGCCCGCAAGTCCAATCAGACCATTCATCGCCTCACTCCGCCGCCACACTCTCCACCTTGCCAGCCGTCGACCCGCGCCCCAGCATGGTGCGCATCAGCGCGCGCAGCTGGCCGGGCTTGATCGGCTTGTGCAGCATCGGGATGCCCTGGGCGGCGAGGCTGGCCTTGACCTCGTCGCTGCGGTCGGCGCTGATCACCAGGGCGGGGAGGTCGCCCAGATCGCCGCGCAGCGCGGTGATCGCCGCGTCGCCGCGCTGGCCGTCGTCGAGGTGATAGTCGGCGATGATCAACGCCGGGCGCTGCCGGGCGAGGTCGAGCGCCCGGGCCGCGGCCAGGCTCGGCGCGGTCAGCACGGCATAGCCCCAGCGGCCGAGCAGCGCCTGCATGCCTTCAAGGATCGCGTCCTCGTTGTCGACGATCAGCACGGTGCCGCCGGCATCCTCGCCAGTGGCGCGGCCGCGCGGCCCGGTTTCCGTGCGTTCGGTCTGCCCGGCCGCCGCCAGCGGCACCCGCACCGCGAATTCGGAGCCCTGGCCCGGTTCCGAGGCGACCTCGACCGTATGGTCGAGCATCTGGCAGGCCCGGCGCACCACGGCCAGACCCAGGCCCTTGCCCGCCGGCCCCTTGTGGTGGGCGATGCGGCGAAACTCCTCGAAGATCGCCTCGAAGTTGTCCGGATCGATTCCGCGCCCGGTGTCCTTCACCGCGATCCGCACCTCGTCGCCCTCGCAGGTCACGGCCACCGAGACCCGCCCGGTCGGGGTATAGCGCAGCGCATTGGACAGGAAGTTCTGCAGCACGCGGCGCAGCATGCGAAAGTCCGAGCGAACCCAGAGCCCGGTGTCGGGGATGTCGAACGACAGCCCGGCCTGCTTGGCCTGGGCGGCGAATTCGATGCGCAGCGCGCCGATCATCCGGTCCAGCTCGAAGGCGGTGATATCGGGCTGAACCGCCCCGGCATCCAGCCGCGAGATCTCGAACAGGGCCTCGAGCAGCTCCTCGACCGAATCGAGCGCCACCCCGGTCTGGCGCACCAGCGCGCGGGTGGGCAGGGCCAGCCGCCGCTCGCTGAGTGCGGCGACGAACAGGCGCGCGGCGTTGAGCGGCTGGAGCAGATCGTGGCTGGCCGCCGCGAGGAAGCTGGTCTTCGAGCGGTTGGCGTGCTCGGCCGCGGTCTTGGCGGCGAGCAACTGCACTTCCACCGCGCGGCGCTCGGCCACCTCGGTCTCGAGCTCGGTGGTGCGCTCGGCGACGCGGCGTTCCAGCGTTTCGGCCGCCTCGCGCAGCTCGGCCTCGTAGCGCAGGCGGTCGGTGATGTCGTCGAAGCTGTAGGCCATGCCGGCGGGCAGGATCGGGGTGCTGCGGATCTCGACCACCCGCTCGCCCAGTTGCGCCCGCGCGCGCCGCCGCGCTCCGGGCGCCTGGCGCCAGTCCAGCACCTCCGGATCCTCGAGCCCGAGCCGCTGGCAATGCGCCATGAGCTCCACCTGAGTGGCGATCGGACGGCGATCGCCAGGAGCAAGGCAGAGGATCCGCTCGAGCCCGCCGTTCGAGACGACCAGGGCCTGGCTCTGGTCATAGAGGCAGACCCCTTCCGACAGGGTGTCGAGCGTGGCCTGCAAGGCCAGGTTGCGCTCGGCCAGTTCGCGCGCCCGTTCGCGTGCGTCCTCGGCCTTGACCTCGGTGATGTCGGTGTAGATTCCCACCGTCCCGCCTTCTGAGGTGCGGATCTCGTTGATCTGCAGCCAGCGGCCGTCGGTCAGGGCCTGGACGTGGACCCCGTCGGCCGTGGCATGCCGCGCCACCCGTTCCGCCACCCAGCGCTCGGGCGAGGCGAGGGCGCCGATCGTGCGCTGGCCCTCGGCCACGGCGCGGGCGACGTCGGCGAAGGGAGCGGCCGCGGGGAGGGCCGCCACCTCGGGCCAGAACTGGCGATAGGCCGCGTTGGACATGATCAGCCGGTCCTCGCTGTCGAACAGGGCAAAGCCGTCCTCCAGCGATTCGATCGCGTCGCGCAGGCGGGTCCGGGCGGCCTCGGCCTCGCGGTGGGCCACGGCGAGCTCGGCATTGGCGTGCGACAGCCGCGCCAGCACGTCCTCGAGCGCGGCGGTGCGTTCGCGCACCAGCGTTTCCAGCGAGATCGCTGTCTCGAACATCGAGAAGGCCCCGCCCTGCACGTCACTCGCCCGCTCGACCCGGTCGATCAGCGCGGCGTTGATCGTCTCGAGCTGGGCCACCCGCGCGGCCAGCTCGGCCTCGCGCGCGGTCTGGGGTGCCGGGCATCCGGCCGGTGGCGCGCCGGGCACCGGGGCGGAAGGCGCCGGCGCGCTCACCGCCCGATCGCCAGCCCGCTCAAGGTCTGGTTGATATGCGCGGCGCGGAACTGCTCGCCATAGGTGTTGAAGCCGACCACCCCGCGCTGGGCGTAGAGTTCGGATACGGCGCGCTGCAGCTGGCGCCGTTCGGCGTCGATGCGGTTGAGCACGCAGTCGAAGCCGATCACGTGGTCGATCCCGCCCAGCCCGGCCTCGAGCCCGTCGAACAGCCGTTCGAGCTGGCTCAGCCGGTCGACCGGCTCGCCGATGCTGAGCACGATGCCGTTGTCGATCGCGCAGTAGAAGGTCAGGCTGCCGTCGGGGTTGACCGACTGGATCGAGCGGACGTGGTAGCCGCCACCCGCGCGGACCATCGGCGGATGGGCGGCGAAGAAGGCCGCGTCGAGCTGCTCGCCGGTCCGCCCGGCCAGCCGCAGGTATTCGTCGGCGGCGGGCAGGGCATTGATCTGGTGGACCACCCGGGCGGCCGGATCGGCCGCCGTCACCACCATCTTCTCGGCGCCGGGGAGGTAGTGGTTGGCGGTGAAGGCCTGCATCGGCCGGCGGCTGGAGAGCAGCGCAACGACCGCGGCGTCCCTGAGGAAGCGGTCGCCCACCAGGATCCCGGTCTCGCGGAACCGCATGCCGTCGCCCGACGAGCCGCCGACCATCGGCGTGTCGCCGAGCGCCTCCTGCACGGTCATCGCCAGCAGCTCCTCGCGGTGCGACAGGCCATCGACCAGGAAGATCGCCGCACGGTTGGGCAGCGGCGCCGCCTCACCGCCAAGCTCGGCCCGGGTCAGGCGGGCGGCGAGCCGGCGGATCGCCTCGCGGCCCATCGCCGGATCGAAATGGTCGAGATCGTCGAAACAGTGCAGCGCCATGCGGAAGTCGCTGGCCGGAAAGCCGATGAAGACCAGGCTGTCCTCGTCGTAGCCGCGCTGGCTGAGCTCGCCGGCGCTGGTGCAGCCGATCAGTGGCAGACCGCCCAGCCGGCCGGCAAGGGCGCGGGCCAGCGGCTCGCGCGGGTAGCGGTGGGAGCAGAACAGCAGCCCGCCGGCGAGTCGGCGACCGCCGATCCCGGCGACCACTTCGGCCACGGCATCGGCCGGGTTGCTCCGGTGTGAAGACACGACGGCCAGATCATCGGCCAAGCCGGTTTGCGCCAACCTCTCCTCCATCCCCGTCCGGCTTGCGCCGGATCCGCGCCCCGCGTGTCCCGCCCGGGTTCTACCCAATCATCACCCGGGTTCCAATCCCTTTGCGACCGGGGCGCTGGTGGCGTCCTCGGCGCAGTCGCCCCGTGGCGGTTCGCCCGCGGCCAGGAGCGCCGCGGTCTCGGCCTCGTCGAATACCCGGCTGCGCACGATGAAGCGCAGCCCTGCCGGCGCCTCCAGGCTCATTCCGGCCCCGCGGCCCGGCACGACATCCAGGGTGATCTTGGTGTGCCGCCAGTATTCGAACTGGGCCGCCCCGATCCACACCGGGGTCGCCGCCCCCGGGCCGGAGCCCACATGGCCCAGCAGCACGTCCCGCCCGCCGACGCGGAACTCGCCGCGCACGAAGCACATCGGGGCCGATCCGTCGCAGCATCCACCCGACTGGTGGAACATCAGCGGCCCGTGCGCCGCAACCAGCCGGGCGATCAAGGCCTCGGCCGCCGGGCTGGCGAGAATGCGCGGGGGCGTGGTCATGGCCTGCGGCGCACCGGGATCAGCCGACCTCGCCAACCACGACGGTGACCCCGCCGGTGGCGAACTGGGCCAGATCGGCGACCGCGGCCTGGCCCTCGGCCGAGCCGAGCGACCGTTCCATCTGCTCCGGGCCGGCGAAGAACAGCTGGGCCAGGCGGTAATAGGCCGGCTTGCTGCCATCGGCATTGGGCAGGCCCCTGATCAGCACGGCCCGCTCGATCCCGGCGATCCGCGCGACCAGCGGAAGATGGGTCGCCGCGTAATAGGCTTCGAACGCCGCCGGATCGGCGGGTTCGCCATAAAGCACGTTGAGCACCGCCGCCTGGCTGGTCATCGCCGGATCTCCCCCATCCCAACGGCCCGATCCCGGGCCTGGGCGGGGCATGCCACAGGATCGCCCCGCTCCAGAACCGGCAGGCCCAAAACCGGAAGGGCCGCCTTCCGGAAGAAGGCGGCCCACCCTGTGCCCGTCGCCTCAGAAGAACCCGAGGGCCTTGGGGCTGTAGCTGACCAGCAGGTTCTTGGTCTGCTGATAGTGATCGAGCATCATCTTGTGCGTCTCGCGCCCGATGCCCGACTGCTTGTAGCCGCCGAAGGCCGCGTGGGCCGGGTAGGCGTGGTAGCAGTTGGTCCAGACGCGCCCGGCCTGGATCGCCCGGCCGAAGCGGTAGCAGGTGTTGGCGCTGCGGCTCCACACCCCGGCGCCCAGGCCGTAGAGCGTGTCGTTGGCCATGCTCAGCGCCTCCTCGTCGGTCTTGAAGGTGGTCACCGCCAGCACCGGGCCGAAGATCTCCTCCTGGAAGACCCGCATCTTGTTGTGCCCTTCCAGCACGGTCGGCTGGACATAGTAGCCCTCGGCCAGCTCGCCCTCATGGACCTGGCGCGAGCCGCCGGTCAGGACCTTGGCGCCTTCGCCGCGGCCGATGTCGATATAGGACAGGATCTTCTCGAGCTGGTCGTTCGAGGCCTGGGCGCCGATCATCGTCGCCATGTCGAGCGGGCTGCCCATGCGGATCGCCTGGACCCGCTTGATCGCCTTTTCCATGAACCGCTCATAGATCGATTCGTGGACCAGCGCGCGGCTCGGGCAGGTGCAAACCTCGCCCTGGTTGAGCGCGAACATGGCGAAGCCTTCCAGCGCCTTGTCGAGATAGTCGTCATCCTCGGCCATCACGTCGGCGAAGAAGATGTTGGGGCTCTTGCCGCCCAGCTCCAGCGTGACCGGGATCAGGTTCTCGCTGGCGTACTGCATGATCAGCCGGCCGGTGGTGGTCTCGCCGGTGAAGGCGATCTTGCTGATCCGCGGGCTGGTGGCGAGCGGCTTGCCCGCTTCGATCCCGAAGCCGTTGACGATGTTGAGCACGCCGTCCGGCAGCAGGTCGGCGATCAGTTCGGCCAGGACCATGATCGACATCGGGGTCTGCTCGGCCGGCTTCAGCACCACGCAGTTGCCCGCGGCGATGGCCGGGGCCAGCTTCCATGCGGCCATCAGCACCGGGAAGTTCCAGGGGATGATCTGGCCGACCACGCCGAGCGGTTCATGGAAGTGGTAGGCCATGGTGTCATGGTCGATCTCGGCGATCGAGCCTTCCTGGGCGCGGACGCAGGCGGCGAAATAGCGGAAGTGGTCGACCGCCAGCGGCATGTCGGCCGCGGTGGTCTCGCGGATCGGCTTGCCGTTGTCGATCGTCTCGGCCAGCGCCAGCAGGTCGAGGTTGGCCTCCATCCGGTCGGCAATGCGCAGCAGCACGTTGGACCGCTCCGTCGGCGAGGCCTTGCCCCAGCCTTCCTTGGCCTTGTGCGCGGCGTCGAGCGCCAGTTCGATGTCCTCGGCGGTGCCGCGGGCGACCTGGCAGACCGGCCGGCCGGTGATCGGAGAGATGTTCTCGAAGTACTGTCCCTTCACCGGAGCGACCCACCGCCCGCCGATGAAGTTGTCGTAGCGCTCGCGGAACAGCGAGGTGGCGGCGAATTTGTTCATGGCCTGTTGCAGCATGGGCTCTCTCCTGTGGAACGCCGCCGAAGCATCGTGGCCGGGCGGGCGGAATCGGCTGAGCGGGAGACTGCGCGCGGCTCCGGGCGGCGCCAATTGTACCTTCGGTCGGACCCGGCCGGGCGGCAGCGGCGTGATCCGCCGGCTCAAGGCGCGACGGTCACCGGATCGGCCGCGGCCAGGGCGCGGCCGGCGTCGTGCCAGCCGTCGATTCCCTCGGGTTGCCACCAGACGTTGGGCAGGCCGGCCAGCGCCAGCCGCCGCGCCGCATTCCAGCCCATCCAGCAATCGGCCCGGCAGAACACCACGACCGGCCAGTCTGGATGGCGCTTCCGGGCCGCCGCGACCGCGTCCAGCACCCCGCGCCACAGCACCGGATCGGGCGCCGCGCGGCCCACCTCGGGGAACCACCGGGCGCCCGGGATGGTCTGGTGCGGCGGGACCCCGCGCCAAACGCCCGTGCCGGGGTCGCGCCTGGCCCCCTCGGCGGGGAGCACGTCAAGGAACAGGGCGTCGTGCCCGGGCCGGAGCTGCAGCGCCGCGGCGAGCGTGAGCCGGCGCGCCGGATCGGGCGCGCGGTCGACCGGGGCGCGGTAGCGGGCCTGGCGGAACCCATCGGCGTCGAACAGCGCAGCCGGCGCCGCCGCAGCCGCGTCCTGCCCGCGCGCGGCTCCCGCAGCGCCGGGCAGGGTGCCGAGCAGCGCCGCAGGGGCGCCAAGCGTCAGCGTCAGGGCCTGCCTGCGTCTCATCCCATGGCACAATAGAGTGCCGCGCGCCGGGCGCTATTGTGCCAAGGTATGGTCCGCTTGCCCCTTCCTGCATTGGCCGCCTTGGCGCTGCTTGGCGCCGCCGCACCCGCGGCGCCCGCGCCGGGCCGGCCGCCAACGGTGGCGCGCGATCCGCTCGGCTCGCCCCTGTGGGCGCTGCACGCCGCGCGCCTGTTCGCCGGCGCCCCCGTGGTGTTCGATCCGGCCGTGCGCGTCGCATTGCCGGTCATTGCCGAGAACCAGCACATCTTCCCCGTGGCGGTCGATGCGCGGGCGCTGGGTGGGGTGCGACGGATCGTGATCCTGGCGGATCTCAACCCGATTCCGGTCGCGGTCGATTTCGCCCCGGGCGGAGCGGCGCCCTGGCTGGCGCTCCGGATCAAGCTGGACCAGCGCACGCCGGTGCGCGCCGCGGTGCTGGCCGGCGACGGGCGCTGGCACGTCAGCGGGGCCTGGGTCGATGCCGCTGGCGGGGGCTGTTCGGCGCCGCCGGTCAGCCGCGCCCGGGGCGACTGGGCCGAGCATCTTGGCGAGCTGCGCGGCGCGGCCTTCGCCACGCCCGAGGGCACGCGGCTGCGCTTCACCGTCCGCCATCCGATGGACACCGGACTGGTCGAGAACGTGCCCGCCTATCACGTGGAGACCGTCACCGTGGCCATGGCCGGCCATGATCCGGCCCGCCTGACCGTGTGGGGCGCCGTGGCCGAGGATCCGGCCTTCACCCTGCTGTTCCCCGGCCGGCCGGGTGCTGCCACGCTGCACCTGCGCGACAGCAACGGGCGCGAGTTCAGCGGGCGGGTGCCCGGCCCGGACCGGCCATGAGGCCGCGGCTGGGCGCGGCGACCCGGCGGCAGACGCTGGGCGCGCTGGCCGGGCTGGCCGTCGGCGCCGCCGCCCCGCTGCAGGGTGAGACCTTCGCCGGGCGCTATGCGCTGCGCCCCCAGGCGGTCGCGCCCGGGTTGTGGCTGGTGCGCGGAGCGGCGGCGCCGATGGCCTTCGCCAATGGCGGGGCCATCGCCAACTGCGCCATCCTCGCCACCATGGCCGGCCCGGTGCTGTTCGACTGCGGGCCCTCGCGCGGCTACGGCGCCGCCTTGCGCGCGCTGGCGCGGCGGCTGACCGGGCGCGATCCGGCGCTGGTGCTGGTCAGCCACCTCCATCCCGACCATGCGCTGGGCGCGGCGGCCTTCGACCCGGCGCTGGTCGCGGCCCTGCCCGAGACGATCGCCCAGCTCGAACGCGACGGCCCGGCCATGACCGATGCGATGTTCCGCCTGCTGGCCGACTGGATGCGCGGGACCGAGCTGGCCATCCCGCTGCGGCGGCTGACGCCGGGCCTGCTCGAGCTGGGCGGCCGTCGGCTGCACCTGGTGGCGCTGGCCGGCCACAGCGGCGGCGACCTGGCCGTGCTCGACGAGGCGAGCGGGACGCTGCTGGCCGGCGACCTGGTGTTCCACGACCGCGCGCCGGCGACACCCCACGCCGACCTCGCCCGCTGGCGCGCCGCGCTCGACACCCTGGCCGCGCTGCCGCACCGCCTGCTGCTGCCCGGCCACGGCCCGGCTGATCCGGCCGGCCGGGCGATCGCCCAGACCCGCGACTGGCTCGACTGGCTGTCCGAGGCGCTGGCCGGGGCGGCCGCGCAGGGGCTCGACATGGTCGAGGCCGGCGCCCAGCCGATTCCCGCGCGCTTTGCCGGGCTGGCCGCCGCGCGCTACGAGCTGCAGCGCAGCGTCGCGCACTTCTATGCCGCGATCGAGGCGGCCCGGCTGCCGCGGATCGACTGAGCGGGCCGCACCGGTTCCCCCCCCGGCCGGCCCGCCCGCCCGGTTCAGATCGCGTTGGCCTTGGCGAAGCGGCTGATGTGCTCGGCCGCGCGGAAGGCCAGCGCCTCGATCGTCAGCGTCGGTTGGCCGCGGCCCGAGGTGACCATGCTCGACCCGTCGCAGAGGAACAGGTTCTTCACGTCATGGGTGCGGTGGTACTTGTCGATCACCGAGGTGGCCGGATCGTTGCCCATCCGGCAGGTACCGAGCAGGTGGACCCCGCCGCTCGCCTCGCCCACTTCGCCCGGGACGATCTGCTTGGCCCCGGCCGCGTCCATGATCTCGACCGCGCGCTCGACCTGCCACTTGGCGTGCTTGATGTCGTCCGGGTGGTCCTTGTAGGTCACCCGCATCGCTGGCACGCCCCAGGCGTCCTTGAGTTCGGGATCGATGTCGACCCGGTTGGTCTCCTGGGCCAGCGAGGTGCCGTGGCCCGAGCAGTTCATCCAGTAGGTGTAGGATTCGAGGTATTCCTTGAACCCCGGACCCCAGCTCGGCGTGCCCTTGGGCACCGACTGGCCCCAGGTCAGCGGCCCGCCCGACCGCGCGTCGAACCCGCCGCCGCCGTAGAACCCGCGCTTCGGATCGCTGTCATAGAAGTCGTGCAGGATCCGGGTGACGTTGGCGCCCTTGTACTCGTTCAGCGGGTTCTCGAACCGGGCCATGGCCCCGCCACCCTTGTTGAACATCAGGTAGCGCCCGACCTTGCCGCTCGAGTTGGCAAGCCCCTCGGGCTGCGCGTTGGTGGCCGAGTTGAGCAACAGCTTGGGCGTTTCCGAGCCGTTGGCGCAGACCACCACGGCCTTGGCGTTCTGGAAGTGCTCGACCTTGTTCTTGTCGAAATAGTGCACCCCGGTGGCGCGGCCGGCCTTGTTCATGCCGATGCGGAACACGTAGCTGTCCGAGCGCACCTCGCAGCGGCCGGTCGCCTCGGCCTCGGGAATCATCGTCCAGACCGACGAGGACTTGGCCATGACCTCGCAGGCGAAGCCGCCGCACAGCCCGCACTGCGCGCAGGGCGGGCGTCCCCGGTACATCACCGAGTTGATCGCCATCGGCGAGGGGAAGGGGTGGAGCCCCAGCTTGCGCGCGCCGCGCTCGAACAGCACGCCCGATGACTTCACCGGCAGCGGCGGCATCGGATAGGGCTTGGAGCGCCACGGATCGAACGGGCTCGCCCCGGCCAGGCCAGAGACGCCGACCTCCCATTCGACCTTGGTGTAGTAGGGCTCGAGCTCGGCGTAGGTGATCGGCCAGTCGACCAGGCTGGCGCCCTCGATCGGCCCCCACTTGCTGCCCTCGATGAAGTCGATCTCGTGCAGGCGCCAGAAATTGGCGTTGAAGTGCGCACTGCTGCCGCCGACCACGCGGGCATAGGTCAGCGGGTTGCGCCCGCTCATCCGCTTGGCGGTCTCGGAGGGATCCTTGCGGAAGGTCTGCGGGCTGACCGCGGGGTTGTTGGTGATCCCCGAGAGGTTGCGGTACTTAAGCTCGTCGTGCTCGAACTCGTGGGCTCCCATCCGCGGACCCTGTTCCATCACGATCACGCTGTGGCCGGCCTGGGCCAGCTCGCGCGCCATGATCCCGCCCGAGGCGCCGGATCCGACCACGATGAAGTCGACGGTCTCGCTGGTCTTGTAGGTCTTCGCCATGGTCGGCTCCCTCAGGCGGTGTAGGGCTTGGTGCCGGGGTAGGGCTGGAAGCCCGGATAATCCTTGTCGTAGTAGCCGAAGGGGGGCTCCCAATAATGGTTGTCCTCCACCCCGATCAGCGTCCAGCCGATGTTGTCGCGGTTGCCGCCGTACTTGGGCAGGGCGAGCAGGCCGAGCACGGTGAGCCGGCGCACGGCCTGGAAGAACGGGGTCTTCTCGACCTGCCCGAGATAGGCGGTCTGCTGGTCGGGCGCGGCCTTGGCGAAGGGGGTGCTGACCCCGGCTTGCCGGGCGAAGCCGGCCTGGAACTCGGCCAGGCCCTGACGGAACGCGGTGAGCTGGTCCTTGAAGAAGCTGCCGAGCGCATTGTCGATGAAGTAGGGCACGCCCGCGGCGCGCGCTCCCGGCTTGGCCCCGCCGGGCACGATCAGATCGGCGATGGCGTCAACATCGGCCGCTTCCAGCGGGTTCAGCGTGGTGAAGCTGGTCGGCGGCGCGGCGCCGTCGGCCATCGCGTGGCCGGCATGGGCGTGCTCGGCGGGGGCCGCCGCGGCGATCGAGGGCCAGTTGAGCGCGACCCAGCTGGCACTGGCGAGATTGCCGACTGCCGTCAGAAACTGACGGCGCGAGGGGGATGCGTGCTCCATGGGTCGCTCCGGTCCGGGGACGAGATATCGCCCCCGGACAGAGCATTCTCTTGTTGGGCAACGTATACGAGATAGTGCGCATTGGCGCGGCGCCCCGCCCGGGCCACCTGCTTGGCGACTCCCGCTGTTTCCGCGCGCCCGGCGCGCCGGGCGAATCAGTCCCGCCAGGTGCGCGCCGGCAGGGTGATCGCCACCGGGGGCCCCAGCCGCTCGGCATCCTCGCCCAGCGCGAAGGTGTAGCGCCCGCCCTTGATCGTCCACCCCTGCGGGGTCCAGTCGGCCAGGATGCGCGGCTCGAGGGTGACGCTGACGGTGCGCGCCTCGCCGGCCTTGAGCTCGACCCGGGCGAAGCCGGCCAGGCGGCGGCGCGCCTCGTCACCGCGGCCGACCAGATAGACCTGGGCGACCGTGGCACCGTCGCGCGCGCCGGTGTTGCGCAGGGTCAGGCTGGCGGTGAGCGCCCTGGCGCCGCCACCGGCCAGCCGCAGCCCGTCGGCGGCGAAGCGGGTGTAGGACAGGCCGTAGCCGAAGGGAAACAGCGCCTTGTGCCCCTGCCGGGCGAACCAGCGGTAGCCGACGTCCGACCCCTCGATGTCGTAGTTCGCCACGAGGCTGGCGTCAGGCGAGGGGGCATCGCCGCTGAAGCTCGGCTCGAGCGCGAAGTAGCCGTCCAGCACGGGACGCGGGAGCTGGTCCGCGCTGGCCGGGAAGGTGATCGGCAGCCGGCCGGACGGATTGGCCTCGCCGAACAGGATCCGCGCGATCGCCTCGCCACCGCGGCTGCCGCCGTACCAGGCCTCGAGCACGGCCGGCACCTGGCCCAGCCAGGGCATGGCCACCGGGTTGCCGGTCTCGAGCACCACGATCGTGCGCGGATTGGCGGCCGCCACCGCGGCGATCAGCGCGTCCTGGCCGTTGGGGAGGCTAAAGTCGGCATGGTCCTGGCCCTCGGTCGACCACTTGGTCGCGAAGACGATCGCGAGGTCGGCCTTGCGCGCCTGGTCGACCGCATCGGCAATGATCGAGCCGTCGCGATAGGTCACCGTCGCGGCCGGGACTCGCGTGCGGATCGCGGCGAGCGGCGCAGTGCCATGAAACTGCTGGTTGAACAGGGCGGCGAAAGGGCCATCGGTGCCGGAGGGGATCGAGGCCTTGGGGCCGCCCTCCGGATTGGCCTGGCTCGAGCCGCCGCCCGAGAGCACGCCCGCCCCGGCATAGCCGCCAATCACCGCGATGCGCTTGGCCGTGGCCGCCAGCGGCAGCAGGTCGCCGCTGTTCTTCAGCAGCACGATCCCCTGGGTCGCCGCCTCCAGCGCCACCTCGCCATGGGCTGCCCAGTCGATCGGCTGGCCCGGCCGGGCATCGTTGCGATCGAGCCCGGCGGCATAGATCGCGGTCAGCACGCGCACGTTCATGTCGTCGAGCCGCGCCGCCCAGCGCGGATCGGCCTTGGCGCGCGCGGCCAGCGGCGCGCCGAAGAACACGGCCGGGTCGAGTTGCTCGCCGGATTGCTGGTCGAGCCCGAGTTCGGCCGCCTCGACCCCGGGCACGGCGCCCCAGTCCGACATGACGAACCCGCGCCAGCCCCAGTCGCGCTTCAGCACCCGGTTGAGCAGCCAGTCATTGGCGCAGGCCTGGGCGCCGTTGACCCGGTTGTAGGCGCACATCACCGAAAGGGGCTGGCCCAGTTCGATCCCGATCTGGAAGGCCAGCAGGTCGCTCTCGCGCGCAGCCGGCTCGGCGATCCGGACATCGACGAACTTGCGGCCGGTTTCCTGGCCATTGAGGGCGAAGTGCTTGATGGTCGAGATGATCCCGTTCGACTGGACGCCGCGGATCGCCGCGCCGACCAGGTGCCCGGCAAGCAGCGGGTCCTCGGCGAGGTATTCGAAAGTGCGGCCGTTGCGCGGATCGCGGGTGAGGTTGACCCCGCCGGCGAGCAGCACGTTGAAGCCCTTGGCGCGGGCCTCGCGGCCGATCATGGCGCCGCCGCGCTCGAGCAGCGCCGGGTTCCAGCTCGCCGCCTGGGCCAGCCCCGCGGGCAGGACGGTGGCGCCGTCGCGGCGGATCCCGCCGACCCACGACACGCCGAGCGAGGCGTCGGTCTCGCGCAGCGAGGGGATGCCGAGGCGCGGCACGCCGGGGATATAGCCGGCACCGGGGATCGCCTCGGCCGGAATCGCCGGGGCAGTGGGCCCGAACGGGAGCGGCATGATGCCGTGGGTGAGCAGGGTCTTTTCTGCCGGCTGCATCGTGGCGACCACGGCGCGCGCCCGCGTCGCCGCTGCCGCGATCTCCGCGGCAGTCGGCGCCTGCGCAGGGGCGGGGGCAGGGGCAGGGGCGGAGGGCGCTGCAGCCAGCGGCGTCGCCAGCAGCGCGGCTCCGGTCAGGATCGAACAGCGCAGGATCATCGCAGGTACTCCTTGGGGCCGGGCGGCCAAGAAAGGACAGCCGCGGACCTGGAGGCCAGGCCGCGGCTGTTTAGTCAGGGTGGAGGCAGGATCAGAACTTGAAGCCGGCGCGCACACCATAGAGCTGCGGGTCGGCCAGCTGGGCCGTACCGTTGGGCCCCGGCGCGATCGACGAGACGGTAATGGCGTTCTCCAGGTTCTTGACGAAGCCCTGCAGGTACCAGTTGCGGTCAGGAGAGTTGTAGGTGACGTTGATGTCGGTCTTCGAGAAGGCCGGCTGGGTCACCTGGTAGAAGTTGGCCAGGCCGGCCAGCTTGTAGCGGGTCGACAGGCGGCTGCGCACGTTGAACTCGATCGACCCGGAATTGCCGAGATCGAAGGTGCGGGTGTAGGCCAGCAGCACGTTCCAGGCCGGCGAGCGATCGAGCCTGCGACCCTGCCAGTTGGCGCCATTGGGCAGGGTGTAGCGGTCGTAGCGCGCGTTGAGCCAGGACACCGCCGCCTCGAACCGGTCGTTCGGGCTGGCCTGGATGGTGGTTTCCGCCTCGACGCCATCCACCTTGGCCGCCGCCGCATTGGTGGTCGCCTGGCACTGGCCGCCGCCGGGGGTGCAGGTGATGATCTGGCTGACCTGCAGGTTGGTGTAGTCGTAGTGGAAGGCGGTCAGGTTCAGCCGCACGCCGTCGGCGATGCGCGTCTTGGTGCCGATTTCGTAGGAGGTCAGCGTTTCCGGATCATAGTAGAGCGCGTCGGCGGTCAGGCTGCAGCCGGTGCCGGTGCCGCTCTCGCACCCGTCGTTGAACCCGCCGGCCTTGTAGCCGGTCGAGACGGTGGCATAGACCAGCGTGCGGTCGTTGAGGTCATAGTCGACCCCGGCGCGCCAGGTCACCTTCTTGAACGTGCGCGAGGCATCGTTGCGGGTGACGACGTCGGTGGCCAGATTGCAGGCCGTGGTCGAACAGGTCACGGTCCGGCCGACGCGGCTCTTCTGGTCCTCGGTGTAGCGGATGCCGCCGGTCAGGCGCAGGGTGTCGGTCAGGCTGTAGGTCGCCTCGCCGAAGGTGGCGATCGACTTGGCCTTGGTCGGGTTCTGCGGGAAGCCGAAGACGTAGCCGGGCGCGCCCACCGTCGGGTTGAGCAGACCGAGCAGGTAGAAGGCGATGCCCGACTGCTCCTGGAAGAAGTAGGCGCCGGCCTGGGCGCGCAGCGGCCCGGTGCCGTTGGTCGCCACGCGCAGTTCGTGGCTCTGCTGCCAGTATTCGCCGTCGAACCGGGTGGGGACCGCGACAGTGCCCAGCCCGCGGACGCTGAGCCCGTCCTCGCGGCGGACGAACTCGCGGTAGGAGCCAAGGTACTGGAGCGTTACCGGCCCGACATCGTAGTTCAGGTCGGCCATGATCCCCCAGGTCTTGTTGTCGCGCATGGTCGGCGCGCTGGTGGGGGTGTTGAGCGTGAATAGCGCGTCGGCCGAGCGGTCGCCGCCGATATAGGTCGGGTTGACGCCGTTGGTGGTGACCGTGCTGTAGAGGTTGCTGAGCGAGACCGCGTTCACGGTGCTGCCCTTGATCGCGCTGTAGTCGGCGCGGATGTTCAGTTCGCCGGCGTCGAACTTGTAGAGCGCCGAGCCCCGGAACGACAGGTTGTCCTTGAACGGGCTGATGTCCGAACGCAGGTTCGGGCCGGGCTGGACGAAGGTGTCGCGGCGGTCGAAGTTGGTGGCGAGGCGGAAGCCCAGGTTCTCGCTGGCGGGCACGTTGATCACGCCCGTTACCTGGGTGTTGTTGTAGTTGCCGTAGTTCACGTCGACATAGCCCGACACGCGGTCAAGCTGGGGCTTGTTCGACAGGACGTTGATCAGACCGGCCGTGGTGTTGCGGCCATAGAGCGTGCCCTGCGGGCCGCGCAGCACCTCGACCCGCTGGACGTCGAAGAAGCTGACTTCCTGGACCTGCGGGCGGGCGATGTAGATGCCGTCGAGCATGAAGGCCGCCGAAGGATCGCCCTTCTCGGTGCCGTCGGTCGAGGTGACGCCGCGAATCGTGATCTGCAGGCCATTGCCGCGGTCAATCGAGACGTTGGGTACCGTATCAGCCAGCGCGGTGGGGTTGGTGATACCGATCGCGCGCAGATTGTCCCCGCTCACCGCGGTCAGCGCGATCGGGGTCTTGGAAGCCAGGGTTTCGAACCGCGTCGCGGTGACGATGATCTCTCCGGCGGGGGGCGCATTGGTATCCTGTGCCATCGCGGCCGATGCCGCGAACAGCGCCAGCGCCGAAACCATACCCCCCATTACCACCTTGGTCATTTGTGCCTCTCCTCGTCGTCGGGCCTTGGCCCGTGCATGCACACCGGAGCGACGTTGTCGGAGCGGGAGGGAGCGAAGTGGCGCAAGGGCTGGACATGCCTGCGCCCGCGATGATGCCCCCCAGTCTCTCCCAACGTCGTTCTATATACACAACAACGCCCAAACACACTTTGTGTATTTTGGACGAGTCATGGCTAGACCACTCTGAAAACGATGTCAAACCGCATCGCCGGGGCGATGCCCAGGCGATACCAGCGTTCCGACCAGCGTTGCAGAAGGGTCACACCAGCGCGCTGAGCGCCAGGAACAGGAGCGAGGGACAGAGCAGGCAGCCGAGCCCGGTGTGGAAGGTCGCGGTCAGTGCGCCATAGGGCACCAGCCGCGGATCGGTGGCGGCCAGCCCCCCGGCCACCCCGCTGACCGTCCCGGCGAGCCCGCCGAACACCATAGCGCTGCGCGGGTTGTCCAGGCCCATCAGCCGGGCGCAGAGCGGGGTGAACACCATGACCAGCACGGCCTTGAGCACGCCGGTGGCGATCGACAGCGCCATCACCGGCGAACTGGCTCCCAGGGCCGCCCCGGTGACCGGGCCGACGATGTAGGTCACGGCCCCGGCGCCCAGGGTGGCAAGCGACACGGCATCGCGGTAGCCGAAGCTCCAGGCCATCCCGACCCCCACGGCGAAGGGAACCACGGTGCCGAGCAGCAGGGCGAAGGCGCCCAGCAGACCAGCCTTGCGCGCCTCGGCGGCATCGACCTCGAAGGCGGTCGAAACGATCGCGAAATCGCGCAGCATGGCCCCGCCTAGCAGCGCCAGCCCGGCGAAGGCGGGCAGGTCGGCGAGGCCCTTCTTCCCGCCGGTGAGAACGCCGCCCCACCAGGCCAGGGCCAGCGCGGCGAGGATCGCGATCGCGCTGGCGTGGATCCGCCCGCGCGAAAGCAGTCGCGAGACCACCACGCTGGCTCCCATCAGCGCCCCCACCAGGGCCAGGGCGATCAGCAGCGACTGGTCGGCGATCAGCTTGCCGGCGATCTCAGTCATCGCCGCGCCTCCCGAGCCGGCTCAGCAGGGCCACCAGGGTAAAGCACAGGGCCACGGTGCTGATCCCCGCAAGCACGACCATCGGCCCGCCTTCGAGCGCGGCGACCACGTTCTGCTGGGCGGCCATGGCCACGACGATCGGGATGTACAGCGCGGCCCAGAACTCGATGCCAAGGCGCAGCTGCGCGGTCAGCCAGCCGCGCCGCGCCAGCCAGGCGCGCGCCGCCATGAGCAGCAGCATCGCCAGACCCACCCCGCCGACATTGGCCTTGACGTGCAAGGCCATGCCCAGAGCTTCGCCCAGCGCCACGCCCAGCAGCGTGCACAGCGCCAGCAGGGCCGTTCCGAAGATTGCCACCTTACTCTCCCCCTCGCCGCCGCGCGGGCGGTCCCGTTCTGGTCACGCCGTCCGCTCAGAGTTCGCGGCTGGCGAGGTAGCGCTCGAGCGAGATGGAGGCCTTGAGCTTGTGCGCGCGCATGCAGCGCGCCGCCTCCTCGCCATCGCCGCGCATAATCGCTGCGACCACCTCGCCGTGCTCCGCGTGCGACTGATCCAGTCGCCCGCGGACGCGCAACTGGGGCAGCCGAAAAGCGGCCATCCGGTCGTGCAGTGCTGCTGCCTGTTCGACGATGAAGCGGTTGTGGGTGCCCTCATAAATGGCGTGGTGGAAGTCCCAGTTGAGCTGGTTGTAGCCATCACTGTCACCGGCGGCCACGATCGCTTCGGACTCTTCGTGCAGCTTGGCCAGACGGCTGCGCTCCACCGGATTCATCCGGTAGGCAGCGAGGCGCGCGCACATGGCCTCGATCTCCGCCGTCATTTCGAACATGTCGATCACCCGCTGGCTGTCGAAGCCCGAGACCACCGCACCGCGGCGCGGCCGGACCTCGAGCAGTCCTACCGCGGCGAGTTCGCGGATGGCTTCGCGCACGGGCGTGCGGGAGGCGCCGAAGCGGGCAGCGATCTGCCCCTCGTCGAGCGGGTGCCCGGGCTTCAGCTGGCCCGCCATGATCTCGTCGGCCAGCGCCGCGCGGATGCGTTCGGACAGGAGCAGGCCAGGGGCCTCAGGCAGCATCGCGATCACTGGACACCTTGCATGCAGAGTAATAACAGTACCGTCTTCTCGCATACACAAGCGCCTCGATCAATTGGTTCAGCGGTAACCCGCTGCGGCGCTCCAGAGGAAAAGTCCGTGGTCCAAGACATGTTCAGCCGGTTTCGCGAGCACGCCGAGACGGCGCCCGATGCGCCCTTCCTGATCCGGCCCGATCTGTCCGTGCTCAGCTATGGAGCGGCGCTCGCGCGGACCGCGCAGCTGGCCAACCTGCTGCAGGCGCAGGGCGTGCGCCCCGGCGACCGGGTGGCGATCCAGGTCGAGAAGACGACCGACGCCCTGCTGACCTATCTGGCCGCGCTGGCGATCGAGGCGGTGTTTCTGCCGCTCAACACCGCATACACCCCCGAGGAGGTGCGCTTCTTCCTGGCCGATGCCGAACCCGCGCTGTTCATCCACCGCCCCGAGGACGAAGCTGCCATGGCCGACCTGTGCGGCGCGCTCGGACTGGCCTCGCGCCTGACGCTGGATGCGGCGGGCCGCGGCACGCTGGCCGAGGGCGCCGATGCCCAGCCGGCCAGCTTGTCCTTTGGCGAACCGGCGCCCGACGGGCTGGCGGCGATCCTTTACACCTCGGGCACCACCGGCCGCTCCAAGGGCGCCATGCTGACGCGCGGCAATCTCGCCTCGAATGCCGCGGTGCTGGTGGAGGAGTGGCGGTTCACCGCGCAGGACGTGCTGCTCCACGCGCTGCCGATCTTTCACACCCACGGCCTGTTCGTGGCGACCAATGTGACGATCGCCGCCGGCGGTGCCATGATCTTCCTGCCCCGCTTCGACGTGGCCGAGCTGATCCGCCTGATGCCACGGGCCAGCGTGCTGATGGGGGTGCCGACCTTCTACACCCGTCTGCTCGGCGAGCCCGCCTTCACCCGGGCGTTGGCCGCACCGATGCGGTTGTTCGTTTCGGGTTCGGCGCCGCTGTCGGCCGAGACCCACAAGGCTTTCCAGGCCCTGACCGGTCACGCCATCCTCGAGCGCTACGGCATGACCGAGACCAACATGAACACCAGCAATCCCTACACGGGCGCGCGCGTGCCGGGCAGCGTCGGCCGCCCGCTGCCGGGGGTCGAGCTGCGCATTGCCGATCCCGCCACCGGGGCCAGCCTGCCGCAGGGCGAGGTCGGGGTGATCGAGGTGCGCGGCCCCAACGTGTTCCGGGGTTACTGGCGCCTGCCCGAGAAGACCGCGGAGGAGCTGCGCCCCGACGGGTTCTTCATCACCGGCGATCTCGGGCGGGTCGACGAGCGGGGTTATGTCAGCATCGTCGGTCGGGCCAAGGACCTGATCATCTGCGGGGGCTTCAACGTCTATCCGGCCGAGGTCGAGGCCGTGCTCGATGCCCTGCCCGGCGTGGCCGAGAGCGCAGTGATCGGGGTGCCGCACGCCGACATGGGCGAGGGCGTGGTGGCGGTGCTCAAAGCCAGCGATCCGGCACTCGACGAACCAGCCGTGCTGGCCGCCCTGGCGGGCCGGCTCGCCCGGTTCAAGCAGCCGCGCCGGGTGGTCTTCGTGCCCGATCTGCCCCGCAACGCGATGGGCAAGGTGCAGAAGAACCAGCTGCGCGACACCTATGCCGGGCTGTTCGCCCGCGAGCCGACGGGCTGAACCGGCGCCGCCTCAGCCGGTGAAGCGACTGAGGAAGTCGGCGCTGATCTGCATCGAGGCGAAGCGGTCGCGGGTGTAGGGCGGCTCCTGCTCGACGTAGTAGTGCTCGACCCCGGCGGCCGCGCAGGCGGGCAGGATGGCCCGCCAGTCGAGCTTGCCCTGGCCCACTTCGGCCGGGTCCTGGCGCAGCGCGTAGTTGGTCGTTGTGGTGGCCTTGATGTCCTTGAGGTGGACCATCCGCACCCGGCCCTTGAGCCGGCGCAGCTCAGCCGCCGGATCGATCCCGCCGGCCGCGGCCCAGCCGAGGTCGAGCTCGATGAACACCAGTGCCGGGTCCAGCTCGCCCAGCAGGGTCGCCCAGCCGGTGGTGCCGCCCTGCGGCCGGAACTCCATGTTGTGGTTGTGATAGCCGAGCGCGATGCCGAAGGGTTTGAGCGCGGCGGCGCGGTCGTTGAGCAGGGCGGCCAGGCGCTTCCACATGTCGAGCCCGCCGGCATCGACCGCACTGGCCAGGGCATCGCGCGGATCGCCCGAGGCCGGTGCCGCGAACGTCTCGGGCAGCAGCGGCATCGGCAGCACGGCCTTGGTCACCCCCAGCGCGCCGAGCGCATCGGCGAGCTGTTGCGGACTGCTCATCAGCGACAGCGCGCCCGGGGCGACGCGCGGCGGCAGGCCAAGGTGGATCGACCCGTAGCGGACCCCCGCCGCCTCGGCCTCGGCGCGCAGGGCCTGCGGGGTGCGGTCATAGAACCCGGGCAGCTCGATATCGCGGTAGCCCATCGCGGCCAGCCGCCGCAGCGTCCCCGCCAGGTCCTTGCGCGGCGCCTCGCCGAGGGCATAGAGCTGGATCCCCAGGGGCTTGCCGATCCGCTTGAACAGCGGCGTGCGCCGGGCCGCACCGGCGGGAACGGCGGCAGCGAGGCCCGCCGCGCCCAGGCCGGCGAGAAGGGTGCGACGATCGAGCGGATGGGTCATCAGGCAATCTCCGGAGCGGTGGCGGGAGCCGTGGTGGTCGGGCGGAAGGCCAGTGCGAGGATCACCGCGCCGAGCGTGGCGAGCCCGGCCGGGACAAGGAACAGGCGGCTGTAGTCGACCGTGCCGTCGGCGCCGGTCCAGGCCGCGGTAAGCGCCGGGAAGAGGGCGCTGGCGATCACGTTGCCCACGCCCAGGATGAGCAGGTTGAACAGCCCCTGCGCGCTTGACCGGACATCGCGCGGGCAGACCTCGTCGACGAAGATGTAGACGGTCGCGAAGAAGAAGGCATAGCAGATCCCGTGCAGCAACTGGACGCCGATGATCGCCGGCACGCTGTCGGCCAGGAAGGCGAAGGCCAGGAACCGCGCCGCATGGCCAAGGATCCCGACGATCATCGTCACCCGCCAGCCGAGCCGCGCCAGCACCCGGCCGAGCGCGAGCATGGTCAGGATCTCGGCGATCTGGCCGAGCGAGAGCACCACCATCGAGAGGTTGCCCGCGATCCCGACGCGGTTGGTGAGGAAGGCGTCGGCCATCACGAAATAGCCGTTGTGGACCACCGAATCGATGAAGGTCACCACGAACAGGACCGCGACGACCGGCTGGCGCAGCAGCCCGAAGGCGCGCCGCCAGGCCAGGGCATCGACGCCGTCGCTGGCCGGCCGGGGCGGGGTGTGCGGCAGGGTCAGCGAGAAGGCGGCCAGCGCCAGCGAGATGGCGCCGGCGACCAGGAAGATCGCCCGCACGTCCTGCGGTCCGGACTGGGCCCCGAGCAGGAAGATGAACGGCCAGCTCGCCATCACCCAGCCCACTGTCCCGCCTGCCCGGACGCGCCCGAAATCCTTGCCATCGGCCAGATGGGCAAAGGCGATCGTGTTGCTCACCGACAGGGTCGGCACATAGACCAGGCTGTAGGCCAGATAGCAGGCGAAGAATGGCCCGAACGTGGTCGCATAGGCCGCGCCGATCAGGCACAGACCGCCGATCAGGTGGCTTACCGCAAGGAACCGCTCGGCCGCGAAATGGCGATCGGCGAACTGGTTGGAGAAGAAGATCCCGGCGACCGAGGCGATGCCCCAGCACGAACCGACCAGCGCTTGTTGTCCGGGGGTGAAGCCCAGCATGCCCATGTAGGGGAACAGCTTGGGCGCCCAGGCTCCCCAGATCGCAAGCTGGAGCGCCATCATCCAGAACAAGGCCATGGTCGGAGGCCGCTGCGCACGCGGTGTTGACAAGGTTAGCTCCTCTGCCCAGTATTTTTGGAAACGTTGCCAGAACGAATCTGCCCGGGTCAAGTGGCAATAACCGCTGCCCCGGAATAGCCAGTGGCGTTATGGTCGGGAGCCGCGCGTGCTGCGTCGGCCGAGGGGATGGAGGAGGCGCATCGATGCTGGAGCTTGATCGTCGTAACCTGCTGGCCGTCGTGGCCGGGCTGATCGGTGCGGCGGCCTTGCCGTCTGGCGCCCTGGCGGCGGCGGCGACACCCGCGCGGGCCGGGCTCGACCCCGCCACCCGAGCCCTCGTCACGGCCGTGGCCGATACGCTGATCCCGCGCACGGACACCCCCGGGGCCCGCGATGCCGGCGTGCCGGCCGTTTTCGCCGCCCTGATGCGTGACTGGGCCAGCGCTGAGCGGCGCGCGACGTGCCTCGGCGCACTGCAGGCGATCGACACCGCGGCGCAGACCACGGCGGGCCAGCCCTTCGCGCGCCTGTCTCCGGCCCGCCGGACCGCGGTGCTGACCGCCCACGACGCGGCCCGGCTGGGCAGCGACGCCGGCTATACGATGACCAAGGAGCTGCTGGTCGCACTCTATTACCTGAGCGAACCAGGGGCCACCCGCGAGTTGCGCTACGAGCATGCGCCGGGGGCCTGGGAGGCATCGATCCCGCTGACCGCGCAGACCCGCGCCTGGGCCGGCGCCTGAACGCGCCTCAACGTAACAAGAAAGCGGGAGAGACCCATGTTTGACGCGATCGTCATCGGCTCGGGCATGAGCGGCGGCATGGCCGCCAAGGAACTGTGCGAACGCGGGCTCAAGACGCTGGTGCTCGAACGGGGCCGCAAGCTGGAGCACGGCACCTCCTACACCGATTCGCTGCAGCCCTGGGAGCTGCCCAATGCCGGCGGCATCCCGGAGGAGGAACTGGCGCGCGACTATCCGATCCAGCGCCAGTGCTACGCGGTCAACAGCGCGACCCAGCAATACTGGGTGAAGGACAGCGAGCACCCCTACGAGACCCCGGCGGACAAGCCGTTCTCGTGGATCCGCGGCTATCATCTGGGCGGCCGCTCGATCATGTGGGGCCGCCAGACCTACCGCCTGTCCGAGCTCGATCTGTCCGCCAACGCGCGTGACGGGCACGGGGTCGACTGGCCGATCCGCTATGCCGATCTGGCCCCGTGGTACGATCATGTCGAACGCTTCATCGGCGTGTCGGGCGAGGCCGAGGGCCTGCCGCAGCTGCCCGACGGGCAGTTCCTCCCGGCCATGCCGATGACCGATGGCGAGAAGCTGTTCAAGGCCGCGGTCGAGCGCCAGTTCGGCGACCGCAAGGTGATCATGGGGCGCTGCGCCCACCTGACCGAGGCGCAGCCGCAGCATACCGAGCTTGGCCGCGCCCCCTGCCAGTACCGCTCGCTGTGCGAGCGGGGCTGCTCCTACGGCGCCTATCACTCGAGCCTGTCGTCCTCGCTCCCGGCGGCCGAGCGGACCGGCAACCTGACGATCGTCACCGATGCGATCGTCCACTCGATCATCACCGATCCGGCCACCGGCAAGGCGACCGGGGTGCGGGTGATCGACCAGAACACCCGCGCCGCGACGACCTACCAGGCGCGGGTCGTGTTCCTCTGCGCCTCGACGATCGGGACCGCCCAGATCCTGCTCAACTCGGCCTCGGCCGCGCACCCCCGCGGGCTGGCCAATGGCTCGGATCAGGTCGGCCGCAACCTGATGGACCACGTCTACGGGCCGTCGGTGCAGGCGATCATGGACGGGCCCGAGACCTATTACCGCGGGCGGCGGCCCAACGGCCTCTATATTCCGCGCTACCGCAACATTGCCGGCCAGGAGGAACCCTATGTCCGCGGGTTCGGGTTCCAGGGCCGGGTGATGCGGCAGGGCTGGCGCCAGATGGCCGGCAGCGCCCCCGCGGTGGGCGCCGCGCTCAAGGACCAGACGCGCCACCCCGGGCCGTGGCTGGCCGGGCTGGCCGGCTTTGGCGAGATGCTGCCGAATCCGGCCAACCGGGTGACGCTCCATCCGACCCGGACCGATGCCTGGGGCCTGCCGCAGCTGGTGATCGACTGCAGCCATGGCGAGAACGACCGCGCGATCGGGCGGCAGATGCTCGAGGATGCCAAGGCCATGGTGCGCGCCGCCGGTGGCCGGATCGTCCGCGAGACCGCGCGGCTGCATCCCCCGGGGCTTGGCATCCACGAGATGGGCACGGCCCGGATGGGGCGCGATCCCGCCACCAGCGTGCTCAACCGCTACAACCAGGCCCATGAGGTGCCCAACCTGTTCATCACGGATGGTGCGGCGATGGCCTCGAGCGGCTGCCAGAACCCGTCGCTGACCTATATGGCGCTGTCGGCCCGCGCCGCCTATCACGCCGCCGAGTTTCTGAAGGCGGGGACGATCTGAGCAGCGGCATGGCCAGGCCTGTGGTGACCATCCGGGATATTGCGCGGCGGGCGGGGGTGTCGATCACCACCGTGTCGCGGACGCTGCGCGAGCCCGCGGTGGTGCGGCCCGACAAGCGCGAGCGCGTCCACCAGGCGATCGCCGAGATGAACTACGTGCCCAACGCGATCGCGCAGCAGCTGCGCCGGCCGCGGCACGAGACCGTCATCGTGATCGTGCCGGCGATCGACAATCCGTTCTTCGCCGACATCGTCCAGAACATCGAGCTGGTCGCGCATGAGCGGGGCTACCGGGTCCTGATCGGTGAGACGCAGAGCCGCCAGGACCGGCTTGACCATTATGCCGACATGGTCACTACGCGGCTGGCCGACGGTCTGATCCTGCTCGGCGCGCTGCTGCCCAGCCAAATGCGCGATGCGCGCACCGCCGGGCTGCCAGCGCCGCTGCCGCTGGTCTTCGCCTGCGAACGCAGCGATTCCGCTTACGGTCCCCACGTGGTGATCGACAACCACGGCGCCGCACGGACCGCGGTGGCCCACCTGATCGCCACCGGGTGCCGCCGCATCGCCACGATCACCGGTCCGCTCGACAACCTGCTGTGCCAGGACCGGCTGGCCGGCTACCGCGCCGAACTGGCCGCGGCCGGGCTGCCGCAGGATCCCGCGCTGGTGGCCGAGGGCGATTTCTCGCTCGGCTCCGGCCGGGCTGCGATGCTCCGGCTGCTGGCCGGCGCGGACCGCCCCGACGCGGTGTTCTGCGCCAGCGACCAGATGGCGATCGGCGCGCTGCAGGCGATCGCCGCGGCCGGATTGGCCGTTCCCGGGGATATCGCGGTGGTCGGCTTCGACGACCTGCCGTTCGGGGCCTTCACCGTTCCCCCGCTGACCACCATCCGCCAGCCCACTGCCGCGATCGGGGCGACCGCGATGCGCATGCTCGACGCGTTGCTGCATGGCCGCGACCTGCCCGAGCGGACCGTGGTCCTGCCGCACCAGCTGGTCGTGCGCGCCTCGTCGGTCGCCGGGCCGCCGCTCGCCCCCGACCCGCCTGCTCAACCCGAACCGCCAGACCGACAGGAGACCTTGGCATGACGAACGCGCTCCCCGGCACCGGGGCGCTGCTTGGCCTCGCCCTCGCGGCGGCGGTGGCCGCACCGGCCGGTGCGGACCGCGCCGCTGCACCGCGGCAACCCGAGCTGGGCCTGCGCAGCAAGACAGTGATCACGGTGCAGGGGCTGCGTTTCCGTGATCTCGACGGCGACGGGCGGCTGACTCCCTATGAGGACTGGCGCCTGAGCCCGGCCGCACGCGCGGCCGATCTGGTTCGCCGGATGACCCTGGCCGAAAAGGCCGGGCAGCTGGTCCACGGCACCCTGCCCGGGCTGGGTGGAGTGGTCGGGCAGTCGGCCGCTGGCTATGATCTGGCTGCGGCGACCCCGCTGATCCGCGAGCGTCACATCACCAGCTTCATCACCCGCCTGTCGCTGCCCCCGGCGCAAATGGCCGAGCAGGCCAATGCGGTCCAGGCCCTGGCCGAGGCGGGGCGGCTGGGCATTCCGCTGACGATCAGCGCCGATCCGCGCAACCACTTCCACCACGTGCTGGGTGCGGGCGAGAGCGCGGCCGGGGTGACGCAGTGGCCCGAGCTGCTCGGCTTCGCCGCGCTCGGCGATCCGGCCCGGGTCTCCGCCTTCGCCGCAATCGCCCGGGCCGAGTATCGTGCGGTGGGCATCCACCAGGCGCTCAGCCCGCAGGTCGATCTGGCAACCGAGCCGCGCTGGGGCCGCATCACCGGAACCTTCGGTGCCGATGCCGACCTGTCGAGCCGGCTCGGCGGGGCCTATGTCGCCGGCTTCCAGGGCAGTCCGCGTGGGCTTGCCCCCGACGGGGTGATGACCGTGGTGAAGCACTGGGCCGGTTATGGCGCCCAGCCCGAGGGCTTCGACGCGCACAATTACTATGGCCGTACCGCGCGGCTCTCCACCGCCCAGCTCGAGCGCCACATCGCCGCCTTCAACGGCGCGCTGGCGGCCGGGACCGGTGGGGTCATGCCGACCTATCCGATCATCGTCGGACCGCGTCCCGGGGGCAAGGCGCTCGAGCCCTACGGGGCCGGCTACAGCAAGGTCCTGCTGACCGACGTGCTGCGCCGCCGGCTTGGCTTCACCGGCATCCTCCTGTCCGACTGGGGCATCACCTCCGATTGCACGCAGCGCTGCCTGGCCCCGACCGCCGAGGCGCCGCAGCGCCCGCAGGACATCTCGACCGCCTGGGGGGTGGAGAGCCTGACCGTGCCGCAGCGCTTCGCCCTGGGCCTCGCCGCCGGGCTCGACCAGTTCGGCGGCACGCAGGACACGGCGGCGCTGCTGGCAGCGGTGCAAGCGGGCGGGGTAAGCGAGGCGCGGCTTGACCAGTCGGTCCGCCGGATCCTCGCGGTCAAGTTCCGCCAGGGCCTGTTCGAGAACCCCTATGTCGATCCGGCGGCCGCCGCCGCGGCGATCGCCGCACCGGCCGGGCATGCCCTCGCGGCGCAGACCCAGCGCGAGGCGCAGGTGCTGCTGACCAACCGCGGCCTGCTTCCGCTCGACCCGGCGCAGCGGCGGAAGGTCTGGCTGTTCGGCATGGCGCCCGCGGCTGCCACTGCCGCGGGGCTGACCGTGGTTGCCACCCCGGCCGAGGCCGACTTTGCCCTGATCCGCGCCGAGAGCCCGGCGGAGCTGCTGCACCCCCACCACTTCTTCGGCGGCCGCCAGAAGGAGGGCCGGCTCGACTTCCGCGATGGCGATCCCGCCTACGAGGCGCTCAAGCAGGCGCGCGCAGCGGGGCGTCCGGTGGTTTTCGCGCCGTTCCTCGACCGGCCCGCGGTGCTCACCAACGTGGTTGATCAGGCCGATGCGATCCTCGCCAACTTCGGCGCCAGCGACGCCGCAGTGCTCGACGTCGTGCTCGGGCGCGCGCGGGCGCGGGGGCGGCTGCCGTTCGAGCTGCCCCGCTCGATGGCCGCGGTCGTGGCGCAGGACCCGGCCGAGCCCGACGACAGCCGCGACCCGCTGTTCCCGCGCGGCGCGGGGCTCTAGGGACCGTTCCCGGGGTACGGGAACAGGGCCGGCGCCGCTGCCATCCACGGGAAATGCTCTAGGGCAAAGCCCGGAGTTGTCCGCCGGGGTGCGGCTCCCCTATGCCGC
This sequence comes from Novosphingobium piscinae, assembly GCF_014230355.1. Lineage (GTDB taxonomy): Bacteria > Pseudomonadota > Alphaproteobacteria > Sphingomonadales > Sphingomonadaceae > Novosphingobium > Novosphingobium piscinae. Next base: position 41,548 of record NZ_JACLAX010000014.1, read on the forward strand.
GCCATCGCTCTATCGCCCCGCCCATCGTTCGCACGGTCGGCCGGGCCAGAAAGGTCTGTTTCGCATGGTCGTGTCTCTCCCGCTGTCCGGCTGTCACTGCCGGCCCGATCCCCGGTCGCCGGTGCCGCAGGGCCGGCCCGCATGAGCCTGCGGCTCGAGCGGGCAGGGCCCGTCGCCCGGATCCTGATCGACCGGGCCGGGCGGCGCAATGCCTTCACCCTGGCGATGTGGCAGGCCCTGCCACGGCTGGTCAACGAGGCCGAGGCCGATCCGGCGGTGCGGGTGATCGTGCTTGCTGCGGCCGAGGGCGGTCCGTTCAGTGCCGGGGCCGATATCGCCGAAATGCTGGCTCACCGTGCCGACCGGGACTGGCTGGCCGCCAACCAGGCGGCGATCAACCACGCACAGTGGACGCTGACCCGCGCCAAGCGGCCGACCCTGGCCTTTCTGGATGGCGACTGCATCGGCGGCGGCTGCGCGATCGCGCTGGCCTGCGACCTGCGCCTCGCCACGGCGCGGGCACGGATCGGGATCACCCCGGCGCGGCTCGGGCTGGTCTATCCGCTGCACGATACCAAGCTGCTGGTCGATCTGGTTGGTCCGGCGCAGGCCAAGCGCCTGCTGTTCACCGGTCGCCTGTTCGACGCGGCCGAGGCGCTGCGGATCGGGCTGGTCGACGAGCTGGGCGAGAGCCCCGAGGACCTGATCGGGGCGATCGCCGGCAACGCTCCGTCGAGCCTGCTCGCGCTCAAGAGCTTCGTGCGCCGGGTCCTCGACGGCCAGACCGAGGACGATCCGCACACCCTGCGGATCTTCGCCGACGCCTTCGCCGGACCCGACTTCGCCGAGGGCGCGGCGGCCTTTCTCGACAAGCGACCGCCGCGTTTCGGGTGAGGCGGGTTGGAGCGCAACCGGGCCATGGCACGGTTGCGCTCCGCCCGGAGTACGCCCGGCGCAACCGGCAGGCCTGGCGCGACCAGGGCACACGATGGACCGCCGTCCCGTGCAGGTGAACGCAGAACCGCCGAATGTCAGTGCATAAATGGGAGCGGCGGTGACCGGCCAGACCAAGAAATTGATGATTTGATCTGTTACCACTGGCAAGATAACCGCTCGAGATCTTGAAGGTTATCGACTTGCGATACTGTCATTCAACCCGAATCCTCCTGGGGCTCGTGCTGGCAGTCCTGCTCTGGCCGGTCGCAGGCAGGGCGGATGACAGCCCGACGCGGACCGTCATCTCGCTCGATGCGGGGTGGATGTTCTATCGCGGCGTGGCCGAGAACGCCCAAGATCCCGGGTTCGACGACAGAGAGTGGACGGCGGTCACTCTGCCGCACACCTTCAATGGCGCCGATGGCGAGGATGGCGGCAGTTACTTCAGGGGGCCCGGCTGGTACCGGCGGACGATGGTGGTCAAGCAACTGGTGCCGGGACGCAGGGTCTGGCTCCAGTTTGACGGTGCGGCCCTGACGACCCAGGTCTGGGTCAATGGGCGGAAGGTTGGCGACCACGAAGGCGGGTACGCCGGATTTCGGTTCGATATCACGGCCGCGCTCCACGCGGGACGCAACACGATCGCCGTCTGTACCGACAACACCCCGTCTCGGTCCGTCACGCCACTGGGCGGTGACTTTACGGTGTTCGGCGGCTTGTATCGCCACGTCTGGCTGATCGAAGTCCCCGGCGTGCACATCGATCTGGCCGACTTGGGCGGCCCTGGCGTCTATGCCACCGCCAGCAGGCTGGATGCCAGGCGGGCGACTGTCGAGGTCCGGGTTCGTGTGCGCAATGATGGCCCCGGGGAGGAACGCCTGCCGCTCAACGTGCGCGTCCGAGACCGCGGCGGCCACGTCGTTTCGAGTGCCCAGCGCATGATCCACTTGCCTGCGAACATGGGGACATCGACGACCATCGGCCTGTCGATTGACCGGCCGCACCTGTGGCAGGGCCGCAGCGATCCGTATGTCTATGCGGTGACCGCCGAAATCGGCGCCGATGCGGTCGAGGTTCCCTTGGGACTGCGAACGATCGCTTTCGATCCGAGGCGCGGGTTCTTGCTCAACGGGCGGTCCTATCCCTTGCACGGGGTGAACCTGTTCCATTCCGGCCGGCCCGGCAAGGGCCTGGCGGTCACCGATCCCGAAGTGGCCCAGGACATGCAGACGCTGGACGAGCTGGGCGTCACCGGCGTGCGCCTTGCCCACTTTCAACATCCGCAGACAGCCTATGACGAGGCCGATCGCCGAGGCCTGGCGGTCTGGACCGAACTCGGTCTGAACGGGGTCAGCGATCCGGGCGAGGGATTTTCCCGGAATGCAGCCCAGCAACTGCGGGAGCTGATCCGGCAAAACTACAATCATCCGTCGGTCGTGCTGTGGGGCCTGGGGAATGAGGTCTATGCCACGACGCCGGATGTGACGAGCCTGCTCCAAGCGCTCCAGGCGGTTGCCCACGAGGAGGACAGCTCACGGCCGACAGTCTATGCCCATTGCTGTCAGGCCGACGATCACGACAAGGCGATGGTCACCGACGTGATCGGCTTCAACCGCTACTTTGGTTGGTATCCCGGCCAGCAAGGGACCATCGGGACCTGGGCGCAGGGATACCACGCGCAGCACCCGACGCGCGCCTTTGCGGTGAGCGAATATGGTGCCGGCGCCAGCATCCTGCATCAGCAGCTCAGCCCTCCCGAAGTGAATGTCCCCGGCGGCGGCTGGCATCCGGAACAGGCGCAGACCCGCTATCACATCGCGAACTGGCGGGACCTGAAGGATCTGGCCTACGTCTGGGGCAAGTTCGTGTGGGTGGCCTTCGATCTTGCCTCGGATGGTCGCCACGAAGGCGATCGGCCCGGCATCAACGACAAGGGCCTGGTGACCTACGATCGATCCGTGCGCAAAGACGCCTTCCACTGGTACCGGGCCAACTGGTCGGCGGCACCGATGATTCATCTGACGGACCGGCGACTGGCCCGGCGCACCGAAGCCCAGACCACAGTTCGCGCCTTCACCAATGAAGCGGAAGCGACACTGACGGTCAACGGCCGGAGCCTGGGACGCGCCAAGGTGACGGATCGTGTCGTGCAGTGGCAGGGCGTGCCGCTGCAGCAGGGCGAGAACGTGATCGTCGTCAGGACAGCTCACGCCCTCGATGAGATGCGGGTGATGCGGATCGGGCCATCAGCCCTGGGGGTATCCGAAGTCCCGCAAACGACGATCCCGCCAGCGCCAGCCCAAGCGGACACCAAGCCTCCGGGGCAGTAGCCGGTGAGCGCGCGGGTGCTTGGTGAGCGCGAACCCCGCCGGGTGCTGGCGCTGCGGCAGATTCAGCAGGATTGGGTCAGAAGCATGTCGTCCACCCCGACCGGGCCGGGTCACGGCTGGATCGGCAGCTGGAAGCCGGGTGCGGGAAGCGGCGTGTCGTGATCGTCGAAAAGGTTGACCAAGGGACTATCCGCCCAGGCGTAGCGGACCGTGGTCGCCTTGCCTTCGGGGTCTTCGAGCACCACGGTGCGATCCTCGATCCGGGCGATGGCATAGCGGCAGCTGTCCGGTGCGGCGGCGCACAGTTCGAAGCCGATGGGAGCCGGGTTGCTCCAGCTGTGCCAGCGCCCTGTCACCCCGTCGAAACTCACCCGCACGGAGGATCCCTCGCGACGGGCGGCGCGCGGTGTCGGCGGGGTCTCGCCCAGCGCGGCCCAGGCGATGCGGCGGCCCAGCTCGTTCTTGTTGGCCGGATGAATGTCGAGCCGTTCGCCCAGATCCAGCGCGGGAACAAGAGTGGCCCGGGGGTCCGCCAGAACGGCCTGGCGCTGCTGCTCCCGCAGCTCGGCCCAGCCGGACGGGCCCGGCGCCAGCTGCGGCGTTCCGAAGTTTGCGAGCTGGACCACCACCATGCGGGTCGCCGCGCCGAACTGGGCACGCCAACCGGCGAACAGGGCCTTCAGGCGGTCGGCATAGCCGGGCATGCCGACATCGCTCTCGCCTTGGTACCAGGCCACGCCCGCCAGAGCCACTTGGCCGAGAGGCGCGATCATGGCGTTGTGCATGATGCCGATTCCGCCCTGGCGATCCCAGGGGGCGCGCGGGGGCAATCCGCGCACCTTCGCAACAGAGAAGCGCCAGCCTTGATCGAGTGGCAGCGTCGTCCCGCTGGAGAGCACGAGCCGGTAGCTGTCCGGCGTGCCGGTGAAGCCGCCACCGCCCCACAGGTTGGATACCGCGATCAGAACCTCGTTGTCGCCCGCTCGCAACACCCCTGGCGGCAGCGCATAGTCACGACTGGCATCCCAGCCATAGGTGTTGCCGACGGCGCGACCGTTGACCCAAGTCTGGTCCATGTCGTCGAGCCCGCCCATGACCAGCCGGGCGGGACCGCGCGCCTGCTCGGCCGAAAGGCGGATGGTCCGCCGCAGCCAGACCGTTCCGATCGGATCGCGATCGAGCCCCGAGCCGGGCCAGGTGTTCCACGGTGAGACCGCTGGAACGGTCGACCATTCGAGGTGGTCCGGATGGCGCCACGGCTCCTGACCACCGCTTGCCCGACGGAACCATTCCTCCCACAGCGGAGCCATCTTGGCGACCGCGCGGCCGGGGTCGCGGACGTAGAGCGCCAGGAGATCCATATCTGCCGCGCCATAGATCGCCAGCCCCCCGGCGGGGGTCAGCCACGGCCGGCTAGCCGAGCCGCCCCAGCTGGCATTGATCGCCCCGACTGGCATGCCGGTCCGGCGGCGGAGCTCGCGCGCCATGTAGTAGCAGCTTGCGGAAAAGGGCGTGATCGTGGCCATGGTGGCGCGCTGCCACCGGACCGGGTTGGCGAAGGCCTGCTGCGGCTGGTGGTGGGTCGCCTTGAGCACGTTCACCAACCGCAGATCGGGATCGCTCATGTCTGGCGGCGACCAGAAGTTCAGGGCATTCGCGACCGGCATTTCCATGTTCGACTGACCCGAACACAGCCAGACCTCGCCCACGGCCAACCCGGTCAGACGAGCCTGCAGGCCCTGCGGACTGCTCAGCTCGAGCGTGAGCGGGCGGGCATCGGCCGGACGCGGCGGAAAGGTTGCGGTGAAGCGCCCCGTGGGGTCAACCGTAACCGCCCGCGCGATGCCATCCAGCGTCACCACGGCCGGTTCGCCGGGGTGGCCGAAGCCTTCGATCAAGATCGGCCGATCTTTCTGGATCACCGCATCATCGGTCCAGATCGGAGCCAGGGTCGGGGTCGCGGCGGCGGTCGCGGCCAAGGGCGCCAGGCTCATGGCCAGCACCATGCGCGGCAGCGATCGGGCCGGATTCAGCACGCCAGTCATCGCCATACTCCCCGTGTCCTGTCGGCTGTGGTCGCCGGCATACCGTCAGGGTAGCGCTATCACATTCCGGTTTGCAAGAGTGTACATGGGAGCCGTGAGAGGCCGCCGGCATGGCCGGCGCGCCTGAGATCATCGCTGCAGGCAACGGCGGCCGCCCCTCCTTTCCGGACGCGGTCGCCGCCGTGACGGGCAAACTCGCAGTCCGCTTGAATATGGTAACGCTACCGTATAGGGTGCCCCGGTCCTGGCGATCAAAAGCGGCGCAGGCCGGTGCCTTGGGGAGAGCAGAATGGCTGGAACGGCGCTCAAGTCGCAATCGCTGAGGGGTGTGCGCGCGATTCTGGCGGGGCGAAGACCACGCCAGCGGGTGCTGGGCGCCGTTCTCGCCGTCTGGGCCAGTGTCGCGCTTGGCCAGGACATCCCGCGGATCGTCAGCGAGGGCGGCCGGCATGCCCTGTATGTCGATGGCGCACCGTTTCTGGTCCTGGGTGCTCAGGCCAACAATTCGAGCAACTATCCCGAACCCTTGGGCAAGGTCTGGCCGGTCATCGAGCGCCTGGGCGCCAATACGCTCGAGATCCCCGTGGCCTGGGAGCAGGTCGAGCCGGTGGAAGGGCAATTCGACTTCGCCTGGCTGGACACCCTGCTGGCGCAGGCGCGGGCCCATGACAAACGGCTGATCCTCTTGTGGTTTGCCACATGGAAGAACACCGCCCCCGCCTATGCGCCGCGCTGGGTCAAGCTCGACAACGCCCGGTTCCCGCGAATGATCACTCCGACCGGGGCCAGCCACTATGCCTTGTCCCCGCACGCCAGGTCCACGCTGGACGCCGATCGCCGGGCCTTCGTCAAGCTGATGGAGTATCTGCGCGACAAGGATTCCCGGAACACCGTGATCATGGTCCAGGTCGAGAACGAGCCCGGGTCATACGGCCTGGTCAGGGACCATGGACCCGAGGCGCAGCGCTTGTTTGCCGGGCCGGTCCCGGAGGCGTTGCGCAAGCGGCTCGGCCGTAAACCCGGCACCTGGCGCGAGGTCTTCGGCGCGGACGCCGATGAGTTCTTCCAGGCCTGGGCGGTGGCGTCGCACATCAATGCCGTGGCTGCGGCGGGGAAAGCGATCAAGCCGCTGCCGATGTACAGCAATGCCGCCCTTGCCGCCGCGGCCGGGCGGCAGTCTGCCGCCACCTATGCGAGTGGCGGTCCGGTTCACCATGTGATCGACATCTACAAGGCGGCGGCCCCGGCGCTCGATCTGGTCGCACCCGACATCTACACTCCGGACGAGAGCGCCGTAGCGGCCTACCTGGACTTCTACGCCAGACGGGACAATCCGCTGCTGGTGCCCGAAATCGGAAACTCCAGACCATTCGCCCGCTACTTCTTCGATGTCATCGGGCATGGCGGCATCGGCTTCGCCCCCTTCGGCATGGATGCCACGGGCTATGCCAATTATCCGCTCGGCGCCCGCTCGTTCGATGAGGCGCTTGACCTGTTCGCGCGCATCTACCGGTTGTTTGGTCCGATGCAGCGCGAATGGGCCAAGGCCGCGGCGGAAGGAAAGGTCTGGGGGGTGTCCGAGCCGGTCGGCGCAGCCGCCGGCCACCAGCGCACCATCCAGTTGGGTCCCTATCGTGCGACCGTCAGCTTCGGGCGCCACCAGTTCGGCTTCGATCCGCCCACCGGCAATCCCGAACCGACCGGTGGCGCCGCCATCGCCCAACTCGGTCCCGACGAGTACCTCGTCACCGGCTTCGATGCCCGTGTGGAGTTTGCCCTGGCCGAAGCCAAGGATGGCAAGGCCACCGGGGAATCGCTGCTCTTTGACCGGGTGGAGGAGGGCCGCTTCGAAGGCGGCCGCTGGATTTTCGCGCGGGTCTGGAATGGTGACCAGGTCGATTACGGCCTCAATTTCACAGGCCAGCCGCAAGTCCTGCGGGTGAAACTGGCGCGCTTGCGCACGGCCAGGATCATCCCGGTGGGGAACCCCAACTAGCCGACGACCCCCGGGAAGCTGCCCTGTCCCAGGGCCCCCGGATTGACGAATGCCCTGCAGGGAGAGAGCAGACCATGACTACACCCCGTTCGCTGCGCCAACTGCTGATCGCGGCATTGTGCGCCGGATCCTGCCCGGCGGCCTTCGCCGCTTCGGTTGATCGGATCGACCACGGCGTCATCGTCACGCCCGACAGCGGCCCGGCCCAGCGGGTGCGGATCCTCGCCTATGGCGACAACCAGATCCGCGTCACCGCCATCCCGGGCACCGACTGGCGGACCGTGACCGACAGCCTTGCCGTGGTGGCTCGGCCTGCTGGCGAGCCGCGGATCGAAACCGGGGCGGGTGAGGTCAAGGTCAGCCTGGCCGGGCTGATCGCGCGGGTTTCGCTGGCCGACGGGCGCGTGAGCATGTCCGACGGATCCGGCCAGCCGCTGGTCGCGGAATCCCCGCGTGCCCCGTTCAAGCCGGTGACGATCGAAGGACAGCCCTTCTACACGGTGACCCAGCGGTTCAATCCGGGGACCGATGAGGGGTTGTTCGGACTGGGCCAGCACCAGAACGGCATGATGGACTACAACGGGCGCGACGTGGAGCTCGCGCAGCACAACATGGACATCGCGATCCCGTTCGTGCTCTCGACCCGGGGTTACGGGCTGATGTGGGACAACAACGGGATCAGCCGCTTCGGCAATCCGCAACCCTACGGCCTTGCCGGGCTGGACGGGTTGACGGTCCGGTCGGGGGGCAAGCCGGGCTGGAAGGCGGACTATTATCTGGGCGACCGGCTGGCCATATCGCGGCAGGAATCGGCGATCGCCTACGAGTTCATCCGCGACCAGGCCAAGTGGCCGGCCGAGGCCAAGGCCAGGACCCAGGCATCGGGCGAAAGCGGACAGAATACGGCCGGTGTGGCGCTGGACCGGCAACGGGTGGTGTGGACCGGCGATATCTCCAGTCCCCGCGCCGGAGTGCACCGGTTCCGGCTCTACTCGTCGAGCTACGCCAAGGTCTTCGTGAACGGCAAGCCGGTGCTGGAGCGCTGGCGCCAGAACTGGAACCCCTGGGACCATCTGTTCGAGGTGCCATTGCAGGCCGGCAAACCGGTCACGGTGCGGATCGAATGGGAGCCGAACGCGGGCTACATGGCGCTGCGCCACGCCGATCCGCAGCCTGACGCCGAGCGGCACTCGCTCACCATGACCTCTGACACGGCCAAAGCGATCGACTACTATGTGGTCGGTGGGGGCACCCCGGACAAGGTCATCGCGAACTATCGCGCCCTCACGGGCAAGGCATCCATGCTGCCGCAGTGGGTGTTCGGGTTCTGGCAAAGCCGGCAGCGCTACGAGACCCAGGAGCAGCTCCTGCAGGTCGTTCGCGAGTATCGCAAGCGCGAGATACCGCTCGACAACATCGTGCTCGACTGGCGGTACTGGGTCGATGACCAGTGGGGCAGTCACGAGTTCGACAAGAGCCGCTTTCCCGATCCCAAGGGCATGGTGGACGAGGTTCACGCCCTGGGCGCCCGGATCATGATCTCGGTCTGGCCCAAGTTCTATCCGAACACGGAGAACGGCAAGGCCCTGGCAGCGAAGGGCTGGCTCTATCCGGGCAATCTGGCCATGGGCAATCGCGACTGGGTCGGGCCGGGCTATGCCAATACCGACTACGATGCCTATGCCCCGGGCGCCCGCCAGCTGTACTTCGAGCAGATCAAGACCCGGCTGGTTGACCTCGGCTTCGACGCCTGGTGGCTCGACGCCACCGAACCCGACATCCATTCCAACCTGTCGATCGACGAACGGATCCGCACCATGGGTCCCACCGCCGCAGGCCCCGCGGCTCCGCTGTTCAACACGTACCCGCTGGTGCATGGCGGCGGCTTCGCCGACAACCTGCGCGCGGCGCTGCCGGAGGTGCGGCCCTTCATTCTCACCCGCTCCGGCTTCGCCGGATCACAGCGAACGTCATCGGCGGTGTGGTCGGGCGACACCGCTGCGCGCTGGGACAACCTGCGCGAACAGATCAGCGCCGGGATCAACACCGGACTGTCCGGCATGCCCTGGTGGACGCACGACATCGGCGGCTTTGCCGTCGAGGATCGCTACACCCGGCAGGAGCCCGCCCATCAGGCCGAATGGCGCGAGCTGAATCTGCGCTGGTTCCAGTTTGGCGCGTTCACGCCCCTGTTCCGCAGCCATGGCGAGTTTCCCTTCCGGGAGATCTACGAGATCGCCAAGGATGACGCGCCGATGTACGACGCGATGGTCCACTACACCCGCCTGCGCTACCGGTTCCTGCCCTATATCTACTCGGTCGCGGCCGAGACGGCGCTCAATGACAGCACGATGATGCGCGGGCTCGTCATGGACTATCCCGATGACCTCCGGGCGCGCCGGAGCGACGATGCCTACATGTTCGGACCGGCCCTGCTGGTGGCGCCCGTATCGCGCTTCAAGGCCACGTCCCGCGAGGTCTATCTCCCCCGCGGTGCCGGATGGTTCGACCTGGACAGCGGGGCCTTCCATCCGGGTGGGCAGACGATCAGCGCGGCCGCCCCGAGGGAGCGGATTCCGGTTTTTGTTCGGGCCGGATCGATCGTTCCGACCGGCCCCGCCATCCAGACGACCCGGCAGGAAACGGATGGCCCACTGGTGATCCATGTCTATGCCGGGGCCGACGCCAGGTTCGAGCTCTACGAGGATGATGGCCTGTCGATGGGCTATGCGCGCGGTGAGGCCGCGCGGATCCCGCTGAGCTGGAACGAGGCCAGCCAGACGCTGACGATCGGTGCGCGCCAGGGGCGGTTCCCGGGCATGGCCGAGAAGCGGGCGATGTCGGTCAGGGTCTACCGTCCGGGCCAGGCCAGTCGGCTCGATCTCGGCGAAAACCCGGCGCGCCAGCTGGTCTACAGTGGCCAGGCGGTGACCGTCAGCATGCGCCAGAACTGACCGTTCCAAGCTGGTCTGGACGGCGCCGGGTCGGCCGTTCAGACCAGTCCCCGGCCTTCCAGGCGGATCACCGGCACAATCCGCGGGCCCGCCTTGCGGGGCAGGGTGACGGTCAGGCCGGAGGCGTCCTGCCGCCAGGTCACGGTTCCCCCGCCCAGCAGGGTCGCCCGTTCGATCACGGCGCCACCCAGGGCCGCCGTGCCCAGCGCAGCGATCCGCACCGGACGTTCGGGCCACGCCATCAGCGCCGCAAAGACGGCGCCGCCCTTGGTGGTGAAGCGCACATCCTGTTCCGTCATGTGCGCGGCCTGGCTCTCGCCGAACTGCCCGCCGGCTATGCGCGTGGGCCCTTCGCCATAGATCCGCCAGGGACGGCTGCCATGGATCATCGTGTCGCCGTGAACCGCCATCCACGCCGTGATGCCGTCGAGCACCCGTTCCTCTTCGGCATCGATCGTGCCATCGCCGCGCAGGGGGATCGACAGCAGCAGGTTGCCGTTCTTGGACACCGTATCGACCAGGCGCCGGATGACCTGCTCGGCCGGGACATAGCTCTTGTCGATAAAGCGCTGCCGGTTGTAGTGCCAGTCGCCGATGCAGGTACAGGCCTGCCAGGGCCGGGCGCGCAGGGTTTCAGAATAGCCCCGTTCGACATCTTCGACCAGCGCACCTTGCTGGTAATCGGTCAACAGCTTGGCCGTGGCGACCACATCGGCCGTGCCATGCCAGGCCTCCGCCTGCTGGTAGTAGTGCGCCAGCGCGGTCAGTCCCAGCGGTCCGAAGGGGAGCCCGGCATCGTCAAAATAGACCAGATCCGGACGGTACTGTTCGACCAGGTCCTGCTGACGCAGCAGCCACTTGGCGGCAAAGGCGAAGTCGGGACCGGGTCCGTGGTCCAGCCAGCGGCCGCCATGCGTCGCATGCCAGTCCGCCATGGCCTGCGGTGATGCCAGGCCATCCGGTGGAGCCGGATGGCCACCCCCATAGAGTTCCTGGGGGTCGAGGCCGTCCCACCAGGTCCCGGCACCGTCCTCGCGGCGCAGGCGGAACGCATCGTAGCGCTCGCCTTTGCGTGGTCCCTTGGTGTCATAGCCATAGGCGGTCTGCCACCAGTGCCACGCATGGCTGGTGTGATTGCTGACCCCGAAGCGCAAGCCCTCGGCCCGAACGGCGCGTTCCCAGGTCCCGACGATATCGCGGCGCGGTCCGACCCGGGTCACATTCCAGGCGTGGTGGCGGCTGGCGAAGGCATCGAGATTGTCGTGATGGCAGGCCAGTGCCACCATGTACCGGGCGCCAGCCGCCTTGTAGCGCCGCACCAGATAGGCCGGATCCCAGTTCTCCGCCTTCCAGAGATTTTCGATTTCCAGAAAGCCGCGGTCGGCGGGGTGGCCCCAGGTGCGCAGATGATGCGCGTAGTGGGGATGGTCCTCGACATACATCAGGCGACCGTACCAGTCGCCCTGTTCGGGGACGCACTGCGCGCTCCAGTGGGCCCAGATGCCGAAGCGGGCTTCGCGGAACCAACCGGGCACCTGCCAGCGGCTCCGCAGCGACGTCCAGTCAGGCGAGATGGTCGCTCGTGCCGGACGCGTCAGGCCCAGCAGGGTGGCCGTCGCGCTGGCACCCAGCACGCCGCGACGATTCCAGCTGGTCATGCGCCGGCGATCAGCTGATCGGCACGGCAGTGCTGGTTGATCCACGCCGACTGGAGCGGCATGCCAGCCGCGGCCTCGGCCATGACCTTCCGCATGGCCCGCAAAATGGCCTCAAGCTCGCGCGGGGGGACCATGTTCGTCAGCGGATCGAAGCCGCTCGGCTCGATCCCCTGGCCCAGCATCACGGCCAGCCAGCTCGCTTCCTGGAACAGGTCCTGACCGCGTTCGATCAACCGGCCATTGGCCCGGAACATCGCCAGCTTGTCGGCCAGGCTGTCGGGGATCGGCATGGTGCGGCAGTAGTCCCAGAACGGCGTCCCGGTTCGTTCGGTGGCATGGTAATGCAGCACCAGAAAATCGCGCACACGCTCGAACTCATGGATCGCGATGCGGTTGTACTCGGCCTCTGGCAAAGGCCCGAAACTGGTGTCGGGGAACCAGCTGAGCAGCTTGATGATCCCGGTCTGGATCAAGTGGATGCTGGTGGATTCGAGCGGTTCGAGAAAGCCGCTGGCGAGCCCCAGGGCGACGCAGTTCTTGTGCCAGAACTTCGCTCTGCGGCCGGTGGTGAAGCGGATCAGGCGGGGATCGGCCATGGCCGGACCGTCCAGGTTGCTCAGCAGGATGTCCGCTGCCTCATCGTCCGACAGGTGGTCGCCGCAGTAGACCAGCCCGTTGCCTGTGCGATGCTGCAGCGGGATGCGCCATTGCCAGCCTGCGGAGCGCGCGGTCGACCGGGTATAGGGCACGTCGTCCAGCCGCACGCCACTTGGCACCGCCAGCGCGCGGTTACAGGGCAGATGGGCCGACCAGTCGACGAATGGCACCTTCAGGGCATCGCCCAGCAACAGGCTCCGCAGCCCGGTGCAATCGATGAACAGCTCGCCGCGGATCGTGCCGCCATCCTCCAGCGTGAGCGAGGTGATCCGCCCGCTTTCGGCATCGAGGTTTACCGCGGCGATCTTGCCCTCGCGCCGGACCACACCCATGCCTTCGGCATGACGCCGCAGAAACGCGGCATAGCGCGCGGCGTCGAAATGGTAGGCATAGGACAGCGTCGTGAACACCGCCGGATCGCCCGGGCGAGGCGGCCTGAACCGGCCGCCCATGGCGGCGAGCGTGGTCAGCGAGTAGTCCGACAGCGGCTCCGGTGCCCCCAGCTGGCGCGCCCGCAACCAGTGCTGGTGGAACGGCGACATCGCGAAGTCGTCGCCAAAGCGGCCGAAGGGGTGGAAATAGCGATGGCCCTCCCGCAGCCAGTCGACGAACTCGATCCCCAGCTTGAAGGTCGCGCCGGTCTCGCGGACGAAGGTCGCCTCGTCGATCCCGAGGATCTGGTTGAACTGCTGGATCGGGGGAATCGTCGCCTCGCCAACCCCGACGATGCCGATCTCGTCGGATTCGACCAGCGTGATCTGGCAGCGTTCAGGGTTGTGCGCGCGGGCGAGCGCAGCGGCGGCCATCCAGCCTGCGCTGCCACCGCCCGCGATCACGATCGACCGGATCGAGGTATCTGCGTTCATGTCGGCATCCTGCAATTCCGGTCGATGTAGTATTGGTGGAGGGGCATGGCATCGGCCGCCTCTGCGATGGCTGCGCGCCGGCGTTGCATCAGGGCCGTCAGCTGTTCCGGAGACAGGCGGTCCACGATCGGATCATGGCGCCGGGGGATCAGCCCGTTGCCCAGCAGGACCGCGACCCAGCTCGGCTCCTGGTGGGATTCTTCGCTGAGCAGCGGCACGCGGCCACAGGCCTGCCAAACCTCGAGCTTGTGCGCCAGGCTATCCGGGATGGCCATGCCGCGGCAATAGTCCCAGAGCGGTTCCTCGCGCTGCGACGGGTGGTAATGTGCGATCAGGAAATCGCGGATCCGGGCGAATTCGTTGGCGGTGACGCGGTTGTATTCCGCGGCGATGGCCGGGTCGAAGGTGCGGTCGGGCAGGAACTCTATCAGCCGCGCGATCGCGGTCTGGATCAGCTGGATCGAGGTGGATTCCAGCGGCTCCATGAATCCTGCCGCCAGACCGACGGCGAGGCAGTTGCGGTTCCAGAACTTGCGCCGGTGTCCGGTGGTGAAGCGCAGCACCCGGGGCTCGGCCAGCGGCTGGCCGCAGAGATTGGCGAGCAGGACGTCGCGGGCCCGTTCGTCGCTGGTGAAACGGCTCGAATAGACATAGCCGTTGCCCTCACGATGTTGCAGCGGGATCCGCCACTGCCAGCCTGCCTCGAGCGCGGTCGAGCGGGTGAAGGGATTGGGTGGTCCGGCCAGGCTGGTCGGCACCACCACCGCCCGGTCCGCGGGAAGCCAGTGCGACCAGTCAACATAGCCGGTCTTGAGCGCCTGCTCGATCAACAGACCCTGGAAACCCGAACAATCGACGAAGAAGTCGCCGCTGACCTCCACTCCGCCACTGGTCGTGACGCTCTGGATGAAGCCGGTGTCCCCCGACAGCGCCACATCGACGATGCGCCCCTCGATCCGCTTTACGCCGGCCTGCTCCGCATAGGTCCGCAGCTTGCGGGCGTAGAGCGCGGCGTCGAAATGGAAGGCGTAGCGGTAGGGCGCCGAGAAGAGGTCATCGTCGTTTGCGGCGAACCGCCCGCGCCGCGCCGCGGCATAGGGAAACGACCAGTCGTCGATCGGTTCCAGATCACCCAGTTGGCGCAGGCGCAGCCAGTGGTGATGGGGTGACACACCGTCGATCGGTTCGCCAAAATCGCCAAAACCGTGGAAGTGGACCGCGCCGGGCCGGCCCCAGCCGACGAATTCGATCCCCAGCTTGAAGGTGCCATGCGTCTCGGCCACGAACTGGCGCTCGTCGAAGCCCAGCAAGGCGTTGAAGTGCCGGATCAACGGGACCGTGGCTTCGCCGACGCCGACCGTTCCGATGTCCTCGGATTCCACCAGGGTGATCGAGGTCTGGGGGGGTGGCAGGAAACGCGACAGGACTGCCGCCGCCATCCAGCCGGCCGTACCTCCGCCAACAACGACAATGGAGCGCAGGGCGCGGTCGGACATCACCAAGTTCTATCGCGTCACACGGGATGCACAAGAGCGACCGGGGCAGCGCATGGCGGCGCTGCCCCGGATCGGTTCAGAACCGGGTGCGGACCAGGAAGGCAATCCGTCGGTCCGTATCTGTCCAGCTGTAGGGCGTGGCCAGCGCCGACCCACCCACATCGAGCTTTGTGCGCGAATTGAGGAGGTTGGTGGCCTGGACGCCGATCTTCACATTCGCAGTGAGCGAATAGATCAGCGAGCCGTCGAGCTGCCCGAAGGCATTGGACCAGACGGGCGCGTTGAGGTTCGCGGCCGAGGTGGTGAGCAGGTAGCGCGACCGCCAGTTGTAGGCCAGGCGGAACGAGACCCCGTACTTCTCGTAAAGGGCCGCCACGTTGAAGGAGTACTTCGACAGACCTTCGAGCGGCAGGGTCGGGTCGTTGGCACCGGCCCGCTGGTTCGAATCCAGGGTGTTCACCGCCGTGTTGCGACCACCGGAGGAGTCCACGAAGGTAAAGTTGCCCTGCAGACCAAGCCCGCTGAGCGCCCCCGGCAGGAAGTCGTAGAACTGCTGATAGGCCAGTTCCACGCCCTTGATGGTGCCCTCGTCGCCGTTCATGTTGCGGGTCACGTCGAAGGACACGGTCTTGCCGTTGCGCGTGTAGGTCTCCGTGCTCACGCCGGCAAAGATGTAGTCCTTCACGCTCTTGAAGAAGGCCGCGACGCTGAGCGAGTTGGACGATCCCCAGTAGTACTCCCAGGACAGGTCGAGCTGGGTCGACTTGGTGGGCTTCAGGTAGGGGTTGCCGCCGGTTCCGGTCCGCGCGCCGGCCACGGCCGGGGTGTAGCCATCCGGGGCAAAGCTGAAGCTCAGCGTGTTGAACGGCACCATTTGCTGGAAGCTGGGCCTGACCATCGCCTGGCCTGCCGCAAAGCGAAGCAGCATGTTGTTCTGCAACGCGAACCGGAGGTTCAGCGTCGGCAGCACGTCGGTGTAGCTGTTGCGATAGACATAGTCCTGGGCGCTGTTGCCCGCGGTGAAGGCAATGGCATCGGCCAAAGGCTGGCACGCCGTGGGATTGGTGGGATTGGCCGTCTGGCACTGGGTGAGCGAAGCACCCTGCAGCGGGCTGACAATCAGCTTGCCGATGGCGGAATTGTCGGTGCGCACAATGCGGACCCCGATGTTCCCGTCGAACGCGCCAACCGGGCTCTCTTCGGTGCCGAAGCGCAGCAGCGCATAGCCGGCATAGGTCCGTTCGCGCTGGATGCTCGTACCGGCCGAGACGTTGTCTGCGCCCGGCACAGCCGTGTCATAGGCGGCCTCGGTCAGCGGGGTCCATCCCCAGCCGGACGTGAGGGTGCTCCTCAGATAGCTGTAGGCGTTGGCCGTGCCGTTGCTGACCAGCGCATCGGAGGCGAACCAGCCACCGCTGGGCATGGCGATCTTGCCGCGCAGGAAGTTGTCGTAGGTGAACAGGTTGGCCTGGCTGGGGAGCCCGGGATTGGCCGGCGAACCCGTCTGGTTGAGATAGACCGGAGCGCCGCCGCCGCTGCCCCAGAACTGCTGGCTGAGCAGCCCCCAGTTCCAGCCGGTCTGACGCGTGACGGCCTCCTTGTCGGTCGCCCGGGCGCCGACGCGCAGGCTCTTGAAAAAGCTGCCTTCCGAGAACTTGTACTCAAGGTCGGCGCGTTGCGCCCAAGACCCGGCGGTGTTGTGCTCGATGTGGTCCATCGCGGCCGCCCACCAGTAGTTGGCCGGATTGCTGAGGGCTGCGCCGTTCTCCTTGACGCTCATCGACGGCGAGGAGTCGTTGAGATCGAAGATGAAATCGGGGCGGTTCGCGTTGAAGAAGCCGGGCTGCACACCGAACTGGGTGAAGGCGGTCATGCTCAGGACGTTCGCTTCCGAGGTGATGCGCTGCACGTCGGCCGTCACCGTGATCCGGTCAGTCGGAGACCAGTCGACCCGCGCCGAGAAGTCCCGGGTGATCTTGTCCTGGCTGCCGAAACGGGTGTTGAAGTCCATGTTCGCGTTCTGGTTCGTACCGGAAAGCAGGACGTTACGGCTGTCGAACTGATAGGTGGCGCTGGTTGACGGCAGGCCGAAGGCGCCCGCGGCATGCTCCATATCGCGCGGCGAGGCCTTGGCGATGAAGGCCTCGAAGGTGAACAGCGTGCCGCCCACGGTGCGCAGCTGCACCGATCCGTCGAAGGAGGTGCGCTTCTGCTCCCAGTCGATCCGGCGATAGCCCATGCCGGAGGGCACGTAATAGGTCTGCCCTGCTCGCATGTTGCCAATCGGCGCAAAGGTGCCGGTTGGCTGGGTCCCGTTGACCGGGTCGGCGATTCTGATGCCGGCATAGGTACCGGTCTGGAGGCTGTCCGTGCGGTTGCCGATGTTGCCGATGCTGCCGGACAGCAGGACACCGAGCTCGGTGCCGTTCAGGTCCCATGCCTTGCTCAGCAGGGCGTTGCCCGACCAGTAGCCCTTCTTGCGCAGATCGGCATAGTTGTAATCGCCCGATGCCGCGAACACCGTCTTCATCGTGTCGAGCGGCTTGCGCGTGCGCAGGTTGACCAGGCCGCCGACGCCACCCTCGATCATGTCGGCCGACGGGTTCTTGTAGACATCAACCCCGGCGAGAAGATCGGCCGAGACGTCCTCGAAGCCGAGCGAACGGCCGTTGTTGGCCGAAAAGATGTCGCGGCCGTTGAATTCGCTGCGCACCCACGACAGGCCACGGATGAAGACACCGCCGCCTTCAGCGGCAAGGCGGGCCGGGTCGCGGTTCTCGTTGGTGCGCTGCAGGGTCACGCCGGGGATCCGCTGCAAGGCTTCCGAGACCGAACGGTCGGGCAGGGCGCCGATGTCGGCTGCCGAAATCGAATCGACGATCACCTCGGCATTGCGCTTGGTTTCGCGCGCATTGGTCAGCGACTGACGGATGCCGCTGACCACGATGGCCGGCGCTTCCTCGCCATCGTCCTGCGCGTCGGTGGCGGCAGGGGCCGCGGCCTGCGCCAGGACCGCCGAGCTCGACAGCGTCATGGCCAGCGCAGACGCTCCCGCCAGAAGCTTGAGCGTGCAAATTCGGTTTGCGCTTTGGTTCTTCAATGTTGCCTCCCCCAACTAAAACCTGTCGATGGGACCCGCTTCGGGCCCCTGCCGGTTCCGCGTGTTGACGGCGCGAACCGGCAAAATCTGTTTTGTCGTCAGCGCTTTGGTGCGCCGTATTTGGTAGCGTTACCTAAAACAGATCCGCGCAGGCGTCAACACCCCATGGCGCAGGCGGCGATTTTTCCGCCCATTTCCACGGGAAAAGATCGTGGAATCAGCGGAGTAAATAATTCCGGTTCCGCGCGCGGGGCACATTGCTGTATGGGAGCGCTCACATAAGTTCCATTACCGTGCCTTGGGAGAACGACGATGAGCAGGTTGGTCGCTGGTTTGGCGATGTTGGCCGCTTCGAGTGGCGCGATCGCACAGGTCGCTGCGCCTCCAGTTGCAGCAGTGCCGGATAGCGCGATCGCCCACCCGCAGCTGTGGCCGCAAGGTCGGAGCCAGGGATTGGTCAATCCGGCCACCGAAGCGCGCATAACCGCCCTGCTGGCGCAGATGTCGCTGGCGGAGAAGATCGGCCAGATGATCCAGGCCGACATCTCTGCGATCCAGCCTGATGATCTGCGCCGTTACCCGCTGGGCTCCATCCTCGCGGGGGGCAGTTCGCCGCCGCTCGGCGCCCCGGATCGCTCCCCGGCTGGCCCGTGGATCGCCACTGCACGGGCGTTTGACGCCGTCGCGCGCGAGTCGCGGCCAGGCCATGTGGCGATTCCGCTGCTGATCGGGATCGACGCCGTGCACGGCAACAACAACATCGTCGGGGCCACGCTGTTTCCCCATAACATCGGACTGGGCGCAACCCGCGATCCCGGCCTGATCGAACGAATCGGACGTGCGACGGCGGTGGAGACGGCGGCTGCCGGAATCAACTGGGCGTTCGGGCCGACCCTGGCGGTTCCGCAGAACGACCGCTGGGGGAGGACCTTCGAGGGCTATTCGGAGGACCCTGCCGTGGTCGCCAGCTATGCGGGAGCGATGGTCAAAGGCCTGCAGGGAGCGCCCGGGAAGGGCACGATCCAGCAGGGGCAGGTGGCCGCATCGGTCAAGCACTTCCTTGGTGACGGCGGCACCACGGACGGGATCGATCAGGGCGATACCGCAGTGGATGAAGGCACGCTGATCCGGGTCCACAACGCCGGCTACCCCGCGGCAATCGCAGCCGGGACCATGACCGTGATGGCCAGCTTCAACAGCTGGAACGGCGTGAAGATGCACGGGAATCGCAGCTTGCTGACCGATGTGCTCAAGCAGCGCATGGGCTTTCAGGGTTTGGTGGTGGGCGACTGGAACGGACACGCCCAGATTCCCGGATGCACCGCCACGGACTGCCCGGCGACGTTCAACGCCGGGCTGGACATGGCCATGGCGCCCGACAGCTGGCGGGGCCTGTTCGATTCGACCTTGGCTGCGGCGCAGCGCGGTCAGATTCCCCTGGCCCGGATCGATGACGCGGTGCGCCGCATTCTGCGCATCAAGTTCGGTCTCGGGCTGTTCGATCCGAACCGCCCGATGGAAGCCGACACCCGCTTGATCGGCGCGCCCGAACATCGGGCGATCGCGCGCGAAGCCGTGCGCAAGAGCATGGTCCTGCTGAAGAATCAGGGCGTGTTGCCGATCCGGCCATCCGCGCGGGTGTTGGTGACCGGTGCCGGTGCCGACAGCATCGCCCAGCAGTCCGGCGGATGGACCCTGTCCTGGCAGGGGGACGGCAACAGCAACGCGGACTTCCCCGGGGCGACGTCGATCTACCAGGGGATCAAGGCTGCTCTCACGGCCGGAGGCGGCGCGGCCGAGCTTTCCACGGATGGCAGTTTCGCATCGCGCCCCGATGTGGCGATCGTGGTCTTCGGCGAAAAGCCCTATGCCGAAATGCGGGGCGATATCCGCACGCTGGAATTCGAAGCCGGCGAGAAGGAGGCTCTGGCCCTGCTGCAGCGCCTGAAGCGGCAGGGGATCCCGACCGTTTCGGTGTTCCTGTCCGGCCGGCCGCTTTGGGTGAACCCCGAGCTCAACCAGTCGGACGCATTCGTCGCTGCCTGGCTGCCCGGTTCCGAAGGGGCGGGGATTGCCGACGTGCTGATCGGCGGGAAGACCGACTTTGTCGGGACGCTGCCCTATTCATGGCCCAAGACGGCAGGCCAGTTCCGGCTCAATGCCGGGCAGCCAGGCTACGACCCTCTGTTTCCGCTGGGTTATGGCCTCAGCTATGCCCGTCCTGGTCACGTTGCGGCCCTGCCGGAAGTCGCCGGACTTGATGCAAGCCTGGCCAACACCAGCATCTTCTTCGCCCGGGGGAAGAGCCCCGCCCCCTTCCGGCTGCTGTTCGACCCATCGGTGGCGGCTTACGCCGTCGACAGCGCGACGACCCAGGAGGGCGCGAACCGGTTGGAATGGAGCGGCGCGGGCCAGGTCCGGATCGCCGGGCCGGTCGCCAACTTCGAGCGCGAAAGCAACGCCGATCTCAACCTGCAGGTGGTGCTGCGCCTCGATCAGACAGCCGGACCGGTCCAGCTGCGCTTTGCCGGCGGGGCGATCGATCTGGCCGGTATGCTCGGGACCGGGGCAGCGTGGCAAACCCTGCGAATTCCGCTCAAGTGCTTCGTGGCGCGCGGGGCCAGACTGGACAGTGTCACCGAGCCCGTCGCCATCGCCGGCACGAAGGGCCTGAAGCTGACCATTGCCGATCTGCGGCTCAACGCGGATCCGGCCGGGGCCAGATGCCCGTGATGCCCCGGACCAGCCGGCCGTCCTCGGCTTGGTCGCGGTTGGTGGCGCTGGCACTGATCGCCGGCACCGTACCGCATCCGGCACGCGCCGGCGCCCCGCCGCCGCGAGCGGTCAGGCTGGACTGGAGCAGGCCCGGTCCGCCGGTCGACCGCTTCTTCGATCTCGCGATCGGTGCAGACTATCCCGGGACGCTGATCCGTCCCGACACGCAGGCTCAGCTCAAGACCGCGGTCAACGAGCTGGGCTTCCGGACCATCCGGTTCCATGCGATCTTCCACGATGTGCTGGGGACCGTGCAACAGCGCGATGGCCAGATCCGGTACGACTGGAGCGGGATCGACCGGCTTTACGATCAGTTGCTGGCCAGCGGCATCCGGCCGTTCGTGGAGCTGGGTTTCACCCCTTCGGCGCTGCGCAGTTCGGATCAGCAGATCTTCTGGTGGAAAGGCAACACGTCACACCCCCGGCCTGCGCCATGGCGAGATCTGGTCCGGGCCTTTGTGGAACACCTGCGTGAGCGTTACGGCGCCGAGGAGGTTCGCGGCTGGCGGTTCGAGGTCTGGAACGAGCCGAACCTCGACGGTTTCTGGGAACGGGCCGACCAGCAGGCCTATTTCGCGCTCTATCGGGACACGGCGCTCGTGCTTAAGGCCATCGACCCGGGCCTGCAGGTCGGCGGACCTGCGACAGCGGGCGCTGCCTGGGTGCCCGAGTTCCTGGCCTTCGCCCGGCAGACCGATACGCCGGTCGATTTCGTGACGACCCACAGCTATGGCGTGGATGGCGGCTTTCTGGACGAGGACGGCAAGGCCGACACCCGGCTCTCGGCCGATCCACTCGCCGTGATCCGGGACGTGCGCAACGTTCGGGCGCAGATCGATTCAAGCCCCTATCGTGGCATTCCGCTGTACTTCACCGAATGGAGCACCAGCTACACGCCGCGGGACTTCGTTCACGACAGCTATGTCAGCGCGGCTTACATCCTCGACCGGCTGGCGGGGACAGCAGGCTATGCCCAGGCCATGAGCTACTGGACCTTCACCGACCTGTTCGAGGAACCGGGGCCGCCACCGACCCCGTTTCATGGCGGCTTCGGCCTCATGAACCGGGAAGGTATCCGCAAGCCGGCCTGGTTCGCCTACAAGTATCTGGCTGCGCTGAAGGGGTTGCGCCTGGCCAGCGCCGATTCCGCGGTCATGGCAGCCCGCGATGGACAGAGCCTGTCGGCGGTGGCCTGGGACTGGCAGCAGCCGCGCCAGTCGGTCAGCAACACACCGTTCTTCGGCCGTCTGCACCCGTCAACGCCCAGCCGCCCGCTGGCGCTCGAGCTGACGGGTGTGCCGGCAGGCCGCTATCGCCTGCTCGTTCATCGCACCGGATACCGGGCCAACGATGCCTTCAGCGCCTACATCGCCATGGGCAAACCCGCGTCACTCAATCCCCGTCAGCTCGCCAGGCTCCAGGCGATCACGGCCGATCGTCCCGAACGGCAAAGGTTGCTGCGGGTCAGCGGCCGCGGCGTGGTGCGCACGACGGTGGCCATGCGCAGCAACGATGTTGTGCTGATCCGGCTGGTTCCGGTCGGCCCGGCGACCCGACGCGGTCCGGCCGCGCCGCGCCGCTAGGCCCGGCGCCTGCGGCGACCGGTCAAGGCGCCGGCCGGTTCAGCGGGCGTCCGACGATGATCCCGCGGCCATGCGGTGCGAGGTACAGGGTTCCGGGTTCAAGCATGTCGCCGACCATGGCGCGCAGCTCTCCGTACCGGTGCTGGTCATCGTTGATCCTGAGCCAGGATGCGCCGGCGTTGCTTGAACGCCACAGACCTTCCTGGCCACGGACCTTGCCCCACAGGAACACCGTGGGATAGGCGCCCTGCACCAGGGGCGCCCCGAAAGTGACCTGCCAGGCCGCATCGACATGCTTGATCTGGACCATCTTGCTCTTGCTGTCGGCCGAGTGGAACAGGCCTCGCGGCATGGCCAGCCACAGGTCGCGCATCCGCCCCGGCACGATCGCCAGCTGGGCCGCTTCCCACGTTTCCACGCGTGGCAGCCCTTCGGCGATCGGGGTGAAGCTGGCGCCGCCGTCACCGCTGGCATAGATCGCCGAGCCGGGCTGGTCGTGGACATAGAACAGGCCATCGACGGCCTTGTCGGCGAGGGGCCGGAAGGTGAACTCGGGCCGCTCCGGCAAGCCCGTCGCTGGGCTCCAGGTCCGGCCCATGTCGGACGAATGGAACAGGCCGGCCTTTTCGGGAGCCCAGACCAGGCTGGTTCCCCGGGCCGAGACCGCAACGATCCCCGGACCGCGCCACGGCTCGTCCTTGGCGGGCGGACGATAGGGTGATGTCGCAAAGGGCTTCCAGCTGACGCCGCCGTTGCTCGAATAGAACCCATAGCCGGGCGCTCCGGCCGCAGTCCGGGCCAGCACCCCGGGGGTCAATCCCGCATAGTCGATACTGAAGTTCGTCTCGTTCACCGGCTTGAACAGCCCGGCCGCAGGTGTCCTGGCGAGATCGTCCCAGGCCGCGCCGGCGACGTCCCCGAACGCGGCCAGCAGGGTGGCGCCGCCGCTGGGCGAAGTGAGCTGCAGCGTGGCGGTTTCCTCCAGGTTGTCGACCGCGAAGTCGAATGCCACCGGATCATTCCCCGCCGCGCTGCCGAGGTCGCGGCTCATCCACAGGCCGTAGCCTGTGCCATAGACCAGTTCCGAATTGCGGAAGGGATTGAACTGCAGGTCGGAGATCCAATGGCCGATGCGCTTGTCGGTGCCGATGTAGGATGCCAGCCACGGGTACCGGCCGGTCTCGAGACGGGCCCGGGACGACAGGGCCTGCCACTGTCGGCCGCCGTCGGCGGACAGGTAGATGTCATCCCCCGGCCACCAGCGATCGAGCGTGGAAACCGCCACCGTCCCGTCGGCCCGCACCGCCAGACCGGAAAAGCCACCCTTGGCGCCCGGGCCCGGGCTGGGCGGAGTGACGTCCCGCCAGGGTCCGGTCCTGCCCTCCCGCTTCCACACGCGGCCGTCCTCGGCGCCGCTGGGGTTCAGCACCACACCGGCCGCGCCCCGGGCAAACGTCACGTAGAGCGAGCCGTCCGGGGCAAAGGCGATCCGCTGCGGCACCATCTGCGGGAGCCCTGCGACCGGAGTGAAATGGTTCCCCCCATCGTTGCTCAGCAGCAAGGCGCCGCCCTGATCTGCGGAGCCGGCCCATACTCTGTTCGCCACCTCGGGATCGGCGGCGACCAGGCTGAAGGCCAGTTGCTCGGCCCCGGTCCGGGCAAAGCTCTCGCCGCCGTCGGTGCTTTTCCAGAAGCCGTCCTGGTTGGAGCCGAAGTAGACGATCCGGCCATCCGCCGGATCGATCGCCAGCCGCTCGCCACTGCCGCGGCCGTCCGAGTTTCCGCCGATCCGGATCGGCAGTTCGGTGACCTGCCAGGTCTTGCCGCGGTCGTCCGAACGCAGGATGGCCCCGCGCCGGGCCCACTGGTTCAGGTAAAGCCCGGTTGCCAGAAGAATGCGATCCGGCGCCTGAGGGTCCAGGGCGATGCTGAGCACGCCCATCAGATCGCCATCGGCGCGCGCCAGGTGATCGAGCAGGGGAAGCCAGCGACGGCTCGCAAAATCGAAACGATAGGCCCCCCCGATATCCGTGCGGGCATAGAGGATGTCGGGTTGGCGGGGATGGTAGGCAAACCCGTCGACATAGCCGCCACCGCCAAAGGGGACCGATTGCCACTGATATCCGTCCGTCGCCACAGGCGCAGGGGGCGCCGCGGTTGCCGGCGCCGGCCAGGCCGATACGAGCGCGACCCCCAGCACCAGCCGGCACCACCGCCCCATCCCGATTTCGCCATTCTTTCGCATTCACGTCCTCGCTTGTTCCGTCAGTCCCGTGATCGGCGGCGGCTCGGTGGTCTCCCGCACCGGTCACGGGAAGGGCCGGCCCTTGTGGTCAACCCGCTGGTCGGTCAGTCTGCCCAGCGCAGATGGACGACCTTGAAGCCGCCTTCGCGGATCGTCCGCAGCAAGGCCGGCATGGCGCGGGCGGTCGGACCGTTGGCATCGTGCATCAGGATGATCCCGCCCCGGAAGGTCTTCAGCCGCTCGGCCAATCGTTGGCTCAGCTTCTGCGTGGTGTCGTCGGGTTGCCAGTCATCGATCCCGAGATCGACCGACAGCACCGTCGTTCCATTCTCCCGGAGTGCCCTCAGGGTCGGAGGGGTCTCCTCAAGGTAGGGAAACCGATAGGCCGGCGGCGCGCTGCGGAAAATGGCGCTGTAGGCCCGCCTTGCCCGTTCGAGATCGGCGATCTGATCCGCAGCGGACAACCCCGGAAGGTGATCATGGCCATAACTGTGGATGCCCAGGCTATGCCCCTGCGTCGCAGCCCGCCGGGCCAGGTCTGGCGCTTCTTCGAGGTTGCGGCCGACCGTCATGAACGTCGCCAGCACACAGTGCGCGGCCAGGGCCTGCAGCACCTGGGGGGTTGTCTCGGCTCGTGGACCGTCGTCGAAGGTCAGCACCACCTCGTTGGCAGCCAGGGGCAGCCGCCGGGTTCCCTGGGCGCCGTAGCGGGCGTGTTCCCGGGACAGCAGCAGGGTGCGCGAGGTGCCAAGCGCATCGGGCGGGCATTCAGCCCGCGCCGGCACCGCCATGGATCCCAGCGCCAGGATCACTCCCAGCGCCATAGCGGTCCCACCTGAGCCTGTTGCTCGCCGTTCCATCTCTCGCCCGGTTGTTGACCGTCGCTGCCGCGATCTGTAGGTAGCGCTATCATCGCAAACGCCAGACGCTTGTCAAGCCTCGGTGGGCCGGTCATGTCCCGGTCGTGGTGCGCTGCTGGGTCGGAGTGGTCCGGTGCCAGGCGCAGCGCGGAGCCTGGTCCGGGGGTTGGCGCTGCGAGAGGCCATGGCGAGGGCTGCGCGATCCCGCTTCAGCCAACCCTGGCACAGGCTGTGAATTGCATATACGCTTGCTATATCGACATAAGTAAGAGTTCCGTGCCCCCGCCTGACCTGCCGGCAAACAAGGGTTCCGCTCCGTGTCCATTGGCTTTCTTGTCCTGGCGGCAGCCAGCAATCCGGTGGTGCCGACGACCTTGCCGGGGCCCGCGGAGGGGCTCGCGGCCGCGCCGGCGGCACCCACCGAGACCGAGACCGTCTTGCCGCCCGAGGCTGAAGACATGCTGGGCGCGGTCGCCCTCACGCACAACGAGCAGGCCCTCCAGGCCGTGGCGGCCTATCTCCGCCGCACCCTGCCCCGGGCCGGCGGGGCGATCGATGCCTGGCTGAAGTGGAACGTGCGCGCCGGTTCCCTGATTCCGCCCGTGCCGGCCGCGATGCAGGCCAGCAACGTCGCCGCGGAGGTGGCCGATATCCGTCCGCGAGTGACCTGGAGCGGGGAGGGCGAGCTGGGCGCTTTCACGAGCACTGGTAGCGCTCCCGCCACCGGTTTTCTCGGCGCGTTCAAGCTCGCCGGGGAGGGGGGCAACTGGCGCGTCGGGACGTCCGGCCGCGTCGATTTCCAGAAGACCTCCAATGTGGTCGCGCGCGAGCAGATCCGCCTGACGGTCGAGCCCAACTACAAGTTCAACGGTCGTGGCTATCTGTTCGGGCTGGGCCAGTTCGAGGAAGACCGGTTCCAGGGCTTCACCGGCCGCTACAGCCTGTCCGGCGGGCTCGGCTACAGCCTGCTGGCCGGGCCGGACCACAAGCTTTCGGTCAAGGCCGGCCCGGCCTGGCGATTGACCCTGCCGGTCAGCGGTCCGCGCGATTCGGCGTTGGCCGGCGTGGCCCTTGTCGATCTCAAGCTGAAGCTCAACCAGGCGCTGCGCTTCAGCCAGGAGGCCAGCGCCTATTTCGATGCGGAGCGGCAGACCTACTATACCCTGGCCGCGGTTGACTCGCAGCTGACCGGTCAACTCAAGGCCCGGCTGTCCTACATGGTGCAGCACGAAGCCGGCGAACAGCTTGGCCAGTCGCTGACCGACACCACCAGCCGGCTCACCTTGGTCTATGGCTTCTAGCGCGCAATCGGGCCCGATTGCCTCGGACGGATCGCTCTAGGCCGCTACTTTGCGGCGTTGTCCGCGGCACTGGATGATTCCAGCCAGTGGGCCACCGCGCCAGTCCGCAACCGGTGCGGCCAGGCTCTGCCGCGGATCGACCGCCCCGACACCGAGCGGGCGCCAGCCGACCCGATCGCGTGTGCGTCAGGGCCGCAGCCCCGCGCGACCGCGATCAGGGCACCAGCACGGTCGAGCCGACGGTGCGCCGCGCTTCGAGTTCGATGTGGGCGCGTGCCGCCTCGGCGAGGGCGAACCGCTGGCCGATCGTGACGGTCAGCACGCCGCTGGCCAGCAGGTCGAACATCCGCGCGGCGCCGGCCGTGCGCTCCGCCGGCTCGCGGTAGTAGTCGTAGGCCGTCGGGCGGGTGCAGAACAGCGAGCCCTTGGCCGCGAGCACGCCCAGGGCCACGCCCGTTACCGGGGCGCTGGCATTGCCGTAGCTGACGATCAGCCCGCGCCGGGCGGTGGCATCGAGCGAGGCCTCCCAGGTGTCCATGCCGACCCCATCGAAGGTCACGCGCACCCCTTCGCCTCCGGTCCAGTCGCGCACGGCCGGGGCGATCGCCTCCTCCGTGGTGACGATCACCCGGTCGGCCCCGGCGGCGCGGGCCAGCTCGGCCTTGGCCGGGGTGCTGACCGTGCCGATCACCCGGGCGCCGGTGTGGCGCAGCCACTGCACCAGCAGCAGTCCGACCCCGCCCGCCGCGGCATGGACCAGCACGCTGTCGCCGGGCTGGACCCGGGCGCAGCGTTCGACCAGGAATTCGACGGTGCAGCCCTTGAGCAGGGCGGCCGCGGCCAGCTCGTCGCTGATCGCGTCGGGGGTGGGGAACAGCGCCGCGGCGGCGACATTGCGCGCGGTGGCATAGGCGCCCAGCGCCGGGCCGAAGGTGCAGACCCGGTCCCCCGGGGCGAGGCCGGCAACCTCTGGCCCGACCGCCTCGACCACGCCGGCGGCCTCGACCCCCAGCGGGGTCGGCAGGGCCACGGGATAGACCCCGCGGCGGTGATAGGTGTCGATGTAGTTGAGCCCCACCGCCGTGTGGCGCAGCCGCACCTCACCGGGTCCGGGCGGAGGCAGGTCAACCTCCACCCACTGCATGGCGTCCGGGCCTCCGAAGGCGGCGATCTCGATCCTGTGGTCCATGGCCCGGCTCTAGCCGCTCGGGGCGGCGGCGACAATCGGGTGAGGGGGATGGGTCAGGCGCTGAGCGGCGATGTTGTGCGAACCAATCCGACCAGCGGATGGCCCGGTCCGAACTGCGCGGTCCAGTGCGGGCCATAGGCCAGCCCGATCGTTCGGGTGCGGGCAAAGTCGGCCAGGCCCACCATCGCCACCCCCGCCCGCGCGAGCGAGTTTGGCGCCACGGTGACGCCCAGCCCGGCTGCAACCATCGCCAGGACCCGGTCGTCGTTGTCCGAGCGCAGCGCGAAGCGCGGGCGCACCCCGCGTTCGGTGAAGAACCGGCTGGTCTCGCCGAGCAGCTCGCAGGCGCGGCGCGCCAGCATGGTCTCGCCGGCGACCTCCTCGGCGCGCAGGCTGTCCCGGCGGGCCAGCGGATGGTTGACCGGCAGGGCCAGGCGGTAGGGCTCGTGCCACAGCACCTCGTGGGCGAAGCGCAGCCCGCCGGGCGGGATCAGTGTCAGCGCGGCATCGACCGCCTCGCTGGCGAGCGCGGCCTGCAGCTCGCGCTCGCCGCCCTCGAGCAGCTCGAGCGGTTCGGCCGCGGTGCGGCCATAGCCGGCGACCAGCCCGGCGAGCCAGGCCGAGGCGAGCGATTCGAGCACGCCCAGCCGGATCGGCCGCACCGTCACCGGCAGCTGGCCGACGCGGGTCTCGGCCTGGTGGAACTCGCGCTCGATCGCGCGGGCCATCGGCAGCAGCAGGTTGCCGGCCTCGGTCAGGCGGATGCGGCGCCGTTCGCGCACGAACAGGCGGGTGCCGAGCTGGCGCTCGAGTTCGGCGATCCCGCCCGACAGCGAGGGTTGGGCCACATTCAGCGCATTGGCCGCGCGGGTGAAGCTGCCGGTGTCGACGACGGCCAGGAACTGGCGGATCTGGGTGCGGCTTAGCATAGGATTATCCTATCATCCTGACCGATCAAATCCAGTTTTTCCATTGAGCCCGTTTGCGCTAGCACCACCGGCAAAGCCTGCGAGGAGAGGACCCGAGCCGATGCGCGCCACCCCGGAGTTCGATTTCGGCCTGACCGAAAGCGCCCGCATGATCCGCGAGGCGACCGCGCGTTTCGCCGACGAGCAGATCCTGCCGCTGGCCGCCGCGATCGACCGCGACGACCGCTTCCCGCGCGAGCTGTGGGAGCCGATGGGCGCGCTGGGGCTGCACGGGATCACGGTGGACGAGGCCGATGGCGGGCTGGGGCTGGGCTATCTGGATCACGTCATCGCGATCGAGGAGGTCAGCCGCGCCTCGGGCGCGGTCGGCCTGTCCTATGGCGCGCACTCGAACCTCTGCGTCAACCAGATCCGCCGCTGGGGCAATCCCGAGCAGAAGGCGAAGTACCTGCCGAGGCTGATCTCGGGCGAGCATCTCGGCGCGCTCGCCATGTCGGAGGCCGGCGCCGGATCGGACGTGGTCGCGATGAAGCTGCGCGCCGACAAGGTCGAGGGCGGCTGGCGGCTCAATGGCACCAAGTTCTGGATCACCAACGGCACCTATGCCGATGTGCTGGTGGTCTATGCCAAGACCGTGCCCGATGGCGGCTCCAAGGGCATCACCGCCTTCCTGATCGAGAAGGGCATGCCCGGCTTCGCGATCGGGCAAAAGATCGACAAGATGGGCCTGCGCGGCTCGCCCACCGCTGAACTGGTGTTCGACGACTGCTTCGTGCCCGACGCGAACGTCATGGGTCCGCTCAACCAGGGCGTGAAGGTGCTGATGAGCGGGCTCGACTATGAGCGCGTGGTGCTGGCGGGCATGCAGATCGGGATCATCCAGGCCAGCCTCGACGTGGTCATCCCCTATGTCCGCGAACGCAAGCAGTTCGGCCAGCCGATCGGCTCGTTCCAGCTGATGCAGGCCAAGGTGGCGGACATGTACGTGGCGATGCAGAGCGCCCGCGCCTACGTCTATGCCGTGGCCAAGGCCTGCGACGCCGGTCAGACCACCCGCTTCGACGCCGCCGGCGCAATCCTGCTCGCCTCGGAGAACGCTTTCCGCGCCGCCGGCGAGGCGGTGCAGGCGCTGGGCGGAGCGGGCTATACCCGGGACTGGCCGGTCGAGCGCTTCCTGCGCGATGCCAAGCTGCTCGACATCGGTGCGGGCACCAACGAGGTGCGCCGCATGCTGATCGGGCGCGAACTGATCGGGACGCTGTGATGCGGGACATCATCAGGATCCTCCCTGTCGGCGGAGCCGGTGGGGAGGTGGCACGCGCGCCGCGCGTGACGGAGGGGCTTCGGGCGCGACGCAGGCCCCTCCACCACCGCCTGCCGCGGTGGTCCCCCGCCCCATCGCTTCGCGACAGGGAGGATTTTCCGCTATGACCGCCCCCGTCATCCCCACCAGCCTCGACCTCACCACCCCCGAGGCCCAGGCGCGCGCCGCGCACAACCGCGCGCTGGCCGCCGAACTGCGCGATCGCGTCGCCACGGCTGCGCTCGGCGGCGACGAGCGCAGCCGCGCGCGGCATGTTTCCCGCAGGAAACTTTTGCCGCGCGATCGGGTCGAGCGTCTGCTCGATGCCGGCTCGCCCTTCCTTGAGATCGGCCAGCTCGCCGCGAACGGGATGTATGGCGACGAGGTGCCGGGGGCCGGGATCATCGCCGGGATCGGCCGGGTTTCCGGCCGGCAGTGCATGATCTTCGCCAACGACGCCACGGTGAAGGGCGGCACCTACTTCCCGATGACGGTGAAGAAGCACCTGCGCGCCCAGGAGATCGCCGGGGAAAACCGGCTGCCCTGCATCTATCTGGTCGACAGTGGCGGGGCGAACCTGCCCAACCAGGCCGAGGTCTTCCCCGACCGCGACCATTTCGGACGGTTCTTCTACAACCAGGCGAACATGTCCGCCCGCGGGATCGCCCAGATCGCCGCGGTGATGGGATCGTGCACCGCGGGCGGGGCCTATGTGCCCGCCATGTCGGACGAGAGCGTGATCGTGAAGGAGCAGGGCACGATCTTCCTCGCCGGTCCGCCACTGGTCCAGGCCGCCACCGGCGAGGTGATCTCGGCCGAGGAGCTGGGCGGCGGCGATCTCCACGCGCGCAAGTCGGGCGTGGCCGACCACCTGGCCGAGGATGACGAGCACGCGCTGACGATCGTGCGCGACATCGTTGCCACGCTGGGCGCGCCGCAGGATGCCGGGATCGCCCGGCGCGAACCGCGTGCGCCGCTCTATCCGGCCGAGGACCTCTATAGCATCATCCCTGAGGATGTGCGCGCGCCCTACGATGTCCACGAGGTGATCGCGCGGCTGGTCGACGGCAGCGAGTTCCACGCCTTCAAGCCGCTGTTCGGCACCACGCTGGTCTGCGGCTTTGCCCATATCCACGGCCTGCCGGTGGCGATCCTCGCCAACAACGGGGTGATCTTCTCGGAAAGCGCGCAGAAGGGCGCGCACTTCATCGAGCTGGCCTGCCAGCGCCGGGTGCCGCTGCTGTTCCTGCAGAACGTCTCGGGTTTCATGGTCGGCGGCAAGTACGAGGCCGAGGGGATCGCCAAGCACGGCGCCAAGCTGGTCACCGCGGTCGCCACCGCCAGCGTGCCCAAGCTCACCGTGCTGATCGGCGGCTCGTTCGGCGCGGGCAACTATGGCATGTGCGGCCGGGCCTACCAGCCGCGCTTCCTGTTCACCTGGCCCAATGCGCGGATCAGCGTGATGGGCGGCGAGCAGGCCGCCTCGGTGCTCGCCACGGTCCACCGCGACGCGGCGCAGTGGACCCCCGAGGAGGCCGAGGCGTTCAAGGCGCCGATCCGCCAGAAGTACGAGGACGAGGGCAATCCCTGGTACGCCACGGCCCGCCTGTGGGACGACGGGGTGATCGATCCCGTTCAGACCCGCGACGTGCTGGGGCTGGCGCTCGAGGCCTGCTTTGAAGTACCCATCCCGGAACGGCCGGCTTTCGGCCTATTCAGGATGTGATGACCATGCTCGACTCCCCCGCCATCGATCCGCGCCACTTCCGCCAGGTGCTCTCGGCCTATCCCACCGGCGTCTGCGTGATCGCCGCGCAGGACGGGGAAGGGCGCAAGCACGCGATGGTGGTGGGCTCGTTCACCTCGATCTCGCTCGATCCGCCGCTGGTCGGGTTCTATCCCGCCAAGAGCTCGGCAAGCTGGGCGGCGATGGCCCCGATCGGCGGCTTCGCGATCAGCGTGCTCGGCGCCGACCAGCTCGCCGAGTGCCAGCAGTTCGCCTCGCGCGGGATGGACAAGTTCGGCGACCTGGCCCACGGCGCCACCGCCGCCGGTCACCCGCTGATCGACGATGCCCTCGCCTGGTTCGACTGCACGCTCGAGGTGACCCACGAGGTGGGCGATCACTATCTGGTGGTCGGCCGGGTTCAGGCGCTCGATGGCCAGGCCGCGCGCGAACCGCTGCTGTTCTATGGTGGCCAGTACCACGGCCTGGGTGAGGCGGTCACCGCCTCGCCCCAACCGGCATAAGGACGTTCCCATGATCCGCTCGCTCCTGATCGCCAACCGCGGCGAGATCGCCTGCCGGATCATCCGCACCGCGCGGCGCCTGGGCGTGCGCACCGTGGCGGTCTATTCCGATGCCGATGCAGGGGCGTTGCATGTGCGTCTTGCCGACGTTGCAATCCACATTGGCCCGGCGCCGGCCCGGGAATCCTATCTGGTCGGTGAGCGTATCCTCGCCGCCGCCAGGCAGGCCGGGGCCGAGGCGATCCACCCCGGCTATGGCTTCCTGTCCGAGAACGCCGAGTTCGCCCAGGCGGTATTCGACGCCGGGCTGGTCTGGGTCGGGCCCAAGCCGCACAGCATCACCGCCATGGGGCTCAAGGACGCGGCCAAGCAGCTGATGCAGGACGCCGGGGTGCCGACCACGCCGGGCTACCTGGGCGCAAACCAGGACCCGGCGCACCTCGCCGCCGAGGCCGGCAAGATCGGCTATCCGGTGCTGATCAAGGCCGTGGCCGGCGGCGGTGGCAAGGGCATGCGCCTGGTCGAGCGGGCGGAGGACTTCGCCGACGCGCTCGCCTCGTGCCAGCGCGAGGCGGCCGCCTCCTTCGGCAACGCCCATGTCCTGATCGAGAAGTACATCCTCTCGCCCCGCCACATCGAGGTGCAGGTGTTCGGCGATAGCCATGGCAACGTGGTCCACCTGTTCGAGCGCGACTGCTCGCTCCAGCGCCGCCACCAGAAGGTGATCGAGGAAGCTCCCGCCCCGGGCATGGACGCCGCCACGCGCGAGGCGGTCTGCGCCGCGGCGGTGCGGGCGGCCAAGGCGGTCGACTACGAGGGCGCGGGCACGATCGAATTCATCGCCGACGGCAGCGAGGGCCTGCGCGCCGACCGCATCTGGTTCATGGAGATGAACACCCGCCTGCAGGTCGAACACCCCGTCACCGAGGCGATCACCGGGCAGGACCTGGTCGAATGGCAGCTGCGCGTGGCGAGCGGCGAGCCGCTGCCGAAGACCCAGGACGAACTGGCGATCCAGGGCTGGGCGATGGAGGCGCGGCTCTATGCCGAGGACCCCGCCAAGGGCTTCCTCCCCTCGATCGGCCGGCTCGAGGTGCTGCGCTTCGGCATGGCCGACGGCGGCCGGATCGATACCGGGGTCCAGGAAGGCGCCGAGGTATCGCCGTTCTATGACCCGATGATCGCCAAGGTGATCGCGCTGGGCAGCACGCGCGACATGGCGCGCCAGCGGCTTGGGACGATGTTGCGGGAAACGGCGATCTGGCCGGTCAAGACCAATGCCGCCTTCCTGGTCAAGGCGCTGGAGCATCCCGACTTCGTCGCCGGGACGGTCGACACCGGGCTGATCGGGCGCGACGGCGCCGCTCTGGCCGAGCCCCCGCCCCCGTCCGAACGTGCGCTGGCCGGGGCGGCGATGAAGCTGGTCCAGCGCGGGCTGGTGCCCGGGTTCCGGCTCAACGCCCCGCCGCGGCGGACCGCCCCCTTCCTGCTCGACGGCGACACGATCGAGCTGCCGCTCACCGGCCAGGGCAGCGCGGTCCCGGCGACAACCACGTTGCTGAGCGAGAATGGCCAGACCTGGGAGCTTGCCGCATGGCGCCGCGATGGGGCCCATGGCGTGACCGCGGGTGACGGCGCGATCCTCGCCCCGATGCCGGGCAAGGTGATCGCGGTCGCGGTGCGCGAGGGCGAGGCGGTGACCCGCGGCCAGAAGCTGCTGACGCTCGAGGCGATGAAGATGGAGCACACCTTGACCGCGCCGTTCGACGGCACCGTGGCCGAGCTCAAGGTCAGCGCCGGGGCGCAGGTCCAGGTCGAGGCGTTGCTGGTGCGGATCGTCGAGGGGGGTTCAGACTAGATACCGCTAGCCGTTCGTGTCGAGCGAAGTCGAGGCACGGGCGCGAGAGTGTCTCGACTTCGCTCGACACGAACGGATCTGGATATGAGTGGCAAGTACTTCGACCAGTGGCAGGTGGGTGACCGGATCACGCACCCGATCCGCCGCACCGTGACCGAGACCGACAACCTGCTGTTCTCGACCATGACGCACAATCCGCAGCCGCTGCACCTCGATGTCGAGGCGGCGCGGGCCAGCGAGTTCGGGCAGATCCTGGTCAACGGCACCTTCACCTTCGCGCTGATGATCGGCCTCTCGGTGGGCGAGACCACGCTTGGCACGCTCGTCGCCAATCTCGGCTACGACGAACTGGTCATGCCCGCGCCGGTGTTCCTCGGCGACACGCTGCGCGTGACCAGCGAGGTGGTCGCGCTCAAGGAATCCCGCTCGCGTCCGCAGGCCGGGATCGTGACCTTCCGCCACGAGGCGCTCAACCAGCGCGACGCGGTGGTCTGCCGCTGCCTGCGCTCGGCCCTGGTCCAGCGCCGCGCCGCCGGTGGCTGATTCCGCCGCGCCAGGCGTGGGATGGCCCGTTCAGCCCGGTGGGGGCCTGCTGGTGGCTGTGCTGATGGCTGGGCTCGCGACCCGGTTCGGTGCGGCCAAGCTCGACGCGGCCTGTGCCGGGCGTCCGCTGGGCGCCTGGGCGTTCGACCATGCCGCGGCGCTGGCCGCGCCGGTGCTCGCCGTGGTCGGCCCGCAGCCGCCGGCCTGGCTGGCGCCGGATCAGCCCCGGGTGGTCAACCCGGCCCCCGCCGCGGGCCTCGGCGGCTCGGTCGCGCTGGCCGCGCAGGCGGCCCAGGCCGCGGGCGCAGGGGCGCTGCTGGTGGTCTTGGCAGACATGCCGCTGGTGGGACCGGCGACACTGGCGCGGCTGGTCGCGCTGGCGGCGACGCACGGCCTGGCGGCGACGCGCTATCCCGACGACCGGCGCGGGGTCCCGGCCTGTTTCGCCGCACGGCACTTCGCCGCCATGGCCGCGCTGAGCGGGGAGTCCGGCGCGCGCGACCTGCTGCGCCGCTGCCCTGCCGCCGCGCTGGTGACCCCGTCCGCCGACGAGCTGCTCGATGTCGACCGGCCGGCGGACCTCGCCCAGGTCGCTGCGCTGCTTGCCGCCCGCGCCGACGCGGCGGCCGGAGCCCCGGCATGAGCCCGCCCGTGCTGGTCCGGTCGGCCGACCATGCGGTGATTGCCGCGGCGCTCGCCCCCGGCGCGGTGCTCTGCACGCTGGTCGGGATCGACGGCGGGTTCTCGCGCCGGCGCGGCGCCCAGCTCGTGATCGGCGCGGATGGAACCATCACCGGCAGCCTGTCGGACGGCTGCCTCGAGGCCGAGCTGGCCCGGCAGGCCGACCAGGCGCGCGCCGCCGGCACGCCCCGTGCGCTGCGCTATGGCGCCGGCTCGCCGTTCATCGATTTCCGCCTGCCCTGCGGCGCGGGGGTCGACCTGATTGTCGATCCCCGGCCGGATCGCACCGCACTGGCGGCGGTGCAGGCAGCGCTCGCGCGCCGCCTGCCCGGGCGGCTCGACGTGCCGGGCGCGGAGGGCACGGCCGGACTGTCGGTCGATTACCTCCCCGCCCTGCGGATCCTCGCGCTGGGCGCCGGGCCGGAGGTGAGTGCGCTGGTCCGGCAGGCTGGCGCCTTCGGGGCCGAGGTGGTGCCGGTCGTGCCCACGGGTGGCCTGGCTGACCCTGACCCGCCCGCGCTGCCGCCGGTCGATCGCTGGACCGCGATTGCCTTCCTTTTCCACGAGCATGAGTGGGAGCGCCGCCTGCTTCCCTGGGCACTCGCCAGCGAGGCCTATCTGATCGGTGCAATCGGCGGGACGCGGACGCGCGCGCAGCGCCTGGCGATGTTGCGGGAGGCCGGACTGGACAGGGCACAGATCGCCCGCGTCCGTTCACCGCTCGGCCTGATCCCGGCCACCCGCGATCCGGCCACGCTGGCCCTGGCCGTTCTCGCCGAGATCGTCCGCGACTACGAGGCGCTGATCGATGCGGCGCCGTAAGCGGCCCGCGCGCCGTTCAATAGTTCCACTGCAGCTGGGCGCGCAGCAGGTCGCCGCGGGCCACCCCGCTGCGGCGTTCGTCGGCCTCGCTGCGGCGCATGCGGGCATAGGCCATGGTCACCTCGAACTCCTTGAGCGGCAGCCACTCGACCCCAAGTTCGACCTCGTCGGTCGAGATGCGCGGGGCATTGGTCGCGGTCTTCCAGCCGCCGCGGTAGGATTGCCAGCGGGCATAGGGGATCAGCGAGCCGATCGGCGAATGCTTGATCCGGTACATTGCCTGGACATAGCCGCCGTTGAGCGGCCGCGCCGTGACCGCCCGGGTCAGCGGGTCCCATTCCGGTCCCTTGCCCCAGCTCCATTCCGCCTGGAGCCCGAACGGGGCCGGGTAGAGGATCGCATGGAGGTTGACCCGGTTGTCGGTCACCGCCTGCGCACTGACCCCGCCGGTGCGCACTTCCGGGTGGAAGGTGTTGATCATCCCCTCCGCACCCAGCTCCAGCACCTGGCCGCGGAAGAGACCGCCCAGCCCGTCGAGCTTGAACGGCACGGTTGCCATGGCAACCTTCATCAGGCCGTCGTTCTTCTCGGTGCGGTTGGTGCCCTGGCCGTTGAAGACGCCCAGCCCGAAGGCGCCGTAGTTGCCGAAAAGCTTCTGGCCGTCCTTGGCCAGATGGTCCCAGATCGCCTGGATCTTGGGTGGCGTGTAGTAGCCGACGATGCCGATGTCGCGTTCGCCCGGAACCGCACTGTTGGGGCCGTCTGCGCGGTCGAGTGTGATGCGGTTTGACGAGGACTGGAGGTTTTCCCAGCCGAACGGCACCTTCGACTGGCCGACCCGCAGCCTGATCGTGCGATCGGCAAAGTAGACGTCGGCATAGGCATCGCGCAGCTGGAAGAAGTTTTCGCGCCGCTCGCCGTTGGCCTGGCCGGTCACGGCCGAGGCGAACTCGCCCTGCAGATAGAGCCCCATCCGTTCCGAGACGTCGCCCTGAAGCGCCAGGCGGATCCGGCGGAAGGTGAAGTTGCCTTTCTCGCCCACGCCCGAATCCTGGACCGAGCGCAGCCGTGATATGCCGGCCGGGCTGTCGGTGTCGCCGGCCAGCACTTCATTCACCCGCAACTGGGTATAGCCGCGCAGCTGGAGACGGTCGTACCATGCCTTGGGCTTGGCCGGCTTGGTGGCGGCCGGCACCGGGCTGACTGTTGCGCTGGCAAGGGTCGCGGTAGCCGGTGAGGCGGCTGGCGCAGGGCTCGCCGGCGTAGCGGCGGGCGCGGTCACCGCTGCCACGGCGGCAGGCGGCGGCGCGGCCGGGTCCTGCCGGGCAGCCTGGAGCGCGATCAGCGCCTGAACCTGGGCGCGCAGTTCGTCGATCTGCCGCTGCAGCGCGGCGATCGTCGCCGGATCATCCGCCGCCAGAGCCGGGCTGGCCAGCCCGCACAGGGCGAAGCCCCCGCCCGCCAGCAAGATTCGCCGCATTGCACCCATTGTCCTGTCCTGCCAGCCGTGTTCGCTGGGGCGGCCCTAAGACAGTTCGATGACAGTTGAGTGACACTCATCGGACAGTCTGGCGGGTGTCGCCGAGCGGACAATCTGGACGCGCGGATCGATCGGCACGGTTCAGCCGGCTGCCACCTCGCGGACCAGCTCGAGCACGCGCGCGGCGTGCTCCGTCCGGCAGATCAGCAGGTCGGGCATGTAGGTGTCGGCCTGGTTGTAGACCAGCGGGCTGCCGTCAACGCGCGAGCAGTGTAGGCCGTGCGCCAGCGCCACGGCGACCGGGGCGCAGGAGTCCCATTCGTACTGGCCGCCGGTGTGGAGGTAGATGTCGGCCTCGCCGCGCACCACGGCCATGGCCTTGGCCCCGGCCGAGCCCATCGGCAGCAGCTCGGCGCCGAGCCGTTCGGCCACGGCCACCGCCTCGGCGGCGGGGCGGGTGCGGCTGACCACCATGCGCAGCCGCTCGGGCGCGGGCGGCACCGCGGCCGGCCGGTCCGAGCGCAGCACCACGCCCAGCCCCGGCAGCGCCACCGCGCCGATCACCGGCACCCCGTCCACCGCCAGCGCGACGTGGACCGCCCAGTCGGTGCGGGCCTCGCCGTACTCGCGGGTGCCGTCGACCGGATCGACGATCCACACCCGCGACCGGGCGAGCCGCTCGGCATTGTCCTTCTCCTCCTCGGAGAGCAGCCCGTCATCGGGCCGCTGCTCGCGCAGGGCATGGCAGAGAAACTGGTTGGCCGTGGCGTCTCCCGCCTGGCCCAGCGCCTTGAGGCTGAGCAGCCCCGAGGCACGCACCTCGATCAGCAGACGCCCGGCGACCTCGGCGAGGTGGGCGGCAAGGTCGGCATCGGTCATCGTCTCGGACATCGCGCTCACTTCCACGGCATCAGCTGGCGGATGATGTGCTCGGCCGCCTGTTCGGCGGTCATCTCCGCGGTGTTGACCCGGATCTCGGGGTTGAGCGGGGGCTCGTAGGGGCTGTCGATCCCGGTGAAGTTCTTGAGATCGCCGGACCGTGCCTTCTTGTAGAGGCCCTTCACGTCGCGCGCCTCGGCCACCTCGAGCGGGGTGTCGACGAAGACCTCGACGAACTCGCCCTCGGGCAGCATCGCACGCACCATCTCGCGTTCGGCGCGGAACGGCGAGATGAAGGCGGTCAGCACGATCAGCCCGGCATCGGCCATCAGCTTGGCCACCTCGCCGACGCGCCGGATGTTCTCGATCCGGTCGGCCTCGGTGAAGCCCAGGTCCTTGTTGAGCCCGTGGCGGACGTTGTCGCCATCGAGCAGGAAGGTGTGGCGGTTCATCACGTTGAGGCGCTTTTCCACCTCGTTGGCGATGGTCGACTTGCCCGCGCCCGACAGGCCGGTGAACCACAGCACCTTGGGGCTCTGGTTCTTGAGCCGGGCGTGGTCGGCGCGGGTCACGTCGGTGGGCTGCCAGTGGACGTTCTGCGCGCGGCGGAGCGCAAACTGGATCATGCCCGCGGCGACCGTGGCATTGGTGATCTTGTCGATCAGCACGAAGCCGCCGAGCGTGCGGTTGTCGGCATAGGGCTCGAACACGATCGCCTTGTCGGCGATGATCTGGGCGACGCCGATCGCGTTGAGCTCGAGCGTCTTGACCGCGACGTGCTCCATCGTGTTGACGTTCACGGCGTACTTCGGTTGCTGCACCGTGGCCGAGACGGTCTGGGCGCCCAGCTTCAGCCAGTAGGCGCGGCCGACATGAAGCGGCTCGTCGTTGAGCCAGACCAGGGTGGTCTCGAACTGGTCGGCGGACTGGGGTGGCTGGTCGGCGATCGCGATCACGTCCCCGCGTGAGCAGTCGATCTCGTCGGCAAAGCACAGCGTCACCGACTGGCCGGCGACGCCTTCGTCCAGATCGCCGTCAAGCGTGACCACGCGGGTGACGGTCGAGGTCTTGCCCGAGGGCAGGACGCGCACGGCCTCGCCCGGCTTGACCGTGCCGCTGGCGATCAGTCCCGAGAAGCCGCGGAAATCGAGGTTGGGGCGGTTGACCCACTGCACCGGCAGGCGGAACGGCTTGTCGGCATCGCGCGAGGTGATGACCTCGACGCTTTCGAGATGCTCGATCAGGGTCGGACCCTGGTACCATGGCGTCTGGGCCGAACGGGTGGTGATGTTGTCGCCCTTGAAGCCCGAGATCGGCATGGCGGTGAAGCTCTCGATCCCGATCGAACGGGCGAACGCGGCATAGTCCTTGACGATCGCGTCGAAGGTGGCCTGATCGTAGCCGACCAGGTCCATCTTGTTCACCGCCAGCACGATGTTGCGGATCCCGATCAGGTGGCACAGGTAGGAGTGACGCCGGGTCTGGACCAGCACCCCCTTGCGCGCGTCGATCAGGATCACCGCGAGGTCGGCGGTGGAGGCGCCGGTCACCATGTTGCGGGTGTACTGTTCGTGGCCCGGGCAGTCGGCGACGATGAACTTGCGCTTCTCGGTGTTGAAGAAACGGTAGGCCACGTCGATCGTGATGCCCTGCTCGCGCTCGGCGGCGAGGCCGTCGACCAGCAGGGCGAAGTCGATCTCCTGGCCCTGGGTGCCGACCTTCTTGCTGTCGGTCTCGAGCGCGGCGAGCTGGTCCTCGAAGATCATCTTCGAATCGTAGAGCAGCCGCCCGATCAGGGTCGACTTGCCGTCGTCCACGCTGCCGCAGGTGATGAAGCGCAGCATGGTCTTGTGCTGGTGCTGTTCGAGGTAAGCCTCGATGTCCTCGGCAATGAGGGCCTCGGTGACGTAGACGGGGTCGGTCGTTGTGGTGGTGACATCAGTCATAAAGCACTCCGTCATGCTGAACTTGTTTCAGCATCCATCGCGCACTCGGGCGATGGTCTTGCGGGAGGAGAGATGGACCCTGAACCAAGTTCAGGGTGACGATTGAAGCAGCGGTTTCTGTCTTGGGGGTGACCCCGTCAGAAATACCCCTGCTGCTTCTTCACTTCCATGCCGGCGCCGCCGGCATCCTTGTCGATCACGCGGCCCTGGCGCTCGCTGGTGGTGGTCAGCAGGGTCTCCTGGATCACCTGCGGAAGGGTCTTGGCCGTGCTCTCGACCGCACCGGTCAGCGGGAAGCAGCCGAGCGTGCGGAAGCGGACCGACTTCATCTTGATCTCGGGGCGGTAGCCCAGGACCTTTTCCAGCCGCGGAATGTCGTCGGCCATGAACAGCTGGCCCTCCCACTCGTAGGTCGGGCGCTCCTCGGCGAAGTACAGCGGCACGATCGGCACGTCGTTGAGGTGGATGTACTGCCAGATGTCGAGCTCGGTCCAGTTCGAGATCGGGAAGACGCGGATCGATTCGCCCTTGTTCTTGCGGGCGTTGTAGAGGTTCCACAGCTCGGGCCGCTGGTTCTTCGGGTCCCAGCCGTGGCTGGCGGTGCGGAACGAGAAGATCCGCTCCTTGGCCCGGCTCTTCTCCTCGTCGCGGCGGGCACCGCCGAAGGCGGCATCGAAGCCCCACTTGTCGAGCGCCTGCTTGAGCCCCTCGGTCTTCCACATGTCGGTGTGGAGCGGGCCATGGTCGAACGGGTTGATGCCCTTTTCGGCGGCCTCGGGGTTCTGGTGGATCAGCAGCTCCATGCCGCTCTCGGTCGCCATGCGCTGGCGCATCTCGTACATCGCCTGGAACTTCCAGGTGGTGTCGACGTGGAGCAGCGGGAACGGCGGCGGCGAGGGGAAGAACGCCTTGCGCGCCAGGTGCAGCATGACCGCGCTGTCCTTGCCGACCGAGTAGAGCATCACCGGACGCTCCGCTTCGGCAACGACCTCGCGCATGATGTGGATCGCCTCGGCCTCGAGGCGCTGGATGTGGGTCAGGGTGGCTCGATCGGTAGGCTTGGACATCGCTCTCTCCGCCATTGCGGTGTGCCGCGTCCATCCTCCTCCGCGCTTGACCCCGATGCTCCCAAATGGGAGAAAAATGCATGACCGTCTTGCCCGCCGACCAGCGCGAGCTGTTTCTGCCCCTGATCGAGGGTATCCACGAGAGCCCGCCCTGGGGCGTGTTCCTGCGCAATCTGGTGGCCCGAACCTACGCCCGCCGGGCCTATCTGATCATCACCCTGGCCAATGCCGGCGCCGACCAGGTGCCCACCGTGCTCCACGTCGCCGCGCCGCGCGCCGCGCACGAGCCGCCGCTCGATTTCATGCGAATCGCCCGGCTCGGGCTGCATCCCTATGGCCAGCTGCGCCCCGAGCGGGTTTACGCGATCGACGAGCTGCTCGACTACGATACCCCGGGCAAGGCCGCGGCGCAGCGCGCCGAGCTTGACGCGATGGGCATGCGCTATGGCCGGTGGCTGCGGATCTCGGCCCGGGGCGTGGCCGATGCCTGGCTGGCGCTGGCCCGCGAGCGCGAGGATTTCTCCGCCAGCGCCGTGGCCACCTTGACCGCGATCGCGCCGCAACTGGCCGTCGCGCTGCGCACCCTGGTCGCGCTGATCGAGCAGCGCCTGCAGACCGCCATGGCGCAGGATGCGCTCGCCCGGCTGGGGGTGGGTCAGCTGGCCTTCGATGCGACCGGGCGCGTCATGGCCGCCGATCCCCTGGCCGAGCGCAGCCTCGCCTTCGCGCCCGAGCCCGAGCCGGTGCCGGGCCGCCGCCTGCAGCTGGCGCCCGAGCCGCGCCGCGCGCTCGAGGCCGCCTGCGCCGCGCTGGCCACGGC
Organism: Novosphingobium piscinae; assembly: GCF_014230355.1. Classification (GTDB taxonomy): domain Bacteria; phylum Pseudomonadota; class Alphaproteobacteria; order Sphingomonadales; family Sphingomonadaceae; genus Novosphingobium; species Novosphingobium piscinae. The sequence goes on from NZ_JACLAX010000014.1 coordinate 84,117, forward strand.
CCCGCCCGAGGCGCGCGAGCTGGTGCTGCT
>NZ_JACLAX010000015.1 GCF_014230355.1 Novosphingobium piscinae
GGCGCCGCCGCCGGGCGAGCGGGCGCGGGCGCGGCGGCAGCCGGCGCAGGTGCGGCGGGAGCGCGGCTCGGCCGCGGCGCAGGTCGGTCAAAGCCAGGCGGCAGCAGCGATTCCGGCGCGTCCTGGGCCATGGCCAGCGCCGAACTGATCGCCAGCGCGGTGCCCATCAGCCAGCCGGCGCGGCTCATCGCGCCGCCTCGGGCACCGCCACCGGCACGGCGATCTCGCGCAGCGGCTCGCGGCCGCCATCGACCCAGGCCCAGGCGAGAACCGCCATCACCACCACGCCGATCGCCACCATCGCCCCAATCCGTGTCCTGCCTGGCTTCACCACCACCACATGCTTCCCGACCGAGCCACCGGCATCCGCCCCGGGTGGACCGGGGTCCGGCATGGCGCAACGCTTGCACCGGCGCCTAGCCCAACTATAGGCGGCGCTGCAATGGAAGTCGACGAACCGCGCATGACCTCGGAGCAGATCGCGGACCTGGCACGGCGTGTCAGGCAGCCGATCGCGCTGGTCGGCATGATGGGAGTGGGCAAGAGCTCGGTCGGGCGCAAGCTGGCCCATGCGCTGCGACTGCCCTTCGTCGACGCCGACGAGGCGATCGAGCAGGCTGCCAAGATGACCATCGCCGAGATCTTCGCGACCTACGGCGAAGCCTACTTTCGCGACGGGGAGCGGCGGGTGATCGCCCGCCTGATCGAACAGGACCACGACGGCCGACCCTATGTGATCGCCACCGGCGGCGGCGCCTTCGTCAATCCCGAGACGCGCCGGCTGATCCTCGACCGGGCGATCGCGGTATGGCTCGATTCCGATGTCGACACCCTGGTCGAACGGGTCGGCCGCAAGGATACCCGCCCGCTGCTGCGCGGGGGCGATCCGCGCGAGATCCTTGCCCGCCTCCATGCCGAACGCGCACCGTGCTACGCCGAGGCGCCGATCAAGGTGACCAGCCACAACGGCCCGCATAGCCGCACGCTCGACCAGGTGCTGAAAGGAATTGCCGCATGGCTGTAGTCCCGGTCGACATCGCCGGCCGTCCCTACGAGGTGCGGGTCGCCCCCGGCCTGCTCGCCGACGCCGGCAACCAGTGCGCCCCGCTGCTGCGCAAGGCGCGTGTCCCGGTGGTGACCGACGCCAATGTCGAGGCGGCCTGGGGCAAGACAGTCGACGCCGCGCTGCGGCGCGCCGGGTTCGAGCCGCGCTGGAAGGTGCTGCCCGCCGGCGAGGCCACCAAGTCGTGGCGCTACCTCGCCGAGGTGGTGGACTGGCTGCTGGCCGAGGAGGTCGAGCGCAAGGACCACGTGCTAGCCCTGGGCGGCGGGGTGATCGGTGACCTGGTCGGCTTTGCCGCCTCGATGCTCAAGCGCGGCTGCCGCTTCATCCAGCTGCCCACCACCCTGCTCGCCCAGGTCGATTCCAGCGTCGGCGGCAAGACCGCGATCAACACCGCGGCGGGCAAGAATCTGGTCGGAGCGTTCCACCAGCCCGCGCTGGTCCTGGCCGACCCGCTGGCGCTGGAGACCCTGCCCCGGCGTGAGGTTGGAGCCGGTTACGCCGAAGTGGTCAAGTATGGCCTGCTCGGCGACGCGCCGTTCTTCGCCTGGTGCGAGGCCCACGGCCCCGCGCTGATGGACGGCGATCCGGCGCTGCGCGAACAGGCGGTCGCCCGCTCGGTTCAGGCCAAGGCGCGGATCGTGGCGCAAGACGAATTCGAGACCAACGGGCTGCGCGCGCTGCTCAATCTGGGTCACACCTTCGGACATGCGCTGGAGGCCGAGACCGGCTTTTCCAATCGTCTGCTGCACGGCGAGGGCGTGGCGCTGGGCATGGTCCTGGCAGCGCGCTATTCGGCGCGGCGCGGGCTGTTGGCGGAGGCTGAGGCCGAGCGGATCCCGGTCCACTTCGCGGCGGTGGGCCTGCGCGCGGAGCTGGCGGAGTTGGGCCTCGACACTGACGGCCGCGGGCTGGTCGCGCATATGCTGCACGACAAGAAGATGGACGCAGGCACCCTGCCCTTCCTTTTGCTGCGCAGCATTGGCGAGGCTTTCCTGGCCCGGGATGTGGCGTTGGACGATGTGGCCGCGTTCCTGGATGAACAGCTGGCTGGCTAAGCGCGCTTTGTTGGCCGGAACCTGACCCCGGGCTCCCCCCGGCTCAGCCGAACAGCGCGATCGACTGCATCCCGATCGCCATGGGCTCGCCGGCGCTGTTCCACACCTGCATGCGCTGGCTGGAGCAGCCATGCTGCGCATAATCGGCCGTGGAGCGCAGCAGCCACCAGCCATCTTCGGTCTGCGGCGCGGCGGTCAGCAGGTTGACCTGCCAGGTCATCGAGCTGATCGGCGTGGCCGGGTTCATCAAGGGCAAGGCGGCCGGAGGCAGCGCGTCGGCCAGCAGCACCAGCTCAAGCATCGGTTCGACCGCGCTGGCAGGCTTCAGCCGCACCCAGTGGCACAGGTCAGCCCGCCGCTCTGCCGGGCGCGGCAGGGCGAAGCGAACCTCAAGGTGGTGGCGCAGGAAAGCCGGCGCCAGCGGCGGCGGATTGAACGGCATTGCCTCGTCCCGCGCGATTAGCTCCGCCGGTGGTGCGGCATCGTTGAGGCTGAGCGCGCTGGGCACGGCGGCCATGAACACGAAGGTCGCGGTCAGGGCCGTGCCACCCTCGCCCTCGACCCGGGCTTCCACCCAGACCGCATTGCGTCCCCGCCGCAGTTCGCGCGCGCGGGCCTCGACCCGGCCGGAAGCCGGGCCGACGAACGAGACCACGGCCGAGCGCAGCGGCGGCAGTTCGCCTCCGACTTGCCGGGCGGCGACCAGGGCCAGGGCGGCGGTGAACCCGCCATAGGTCGTGCGCCCCTGCATCCAGGTTTCGGGCACCACGACCGCGAAACCGTCGTCCAGCGCCTCCGCACCGGCAAGGATCGCCGCAAAGCTCATTCGAGCTCAAGGATAATCGCGTCGACGGCCAGGCTCTCGCCGGCCTTGGCGTTGACCTTCTTGACCGTGGCCGACTTCTCGGCGCGCAGGATGTTCTCCATCTTCATCGCCTCGACCACGGCCAGCGGCTGCCCGGCCTCGACCTTGTCACCCTCCTTCACGTTGAGCGAAACGAGCAGTCCCGGCATCGGGCAGATCAGGAACTTCGAAAGGTCTGGCGGGATCTTCTCGATCATGTGCCCGGCCAGATGTGCGATCCGCGCCGGCAGGATCTCCACCTTGTGGATCGCACCGCGGGTGGTCACCTTGAGCCCGGTGCGGGTCGGCTCGATCTTCAGGGCGATCGGCTCGCCCTCCACCTCGGCGGCGACGATCCGGTCGCCCGGGGTATACTCCATCGCCAGGTCGATCGGCTGGCCATCGACGGTCACCTCGTCGGCGCTCACCTCGACCGCGAAGGCAGAACCGGCCAGCCTGATCGCCCATTCGGCCGGAGGCGGCAGGTGGTTGGCCAGCTGACCATCGACATTGCGCGCGCGGTCGGCCCGCGCCGTGGCGATGAACCCGGCGATCGCGGCGATCTTCGCCTTGAGTTCGTCCGAGGTTGCCGCGCCGGTGAAGCCGTCGGGATACTCCTCGGCGATGAACCCCGTGGTCAGCTCGCCCGAGCGGAAGCGCGGGTGCTGCATGATCGCGCTGACGAAGTCGATGTTGTGGCCCAGCCCCTCGATCTCGAAAGCGTCAAGCGCGGCGATCTGCTTGTCCGCCGCCTCGTCGCGGGTCTGGCCCCAGGTGACCAGCTTGGCGATCATCGGGTCGTAGAACATCGACACCTCGCCGCCTTCGTAGACGCCATCGTCGACGCGCACGCCGTCCACGCCGCGGCGTCCGTTCGCGGCTCCGTCGTCAGTCCAGCCCTCAACCGGCGGGTTGTAGCGGACCAGCCGCCCGGTGCTGGGCAGGAAGCCGCGATAGGGGTCTTCGGCATAGACGCGGTTCTCGATCGCCCAACCGTCGATGGTGATGTCGTCCTGCGTCATCGCCAGCTTCTCGCCGGCGGCGACGCGGATCATCTGCTCGACCAGGTCGATCCCGGTGATCGCCTCGGTGACGGGGTGTTCCACCTGCAGGCGGGTGTTCATCTCGAGGAAATAGAACGATTCGCCGCTCGGGTCGGCGCCCGAGACGATCAGTTCCACAGTGCCCGCCGAGTAATAGCCCACCGCCCGCGCCAGGGCGACGCACTGCTCGCCCATGGCCTTGCGCATCTTCGGCGTGACGAAGGGCGACGGCGCCTCCTCGACCACCTTCTGGTGACGCCGCTGGATCGAGCATTCGCGCTCGTTCAGGTAGAGGATGTTGCCGTGCTGGTCGCCCAGGATCTGGATCTCGATGTGGCGCGGGTTGAGGATGAACTTCTCGATGAACACGCGGTCATCGCCGAATGAATTAAGCCCCTCGCGCTTCACCGCCTCGAAGCCCTCGCGCACGTCCTGCTCGGTATAGGCCAGCCGCATGCCCTTGCCGCCGCCGCCGGCCGAGGCCTTCATCATCACCGGATAGCCGATCTCGGCCGAAATGCGGACCGCGTGTTCGGTGTCCTCGATCTCGCCGACGAAGCCCGGGACCACATTGACCCCGGCGGCCTTGGCCAGCTTCTTGGACTCGATCTTGTCGCCCATTGCCGCGATGGCCCCCACCGGCGGGCCGACAAAGGCGATTCCCTCGGCGGCCAGCGCCTCGGCGAAGGAGGTCCGTTCGGACAGGAAGCCATAGCCCGGATGCACCGCCTCGGCGCCGGTCTGCTTGCAGGCGGCGATGATCTTCTCGGCGATCAGGTAGCTTTGCGCCGCCGGCGCCGGGCCGATGTGCACCGCCTCGTCCGCCATCTGCACGAAGGGCGCGCGGGCATCGGCATCCGAATAGACCGCGACAGTCTGGATGCCCATCCGGCGCGCGGTCTTGATCACGCGGCAGGCAATCTCGCCGCGGTTGGCGATGAGGATTTTCTTGAACATCAGCGACTCCAGCGTCGGAACAGACCGATTGTGACGGTCCAATAAATTGTGAATGCCATGCCCACGGTCAGCCATAACGTCCGTTTGGAGTTACCGAGGCAAACTTGGTCGCCAAAGCAATCACCGAACGTGAACCCGAACAATGCCCCGCCAGTGAGGACAATGGCCAACACCGACCAAGCGGCGAACAAAACAAATCTGCGTTCAATCACCATCGCCCTCCAAGCTCGTCACCCTGAACTCGTTTCAGGGTCCAGCGCGCCCGACACGCCGCAGCCGCAAGGGGAGGAATGGATGCTGAAATGCATTCAGCATGACGTGGGCCGGCCGTGACGGAAACGCCTTCGCTACCAGCGCCGTCACCCTGAACTCGTTTCAGGGTCCAGCGCGACCGACACGCCGCAGCCGCATGCGGAGGAATGGATGCTGAAACGCATTCAGCATGACGGGATTGCGACTTCGCAAGAGATGCCTCGGAAACGGACCCATTCCCGTCAGCCTGAACGTGTTTCAGGTTCCATCTTTCGACAACAACAGGACTATGAGGGGCGAACGCCAGCCTTGCGTCTACATCCTGGCAAGCCAGCCGCGTGGCACGCTTTACATAGGCGTTACATCGAACCTCATCGCCATGCTGTGGCAGCACCGCGAAGGGACCACCCCCGGCTTCACCCGTCGCCACCATGTCAACCGGCTCGTCTTCTTCGAACGGTTCAATCAGATGGAACCCGCCATTCTGCGCGAGAAGCAGCTCAAGCGATGGCACCGCCAATGGAAAATCAACCTGATCGAAGCCGCCAACCCGGACTGGCATGACCTGGCACCGGGGCTGGGCTTTGCCCCGTTGGCTCCGAGCAGGGGGCAAAATGGACCCTGAAACAAGTTCAGGGTGACGGCTGTTTGGACAGCCGGGGAGGCCCCAACCGCCAACCTCGTCGCCCTGAACTTGGTTCAGGGCCGATGGCGCCTCACGATCCGAGGCAGCGTGAGGAAGAATGGATACCGAAACACGTTCGGCATGACGATTGAAGGGCTGGGCCACGACGCTCACGCCGCCACCTCCACACCCAGCCGCCGGTCGAGATAGCCCGCCAGCGCCGGCCCATAGTGCGGCACGCCGCGGCGTTCGTCCTCGCCGGGCATGAAGCCGGTCAGCGACTTCGCCACCCGTGCCAGGTTCTCGTCCGAGAGCGAGCCGAGCGGCGCGCGATAGATGCCGATGCCGAAGACGATCGCGCCGCTGCGCGGCAGGCGGCGCAGGGTCTCGCGTTCGCAGCGCACGTACAGCGTCTCGCCGGCGTTTTCAGGGGTCACGTGGGCGAAGCGCTGGGCCATCGGGACGGTGGGCATGTAGCGATAATCGCTGCTGGCCAGCACGAACATGTTGGTTCGGCCGAACAGGTCCTGCGGCCGCAACTGGTCCATGAAGTGGTCGACCGGATTGGCGAGGCGTTCGGCAAAGCCATGGGTCGGCTCATGGACGGCATGGACCGGCTTGCCGATCTTCTCGCCGATCTGCCAGTCGGTCGGATAACCGACCGCGCCGGCGACCAGCACGAAGGGCCCGCCGGGCTCGGCCTGGGTCAGCAGGTTCCAATCCTCGTGGCAGGCGCTGGCGATGGCGGTCAGATCGCCGTCGATCCCCAGCAACTCGCCCAGTTCGGCGATGGCCGCCTCGCTCCCCGGCAGCACCCGGACCGCGTCGGGGTGCGCCCGGAACACCGCGCTGCGCGCCGCCACGTCGGGCGCCGGATCGCGCCACTCCTCCTCCGCAATGCGCACCAGACCCATCCGCAGCGGGCCGGAGACCCGCGCGGTGGGCAGCAGCGCCGCAACGGAGAAGCCGAAGCCCAAGGCCTACTCGGCGGCTTCGAGTTCGCTGCCGAGCGGCGGCATGTTGTGGCCCAGCAGGCGCAGCATGTCGGCGGCGCATTCAACCACGTTGGAGCCGGGGCCATAGATCCCCTGAACCCCGGCCTCACGCAGATAATCGTAGTCCTGCGGCGGGATCACCCCGCCCGCGATCACCTTGATGTCGGCCCGTCCAGCTTCCCGCAAGTGGCCGATCAGCTCGGGGATCAATGTCTTGTGCCCGGCGGCGAGCGAGCTGGCGCCGACCGCATCGACATCGTTCTCCAGCGCCAGCGCGGCGGCTTCCGCCGGGGTCTGGAACAGCGGGCCCGAGGTCACCTCGAAGCCCATGTCGCCAAAGGCCGAGGCGATCACGTTGGCGCCGCGATCGTGGCCGTCCTGGCCCATCTTGGCGACCAGCAGGCGTGGGCGTCGGCCCAGCCGGCGGGTGACCGCCGCGACCCCGTCCAGCACCTGCTGGTAGCGGCTGTCGCCCTGATAGGCGGCGCCGTAGATGCCCTTGACCGGGGTCGGGAAGGTCCCATGGCGGCCGAACACGGCCTCCATCGCGTCGGAGATCTCGCCCAACGTGGCGCGATGCCGCGCCGCCTCGACCGCGAGTTCGAGCAGGTTGGCCCCGCCCCGCGCACCCTCGGTCAGGGCGGCCAGCGCGGCGCGGCATTTCGCCTCGTCGCGGGTCTCGCGCAGGCGCTTGATCCTGGCGATCTGGCCCTCGCGGACCGCGTGGTTGTCCACCTCGAGCGTGTCGAGCTGGTCCTCGCTGGCGAGGCGGTACTTGTTGACACCGACGATCACGTCCTCGCCGCGGTCGACCCGGGCCTGACGGGCGGCGGCGGCCTCCTCGATCATCGCCTTGGGCCAGCCCGCGGCGACCGCCTTGGCCATGCCGCCTTCGGCCTCGACCCGCTCGATGATCGCCCAGGCCTGGTCGACCAGCTGCTGGGTCAGCGCCTCGACGTAGTAGGATCCGCCCAGGGGATCGACCACCTTGGTCATCCCGGTCTCTTCCTGCAGCACGATCTGCGTGTTGCGCGCGATCCGGGCGGAGAAGTCGGTGGGCAGCGCGATCGCCTCGTCGAGCGCATTGGTGTGGAGCGACTGGGTCCCGCCCAGCATCGCCGCCATCGCCTCGATCGTGGTGCGGATCACGTTGTTGTAGGGGTCCTGCTCCTGCAGCGACACGCCCGAGGTCTGGCAGTGGGTGCGCAGCATCTTGGAGCGTTCGTCCTTGGCGCCCAGCTGCGTCATCACCCGGTGCCACAGCACGCGCGCCGCGCGCAGCTTGGCCACTTCCATGAAGAAGTTCATGCCGATGGCGAAGAAGAAGCTCAGGCGCCCGGCGAACTTGTCGATATCGAGCCCGCTGGCCACGCCGTACTTCACGTACTCCATGCCGTCGGCGATGGTGAAGGCCAGCTCCTGAACCTGCGTCGCCCCGGCCTCCTGCATGTGGTAGCCGGAAATCGAGATCGAATTGAACTTCGGCATCTCGCGGCTGGTGTAGCCGAAGATGTCCGAGATGATCCGCATGCTCGGCTCGGGCGGGTAGATGTAGGTGTTGCGGACCATGAACTCCTTGAGGATGTCGTTCTGGATGGTCCCGTCGAGCAGCTTGCGATCAACGCCCTGCTCCTCGCCCGCGACAATGAAGAACGCCAGGATCGGGATCACCGCGCCGTTCATCGTCATCGAGACCGACATCTGGTCGAGCGGGATGCCGTCAAACAGGATCTTCATGTCCTCGACGCTATCGATCGCGACGCCGGCCTTGCCGACGTCCCCGACCACGCGCGGGTGGTCCGAGTCATAGCCGCGGTGGGTGGCCAGGTCGAAGGCCACCGACAGGCCCTTCTGCCCGGCCGCCAGGTTGCGGCGGTAAAAGGCGTTGGATTCCTCGGCGGTGGAGAAGCCGGCGTACTGGCGGATCGTCCAGGGCCGCCCGGCATACATCGAGGCGCGCACGCCGCGGGTGAACGGGGCGAAGCCCGGCAGGCCGGGATCGGCGGTCACGTCCTCGGCGGTGTAGAGCGGTTTTACTGCGATCCCCTCCGGCGTGTGCCAGGTAAGGTCCTTGCCCTTCACTTCCTTGGCCGCGGCGGCCTGCCAGTCTGCCAGAGTCTTGTCGGTCATCCTACCATCTCGCACATTCGTCATGCTGAACTTGTTTCAGCATCCAAGTTACCCAACGCGCCGCCGCACCCCGAGGCGCGATGGACCCTGAAACAAGTTCAGGGTGACGATTATTGATCGAACGTCAGTGGTGCCCGTCCTTGGGAGTCTCCATGATCTCGGTCAGCTGCCCGCCCATGTCCTTGGGGTGGACGAAGAAGATCAGCGTGCCGTGCGCGCCGATCCGCGGCTCGCCCAGCACGCGTTTGCCCAGCCCCTCGAACCAGGCCTTGGCGGCATGGATGTCGGGCACCTCGTAACAGATGTGGTGCTGGCCCCCGAGCGGGTTCTTCTCCAGCCACTTGCCCACCGCGCTGTCGGACGAGGTCGGCTGGAGCAGCTCGATCTGGGTCCCGGCGGTACCGTTCTCGCCCGGCGTGTTGACGAAGCACACCCGCACCTGCTGGCTTTCCAGCACGAAGGGCTCGGTCACATCGGTCGCCCCCATCACGTTGCGATAGAACGCGATGGAAGCGTCGAGATCGGGGGTGGCGACCCCGATGTGGTTCAGTCGGCCAAGCTTCATGCTCACACCCGCTCGATCACCATGGCGATGCCCTGGCCGCCGCCGATGCACATGGTGATCAGGCCATAGCGGCCGCCGGTGCGGTGCAGTTCGTAGACCGCCTTGACGGTCAGGACCGCGCCGGTCGCGCCGATCGGGTGGCCCAGCGAAATGCCCGAGCCGTTGGGGTTGGTCTTGGCCGGATCGAAGCCCAGCTCCTTGGCGACGCCGCAGGCCTGGGCGGCGAAGGCCTCGTTGCTTTCGATCACGTCGATCTGGTCCAGCGTCAGCCCGGCGCGCTGCAGGGCCACCGGCACGGCCTTGACCGGGCCCAGTCCCATCACCTCGGGCGCGACCCCGGCATGACCCCAAGCCAGCACCCTGGCGAGAGGCTTCAGCCCCTTGTCCGCCACGGCCGCGCCGCTGGCGAGGACCACGGCGGCAGCACCATCGTTGATCCCGCTGGCATTGCCCGCGGTGACCGTGCCGTCCTTCTTGAACACCGGCCGCAGCCCGGACATCGACTCCACGCTGGCGTCGGCGCGGACGTGCTCGTCGGTGTCGAACACGGTCACGCCCTTGCGGGTCTTGATCTCGACGGGGACGATCTGGTCCTTGAAGTACCCGGCGGCGATCGCGGCAGCGGCGCGGCGATGGCTCTCGGCCGCGACCTGGTCCTGCTGCTCACGGCTGATCCCGCAGCGCTCGGCCACGTTCTCGGCCGTCACACCCATGTGGATGCCCTCGAACGGATCGTGCAGCGCGCCGAGCATCATGTCTTCCAGCGTCAGGTCGCCCATCTTCTGTCCGTTGCGGGTTCCCTGCATCACGCGCAGCGCGCCCGACATCACCTCGGCCCCGCCCCCGATGGCCAGGCTGTGCTCGCCCAGCGCGATCGCCTGGCAGGCCGAAACGATCGCCTGCAGGCCCGAACCGCACAGGCGGTTGACGTTCATCGCCGGCGCCTCGATCGGGATGCCCGCGTTCACCGCCGCGACGCGGCTGACATAGGCGTCCTTGGGCTGGGTCGGGACGACGGTGCCGACCACCACATTCTCGATGTCAGTCGGCTGGACCCCGGCGCGGGCGATGGCCTCCTTCATGACAATGGTGCCAAGCTCGGCGGGACGGAAGCCTGCCAGGCTGCCGCCGAAGGTGCCGATGGCGGTGCGGACGCCGGAAACGATGAAGATCTCGGTCATGGGATGTCCTGCTTGCTGCGACCGCTGCGGGTCAGCGGAGAGTTAGAGCGGAATGTTGTCGTGCTTCTTCCACGGATTCTCCAGGGCCTTGGTGCGCAGCTTGCGCAGCCCCAGGGCGATCCGGCGGCGGGTGGAGTGAGGGTGGATCACCTCGTCGATGAAGCCCTTCGACGCCGCGACGAAGGGGTTCGCGAAGCGATCCTCGTATTCCTTCGTCTTCTCGGCAATGCCCTCGGGCGAAAGGCCGCGGAAGATGATCTCCACCGCGCCCTTGGCCCCCATCACCGCGATCTCGGCGGTCGGCCAGGCATAGTTGAGGTCGCCGCGCAGATGCTTGGATGCCATCACGTCATAGGCCCCGCCATAGGCCTTTCGGGTGATCACGGTGATCTTCGGCACGGTCGCCTCGGCATAGGCGAACAGCAGCTTGGCGCCGTGCTTGATGATCCCGCCCAGCTCCTGCGCGGTGCCGGGCAGGAAGCCCGGGACGTCGACGAAGGTGACGATCGGGATGTTGAAGGCATCGCAGAACCGCACGAAGCGCGCGGCCTTCTTCGACGAGTTGATGTCGAGCACGCCGGCGAGGACCAGCGGCTGGTTGGCGACCACCCCCACGGTCTTACCTTCGACCCGGCCGAAGCCACACAGGATGTTGCCGGCATGGCCGGGCTGGATCTCGAAGAAGTCGCCCTCGTCCAGGACCTTCCGGATCACCTCGTGCATGTCGTAAGGCTGCGTGGCCGAGGCCGGGACGATGGTGTCCAGGCTGGGTTCGAGCCGGTCCCAAGGATCGGCGCTGGGCCGTTCCGGCACCTCTTCCTTGTTCGACAGCGGCAGGAAATCGAAGAACTCGCGCGCAGTCAGCAGGGCCTCGACATCGTTCTCCAGCGCGAGGTCGGCGACCGAGGTCTTGGTCGAGTGCGTGACCGCCCCGCCCAGTTCCTCCTGCGTGACGATCTCGTTGGTCACGGTCTTGACCACGTCCGGACCGGTCACGAACATGTACGAGCTGTCCTTCACCATGAAGATGAAGTCGGTCATCGCCGGGCTGTAGACCGCGCCGCCGGCGCAGGGCCCCATGATCAGCGACAGCTGCGGCACCACGCCCGAGGCCAGCACGTTGCGCTGGAAGATCTCGGCATAGCCGCCCAGCGAGGCGACGCCTTCCTGGATCCGCGCCCCGCCCGAATCGTTGAGCCCGATCACCGGCGCGCCAACCTTCAGCGCGGTGTCCATGATCTTGCAGATCTTCATCGCGTGCCGTTCGGACACGGCCCCGCCGAAAACGGTGAAGTCCTGGCTGAAGACATAGACCAGCCGGCCGTTGATCGTGCCCGATCCGGTGACCACGCCGTCGCCGGGGATCGTGTTTTCGGGCATGCCGAAATCGACGCAGTTGTGCTCGACGTACATGTCCACTTCCTCGAACGAGCCTTCGTCGAGGAGGATCTCCAGCCGCTCGCGCGCGGTCAGCTTGCCCTTGGCGTGCTGCGCGTCGATCCGCTTCTGCCCCCCGCCCAGTTTGGCGGCGGCGCGGCGCTTTTCCATTTCGGCGATATTGGCGGACATGCCGGGCTACCCTCTCCTGGTGCTGACCGAGTGCGTCGCAGTTTTCCGCTACCGCTAAGCCACGGTCGTGGGGGCTCGTCAACTGAATTTAAGCGATCGATTAAAGGGCGGGAGGGAATGGCGGTGTCGGGTGAGGAGCGGACGTTGATTGATCCTCCCCCACCGGGGGAGGGGGACCATCCGCGGGATGGTGGAGGGGCACCTTCCTTGGGCTCGGCCGTTGATCAAGGCGGGGTGCCCCTCCACCACCTTCGGTGGTCCCCCTCCCCGTTCCGGGGAGGATCTTAATGACCGACTTTGGGCGAAATCGAACAGCTCTCCCCGCTTGCCCCTATGGTCCTTTTCCCCAGACCCGCTCAGGCTGAGCTTGTCGAAGCACGTGCGGTGACATTGGCCCCATGATCCTGCAACCGCGCCTCTGGATAGCGCGTGGGCTTCGACAGGCTCAGCCTGAGCGGGCTTTGGTTCTCAATGGCCTTGCTCTCAATGACCATTCCTTGCGCGCAACCCGCCGATCCCATCTTCCCACGCTGCCCGGCCACCCCAACGCTCACCGCATCAGCACCAGTTCCTCGGCCATGCTCGGATGCAGCGCCACGGTGGCGTCGAAATCGGCCTTGGTCAGCCTGGCCTTCACCGCGATCGCGGCAGCCTGGAGGATTTCCGGAGCCTCGGGCCCGATCAGGTGGACGCCCAGCACGCGATCGGTGTTGGCATCGACCACCAGCTTGTAGAGCCCACGCTCCATCCGCCCGGCGAAGACATTCTTCATCGGCCGGAAGTCCGAGGTGTAGACCTTGATGTTGCCATAGGCATTGCGCGCCTGCCCCTCGGTCAGCCCCACGCCGGCGAGCGGCGGCTGCGAGAACACGGCGCTGGGTATGCAGTCATAGTCGATCGTCCGCGGATTGTTGCCGAACACCGTGTCGGCAAAGGCGTGGCCCTCGCGGATCGCCACGGGGGTCAGCTGGACCCGGTCGGTCACGTCGCCGACAGCATAGATGCTGGAGCACGAAGTCCGGTTGTAGTCATCGACCGGGATCTCGCCCTTGGCGCCGAGTTCGATCCCGGCGTTCTCCAGGCCCAAGCCTTCGGTCTTGGGCTGGCGGCCGGTGGCGATCAGCACGGCGTCCGCCTCGATCGGCGCGGACTTGCCGATCGCCACCTTGAGACTGCCATTGTCCTGCTTTTCAACCGACTGGATCGGGGAGTTGAAGCGATAGACGATCCCGCGCGCCATGGTGATCTGCAGCAGGCGATCCCGCAGCGCCTCGTCATAGCCGCGCAGGATCTGGTCGCTGCGGTTGACCACGGTCACCTCGCAGCCCAGCGCGTTGAAGATGCCGGCGAATTCCAGCGCGATGTAGCCCGCGCCCTGGATCACCACGCGCCGCGGCAATTCGGGCAGGTGGAACACCTCGTTGGAGGTGATGCAGTGCTCGACCCCCGGGAAATCGGGCTTCACCGGCCAGGCGCCAACCGCCACAAGGATGACCTTCGCCGTGATCTCGCGCCCGCTCGCCAGCCGCACCGAGTGCGGCCCGGTGATGGTCGCGCGCTCAAGGAAGCGCTCCACCCGGTTGCTCTCCAGCGTCTGGGTATAGGCGGCGTTGAGCCGGTCGACGTCGCGCAGCACGGTGTCGCGCAGCACGTTCCAGTCAAAGCGCATGCCCTCGACCGACCAGCCATAGTGCGCGGCGTCCTGCAGCTCCTCGGCGAAGTGCGATCCGTAGACCAACAGCTTCTTCGGGACGCAGCCGCGGATCACGCAGGTCCCGCCGACGCGGTACTCCTCGGCGATCGCCACCTTCGCCCCATGTCCCGAGGCGATCCGGCTGGCCCGCACCCCGCCCGATCCCGCACCGATGACGAAGAGGTCGTAGTCGTAGGTGTCGGTCATTGGCGCAGTGCTCCCGTTGGAGCGGCGGATATGGCGCGGCAGGGAACGGATTGCCAGAGGGCAGCGGGCCCCGTCAGCCTGTCATCCGCATCGGGGCATGCGCGATCACAAGGCCGTCGGGCCAGCGGAGGCTGGCATCTCTGACCAGACTGCGCGAGCTTCACCACGATCCATCACGGTGGCCCAATCCGGCGAAAGATCCCAGCCGGCGATGGGATGGCGGGGACCTGAGGCCGCCCCCTCAGCCGATCCCAGCCAGCTTGAGCAGCGCCTCGGTGCTGGGGTCGAAGGTGGTCCCGCCGGCCTCGATCTGGTTGGCGATCTGCTTGCCCAGTTCGACCCCGAACTGGTCGAAGGGGTTGATCCCCAGCAGCACGGCATTCGCGAAGGTGCGGTGTTCGTGAAAGGCGATCAGGGCGCCCAGCGTGGCGGCGTTGAGGTCTTCGACAAGGATAGTGGTCGAGGGCCGGTCGCCGGAATAGGCGCGGGCCGGGTCGTCGCTGGCCTTGCCCGCCATCAGCGCGGCGCCTTGGGCAAAGCAGTTCGACAGGAGAATGCGGTGATGCGCCGGGTCGAGCGCGTCGCCGGGCTGGATCGCGGCAAGGAAATCCACCGGGATCAGCACGGTGCCCTGGTGCAGCAGCTGGAATACCGCATGCTGGGCATCGGTCCCTACCCCACCCCAGGTGATGGGAGCGGTCGGACCATCGACCGGGGTGCCATCGGCCTTCACCGCCTTGCCGTTCGACTCCATCTCGAGCTGCTGGAGGTAGTCCGGGAACAGCGCCAGCCGCTCGTCATAGGCGAAGACCGCGCGGGTCTGGCAGCCGCGGATCCGGGTGTAGTACTGATCGGCGAAGGCGGCGCGCAGTGGCAGATTGGCCGCGCCATCGGCCTCGGCGAAATGCCGGTCGATTGCCGCCGCGCCATCGAGGAAGGCCTGGAATTCGTCCCAGCCAAGCGCCAGGGCGATCGGAAAGCCGATCGACGACCACAGCGAATAGCGCCCCCCGACGCTTTCCTGGAACGGCAGGACGCGCGTTTCGTCCACGCCCCAGGCCACCGCCTTGTCAGGCGCGGCGGTCAGCGCGATGACCCGGCCATAGGGGTCGTCCACCCCATTGTCGCGCAGCCAGGCCAGTGCCGAAGCGGCGTTGGTCATGGTCTCGATCGTGGTGAAGGTCTTCGATGCGACGGCGATCAGCGTGGTGGCGGGATCGCAGGCGGCGAAGGCTTGCTCGAGCGCGCAGCCGTCGATGTTGGAGACCACGTGAACATCCACCTCGGCGCCGTCGCGCGCCAGCGCGTCGATCGCCAGGGCCGGCCCCAGCGCCGATCCGCCGATGCCGATGTGGATCAGGTGACGGACTTCCCCAAGGGCGCCGCCGTGGATCGCCTCGACCAGCATGTGCATGCGACCATGCAGCGCTGCAGCCTCGTCGACCGTGTCCGGCTTGCCCATACCGCGCTGGGCGGGATGCTCGGCGGCACGGCCCTCGGTGGTGTTGACCTGCTCGCCCGACAGCAGCGCCGCGCGCCGCCCGGCGAAGTCCGCGGCCGCGGCCAGCCGCTCGAAGCCGGCCAAGAGGTCGGCATCGAGGTGGGTCTTCGACCAGTCGAACCGGATCGGCCCGCCAGGCAGGTCCAGCGTGGTCGCCAGCCGGTCGACGCGGCCAGGGTCGCCGAACAGCTCGGCGAGGGTGCGGCGCGGCTGGTTCGCCAGGGCCTGCCATTCCATCCTTACCGCCTCGCTCATCGTCTGGTCCTCGTCTTGTTCGAAAGGTGTCGCCATGTCGCCGCCGCCCCGAATCCGGGGCGGCCCGGTCTGCCCGTGGCTGGCCGATCTTCCGCCGGGTCGCAAGCCTTGCCGCCGCCCGACAATCGTATTCGCCCGAAGCCCCCCGACGGTTCCCGCCGCAGCGCCCTTTTCTCCACGGGCCCGGTCGACTATGGCCGGGCTTAGGCCGGGCGCCCCGCCGCGCCAGCAATGGACACCACGATGACCGATTCCAGTCCCGCCCCGACCCCGCCGGCTGCTGCCGATGCTGCCGGCACGCCTCCGGGAGGGACAGATCCGGCGGCGGCCAAGGCCGAGCCCAAGGAGGAGAGCTTTTTCGTTTTCCTGCTCAAGCTGGTGCTGATCGTCGGTGCCTTCCGCAGCTTCGCTCTCGCCCCGTTCAACATTCCCAGCGAATCCATGCTGCCCGGCCTGCAGAACGGCGACTACCTGCTCGCGGCCAAGTGGCCCTATGGCTATTCGCGCTATTCGCTGCCTTTCTCGCTGCCGCTGATCCCGGGACGGATTCTCGCCGCGCAGCCGCAGCGCGGCGACGTGGTGATCTTCAAGGCCCCCCCGGTCAACGACACCGACTACATCAAGCGGGTGATCGGCCTGCCGGGCGATCAGGTGCAGATGATCGGCGGCGTGCTGCACCTCAACGGACAGCCGGTGCCCAAGGTGCGGATCGCCGATGCCGTGGTGAAGGTCTCGGCCAACACCCGGTGCTTCGGCCCGGCCTTCGCGGCGGTTGCCGCCGACGGCTCGGCCGAGTGCCACTATCCCCGCTTCCGCGAGACCCTGCCAGGCGGGCGCAGCTACGACGTGCTCGATCTGGGCGCCACGCCGCAGGACGATACCCTGCCCGTGGTCGTGCCCGAGGGCGCGCTGTTCCTGATGGGCGACAACCGCGACAATTCCATGGACAGCCGGTTCCCGGCGATGGAAGGCGCCGGCATCGGGCTGGTGCCGCAGGGCAATCTGGTCGGCCGCGCGGCGATCATGATGTTCTCGACCGACGGCTCGGCCAGCTGGCTCAAGCCGTGGACATGGTTCACCGCCACGCGTTGGAGCCGCATCGGTGGCACGTTCTGAGCCGATGCCCCTCCAGATCGGGCTCAGCGAGGACAGTCGCGCCTTTCTCGAACAGCTGTTGGGCGAACCGTTGGCCGATCCGGCACTGTGGTGCGAGGCGCTGACCCATGGCAGCACCGGCGAGCCGCGCAATTACGAGCGGCTCGAGTTTCTCGGTGACCGGGTGCTGGGCCTGGTCATTGCCGAATGGCTGCACGAGCGCGGCACCGGCAACGAGGGCAAGCTCTCGCAGCGCCTGAACGCGTTGGTCAGCCGCGACATGAATGCCGCGATCGCACGCACCATCGGCCTGGGCAGGCACATCCGGCTGGGCAAGCAGGCACGCGACGACGGTGGCGCCGACAGCGACAACATCCTTGGCGACGTGCTCGAGGCGCTGCTCGGGGCCAGTTTCGTCAGTCGCGGTTTCGCCGCGACCCGCGCGCTGGTCCGCCAGCTTTGGGCCGATCCGGTCGAAGGGCGGGTTGGCCAGAGCAAGCATCCCAAATCGGCGCTGCAGGAATGGGCTGCGGGCAATCGCCGCCGCATGCCGCACTACAAGCTGATCGCGCGGACCGGCCCCGACCATGCCGCCCACTTCCGCGTCGCGGTCGAGGTCCACGGCGTCGGCGAGGTCGAGGCCGAAGGCTCGAGCAAGCAGGAAGCCGAGACCGCCGCGGCGGCGGCCTTTCTCCAGCAGTTCGGATAGGTTACCCAGCCAAACCGTAGCGCGTGGCCTTCGACAGGCTCAGGCCGAGCGGACCATGTTCTGATTGGATTGCCGATTGCCCAACACCCCCACTCCCGCTCAGCATGGCCCCGGAAAGGCCCGGGCCGAGCGGACCATGCCCTGACTGGATAGCCGATTGCCCAACACCCCCACTCCCGCTCAGCCTGAGCCTGTCGAAGGCCACGCGCTCCCCTCGCCCCAGCACTGCGGCCTTGTCGCGGTGATCGGCGCGCCCAACGCCGGCAAGTCAACCCTCGTCAACCAGCTGGTCGGCCAGAAGGTGGCGATCGTCTCGGCCAAGGCCCAGACCACCCGCGCCCGCCTGATGGGGATCGCGCTGGAGGGGCCCGCCCAGATCATCCTGGCCGACACCCCCGGCATCTTCCAGCCGCGCCGGCGGCTCGACCGCGCCATGGTCAACGCCGCCTGGGACGGCGCGCAGGAGGCCGATGCGATCCTGCTGGTGGTCGATGCCCGCAAGAAGAAGCTCGACCAGCTCGAGCCGATCCTCGCCGCGCTGAAGGACCGCCCCGAGCGCAAGCTACTGGCGCTCAACAAGGTGGACCAGTGCGTCAAGGAACCGCTGCTGGTCCTGGCCGAGCAGCTCAACGCCCTGGTCGGCTTCGACGAGGTGTTCTTTGTCTCGGCGCTGAGCGGCGATGGCGTGCCCGAGCTCAAGATGCGCCTCGCCGCGCTGATGCCCGAGGGCCCCTGGCACTATCCCGAGGACCAGGTCTCAGACGCCAGCGAACGCCTGCTGGCCGCCGAGATCACGCGCGAGCAGCTCTACCGCCAGCTCCACGACGAGCTGCCCTACGACAGCGCGGTCCGCCCGGAGAGCTATACCCTGCGCAGCGACGGCTCGATCGAGATCCACCAGCAGATCGTCATCGCGCGCGATAGCCAGAAGGGCATCGTCCTCGGCAAGGGCGGTAGCAAGCTCAAGGCGATCGGCGAGGCCGCGCGCAAGGAGCTGGCCGAGCTGCTGGGGGTGAAGGTGCACCTGTTCCTGCACGTACGGGTGGAGGAAGGCTGGGCCGAGAGCCGCGAGATCTACGAAGAAATCGGCCTGGAGTGGGTGAAGTGAAGCGGCTTGCGCCAGCCCTGCTTGCCGCCTGCGCGCTGGGCGCCGTTCCGCTTGCCGCGCGCGATGCGGCCGGGGCGCGTGGTGCCCTGGCGCCGGGTGATACCTACGTCGCGCTGGGCAGTTCCTATGCCGCAGGCCCGGGCGTGGGTGAGCCGGCCGGCGGCCCGGCGCGCTGCAACCGCGGCAACCTGTCCTACCCCCGGCTCCTCGCCCAGCGCCTGTCGCTGACCCTGGTCGACGCCAGCTGCAGCGGATCGACCACCGAGCACGTGCTTGGCCCCTGGAACGAGCTGCCCGCGCAGATCGAGGCGGTGACCCCGGCGACCCGGCTGGTGACGATCACCTCGGGCGGGAACGACGTGGGCTTTGTCCGCAACCTCTTCGCCGCCGCCTGCGCGACCATGCCATCCGGCGGGCGCCCCGCGCAGTGTCCCACCGCGCTGCGGCCGACCGCGGCAGACTGGACCGCCCTGGAAACGCGGATGCATGCGATCGCTGCCGAGGTCCGTCGGCGGGCGCCCGCAGCTCGGCTGGTGTTCATCGATTATCCCACCATCCTGCCGGCGCGGGGCGCCTGCCCGGCGCTGTCCGGGTCTGCCGCCGACCTGGCGGCGAGCCGGGCCGAGGCCGTCAAGCTCGCCGCCATCACCGCGCGCGTGGCCCGGGCCGAACGCGCGCTGCTCCTCAAGGCCTCGCAGCTGAGCGCCCGCCATGGTCCGTGCGATCCGGAGCCCTGGTCGTTCGGCAGCAGCGCACCGGCGGGATCGGCGCCGGTCC
Organism: Novosphingobium piscinae; assembly: GCF_014230355.1. Classification (GTDB taxonomy): domain Bacteria; phylum Pseudomonadota; class Alphaproteobacteria; order Sphingomonadales; family Sphingomonadaceae; genus Novosphingobium; species Novosphingobium piscinae. The sequence goes on from NZ_JACLAX010000015.1 coordinate 19,628, forward strand.
ATCCCGGGGTCAAGGCCCACGCGGCGATCGCCGAGGCCCTCGCCGCCCTGCTCCGGCGCAAGGGGTAGTCCGACGATGATCCAGCGCGAATTGCTCGGCTCCGCGCAGGTTCCGGGCGGCACCGAACTGCGGCTGTTCCGCCACGATCGCGACTTCATGATCGTGATGGGCCACAATGAACTGATGAGCAGCCGGATGAGCGGGTCGGAAGTGGCCTTGGCCACCGAAACGATCCGCCGCCTGCCCGAGCGACCCGACCCGCGCCTGCTGATCGGCGGCTATGGCATGGGCTTCACCCTGCGCGCGGCGCTGGCCGCGCTGGGTCCGCTGGCCGAGGTGGTCGTCGCCGAACTGGTCCCTGAAATCATTGCCTGGGCGCGCGGCCCGATGGCCGAGCTTGCCGCCGGCTGCCTCGACGATCCGCGCGTGCGCCTGCTGATGGGCGATGTCGGGACCACCATCGACGGCGCGCGCGGCGACTACGACGCCATCCTGCTCGACGTCGACAACGGCCCCGACGGGGTGGTGCGCGAAGGCAACGACAGCCTCTACACCGCCTCCGGCCTGCGCGCCGCCCACCGCGCGCTGCGGCCCGGCGGGGTGCTGGCCGTTTGGTCAGCCGGTCCCGATGCGGCCTTTGCCCGGCGGCTCGAGAAGAACGGCTTCATGGTCGACGAAATGCGGGTCGCCGCACGGACCAACGGCAAGGGCCCCAAGCACACGATCTGGTTCGCCGTACCCCGCTGAGGGCACCGGCCGTCGGGCTCAACCCGTCCGGTCCTGCGCCGCGCGCAACAGCTGAAGCCTTGTCGGATGGCGGGCATAGCGCGCGCGCATGCGGACCTCGTCGCGCTCCAGGCTGCGGCAGCGCAGCTTCGCCACCGCCGCGCTGATCTGGGCCGCGCGCTCGGCATCGTAGGGTTCCTCGCCGCCCCAGTGGTTGCACCCCAGGCGGCGCTCGATCACCGCGCGCAGATCGGACGGCGCCTGGCGCAGGGCCCGGTCGAACCCGTCCCCGCTCACCCCCGCGGCGGCCAGCAGCAGCCAGAGCATCGGGCCCTACCGCAGTTTGGAGATGGCGAAGCCGTGCTGGCGCGCGGCGTCCCTGGTCGATTCCTCGGTGCGGTTGAGCGCCTTGGCGATCTCCTTCAGCCCCTTGGCCTTGCCGGCCAGGGTTTGCAGCTTCTGCAGCTCCTCGGGCTTCCACGGCTGCTTGTGGCGTGCGACCTTCTCGCTCATTCTGCGGCCTTCGTCTTGGCGGGCGCCTTCTTGGCGGCAGGCTTCTTGGCAGCGGGCTTCTTGGCAGCGGGCTTCGCCGCCGCCTTCTTCGCCGCCGGCTTCTTCTTGCCCTTGGCTGGTCCCTTGGCGGCGCGCGCGTCGATCAGGGCGATCGCGGCCTCCTCGGTCAGGTCCTCGGGCTTCTGGTCGCGCGGCAGGGTGGCATTGGTGGTGCCATCGGTCACATAGGGACCATAGCGCCCGGCCATCAGCTTGATCGCCCCGCCCGAGGTGGGATGCGCCCCGAACACCTTGAGCGGCTCGGCCGCCGCCCCGCGGCCCCGCGCACCAGCCCCGGCGGCCGCTTCGGCCAGCTTGACCACGGCCGCGTTCATCCCGGTCTCGAACACCTCGGCAGTGGTCCGCAGGCGGGCGTACTTGCCGTCATGCGCCAGGTAGGGCCCGTAGCGGCCGATGCTGGCAGTGATCAGGTTGCCGGTTTCGGGATGGGCACCGACCTCGCGCGGCAGCGACAGCAGCTTGATCGCCCAGTCGAGGTCAAGCTCCGGGATGTCCTTGGGGATCGAGGCGCGCTTGGCATCCTTGCCCTCGCCCAGCTGGACATAGGGCCCGAAGCGGCCGGTACGGCGGGTGATCTCCAGCCCGGTGGCGGGATCGGTGCCCAGCGGGGCATCCTCGCCGCCCTCGGCACCCTCCCCGCCCGGCTGGGCGAACTTGCGGGTGTACTTGCACTCGGGATAGTTCGAGCAGGCGACGAAGGCCCCGAACCGGCCGCCGCGCAGCGACAGGCGCCCGGCCCCGCACTTGGGGCACAGGCGCGGATCGCCGCCGTCGTCCTTCGGCGGGAACAGGTAGTCGGACAGGAACGCGTCGAGCTGCTCGGTGACTTCGGAGGGCTTGCGCTCCATCACCTCGTCGGACTTCGGCTTGAAGTCGCGCCAGAACGCGGCGAGCACGTCCTTCCATGCCGCCCGCCCGCCCGAGACGTCGTCGAGCTCGTCCTCCATCCCTGCGGTGAATTCATAGGCCACGTAACGGTCGAAGAACCGCTCCAGAAACGCGGTCAGGAGTCGGCCGGATTCCTCTGCGAAGAAACGGTTCTTCTCGGTCCGCACATAGTTGCGGTCCTTCAGCACCTGGAGCGTCGCGGCATAGGTCGAGGGCCGGCCGATCCCCAGCTCCTCCAGCCGCTTGACCAGCGAGGCTTCGGAATAGCGCGGCGGTGGCTGGGTGAAGTGCTGGGTGGCCTCCACCCCACGCCGTGCCGGGCAATCGCCGCGGGCCAGCGCCGGGAGCAACGCACCGTCCTCGTCATCCTCGGCCTTCTGGTCGCGCCCTTCCTCGTAGACCGCCAGGAAACCGGGGAACTTCACCACCTGGCCGGTGGCGCGCAGCTCGTGCTGGCCGGTTCCGTCGCGCAGGGTGACGGTGGTCCGCTCGATGTTCGCCGAGGCCATCTGGCTGGCCATCGCGCGCTTGTAGATCAGATCATAAAGCCGGCCTTCATCGCCGGAACCATAACGATCCCTGCCAAAATCGGTCGGCCGGATCGCCTCATGGGCCTCCTGCGCGTTCTTGGCCTTGGTTTCGTAGTGGCGCGGCTTTTCCGGCAGGTAGTGCCCGGAGTAACGCTCGGTGATCGCGGCACGCGCAGCCGAAATCGCGCTGGGGTCCATCTGCACGCCGTCGGTGCGCATGTAGGTGATCGCCCCGGCCTCGTAGAGCGTCTGCGCCACGCGCATCGTGTGGCTGGCCGAAAAGCCCAGCTTGCGCGCGGCCTCCTGCTGCAGCGTGGAGGTGGTGAACGGGGGATAGGGATTGCGCCGGGTCGGCTTGGTCTCGACCTCCTCGACCCGGAACACCGCGTTTTCCACCATCGCCCGGGCGCGCAGCGCGGTGCCCTCGTCACCGATGCTCAGCCGCTCGAGCTTCTGGCCTTCGAACTTGACCAGCCGGGCGGGGAATTCGGTCCCGCCCTGCTCGAGCCGCGCCACCACCGACCAGTACTCCTGCGGACGGAACAGCTCGATCTCGCGCTCGCGCTCGACGATCAGGCGCAGCGCGACCGATTGCACGCGGCCCGCGCTCTTGGCGCCGGGCAACTTGCGCCACAGCACGGGCGAGAGGGTGAAGCCGAACAGATAGTCCAGCGCGCGGCGCGCCAGATAGGCATCGATCAGGTCCTGGTCGAGCTCGCGCGGGGCCTTCATCGCAGCGAGGATCGTGTCCTTGGTGATCGCGTTGAAGGTGACCCGCTCGACCTCCTTCGGCAGGGCCCGGCGTTTGGCGAGCAGCTCACGCACGTGCCACGAGATCGCCTCGCCCTCGCGGTCGGGGTCGGTAGCGAGAATCAGCCGGTCAGCCTCCTTGGCGGCATCGGTGATCGCCTTCACCCGGCTCGCCTTGTCGCCATAGAGCTCCCAGTCCATCGCGAACTCCTCGTCCGGCCGGACCGAGCCGTCCTTGGGCGGCAGGTCGCGGATGTGACCGTAGGAGGCCAGGACCTTGTAGTCCTTACCGAGGTACTTCTCGATGGTCTTGGCCTTGGCCGGGGACTCGACGATGACAAGCTGCATGATGCTGGTTGTGGCCCTTACGTGTGTACGCACGCGAGGGTGGGGATCGTGGGGCGGCGGCGTCAAGCGGCGAGTGGGGTGATTGTGATCACCCGAACGGACGTTTCGGGGTCCCGCCACGAACCTTGGCTTCGCGCGGCACCCTGCGGGCAACCGGCGCCGCAGGGGCCGGCCCAGCCGGTGCCTACCCCGCCCGGGACACCCGCCCCCCGGCATGGCGCACCAGCGTGCCCGCCAGCTCGAGCTCGAGCAGCGCAAGCTGCACCGCCGCAGCGCTCTCGCCCGACTGGCGCACCAGTTCATCGATGGCGACCGGGGCGGTCGTCAGCAGGCCGGCGATATCCGCCGGGCGATCCGCCGTCTCGGCCAGCATGAACGGCCCGGCGGTCTCGCGCAGCGGGGCGCGCGGGGCACCGTCGAAGGTGGAGAGCAGTTCGAGCACGTCCTCCGGCCGCTGAACCAGCACCGCGCCATCGCGGATCAACTGGTTGCAGCCGTGCGAGCGACTGTCGAGCGGCGAGCCGGGGATCGCCATCACCTCGCGGCCGAGGTCACCGGCCAGCCGGGCGGTGATCAGCGAGCCGGAGTTGGGCGTCGCCTCGACCACCACCGTGCCCGCCGCGATCCCGGCGATGATCCGGTTGCGGGCGGGAAAGTGGCGGGCGAACGGCTCGGTGCCGGGGGGATGCTCGGTGAGAAGCAGGCCGCGGGCGGCGACCTCATCCTGCAGTGCGGCGTGTTCGGGCGGATAGGTCACGTCGATCCCGCAAGCGATCACGGCGATCGTGCCACCCCCACCGGGCGCGGTCCCGGCCAGCGCGCCCTGATGCACCGCCCCGTCGATCCCGCGGGCAAGACCCGACACCACGGCCTGCCCTGCCCCGGCCAGCGCCAGTCCGAAGTCGCGTGCCAGCCGCACGGCGGCGGCCGAAGCATTGCGGGCGCCCACGATGGCCACTGCCGGGCGATGGACCAGCGCGCCCTCGCCGCGCGCGATCAGGATCGGCGGCGCGCCCTCGGCTGCCCGCAGCAGCGCGGGATAGTCGGGCGAATCGTGGAACAGGTAGCGCGCCCCGGCCCGGCGCACCGCTGACAGTTCGGCCTCGATCGCGGCGACCGGCGCCGGCGCATAGGGCCGGCCGTGGCGCCCGGCGAGGTCGGGCAAGGCTGCCAGGGCGGCCTCCCCCGTGCCGAAGCGCGCCAGCAGCTGGGCATAGCTGACCGGACCGACACGGGGCGAGCGCAACAGGCGGATGCGGGCGAAGGCCTCGTCGCGGGTCAGCGCCGAGGCCGCGGCCGGGGTCATTCCGCGGGGCCTGCCTTGGGCTTGCTCCCTACGCGCGGTTCGGTGCCGTTCAGCAGCCGGACGATGTTGGCACGGTGCAGCCACAGCACCAGCGCGGCCAGCGCGGCCAGCACCGGGACATAGCCCGGATGGCCCAGCAGCTGGGCCGCCACCGGCGCGGCGACCGCGGCGCTCATGCCGCCGAGCGAGGAGATCCGGGTGAGCGCGAGCATGCCCAGCCAGACGGCGGCATAGACCCCGCCGATGCCCCAGGCGAGCCCGAGCGAGACGCCCATCAGCGTGGCCACGCCCTTGCCGCCGCGGAACCGCAGCCACAGCGGGAAGCAGTGTCCGATCACCGCCGCCGCGCCCGCCACCGCCGCAGGATCGGCCACCGCGGCAGGATCGGTCGCCAGCAAGCGGCCCAGCCAGACCGCCGCAGCCCCCTTGGCGAGATCGAGCAGCAGCGTGGCGGCGGCCAGACCCTTGCGGCCGGTGCGCAGCACGTTGGTGGCGCCGATGTTGCCAGAACCGATCGCCCGCAGATCACCCGCCCCGGTGAACCGGGTGAGGAGCAGGCCGAAGGGCACCGAGCCGAGCAGATAGCCCAGCGCTGCCGCGACGAGCATCGTCCTGTCCACCCCCGACCGTTCCTTTCTGCTGCGCTTGCGGCCCTGCCTTAACCAGAGTTCTTGCAATCGTGCAGGGAAAAAATAGGGATGCCGCCACTATGGCGCAAACCCCTGCCTTCCCCGCCGCGGCGACCGCGCCGATCCTGCTGTTCGATTCGGGGGTGGGCGGACTCTCGGTGCTCGAGGCGTTGCGCGGGCTGCGGCCCGATGCCCCGGTGATCTACGCCGCCGACAACGCCGGCCTGCCCTATGGCGAGAAGACCGAGGCCGAGATCGCCGCCCGGGTGGCGGGGCTGCTGGGCCGGATGACCGAGCGGCTGCGCCCGCGGCTGGTCTGCATCGCCTGCAACACCGCCTCGACCATCGCGCTCGCCATGGTGCGCGACGTGCTCGAGGTGCCGATCGTCGGCACGGTTCCGGCGATCAAGCCCGCCGCGGCCCTGACTACCACCGGAGTGATCGGCCTGCTCGGCACGGCGGCGACAATCCGCCAGGGCTATGTCGACCGGCTCGAGGCCGAGTTCGCCCGCGACAAGACCCTGCTGCGCTTCGCCGCGCCCGAACTGGTCAGCGCGGCCGAGGCGCGGCTGCGCGGCGAGCCGGTGGACCCGGCGGTCTTCGCCCGCGCCGCCGCAGGGTTGCGCGACCAGCCGGGGGGCGAGCGGATCGACACGGTGGTGCTGGCCTGCACCCATTTCCCGCTGGTCGCGGCCGAGCTGGGCGCAGCCTTTGGCCCCGGCGTCCGCTTCGTCGATGGGGCTGCCGGAATCGCCCGGCGGATCGCCAGCCTGACCGCAGGCCAGGCCTTCGCCCGCACCGCGCCCGATCTTGCCCTGTTCACCCGCGACGGTCCGGACCTGGCCGCGCTGGGCCCGAGCCTGGCCGCGCGCGGGCTCGAGCGCGTGGCTGTATTCTGAGGTCAACCCGGGCCAAGAGGGCAGGCCGGCCGCGCCCGGCCTACCCTTCTAGACGCTGGAAAGGCGCCCACAGATGCGATAGAGGGCGCTGCATTGGCCGTCCCGGCGGGATCGCGACGGTGGCAACGGGCCCGTGGATCGAACGGTGCAGCAGGTCCGGCGGAGGACGTTGGTAGACGTGAACTACGACCAGATTTTCGATGCCGCGATCGATCGCCTTCATTCTGAAGGTCGCTACCGCGTGTTCATCGACATCCTGCGCAACAAGGGCGCCTACCCCAATGCGCGGTGCTTCGCCGGCCACAATGGACCCAAGCCGATCACGGTGTGGTGCTCGAACGACTATCTGGCGATGGGCCAGCACCCTAAGGTGATCGCGGCGATGGAGGAAGCGCTCCACAACGTCGGCGCCGGATCGGGCGGCACCCGCAACATCGGCGGCAACACGCATTACCATGTCGAGCTCGAGCGCGAGCTGGCCGACCTCCATGGCAAGGACGGCGCGCTGCTGTTCACCTCGGGCTACGTCTCGAATGACGCCACGCTCTCGACCCTAGCCCGGATCCTGCCCGGCTGCGTGATCTTCTCGGACGAGCTCAACCACGCCAGCATGATCGCCGGGATCCGCAATTCGGGGGCCGAGAAAAAGGTCTGGCGCCACAACGACGTGGCCCACCTGGAGGAGCTGCTGGCCGATACCGATCCGGCCCTGCCCAAGCTGATCGCCTTCGAATCGGTCTATTCGATGGACGGCGACGTCGCCCCGATCCACGCGATCTGCGACCTCGCCGAGAAGTACAATGCGCTCACCTACATCGACGAGGTCCATGCCGTGGGCATGTACGGCCCGCGCGGCGGCGGCATCACCGACCGCGACGAGGCGGCGCACCGGATCGACATCATCGAGGGCACACTGGGCAAGGCATTCGGGGTGATGGGCGGCTACATCGCCGCCGATACCCGGATTATCGACGTGATCCGGTCCTATGCCCCGGGCTTCATTTTCACCACCTCGCTCTCGCCGGTGCTGGTCGCCGGCGTTCTGGCCTCGGTCCGCCACCTCAAGGAATCCAGCATCGAGCGCGAAGGGCAGCAGGCCGCCGCTGCCACGCTGAAGCGCCTGTTCACCGAGGCTGGTCTGCCGGTCATGGCCACGACCACCCATATCGTGCCGCTGATGGTGGGCGATCCGGTCAAGGCCAAGCGGATCAGCGACATCCTGCTCGCCGAGTACGGCGTTTACGTGCAGCCGATCAATTTCCCCACCGTCCCACGCGGGACCGAGCGCCTGCGGTTCACCCCTGGCCCCTCGCATACCGAGGAGATGATGGTGGAACTGACCCGCGCCCTGGTGGAAATCTGGGACCGGATGGAGCTGCAGCTGGCGGCCTGAGCAGCCTGCGCGCCGGCCGCCGGTTCCTTCGGCCACTGTCTTCTGATCGCATCCCTGCCTCCGCTCGTCCGGACCGAGGGAGCCGTGCCTTGAACTGGCCCGGTTGCCGCCGCACTAGGACAGGCAACAAGGACAGGCTCGCGGGCCTGTGTCAGACGGGATCGCACGGAAACGGTATGGACATCACGCGACGGCGCCTGGTCGGCGCCATGGCGGTCGGCGTCTCGGCGCTCGGACTGCCGCACAGCATCACCGGGGAACGCGCCGCGGCCCAGCCGCTCGACCTCGCGGCCTCCGCCACGGGAGGCAACCGCTTCCGTGACGTCCTGCTGCCGCAGGTCCGGGCCGCGCTTGATCGGCACGCTGCCTCGATCGTGCAGCGCGACGTGGTCGGGCTGGTGGATTTCTCGGCGCCCTCGCGCGCGGCGCGCTTCTACCTGCTAGACATGGGCGAAGGCCAGGTGATCTCCACCCACCTCGTCGCCCATGGCAAGGGCTCGGACCCGGCGAACAGCGGCTGGGTCGAGCGGCTGTCGAACCGCCCGGGGTCGAACGCCTCGTGCGACGGGGCTTTCCGCACCGGGCAGACCTACTTTGGCGAACATGGCCGGTCGCGCCGGCTGATCGGACTGGACCCGCAGAACGACATGGCCGAACCCCGCGCCATCGTCATCCATGGCGCGCCCTATGTCGATCCGCGACTGGCGGTGAGCCAGGGCCGGGTCGGGCGCAGCCAGGGCTGCTTCGCGGTCGGCCGGGCCGAGATCGACGATCTGCTCGAACTGCTCGGCGAAGGCCGGCTGCTGTTCGCCGCCCGCTAGCGGCGTCATCGCCAGCGCGGAAGCGGCACCGGCCCGCTCCCGCCGCTGCGTCAGGGCACATGAACCAGACGCCCGAGGGCGGCCAAAGCCTCTGGCCCGCGGTGGTGTCCTGCGCCATGCTGGGCGCAATGACACGCTCTGTTCACCCGATCTACGCCGCGATGGGCGAAACCGTTTTCGAGGCCATGTCGGCGCTGTGCCGCGACGGCAGCCGGATCAACCTGGGCCAGGGCTTCCCCGACGACAACGGCCCGCCTGAACTGCGCGCGGCGGCAGCGCGGGCGCTCGAGCAGCGCTCGAACCAGTACCCGCCAATGGCCGGCGTCCCCGAGCTGCGCGCCGCGCTGGCGGACTTCTACCGGCGCCATCAGGGTCTCGACCTCGCGCCGGACAGCTATGTCGTCACCTCGGGGGCGACCGAGGCGCTGACCGCGGCGATCCTCGCCGTGGTCCGCCCGGGCGACGAGGTGCTGCTGTTTGCCCCGACCTACGACCTCTATGCACCGATGGTCCGCCGGGCTGGCGCGATCCCGGTGTTCGTCCGCCTCAGTCCGCCGCTCTGGCGCTACGAGCGCGCCCAGATCGAGGCGGCCATCACCCCCCGCACTGCCGCGATGATCGTCAACGATCCGCTCAACCCGACCGGTTCGGTCGCCAGCGCTGAGGAATTGGCCGACCTGGCCGCGCTGTGCGCCGCGCACGATCTGGTGGCGATCTGCGACGAAGTCTGGGAGGGGGTGCGCTTTGACGGGATCGGCCACCGCTCCCTGCTGGACCAAACCGGCATGGCCGGGCGGACAATCAAGATCGGCTCGGCAGGCAAACTGTTCGGGCTGACCGGCTGGAAGCTCGGCTGGCTCTGCGCCTCCCCCGAACTGGCGGGGGTACTGGGCCGGGTTCACCAGTTCCTGACCTTCACCACCATGCCCGCGACCCAGTACGCGGTGGCGGAGGGGCTCGCCCGGGATGACGTGCTGTCCCGTCAGCACGCCGGCTGGGCCCGCACGCGGACGGCCATGCTGCGCCTGCTCGACGAGGCCGGTTTCGCCGTCCTGCCGGCCCCGGCCACGTGGTTCACCTGCGTTGACCTTGCCGCCTCGGGCATTGCGCTCGACGACGCCGCGTTCAGCCGCCGCGCGGTTCACGAGGGCGGCGTGGCGACCATCCCGCTTTCGGCCTTCAGCGTTGACGGTGAGCTGACCGGGGTCGTCCGGCTATGCCACTGCAAGGACGAATCCGTGCTGGCCGAAGGCGTGCGGAGGCTCGCGGCAGTCCGGGACGGTCTGGGTGGAGCTGCACCCTGGAAGGCAGCGCCGGCTTGATGGCGCCCGGGCTGACAGACCGGTCACCGCCGCAAGGGGGTCACCCGGTGCCGGGCCTGCGCCCCGTCCCTTTCACTCCGGACGGTCGTTCGGGTCGCTAAGGATCTGGCGCGGATTGCCGACCACGACATGGATCTGGAAATAGTACTTGTCGGTAGCCTTGCCATCGTCGTTGACGAACATGATCCTGCGGCGTGCCGCCACTCCGTCGACGTAGACCCACTTTCCGAGGAAGCGGTCGCGAACCGCAGCCAGTTCGGCGCGACCGGCCTGTGCTTTCGCCACATCGGCAGTGAGCGCCAGGGTCAGGCAGTTGCGGTCACGGTAGTCGGTCTCGGAGTTGAGGAAAAACCGGCCGTTGGCCTCCCCCACGGCCTTGACCTGGACTGCGAAGCGGCCGGCAAGCGCCCCTCTGGGCGCCAGTTGCGACGCCAGGGTCACAGCCTCGACCGGCGTGTAGCAACGCCCGGAGCATGTGGGATCGGGGGTCGCTGAAGCCGGAACCTTCACCGTCACGTCAGTCTGCGCCAGGAGCACTGGTGTCGTCAGCAGGAGCGCGAGGGGAAGCACGGGCTGTGGCATGTCCTTGGCCTTCAACGGGTCGTTCGAACGGGCCCGGCCGGTATGCATGGCCAACCCCAGCCAGACAAGGCACCGGGCGGACGGCGGCGGCGCGAGGGCGCCCTAGTCCACCGCCGCGGTCGTCGCGCCCAGGGCCGGCACCCCGATCGAGCGACGCCCGCCAAAATCGGTGCGCACCACGATCAGCCCGGCCTTCTCATAGTGATCAAGCAGCCGGCGGATGCGGCCGGCCGACTGCGTGCCGTAGATCCGCGCCAGTTCCTCATCCTCCGGGCACGGCTGGCCCCGCTGGGCGGCACGGGCAATCGCCAGGAACGGGGCAAGCAGATCGTCAGCCACGTCCCGTGCCACCTGCAGGATATCGGCCCAGCCGGCGTCGTCGGGATCGCAGCCGGCGACGGCCATGGCGAAACGCCGGCGGAAGGCCGCCATGTCGAGCCCACCGATGCCGATCCGCTTCATCCGGCAGCGCACCGTGAAGTCCTGATACAGCGCCGCGACCGGCTGGAAGGTGCAGTCGGGCTCGGCCGCCAGTTCGAACAGGGTCTCGGTCACGGCGCGGGCATCGTCCTGCTGCTGGAACAGGCTGGGCGCGGTCGGCGGCGGAGGCTCTTCGCCCGGCGGCCCGGCGGTCTCAATCAGGTCGAGCAGGATCGCGCTGTCGACCGGCTCAGGTTCGGCGCGCGTCGGCAGGACAAGCGCCGGCGCCACCACGGGCTCGGCGACCTCGGCCAGGAGCAGGCTTTCCATGTCGGGGCCGGAGGCACTTGGCAACGGCATCAGTCCCTGCACGACATTGCGCGCGCGGGTACGCACCTCGCCGATGCGGACGGAGACCGGGCGGCGGCTGATCGCCGGGCCCAGCCCCAGGAAATGTCCGCGCGCCAGATCACGGATCTGCTCGGCCTGGCGGCGTTCCATGCCGAGCAGGTCAGCGGCGCGGACCATGTCGATATCGAGGAACGTCCGCCCCATCAGGAAGTTCGAGGCTTCGGCGGCCACGTTCTTGGCCAGCTTGGCCAGACGCTGGGTGGCGATGATCCCGGCTAGCCCGCGCTTGCGCCCCCGGCACATCAAGTTGGTCATCGCTGCCAGGCTGATCCGGCGGACCTCGTCCGACACGTCTCCGGCAGCGGCGGGAGCGAACATCTGCGCCTCGTCGACCACGACCAGCGCGGGATACCATTCTTCGCGCGGGGCATCGAACAGGGTGGCAAGGAAGGTTGCCGCGCAACGCATCTGCGCCTCGAGGTCGAGCCCGTCGAGCGCCAGCACCACCGAGGCGCGATGCGTGCGGATCCGGGCGGCAAGCCGGACGATCTCGTCATTGGCATAGGCGCCGCCGTCGATCACCACATGGCCGAAGGGTTCGGCCAGAGTCACGAAATCACCTTCAGGGTCGATCACCACCTGCTGAACCAGGCCCGCGCTCTCCTCCAGCAGGCGGCGCAGCAGGTGCGACTTGCCCGACCCCGAGTTGCCCTGGACCAGCAGGCGCGTGGCAAGCAGTTCCTCGATGTCGACGCGCACCGACGCACCAGCAGAATCCAAACCGATGACGACCGAGGCGCTCACCGGGGTGCTGTCGCGGATCACCCCGCACCGCTCAACGGCCGGGCACGGCTTATCCACGGCCGCGTCGGGAGGCTGTGGCGATCCCCACTGATCCGGAGTATGGCGGGGCCATGGCCGAGATCATCAACCTGCGCCTCGCCCGCAAGGCGCACAAGCGGGCCGAGGCCGCCCGCACGGCAGCCGAGAACCGCGCCCGGCACGGCCAGAGCCGCGCCGCGCGCGACCGCGCGCGCGCCGAGGCCGCCCGCACCGAACGCACCCTGTCCGGTGCGCGGCGGGACACACTGCCCGGCACTCCGGAGGCGGACTGATGCGGAGCACGTTCGGCACCGCGACCGTGCGGCTCTACCGGCTGGTCGATGCGGTCGGCGGCGGGGGTGAGGCCGAGACCCTGCTCTACGGCCCGCTCGACGAAGCCCTGATCCTGGCTGCCAGTCTGCCGGAACATGTCCAGGAGGACCTGTTTCTGGCCACGGACAACGATGTGGTCGCCTACCTCGATCTGGCCCCCGATTGATGCATGTTTACAAATTCTGTCAGTCGCTTACGTCTCGGTGACAGAAACGGGGCGCACAGGACTGAACTGTCCCACATGTGAACAATTGTAAAATGCCGGGCCGGCATTTGCGCAAGCCACGGAAATGTCTGCTAACGATCGATTGTAATCAGAACCTTGGCGATGGAGAGATGCGCCGGCTCACCCCCGGCCCCCTGATATGAAAGTCGCAGTTCTCGATGATGACAAGGCCGTGCTCGAGACGGTTGCCAAGTTGCTCGACGAGGCCGGCTTCCAGTGCGCCACGTTCGACAATGGCCGCCAACTTGTGCGCACGCTGCATCGGGAAACCTTTGACCTGTTCGTGATCGACTGGAACCTGCCCGACCTGCCAGGGCTCAACGTTCTCGAATGGATCCGAAACCAGATCGGCGCCCAGCCGCCAGTTCTGCTGCTGACCAACCGCGTGTCGGACGAAGACCTGGTGGCCGGACTGCGCGCCGGGGCGGACGATTTCGTGACCAAGCCCTACCACCCGGCCGTGCTGCTGGCCCGGGTCGAGGCGCTTGCCCGGCGTTCGACGATGAACCTCAGCAGGACCACCGAAACCTACGGCAAGCTGGATTTCGAGCTGACCAGCAAGACCCTGCGGCTGTCGGGCGAGGTCGTGCACCTCACCCCCAAGGAATTCAGCCTTGCGCTGCTGCTGTTCCGCAACCTCAACCGGGCCGTCTCGCGGGCCTACATTTTCGAGACAATCTGGGGCATGGACCCCGATCTCTCGACCCGGACGCTCGACATCCATATCTCCAAGATCCGCTCCAAACTGGCGCTGCGTCCGGAAAACGGCTTCCGCCTCACTCCGGTCTATGGCTACGGCTACCGGCTGGAGGAACACCTGGCGTGAGCAGGTCGCGCGCGGTGCGTCGGACAGCGGCCGCAATGCTGCTGCTCGGAACGGCCTCGGCGCTGGCCGCAGCTCCGCCCCCGGGCGCTCCGGCCGAGGCCGAAGTCCGCTACACCATCCAACCCGGAGATACGCTCTACCAGCTGGGCCGCGCCTATTTGGCCGGACCGCGTGCGCTGGTCCGGGTCCGCCGGGTCAACCGCATCCCGGCGAACAGCCTGATCGTGGCGGGCAAGGACCTGCGTCTGCCGCGCAGTGTGCTGCGCGATGAGCCGATCACCGCAAGGATCGACAGCTTCAGCGGCGGGGTGACGCTGCGCAACGGCGCGGCAGTGGTTCCGGCCAAGGCAGGGGTCGACCTCGGTGAAGGGACCGTGATCGAAACCGGGCCGCGGGGCTTTGTCTCGCTCCGCCTGACAGACGACAGTACGATCACCGTGCCGTCGCAAAGCGTGGTGCGCATCGTCCGCCTGCGCCGCCTGCTGATCAACCAGGCGGTCGAGCGCGAGTTCGCCACCCAGTCCGGACGCGTGCGCGCCCGGGTCACCCCGATGGGTGATCCAGCCAGTTCGTTCCGCGTGACCACGCCGATCACGGTCTCGGCAGTGCGTGGCACCGACTTCCGGGTAAACTACGATGCCGCCGCGGCCCGCGCCCTGACCGAGGTCGAGGATGGCCAGGTGGCCTTCGCCCTCGGTCAGAACGATGCGCCCGCAGCAGCCCGTCCCGACTTGGCCCGGGCGGAGACGATGCTGGCCCCCGGGTTCGGCGCGCTTGCGACCCCAGGTAAGGTCGGAACCGCCACGGCGCTGTTGGCCTCGCCTCGCCTCGTCGACCCCGACCGTGCCCAGACCGAGCCGGACCTTGCCTTTTCTGTTGTCCCCGACGATCAGGCTGCGGGATATCGCCTCCAGATTGGCCGAGACGCCGGGTTGCTCGACCTGATCGACGAGACCAGCGGCAGCACGCCGCGCTTCAGCTTGCCAGGGGTCCCGACCGGCACCTATTTCGTGCGGATCGCCGCGCTTGACGCCCAGGGGGCCGAAGGTCGCGGCCGGACCTATGCCTTCGACCGGGTGCTCAATGCCGTGGCCGGATCGGCCACCGCCGAGGGCCGGCGCTACCGCTTCAAGTGGACCAGCGCCGCCGACGGGACGCCGCAGTTTCGCTTCCGCCTGGTCCGCAAGGACCGGCCCGACCTGCCGATCGTCGACGAGGCGCTGGGCACGGCCCGCGAGATCTCGGTCACCGCGCTGCGCCCGGGGGAATACAGCTGGCGGGTGCTCTCGCTGGTGCCCTTCCGGGACCGGATCGTCGCGACCTGGTCGGCCGAGCAGGGCTTCGAGGTAACCGCGCCGAGGTGAGCTTGCCGGCCGGTCTGCGATGGCTCGGGCGCCGGCGCCGCGACGGGTGGTTGACCGTGCTGGCCTGCCTGCTCGGGGCCACGGCGCTGGAGGGCGGCGGCCTGGTCGCCCGGCTCGATCACATCGCCTACGACGCCCTGCTGGGGCACCGCCCGCCACCGCCGACCGACCGCATCCTGATCGTGGCGATCGACGCGCGCAGCCTGACCGCGATCGGCGCCTGGCCCTGGCCGCGGCAGGTCCAGGCCGAACTGGTCCGGCGGCTGTCCGCCGCCCGGCCGCAGGCGATCGGGATCGACGTGCTGCTGACCGAGCCGCGCGATCCGGCGGGCGATGCCGCCTTGGCCGAGGCCCTGGCCGAAGCGGGCAATGTCTACCTGCCGCTGGCCTTCGAGCTGCCCGGCCGCAATGGCCGCGCGGTCGACGTGTTGCGCCCGCTGCCGGCCTTCGTCCGCGCCAGCGCCGGGCTGGGGCACGTCAACCTCTCCCCGGACAGCGATGGGGTGATGCGCACCGGGTGGCGGACCTATCAGGCGGATGGCACGGGCTGGCCGGCCCTGCCCGCGGCCATGCTGGGCCAGCCTGCGGACCGGGCACCGCCAGCGTCCGGCCTGACCCGGGCTGCCCCGCTGATGATCGACTATCCGGGCTCGGCCGGCACCCTGGCCTCAGTCCCGGCCGCAGCCGTGCTGCGCGGCGAGGTTCCGGCTGCACTGATCGCCGGCAAGCTGGTGCTGGTCGGGATGACCGCGAGCGGGCTGGGCGACATGCACGCGACGCCGCTGTCGGCCGACGCCCAGTTGATGCCCGGGGTCGAGATCCAGGGCAGCCTGCTCGCCACGCTGCTTGCCCCGCGCCAGCTCATCCCGGCCTCCCCGGCGCTGCAATGGGCCTTCGCGCTGGCACCGGTGCTGGCGCTGTTCGCGGGGCTGGCCTGGCTACCCAGTCGGCGCGGACTGGCCTGGACCGCGCTGCTCGCCATCGGGGTGGTCGCCATCAGCGCCGGCGGGCTGATCCTCGGCAATCTCTGGCTGCGTCCGGCGGTCCCGCTGGTGGCGCTGGCGGTGAGCTATGCCGTCTGGTCGTGGCGGCGGCTTGCCGTGGCCAGCGGCATGGTCTCCGCAGAACTCGAACGCGCCAGCCGTGAGGCAGGTCTGCCCGCCCCGCCGCCAGCGGCCGGGATGCTTGACCGCCAGATCGACCTGCTGACCGAGATGACCGCGCGCGAACGGGCGCTGCGCCACGAGCATGAGTCGGTGGTCCGCTTGCTCTCGCACGACATGCGCGCGCCGCAGAGCGCGATCCTCGCGCTGCTCGATCAGGGAGGCGGCTGCCCGCCCGACCTCGCTACCCGGATCGGCGCCCATGCCCGCCGCACGCTCGAGCTGGCCGACGGGTTCGTCCATCTGGCGCGGGCACAGGCGGTGGCACCGGGGACCGAACTGATCGACCTGCGCGATCTGGCCATCGAAGCCGCCGACGCACTCTGGCCGCAAGCCCAGTCCCGGGGCATCGCCCTGCGGACGCCCGACGATGCGGCAGAGGTGCTGGTGCGCGGCGATCGCTCGCTGCTCGCCCGCGTGCTGGTCAACCTGCTCGACAACGCGATCAAGTATGGTGCGGCCGGCACACCGGTGACGATCGGAATCGCCACGCTCGGCGATCAGGCCGAAGTGACCGTGCGCAACCACGGGCCGGACATCCCCGCCGACCAGCTCGACCGCATCTTCGAGAGTTTTGCCCAGGCTCCGGGTCGCGGACGCCGCGCCGACGGGGTGGGTCTGGGCCTGGCCTTCGTCCACACGGTGGTGACGCGTCACGGCGGCACGGTGACCTGCCGCAGCGCCGGGGGCGAGACCGGCTTCAGCCTGGCGCTGCCTGCGGCGCAGCCTTGAGCGCGGCGCAGAGCGGCGCGGCCAACGTGGTGCCATCGCCGACCGGTTCATCGGGGCGCAGCACACGCAGCACCGATCCCCGCCACAGCACCGCACCGCTGGTGCGGTCGGTGAGCGTCAGGGTCAGTTCCTCGCGGTCCTTGCGGCGCGACGGACTGCGGCCGCGCGGCGGGTCCTCGCCGGCCCGCAGCACGGCGGCGCGCGCCGGGCGGAGCGCATGGGCACTGTGCAGCAGCACGGTGGCAGGCTGGCCGGGAACCAGCCCGGCGGCACGGACACAGCCTTCGAGCACGCTGGCAGCCGGCGTCGACGCCCCATCTCCGGCGGGCAGGACCAGCGCATAGCGCGCACCGGCCGGCACGGTTCCGGACAGGTTGACCTGCTGCGCCGGGCCGGCGGCGCAGCCCGCGAGCAACAGGAAGGGGGCGGCGGCAGCCGCGGTCCGCAGGGTGATCATCCTGCCGGGTTAGACAGGGCCGCGACGCGAGGCAACCGCTGGCCCGCCGCCTGGCGGCAGTGTTTACATTCGGTGATGTGACCCAGCCGGGCCAGCTCGCCCCTGCGCAGCGCAGCCCCTGCGCGGGGCCTCGAAACGTATTAAGTGGCTTTACGTAGGTATTTGCCCTTTCTTAACCACGAACGGGGCATTCTCGCAGCATGTCGAGAACACCGTTCAATATTGCCCTCACCGGTCTGACCCTGACGGCCGCGCTTTGCGTGCGCCCGGCCTGGGCTGCGGGCGTTGCCGCCGGCACCGTGATCGAGAACGTCGCCACCGCGACGTACAGCAGCGGTGCCGGGACCGCCTCGATCCAGTCCAACCGCGTCAGCCTGCGCGTCGATGAGTTGCTCGACGTCGCCGTGGCCACGCTCTCGACCGCTCCGCAGCCGCTGTCCGGCGGCACGGCCGTGCTCAGCTATGCGGTCACCAACAGCGGCAACGGGAGCGAGGCCTACACCCTCGCCGTGGATCCGGCCGTGGCGGGCAATCCCTTCACCGCAACGATCCAGGCGATCGTCGCCGACAGCAACGGCAACGGCACCTACGATGCCGGGGTCGACGCCGTCCTCGCCACCGGCGCGAGCACCCCGGCGCTCGCCGCCGATGCCGCGCTGCGGGTCTTCGTTCTGGTCGGCCTGCCGGCCGGCGCGGCCGACGCCGCGATCAGCCAGGTGCGGCTCACCGCTACGGCCGAAACCGGCTCGGGCACCCCCGGCACCACCTTCGCCGGAGCCGGTGACGGCGGCGTCGATGCCGTGGTTGGCGCCAGCACTGCGCGCTCTGCCACGCTCGCCGCGGTCATCGCCCGGCTTGGCGCCGTGGGCCTGACCAAGTCCGCGGTCATCGCCGATCCCTTTGGCGGCAGCCGCCCGGTTCCCGGCGCCCTGGTCACCTACAGCCTCGTCACCCGGATCAGCGGATCGGGCTCGGCCGAGGGGGTGACCGTGAGCGACGGCATTCCCGCCGGCACGACCTATCAGGCCGGCACGCTCAAGCTCGACGGCGCGGCACTCAGCGACGCTGCCGATGCCGATGCAGGCACCGCCGCCGCCTCGGGCGTGGCCGTGGCGCTCGGCACGCTGGCCGCCGGCTCGCCCGACCGCACCATCTCGTTCACCGTCAAGATCAACTGAGGACCACAGCCATGTTCCGATCCCTGCTGATTGCCATCGCCGCGGCCCTCGCCGCACCGCTGGCCCTGCTGCCCGCACCGGCCCTCGCGGCCGACACCGCGACCAGTCCGGTCGCGCTCACCGGCGAGGTCAAGGTCGACCGCGTCGTCACCGAGAACGGCGCGACCCGCCACGTGCTGGTCCAGCCCGACAAGGTCGTCCCCGGCGAACGGCTGGTGTTCACCACCCGTTACCGCAACACCGGGGCCAAGCCGATCCAGAACTTCGTCGTGACCAACCCGGTCCCGGCCGCCGTCGTGCTGGCCGACAACACCGACCGCGCGCTGGTCGTCTCGGTCGACGGCGGCACCAGTTGGGGCCCGCTCGCCAGCCTGACCGTGCCCGATGGCGCCAAGGGCCGCCGCGCTGCCGGCCCGGCCGACGTCACCCATCTGCGCTGGACCATCCCGGTGATCGCACCCGGCGCCGATGGCGCTGTCGAATACCACGCGACGGTTCGCTGACCGCTTGCGTGCCCCTCGTCCGCGGGGCCCGGCGGACATGCTGTAAGTTGAGGACAAGATCATGAAAAACAACAACAAGCTGCTGGCTGCGGCGGGCCTCACGGCGCTTGCGGCCAGCCTCGGCGCGGGAACTGCCCACGCTGCCGGCACGGTCGCCGGCCAGACCATCACCAACACGGTGACGGTCAACTTCCAGGTCAGCGGGGTCACCCAGACCGCCCAGACCGGGACCAACGCGATCACGGTCGACCGCCGCGTCGTGCTCACCGTGACCGGCGCCCCGGCGACCACCTCGGCGGCTCCGGGGCAGATCGATGCGGTTACCGCCTTCCAGGTGACCAACACCTCGAACGACACGCTCGACCTGCAGCTCACTGCGGTGAACCAGGCCGGCGGCGCCACCGTGCACGGCGGCACCGACGTGTTCGACGTGACCAACTTCGCGTACTTCCTCGATTCGAACACCAACGGGGTCTACGACGCCGGGGTCGACGCGCAGATCACCTACCTCGACGAGATCGCGCCCGATACGACCCGGACGGTCTTTGTCCATGCCGACATTCCGGGCGGCGCCACGAATGCCCAGGCCTCCGGCATCACCCTGACCGCGCGCGCTGCGGCGGCCGGTGCGGCCGGCACCCAGGGCGCGCTGCTCACCGCCACGACCACGGCCAACACCGCCGGGATCGATACGGTCTTCGCCGATGCCGCCGGTGCCACCGATGCCGCCAACGACGGCGCCTTCTCGGCCCGCGGCAGCTACACGGTTGCCGGCGCGTTGCTGACGGTCAGCAAGTTCAGTTCGATCATCAGCGATCCGGTGAATGGGACGACCAATCCCAAGGCGATCCCGGGCGCTGTGGTGGAATACTGCCTGGCCGTGTCGAACGGGGCCGGCGCGGCAACCGCGACGGGTCTTGCGCTGAGCGATCCCCTGCCCTCGACCGTCACCTACAACACGGCCTTCGGCATCCTCGTCAATGCCACGGTCAGCGGCAGCACCTGCACGGGCGGCACCGCCGGCGGGACCTATTCGGCCACGCCGACCCCGACCGTCAGCGGCACGCTCAACAACCTCGCCGCCGGCGCCGCTGCGGCGCTGCGCTTCCGTGTGACGATCAACTGAGGACCCCTCTCGGGCCCGGCCGCGTGCCGGGCCCGGGCACCTCCCCCATTCATGCCAGCCAGCCACGCCTTGCGAGCGGCGGGAGCCTTGCTCTGCGCCCTGTGGTGGGCCCTGCTCGCAGGGTTCGCCGCACCGGCGCACGCCCAGGCGATCAGCAACACGGCCAGCGCCAGCTGGACCCAGGCTGGCCAGACCTTCTCCACCCTGTCCAACACCGTCGCCTTCGATGTCGCGCCCGTCGCCGTGACCATCGAGACCTTCGCCGCTGCAGCGTCGCGCGAATCGCTCGCCTTCACCCCGTCGCACTGCGGCAACACGCCGATCTTCGTGGGCAACGGCGAGGCCGGGGTCCAGATCATCGCCGGGGTCGCGCCAGCGTCGAAAGTGCGGATCGGCGATGCCTTCTACTTCCGCGTGACCGCCGCCGCGGCAAACCTCGATCCTGCCGCGATCGACCGGCTAGAGACCACCCTGATCACCAGCAGCGGTGATCGCGAGACGGTGGTGATCTTCGAGACTGCGGCCAACAGCGGGGTTTTTGTCGGCGGCGTGCCGACGGCCGCGGTTCCGCCCGATGCCCGCACCGAGGACTGCCACCTCAGCGTGGCCACGGGCGACACGATCTCGATCGTCTGCCGCCAGAGCACCGACGAGGCGGTGCTCGCCACGGCCCAGCTCGACGTGCTGGCCGATCCGTTCGGCTATGTCTTCGACAGCGAGGACGGCAGCCCGGTCGATGGCGTGCGTGTGACCCTCGTCGAGGCGGCAACCGGTCAGCCGGCGACCGTTTTTGCCGACGATGGTCAGACGCGATGGCCTTCCACCGTGATCACCGGTGAGCCGATCGTTGATGCGGCGGGCAACCGCTATGTCCTGCCGTCCGGCGAGTACCGCTTCCCCCTGGCCGCGCGGGGCGAATACCGGTTGCTGATCGAGCCGCCCGATCCCTACGTCGCGCCCTCCACCGCCAGCGCTGCGCAACTGGCCGGCGTCCTGCGGCCCGACGGCTCCGCGCTCACGCTCAGCCCCGCCTCGACCGGCGGGGTTCTGACGCTGAATTCGACCGAGGCCGTGCGGATCGACGTGCCGGTCGACCGCCCCGGCAAGCCGGTCACCCTGAGCAAGAGCGCCTCGCGTCCGCGCGCCCAGCCGGGCGACCTGGTGTTCTACACCATCGTGGTCGGCAACCCGGACAGCGCTCACGCCAAGCGCGAGGTCACCTTGCGCGATGTGCCTGACGCGGCCCTGCGGCTGCGCGCGGATTCGTTGCGGATCGACGGTCAGCCCGCCGGCGATGCGCTGGTCACCACGCCCGATGGCAGCGCCTTCACGCTGCGGCTGGGCACGATCCCGGCGCGCGGCCGCCGCAAGGTGACCTATGCCGCCTCGGTCCGGCCCGATGCGATCCCCGGAGCGGCACAGAACCGGGTCACCGCGACCGATTCGCGGGGCTTTACCGCCGCCACGGGGGCGGTCGTGCAGATCGAGGAGGACGGACTGACCGCGCGGATGACCCTGGTTGGCCGCGTAACCGACGGCGGCTGCGCCGCGCGCGGGACCGGACAGGGCATCCCCGGGGTGCGGGTAACGCTGGAGGACGGCAGCTTCGCCGTCACCGACGCCGAAGGGCGCTATCATTTCGAAGGGCTACTACCGGGCAGCCACGTGGTTCAGGTTGCGCGCTCGACCCTGCCGGAAGGCGGACGCTTCGTCGATTGCCAGCGCTCCACCAACAGCGCCGGAAGCGCGATCTCGCGCTTCGTGCGGGGCCAGGGCGGTAGCCTGGCGGTGGCCGATTTCCACGCCCGCCTGCCCGAGGGCGCGCGGCCCGAGACCCGGAGCGCGACCGTTCCCGCCGCCGCGTCGGACCAGGTGGCAGCCGGTGCCGAGATCGACTGGCTGGCCCAGGCCGATGGTCCGCCCGCGTTCCTCTTCCCGGCCGCCGACCACAACCCGCGCTCCCCCTCGGTGCGGGTCGCGATCCGCCACCGGGCCGACCAGACGGTGACCCTCACCGTCAACGGCAAGGCGGCCGACAAGGTCAGCTTCGACGGGCTCAAACTGGATGCCACGCGCACCCGCGGGGTCAGCCTGTGGCGCGGCATTCCGCTGGGCGGTGAGACCACCCTGCTCCACGCCGAGGTGCGCAATGCCGACGGGACCCTCGCGGCCGACCTGGCGCGCGAGGTCCACTTCACCGAAACCCCGGCCGACGTCGAGTTCCTGCCCGACCGCTCGCGGCTGGTGGCCGACGGGCGAACCCGGCCGGTGCTCGCGCTGCGGCTGGTCGATCGCCACGGCCGCCCGGTCCATGCCGGGCTGTCGGGGCAGTTCCAGCTCTCCGCCCCTTACGAGACCGCCGAGACCGCCGACGCCCAGCAGACCCGCGCGCTGTCGGGCGCTGCGGTGCTCACCCCGCACTGGACGGTCAAGGGCGACGACGGCGTGGCCTATGTCGAGCTGGCCCCGACCATGGTCAGCGGCGCGGTGCAGCTCGATTTCGTCTTCCCCGACGGCCAGCAGCAACCGCGCCGCCGCACGCTGAAATCGTGGATGGTCCCGGGCAAGGTCGAGTGGACGCTGGTCGGCCTGGCCGAAGGGTCGGCCGGCGCCCGCTCGATCGCTGACGAGATGGAGCGCAGCGGGCGGTTCGACAGCGATCTCGGCCGCGATGCCCGCGTCGCCTTCTATGCCAAGGGTCGGCTGCGCGGCTCGACCCTGCTCACCCTGGCCTACGACAGCGCCAAGCAGAAGGCCGACCAGCGCCTGCTCGGCGCGATCGATCCGCGCGCCTACTACACGATCTATGCCGATGCCTCGGCCCGTCGGTTCGATGCCGCCAGCCGCGACAAGCTCTACGTGCGGATCGAGAGCCGCGCCTTTGTCGCGCTGTTCGGCGATTTCGAAACCGGCTTCGCACAGACCCAGCTAGCGCGCTACAACCGCATCGCAACGGGGGTGAAAGCCGAATACGACAATGGCCGCGTCCATGCGCAGGCCTTCGCCACCCGGGTGGCCGGACGCCACCGCCGGATCGAGCTGCAGGGCGCCGGGATCACCGGTCCCTACCGCCTGGGCCGTGAGGCGGTGATCCCCAACAGCGAGATCGTGGTGCTCGAGGTGCGCGACCGGTTCCGTTCGGAAGTGATCGTCGAGCGCCGCACCCTGACCCGCTTCCTCGACTACGACATCGACCTCCTGGCTGGCACGCTGACCTTCAAGCAGCCGGTGCTGAGCCGCGATGCCGCGCTCAACCCCCAGTTCATCGTGGTCGATTACGATATCGACCCGGGCCTCGCCGGGGGCGGCGCGCTGACCGCGGGACTGCGCACCGACTGGACGAGCCGGGATGGCCGGCTGCGACTGGGCGCCACCGGGCTCAGCGAGCAGGGCGACACTGCCCGCACGTCGCTGGGCGGGGCCGATCTGCGCTTCCGCCCGGATGCGCGTACCGAGGTGCGGGCGGAAACCGCGCTGAGCACCCGCTCCGGCGCACTGGCCTCGGCCTGGCTGGTCGAGGCCGAGCGCCGCGACGGCCGGCTGTCCCTGCTCGCCTATGCCCGCTCGGCCGATGCCGACTTTGGCCTCGGCCAGCTCAACGGCGCCGAAACCGGGCGCCGCAAGTTCGGCGCCGATGCCCGCGTCGCCCTGACCAGCGCCCTGGCGGTCAGCGCCAGCGCCTGGACCGATCGCAGCCTGACCGACGGCTCGCGCCGCGAGGCGCTGCGTGTGCGCGGCGAGTATCGCACCCGCCCGGCCGACGCCTGGATCGGAGCGAGTGCGATGCAGGACCATTTCGCCGATGGCAGCGCGCCGTCCTCGGTGCTGCTCGAAGCCGGGATCGGGCGCCGCTTCCTGGGCGGCAAGCTGCAGGTCGATGCCGCGACCAGCGTCGGCCTGGGCGGCACCACTGCGGCTGATCTGCCGGCGCGCCACCAGGTCTCGGCGAGCTATGCGGTGACCTCGTGGCTCAAGCTGCTGGGCACCTACGAGATCGCGGTGGGCGCGGTCGAGGCCAGCACCGCGCGCGCCGGGTTCGAGCTGCAGCCGTGGCGCGGCGGACGCGTCACCACCGCGCTCGGCCGGCAGCGCCAGGGCGGGGCTGGTCAGGGCGAAGAGGGGCGGCGCAGCTTCGCCGCCTTCGGTC
Source organism: Novosphingobium piscinae (assembly GCF_014230355.1). Lineage (GTDB taxonomy): Bacteria > Pseudomonadota > Alphaproteobacteria > Sphingomonadales > Sphingomonadaceae > Novosphingobium > Novosphingobium piscinae. The sequence goes on from NZ_JACLAX010000015.1 coordinate 44,043, forward strand.
TGTCCCAGGCCTGGCAGGTCGACAGCCGGCTCAGCCTCGATGCCACGCTGGACGCCAACCGCATCCTTGCCGGCTCGCCCGCGGCGCGCCCGGTCAACCCGGCCCAGCCGCTGGCCAGCGGCGGCCACCTGGGCGGCAACGGCACGCTGGTCGAAGGCTTCACCGCGCTGACGCTGGGCGCGGGCTGGCGGACCGAACGCTGGTCGATCACCGCCCGGGCCGAATGGCGCCAGGGCGAGCTGGCCGATCGCCACGGCCTGACCCTCGGCGCGATCCGCCAGCTCGGCGAGGGCCGCATGCTCGGCGCCGGGGCCACCTGGACCCGCGCCACCGGCGCCGACGGCAGCCGCAGCGAACTGCTCGACGGGGCGGTGGCCCTGGCCTGGCGGCCGGCCGGTGCGACCATGGCCCTGCTCTCCAAGCTCGAGCTGCGTGCCGATACCGCCACGCTTGGCGCGGCAACCACGACCACCGACCGCCTCGCCCTGGGCGATCTGTTCGCCGCTGGCACCGCGGGCCGGTCGCGCCGGGTGATCGCCAGCCTGTCGGGCAACTGGACCCCGTGGGCCCGCCAGGACGACACCGCGGTGCAGCGGCTCGAGCTGGGCCTGTTCGGCGCGGTTCGCGCCAAGCTCGACGGCTTCGACGACCAGCGCATTGCCGGGACCACCCTGCTGACCGGGCTGGACCTGCGCATCGGCCTGACCCCGCGTGTGGCGATCGGCGGCAGCGCCACGCTGCGCAGCAACCTGGCCGACGGCACCACCCAGGTCGCCTATGGCCCGCAGGTGCAGGTGGTCCCGGCGAAGAATACCGTGCTGAGCCTGGGCTACACCTTCGCCGGCTACCGCGACCGCGATTTTGCCGAGGCACGCACCACCCGCCAGGGGGTCTTCGCCACGCTGCGGCTCAAGCTGGATGGCGACAGCCTTGGCTTCCTTGGGCTTGGCCGGCGCTGAGGGATCTTCCCGCGCTAGCGGACCAGCGCCTGGATGCTGAGGGTGAAGCTGGGCGGCGTGCCGGTCGACCCGGCCATCGCCCCCTTGGGATTGAGGCAGACGAACCGCACCGCCGGATCATAGGCCGAAACCGGGGTATAGGAGCAGCCGGCGAAGCTGGTCGGGGCCACGGCGGCGTTGGAATAGCGGATGTCGGTCGCCGCGTTGAAGGTCAGGCCGCTGGTGGGCGAACCCTGGGTAAACACCGGACTGGCCGCCGTGCCGACGCTGAGCTGGCTCGGCAGGGTGTCGATCAGCCAGACCGTATTGGTGTCGACCGCACGAGGCCCGGTGTTGCTGACGGTGAAGGTGTAGCGCACGATCGCCCCGGGGATGTACTTCGGGTTGGTCGTGCCGTTGACCGGATCCGACAGCGGCACCGCATCCTTGGCGATGGTCAGCCGGGCATTGGCGGCGATCCGGGTGTTGGTGATCGTGCAGGTCACCACGTCGCCCATCGTCGGGGTGATCGTCCCGCCGACGGTGGTGGGCAGCGCTGTGCCGGTCCCGCTGGCGGCGTTGGTGCAGGCCATCGTGGCATTGTACTGGTTCAGGCTGGTGACACCGGCCCCGCTTTCGGCCAGGCTATAGGGGGTGCCGGCGGTCGCCTGGAACTGCGGCGTGGCGGCATTGCCGACGGTGGCCCCGGTCCCGGTCGTGGTCGTGGTGGCCATCACCGTGCTGCCCTGACTGATCGACAGGACGAACTGGTCACTGGCGAACTGCCGCCCGGTGGCACCCAGCGCCTTGCGCAGGGTCAGCTGCGGGAACGGCGTCGCGGTGAAGGCGCATTGCACCGCATCACCGAACTGCAGCGCCGGAAAGGCATAGGAGGTGGTCACCACACCGCTGGGCAGCGGCGTGGCCGAGGCGCCGTTGCTGTTGGTGCAGGTCAGCGTCGACCGGTAGCGGGCCAGCGTGCTGGCGCTGCCGCTGGCCATCGCCTGGTTGAGCGTGACCGGCAGTGACGAGGTGACCGACAGCGCCGCCGCGGTGAAGGGCCCCAGCCCGGTGCCGGTGCTGGTGCCGGTGGCGAGGACCGTGCCGCTGGACCCGGCATTGATCGAGAAGGTGAACTGGTCTGACGCGGCGGCGCGGGCGCCGCTGATCTGGGTGGTCAGCCGGATCGAGGCGAAGCGCACGGCGAACATCGCACCCTGCAGGCCGCCGCCGACGATCGTCGTGGTGACCGTGGTCGGGATGGTCGAACCGACGATATAGGCGCCCACCGTGCCTGGCACGCCGGTGGTGGTGAAGGTGGCCGAGCCGGTGCCGGTCGCGCCGGGATAGGTAGCGCCGCTGATCGGGCCCACCTGATCGAGCAGCACCCAGCCGCCACCGTTGCTCTGGAACGAGAGCGATTCGCCATCATTGCTCGATTCCGCATCGGCCGCGACGAACATGAAGTTCGATACCGCACCGGCGCCGGGCGGCGGGGTGATGACGATGTTCGAGATCGTCACCGTGGTGGTGCCGGCCGCCGACTGGTAGAGCGCCGGCCGCCCCGGGATGCCGAGGAAGGCGGTGTTGCCCACGGCCCCACCGGTCCAGGTGGGCGTCGCCACGGCGGTGATCGCCGCGCCCGAGACGCGCATCACGAAGCTCATCACGCTGCCGTCCTGCAGGGTCAGCGAATAGCTCTGCCCGCCGGTCGAGCGGGCCTGGACATCGTTGTAGGTGGCGAAATCGATCCAGCAGTAGGTCTGCCAGCTGGACGGTCCGGTGGCGCCCTGCGCCGTGGCATAGTTGCAGTTGGCCGCCTGGGCGGTGCCGGCGCCGGCGATCAGCAGGGTCACAAACGCCCAGAACCGCAGCAGTGCTCGTCCCAATCTTACGTGCATATACGTGCAGGTGCCAAGAAACCGCGGTTCAGGCAAGCGCGACGGCCGGTCCGCCCCCACCCCGCCGGTCGGTACATTGCCAATCCGTAATGGTCTCCCCACGGTCCGGTCGTCCTGGCAGGCCCATAGACCGGGGCGACGGCACGGCGTCTTCCTCGCACCAGCCCCGGCGCGGCAAGGCCCGGCCGTCACCCCCGCCCCGGCCCAGCAGCAGGATCTCCGCCTTGATCCGACCGGTGTTCTTCGATCCGTCCGGCCGGCGCCGGGTGCGGGCACGCCGGATCCTGCTGGCGCTGCTGGCCCTGTTGAGCGTGGCCTGCGCGGTCTTCGCCACCACCGTGCTCGACGTGCCCACCCAGGCCCCGCTGCCGATCGGCTACGAACGGTTGACGCCCCTACCCCTGCCTGCCCAGCTGAGCCACCTGCGCCACCGGGTGAGCGCGCTGCTGCCGGCCGGGGTGCGTGCCGCCCCGCCCCACGGCCACCCGCTGACGCTGGGCTTCTACACCCCCGAGGCCGAGGACGGCGTGCCCTCGCTGCGGCGCCATATCGGCCAGCTCGACTGGATCGCCCCGACCCTGCTCGGCCTGTCCGCTGCGGGACGGCTAGAGGTTCGCGACGATCCGGCGCTGCGCCAGGTGATCGGTGGATCGCTGCACCGTCCGCTGGTGATCCCCGTGCTCCAGAACCTGCAGGATGGCGAGTGGAGCGGCGCCACCGCCGCGCGCATGCTGCATGATGCGGGGCAACGGCGCCGGCTGGAGCTGGACATCGCCGCGCATCTCGCTGCGAGCGGCGATGCGGGGATCCTGTTCGACCTCGAAAACCTGCCGGATGCCGCGCTGCCCGACCTGGTGCGGCTGGTGGCCGAAACCCGCGCGCGGCTGGCCCCGGCCGGCCGGCTGGTGGCGGTGACCATGCCGATCGACGCTCCGGCCTGGCCGGCCCGGGCACTGGCCCGCGCCGCCGACAAGCTGGTGCTGATGGCCTATGACGAGCACTGGGAGGGCGGCACCCCCGGTCCGATCGCGTCGGAGCCATGGTTCGCCGCCCGGCTGGCCGCGACCGTGGCGGGCCTGCCGGCCGACCGGGTGATCGTCGCCTTGGGCAACTATGCCTATGACTGGCACGCCGGCCAGGCCGAGGCCCTGACCGTGGCTGAGGCCTGGCTGACCGCGCGCGACAGCGAGGCCCGGCCCCGCTTCGTTAACGCACTGGGCAATGCCGCCTTCTCCTATGCCGATGGCGGGGTGCGCCACGACGTGTGGCTGCTCGATGCGGCCGCCAGCTGGAATGAGTTGCACGTGCTGCGCCAGCTCGGCCTCGCCAATGTCGCGCTGTGGCGGCTGGGTTCGGAGGACCCCGGCTTCTGGTCCGTGCTGGCGCGCTGGCGCAGCGGCGCGGGTCGGCCGACCCTGACCACCATCGCCCCGCCGCAGACGGTCGATGTCGCGGGCAGCGGCGAGATCTTGCGGATCGCGGCCACGCCCCAGGCGGGCCGGCGCCAGCTGACCTATGCACCCCGCGGTGAGCGCATCGTCGACGAGCGTTTCCTCGCCCTGCCCACGCCTTTCGAGGTGCAGCGCACCGGGAACCGGCCCCGGCTGGTCGCCCTGACCTTCGATGACGGTCCCGACCCGACCTGGACCCCGCGGATCCTCGACGTCCTTGAGCGGTTCCATGTCCCGGCAACCTTTTTCATCGTGGGCGAGAACGGCGTGGCCCAGCGCGGACTGCTGCGCCGGATCGCCGAGGACGGAGACGAGATCGGCAACCACAGCTATACCCACCCGAACATGGCCGAGGAGGCGCCGGCCGGGATCGGGCTCGAGCTCAATGCCACGCAGCGCCTGATCGAAGCCTATACCGGCCGCTCCACCCGGCTGTTCCGCGCGCCCTATTTCGGCGATGCCGAGCCGACCACCGCCGACGAGCTGCAACCCGCGCTGGTCGCCCAGCGCCGCGGCTACACCGTGGTCGGCCTGCACGTCGATCCCGGCGACTGGCAGCGCCCGGGCACGGCGGCGATCGTCGCCCGGACCATCGCCGGGGTCGAGCATCCCGCGCCGGGCCGTTCGGGTAACGTGGTGCTGCTTCACGACGGCGGGGGCGACCGTGCCCAGACCCTGGCCGCCCTGCCGCTGATCATCGCCCGGCTGGAACATGATGGCTACCGCCTCGTTCCGGTCTCGACCCTGGCGGGGCTGGGGCATGATCAGGTCATGCCGCGGGTCGAGGGGATCGATCTCGCCGCGGTGCGCGCGGATGTGTTCCTGTTCGGTGCGATCGGCGCGGGACTGACCGGGCTGAACTGGCTGTTCTTCTTCGCCATCGCGCTCGGGCTGGGTCGGGCCGTGCTGCTCACCGGGCTTGCGCTCCTGCCAGGGCGGATCCGCCCGCGCGCCTGCGCCGTCCCGTTCCGGCCGACCGTGACGGTCATCATCCCGGCCTACAACGAGGAGCGGGTGATCGCCGCCGCGGTGCGGCGCGTGCTGGACAGCGACTATCCCGATATCGAGCTGATCGTCGCCGACGACGGATCACGCGACCGCACCAGCGCAATCGTCGCGGCTACCTTCGGCAGCGAGCCGCGCATGCGGCTGCTCACCCTGGCCAACGGCGGCAAGGCGGCGGCGCTCAACCGCGCGCTGGCCGAGGCCCACGGCGAGGTAATCGTCGCGCTCGACGCCGATACCCAGTTCGAACCGGCCTGCATCGGGCGGCTCGTGCGCTGGTTCGCCGATTCGGCGATCGGGGCCGTGGCGGGCCATGCCAAGGTGGGGAACCGGGTCAACCTCGTCACCCGCTGGCAGGCGGTCGAATATGTCACGGCCCAGACCATCGAGCGGCGCGCGCTGGCCCGGTTCGACGCCATCATGGTGGTGCCCGGTGCGGTCGGGGCCTGGCGGCGCGCGGCGCTCGATGCGGTGGGCGGCTATCCCGAAGACACCCTCGCCGAGGACCAGGATCTGACCATCGCGGTGCAGCGGGCCGGCTGGACCGTGGTCTATGACGAAGAGGCCGTGGCCTGGACCGAGGCGCCCGAAAGCTTCGCCGCCCTGTCGCGCCAGCGCTTCCGCTGGTCGTTTGGCACGCTGCAGTGCCTGTGGAAGCATCGCGCGGTGCTGGCGCGGCGCCAGCCCGGCGGGCTGGCCACGGTCGGCATGCCGCAGGCCTGGCTGTTCCAGATCGCCTTCGCGCTGGTCTCGCCACTGATCGACCTGGCGTTGGCGGTATCGATCGGCGGCACCGCACTGCGGGTGCTGCAGCATGGCTGGGCCCAGACCCAGACCGACGTGCTGCGCATGGGTGCCTATTGGCTGGCTTTTACCGTGGTGGACCTGCTGTGCGGATTCGTCGCCTTCCGGCTGGACGTGCGCCGGGAACGCTTCCGGCCGCTGCTGCTGCTGGCGCAGCGGTTCGTCTACCGGCAGCTGATGTATGTCGTGGTGATCCGCGCCGTGGCCGCAGCCTGGGCGGGCCGTGCGATCGGCTGGGGCAAGCTCGAACGATCGGGTCGGGTCAGCGACCGCGCCGTGGCCGGCCCGCTAGACCAGAGGGAGGCGCAGCCGCGCGACCAGCCCCCCCGCCTGTCCCCCGCCAGCGTCCCCAACCCGCCCCCCGTCGCCTGAACCGAGCGAGAAGCTGCCGCCATGCAGGCGCGCGATCGCCGCGACCGTGGCCAGCCCGAGCCCCGCACCGGGCCGTGTCCGGGCGTTGTCGAGCCGGGTGAAGCGTTCGAGCGCCCGCTCGCGGTCGGCAGCGGGGATGCCGCGGCCGTCGTCCTCGACCTCGATCACCACGGCCTCCTCGGCGGGTACTGTCCGCACCATGATCCGGCCGCCGCCGTACTTGAGCGCATTGTCGATGAGGTTGGCGAGCGCACGCGACAGCAGCTCGCGGTCGCCCAGCACGGTGGCCGGGACCCCGCTTGCGACAAGTTCGACGCCGGTCTGTTCGGCGAGCGGCTCATAGAGCTCGGCCAGGTCGAGCACCAGCGCGCGCACCTCAAGCGGGGCGCGCCGGTCAGCCATGGCTCCGCTTTCCAGCCGGGCCAGTTCGAGCGCCGCCGCCAGCATCGCCTCGAGCACCTCGGCGTCGGACAGCGCCAGCTGCAACGCGTCCTGCGCCGCTCCCTCGGGCACGGCCGCCTGCGCGGTCTCGATCGCCGCGCGCAACCGCGCGACGGGCGAGCGCAGATCGTGCGCCAGCCCGCCGGCAACCGACTGCAACTCGCTCACCAGCCCGTCGATCCGCTCGGCCATCAGGTTGATCTGGCGACCGAGGTGGTCGAACCCGTCGCCGAACCCGCTGCTCTCCACCCGCGCCGCAAAGTTGCCCGCGGCCAGCGCCTCGGCCGTCTCGGCAATGGCATGGGCGCGGCGGCTGACGACCAGGCCGGTCAGCATCGCCCCGCCCAGCGCCAACCCGGCCGTGAGCACGATCACCAGCGCGAGCGCCTCGACGAAGGCAAGATCGAAGTGCCGATCGGGCGTGGTCAGGATCCCGACAACGAGATGGGTGCCATCGGCCAGGTCCGCCGCCAAGGCGAGCGCCTCCGCCGGAGGGCCACCGCTGGCATGGTAGGCCCGGATGCGCACGGGACGATCGCCCGCCGCCACCTGCGGCACCGCGGCGAGGTGACTGAGCACCGGCTTGCCGTGGCCCGAAACCGCTACGAACAGCAACGGATCGCTGACGCTGCCGCGCCGCTCGGCAACGGCGCTGGCCAGTTCGCGGTAACCGCCCGCATAGAAGGCGCCGAGCAGCTCGTTGCGCAGATCAACAATCTGCCGCGTGCGGTCGAGATCGATGACCTGCAGCATCTTGGCGCGCAGCAGCCCGATCGCCGCGCCGCCGGAAATCACCTGCAGCACGAAGATCGCCGCGATCAGCCGCGCGACGGTGGACGAGGCAAGGCGCCGCAGCATGGCGGGCCGAACGCTACCCGGCCGCGATCATGTAGCCGGCGCCGCGCACCGTGCGCAGCAGCGCCTCGGGCTCGCCATCGTCGATCTTGCGGCGCAGACGGCTGATGTGGACGTCGATGACATTGGTGCCGGGATCGAAGTGATAGTCCCACACCGCCTCGAGCAGCATGGTGCGGGTCACCACCTGGCCGGCATGGAGCAGCAGGTACTCGAGCAGGCGAAACTCGCGCGGTTGCATCGGGATCTTGCGGCTGCCGCGCCGCACCTGCCGGGTCAGCCGGTCCAGCTCGAGCTCGCCGCAGCGCAGCACGGCGGCTTCGGCCTGGGCCGGTCCGCCCTTGTCGCGGCGCAGCAGGGCCTGGACCCGCGCCAGCAGCTCGGCAAAGGAGAACGGCTTGCCGAGATAGTCGTCGGCGCCGGCGGTCAGGCCCTCGATCCGGTCGTTGGTATCGGCCAGGGCCGACAGGATGATCACCGGCGTGCGCACTCCGGCGGCGCGCATCGCCTTCAGCACGGCCATGCCATCCATTCCCGGCAGCATCCGGTCGAGGATCACCACGTCATGCTGCGCGTCCGTGGCGAGGAACAGCCCGTCGCGCCCGGTGGCGGCGCGGTCGACGGTGAAGTTCTGCTCGAGCAGCCCGCGCGAGATGTACTCGGCGAGCCGATCGTCGTCCTCCACCACCAGCACCCGTCCAGCCATCCGGTCCTCCTGATCAGCGGCACGAGCCTAGGCAAATCCGCGGTGGAGAGAAAGGGGCGCGGTCAGAGTCCGAGCTGGCGCACGTCGATGGTGGCGGCGATCAATTCGGCATTGGCGGTGGATTCGCGCAGCTGGGCATCGACCAGCCGCAGCCGGGCATCGGCCGCGGCCTCTTCGCGCAGGTTGACCAGGATGAAGTCGCTGGCGCCGAGGGTGAAGCGGCGGCGTTCCGCATCGGCCATGTTGGCCGAGAGGCGGGTCTCGTCCTCGGCCAGGGTGACCAGCTTGGCCGCCGCGTCGACCTGCACGGTCAGCCCGCGCACCTCGACCTGGATCTGGTCCTCGAGCAGCCGCCGCCGCGCCTGCAGCGCCTCCTGCTCGGCCTGGACCTCGGCCACGCGGCCCTTGGCCTGGCGGCGCTGCAGCGGGACCGAGAAGCGCAGACCGACGAAGCCCTCGGCCGGGGTCCGGGTCGGCCCGCCCAGCCCGACCGCCCCGATGTCCTTCGAAGCTTCGACCCGCAGGTCAAGCCGCGGATCAAGCTGGTTCTCGGCCAGCCGCCGGCGGGCTTCGAGCTGGTCGAGCCGGGTGATCAGGGCTGAAAGGTCGGGACGGTCGGGGCGGATCAGCGAGGCCGGATCGAGCGACACCGGCTCGAGCCGCGGCAGCTCGTTCGGCAAGCGCTCGGGCCCGGGGACCTGTGGTTCGCCCAGCTCGTTGCGCCAGAAGAATGACAGCGCGTTCGCGGCCACCGCCAGCTCCTGCTCCGACCGGACCAGCAGCGAATTGCGGCGCACGATGTTCTGGCGGTTCTCGACGCCAAGGATCGCCGGCCGCGCACCCAGCGCGATCAGGCGATCGATCGAGGTCTGGCGCTCGGTCGCCAGAGCCAGCAGCTCGCGATAGATCGCCACGCGGTTGCCCGCCGCGACCCACTGCTGATAGGCTGCCATGGCCCGGCGCTGGACGCCCACCGCCACCAGTTCGCGATCGAGCCGCGCCAGTTCGACGTCGGCCGCGGCCAGACCCAGCGTGGTCCGCCGTTCGTCGATCACCCGGTCGCGCAGCAGTGCGAACAGCGCCCCGACCTTCACCTCGCCGAGCTGGTTGGTGTAGCCCTTGGCCTCATAGCCGGGAAAGTTCCCGCGCGAGACCCGGTAGCTGCCATAGAGGTTGCCGCCGTTGTCGCGCAGCGGGCTGGTCACCTTGGTCTCGAAGGTCGAGCCGTCATAATAGCCGAACGGCTGGACCTGCGCCTCGGCATCGAACACCAGGTCGAAGGCGCCGTTGGCCGACAGCTCGCGGCCGGACGCCGCGCGCTCGCGCGCCATGGCCTCGACGATCGCCGGCGAATGCTGCGCCGAGGCACGCAGCACCTCCGCGAGGGTGAGCGGGGTCGCGGCCCGGGCCACCCCGGCAAGGGTCAGCAGGATCAGGCAGGCCAGCAGCCGTCGGATCACTTGCCACCGTCCTTGCCGCTGTCGCCCTCGGCCGGCTTGGCCTTGGCCTTGGCGCCGTTGCCCTTGCTGTCGGCAGCCTCGGCGGCCTGCCGGATCGAGCCGAACTCGGGCGGGAAGTTGTTGAGCTGCCGCCACAGTTCGTAGCCCACCGTAACCGTGTCGAGCCGGACCCAGCCGCGCACCTTGGCGCCCAGGCGGATCTGCTCGGCCGCCGGCCAGGGACGTGCGCCCGGGGCAGGCTCAACCAGCACGCGGAACAGGCCGTCGGTGCGCGCCGAGGGATCGACCGAGCGGACCCGGGCATCGAACATGCCATAGGCGACCGACGGCCAGCCACTGAACTGGATCGCCGGCCAGCCCTCGAACTCGATCCGGACCGAGCGACCGGAGTGCACCAGCGCGATGTCGCGCCCGTCGATCAGCAGTTCGATCACCCGCACCGGCTCGCTGGGGGCCAGCGTGGCGAGCACATCGCCCGCGCTGACCAGCGTGGCCCCGGCGGCGGCGTTGATCGACTGGATACGGCCATCGCGCGGCGCCCGCACGATCTGCGCTGACTGGCGGGTCAACGCCACGTCGACGCGGTTGAGCTTGGCCCGCGATTCCGCCAGCTTGGCCCGGTGGTCCGCCACCTTGATCATGCTCGCCTCGTATTCGCGCCGCGCGACGAGGCCCTCGGAGAGCAGCTGGCGTGACCGGCCGACATCGATCTGGGCTACGGCCATGGCCTGCTGGGCCGCTTCGATCTCGGCCTCGACCTGGGCCCGCTCGGCGGCGAGCCGGGCGAGCAGGCCGGGATCGTTGTCGACCACCTGGGCGATCGGATCGCCCTTGCGGACCGTTTCGCCGTCGCGCACGAACCAGCGCTCGACCCGGCCGGGCACCAGCGCGGTGACCGACTGGACCCGGTCCTCGGGGTGGAGCGCCACCACCGTGCCGTAACCCGAGGTGGTCTGGACCCAGGGTACGGCGAAAAGGATCACCACCACCACCGCGGCGCCGAACAGGATCATCGTCGACAGGACCCGAGCCAGCCGCGGCGGCTCCAGCGCGGCCAGCGTCGCGAAGCGACGCATGTGATCAGGCCGTGCGGACATCGTTGCTCTCCTCCTGCGCGGCCACCGCGCTCAATTCCTCGACGCTCGCACAGAAGTGCTGCTCGCTGCGACCGAACCACATGTAGCGGTCTCGCTGCACGCCTTCGGGCCGGCGGGTGAACTGCAGCACCGTCGTGCCCAGCTGCCGGAACCGCGCGAGGGCGCCGTCGAGGCAGTCGGGCGGCAGCAGATCGTACAGCGGCGAAAGCACCAGCACCTTGGGCTGCGCCAGCAGCGCCGCGGCCAGCTTCAGGGCCATCAGATCGCCCACCGACAGGGGCCAGCCCGAGGTCGAGATGATCGCGTCGAGACCACCGGGCAGGTGGATCAGGCGGCTGGTCAACCCGACCGCCTCGAGCGCACCCATGATGTCGGCCTCGCGCTCGCCCGCTGCAAGCTGGAGATAGTCGCGGATCGACATTTCGACGAAGGTCGGACGGTCGAGCACGCGGATATCGCCGCGCAGGCGGTACATGTCGAAGGCCGAGATGTCCTGGCCGCCGATCACCACCAGCCCCTGCGCCGCGGTTTCGTGCCGCTTGAGCAGCAGGATGAAGGCCTGCTGGACCTCGGGTGGGCCGACCACCGCCACTTGCTCGCCGCTGTCGAGCGCGAAATCGAACCGGAAACGACCGGTGCGCACCGTGTTCATGCGCAGCGTCCCGTCGGCCGGGCCATTGCCGTCGCCCTTCGGCGTCTGCTGCGGAATATCCCAGAACAGCGACAGCTCCTCGAGCCCGGCGACCAGGTCGTAGAACGATTCCAGATAGCTGCCGAGCTGCGCGACGCCGTAGAACACGCCCGACAGGATCAGCTCGGCGGCGACCAGCTGGCCGATCGACAGCTGGCCCTGGATGATCAGCCAGCCGCCCAGCGCCAGTAGGCTGGCGCTGGCGAGCGCGTAGGTGAAGAGCAGGCAGACGGTCTGCGCGAAAGTCGTGCGGAAGTGGCGCTCATGAGCCTGCACGTAGGTCTTGGTGACCTGCTCCGAGCGGTCGATCGCATAGTCGAGATGGCGGATCGACTGGTAGAAGCCGTTCGAACCACCGACGCTTTCGAGCCAGTAGGCCGTGGCGTGCTTGGCATGGCTCTTGGTGATCGCCGTGGTGATGCCGCTGCGGGTCCAGACCCGCCAGATCACGATCAGCACGATCACCAGCACCAGGTTGAACGCCAGAAAGAACGGATGGTAGAAACTGGTCACGATCAGCCCGACCGCGCTCTGCAGCAGGATCGTGAAACCGCCCACCAGCAGGCTGGGCAGCGCCTTCTGGACCGTCATCAGATCGAAGAAGCGGTTGAACAGGTGACCGTTGCCGGCGTCGGCGAAGAACGGGTTCTTGGCGTGGACCGCACGCAGGGTGATTTCCGCGACCATCCGGGCGAACAGGCGCCGCTCGAACAGCGACATCAGGCGGACCCGCAGGGCGCTGAGCAGCCCGACCATCAGCAGCAGGCCGAACAGGATGCCGGCCAGGGTGAACAACGGCGCGCTCAGCGCCACGTTGGCAACCGAGTTGATCAGCAGCTGGACCGAGATCGGGGTGGCCAACGACAGCAGCGAGATCGCGCCGCCATAGACGAGGGCGAATTTGACGAACACGGCATCGGGGCCGAGGATCAATCGGATCCACCCCGCCACTTCGCGCAGCCCTGCGCTGTGCTGTGCCATGATCTGCGGCTCTCCTGCTCAATCGTTCAAAGACGCCTGTCGGCGACGGGGGGTGATCGCGGCTCGATCCGGTCCGGCGGACCTTTGCGAAGCGGCCGGCTCAGGCTCCTATAGCAAAGGTTTGTGACGCGCGCGCGCTGCTTCGACCGTGGCCGGCAACGGTGGCGCATCCACCGGTCAATGCCAGGTCTGAGATCATCGGGCGAGCTTACCTCCACAGGGCCATGACACGCAGCACCCTTGCTGCATCGCACCAAAGTACGAACGCCGTCATTTCCCGACACCCATCTAATTGTTACAAATCATTGCGAAAAGGCGATTTGTCGGGTGGATGGCACGGCGCACCGCGCGGAGCACGATTTTCGCCCGGTGGCGTGCCCCAACCGGCAGCTCGAGCCCAGACATACAACGTTACGAAGCTGAGCGGATCACGCACACGCCCGCTGGTAGATCCCGTGCACCGCAGTTTTCGGAGTCCGAAATGCCCACTGCAGTGCGCTGTACACCCCGTTTCCGTCCCCGGGGTGGAGCGAGCGACCTGGCGAAGGTTGCTCATGGCAGCTGCGGCATCTGGTGACGATGGCCAGACCGGCCCCGTTCCCCGAGGTCCGAACCCGGTCCTTGCCGGGTGGACAGGCACGCAAGCATGCGGCTTTGGCTGACGCCCTCTGACTGCCCAGACGCAAGGGCTCAGCCCCTGACTGAACGTCCCACCCACGTTTCAGTCGCAAACTGGGGAGCCGCCGCGCGGCTCCCCATCTTTGTTGGCCCTGGCCCGCAATGGGGCGAGGCCGAGCCGGCCGGCGCCGTGGCGGCGCCAGCCGGGGTGGTGTGCTCAGGCCCGGCTCAGAACGCCGCGGTGAGCGAGACGACCACGGTGCTGCCCGCGATCGACTTGCCGTCCTTGGTCGACGAGAAGTTGGGCTGCAGGTAGGCGGCCTCGCGGTCGGTGATGTCGGTGTCGATGTACGACACGTTGACGGTCAGGCCGGCCACGGCGATGTCCGCGCCCAGCGCCCAGTCCCAGTACTTGCCGGTCGGCGCGACGCTGGTGCCGTTCGGGCCGAGGCCGGGGTTGCCCTTCGACCAGCCGGCGTGGGCCTTCAGCGTGACCGGGGTACCCGGCACGGCAGCGCTGGTGTCACCCCAGAGATAGAGGTTGTCCTGCTTCTGGCCGCGGCTGATCGTGGTGTTCGAGAAGTTGCCAAGCGCGATCTGCTTGGGCGCATAGGCCACACCGGCGAGCACGTTGAGCGGACCGGCCGCGCCGCTGACCTTCACGTAGGGCTCGACGAAAGACGTGCGATCGGCGCCGCCCGGATAGTTGTACCAGGTCGCACCGGCATCGACGGTCAGCGCACCGGCCGGAATGGCCACACCGGCGATCAGGTCAAGCTCGAGGTTCGGGCCGCCGAAAGTGCCCCAGCCCGACAGGTTCGACGCCCAGAAGCCGGCATAGACGCCGCTCTTGTGCTTGGCGGTCACACCGCCCTGGATCGCCATGCCGCCGTTCGACTGCGAAACGCCGCGGAAACGGTAGTCGCTGGCCAGGGTGGCCGAACCGGAAATCGTGATATCCTTGGGGGCATCGGCCTCTTGGGCCAAGGCAGGAGCAGCACTGCACAGCGCACAAGCGGCGGCGGCAACAGCAAAGATAGTCTTCATGGAACAATCCCTCATGTTTTTGGGTTGTTCCTCCTGCGCCCCGAGACCGACGCCGTTTTCTCCTCCAAGCCTGCCGGGACAGGCTTGGCGGGTACACCGTACCTCGGGACCTTTTCCGTTTATCGGCTGAAAACCGGCTCGTCGATTGCAGTTTTGTAACAATTTGTTGCTGAACGAGCTGTCAGGGTCATGCCTCTGTGGTTGTGCGGGGCAGCAGAAGCGTCGCCACCAACCCGCCTCCGGGACGGTTGGCCAGGTCCAGCCGCCCTCCTTCGGCCTGAATCACGCGGTCGACGATGGCCAGTCCCAGCCCCATGCCGCGGGTGTTGCGCGCCCGTGCATCGTCCAGCCGGGTGAACGGCTGGCGCACATCGTCGAGCCGTTCCTCGGGGATGCCTGGCCCGCGGTCGGCCACGGCCAGCTCGACCCACTCATCGCCGGGACGCAGGCTCACCTCGGCGGTGCCGGCATAGCGGTGGGCGTTCTGCAGCAGGTTGGCGATGGCCCGGCGCAGCCCGGCCGGATGGGCCCGGATCTCGAGCGAATCCGGACCTTCGTAGGTCACCTCGAGCCCGGCATCGGCGGCCCCGTCGATCTGCGAGCGGACCATCGCGGCCAGATCGATGGCCCGCGCCGGCCCGCTGTCCTGACCGGACTCGACGAAGGCCTGCAACGAGGCGAGCAGTTCGGACATCTCCGAGATGTCCTCGTCCATCTCCCCGCGGGTCGCCTCGTCGATCGGGGCGCCATCAACCCGCAGCTGCAGCCGCGCGAGCGGTGTGCGCAGGTCATGGCCCACCGCCAGCAGGGTCTGGGTGCGGCTGGTCAGCAGCTGGTGGATCCGCTCGTTCATGCGATTGAACGCCCGGATCAGCTGGCGCACCTCGCTCTGGCCGGCCTCGGGCAGCAGTTCCATGTCATCGGTGCCGACCTGGCGCATCGCCGTGACCAGCCGCTGGAGCGGGGCCACGCTGGTGCGCACCAGCCACCAGGCGACCAGGAAGAACAGCAGCGAGGGCAGCGAGAAGCGCAGCAGCAGATCCCAGTTGAGCGACCACGACACCAGCCGCTTGGACCGGAACACCAGCTCGGACCCGTCGGGGAGCAGCGCCGATCCGGCCATCCCACCCCCGCGCGACAGCGGCACCAGCACCAGTTGCAGATCGGCGCTGGCCAGTTCGCGCTGGGCCTGGACGATCTCGTCCTTGAGCGAGGGCAGCGCGGCAAAATCGTTCTCGGCCGGCCGGCGGGCGCGCCAGTCGATGTGGAAGCGGCTGGTCGAGAGCTGGTGCGCCACCAGCGGGCGCGAGTGGCGCGGTGCATCGGCCAGCACCCGACGGGCCACGACGAGGTGTTCGGCGGCGCGGGCCACCTCCTCCGAATTGACCACGAAGGTCCGCGCCCGCTCGAACATCAGCGAGTTGGCGACGAAGTCGGCGACCAGGATCACCAGCATGATCGCCAGCAGCCGCGCTGCCAGGCTCAGGCTGATCCGTTCATACCAGCGCCGCAGCGTGGCCGAGACGCTCATTGCCGCGTGACGGGGACGGTGAACATGTAGCCGACACCGCGCACCGTCTTGATCGGCGCGCTGCCATCAGGCCCCGCCAGCTTGCGCCGCAGCCGGCTGACCAGCACGTCGACGCTGCGGTCGGAGGAATCGCCCAGGCGGGTGCGCGACAGCTCGATCAGCTTCTCGCGCCCGATCGCCCGCTGCGGATAGCTGACAAAGGCGTTGAGCAGGTCGAACTCGGCGGTGGTCAGATCGACCAGCATCCCGCTCGGCGAACGCAGCTCGCGGCTTGCCCGGGCCAGGGTCCAGCCGCTGAAGACGATGTCGCCGGCAGCCGCGCGCGGCTCGGACAGGACCTCGCCCGACCGCCGCCGCAGCACCGCACCGATCCGGGCGACCAGCTCGCGGGTGTTGAACGGCTTGGGCAGGAAATCGTCGGCACCCAGCTCCAGTCCGACGATCCGGTCCTCCTCGCTGCCGCGCGCGCTGAGGAAGATCACCGGGGTGTCGAGGGTGCGGCGCAGGCGCCGCAGCACGTCGAGCCCGTTCATCCCCGGCAGCATGATATCGAGGATGATGAGGTCGAAGCTCTCCTTCTCCAGCACCAGCCACAGCTCGGCGGCGGTCGCCACAGCGGCGATCTCGAAACCGTGCTCGCGCAGATTGCGCGTGATCAGCGTCCGCAGCGGACCATCGTCCTCGACCAGCATGAGGCGGGTTACGGCAAACTGTTGTTCGTACACGGGAGCGTCCATCTGGCTGATATGGGTGTGCAGCGCAGGGCTGACCACCCCCGCTTCGTCGCCTCGCTTATCGCCTCCAACCGCGTCTGCTGCCAAGTAACTTTGCATTGCCGGAATCGCGCTGCAGCGTAACGCTGCACGTGCGGTCCGCGGCATCCTGCGATCGCGGCCTGCGCCGCGCGCCTAACGGCTGAGCGCGCGGCGCAGGCCGAGCGGCGTCACGATCAGCGCGAGCAGCGCTCCATAGACCATCTTCAGCGCCAGGGCAGCGCTCGGGGACAGGGCGGAGAGCCCGGCCAGCCCCGCCAGCCCCGCCACCGCAGCCGTGCCCAGGACCACGCCCAGCACCGCCATCAGCAGCGCCCGCACGACCAGATTGCCCGGCAGCCGCCCCGGCGCACCCGCGGGCCGGATCCGCCCCGCCCGCACCGCGCGCCCCGCGATGGCGCCAGGCACCAGGGTGCTCATCAACGCGATCATGAAGCTTTGCGGGATGAAATCGAACACCCAGTAGCCCAGCCCCCAGACCTGCACCGGGTCCTGCCCGCGAAACACCAGCCAGAAGGCCGCGGCCGACAGCACGGTGTTGATCACCACCGAGACGAGCGTCTCGCGGCGGATATAGGTCACATGGTCCTGCGTCATGCCCTCACCTGTCACGTCCACCGGCGCCCGGCGCGCCTCCTCGCGCGCCGCCCGGCCGTCCCGCTGTTGTCAGGACACAGACCCGGCGACAAGCCCGTTTGGTGGATAGGCATCGTCCCCCCGGATCGACCGGCTCAGCCAATGGCCAGTTCGCCGGTCGCGTCCGCGTCATAGGCGGCGCGGTCGAGCAAGCCTTCGCGGCGCGCCACGATCACCGGGATCAGGATCTGCCCGGCTACGTTCACCGCGGTGCGGCCCATGTCGAGGATCGGGTCGATCGCCAGCAGCAGGCCGGCGCCCTCGAGCGGCAGGCCCAGCGTGGTGAGCGTCAGCGTGAGCATCACCAGCGCCCCGGTCACCCCCGCGGTCGCCGCAGAGCCGAGCACCGAGACCAGCACGATCAGCAGGTACTGCGCCGGGTCCAGCGTCAGGCCATAGAACTGCGCAATGAAGATCGCCGCGACGGCCGGATAGATCGCGGCGCATCCGTCCATCTTGGTGGTCGCCCCGACCGGCACGGCAAAGGCGGCATAGGCCTCGGGCACGCCGAGGCGCTGGGTGGTGATGGCCTCGGCGACCGGCAGCGCCGCCACCGACGAGCGCGTCACGAAGGCCAGCTCGATCGCCGGCCACGCCTTGGCAAAGAAGCGCAGCGGGCTGAGGCCATGCGCCTTGAGCAGCAGCGGGTAGATCACGAACAGCACGATCCCGAGGCCGAGGTAGACCGCCAGCGCGAACTGGGCGATCGAGCCCAGCGTGTCCCAGCCATACTTGACCACGGCATTGCCGATCAGCCCGGCCGAACCGTAAGGCGCCAGCTGGACCAGCCAGCCGAGGAGGCGGCGCAGCACCACCAGGACCTGGCCGACCCCGTCGAGCAGCCGCTCGCCCGCCTCGCCGGAGCGCAGCGCGGCGAAACCGAGGGCGATCGCCATGACCACGATCTGCAGCACATTGAATTCAAGCCCGGTCGATACGGCGCCCTCGGTCAGCTTGCTGCTCGCACTGAGGCCAAGGAAGTTGGCCGGAACCAGGCTGCGGGTAAAGTCGAGCCAGGTGCCGACGCTCTTGGGCGCCGTGGCGCTCGCCGCCGAGACGCCGGCGTGAACCCCGGGCTCGAGTGCGAGGCCCAGCGCGATCCCCGTGAGCACCGCCAGCAGCGCGGTCAGCGCGAACCACAGCAGGGTCTGCCCGGCCAGCCGCGCCGCGTTGTTCAAGGTCCGGAGCCGGGCGATGCTGGCGACGATCGCCGCGAAGATCAGCGGCGGCACCAGCACCTTGAGCAGTTGCACGAAACTGCTGCCGACCAGCGCGAGCAGCTGCGCGATGGCGTTGGGGCTGCCGTCGGCAGCCGGGCCGATCGCCCCGGCCGTCAGCCCCAGCACCAGCCCGGCGCCGATGCCGATCAGCACCCTGAGCCCGAAACTGGCGCGCCGCGGCGGGGCCGGCGTCGCGGGATTGGCGGTTGCAGACATGACGGGCTCCTTCCGGCAGGCTGAGCGGGGGGGGGCTACCGGGCACACCCCTGCCCGGCCGGTCAGGAAAGGTGCCACGCCGCGCGCCGCATGCAAGATGCCTTGTCTGCGGGGGATAGTAGGAAAACTGGCAGCCGGACGGGCGGTCGCGCCCGCCGCGGCACGCCGTGCCGGCGGGCTACAGCGCCTCGACGATCGTCACGTTGGCGATTCCCCCGCCCTCGCACACCGCCTGCAGGCCAAAGCGCTGGCCGCGTGCCCGCAGCGCATGGACCAGCGTGGTCATCAGCTTGGTCCCGGTCGCGCCCAGCGGATGGCCCAGGGCGATGGCCCCACCGTTGACATTGAGCCGGGCCGGATCGGCCCCCAGCGCCTTGAGCCAGGCGAGCGGGACCGAGGCGAAGGCCTCGTTCACCTCGAACAGGTCGATGTCGTCAAGGGTCATCCCGGCGCGGGCCAGGACCTTGCGGGTGGCGTTGATCGGCTCTTCCAGCATGATCACCGGATCGCCCGCGGTCACCCCCATCGCGACGATCCGGGCCATCGGGGTCAGGCCATGGGCCTTGAGCGCAGCCTCGCTGACCACCAGCACGGCGCTGGCGCCATCACAGATCTGGCTGGCATTGGCGGCCGAGATCACTCCGTCCTCGCTCAGCAGCTTGACCGCGGCGATCGATTCCAGCGTGGCATCGGCGCGGATCCCCTCGTCGCGGCTGTGCATCCCGCCTCCCACGGCCAGCGGCACGATCTCTTGCGCGAAGGCCCCGGCCGCAGTCGCGGCTGCGGCCCGCTGGTGGCTTTGCAGGGCAAAGCTGTCGAGCGTCTCGCGATCGAGTCCGTACTTGCGCGCGAGCATCTCGGCGCCCTCGAACTGGCTGAAACCGCTGACCCCGTAGCGCTGCAGGATGCGCGGCGAGAACGGGCCGATGCCGACCCCTTCGGCCGCGTGGAAGGTGATGTTCGAGAACATCGGCACCCGGGTCATGCTCTCGGCGCCCGCCGCGACAACCATGTCCTGGGTGCCGCTCATCACCGCCTGGGCGGCGAACTGGAGGCACTGCTGGCTGGATCCGCACTGCCGGTCAACCGTGACCGCGGGCACGCTGTCGGGCAGCTTCGAGGCCAGCACCGCGTTGCGGGCAAAGGCGAAGCCCTGCTCGCCGGCCTGGGTGACGCAGCCGAGCACCACGTCCTCGATCGCCGCCGGATCGATCCCGCTGCGATCGACCAGCGCGTTGAGCACCTCGCCCGCCATGTCGGCGGGATGCCAGCCGGCCAGTGCGCCCTTGCGTTTGCCCCCGGCGGTGCGGACGGCCTCGACGATGTAGGCGGTGCTCATGAACGTGTCCCCTTGTGGCAGGTTGGGGTTGGCGGCTGCTACCGGCGCAGTGTCGCGCGTGGTGCGCCGACCGCAACCCATGCGTAAAGACTATACTCACGAGTAACTTGTATTCCACAGCGTCGCATGTCAACAGCGGACCAGCCGGCCACCGGAGCGACCTTGAACGATCTGGACTCCCCCTTCCCCACCGCCCGCCAGCGCAGCCGCGAGCGCGCGGCGAAGCGCGAAGCGGTGCTGCGCGCCGCGGTGCGGATGTTCAACGAGCGCGGCTTCCACCAGACCTCGCTCGATGATGTGGCGGCGCGGCTGGGCGTATCCAAGCCGACGATCTACCACTATCTGGGCAACAAGGATCAGGTCCTACTCGAGTGCGTCAAGCTGGGCCTGACGCAGCTGCTTGATGCTGCTGCGGCCTCGCGCGCGCTGCCGGGGACCGGCGCGGACCGGCTGGTGACCTTCCTGACCCGCTATGCCGAGATCAACATGGACGATTTCGGCCGCTGTGTGGTGCGCACCCGCGACGAGGCGCTCGAACCCGACAGCCGCACGAAGTTCCGCGCGCTGAAGCGGCAGATCGACGACCAGCTACGCGGTCTGATCGCCGATGGCATGGCCGACGGCTCGCTCGCCCCGGGCGATCCCAAGCTGCTCGGCTTCGCCCTCGCCGGCGCGCTCAACTGGATCGGACACTGGCATGAGCCAACCGGAGCGCTGGCCCCGAACGACATCGCCCGCCAACTCGTCACAACTCTTGCCCGGGGCTTTCTGCCACGCTGAACGTGCCTGCAACGCGGCGGGATCGCGGGCGGCCACCTGACGCCTACGCAGGGCTACAGCCTGATCCGCAAACCCAGGGACGCCGTCGTCGCGTCGCCGCCAAGCGCGCCGCTGGTGCGCCTGACCTCGGCATCGAGCCACCAATGACGCGCGATCCCGAAGGTCCCGGTCAGGCCCACTTCGCTCCACCCGTCGGGCGTCCGGAGGCCGAGCAGGCCACCGTCCGATCCTTGGCCCGGCGGTCCCGGGGTCATGCCGGGGACAGTCATCAGCCTTGTGCCGCTGTTGCTTGACCGGAAGTGTTCGACATTGATCGCGATCTGCGACCGCCCCGTCCGACCCAGCGTCTGCTCAAGCCGGATGGCGCCGCTTCCGGTCACGGCGCGCTCTGCCACCAGCAGGTCCCGGGGCGCACCACGAACCAGCGCATGCCGGAGACTGCGGGTCGCGGCATAGCCGACAAAGGCGGTACCCAGCAGCGCGGTACGGTCGCTCAACCACAGGCGTCGACCGCCCCGCGCACCGAAGGCAAGATAGCCGGTGCCGTTGCCGACCATGCTTGGCCGCGAACCCGCGGGCGTGGTGACCATTCCGAACCGTTGCTGCCCCCCCGAAAGGTACAGATCGGCGAACCAGTCGCCCCAGACCCGGCCCGCGCCGAGCGATGCGATCGTGAAGGTGGAAGGCAGCGCCGCATCGACCTGCTGGATCGCGCTCTTGTAGAAGGTGAGCCCGCCACGCAGATACCAGTCGTTCTGGTAGCGGGTGACGGAGACAGTGGCATAGGGGCTGTCTGGCAGGTCCTGCCGCACGATGTAACCTGCAGCAGCCCCGGCAAGCCAGGCCACTGCGGCGCGCGGCTGGATCGGCGTGGCCACCCCGGCAACCTCCTCGAACGAGGTGGACGCGGCGGACGCGGCGTCCTGCGCGGCGTCCTGCGCGGCGACCGGGCTGGCGATCAGCAGCGCCGGTACGGCTGCCAGTCGACGCATCATGCGGCCGACCGCAGGGCCGGCTCGAACCCGCGTGGCAGCACCAGCCGGGTGGTGAAGCCGTCGGCGCGCTGCTCAAAATCGATATCCCCGCCGTGGGCCCGCGCAATCGACCGGCAGACCGCCAGGCCGATGCCACTTCCCGGCAACCCCGAGCGCACCGCAGCCGGGCTTCGGTAAAAGGGCTCGAACACCCGTTCCTGCTCGGCCTGGTCGATACCGGGCCCCTGATCGACGATTTCCGCGATGGCGTGATCCACGTCCTGGCGGATCCGCACCTTGGCGCCACCACCATACTTGATGGCGTTTTCCAGCAGGTTCACCAGCAGCCGGTGCATCCCGACCGGATCAACCTCCACCGGGACCGGACCTGTGGCGACGAATTCGACCGTGCCGCCCAGGACCGACACGCCTTCGACCGAATGCCGGATCAGCTCGGTCAGGTCACGCGGCTCACGCGGCCCGGGGGTCGAGGCATCGCGGATGAAGGTAATGACCTGGCTGATCAGCATCTCCATGTCCTCGACCTCCCGACGCAGACCATCCTGCTGGTCCTCGGGGACGTTTTCGATCCGGAAGCGCAGGCGCGTCAGCGGAGTCCTGAGATCGTGGCTGATCGCCCCGACCATGGCGGTGCGATCATCGACGAAGGCGCGCAGACGGTTGCGCATCAGGTTGAAGGCATGGGCGGCACGGCCGATTTCAGCGGGTCCAGACAGCGGACCGATGGTCGCTGACGGATCGCGCCCCAGCGCCTCGGCCGCCTGGACGAACCCCTCCAGCGGACCAATGATGCGACGCACGAAAATCCAGGCTGCAGGACCGACCAGCGCGAGCGACAGCAGGAACCAGGCGAACACGCGCCGCTGCCACGTGGTGGGAAAGGATTCCGCCCGGGGTGCCACGGCGGCCCAGGTCCCGTCGGGGTTGCGCACGGCGGCAACGAAATCGCCTTCGATGAAGGGCGGTGTGGTGAAGGCGAACCATCCGTTCGCACGCCGGAAGGGCAGCGCCTGCGGACGGCCGCGCGGCGGCGTGGCGGGCCGGGCGGTGGCGTTCGCGCTGCGCACCGCGCCCCCCAGTGGCGGCGGCTGGACGACCGGGATGGCTGCCGGATCGACGTCGCTGCGAAGGGGGATGGCATCCTCGGCCACCGGGTTCGACCGCGCCTTGCCGGCAGGCGCCGGGACAGACTGGACCGGCCGGGCGAGGTCAGGCAAGGCAAGGGCCTCCGGAGACAATCCGGGCGTCCGGATCAACGGCTGCGATCCGGCCATAAACCCTATGCCCGCGGGCGCTCGAGGTGCCCCCGGGATGCCAGCGGCGCCCGGCCCCGCCCCCTCGGCCCGCGCTCCAGCGGTCTGGACGACCGGACCCGCCGGTCCGCTCGCCGGCCGGGCATCGGGCCCGCCGGACGGACGCGATCCCGGGGTCTGGGGCGCCGCCGCCCCGGGCATGCGGGCCTCGGGACTGCGTCCCCCCGGAAACCCGCCACCCGGAAACCCGCCGCCCGGACCACCTCCACCAGGGAAGCCGCCACCTGGCGGGAACCCCCCGCCCGGTCCGATCCCGGGCGGAATGCCACCCGGCGGTGGCCCACCCGGGATAACCTGAGCCTCGGCGCGCGGAACCAGCCAGCCCACTGCCTCCGACCGCTTCGGAGCGGGCAACCGGGGGGCACTGTCCGGACCGGCCACGCCCCCCACGGGAAGCAGGGTGTAGAACGCGAGGATCACCTCGTCGGGGCGACGGCCCAAACGACGCGCCAGCGCATCGCGCGAACTCGGGGAGACCAGCCAGCCCGATCCCGACAGGTCAGGCGGCCCCGCCATCGTGGTGATCTCGAGCCGGTCGGAGCCCGATCCGCTCGCGAGGACCGAGGCGACCTCGCCCAGGTCCCAGCGCTGTTGCGGCGCCGGAGGGATGATGACGGTCAGAGCGAGAGTGACGACCTGCGCCACCAGCAGAACCAGCGCGATCAGGATCATCAGTTGCAGCCCGAGAGGCAGGCTGACGCGTCGCCACGGTCGTTGTCGAGCCATTCCTGAAATCCCGTGCTCTGTCACCTGACTGCTTCCATCGCTGATTGGCCGGGTCAGTCAACCAGTTCGCGGGCACTGCGGATATCGACGATGCTGCGTTCGCCACCACTGCGTTCCAGCTGGACCACCAGATCTATCACGCTGGCCGCATAGTGCAGCGTCTCGCCGCGCGAGAGGCCGAGACCGGCCTGCATGGCCATGAGGGCCAGCTGATCAAGCGCGCCGCGGCAGGTGTTGGCATGGACCGTGGAGAGCGATCCGGGATGGCCCGTGTTGACCGCACGCAGGAAGGTGATGGCCTCGGCCCCGCGCAGTTCCCCCAGGACGATGCGGTCCGGGCGGAGCCGGAGGCTGGCTTGCAGGAGATCGTCGGCACTGACCTGCGCTTCCCCCAGCATGCCCTTGACCGCGACGAGACCCAGCGCATTGGGCTGGGACAGACGGATTTCGGGCGTATCCTCCACCACCACCAGCCGCTCCGCCGGATCCACGGCGCGCAGCAGGGCATTGATGAAGGTGGTCTTGCCGCTCGAGGTCCCTCCCGCCACCAGAATGGTCCGGCGTTCCTTCACCTGCTGGGTCAGCCAGACCAGCGGATCGGCCAGGTCTCCGGCGGGAAGGACCAGCGGGCCGCGTCCCTGTCCGAGCCGGGGCCGCCATGCCTCGAGCGGTACGTCGACGGCGCGATGGCGACGGATGGCCAGCGCCCAGCCCGCCCGGGTCGCCGGCGGCGCGACGAACTGCACGCGTGCGCCGTCCGGCAGGGTGGCAGCCAGCAGGGGCTGTTCGCGGGTAATGCCCTGGCAGGTCACCCGCGCCACCTGCTCGGCCAACCGGCGCAGCAGCCGATCGTCGATGTCCGGAGCCTCGTGGCACGACATCCGGCCCGCTCCAGCCGTCTCCACCCAGACCTCGCCGGCGCGGTTGACCAGCACCTCGCAGACATCGGGCGGCTCGAGAAACCGGCGCAGCGGGGCCAGATAGGCCGACAGGAACACGTCGCTGCCGAGCGGGTCCGCGGTCGCGGCAAGCCTCACGGCGCGACCCCGGAGAAGTCGAGGTCCCGGGCCGTGAAGACGCGGACCGGCTGGCCCTGGGCGACCCGGATGGTGGGCGGGATCTGCGCATCGCGCTGGGCCGCCACGCTTGCGGCGCTCTGGCTGTTGCTGGTGATCAGCAGCCCGGCCGCCCCGCCGCTGGCGATGGCGCCCAGACCGCCGATGACCGAGAGGAGGGACGCGGCCCCGAAACGCTTGAAGAAGTGACCGGAAACCTCACCCGACAGCCCGGACCGACCGGAAAACTCGACCGCAGGTGAGGCCAGCGCCACCGAAACCCCGTCCGGCCGGATCAGCCGCGTCCAGATCACATAGGCCCGGGTCTGCCCGGCAGCGAGGCCGCTCTTGTACTGCCCGATCAACCGGGACGAGCGCGGTACCAGCACGCGGCGGCCATCGAACGATTTCACGTCCACGCTGACCACTGCGCGGACATAGCCGGGCAGGTCCGAATCGATCGCGGTCTCGAGGATCGCCGGGATCAGCGTGCCCTGGGTGACGGTGTTGGTCGGGTCGGCCATACGCGTCGCACTGGCGATCTCGCCCCCCGTGGTCGCGAGCCGTGAACCGAAGGCCTCGTTCTCGCTGAGGGGCCCGGCCTGCCCCGGTGCGGGGCCGGCCGCCGCCCGGACCGCCGCGCTGGGTCCGGCCGGTTCGGCGAGGGATGACGTATCGTAGACCATCACCGGGGCGACGGCCGGCGCCGGGAAGCCGGCGGCCTGGCCCGGCGGCTGGGCGAGTACGGCCGCCTGTGCGGGTGTGGGGGGCATGGCCTGGACCGCGAGGGCCGGCTCGGCCTGACCGCGGTCGGGCTGCTCCGGGTCGGTGGGTTGAGCTGTCGCCGCCGTGCCCGAGGACCGGTCCGGCGCGCCGGCCCCGCTGCGCGGCGCGGGGGCGCTGCGCAAGCCGGTGAAGGTCACCGCCCCGAGCAGCGCAGCGATCGTCACGCCCAGCAGCAGACCTCCGCGATCCTTGCGCCGGGCATCGCCCGCGACGACGGGAAAGGCATTGCGGCTGGCTTTGTCCAGGGCCTCATCGGTCAATCCGGTGCGCGGATCGACGTCAAACAGCGGGAAGCGCTCGTGGCTGAGATCTCCCATGGCGGCTTACCGTGCCGCCGCCACGCGGGCGGGTGTGGCGGGTGGCTCCCCGGGTGCGGCAGCTCCTTCCAGCACGGCCATGTCGCGACCGGAGCGCAGCACCAGCCGGGCATGGCGGCCTTCGACCACCAGGAACTGCCCGCGCGCGGTGAAGTTCACCGGACCTTCAGAGCGGCCATCAGGTGCGGGCGCGAGAATCGCCGGCAAGGCCCGGTCGGGCGACCAGGCCAGGTAAACCGCTTCGCCATCATCGAACACCCGGTCAGGAAACAGCCGCTTCTCGCCCCGCATGGTCCAGCCGAAGTTCATCCGGTCCAGCGGGAGCGCCGATGGGGCGACCACCGTTTCCGCTGCCGCGATCACGGCCGGCGCGGGAGCCGGGGATGGCTCGGCCTCGGCGGCCGGGTAGCTGAACCGGATCAGATAGGCAGGAACGGCGCGGGGATCGTTCCGGAGCTCGAACAGGTAGGTTCGCCGGTCGGTCACGACGGTCATGTTGGTCAACCGCGCGGAACTGCCGGTCGGCTTGACGAACAGCAGATTGGCCGCACGATTCGGGGTGATCTGCCAGCCGGAGCCATCGCCCACCGCGATGTTCTCGATCCGCTCGGCCGGGGCGAAGGCGATCGTCGACTGGAACCCCGGGCGGCCGACAAAGCGCTCGACCCGGTCGGCGACATAGGTCCGCGTCGTCACATGCTCTTCGCGGGCCTGGGCCACCGTTGCGGTCAGGGCGGCAAGAGCGGCCAAGGTCCAGCCGGGTGCCGTGAACGGTCTCATTTCAGGGGCTCCTTCGCAGGGGAAACAGGCTTCGGCGCCGGGCGCCGGGGGCCGAGCGCCGGCCGGCGACTGGCCGTCACCGGCCGGACCGGCGCAAGCGGCGGCAAGGTGGTGAAAGGCAGGCCAGGCAGCCGGATCACGTTTGGCATGGTCTCGGCCGATCCGGGCAAACCCACCCGGCCGACCGCCGCCGTGATGTCGCGGTAGCGGGAATCCGCTCCGGGTGCAGGCGGCTGGATCGCCGCAGCGCCCGGCCAGGGCTGTCCCGGAGCCGCGATGGTCAGATCAGCGGTCCCGGCCCGATGCGCGGGCCAAAGACCCTCCGCTTGGCCCGGGGCGGGATTCCAGCCGGCCGTCAGGGCGCCAACCAGCTTGAGCGCCAGCGCCATCAGCATGCAGTGGACAGCGGCCGCCACGAAGACGGCAGCCGCCTGTGCCAAGCCGATGTCGCCGCCCTCCAGACCGGCGACCACCGGGTCGAGCATGGCCACCGAGCCAACCCCGATCAGCGTTGCGAACATCGGGGCCAGGGCAAAGAGCACGGCGGTGCGAACCCAGCCGGCAAACAGGCCCCGGGTCCCGGGGAAGATCGCGAGGATCAGGAAGATCGGCCCCAGCGCCAGCAGGGTCGCAAGGGCGATCCGGCTGGTCACCAGCACCCCCACCGTGCCCAGCAGCAACAGCAGCGCGGCATAGGACAGGAGATCGGCCGGGGTCGTCCCCTTGGCCTCGCCGACCGCCACCTGAGCCTGTTCGGCGGCACTCGCGACGGCGGCGAACAGCCCGTCGAGCCGCACCGCGAATGCCTCGGTCGCCGATCCCCGGATGCCCAGCAGGCTGGCCGCGATCCAATCGGGGCCAGCGGCCAGCAAGGACCAGATCACCGTGGAATAGGCCACCCATGAGGTGGCGAAGGTCAGTGCCAGCCCCAGTCCCATCATGCGCGGCGTGAGCGCGGCGAGGCCCAGCCGGCCCTGCCCGGTCAGGAGGCGGAGGGCAAACAGCGCAACATACAGCGTCAGTGCCAGCGACAAGGCGACGGTCAGCTGGCCGTCACCGCCGAACAGCCGCGTGAAGGCAGCCTGGGTGGCCATGCCGGCGCGGCAGTCGACAGCCTGCAACGCTCCGGAAATGAGCGTCGGGCCAGTCCCCGAGAAGGCCGGGCAGATCACTCTGCCGCCTCACGCAGGGGATCGCGCTCGGCCCCCTCGTCGAACCCGTCCCATTCCACCCCGGTCAGCAGGGGCAGCCAGTCCCGTGGATCCTCGCCCACCTCGGCGCGGATCCGGTCCAGCCGGCGAACCGTCGCCTCACGCCCGGACAGGACGGTCAGGATCCCGGGCGCATCGGCAAGATCGAGCCGGACCACGATCGATTCGTTGGCGCGGCGGACAAGGAAGCAGCGGCTGTTGGCCGGCAGCGCGCGGATCAGACCCAGTTCATGCTCGGTCAATCCGAAGCCCTGGCAATAGTCCTCGGCGCGCGCACGCGAGTTCGGCATGAAGATCATCGTCGCGGTCTGTTCGACAATGGCCGAGGCGATCCGGCTTTCCAGCGCATCGGCCGCGGATTGGGTGGCAAAGCCAACAATCGCGTTTCGCTTGCGCAGGGTCTTGAGCCAGTCGCGCAGGCGCGCCGAGAACACCTCGTCGTCGAGCGCCTTCCACCCCTCGTCGATCAGGATCATCGCCGGTGTGCCATCCAGCCGCTCGTCGATGCGATGGAACAGGTACATCAGCGCGGGCGTCCGCAGGACCGGGTCCTCGAGCAGGGCGGTCATGTCGCAGCCAATCACCCGCGCATCGCAGGCGAGCCAGTCATCGCCATTGTCGAAGAGCCAGGCTTGCGGCCCGTCGTTGACCCACGGCGCGAGGCGGCTGGCAAGGTCGTCCGTTTCCGGCCGCCGCCCGCCGGCGAGCAGCTCGCGCAGATAACGCAGCCTGCGGAACGCGGGGTCGTGCTCATAGAGCGCGTCGACCGCATCGGCGATCGTCGCCTCCTCGGCCGCGTCCCGGGCATCGAGCAATCTGGCCAGCCATTGCCGGAGAAACGCGCGGGTCGCGGCCGAATCCGGCAACGCGAGCGGATTGAGCCCGGACGGCACACCCGGGACCAGCCGCAGATAGGGAGCCCCCATCGCCCGCAGGAAGATTTCCGCTCCCCGGTCCTTGTCGAACAGGACCGTGCGGGGGGCGAACTTCTGGGCCTGGGCGACCAGATAGTTGAGCACGACGGTCTTGCCCGACCCAGAAGGTCCGATGACCGTGAAGTGGCCAAGATCGCCCTGGTGGAAGTTGAAGAAGTAGGGCGTCGCACTGGTGGTCTCGAACGGCGTCACCGCATCGCCCCAGTGGTTGCCGGTCGGGCGGCCAAGCGGAAAACCGTGCAGCGACAGGAACCCGGCGGCATTGCCGCTCGAGACCAGGGCACGGCGCACGGCATAGCTTTCATTGCCGGGGAACTGGGCCCAGAACGCTGGCTCGAGATTGGTATCCTCGCGCACGGCGATGATCCCGAGATCGGCCAGGGTTCCGGCCACGGCCGCGGCCGCGCCGTCAAGCATGGCCAGATCGGGCGTGCGGACCATGACGGACAGGTGGTGATCGCCAAAGGCCGCCTCCCCTGCCCCCAGGGCATCGCGTGCCGCCAGCATCTGCGAACGTTCCGCCAGGGCCTCGTCATCGGCGGATTTCAGGCGCCGCACCGCCAGGTCGATCCGCTCACGGGCGATCTGGCGGTCGGCCGGGGCAAAGGTCTCGGCCAGGACCAGCTCGTAGGGCAGCCGCAGCAATCCGTCGAGCATGCCGGCACGGGTGGCCCCGGGGTACTCCTTCAGCCCGATGATCGCGGCGAAGCTGCGTTCGCCGGCGCGCCGGGTTTCGATCGCTTCCAGCCCGAACGACACCCGCGAATAGGGCAGATAATGCCCCAGGTCGGCATCCCCGGCAGCAGGGGAAACTGGGCGCCATTCCCCGTTGTAGATGGCGGAGAGCAGTTCCAGCGGCTCGGACGAGCCCTGCCGCACCGTCATCCTGCTCGCACCATAGGGTTCCAGCCCGGCCAGCAGGTTCGCCACGGCGGCCTCAAGCTCGCGATGCATCGCCGGATCGGCACCGTCGCCGCGCCCGAAACGACCGGACAGCCGCTCGGCCCACCCGGCCTTGCCCCGGGCCGGGCGGCGCAGCAGGGTGAGGAACTGCTCGTTCACGAACAGCGGCGTGCGCGCCAACTGCTCGGCGCGGACCGTCTCGAGTCCGGCGCTGAACGGGTCGGGAAACTCGGCGGGAAAGTCGATGAACACGCGGCGCCGGACCACATGATGGTAGACCACGAAGCGCGCATCGAGGACGCTGCGCAGCAGGGTCTCGCGGACGGCCAGCATATGGTCGAGCTGGGCGCTCTCCTCGGTCTCGAACGGCAGTCCGGCGATCCGGAGCATCTGCAACAGCGAACCGTCGCGCAGCGCCAGGGTCGCCTCGTCCACCTGCCGCGCATAAGGCAGGCGATCCCCGGCCCGCCCTTCCCGGCGGCTCCACGCAGCAGGACCTTTCCAGCGGCTCATCGGTCGTCTCCCGTCATGGGGCATAGGAATTGCAGCCCCAGCGTGCCCAGTTGCGCAGCCGGGGGCAGCGGCTGACCCGGGTCAGCCACAGGTCGAACACCCGTGGTTCGCGCAGGCAGGCCAGATAGCCGGCCGCATGGACCACCAGCGCGAGGGGCACGGCCAGAAAGCTGCGCGTGACCAGGAAGGCCTCGGTGGTCACGGCAATGTTGACCACGAAGAAGCTGAAGGTCACGCCCCCGAACATCTGCGGGCGGGTCAGGGCGCGGAACACGGGGGTTTGACCGGGAATCGACATGGCGGTTCAGCCCGCGAGGCCCGCGGCCGACTGGATGCCCGCGACGATCGCGGCGGAACCGAACAGGATGAAGCAGCCCACGATCACGGTGGCCCCGAACCGCCAGTTGAGCCGGCCGGTCAGCATCATGAACCCGACCATGGCGACCGCGATGACCGCGACGGTCGTCGCCACCTGACCCAGCAGGGTCTGCTGCAGCCATGCCAGTGCCGAGACAATCGGTCCCGAACCGGCCGGACCGCCAGCACCCTGGGCTGCGGCGGGGCTGGGGATCGCGGTCGCCATGAGTCCCAGGGCGATGACAGGAAGGCGTTTCATCTTGGATCTCCTCAGGTCTGGATCAATCGCCCTGCGCCCGGGCGGCAAGCCGTCCGGTGATGCTGGCGACATAGGTGCGGGTTTCGGCAATTGCGGGCACGGTACCGGCGCGGCTGACCCGCCGCGGACCCGCGTTGTAGGCAGCCAGCGCAAGCTCGATATTGTTGTCGAACCGGTCGAGCTGCTGGCGCAGATAGGTAGCGGCGCCGATCAGGTTCTGCGCCGGATCATGGGGGTTGACGCCCAGCTGGCGTGCCGTTCCCGGCATCAGCTGACCCAGCCCGATGGCTCCGGCGGGCGAGCGGGCACGGCTGTTCCAGCGGCTTTCCTGCCAGACCAGGGTGGCCAGCAGATCCGGACTGATCGCCGCATGGTTCGCCGCCCGGTCGAGCGCCTCGCGGTACACGGACGGAGCGGGAGTGGCACCAAGGATCGTCACGGCCGCGGCCGGCAGCCCGTCGGATGCCGGGGCCGGGCCGGTTGTCCCGGCGGCAGCGGGCTGGTCAGCCGCAGGCGGTTCGCCAGCCCACAGCCCGGCAGCCGTGCCCCGCGGAACGAATACGCGGCCCCGGCTGTCGATCTCGACGACCTGGCCGCGCGCCGCCACGGCCGGGACCATGCCCGCAGCGACTGCAGCGATCAGGAACAGGCGGGAGGCCAACGGGTGGGCAGAAGGAAGGGCGCATCGGATCATGGCCGTATCATCCGGCTGCCGCATTGCGCCGGAATTTCGCTGGCATTGCGCCAAGTTTGCATCCCCGCACAGGCCGCGCCAACGGCAACACGGGTGAAATCCGGCGGCGAAAATGGAGTGGCAAGTTGCGCCGATGCACGCCACACTATGCCCCATGGACTATTCGAGCCGCATCCTGATCGTTGATGACGATGAGGGTATCCGGACCCTGATCTCCGAGTTTCTGACCAAGCACGGCTTCGTGACCCGGACCGCCGCGGACACGAGCGAGATGCGCCGCCGGCTGGACGAGGACCGGTACGACCTGATCGTCCTGGATGTGATGATGCCCCGCGAGGATGGCCTGACGGCCCTGCGCGGACTGGCCAGTGCGGGACCTCCGGTCATCATGCTGAGCGCGGTGGGCAGCGATATCGATCGGATTGTCGGGCTCGAGATGGGCGCGCAGGATTACCTGGCCAAGCCTTGCAACCCGCGCGAGTTGCTGGCCCGGATCCGCACGGTGCTGCGCCGGGCCGGCGCAGCCGCAGGCGGCCTTGCGGAACCGCAAGCGCAGAACGCCACAGCGCCCGCACAGCCCGCGACACCAGCTGCGCCAGCGGCACCCAAGGCGCCCGATGGGTCGCCGGATCGGACCGTTCTGACATTCGCCGGCTGGCGCATGGATCTGGGCTCACGGCTGCTGCTGGATCCTTCTGACCAGTTGGTGGCTCTCTCCGACGGGGAGTTCCGTCTGCTGCGCGCTTTCGTCGAGCACCCGCGCCGGGTGCTGACGCGCGACCAGTTGCTCGATTGGTCGCGCGGCGAGACGAGCGAGAACTTCGATCGGGCGATCGACGTCCAGCTCTCGCGCCTGCGCAAGAAGTTGGCCGAGGCAAGCGCGCACAGTGGCCATGACCTGATCCGCACGGTCCGCAACGAAGGCTACCTCTTCACCGCGCAGGTGTCGCCAGCCGGTTGATCCGGACCTGTCCCGGCGGGTGCAACATTCCCGCAAAGTGGCCGAAATCGCCTGGCAAACTGGCACCCCGACACCTGGTGGCGAAGGTTCCGGCAGTCCTGTCGGATCCAGCCACTGGAGACAGCAGCAATGAGCCACTCCCACGATTCCCACGACGATTCCGAAACCGAACGGGGCCTGATGCACGATCTCGCCGTCATGGACGCGCGGTTCCTGGCACGGCGCCGGGCCCTGGCGTTCCTGGCCAGTGCGGGAACCGCCACAGCCCTGGCCGCCTGCGGCGAAGGCAGCGGGAGTTCGAGCAGCTCTTCGTCGACCTCCAGTTCGTCCAGCTCCAGCTCGTCGAGCTCGTCTTCTTCAAGTTCGTCTTCGAGCTCCTCCTCGTCCTCAAGCGGGACCTGCCTGGCCGATCCCACCGAAACCAACGGGCCCTACCCGGCCGACGGCACCAACACCTCCAGCGGTGCGACCTCCAACGTGCTGACCACCAGCGGGGTTGTGCGAAGCGACATCCGCTCGAGCTTCATCTCGTCCACCTCGACCACCTCCGGTGTCTTGTTGACCCTCAAGATCCGTCTGGTCAGCGTCTCGGGCGGATGCACGCCGATCGTCGGCGCGGCGATCTACCTGTGGCACTGCAATGCAGCCGGCCTCTACTCGCTCTACTCGTCCGGCGCGACGACCGAGAGCTGGCTGCGAGGCGTGCAGATCACCGACGCCAACGGCGAAGTCACCTTCACCACAGTCTATCCGGGCTGCTATCAGGGGCGCTATCCGCACATCCACTTCGAGGTGTTCCGCAGCGGACTGACCACCTCGAGCACGGGTCGCACCGCATCGCTCATCGGGCAGCTGTGCATGCCTGCCGCCGTGAACACGGCCGTTTACGCCACCAGCGCCTATGCCAGTTCGGTCAACCCCTACAATTCGATCACGCTGTCGAGCGACAACATCTTCGGCGACAACAGTTCGGCCCAGATTGCCCAGCAAACGCCAAGCCTGACCGGCAGCACGAGCGCCGGCTATTCCGGCACGGTCACGGTCGGTCTGGCCTGATAGGGCAGAGAGCGTGGTCGGGTCTGCGGAACACAGTCTGGCCCGACCCGCCCGTGCGGGCCGTCCCGCGCCAGCGTCGGAGCACCGGCAGATCGCGCAGGGCGCCGTGGCCGTTGCGCTGGTCGCGGCCTTCCTGCTGCTGTTCCGGCTGGGCGAGCCGCGCGCCCCGATCTGGGACGAGGCCTATTACCTGACGGCAACCGCGCGGTATCAGGCAGGGACGGCCCAGTTCGCGTCGCATCCTCCGCTCGGGCTGATCCTGATCATGGCCGGCGACACGGCCTGGGGGACAAACCGCCATGTCGATCAGACGGCGGTGGCCGCCACCAAGACGATCAGGGCCGAGCAGCTCCCGGCCAACTACAGCTATGTCGGCGTGAGGCTGGCCTCGGCCCTGGTCGGTTGCCTCGACATGGTCCTGTTCTTCCTGCTCATGCTCAGGCTGAGCGGAAGCCTGTCCACCGGCTTGCTGGCGACCGGCCTGATGCTGTTCGACCCGGCCATGCTGGTCCAGTTCCGCGCCGCACAGCTCGATTCGTTCCAGGTCTGCTTTCTGTTGCTCGCGCTGCACAGCCTGATCGCCGCGGTGCGCCGCCCGCACTGGTTGGCGTGGTTCGGCTTCGGCCTGTGTGTCATGCTGGCGGCACTGGTCAGGGCCAACGGTCTCCTGATCGGGCTCGGCGGCGCCGCAGTCGTGCTCTACCGGCTGCCGGCGCTGGGGTGGCGGAGGAGCGCGGGACATGCCGCGGCCGGCCTGGCTGGCGGAGCGACCGGACTTGTGGCCATTGCGCTCACCTGCGCAGCCCTGTCCGCCCGACCGCCGGATCTGGCGACCGACGCGGGGCGAAAGGATGCGGCCTTCCTGTCGCCAACACATCGCGCCGCCCTCGAGAGCGGCAGGTGGACGCTGCCGGCCTACGGCGCGCTGGTGGCCGACCATGCGAGGTTCATCGCCGCCGATCTGGCCGGTGTCCCGCGCCACGACCCCAACGGATCGACCCCGCTCCAGTGGCTGGCGGGCGGCGGTGCGATCGCCTACCGCTGGACCTCGTCCCCGGAGGGACGATCCTATGTCGCGCTGGTCCCCAACCGGGTGGCCTGGTGCCTTTCCTTGCTGGGCGTCCTGGTATCACTCGCCAGGTTGCCGCGCAGGATGGAGGCCATCCCGCTGGCGCTGGTCGTCATCTGGCTGTCCAGTCTGGCCAGCATGGTGGTGCTGCAACACACCCGCGTGCTTTACGCCTATCATCACTTCATCCCGCTGATTTGCGGCTATGCTCTGGGCGGTCAGGCGCTCCGGCTGAAAGCCCCCCCGGAGGGGGTGGTCATGCTGCTTCAGGCGGCGCTGCTGGCCGGGTTCGCGCTGCTTGTCCCGTTCGTCTACGCTCAGCCGGTGCAACCCTGGCGATGCCAGCTTGCCGGACTTGGCCCGTGCTGACAGCGCCCGACGGTGCCCCCAAGGCGGAGCCCTGCGGACGTCCCGCACCGCAGTCCCCGCAACCGCAGTCCCCGCACCGCGCGGCTCGCCGTGGCCACACGGCAGCACCAGGAAGGTGCCCGATACCGGAAACCCGACCCGGCCCGCAGCGGCTCGCGCCGGACATGGCCGTGCCGGGGTGAACTCCCCCCTGCGGGCAGCCGCCTGTCAACGCCTGGGCGGCGCAAGTTTCCCGAGTGTCTCTGGCTGCCCCTGGCAGTCACCTGGCGGAGAGGGTGGGATTCGAACCCACGGTACGGTTGCCCGTACACCGCATTTCGAGTGCGGCGCATTCGACCACTCTGCCACCTCTCCGCGAAGTGTCGGGAGCGGCCGCGCGGGCCGTCCGGTCGAGGAACGGCGCCGTTAGCGGATGGGGCCGCGGTTGCCAAGCCCCTGCGTGGCGGGCGGCTGCGGAAATCGCGCCCGGTCCGCCGCGGCCGGGTTGTTTCGCACCCGCAACAACCTATATTCGGGCTATGGAACCGTTCGAGCGCGCCAGCTTCTTCTCGCCTCAGGCCGGTCGGCTGATCGAGGCCCCCCGCCATGCCCATGCCCGTTTCGGCATCGGCGACGTGGTCCGCCACCGTCATTTCGACTTCCGCGGCGTGGTGTTCGACATCGATCCGGTCTTCGCCAACACCGAGGAATGGTACGAGGCGATCCCGCAGGAAATCCGGCCCGAGCGCGAGCAGCCCTACTATCACCTGCTCGCCGAGAACGGTGAGAACAGCTACGTCGCCTATGTCAGCCAGCAGAACCTGGTGGGTGACGCCGATGGCGGGCCGGTCGAGCATCCGGCCGTGGCCGACCTGTTCGAGGGCTTTGCCGGCGGCCGTTACCGCCTGCGCAACGGGATGACCCACTGAGGCCAGGCGCCATGGCCGGCGCCGCCGGTCAGCTCTTGAGCTTCCAGCCCGAGCGCAGCAGCACGTAGGTCACGATGCCCAGCACGAGGTTGAGCACGCCCAGCCCGATCGCCCCCTGCAGCACGTGCAGGTTGGTATCGCCGATGTCGCTGCGCCCCAGGAAACCGAACCGGAAGCCCGAAATCACGTAGAAGAACGGGTTCAGCCGGCTGGCGGTCTGGAATGCGGGAGCGAGATTGTCGATCACGTAGAACGTGCCCGAAAGCATGGTCAGCGGGGTGATGACGAAGTTGGTCACCGCCGCGTTGTGGTCGAACTTCTCGGCCCACAGCGAGGTCAGCAGGCCGATGAAGGCGAGCATGATCGAGCCCATCAACCCGAACCACACGATCGCCCAGGCATGCGGCGCGGCCAGCTGCACGTCCGGCCACAGCATGATTGCGCCGGCCAGGGCCAGCCCGACCAGAACCGCGCGGGTCACCGCTGCGCCGATCAGCGCCAGCATCAGCTCGATCTCGGAGAAGGGGGGCATCAGATAGTCGATGATCGTGCCCTGGATCTTGCCGGCGAGAAAACTGAAGCTCGAATTGGCGAAGGCATTGTTCATCATGCCCATGGCGATCAGGCCCGGCGCGACGAAGGTGGCGAAGGACACGCCCAGCACCGTCCGGCTGCCGCCGCCCAGCGCCAGGGTGAAGATCATCAGGTACAGCAGCGTGGTCACCGCCGGGGCCCAGATCGTCTGGGTCTGAACCTTGAAAAAGCGGCGCACCTCCTTGATATAGAGGGTCCACAAGCCGAGCCCGTTGATCTGGTGGATCAGTGGTACGCCCGGCTCCGAGAAAGCCCGTTGCGAACGGCGTGCGGGAGCGATCCCGGAGGCGGAAGCGGGGGCGAACGTATCCTGGGGTTGATCGGCCATAGCGCGGCGACTATCGGCACCCTTTGGCATTGGCAAGCGTCGGCGCGACCGATCGGCGCGCGGCACGGAAAGAACAGGCTGGAATGAGCTGGACCGACGAACGCATCGAGAAGCTGACCAAGATGTGGGAAGGCGGCGCTACTGCCAGCCAGATCGCTGAAGAGCTGGGCGGCGTCAGCCGCAACGCGGTGATCGGCAAGGCGCACCGCCTCGGGCTCAAGGCCCGCCCCTCACCGGTCAAGCCGAACGAGAAGGAGCCCGCCCCTGCCCCGGCCCCCAAGGCGCCCAAGCCCGAGGCGGCGGCCAAGCCCGCGCCCGCGCCGCGCGCCGAACCGGTCCGGACCGAGGCCCCGGCCGCTCCGGCCGCCGCCCCGCGCGCAGCTGCGGCGCCCGCT
>NZ_JACLAX010000016.1 GCF_014230355.1 Novosphingobium piscinae
GCCGGGACCGCCTCGGCCCGCGCCGAGGCCGCGGCCAGCCAGGCCCAGGCCGCCGCGAGCGCCGCCGCCGAGGCGCGCGGCAGCGTGGCGACCCTCGCCGCCCACCCCGTGCCCGAGGGCTTCCGCAACGGCGCCACGACGATCCGGCTGGGCGGCTACCTCAAGCTGATCGCGGCGTTCAGCCGGTTCGACCGGGGCTCGGTGCCGAGCAACACGCTCGGCCGCGATTTCTACCTGCCGCAGGTCATCCCGACCACGCCGGGCGGGCAGCCCTTCAGCTCGGAGGACTTCACCGCCAAGCAGACCCGACTGTGGCTCAGCTTCGCCTCGGCGGTCGCCGGCCACTCGGTGAAGGGCTATCTCGAGACCGATTTCCAGACCACGCCCAGCCCCTCGGCCAGCGTCGTCGGCGGTGGCTCGCAGCGCACCACCAACGGCTATACCCTGGCGCTGCGGCGCGGGACGCTGACGGTCGACCGCTTCACCTTCGGCCAGGACTGGACCACCTTCCAGTACACCGGGGCCCTGCCGGAAAGCACCGACTATGTCGGCGGGGCCGAGGGCACGGTCTTCGTCCGTGAGCCGTTGATCCGCTATTCCGCCCCGCTGTCGCGCCAGGTGACCCTGCATCTCGGGGTCGAGAACCCGGAAAGCGCGCTGGCCATGGCCGGGACGGCGGCCATCATGGAAAGCGGCACCGACCACTGGCCCGACCTGACCGCCCGGCTGGTCTACACCGGACACCGCGGCGAGCTCTCGCTGGCCGGGCTGGTGCGCCAGGTCCGCGGCGAGAGCACCGGCACCGCGCTGGTCAACAACACTGCCAATACTGGCGCGGTCGGGCGCGGCGTGACCGCCACCGGGCTTGGCGCCAGCCTTGGCGGCAAGCTGTTCCTCAACGCCGCCCAGACCAGCGACCTGCGTTTCATCGCCGCCTATGGCCAGAACATCGGCCGCTATGTCGGGCTCAACTTCGCACCCGACGCGGTCTATGATCCGGCCAGCAACAGCCTGCGGCCGGTGGACGTCTTCGCCGCGCTGGTCTCGGCCCACGTCGCGCTCGCGCCGCAGCTGCGGTTCAACCTGATGGGCAGCTACCAGGCGGTGCACTATGCCCCCGGCCTGACCCGCGCCCAGCTCGGCGGCCTCAACAAGCAGGCCTACAGCGCCGCCGCCAACCTGTTCTATTCGCCGCTGCCGATGATCGATCTGGGTCTCGAGTATCGCCATGGGGCGCGAACCGTGATCAATGCGACAACGCCGGGAGGCACGGCGACCGGCCGGGTCGACCGGGTCGAGTTTGCCGCCAAGTACAGCTTCTAGGGACATAACGAGGAGAGGTTCCATGCCAAGACTGGAGATACCCGACGACGTCTCCGCCCTGCCGCGGCACCACCAGGCCACGCACAGCGAGAAGCTGATCATCACCGCGTCCTCGCTCGGCACGGTGTTCGAATGGTACGACTTCTACCTCTACGGCCTGCTCACCGCGATTATCGCGGCCAAGTTCCTGACGGGGCTGAACCCGACCACCTCGTTCATCATGGCCCTGCTGGTCTTCGCCGCGGGCTTCATCGTCCGGCCCTTCGGCGCGCTGGTGTTCGGCAAGATCGGCGACACCTTCGGGCGGCGCTACACCTTCATCATCACCCTGCTGGTGATGGGCCTCTCCACCTTCCTGGTCGGCTGCCTGCCCACCTACGAGACCGCCGGCGTCGCCGCGCCGATCATGCTGGTGGCGCTGCGCATGTGCCAGGGGCTGGCGCTGGGCGGCGAGTATGGCGGCGCGGCGACCTACGTGGCCGAACATGCCCCGAACGGGAAGCGCGGGTTCTACACCAGCTGGATCCAGATCACCGCCACGGCCGGACTGGCCATGGCGCTGCTGATCGTCATCACCGTGCGCTCGCCGGTGACCGGCGTGGGCGAAGAGGCGTTCAAGGACTGGGGCTGGCGGATTCCCTACCTGATCTCGGGCCTGTTCCTGGCGATCGGGCTGTGGCTGCGGCTGAAGCTGCACGAAAGCCCGGTGTTCCAGAAGATGAAGGCCGAGGGAACCAATTCCAAGGCCCCGCTGACCGAGGCCTTCGGCGAGTGGAAGAACCTCAAGATCGTGCTGATCGCCTTCTTCGGCGCGATCGCCGGGCAGGCCGTGGTCTGGTACACCGGCCAGCTCTATGCGATGTACTTCCTCGAGAAGATGCTCAAGGTCGATGGCCTCACCGCCAACAGCCTGACGATCATCGCCCTGCTGCTCGGGACCCCGTTCTTCCTGGTGTTCGGCGCGCTGTCGGACCGGATCGGGCGCAAGCCGATCATCATGGCCGGCTGCGCGCTGGCCGCGGTCACGCTGTTCCCGGCGTTCCATGCCCTGACCGACGCGGCCAACCCCGCGCTGGCCCAGGCCCTGGCGACGGCTCCGGTCACGGTCACCGCCGATCCGGCCGAATGCTCGTCACAGTTCGACCCGGTGGGCGCCAACAGGTTCGACACGACCAGCTGCGACATCGTCAAGAACGCGCTGGCCAAGGCGGGGATCAACTACGAGAACGTCGCCGCCCCGGCAGGGACCATCGCCGCGATCACGATCGGTGCGACCACCGTGGTGGCGCCGGATCCGGCCAAGGTCACGGGTGACGAGAAGAAGCAGGCCATCGCCGCCTTCACCGCCCGGGTCATCGGCGCGCCGGCGGTCAAGGCCAGGCCGGCCGAGGGCGGCAAGCCCGCGGTCGCGGCCAAGGAGGCCGTCGTGGGTGAGCTCGCCAAGGTCGGCTACCCGACCAAGGCCGATCCGGCGCAGATCAACAGGCCGCTGGTGATCGCGATCCTGTGGTACCTCGTGCTGCTGGTGACCATGGTCTACGGCCCGATCGCGGCCATGCTGGTGGAGCTGTTCCCCAGCCGCATCCGCTACTCGTCGATGTCGCTGCCCTATCATATCGGCAACGGCTGGCTGGGCGGGCTGCTGCCGGCGATCGGCTTCGCCATGGTGGCGGCCAACGGCAACATCTATCACGGCTTCTGGTACCCGGTCATCGTGGCCGCGGCGACGCTGGTGATCGGGCTGGTGTTCCTGCCCGAGACCGCGCGGCGCTCGATCGACGGGTAAATGAGCCAGGGGGCGGTGTGGTTCGGCACCGCCCCCTTCGCCCTCTCTCCTCGCGGAGAGCGGGCTTTTCTGGGCCTGAAATCCGCGCATCTTGCGCTCGATCAAGGCCAGGTGCCGGTCCGTGCTGCAAGTGCGAAGTCATCGATCCAACGGAGACCTGCGATGACCGCTCTCGCCACCCTCACCAAGCTGACCACCCGCACCGGGCTGGTCCTGACCGTCCGTCCCGCGACCACGGCTGACGAGCCGGCGCTGGCCGCCTTCTTCGACGCGGTCAGCGCCGAGGACCGCCGCTTCCGCTTCTTCGCCGCTGCCGCCCATGT
The DNA here is from genome assembly GCF_014230355.1 of Novosphingobium piscinae. Classification (GTDB taxonomy): domain Bacteria; phylum Pseudomonadota; class Alphaproteobacteria; order Sphingomonadales; family Sphingomonadaceae; genus Novosphingobium; species Novosphingobium piscinae. The sequence continues at coordinate 3,433 of NZ_JACLAX010000016.1, forward strand.
CAGCCATGACCAGCTTGAGCCGCTGATCCACGCCGACCACTTCCGCTCCGAGAGCTATCTCGCCTTCGACCAGGCGGATGGCGCACTGGTCGCCTCTGCCCTGCTCGCCTGCGACAACGCGCTGGAGACCGCGGAGGTCGCGGTGTCGGTCCGGGGCGATCGCAAGGGACGCGGGATCGGCTGTGTCCTGCTCGATCACCTCGCCCATGAGGCCGCGCGCCGCGGGGTGCGCCGGGTGATCGCGATCGAGAGCCGCGACAACCACGCCGCGATCGCGGTCGAGCGCGACGAGGGTTTCGTGCCCGAGCCCTTCGACGGGGATCCGACTTTGGTCGTCCTTGCGAAGACCCTGCGCTGAGGCGCAGGGTCTGCCGGAACCGGGCGGCCCCGTGAGCCCGCCCGGCCGGAACAGGAGAGGGCAGATGAGCGAGGCCTATACCCGCGCCTGGCAGGCGAGCATCGCGCAGCCGGAGGCGTTCTGGCTAGGGGCGGCGCAGGCCATCGACTGGAGCAGCCCTCCCGCCGCGGCGTTCGATCCGGCGCGCGGCTGGTTCCCCGGCGGCCGGCTCAACACCGCGTACAATTGCGTCGACCGCCATGTCGCGGCGGGGCGGGGCGATGCCCTCGCGCTGATCTACGACAGCCCGGTCACCGCCACGGTCACCCGCACCACCTATGCCGAGCTGCAGCACGAGGTCGGCCGTGTCGCCGCCATGCTGGCGCATCTGGGGGTGGAGCGGGGCGACCGGGTGGTGCTCTACATGCCAATGATCCCGCCCACGGTCTTCGCCATGCTGGCCTGCGCGCGGCTGGGGGCGGTCCATTCGGTGGTGTTCGGCGGCTTCGCCCCGCTCGAGCTGGCCAAGCGGATCGACGATGCGACGCCCAAGGTCCTGCTCACCGCCTCCTGCGGGATCGAGGGCGCCCGGACGATCGCCTACCAGCCGCTGGTCGACGAGGCGCTGGCCCTGGCCCGCCATGCGGTCGACCATGTCGTGGTCTATCAGCGTGAGCGGCTGGCGGCCGAGCTGAGCGGTCCGCGCGATCACGATTGGCAGTCCCTGCGAGACGCGACGGCTGCCGATCCGGTCCCGCCCGCCGTGGCGGTCGCCGCCGACGATCCGCTCTATATCCTCTATACCTCGGGCACCACCGGCACTCCCAAGGGCGTGGTGCGCGAGCACGGCGGCCATGCGGTGGCGCTCGCCTGGTCGATGGCCAACATCTACGGGATCGGCGCGGGCGACGTGTTCTGGGCCGCCTCGGACGTGGGCTGGGTCGTGGGCCACAGCTATATCGTCTATGCCCCGCTGCTGGTCGGGGCGACCACGGTGCTGTTCGAGGGCAAGCCGGTCGGCACCCCCGATCCGGGCACCTTCTGGCGCACCATCGTCCGCCACGGGGTCAAGACCTTCTTCACCGCCCCCACCGCGATCCGCGCGGTGCGCAAGGAGGATCCCGAGGGCCGCTTCCTGGCCGAGATCGGCACCGGCCCCTGCCAGGCGATCTTCCTGGCGGGCGAGCGCGCCGATCCCGAGACCATCGCCTGGGCCGAAGCCAGGACCGGGCTGCCGGTGATCGACCACTGGTGGCAGACCGAGCTGGGCTGGCCGGGCGTCGCCTCGTGCGCGGCGCTGGGCGATCTGCGCCGCCGCCGCGGCTCGGCGGGATTCCCGGTGCCGGGCTACGAATTCGCGATTCTTGACGAAAGCGGCCACCCGCTCCCGACCGGGCAGAGCGGGGCCGTGGCGATCAAGGCGCCGCTGCCGCCCGGCGCCTTCCGCACCTTGTGGAACAACCCGGCCGGCTTCGCGAAGAACTTCGCCGCCTTCCCCGGCTGGTACGAGACCGGGGACGCCGGGTTCTTCGATGCGGACGGGTTCCTCCACATCATGGGCCGCACCGATGACATCATCAATGTCGCCGGGCACCGCCTGTCGACCGGGCAGATGGAGCAGATCGTCGCGACGGTGGACGGGGTGGCGGAGTGCGCGGTGATCGGCGCGGACGATGCGCTGAAAGGCATGATCCCGATCGCCTTCGTCGTGCCGCGCGCCGGCGCCGGGGGCGATGCCACCCTGCCCGCCCGGGTCATCGCCGCGGTGCGGGGCGAACTGGGCGCGGTGGCGGCGCTCAAGACCGCTTTCGTCGTGCCGCAATTGCCCAAGACCCGCTCGGGCAAGATCCTGCGCAACCTGCTGCGCAAGATCGTCAACGGCGAGGAGGCCCCGACCCCGCCGACGATCGACGATCCGGCCGTGCCTGACCTGCTGCGGGCAGCGGTGCTCGGGGAGAAGGTCTAGCCACTCTGGGGACCGCCAGCGCGTGGCCTTCGACAGGCTCAGGCTGAGCGAGCCACGGGTATGGGACTTCCATGAACCATGCCTAAGCCGTGCCACAGGTTGGCCGCAGCCTGATGTTGCTCAGCACAACACCCGCTCAGCCTGAGCCTGTCGAAGGCCACGCGCGGCCGCTGATCCCGGGCTGGGCCAAGCCCGAGCCCGCGCTCAGTTCTTCTTCGGCACGCTGAACGATCCGCTCACCCGGCCACCGGGGGCGGCGCTGCCCGCCTTGGCCGTGCCCCGCCCGTCGACGCTGGCCAGCCCGCTGTTGAGATCGATCACCAGCCGGCCGCCGTTCAGCGTGTCGGTCCCGCGGTTGAGCGAGACGTTGCCGGCCATGGTGATCACCCGGCGGTTGAAGTCATAGACCGCCACGTCGCCGCGGGCGGTCTGGCCGCCGCGGGTCACGGTGACCCCGCCGGTGGCATCGATCCGCTGGATCTTGACCCCGCCGTTGTCGGTATAGGCCACCGTGGTGCGCGCCGCGCGCAGCTTGAGGTCACCCTGCGTGATGTCGACATTGCCGGCCAGGACCACGCGGTTCGCCTTGTCCTGCAGCACGATGCTGTCCGCCGCATAGTCGACCGGGGCATTGCTGTTGAACCCGCTCAGCGACTGCGCCCCGGCCTCTCCCGCGCCGGTGGCGAGGACTGCGAACAGGGCCAGGCCAAGGCCGATCGACAGGCGATGCAGCCGCGGGGCGGCGCAAGGTAACATGGGCGGACAAGCAGGCATGGGGGGCTTCTAGACCATCGCACGGCAAACAGGGAACGGCTTTTTCCGCAGCCGACGCCCGGTAGGGCGGCTTAGCGGGCGGGGGGCGTGCCCTGCATGCGCAGCCGCGCCCGGCCCCTGAGCGCCACGACCCGCGCGTCAAGGTCGGCCTCGATCCGCTCGGCGCTGAAGGTCCCGCTCGGTACGGCGCCGGCCACGCCGCCGGTGCCGGTGACCTGCTGGCGCTTGAGATCGATCAGCACATTGCTGGTGGTCATGCGGTAGCCGTCGGCAGCGCGGAAATCGATCGGGCCTGCCACATCCATGGTATTGGCGCGGATATCGTAGCGCGCCGAACCGGCCTTGAGCTCGGCCGGGCCGTCGCTCAGCAGGATGCGCGCCGACAGGTCGTTCATCTCCACCTCGGGCAGGCTGTTCGAGCGCTGGACGGCCTGGCCGGCGGTCACCGAGAAGGGCCGCCCGCGCTTGTCCTCGCCGCGGTACATCGCCTGTTCGACCCGCAACCGCTCGGAGGTGAGCGCCACCTTGTTGCGGTCGAGCAGGAAGCTCACCTCGCCGCGCGGGAACAGCGGGGTAATCACCATCACCGCTGCCACCGCGCCGATCCCGGCGGGGAGGAACCGCGCAAGGAATCCCACCAGCCGGTCGTGCGAGCCACCCGGCATGGCGAAGAGCCGGCGGCGGTTGCGGATCAGGTCAGCCTGGTCGGTCATGGGTCTCGGTCCGGGGCGCGCGCGCCCCTACTCGTGGCTGAAGATGTCCTTTTCGGCCCAGCCGGCAAGGTCGAGCCGGGCCCGCATCGGCAGGAAATCGAAGCAGGCCTGGGCCAGTTCAGTGCGCCCCTCGCGGGCCAGCCGCTCGACGAAGATCGCGTGCATGGCGTGGAGATAGCGCACATCCGAAGCGGCATAGTCCTGCTGCGCATCGCTCAGCACCGGGCCGCCCCAGTCGCTCGACTGCTGCTGCTTGGAGATCTCCTTGCCCAGCAGCTCGCGCACCAGCTCCTTCAGCCCGTGGCGGTCGGTGTAGGTGCGCACCAGCTTGCTGGCGATCTTGGTGCAGAACACCGGAGCGGCGGTGACGCCCAGGTAGTGCTCGATCGCGGCCAGGTCGAACCGCGCGAAATGGTAAAGCTTGAGCCGCGCGGGATCGCTCAGCACCGCGCGCAGGTTGGGCGCGGCATAGTCGGAGCCCGGCTTGAAGCGGACGAGGTGCTCGTCCGGCCCGCCGTCCGAGATCTGCACCACGCAGAGCCGGTCGCGCGGGGTGATCAGCCCCATGGTCTCGGTGTCGATGGCGATGGGCCCCGGGGCAAGCACGCCTGCGGGGAGATCTTCTTCGTGGAGATGGACAGCCATGGTCCCGGTGCTTAGGCGCAATGCCGGGCAAGCGAAAGCCCCCGCAAAGCAATGTGAGGCCGCGATGCTGCAGTCGGTTCCCCCCTCCTGGCGCGATGCGCTGGCGCCGGTGCTGTCCACCCCCCAGGCGCGCCAGCTGGGCGGCTTCCTCCAGGCCGAGGAGGCCGCCGGCAAATGCATCTACCCGCCGCGCGGGACCCGGCTCGCCGCACTCGAGCTGACCCCGCTCGACGCGGTCAAGGTGGTGATTCTCGGGCAGGACCCCTACCACGGCCCGGGGCAGGCGCACGGGCTGTGCTTCTCGGTCCAGCCGGGGGTCAAGGTCCCGCCCAGCCTGGTCAACATCTACAAGGAACTGGAAAGCGACCTCGGCCTGCCGCGCCCCGCGCACGGCAATCTGGTAGCCTGGGCGCGGCAGGGGGTGCTGCTGCTGAACAATGCGCTGACGGTCGAGGACGGCCGGGCCGGATCGCATGCCGGCAAGGGCTGGGAGCCGATCACCGACGCCGCGGTCGCCGCGGTCGCGGCCAAGCCCGAGCCCTGCGTGTTCCTGCTGTGGGGTAGCCACGCGAGGAAGAAGGCGCTGGCCGTGCCGGGCCTCGCGCAGAGCCATCACCTGGTCCTGACCGCGCCGCATCCCAGCCCGCTCTCGGCCCATGCCGGCTTTCTCGGCTGCCGCCACTTCAGCCAGGCCAACGCCTTTCTGGAGGCGCAGGGGCGCGGGGCGATCGACTGGCGGGTCTAGAGCCTGTCCTGTTTAGGTGGATACGCCGTGACGGAGCCGATTTTGGCTCAGGGCGAGGAGCGAGGAGGGAGCTATGCCGTGGCATAGTGACCGACGAGGGACGCTGCAATGGGCCAAAATCGGCCCGCCCCAAGGGGTTGGGCGGAGCGGGTCGGTGGCCGCGTTGCGCCGCTTGCAGGGGCAACCAGCCCCTGCGGCGCGCCGCGCCTCCCCACCGACCCGCTCCGCCCAATCCCGGCGCACCCACCTAAACAGGACAGGCTCTAGCCGCGCCGCTACCGGTCGAGCGCGGCGAGCGCGATCTTGATGTAGGTCTGATCGTCGCCGGTTCCGCTCACCGCGATCGCGCCGACGAAGGCGCCCTTGACGAAGATCGGCTCGCCCCCGGCCAGTAGCGTGAGACCGGCCGAAATGAAGGCTGTGGCGAGCGGCAGGTTGGGGGTGCCGCTTTCCAGGAAGGTGCCGGTCGGGATCTGCATCTTGGCCGCGCTCGAGGCCTTGGCCAGCGCCGCTTGCAGGCTGCCGAGATCGGCGCCGTCCATGCGCTTGAGCGCGATCAGGTTGGCGCCGCGGTCCACCACCGCGATGGTCACGGCGTTGCGGGTCCGTTCGGCCTCGGCGGTCACGGCATCGACCATCCGCTGGGCCCCGGCCGCGCTCAGCGTCGGGACCAGCAGGGTTGTGCTTTTGGCCTGATCGACCGGCGGCCGGTTGAACACCGGGGGCGGACCGCCGCTGGCCGGGGCCTGGGCGGCCAGCGGCGCGGCCAGCGCGGCCACAACCGCCACCATCGCCTGCCTGATCCACATGCTCGTCTTCATCGCCGCGTCTCCTGGCTCGTTTGCCCCAGCCTAGCCCCGCGTCCCGAGCAAGGGAAGTCGCGCCCGCCGGGCGTCCTCAGTTGCCTGCACTGCGGCCGGGCAGGGCGTGGTGATAGAAATGGGTATCCACCGCCATGCGGGGAAACTGCGCCGGGAGCGTTTCCGCGGCGATCGGCGCGAACCCGTGTTTCGCGTAGAAGCGGTGCGCGGCGTGAAGGCGCTCGATCGTGCCGAGATAGATGTCGGTGAGGCCATGGGCGCGGGCGTGGCCAAGCAGGGTTGCCAGCAGCGCGGCGGCGGTACCGGCCGCGCGCCCGCGCGCCGCAGGGGCGACGAACATCTTGCGCAGCGCCGCCTGGCCGCCGCCGAAGTCCTTGAGCGCAATCGTGCCGACCACCAGGCCGCCCGCCTCCGCCACCCAGAACCCGCCACCCCCGCGCTGGTAGAAGTCCGGGATATTGGCCAGGTCGGGCTGGTCCTCCGCGGTGATCGCAATGCCGAACTCGCCGCGTTGGATGCCGACGATCAACGCGACCACGGCCGCGTGATCCGCCGGGTGGAACGGGCGGATCACGCCAACCGCCGCACCGCTTCCTCGCGCCCGATCAGCGGCAGCAGCGCGGCCATGTCGGGGCCGTGCTCGCGCCCGGTCAGGGCGAGACGCAGCGGCAGGAACAGCGCCTTGCCCTTGCGTCCGGTGCGCGCCTTGAGCGTGCCCGTCAGATCCTTCCAGACTTCGGCCGACCAGTCGAGCCCGGCCAGGACCGCCGCCGCCTCGGCCAGATAGGCGCGGTCCTCGTCGCCCAGGTCCGCTGGCGCCACGGGGCCGGTCACCACCTGCCACCAGTCCGCCGCCTCGCCGATATGCGCCAGGTTCGGGCGGATCGCCGCCCAGCCGGCCTCGTCCATCCCCGCGGGCAACAGGTGCGCCACCCGCGCGAAGGGCAGCTGGTGGACGATCTGGGCATTGAGCCGGTGCAGCTCGGCCTCGTCGAAGCGCGCGGGCGCGCGGCCGAAGGTGGCCAGATCGAACCCGGCCGCCAGCGCCGCGCGGTCAGCCACCGGCTCGACTGGTTGCGAGGTGCCGAGCCGGGCAAGCAGGGCCAGCAGCGCCTCGGGCTCGATCCCCGCCGCGCGCAGCTCCGCCACCCCCAGCGAGCCGAGCCGCTTGGACAGTTTGCCCTCGCTGCCCACCAGCAGCGCCTCATGCGCGAAGGCCGGCGGCACGGCGCCGAGCGCGGTGAACATCTGGACCTGCACCGCGGTGTTGCTGACATGGTCCTCGCCGCGCAGCACCTGGGTGACTCCCATGGCGATATCGTCGATCACCGAAGGCAGCATGTAGAGCCACGAGCCATCGGCGCGGCGCACCACCGGGTCGGAGAGCTGCGCCGGATCGAACCGCTGCGGCCCGCGGATGCCGTCGTCCCAGGTGATCGTCTCGGCATGGTCGAGCTTGAAGCGCCAGTGCGGCGCCTCGCCGGCCGCCGCCCTGGCGGCATGGTCGGCCTCGCTCAGCTCCAGCGCGGCGCGGTCGTAGACCGGCGGCAGCCCGCGCCCCAGCCGGACCTTGCGCTTCAGCTCCAGCTCCTGGGCGGTTTCGTAGCAGCGATAGACCCGCCCGGCCGCGACCAGCCGCTCGAACTCGCGTTCGTAGAGGGCGAACCGGGCTGACTGGCGTTCCTCGCCGTCGGGTACCAGCCCCAGCCAGGCCAGGTCGGCGCGGATCGCGGTGACATGGTCCTCGCGGCTGCGCTCGGCATCGGTATCGTCGATCCGCAGCAGGAACCGCCCGCCGCCGCGCTTGGCGAGCAGCCAGTTGTGCAGGGCCGTGCGGATGTTGCCGACATGCAGCAGCCCGGTGGGCGAGGGCGCGAAACGGGTGACGGTGGTCATGCTCCGCGCCCTACCGCGCCGGGGGGCGGATGGCCAGCGTCGGGCATAGTGGTCCGCGCCGCGGCTCGATCACCCGTTCGACCGGGCGATCACCGCGCGGCGATGGCTTCGCGCTCCGAGCGACCTATGCGCGAACCCCTAAGCGCTCCGGAAGGAATGGGTGATCGGATAGCGCCGGTCGCGGCCGAAGTTGCGGCTGCCGAGCTTCACCCCCGGGGGGGCCTGGCGGCGCTTGTACTCGGCCAGGTTGAGCAACCGTTCGATCCGCGCGACGGTCTCGCGGGCGAAGCCTTCGCTCACCAGCTGGGCCACGCTCTTCTCGTGCTCGACCAGGCCGAGCAGGATCGCGTCGAGCTCGTCGTAGGGCGGCAGCGAATCCGAATCCTTCTGGTTCTCGCGCAGCTCGGCGGTCGGCGGCTTGGTGATGATGGTCTCGGGCATCACCGGGCCGTCCGGCCCCAGCCCGATCTTCGGGCGGTGGGCGTTGCGCCAGCGCGAGATGGCAAAAACCGTGGTCTTGTAGGCGTCCTTCAGCGGATTGTAGCCACCCGCCATGTCGCCATAGATCGTGGCATAGCCGACGCTCATCTCGCTCTTGTTGCCGGTGGTCAGCAGCATCGGCCCGAACTTGTTGGACAGGCCCATCAGCGTCACCCCGCGGATGCGGCTCTGCAGGTTCTCCTCGGCCAGATCGGGCGCGCGCCCGGCGAAGGTCGGGGCGAGCATGCCGGTGAAGGCCTCGACCGCCGGTCCGATCGGGATCGTGTCATGGCGGCAACCGATCAGCCGGGCGCATACGGTCGCGTCATCCAGGCTTTCCCGGCTGGTGAAGCGGCTGGGCAGCATGACCGTCCAGACCCGTTCCGGCCCCAGCGCGTCGGCCGCGATCGCCGCGCAGATCGCGCTGTCGATCCCGCCTGACAGGCCCAGCACCACGCCGGGGAAGCGGTTGCGGTCAACATAGTCGCGCAGCGCCAGCACCATCGCGCAGTAGATGTCTTCGGGGTGATCGGCCAGCTTGGCCACCTCGCCGCGGTCGCAGCGCCAGCCCTGCGCGGTGCGGGTCCAGCGGGTCTCGACCACCTGCTCCTCCCAGTCGGCCAGCTGCACCGCCAGGCTGCCATCCCCGTTGATCACGAACGAGGCGCCGTCGAACACCAGCTCGTCCTGCCCGCCGACGCGGTTGAGGTAGGCCAGCGGCAGCTTGGTATCGACCGCGCGCAGCTTGGCCACGCCATCGATGCGCAGCGTGTCCTTGTCGATCTCGTAGGGGCTGCCGTTGGGCACGATCAGCAGCTCGGCGCCGAAATCGGCCAGGTGGCGGCACACGTCGGGCTGCCAGATGTCCTCGCAGATCGGCACCCCGATCATCACCCCGCGGAACACGATCGGCTCGGGCAGGGGGCCCGGCTGGAACAGGCGCACCTCGTCGAAGGTGCCGTAATTGGGCAGCTCGTGCTTGAAGCGCACCGCGGCGATCTTGCCCTGGTCAAGCAGGGCCACGCCGTTGTGCAGCGCCCCGTCGCGGACGAAGACCGAGCCGACCAGCATGGCCGGGCCGCCGTCGGCCGTCGCCTCGGCCAGCGTCTGCAATTCGGCCGCGGCGCGCTCGATCAGCGCGGGCTTGAGGATCAGGTCCTCGGGCGGATAGCCGATCAGGTGCAGCTCGGGAAAGACGATCAGGTCGGTCCCCCGCGCCCGTTCACGCGCGGCGAGCATGGCGGCGGCGTTGCCGGCGAGATCGCCGACCACCTGGTTGAGCTGGGCAAGCGTGATGCTGAGGGTATCGACCATGCGCCTTCCTTAGGAAGGCAATGGGCAGGGGGCAATCGGCTTGCTGGGGCAGGGGTGGCGGAAGACACTGGCCAGGCACAGCGGCAGGGCCGTCGGGGCCTCCCGGGACATGCGGAACCGGGTTGAGCCTAATCGTCGCCCCGGACTTGATCCGCGGCCCAGCTTCGGCTCTGGCCGAAAGCGGGCGCAAGCGGGTCCCGGGTGAAGCCCGGGACGACGAGAGTTCAGCGGTCGACGGACGCGCGGCTGGGTCTACTTCCCCGTAGCGTAGGCCTTGACCAGTTCGGTCAGCATGGTCCGCGCGGTGTAGACGCCCTGGACGCTGATGCGCTCGTTGAGCCCGTGGGTGCCGTTGCCGTCGGGATCGCCGATCACGCCCGGCGGGCCGTAGGAAGGGATGCCGATCGCCGAGAGGTAGATCCCGTCGGTCGCGCCGGTCGACATGAAGGGCACCAGCGGGGCCTTGGGATAGTACTTGGCGGCAATTGTCTGCGCCGGGCCGACGATCTTGGGATCGAGCGGCGGCGGGGTGCCCGGAGGGCCGCGGTCGTCGGCCAGCGCCACGGTCATGCGCGGATCGGCGATCACCCGTTCCAGCTCCTTGCGCACGTCCTCGATGGCTACGCCCGGGAAGATCCGGCAGTTGACGTTGGCGGTGGCGCGCTGCGGCAGGGCATTGTTGGCATGGCCCGCGCTGACCAGGGTGGCGACGCAGGTGGTGCGCAGCATCGAATGGAACGACTTGTCGGTGTTGAGCAGCGCCTCGGCCGCCTTGTCGCCCGGATTGGCGGCAATCGCCTCCATCGCCTTGCCCAGCTCGCCGCCGCGCGCCTTGCCGGCCTGGCTGAAGAAGGTGCGGGTGGTGTCGTTGAGCATCACCGGGAAGTCGAAGTCGCGCAGCTTCACCATCGCGTCCGACAGCTCGTAAATCGCATTGTCGCGGACCGGGGCCGACGAGTGGCCGCCCGGGTTGGTCGCCTCGATCCGGAAATTGGCCACGACCTTCTCGCCGACGTGGAGGTTCTGCACCACCACGCTGCCCTTGCCGTCGGTGCGGCCGCCGCCGCCCTCGTTGAGCGCGAATTCGGCCGCGATCAGCTCGGGCTTGTTCTGCGTCAGCCAGCGCGCGCCGTTGAACGCGGTCGAGGTTTCCTCGCCGCAGGTCAGCGCCAGCTTGATCGTGCGCGGCAGCTTGGTGCCCTCCTTGCGGAAGCGGGCGAGCATATCGACCCAGATCGCGTCCATCGCCTTCATGTCGGCGGTTCCGCGGCCGTAGAAGTAGCCGTTCTCCTCGATCAGCTTGTAGGGATCGCGGGTCCAGTCCTCGCGCTTGGCCACGACCACGTCGAGGTGGCCCAGCAGCAGCATCGGCTTCAGCGTCTTCGACGTGCCCGCCAGGGTGACGACGATGCCGCCCTCCTTCGGCGCCTCGGGCACGGCGAAGCGGTAGATCTCGGCATCGCCGAAGCCCGCGCCGCGCAGGTGCGCCTCGATCTTGTAGGCCAGCAGGGTGCAGCTGCCGGTGGTGATCGAGGTGTCGGTCTCGATCATCTCCTGGTACAGCGCGCGGAAGGCGGCGACGTCGGGGGCCAGCGCCGGGGCCGAGGCTGCCGGTTGGGCCAGCGCCGGGGCGGCCAGGCTGGCCGCCAGCACCAGGGTTCCGGCCGTTCCGGCCGTTCCGGCCAATGCCCGCTTAATCCGCTTCATCGTGTTTGCCCCTCTGGCCCCTTTGGCCGTGGCGCGCATGGTGCCCCAAGGGGAGGCCCAGGCCAAGGGGGAATGCTTGCCTTGGTGGGCAGATGGCGTGGTAGAAATGCTCCCCAAGACGATCCCCTAACTCACCCAAGCCCGCTCAGCCTGAGCCTGTCGAAGGCCACAGTCGACATTGCCCGCCTCCAAACCACGCCTCAACTCCCCATCCCCCCAAACGAAAAGCCCCGCCGGATCGCTCCGGCGGGGCCTTCTGTCTCACTCAGACTGAGAGACTTACGCCTCGTCGCCCTCGATCAGGTAGTCGCCGGCATCGGCGTCGGTGCCGTGGGTCTCGCCCTCGACCGCCGCCAGCGGATCGTCGCCGATCGCCGCCTCGGGCCCCTGGGCCAGTTCGGCCGCGTGCTCTTCCGCCGCCGAATCCGGCGCGATCAGCGCTTCCTGCAGCTTGCGGTACTGCGCGCGCAGCGCCGCATCGCGGCTGGTCGCCGCCACGCGCAGGCGGTTCATGCCGGCGCCGGTGCCGGCCGGGATGAGCCGGCCGACGATCACGTTCTCCTTGAGCCCGATCAGGCTGTCGCGCTTGCCCTCGACCGCGGCCTGGGTGAGCACGCGGGTGGTCTCCTGGAACGAGGCCGCCGAGATGAACGAGCGCGTCTGCAGCGAGGCCTTGGTGATGCCGAGCAGCACCGGCTTGCCCTCGGCCGGCTTCTGGCCGGGGGCGAGCTTGGCGTTGTACTCGTCCATCTCCTGGCGATCGACCTGCTCGCCGGCGAGCAGCACGGTGTCGCCGCCGTCGGTGATCTCGACCTTCTGCAGCATCTGGCGAACGATCACCTCGATGTGCTTGTCGTTGATCTTCACGCCCTGCAGGCGGTAGACCTCCTGGATCTCCGCAACGAGGTACTCGGCCAGGGCTTCGACGCCCATGACCTCGAGGATGTCGTGCGGATCGGGCGAGCCCGAGATCAGGTTGTCGCCCTTCTTGACCCAGTCGCCCTCCTGGACGTCGATCACCTTCGACTTGGGGATCAGGTATTCCACCGGATCGCCCTCCTCGGGGATGATCGCGATCTTGCGCTTGGCCTTGTAGTCGCGGACGAATTCGATCCGGCCCGAGATCTTGGCGATGATCGCGTTGTCCTTCGGCTTGCGCGCCTCGAACAGCTCGGCCACCCGCGGCAGACCGCCGGTGATGTCGCGGGTCTTGGCAGCTTCGCGGCTGGCACGCGCCAGCACGTCACCGGCCTCGACCGCCTGGCCATCCTCGACCGACAGCGTGGTGCCCGGCGCCATCAGGTAGCGCGCGGCCTCGCCCGACTGCTCGTCGAGCAGAGTCAGGCGCGGACGCAGGTCTTCCTTCTTGGCGCGGCCACCGGCGCGGTTCTCGGTCACCACGCGCTGCGCGATGCCGGTCGCCTCGTCGGTCAGCTCGGTCATGGTCCGGCCGTCGATCAGGTCCTGGTACTTCACGACGCCCGACTTCTCGGTGATGATCGGGGTGGTGAAGGGGTCCCATTCGGCCAGGCGATCGCCCTGGCTGATGATCGCGCCGTTCTCGTGCAGCAGGTGGGTGCCGTAGGGCACGCGGTGCATCGCGCGCTCGCGGCCCTCGCTGTCGAGCACCACGATCTCGCCGTTGCGGGCCAGCGACAGCCGGCGGCCGCGCTTGTCCGTGATCGTCGGGATGTCGCGATACTGCACGGTACCGTCGCAGATCGCCTCGAGGTGCGACTGCTCGTTGACCTGCGCCGCACCGCCGATGTGGAAGGTGCGCATGGTCAGCTGGGTGCCCGGCTCGCCGATCGACTGGGCCGCGATCACGCCGACCGCCTCGCCGATGTTGACCGGGGTGCCGCGGGCCAGGTCACGCCCGTAGCAGGTCGCGCAGACGCCCTGTTCGGCCTCGCAGATCAGCGGCGAGCGGATCCGCGCGCCCTGGACGCCGGCGGCCTCGATCTTGGCCACGGCCGGCTCGTCGAGCAGGGTGCCCTTGGCCACCAGCACGGCGCCGGTCTTGTCGACGATGTCCTCGGCCAGGGTGCGGCCGAGGATGCGCTCGCCGAGCGAGGCGATGGTCGAACCGCCCTGGACGATCGCGCGCATTTCCAGCGCCCGTTCGGTCCCGCAGTCCTGGATCACCACCACGCAGTCCTGCGACACGTCGACCAGACGGCGGGTCAGGTAGCCCGAGTTCGCCGTCTTGAGCGCGGTGTCGGCCAGACCCTTGCGGGCGCCGTGGGTCGAGTTGAAGTATTCAAGGACGGTCAGGCCCTCCTTGAAGTTCGAGATGATCGGCGTCTCGATGATCTCGCCCGAAGGCTTGGCCATCAGGCCGCGCATGCCCGCCAGCTGCTTCATCTGGGTCGGCGAACCACGCGCGCCCGAATGGCTCATCATGTAGATCGAGTTGACCGGCTTCTCGCGGCCATGCTCGTCCACCGGGGTGGCGCGGATCTCGTCCATCATGGCGGCGGCCACCTGGTCGCCGCAGCGGCTCCAGGCGTCGATCACCTTGTTGTACTTCTCCTGCTGGGTGATCAGGCCGTCCTGGTACTGCTGCTCGTAGTCGGCCACCAGCGCCTTGGTCTGCTCGACCAGCTCATCCTTGCTGTCGGGGATGATCATGTCGTCCTTGCCGAACGAGATGCCGGCCTTGAACGCGTGACGGAAGCCCAGCGCCATGATCGCGTCGGCGAACAGCACCGTGTCCTTCTGGCCGGTGTGACGGTAGACCTGGTCGATGACGTCGCCGATCTCCTTCTTGGTGAGGAGCCGGTTGACCACCTCGAAGGGCACCTTGGCGCTCTTCGGCAGGCACTCGCCGATCAGCATGCGGCCCGGGGTCGTCTCGAACCGCTTGATGTAGGTCACGCCGTTCTCGTCGGTCTGCGGCACGCGCGCCGTGATCTTCGAGTGCATGGTGACCGCACCGGCCTCGAGCGCCTGGTGCACCTCGGCCATGTCGGACATGATCATGCCCTCGCCGGGCTCGCCCTTGCGGTCCATCGACAGGTAGTAGAGCCCCAGCACCATGTCCTGCGAGGGCACGATGATGGGCTTGCCGTTGGCGGGGCTGAGGATGTTGTTGGTCGACATCATCAGCACGCGCGCTTCGAGCTGGGCTTCGAGGCTGAGCGGCACGTGGACGGCCATCTGGTCACCGTCGAAGTCGGCGTTGAAGGCCGAGCAGACGAGCGGGTGCAGCTGGATCGCCTTGCCCTCGATCAGCACGGGCTCGAAGGCCTGGATGCCGAGGCGGTGCAGGGTGGGGGCGCGGTTGAGCAGCACGGGGTGCTCGCGGATCACCTCGTCCAGGATGTCCCAGACCTCCTTGCGCTCCTTCTCGACCCACTTCTTGGCCTGCTTCAGGGTCATCGACAGACCCTTGGCGTCGAGCCGGGCGTAGATGAACGGCTTGAACAGCTCGAGCGCCATCTTCTTGGGCAGGCCGCACTGGTGCAGCTTGAGCTCGGGACCGGTCACGATCACCGAACGGCCCGAATAGTCGACGCGCTTGCCGAGCAGGTTCTGGCGGAAGCGGCCCTGCTTGCCCTTGAGCATGTCGGACAGCGACTTGAGCGGACGCTTGTTGGCGCCGGTGATGACGCGGCCGCGGCGGCCGTTGTCGAACAGCGCGTCGACCGCTTCCTGCAGCATGCGCTTTTCGTTGCGCACGATGATGTCGGGCGCGCGCAGCTCGATCAGCCGCTTGAGGCGGTTGTTGCGGTTGATCACGCGGCGGTACAGGTCGTTGAGGTCCGAGGTGGCGAAGCGGCCACCGTCGAGCGGGACCAGCGGACGCAGCTCGGGCGGGATGACCGGCACGACCTCGAGGATCATCCACTCCGGACGGTTGCCCGAATCGATGAACGATTCGACCACCTTGAGGCGCTTGATGATCTTCTTCGGCTTCAGCTCGGACTTGGTCTCGGCCAGCTCCTTGAGCAGGTCCTCGCGCTCCTGCACGAGGTCGAGGCTCATCAGCATGTGCTTGACCGCCTCGGCGCCGATCCCGGCGGTGAAGGCGTCCTCGCCGTACTCGTCCTGGTACTCGTAAAGCTCGTCCTCGGTGAGCAGCTGGTACTTCTCGAGCGGGGTCAGGCCCGGCTCGGTGACCACGTAGCTCTCGAAGTAGAGGATGCGCTCAAGCTGCTTGAGCTGCATGTCGAGCAGCAGGCCGATGCGCGAGGGCAGGCTCTTCAGGAACCAGATGTGCGCGACCGGGGCGGCCAGCTCGATGTGGCCCATGCGCTCGCGGCGGACCTTGGTGACGGTGACTTCGACACCGCACTTCTCGCAGACCACGCCCTTGTACTTCATGCGCTTGTACTTGCCGCACAGGCACTCGTAGTCCTTCACCGGGCCGAAGATGCGGGCGCAGAACAGGCCGTCGCGCTCGGGCTTGAAGGTCCGGTAGTTGATCGTCTCGGGCTTCTTGATCTCGCCGAACGACCACGAGCGGATGCGCTCGGGGCTGGCGATGCCGATCTGGATCTGGTCGAAGGTTTCGGGCTTCGCCATCTGGTTGGTGAACTTGGTCAGGTCGTTCATATTTCGCTCCAGTTCCCCTCCCGCAGGCGGGAGGGGTTAGGGGAGGGCATGTTCAGTCTGGGGAGGTGCTTGCCCTTACAGGCCCTCCCCCGGCCCCTCCCGCACGCGGGAGGGGAGATCGGCTCACTCCGCGGCTTCGGCCAGCCCGCTGTCGTCGTCCTCGTCGAGCGAGGACAGTTCGACGTTGAGGCCGAGGCTGCGCATTTCCTTGACGAGCACGTTGAAGCTCTCCGGGATCCCGGCCTCGAAGGTATCGTCACCCTTGACGATCGCCTCGTAGACCTTGGTGCGGCCGACCACGTCGTCCGACTTCACCGTGAGCATCTCCTGCAGCGTATAGGCGGCGCCGTAGGCCTGGAGCGCCCAGACCTCCATTTCGCCGAAGCGCTGGCCGCCGAACTGCGCCTTGCCGCCCAGCGGCTGCTGGGTGACGAGGCTGTAAGGCCCGATCGAACGCGCGTGGATCTTGTCGTCGACCAGGTGGTGCAGCTTGAGCACGTACTTGTAGCCCACGGTCACCTTGCGGTCGAAGGCCTCGCCGGTGCGCCCGTCATAGAGCGTCACCTGGCCCGATTCATCGAGCCCGGCGAGCCGCAGCATGGCCGAGACGTCGGCTTCCACCGCGCCGTCGAACACCGGGGTGCCCATCGGCACGCCGCCGCGGACGTTCTCCGCCAGGTCGACGACCTGCTCGGGCGTACGGCCCTGGATCTCGGCGGAATAGTTGTCGCCGTAGATCTCGACCAGCAGCTCGCGGACCGCTTCCGGCGCCTGGCCGGCCACGGGGTTCGGGTTGGCCTCGCGCCAGGCATCCAGCGCCGCACCGACCCGCTTGCCCAGACCGCGCGCGGCCCAGCCGAGGTGGGTTTCGAAGATCTGCCCGACGTTCATGCGGCTGGGCACGCCCAGCGGGTTGAGCACGAAGTCGACCGGGGTGCCGTCTTCCAGGAAGGGCATGTCCTCCTGCGGCAGGATGCGGCTGATGATGCCCTTGTTGCCGTGACGGCCGGCCATCTTGTCGCCCGGCTGCAGCTTGCGCTTCACCGCGACGAAGACCTTGACCATCTTGAGCACGCCCGGCGCCAGCTCGTCGCCGCGCTCGAGCTTCTCCTTGCGATCCTCGAACTTCTCCTGGATCGCCTTCACGGCATCGTCGTACTGGCCCTTGAGCGCCTCGATCTGCCCCTGCGCGGCGTCGTCCGCGACGGCGAACTTCCACCACTCGTAGCGCTCGGCCTCGGCGAGCACCTCGTCGGTGATCTCCACGCCCTTCTTCACGCCCTTCGGCGCCGCCGCGGCGACCTGGCCGAGCAGCATCTCGCGCAGGCGGTTGAAGGTGGCGCGGTTGAGGATCGCGCGCTCGTCCTCGCGGTCCTTGGCGAGGCGTTCGATCTCCTCGTTCTGGATCGCGCGGGTACGGTCGTCGATCTCGATGCCGTGGCGGTTGAACACGCGCACGTCGACGATCGTGCCCGAGACACCCGGGGGCAGGCGCAGCGAGGTGTCGCGCACGTCGCTGGCCTTTTCGCCGAAGATCGCGCGCAGCAGCTTCTCTTCCGGGGTCATCGGCGATTCACCCTTGGGGGTGATCTTGCCGACCAGGATGTCGCCGGGGTGCACTTCGGCGCCGATGTAGACGATGCCCGCCTCGTCGAGGTTGCGCAGCGCTTCCTCGCCGACGTTGGGGATGTCGCGGGTGATGTCCTCGGGCCCGAGCTTGGTGTCGCGGGCCATGACCTCGAACTCCTCGATGTGGATCGAGGTGAAGACGTCGTCCTTCACGATCCGCTCGGAGATCAGGATCGAGTCTTCGTAGTTGTAGCCGTTCCAGGGCATGAACGCGACCAGCACGTTGCGGCCCAGGGCCAGCTCGCCCAGCTCGGTCGAGGGACCGTCAGCGATGATCTCGCCGGCCTCGATCAGATCGCCCACCTTCACCAGCGGACGCTGGTTGATGCAGGTCGACTGGTTCGAGCGTTCGAACTTCTGCAGGCGGTAGATATCGACGCCGGACTTGCCGGCCTCGATCTCGCCCGCGGCGCGGATCACGATGCGGGTGGCGTCGACCTGGTCGACCACGCCCGAGCGCAGCGCGGCGATCGCCGCGCCCGAATCGCGCGCCACGGTCGCTTCCATGCCGGTGCCGACGAAGGGCGCCTCGGCCTTGACCAGCGGCACGGCCTGGCGCTGCATGTTCGAGCCCATCAGCGCGCGGTTGGCGTCGTCGTTCTCCAGGAACGGAATGAGCGAGGCGGCGACCGAGACCAGCTGCTTGGGGCTGACGTCCATCAGGGTGACCTGCTCGCGCGGGGCCATGACGAACTCGCCGCCCTCACGCGCCGAGACCAGCTCTTCCACGAACGAGCCGTCCGCGTTGAGTTCGGCCGAGGCCTGGGCGACGGTGTGCTTCTGCTCCTCCATCGCGGAGAGGTAGACCACCTCGTTGGTGACCTTGCCGTCGATGATCTTGCGGTAGGGCGTCTCGATGAAGCCGTACTTGTTGACCCGGGCGAAGGTGCTCAGCGAGTTGATCAGGCCGATGTTCGGGCCTTCGGGCGTCTCGATCGGGCAGATCCGGCCGTAGTGGGTCGGGTGCACGTCGCGCACCTCGAAGCCGGCGCGCTCGCGGGTCAGACCGCCCGGCCCGAGCGCCGAGACGCGGCGCTTGTGGGTGACTTCCGAGAGCGGGTTGGTCTGGTCCATGAACTGGCTGAGCTGCGACGAGCCGAAGAACTCGCGCACCGCGGCCACGGCCGGCTTGGCGTTGATCAGGTCGTTCGGCATGACCGTCGACACGTCGACCGAGCTCATCCGCTCCTTCACCGCGCGCTCCATGCGGAGCAGGCCGACGCGGTACTGGTTCTCCAGCAGCTCACCCACCGAACGGACGCGGCGGTTGCCGAGGTTGTCGATGTCGTCGACCTCGCCCTTGCCGTCCTTCAGGCTCACCAGCTCCTTGACCACGGCCAGGATGTCCTCGGTGCGCAGCGTGGTGATCGTGTCCTCGGCGTCGAGGCCGAGGCGCATGTTCAGCTTCACGCGGCCCACGGCCGAAAGGTCGTAGCGGTCGGCGTCGAAGAACAGGCCGTCGAACAGGGCCTCGGCGGTCTCGCGCGTCGGCGGCTCGCCGGGGCGCATGACGCGGTAGATGTCGGCCAGCGCGTGGTCGCGATCCGGGGCCTTGTCGGCCTTCAGGGTGTTGCGGATCCACGGACCGGTGTTGATGTGGTCGATGTCGAGCAGCTCGATCCGGTCGATCCCGGCCTTGTCGAGCGCGTCGAGGTTCTCGGGGGTGACCTCGTCACCGGCCTCGATGTAGATCCGGCCGGTCGCCTCGTTGATCAGGTCGTGCGCCGAATAGCGGCCGAAGATCTCCTCGGTCGGGATCAGCAGCTCGACCAGACCGTCCTTCTGCGCCTTGTTCGCGGCGCGCGGGCTGATCTTGGTGCCGGCCGGGAACACGACCTCGCCCGACTTGGCGTCGACGATGTCGAAGGCCGGCTTGGCGCCGCGCCACTGCTCGACCTGGAACGGCACGCGCCACCCGCCTTCACCGCGGTTCCACGAGACGGTCTCGTAGAAGTGGTTGAGGATGTCCTCGTCGTTGAGGCCCAGCGCGTGGAGCAGCGCGGTGACCGGCAGCTTGCGCTTGCGGTCGATGCGGACGTTGACGATGTCCTTGGCGTCGAACTCGAAGTCCAGCCACGAGCCGCGGTAGGGGATCACGCGGGCGGCGAACAGGTACTTGCCGCTGGAGTGGGTCTTGCCGCGGTCATGGTCGAACAGCACGCCGGGCGAACGGTGCATCTGGCTGACGATCACGCGCTCGGTGCCGTTGATGAAGAACGTGCCGTTCTCCGTCATCAGCGGCATGTCGCCCATGTAGACGTCCTGCTCCTTGATATCGAGCACCGAGCGGGTCTCGGTCTCGGCGTCCACCTCGAACACGATCAGGCGCAGCGTCACCTTCATCGGAGCGGCATAGGTGATCCCGCGCTGGCGGCACTCGGTCACGTCGTACTTCGGCGCTTCCAGCTCGTAATGCACGAAGTCCAGCTCGCTGGTGCCGGCAAAGTCGCGGATCGGGAAGACCGAGCGCAGGGTCTTCTCCAGACCCGAGACATAGCCGGTGGCCGGGTCCGACCGCAGGAACTGCTCGTAGGACTCGCGCTGCACCTCGATCAGGTTCGGCATCTGCACCACTTCGTGGATGTCGCCGAAGATCTTGCGGATGCGCTTCTTCCCCGACACGCGCGCGGCGCTGGAGCTGGGGGTCTGGGCCTTGGTTGCCATGGAGGAGTATCTCGCCTCTTCGCTCGGTGCCGGGGGAAGGGTCCGCCCGGCGAAAAATCGTGTCACGCGCGGCGGTGACCATGCCGACGCGAATCGGTCGGACGCGCCCCATCCCTCACGGGATCGGCTGTCCGAACCGGTTCGCATCACGCATGAAAGCCCGGTTTTCCGCTTCCTTCCTGGGTCGGCCCCCGCGCATGGGCCGCCTTGCTCGAAGCGTTGGGCGAGCGGCGCATATAGGCGAAGGGTGCGCGAAGTCAAGGATTTGGGGGGTGGATCGGGGGTGGGCGGGCAGGGCGCGCGGCCTTCGACAAGCTCAGGCTGAGCGGGGTCTGGCGATGGGGCTGCATTGCCGCACACCCACACTCAAGCCCGCACCTACACCCGCTCAGGCTGAGCCTGTCGAAGCCCACGCGCCAGCGCCTGCCCGAAACTCAGCCGCGACATCGCGCCAGCTCGGACACCCGCGCCCAGTCTCCCTCCACCAGCGCCTGCTTTTTCGCCCTGCTCCAGCCCTTGAGCCTGCGCTCGGCGGCGAATGCGTCATCGCGGGTCTGGAAGGTGTCGGACCACAACAGGGTCACGGGCAGGCGTTTGGCCGTATAGCCGCCCAGCGCACCCGTGGCGTGCTGCGCCATCCGCCTTTCCAAATCGTCGGTGTGGCCCACGTAGTAGCTGCCGTCGTTGCAGCGCAGGAGATAGGCGTAGAAGGCCACGCGTTCTTGTCTAGCGTCGGCGCGTGGCCTTCGACAAGCTCAGGCTGAGCGGGGTTTGGTGATGGGGTGGAGGTTCCGTTCGGGCACCCACACCCACACCCGCTCAGGCTGAGCTTGTCGAAGCCCACGCGCCAACCCAGGCCCCGCGGGCCCATCCCCTCACTCCGGCGCCGGAAATCGCGTCTTGAAGTGAAAGGCCTTTGCGCTCGGGCCATAGCGGTCGAGCACCCACAGCTTGGCGAGCCCCTCCTCGATCGGTGGGCGGTGTCCGGCCGGGACCCACCACAGCGCATGGTAGGCGCCGTCGAACCGTTCGAAGTATTCGCGCCGGCGGGCCATCTCGGGCGCGTGGGCGCTCTGGTAGACATAGGCGTGGAGCGAATCCGGGTCGGTCCAGACCGAGATGTTGACCAGCAGCAGCGGATCGGGCGCCGGCTGGATCGCGGTGGCGTTGCCCTCCTCGGTCTGCAGCCGCCAGACGAAGCCGGGCGAACGGTCGGCCAGGGCGTTGATCCGGGCGAGGGCCGCGAAGAACGGGGCGACGCGCGGATCGCCCTCGGGCGCGACCAGCCGGGCGATGTTGATCTGGGCAAGGTGCCAGCCTGTTGCGTCGGTCATCGTGGTCCGTCCTCCTCGTCCCGCAGGGGTGTCGACCCGCCCCGATCATGCCCGCAGCCCGGCGGGTCGGGCAAGGGGGGTGGGGAGGGGGGCAGGTGAGCCTGACCGTCCTTCGTATCGTTTTTCGATATTATTGATTGACGATATGCCCGACTCGGTATATTGAATATCGATATTGAGCTTATCGGAGAACAACCAATGGCCGCCAACCGTGCCCCGCTCGCCGCGCTCCTGCTGGCCGTGCTTGTCGCCGTGCTGTGGAGCCCCCCGCTGACCATTCAGGTGCACGTCGTGCTGGGGGCCACCACGGCCCCCCACAGCGCCTGACCCATCCATTCCCAGGAGGAAAACATGTCTCTCAGACCCAAGGATCCGCTGCTGGCCGCGGCCCGCGTCGTGCTGATGATCGCGATGGCGACGATGGCCGTGGCCTGCGCCGCCATGGTGATTGCCGTCCCGGCCATCATCGTGTTCAAGACCGCCGTGCTCGCGGAACTGTCCAGCAAGGCCGTACCGGGCGAGGCGCTGTGGGCGCTGGTCCTGATCCTGCTGCTCGCCGCGCTCTGCACCGCGCTTGGCTTCCTGTTCTTCCGCCACATGTACCGCATCGTCGGCACGGTCGCCGATGGCGACCCGTTCATTCCCGCCAATGCCAGCCGGCTCAGCGCGATGGGCTGGATCGTCGTGGCGGTGAACGTGGCCGGCATCCCGCTCGTGTCCACCCTGCGCTGGCTGGAGAGCGTGAGCGAACACATGCACACCGAGGCCGGCAACGATGTCGATGGACTGCTCCTCGCCCTGGTCCTGTTCATCCTCGCCCGGGTGTTCCGCGAAGGCACCCGCCTGCGCGACGAAGTGGAAGGGACGGTGTGATGCCGGTGACCGTCAAGCTCGACGAGCTGCTCTACCAGCGCCGCATGACGCTGACCGAACTGGCCGAACGGGTGGACATCACCCTGGCCAACCTCTCGATCCTCAAGACCGGCAAGGCCAAGGCGATCCGCTTCTCCACGCTCGAGGCGATCTGCCAGGTGCTCGAATGCCAGCCGGGCGACCTGCTGGGGTTCGAAGCCGAAGCCGAAGCCGAAGCCGAAGCCTGAAGGCCGTCCTGTCCTACCGGCCGCGCGGATGCCATGCTCCGCGCGGCTCTTTCTCACTGTCAGGCAAACGCACTTGGGCGCGATCTTCGCGCGCGAACTTTACACTGCGCGCTCGTGTGAACTTCGCGAAGTTCAGAACAGGCCCGGGATCAGCCGCCAGCGCACGGTCTGCATGTAGGCGGCATAGTCGGCGTCCTGCGCCAGCAGCCGCTCTTCCGCCAGCAGGCGCAGGATCTGGGCCCACCAGCCGATCGCGTAGATGACGATGTTCATCGGGTGAAACATCAGGATCATCACCGCGAGATGGACCAGCGCATAGCCCGCGTACATCGGATGGCGCACGAAGCGGTAGGGGCCCGAGATCTTGACCCCGCGGTTGGCCGGGGCGACCCCGAACGAGCGGCGCAGCACCAGCTTGGCCCAGGCCTGGATCAGGTTGCCGGCCACGGCCAGGAAGACCCCCAGCGGGATCAGCGCGGGCACCAGGGCCACGCCCGGCAGGACCAGCAGCCCGGCGCAGGTCGCGGTCATCGCCAGCAGCCAGTCGCCCAGGTCCATCGAAAGCTTGTCGGTCGGGCGGCGGATCAGGGTGAAGACCGCGACGGCGGTTTCCGAGATCAGCAGCAGCGGCGCCCAGGGATTGCCCGAGAGCTCGACCCGCGAGGCCAGCACGATCCACAGCAGCACGATCGCCACCTGCTCGGCCCGGTCGAGCACGGCGGGGCGCAGCCAGGCGGGCGGCTTGCTCAGGGTGGTGGTGGTCATTGCATGGAGCCCTCGTGACAGTGCCGTCCGGGGTGCCAGAACGCGGTTAACAAAGCGTTAGGTGGGCTGCCGGAGGGGCGGCCCGGTCCGGCCGGTCCGGAGCGCCTTCCTTGACTCGGCCCGCGCTTGCGCCTAACCGCCGCCCCGACCGAACGGGATTCGTCCCGCCGGTCATCCGTCCGAGACCGCTGGTGCGGGGGTTTGCCCCGCTTAATCTCCAGCCTAGACGGGGAAAAGAGTTTTACCGCCCGCGCCGTCAGGCGTGGTGCTTCGCGCGGCTCCCGCTTTCCGGGGCGTGCACCTCCTTCCCCTTCAACGGACTCGCCCGTGTCGCTCCGGCGGCACGGATCCCTGCTTTCGCAGGGACAAGCAACGTAGCCGGTCGCCCGTTCGCGGGCGGCCAATGTGAAGGAGTAAGGCATGGATCGTTCGCAGAAAGCCGAATCGGTCGCATCGCTGAACGCGACTTTCAACGAGGTCGGCGTGGTGGTGATCACCCGCAACCTCGGCATGACGGTGGCCCAGTCCACCGCCCTGCGCGGAAAGGTGCGCGAAGCGGGCGCGACCTACAAGGTTGCGAAGAACAGTCTTGCCAAGCTTGCCGCCAAGGACACGGCCTACGAGGGGATCATCGATCTGCTCACCGGCCCGACCGCGATCGCCTCGTCGGTGGATCCGGTCGCTGCCGCCAAGGCCGTGGTCGATTTCGCGAAGACCAACGACAAGATCGAAATCGTTGGTGGTTCGCTAGGATCGGTCGTCCTCAACGCTGACGGGATCAAGGCGCTCGCCACGATGCCGTCGCTGGACGAGATGCGCGCCAAGCTCATCGGCCTCGTTCAGGCTCCGGCCACGAAGATCGCCCAGCTCTCGACCGCTCCGGCGGCCAAGCTGGCCCGCGTCTTCCAGGCCTATGCCGACAAGGCTGCCTAAGACTGTTCGTACCCATTCCCGGAGGGGTTGCCCTTCCGGTCCATCAATCAGGAGTGAAGCATCATGGCCGATATCGCCAAGCTTGTTGAAGAACTGTCGAAGCTGACCGTCCTCGAGGCGGCTGACCTTGCCAAGGCCCTCGAGGAAGCGTGGGGCGTCAGCGCCGCCGCTGCCGTCGCCGTGGCCGCGCCGGCCGGTGGTGGCGAAGCCGCCGCTGCCGTCGAGGAGCAGACCGAATTCGACGTCATCCTGACCGGCGACGGCGGGAAGAAGATCCAGGTCATCAAGGAGGTCCGCGCGATCACCAACCTGGGTCTGACCGAAGCCAAGACCCTGGTCGAGAGCGCCCCGAAGGCGATCAAGGAAGGCGTCTCGAAGGCCGAGGCCGAAGAGATCAAGAAGAAGATCGAGGAAGCCGGCGGCACCGTCGACATCAAGTAAGCCGTTCCGGGGTCATCCCGGACAGGCACGAAGGGCGGTCCCGTGGGGCCGCCCTTTTTCGTGGGCGGCGCAGCGCGTGCTTTCCAACCCCGGCGCGGGGGCCTATCGGCTGGCCGCGATGGCCCGCTCTGCCCCCTCCCGTGCGCGCCGCGCCGAATTCGCCGCCACCCTGCGGCTCGCCGGCCCGCTGGCCGCGGCCAATGTGCTGCAGATGCTGGTCTATGCGATCGACGTGGTCTTCGTCGCCCGGCTCGGATCGGAACCGCTCGCCGCCGCCAGCCTCTCGACCGCGCTGTTCGGGCTGATCGCCTGGAGCTTCTCGGGCCTGACCGGTGCGGTGGCCCCGCTGATCTCGGCCGAGCTGGGGCGCCGCCGCCATGCCGTGCGCGAGATCCGCCGCAGCGTGCGCATGGCGCTGTGGCTGGCCATGGCCTGCGCGGCGGTGGGCATGCTGGTCTGCGCCGGGGGCGAGCGGCTGATGCTGGCGACCGGGCAGGCCCCGCGGGTGAGCGCCCAGGCCGGCGCCTTCCTCGCGGTGCTGATGCTGGCGCTGCCGCCGATCATCGCCGGCAACGTGCTGCGCACCTTTGTCTCGGCGATGGGCCGCCCCTATTTCGCCACGGCCATCACGGCGCTGGCGATCGCGGTCAACACCCTCGGCAATCTGCTCTTCGTGTTCGGCTATGGCGGGGCCCCGGCGCTCGGACTGGTCGGTTCGGCGGTGTCGAGCGTGCTCACCGCGGTGGTCACCCTGCTCGCCTATGTCGTGGCGATCCGCCGCGACCGGCGTCTGCGCCGCTATCACCTGTTCGGGCGGCTGTGGCGGGCGGAGTGGTCGCGCCTGGCCGAGCTCCTGCGGATCGGCCTGCCGATCGCCGCGACGATCCTCGCCGAGGCCGGGCTGTTCAGCGGCGCGGCCTTCCTGATGGGGCGGATCGGCGAGGCGCAGCTGGCCGGGCACACCGTGGCGCTGCAGGTCGCGGCCTTCTGCTTCCAGATCCCCTTCGGCGTAGGCCAGGCCGCGACGATCCGGGTCGGCTACCATTTCGGGGCGGGCGACCGGGCCGGGGTGGCCCGCGCCGGCTGGGCCGCCCTGGCGATCGGAGTGGGGGTCATGGCCTGCACCGCCGGGACCATGTTGCTGGTCCCGCGCAGCCTCGTGGCGCTCTACGTCGACCTCGCCGATCCGGCCAACGCCGCGATGATCGGCTTCGCCACCCAGTTCATGCTGGTGGCCGCCGCCTTCCAGCTGTTCGACGGGATCCAGGCGGTGGCGGCCGGGGTGCTGCGCGGGTTGCAGAATACTAGCGTGCCGATGGTGATCGCCCTGTTCGCCTACTGGGTGCCGGGCGCGGCAGCGGCGATCGGACTGGGCCTGTTCACCCCGCTCGCCGGGCTGGGGGTGTGGCTGGGCCTGCTGATCTCGCTGGTGGTGGCCGCTACCCTGCTGCTGTGGCGCTGGGCCGCGCGCGAGCGGCTCGGGCTGGTCCCGGCCTGACCGTTCAGCCCAGCAGGTCGGCCGCGAGGGCTTCCGCCACCTTGATCCCGTCGACCGCCGCCGAAAGGATCCCGCCGGCGTAGCCCGCGCCTTCCCCGGCGGGGTAGAGCCCGCGGGTGTTGAGGCTCTGCAGGTCCTGGCCGCGGGTGAAGCGCACCGGCGAGGAGGTGCGCGCCTCGACCCCGGTGAGGATCACGTCGGGATGGTCATAGTCCTTGATCTGGCGGCCGAATACCGGCAGCGCCTCGCGGATCGCGGCAATCACGAAGTCGGGCAGGCACAGCGACAGGTCGGTCAGGGTCACCCCCGGCTGGTAGCTCGGCACGACTGCGCCGAAGTCGCCCGACGAGGGCCGCCCGGCAAGCAGATCGCCCACCTTCTGGCCCGGCGCGCGGTAGTTGCTGCCCCCGGCGACGAAGGCCGCGCTTTCCCACCTGCGCTGGAAGTCGATCCCGGCCAGCGGCCCGCCCGGATAGTCGCGCACCGGATCGATATCGACCACCAGCCCCGAGTTGGCGTTGAACTCGGCCCGCGAGTACTGGCTCATCCCGTTGGTGACGACCCGGCCCTCCTCGCTGGTCGCGGCCACCACGCGCCCGCCCGGGCACATGCAGAACGAATAGACCGTGCGCCCGTTGCTGGCGCGGTGGCTGAGCGCATAGGCCGCCGCTCCCAACACCTTGTTGCCCGCGTTAGGGCCATAGCGGGCGCGGTCGATCCAGCCCTGCGGATGCTCGATCCGGACCCCGATCGCGAAGGGCTTGGCCTCGGCATGGACCCCGCGATCGTACAGCGCGTGGAACGTGTCGCGCGCCGAATGGCCCACCGCGCAGATCACATGGCGCGCCGCCAGGAAGGAGCCGTCCGACAGGTGCAACCCGGCCAGCCGGCGCCCGCCATCGGCCGCGGTCTCGATCGCGAAGTCCTCGACGCGGGTCTCGAAGCGGTATTCACCGCCCAGGCTCTCGATCGTCTCGCGGATCGACATGACCATGGTGACCAGCCGGAACGTGCCGATATGCGGGTGTGCCTCGGTCAGGATGTCCTCGGGTGCGCCGGCCTTCACGAACTCGGTCAGGACCTTGCGCGACAGGTGCCGCGGGTCCTTGATCCGGCTGTAGAGCTTGCCGTCCGAGAAGGTGCCTGCGCCACCCTCGCCGAACTGGACGTTGCTTTCCGGCTTCAGCTCGGAGCGGCGCCACAGCCCCCAGGTGTCCTTGGTCCGCTCGCGCACGGCCTTGCCGCGCTCGATGATGATCGGCCTGAGCCCCATCTGCGCCAGGATCAGCGCCGCCATTACCCCGCAGGGACCGGCCCCGATCACCACCGGCCGCTCGCCGGCATAGCCTTCGGGCGCGCGCACCGGAAACCGGTAGGAGGTATCGGGGGCGGGCCGGACATGGCTGTCGCCGGCATGCCGGGCGAGCACTGCCGCCTCGTCACGCACCACCAGGTCGAGCACGTAGACCAGCTTGATCGCGGTCTTCTTGCGCGCGTCGTTGCCGCGGCGGACCACGCTGAACCGCTCGAGCTGGCCGGGCGCCAGACCCAGGCGGGCAACGACCGCCGCCTCGAGCGCGGCGGGTTCGTGGTCAAGGGGCAGGGCGAGATCGGACAGCCGGATCATCGCGCTGCGCTAGCGCGGTTGCCGCGGGGAGGGAAGGGTGCCCGCAAGTCCGACCGTTCAGTCGAGCCCATCAAGCAGGGCTGTGAGGTCGAGGACGGGTGGTGGAGCCGCGGGAGCCAGTCTCACGAGGCGCGGCCGGCTGGTGCGCGACCACTGCCAGCGACCAAGCCGGACAAAGCTGTGATGGGCCAGCACGGTGCCCCCCATCCGGCGGTGCGCGGTAAGCGCTGGCAGGTTGTAGTCGGCGATGCGGCTGAGCGAATGCGAGAAACCATGGCCCTCCATCCACGCGCCAACACCGGCCCAGAGCGCCGCGAAGCTTCGCCCCATCCGACGGCTCGGCTCGATCCACAGCCCGGTGTCCCAGCAGCACCGGGTCGGCAGCTGGAAGCGGACGGCCACTTCGTCCTCATGGTAGGATCCGGCCCCGAGCCAGACCACCCCGGTCAGCGCGCTGCGCGGCTCGAACACCCCCAGGCAGGTCAACCCGGCGGCGAAACGCCGCGCCTGCGTGGCCGGGTCGGCATCGACCGTGTGGCCCGCAAGCGCGGCAGGGTCGAGCACCTCTACCCGGTAGCCGCGCGGCATCACCGGCAGGCTGGCGCGCGGCTGGGCGAGGATCGCGTAGCGGTGGAATCCGGCCAGCCGCGATGCGCGCGCCAGGCGTGCGGCCAGGTAGGACGAAGTGCCCAGTACACCCAGCATTTCGACGGTATGGCTCAGCGGCATGGCGGCCGGCTTAAGGCAGCTTCCCTAAGGAAGCGCAAAGCTGCGGTTCAGGCGCAGCCCTCCACCAGCCATAGCGCCGGCGGCCGCCCGAGATGGATCAGCGCGACCCGCCGCTGGCCGTCGATCTCGAAGCGCAGGCCCGGGGTCATGGTTCCATCGTCCGGCGAGGTCAGGGTCCCGGCCGGGGGGGCGTCATACTTGTGCGGCTCGGCCTCGAGTTGGGGATAGGCGGCGCGAACCGCGGTGGCGCTGCTGCCCGGGCCGACCCCGCCGGGCAGGCGTTGCCCCGAACCCGGACCGAAGGTCACCCGCTCCAGCCGGCCGGCGATGACGATCGCATAGCTGTCCGGAACCTGCGCCGACCGGTAGATCGTGCAGCCGTCCGCGGGCTGGCCATCGCCCGGCTCTGCCGTGGCCTGCCAGCTGCTGCCAGCCGGGATCGGGGCGCCGAAGCGCAGCCCGGCCAGAGCCGGCAGGCCGGCGGCGATCCGTTCGGCCGAAGGGGCTCGAGGCAGTGCGGCCGCCGCCACCGGGCCTGGCACCACTAACGCTGCGGCGGTTGTGCTCGGCGGGCCTGCCGGCGCGGTGCGTTCGGGCGCCTCGCCGCAGGCGCCAGGCAGGACCAGCGACGCGGCGAGCAACCAGCGGCGGCTGGCCGCAACGCCCGCCCGCAGCGGGCAGGAGCGGTTCAATCGAACGGGGCGGACCTTGCGGCCCGTCCCCGTGATCGCTGCCAGCGGCACGCGCCTCAGCGCGGCAGCTGGCTGGTGCCCATCAGCGCCAGATCGACCGCGCGCGCCGCCTGGCGGCCTTCGCGGATCGCCCAGACCACCAGGCTCTGGCCGCGCCGCATATCGCCGCAGGCGAAGATCTGCGGATCGCTGGTCTGGTAGTCGGCCACGTTGGCCGCCACGTTGCCGCGGGGATCAAGCGCGACTCCGGCCTGATCGAGCAGGCCCTGCTTCTTCGGTCCCACGAAGCCCATGGCCAGCAGGATGAGGTCGGCCTTGAGCGTGAACTCGCTGCCCGGGATCTCCTGCATCTTGCCGTCGACCCACTCGATCCGCACGCATTCAAGCCCGCTCACGTCGTTTTCGCCGACCACGCGCTTGGTCAGCACGGCGAAGTCGCGCTCGCAGCCTTCCTCGTGGCTCGAGGAGGTGCGCAGCTTGAGCGGCCAGTTGGGCCAGGTCAGCGCCTTGTCCTCCTTCTCGGGCGGCTTGGGCATGATCTCGAGCTGGGTGACCGAGAGCGCGCCCTGGCGGTTCGAGGTGCCGACGCAGTCCGAGCCGGTATCGCCGCCGCCGATCACGATCACGTGCTTGCCGGTGGCGGTCAGCGACCCGCGCGGCGCGGCGCGCAGCTCGTCGTCGCCGGCATTGCGCTTGTTCTGCTGGGTCAGGAACTCCATCGCCAGCCGCACCGAGGGCAGTTCCGCGCCGGGGATCTCGAGCTTGCGCGGATCCTCGGCGCCGCCCGCCAGCACGATCACATCGAAGTTCGCCTTGAGCGAATCGACCGAGACATTGACCCCGATCTCGGTCGAGGTGCGGAACTCGACCCCCTCGGCCTCCATCTGGACGGCCCGGCGGTTGATCAGGTGCTTCTCCATCTTGAAGTCGGGGATGCCGTAGCGCATCAGCCCGCCGATCCGGTCGTTCTTCTCGAACACGGTCACCGAGTGGCCCGCCCGTGCCAGCTGCTGCGCCGCAGCGAGGCCGGCCGGCCCCGATCCGACCACGGCCACGGTCTTGCCGGTGCGCTCGGCCGGAACCTGCGGCGTGATCCAGCCCTCCTGCCAACCCTTGTCGACAATCGCGCACTCGATCGACTTGATGGTGACCGGCTGGTCGACGATGTTCAGCGTGCAGCTCGCCTCGCACGGGGCGGGGCAGATGCGGCCGGTGAACTCGGGGAAGTTGTTGGTCGAATGCAGCACTTCCAGCGCATTCTTCCAGTCGCCCTCGTAGACCAGATGGTTCCAGTCCGGGATGATGTTGTTCACCGGACAGCCGTTGTGACAATAGGGAATGCCGCAGTTCATGCAGCGCGAGGCCTGAGCCTTGAGCTCGGGCTCGGCGTGCGGGACGACGAACTCCTTGTAGTGCTTCAGACGCTCCTTCGGATCCGCATAGCCGCGGTCCTTGCGGTCAAGCTCGAGAAAGCCGGTTTCCTTGCCCATGATTAGCTTACCCTAACTTATTCTGCGGCCACCGAGGCGGCGGCAAGCCGCTCGGCCTCGAGTTGCTTGAGTGCCTTGGCGTAGTCGCGCGGCAGCACCTTCACGAACTTCGCCAGCGCCGTGTCGAAGTCGTCCAGCAGGGCGCGGGCGCGCTTGCTGCCGGTGTGCAGGTGATGGCGTTCGAGCAGGATGCGGATGCGGTCGGCATCGTGGCGGAGCATGTCGCCCATGCCCGGATCGCCGGCGCCATTGGTCCGCTGCTGCGGCCGTCCGGCACCCTCGTCCTCATCGCGCCCGGGCGCCACCGGCAGCAGGTCAACCTGCGCCGGGTTGCACAGCTGCGCGAACTGGCCAGCCTCGTCATAGACATAGGCGACGCCGCCCGACATGCCCGCGGCGAAGTTGCGGCCGGTCTTGCCCAGCACCAGCACGACGCCCCCGGTCATGTATTCGCAGCCATGGTCACCGGTGCCCTCGACCACCGCGACCGCGCCCGAATTGCGCACCGCGAAGCGCTCGCCGGCCACGCCGTTGAAGAACGCCTCCCCGGCGATCGCGCCATACAGCACCGTGTTGCCGACGATGATGTTCTCGGTCGGCTCGCGGTCGACATGGGTCGGCTGGCGCACGATGACCCGGCCGCCCGAAAGGCCCTTGCCGACATAGTCGTTGGCATCGCCGGTCAGGTCGAGCGTCACGCCGTGGGCGAGGAAGGCGGCGAACGACTGCCCGGCCACCCCGGTGAGGGCGATGTTGATCGTGTTGTCGGGCAGCCCGGCATGGCCGTAGCGCCGCGCCACCTCGCCCGAGAGCATGGCTCCCACCGTGCGGTTGACGTTGATCACCTTGCGCTCGATGCGCACCGGCGCCTTGCTGTCCAGTGCCTCGGCGGCGGCGGCGATCAGCTCGTTGTCCAGCGCGTGCTCAAGCCCGTGATCCTGGCGGCCCGACCAGTTGAGCGTCGTGCCCGGAACCGGATCGACCTGGTGCAGCAGCCGCGACAGGTCGACGCCCTGCGCCTTCCAGTGGTGGATCGCCTTGCGCGTGTCGAGCCGGTCGACCCGGCCGACCATCTCGGCCAGCGTGCGGAAGCCCATCTCGGCCATGATCGCCCGCAACTCCTCCGCAACGAAGAAGAAGTAGTTGATCACGTGCTCGGGCTGGCCGGTGAAGCGCGCGCGCAGCACCGGGTCCTGGGTGGCGACGCCAACCGGGCAGGTGTTGAGGTGGCACTTGCGCATCATGATGCAGCCGGCCGCAATCAGCGGGGCTGTGGCAAAGCCGAACTCGTCGGCGCCGAGCAGCGCGGCCACCGCCACGTCACGTCCGGTGCGCAAGCCGCCGTCGGCCTGGACGCAGACCCGGCTGCGCAGGTTGTTGAGCAGCAGGGTCTGCTGGGTCTCGGCCAGGCCGATCTCCCAGGGCGATCCGGCATGGGTCAGCGAGGTCAGCGGCGAAGCGCCGGTGCCGCCCTCGTAGCCCGAGATCGTGATGTGGTCAGCCCGCGCCTTGGAAACGCCGGCGGCGACCGTGCCGACCCCCACCTCGGACACCAGCTTGACCGAGATCCGCGCCTTGCCGTTCACGTTCTTGAGATCGTGGATCAGCTGGGCGATGTCCTCGATCGAATAGATGTCGTGGTGCGGCGGCGGCGAGATCAGGCCGACTCCCGGGGTCGAGTGGCGGGTCGCGCCGATCGTCTTGTCGACCTTGTGGCCGGGCAGCTGGCCGCCCTCGCCAGGCTTGGCGCCCTGGGCCATCTTGATCTGGATGTCGTCGGCATTGACGAGGTATTCGGTGGTCACGCCGAAGCGGCCCGAGGCCACCTGCTTGATCGCCGAGCGCATCGAATCGCCGTTGGGCAGGGGCAGGAAGCGCTTGGGATCCTCGCCGCCCTCACCCGTGTTCGACTTGCCGCCGATCCGGTTCATGGCCAGCGCGAGGGTGGTGTGCGCCTCCCATGAGATCGATCCGTAGCTCATCGCCCCGGTGGCAAAGCGCTTGACGATCTCGCTCGCCGGCTCGACCTCCGAAATGTCGAGCGGCCGCTCAGCCTTCTTCAGCTCCATCAGCCCGCGGATCGTCAGCATCCGCTCGGACTGGTCGTTGATGGTCTGGGCGAACTCCTTGTACTTGTCCGGCATGTTGCCGCGCACGGCATGCTGGAGCGCGGCGATGTTCTGCGCCGTCCAGGCATGCTCCTCGCCGCGCAGGCGCAGACCGTACATCCCGCCCACATCAAGCATGTTGCGGTAGATCGGGGCATCGCCATAGGCGGCGGCGTGGCGGCGCACGGTCTCCTCGGCCACTTCCTGCAGCCCGACGCCCTCGATCGTCGTGGCCGTGCCGGTGAAATAGGCCTCGATGAACTTGCTCGACAGGCCGACGGCGTCGAAGATCTGCGCGCCGCAATAAGACTGGTAGGTCGAGATGCCCATCTTGGACATGACCTTGAGCACGCCCTTGCCGATCGCCTTGATGTAGTTCTTCTGCACCTCGTAGGTCGACAGCGGCAGCGCCTTGCGCACGCGGATGTCCTCGAGGGTCTCGAAGGCGACATAGGGGTTGATCGCCTCGGCGCCGTAGCCCGCCAGCACGCAGAAGTGGTGCACCTCGCGCGCCTCGCCGGTTTCGACGACCAGCCCGGTCTGCATGCGCAGGCCCTGACGGACCAGGTGGTGGTGCACCGCGGCCGTCGCCAGCAGCGCCGGCATCGGAATGCGGTCCGGCCCCTGGGCGCGGTCCGACAGGATCAGGATGTTCTTGTCGGCCAGGACCGCGTCGGTCGCCGCCCAGCACATTTCCTTGATCGCCATCTCGAGCCCGGCGGCGCCGGTGGCGGCGTCCCAGGTCATGTCGATGGTGTGGGTGCGGAACGCCCCATCCAGCGCCGCCTCAACCGAACGGATCTTGGCGAGATCGGCATTGGTCAGGATCGGCTGGTCGACCTCGAGCCGCTTGTGGCTGCCGGCGTCATGGCCGAGCAGGTTGGGGCGCGGGCCGATCATCGAGACCAGGCTCATCACCAGCTCCTCGCGGATCGGGTCGATCGGCGGGTTGGTGACCTGGGCGAAGTTCTGCTTGAAATAGTCGTAGAGCAGGCGCGAGCGGTTCGACAGCACCGCGATCGGCGTGTCGGTGCCCATCGAGCCGATCGGATCGTCGCCCTGCAGGCCCATCGGCTCGAGGAACTTGCCGACGTCCTCCTGGGTGTAGCCGAAGGCCTGCTGGCGCCTAAGAAGTCCATCGGCTCGCAGGCTGGTCGTCTCGACCGGCAGCTGCGCCAGCTCGGGCTCGACCTCGGTCAGGTCCTTGAGGTTGTACTGGGCCGCCTCGAGCCACTCCTCGTAGGGCTCGGCACTGGCGAGCTGGGCCTTGATCTCCTCGTCCTCGATGATGCGACCTTCCTGGAAGTCGATCAGCAGCATCTTGCCCGGCTGGAGCCGCCACTTGCGGACGATGTTGTCCTCCTTGATCGGCAGGACGCCGCTTTCGGAGGCCATGATCACCAGATCGTCCGCGGTCACGCAGAACCGCGCCGGGCGCAGGCCGTTGCGATCCAGCGTCGCGCCGATCTGCTGGCCATCGGTGAAGGCCACGGCGGCCGGGCCGTCCCACGGCTCCATCAGCGCGGCGTGGTATTCGTAGAAGGCGCGGCGCTTGGGGTCCATCAGCGGGTTGCCGGCCCAGGCTTCGGGGATCAGCATCATCACCGCATGGGCCAGGCTGTAGCCGCCCGCGACCAGCAGCTCGAGCGCGTTGTCGAGGCAGGCCGTGTCCGACTGGCCGTGCGGAATCAGCGGCCACATCTTGTCGAGATCGGGGCCGAGCAGCTCCGATTCCATCGTGCGGCGGCGTGCGTTCATCCAGTTGACGTTGCCGCGCACGGTGTTGATCTCGCCGTTGTGGGCGATGAACCGGAACGGGTGGGCCAGCTTCCAGCTCGGGAAGGTGTTGGTCGAGAACCGCTGGTGGACGAGGCCGAGCGCCGAGATGCAGGCCGGATCGCGCAGGTCGTCGTAGAACGAGCCGACCTGGGTGGCGAGCAGCAGCCCCTTGTAGACGATCGTCCGGGTCGAGAAGCTGGGCATGTACAGCTGGGCCACGCCCGGCAGCCCGTGCTTCTCGGCCAGGGCCGCGAGCGGATTCTGGGTCTGCTTGCGGATCGCCAGGATCTTGCGCTCGAAGGCGTCCTGGTCAGCGCAGTTCTCGCCGCGTGCGACGAAGCACTGGCGGATCACCGGCATCGATTCGAGCACGGTCTTGCCGAGGCCGTCGACCGTCACCGGCACGTCGCGCCAGCCGAGCAGCTTCTGGCCTTCCTTGGCGATGAACTTCTCGAAGGTCTCGACGATCAGCGCCCGGCTCGGCTCGTCCTGCGGCAGGAAGCACATCGCCACGGCATAGTCGCCGGGCTGGGGCAGGGCCACGCCGGCCCCGGCGGCCCAGTTGCGGAACAGCTGGTCGGGCAGCTGGATCAGGATGCCCGCGCCGTCGCCCAGCAGCGGATCGGCCCCGACTGCGCCGCGGTGATCGAGGTTTTTGAGGATTTCCAGCGCCTGGGTAATGATCGCATGGCTCTTGGCGCCCTTGATATGGGCGACAAAGCCGACACCGCACGCATCGTGCTCGTTCCGTGGATCATAAAGGCCCTGGGCCTGCGGAAATCCCATCGATTTTCCTATCCTGTGCGCCGGACGCCCCCCATCGGCGCCGGTTCCTTGGCGAGTATTAAAACACGACTCACCTGGCCGCAAAATGCGGAGATGTGTCGCAGATTGCGCCCATGACGACAGGATCGTGATTTTGCAACCGCGAACCGCGCGGTCGCGTGTCCCCCGTCGCGAATTCGCGGGGGCCAGACGGCATTTCGGGCCGGACGGTGCTGGAGGCCGGACGCGGCGTCGGGGCAGCGCGGGAGGGCCGCGCGCGGGCCCCGGGGGTCAGGCGGCGCCGCTCATCCGCTGCAGTGCGGCAAGGGCATGGCGCAAGGCGTCCTCGGTCACCTCGGCCGGGGATCCGGCAGGCGCCGCGGCCGCCAGGCCCTCCGCCGGGCGCGAGCTGGGCTTGATGTCGAGCAGCGAGGCGAAGCGGTCCTCGCGCTCGGCAGCGCGACCGCCGCGGTCGACTGCCCCTTCTGGCTGCGCCACGGGCTCGGCTGGCGTCGACGCGGGCGCGGTGGCGGCGAGGCTCAGCCCGCGCGGGGCGAGCGGCGAGGCGGGCGCCGGTACCTGGTCCGGCTCCTCGGCCGAATCGAACCATTCGATCTGCCCGCCGGGCCGCCCAGGCCGGAGCATGGCCGGCATGTCGAACGGCCGGCCACGCGGAAGTTCGACCGGATGGGGATCGGCAAACGGAGCGACCGTCGCGGGGGGCGGTTCCGTTGCGGGCATCGCGGCGGCAGCGGCCAGCATCGCCCCTTCCGCCATCGTATCCGGGGCCGCAGCGGGAGCCGGCGACTCGGGCATCGCGGCGACCTCGCGGTCGCGGCGATCGGCCAGGGCCAGGGCGAAGCGTTCGACCAGCTCGACCACGCCGAGCGCCTCGAGCGGCGCGGCGCGCAACACCTGCGCGGCCGTGCCGGCGCGCGGGACCAGCCGCCGCGACGGAACCTCCGGGGCATTGGCCTGCCCGGCTGTGGCCGGGCCTGGGTCCGGGGCAGCCGGGGGGACGGTCTGCGGCAGGGTGATGGCGGTCTGCGCGTCAACCGCGGGCGGCGCTGCCGGGGCGTCCGCCGCCGGGGTGTCGGATAGCACGGCGGCGGCCGGTTCAAGCGGCGCGATCAGCGGATCGACCGCCTCTAGCTCGCCGAGGTTGAGGATCGCCGGAGTGGGGATGACCAGCGGCATCGGCGCGGCGAAGGGGTCGCTGGCCTCGTTCGCGGCGAGCCCGGGGCCGAAGCCGCGGCGGCGCGCCGGCTGGGCCTCGCGGGCGGCGTCGAGCCGCGCCAGATCGTCGTTGTCCTCGGCCAGCGCGTCGAGTCCGAAGGGGAGCGGGGCGGTGCGCGGCGCAGCCTTGGGCGCGGCGCGCTGCGCCGACCTGGCGAGCGGGCGGCCGCGGGCCGGGCGCCGCGCGACGAGGCGGGCGAGGATGAACCCGGTCAGCGCGCCCAGTCCGGCGAACAGGACGGCCACCAGCAGCCGCGCGGTGAAGCCCAGCGGCGGGGCGGCGGCGGGAACCACGAGGTCAAGCTGCAGCCAGTGCACCCCGGCCTCGAGCACCTCGGCGCGCAGCGCCATGCTGCCCATGCCGAACAGGGCCGCGAACCACACTGCGATGGCGGCGGGGAACAGCGGGTGGCTGCTGATCGGGGCGCTTGCCCCCGTTCTTGCCCCTGTCCTTGCCCTAGCCTGTTGCGTCATCTGCGAAGCCATTGTCCCACGGTTCGGGCGCACATCACGCCGCAACAAGGCGGTGGCGCCGATTCCTTGCGTCTAGCACGGTTTGGTAAACGGCTTGATAACGACTGACGTTGCTGGCCCAGTCGTGCCGCGCGCGGACATGGTCGCGGCCGTTGATCCGCAGGCGGTCCCATTCGCCGCGCCGGTCGGCCAGATCGGCCAGGGCGGCGGCACAGGCGGCGGCGCTGTCGGGGCTGAACAGCATCCCGTTGACCCCGTCGGCGATCAGTTCACGGTGGCCCCCGACCGCCGAGGCGGCGACAATCTTGCCCTGAGCCATGGCCTCGAGCGGCTTGAGCGGGGTGACCAGCTCGGTCAGCCGGCTGGCCTTGCGGGGATAGGCCATGATGTCCATCAGGCCATACCACCGCTCGACCTCGCGGTGCGGCACGCGGCCGGTGAAATGGATCGCCCCGGCGGCGGGCGAGGCGGCCGCCCGGGCGCGCAGCGCGCTGTCCATCGGTCCGCCGCCGACCAGCAGCAGCCGCGCGCCGGGATGGTGCGCGATCAGGGCGGGCATGGCCTCGATCAGCACGTCCAGCCCCTCGTAGTCGTAGAAGCTGCCGATGAAGCCCACCACCGGCCCGTCGGCCGCGGTCCCGGTCAGGCCCAGCTCGGCCGCCAGCGCGGCGTCGCGTGGCGCCGGGGTGCCGAACAGCGCCAGATCCACCCCGTTGGGGGACAGCGTGATGCGGGATCCGGGCACCCCGCGCGCGATCAGGTCGTCGCGCAGGCCCTGGCAGATCGTCACCACCGCATCGGCCCCGGCGACCACCCGGTTCTCGAGGCTGCGGGTCAGCCGGTACTTGAGCGAACCGGCGCGGCTGGTGCCGTTGCCGACCGCGGCATCCTCCCAGAACGCGCGGATCTCGTAGACCACCGGCAGGTCGAGGTTGCGCCCGGCGCGCAGTGCGGCGAGGCCGCACAGCGCCGGGGAATGGGCATGGAGCACGTCGGGCAGCCAGTCGCGCCCCAGCGCCTCGATCGCGCGGGCCAGCTGCGCGATCTCGCGCCACTCGCGCAGCCCGGCCGGTCCGCCCGGCAGCCCGGGGGTGCGGTGGAACAGCAGCCCGTCCTCGTCGTGGAGCGGCGCCTCGGCCGCGCCCTGGCGCAGCCCGGTGATGCCCCGCACCTCGATCCCGGCCGCTTGCTGGGCCTTCATGATCGCGCGGGTGCGGAAGGTGTAGCCGCTGTGCAGCGGCAGCGAATGATCCAGGATGTGCAGGACGCGAAGCATGCCCCGGGTGCTAGCCGCTAAGGCTTAACGCGCCGTCAACCGCGCGCGTGTAGGGCCGTCCGGGCATGGTTGACATCTTCTCGCTCGCGCTGACCCACGCGCTGCTGGCGCTGGCCGCCTGGCGCCTGCTGTTGCGTGACGATCTCGACCGCGATCCCGTTCCCGCGCCGCCTCCCGCGCCCGCGCCCGCGCCCGCACTCGGCCTCCCGGCCGAGCCCGCGACGCCCCCTGCCGGGACTGATCCTCGTCCGGTCCGGCGCCTGATCGCGGAGCCGCGCGACCATGCTTGATCTCGCGCTCGCCGGCTTCTTCTTCGCGCTGCTGGCGCTGGGGCTGCGTCGGCCGTTCGTCTGGGTTCTGGCCTACCTCTAC
Source organism: Novosphingobium piscinae (assembly GCF_014230355.1). Taxonomy (GTDB): domain Bacteria; phylum Pseudomonadota; class Alphaproteobacteria; order Sphingomonadales; family Sphingomonadaceae; genus Novosphingobium; species Novosphingobium piscinae. The sequence goes on from NZ_JACLAX010000016.1 coordinate 42,300, forward strand.
GTCGATGTGCTGATGCCGCAGAAGATCTCGTACTTCCTGCTGGCCTCGCTGCCGGTCTCGCTGATCGTGTTCGTTCTGGCTTTCGGCGGGTGGCTGGTGCTGGACGACAAGACCGGCGGCCGCCTGTCATGGCGCCAGGGGCTGATCCTGTTCCTGCTGCTCTATTGCGGGGCGACCACGCTGTCGGCCGATTTTCCCGAAGCGGCGGCGGAAAAGTGGGCCTGGGTCTGGAAGACGCTGGTCTTCGCGCTGTTCCTCCCGCTGGTCCTGCGCACCCGGCTGAGGATCGAGGCGGCAGTGCTGTTCCTGGTCCTCTCGGCCGGGACGATCGTGATCAACGGCGGGATCAAGACGCTCGCCGGCGGCGGCGGCTATGGCGAACTGCGCACGCTCGTCTCGGACAATGCCGGGCTGTATGAGGGCAGCACCCTGTCGACCGTGGCGATCGCGATCATCCCGCTGATCGCCTGGCTGGCCCGCCACGGCACGGTGTTCCCGCCGAGCCGGCTGGTCACCCTGTTCGCCGTGGCGCTGGGCTTCGCCTGCTGCCTGATCCCGATCGGCACGCAGACCCGCACCGGGCTGATCTGCCTGGTGCTGCTGGCCGTGCTGGCACTGCGCTCGGTCAAGCGGCGCATGCTCTACCTGGCCCTGATGGCCACGGCGGCGCTGGCCGCCTTGCCCTTCCTGCCCGAGAGCTACACCGCGCGGATGAGCACGATCGAGAACCACGCATCCGACCAGTCCGCCTCGACCCGGGTCGCGGTGTGGAAGTGGACGCTGGGCTATGTCCAGGATCACCCGTTCGGCGGCGGCTTCGATTCCTACCGCGGCAACCGGGTCACTGTGGTGATGCGCGATGTCTCGACCAGTGGTAACCAGACCTCGATCAGCGAGCGCGTCGCCGAGGACAAGGCGCGCGCGTTCCACTCGGCCTATTTCGAGATGCTGGGTGAACAGGGCTGGCCCGGCCTCGCGGTCTGGCTGGTGCTGCAGCTGTCCGGGCTGGTCGAGCTCGAGCTGGTCCGCCGCCGCCTGCGCCGCAGCACCGATCCCGCGGACCTGCGCGACCGCGCGCTGGCCCAGGCGCTGCAGTCTGGTCACTGCGTCTACCTGTTCGGCGCCCTGTTCATCGGCATCGCGTTCCAGCCCTTCGTCTTCATGCTGATCGGCCTGCAGATCGCACTGTGCGGGCAGGTCAAGCGCCGCCATGCCGCGACCGTCGCAACTGTCGCGCCCCGACCGCGCTGGCGCCGGCCGCTGCTGCGGCTGCCGGTCCGGCGGCCGCGCGCGGTGTGGCCGTGACCGCCGCCGCCCCCCGGCCGACCCCGCGGCTCGAGGCGCTGACCGGCCTGCGCGGCCTGGCGGCCTGGTACGTGGTGTTCTACCATCTGCGCCTGTCGCTGACCGGGCTGCTGCCGGCACCGGCGATCGCCGCCCTGGCCAAGGGCTATCTCGCGGTCGACCTGTTCTTCATGCTTTCGGGCTTCGTGCTCTGGCTCAGCTATGCCCCCGCGCTGGCCGCCCCGACCACGGACAGCGTCGTCCGCTTCTGGTGGCGCCGGATGGCGCGGATCTGGCCGCTCCACGCGGTGGTGCTGGCGGGCTTCGTCGGCCTGGCCGCCGTGCTCGCGCTGACCGGGCGTGACACGGCCGGCTATCCGCCGGCCGAGTTGCCCTTGCACCTCTTGCTGGTGCAGAACTGGGGCTTCACCCCCGACCTTGCGTGGAATCACCCGGCCTGGTCGATCAGCGCCGAGATGGCCGCCTATCTGCTGTTCCCGCTGCTCGCCTGGTGCGGGCGGGGCGCCTGGCCCGTCGGACGGGTGCTGCTGCTCGCGGCGCTGCTGCTTGGCGGCCTGCATGCCCTGTTTGCAGCGCACGGGGCCGATCGGCTGGGCGCCGCGATCCCCACGCTCGGTCTGCCGCGCTGCCTGCTGGAGTTCACGCTCGGCACGCTGCTCGCCCGGCTATGGTTGGGCTGGCACGATCATCCCTGCGCTGCCCGGCGCGCCGGGCAGCTGGCGGCGGGCGCCGGGCTGACCGGCCTGGCCGGCTGGGCGCTGGCGCTGCCTGAGACCGCCTGGGTGCCGCTGGCCTTCGCCCAGGCGCTGCTGGCCCTCGCGCTCGATCGCGGCCGCCTGGCGCGCGGACTGGCGCACGGCCCGCTGCACTGGCTGGGCGAGGTCAGCTATTCGACCTACCTGTGCCATTTTGGGCTGTTCATCGGCTTCAAGCTGCTGTGGGTCGACGCGACGCTCCAGCTCGACGCGGTGCGGCTGGCCGGCTTCGTCGGCCTGTTGCTCGGCGTCTCGGCGCTGGGTCACCGCCTGGTCGAGCTCCCCGCCCAGCGCGCGCTGACCAGGCTGGCGCCAGCCCGGCGCCTGCGCCCCGGGGCGGCCTAGACCCCGTTTTCACCTGAGCGGACACAGTGGCTGGTGCCGCTTCCACGGCAGTGAAGGCGGGGCCAGCCGGCGGTCACCGCTGGACTGCCGTGCTCAGCCCTCGCGGCTGCGGTGGCGGGCGATGAAGGCTTCGACCTGGGGCGCGATCCGGGTCCGCCAGCGGCTGCCGTTGAAGATCCCGTAGTGGCCGACCTCGGGCGCCAGCAGGTACTGCTTGCGCGATTCGGCCAGGCCTGTCGTCAGCTTGAGCGCCGCCTTGGTCTGGCCGATGCCCGAGATGTCGTCGTTCTCGCCCTCGATCGCGAGGATCGCGGTGTCGGTGATCGCGCCCAGGTCGATGACCTGGCCGCGATGCTCGAACTCGCCCTTGGGCAGGGTGTGGCGCTGGAACACGTGCTCGATGGTCTGGAGATAGAACTCGGCCGTCATGTCGCAGACCGAGCGGTACTCGTCGTAGAAAGCCTTCTTCGAATCGGCACTCTCGCCGTCGCCCTCCACGAGGTGCTGGAACATCTGCCAGTGGCTCATCATGTGGGTCTGCAGGTTCATTGAGAGGAACCCGGCGAGCTGGAGGAAGCCCGGATAGACCCGCCGGCCCGCACCGGGATAGCCCAGCGGCACGGTGGCGATGACGTTGTGCTTGAACCACGAGAGCGGGCGGTTGACCGCGACGTCGTTGACGCTGGTCGGGGCCTCGCGGGTGTCGATCGGGCCACCCATCATGGTCAGCGTGGCGGGGCGGCAGGGGTGCCGGTTGGCGCCCATCACCGCGGTGGCGGCCAGCGCCGGAACCGAGGGCTGGCAGACCGCGAGAACGTGGGTGCCGGGGCCGAGATACTCGAGGAAACCGACCAGATAGTCGATGTAGTCATCGAGATCGAAGGGGCCCTCGTCGGTCGGCACCTGGCGGGCGTCGGCCCAGTCGGTGATGAACACTTCGGCGCGCTCGAGCAGCCGGGCGACGGTTCCGCGCAGGAGGGTGGCGAAGTGGCCGCTCATCGGCGCCACGACCAGCAGCCGCGGGGCATCGGCGGGCAGGCCGGGGTGGCTGAAGCGCAGCAGGTTGCCGAACGGCCGGCGCAGCACGATCGCCTCGGTGACCGGATGGCTCTGTCCGTCGACCGTGACCGTGGCGATGCCGAAGTCGGGCTTGCCGCGCGGCGCGGCGGCATGGGCGAACACGTCGAGCGCCGAGGCCATGACCGGCCCGAGGCCCATGTAGCCCATCGGCAGGCTGGGGTTGTTGAGCAGCTCGGCGGTGACCGAGGCCCAGGCGCTGGCCCCGGTCAGCATCGCCCGGTTCAGTTCATAGGCGTTGTACAACACGTTGGTATTCCTGTCCTGCGGCGCGCTTGGGCGCTTATATCTGGGGAAGAGATGATCCTCTCCGGCTCTTTTTGCAATGCAACAATAGTTGCCGACGCGGGTTAATTTTCGTCAAGTCCGCCGGTGCATCTTTTTCCGGAGCCCGCGCTGCGCTAGGGGCCGCACCATGGCCCGCCGTCCCTCCGCCGCCCGTACGCTGCCGTCCGATACCCCGGAAGGCAAGCCGGCGCGCAACCTTGGCCCGCTGCGGATGGTCTGGGCCATGGCTGGCCGCTATCCGCGACAGATCCTCTATGCGGCCACCGCGCTGCTCACCTCCTCGCTGGCGACCATGGCGATCCCGATGCGCGCGCGCATGATCGTCGATCACGGCTTCGGTGCCGGCGCCAGCACCGCCGAGATCAACCGTGCCTTCCAGGGCCTGCTGGTGATCATCGTCGTGCTCGGTCTGGCCACGGCGGTGCGCTTCTACTGGGTTTCCTGGCTGGGCGAGCGCGTCGTCGCCGATCTGCGCGAGGCGGTGCAGCGCAACCTGCTGCGGCTGCCCCCGAGCTTCTTCGAGGCGAACAGCCCGAAGGAGATCTCCTCGCGGATGACGTCGGACACGTCGCAGATCGAGGTGGTGGTGGGCACAACGGTGTCGATCGCGCTGCGCAATCTGATCACCGGGATGATCGGAACCGGCTACCTGTTCTATCTCTCGCCCGGCCTGACCCTGCAATTGGTGATCGCCATTCCCTTGATCATCGCGCCGATCGTCTGGTTCGGGCGGCGCCTGTCGAAGGCCTCGCGCATCAGCCAGGACCGGGTCGCCGATGTCGGAGCGCTGGTCACCGAGGTGCTCGGGGCGATGCGCGTGGTGCAGTCCTTCAACCAGGAGGCGCGTGAAGCCGACCGCTTCGCCAGCTCGGCCGAAGCCATCTTCGCGGCGGCCCGGCGGCGCATCAGGATCCGCGCGGTGATGACCGCGCTGGTCATGGTGCTGGTGTTCGGTTCGATCGCCGTGATCATGTGGCAGGGCTCGATCAGCGTCGCCACGGGGGCCCTGAGCAGCGGCACAATCACCGCCTTCGTGCTCACCGGGCTGCTCGTCGCCGGGGCGTTCGGAGCGCTCACCGAGGTCTATGGCGACCTGTTGCGCGGCGCCGGTGCGGCCAGTCGGCTGAACGAACTGCTCAACGAGCGGCCGTTGATCGCCGCGCCCGAGCGGCCGATCGCGCTGCCCGCCCCGCCGCGCGGCCAGCTGAGCTTCGAGAAGGTGTCGTTCCGCTACCCCAGCCGGCCGGACGCGGCAGCGATCGGCGAATTCAGCCTGACCATCGAGCCCGGGGAGACCGTTGCCCTGGTCGGTCCCTCGGGCGCCGGCAAGTCGACCGTGTTCCAGCTGGCCCAGCGGTTCTACGACCCCCAGGTCGGCACGATCAAGCTCGACGGGGTGCCCCTGGTCTCGGCCGATCCGGCCGAGGTGCGGCGGCGCATGGCGATCGTCCCGCAGGAGGGCGTGCTGTTCGCCGCCAGCGCGCGCGACAATCTGCGCTATGGCAACTGGGACGCGTCGGACGAGGCGATCTGGGAGGCGGCCCGGGCCGCCAATGCCGAGGACTTCCTGCGCGCGCTGCCGCAGGGCCTCGACAGCTTCCTCGGCGAAAACGGCGCGCGGCTGTCCGGCGGGCAGCGCCAGCGCATCGCCATCGCCCGTGCACTGCTGCGCCAGGCGCCGATCCTGCTGCTCGACGAGGCCACCAGCGCGCTCGACGCCGAAAGCGAACGGCTGGTCCAGGATGCACTCGACCGCCTGATGGCCAGCCGCACCACGCTGGTCATCGCCCACCGCCTGGCCACCGTGCGCCAGGCCGACCGTATCGTCGTGATGGACGGGGGGCGGATCGTCGAGGAGGGGACCCACCAGCGCCTGGTTGCGGCGGGCGGGCTCTATGCCCGGTTGGCCTCGCTGCAGTTCGACGAGCAACGCCTCACCGCGCTCTGATCCGGCCCGCGCCGGGCCGAGAGGGCTGTTGCACCGGCGGGGCGGCGCGATATGAAGGCGTCATGGTTACAGCCGTAACTGTTTCGTGTTCCTGTTGAACGGACCCAAGTTACTCATGAACAAGCCCTTTCTGCTTGCGGCCAGCAGCCTTGCGCTGGTCCTGACCGCCTCCGGCCCGGCACTGGCCCAGACCGCTCCCGCCACATCTGCCGCCCCCGCCGCCACTGCCGACACCGGCGACTGGGGCCGCGCCGGCCTGCAGACCCAGTGGATCGATCGCTCGGTCCGGCCGGGGCAGGACTTCTTCCGCTATGTCAACGGCAAGTGGATCGACCAGTTCGAGATCCCGGCCGACCGCACCGGCTGGGGCTCGTTCCACCAGCTTGCGGCGCTGTCGGAAACCCGGGTGCGCGCGATCATCGATGATCTGGTGGCGAGCAAGCCCGCCCCTGGCAGCAACGAGGCGCGGCTCCTCGCCGCCTACAGCGCCTTCATGAACGAGGGTGCGATCGAGCAGGCCGGCCTCGCCCCGGCCCGCCCGGTGCTCGACCGGATCGCCGCCGCGCGCTCGGCCGACGATCTGCTTGTCCTGTTTGCCGCGCCCGGCCTGCCCAGCCCGATCAACGGCAGTGTCGATGCCGATCCCAAGCAGAGCGACCGTTACGTCCTGCAGCTCGACCTGGGTGGTCTGGGCCTCCCCGATCGCGACTATTATCTGTCGGACAACCCCCGCTTCCCGCCGATCCGGGCGCAGTACAAGGCTTTCACCGCCATGCTGCTGGGCGAGGCCGGAATCGCCGATCCGCAGGGCATGGCCGAGCGGATCTACGCGCTCGAGACCGAGCTGGCCCGCGCCGCCTGGGATCGCACGATCACCCGCGATCCGGACCTGACCTACAACAAGCTGACCATGGCCGAGGTGGCCGCGCTGCCGGGCGGCGCCGATCTCGCCACGTTCATCCGGGCCTCCGGCCCGGGCGCCGCGGCCGCCAGCGTGGTGACGATCAGCGAGCTGCCGCTGACCCCGGCCGAGGTCGCCCAGGCGCGCCTCACCCCGGATGAGCTCAAGGCCAAGGTCGGGGGCGGGTTCCCGGCGGCGCTGGCGCTGATCCGCAGCCAGCCGGTCGAAGTGTGGAAGGCCTGGCTCGCCGCGCGGTTCCTGTCGGCCCATGCTTCGGTCCTGCCGCGGCGCATCGACGATGCCAACTTCGCCTTCTACGGCAAGCTGCTGTCCGGCCAGCCCGAGCAGCGCGCCCGCTGGAAGCGCGGTCTCGATGCGGTCCAGCGCCAGCTCGGGGATCTGCTCGGCCAGATCTATGTCGCGCGCTATTTCCCCGCCGCCAACCGGGCGGCGATGACCGACCTGGTCGGCAACCTGCGCAAGGCGATGGCTGCCAACCTGGCCGAGCTCAAGTGGATGGGGCCAGAGACCCGCAAGCAGGCCGAGGCCAAGCTGGCGGCCTTCACGCCCAAGATCGGCAGCACCGACCAGTGGAAGGACTATGCCGGGCTGACCATCACCGCGACCACCGCCTTCGCCAACGACATGGCCGCCGCGGAATGGCATTCCGCCTTCGCGGACAAGCGGATCGGGCAGCCGATCGACCGCAGCGAGTGGTACATGCAGCCGCAGACGGTGAATGCCTACTACAGCCCGCAGCGCAACGAGATCGTCTTTCCTGCCGCGATCCTCCAGCCGCCGTTCTTCAATCTCTCGGCCGATCCGGCGGTGAACTATGGCGGGATCGGCGCGGTGATCGGGCACGAGATGGGCCACGGGTTCGATGATCAGGGCGCGAAGTTCGATGGGACCGGCAACCTGCGCGACTGGTGGACCGCGGCTGACAAGCGCAACTTCGTGGCCCTTACTGACCGGCTGGTGGGGCAGTACGACAAGCTCTGCCCGTTCGACGGCGGCAAGACCTGCGTCAACGGCAAGCTGACCCTGGGCGAAAACATCGGCGATCTCGGCGGGCTCAGCCTGGCCTACCGGGCCTACAAGCTCTCGCTCGGGGGCAAGCCGGCTCCGGTGATCGACGGCCTGACCGGTGACCAGCGCTTCTTCATGGGCTTTGCCCAGGTCTGGCGGTCGAAGTACCGCGAGGAGACCGCCCGGCAGCTGCTGCTGGTCGATCCGCACTCGCCGGCGATGTACCGGGTCAACGGCATCGTCCGTAACTTCGACGAATGGTACAAGGCCTTCGGGGTCAAGCCGGGCGACGCCCTGTACCTGCCGCCGGCCGAGCGCATCCGCATCTGGTGACGGCGCGAGAGCGCAGGGGGCGCTGATCACGGCGACCCCTGCGCGTCCCCCGGGTCAGGCGAGGGAGGACAATCCTGAGGCCGGGGTGTGCAGCCCCGGGACCCTCGGGACATTTGCGCAATCCTGACCGGCGCACCTTGCCAGTGCCTCCCTCGCCCGGCATGACCCGGCGCCATGACGCAGACCATCACCGCCGTCCTGCTCGGCATCGTCGAGGGCCTCACCGAATTTCTGCCGGTGTCCTCGACCGGCCACCTGATCCTTGCGACCGAGCTGTTCGGCTTCGACGCCGATCACTGGAAGGTGTTCAACGTGGTCATCCAGCTCGGCGCGATTCTGGCCGTGGTGGTGCAGTACTGGCGCACGTTCTGGGCCGTGGGCATGGGTCTGCTCCGGCTCGAACCGCTCAGCCTGGCCTTCCTGCGCAACCTGCTGCTGGCCTTCCTGCCTTCGGTGGTGATCGGGCTGGCCGCCAAGCGCTATATCGACGTGCTGCTCGGCAGTCCGCTGGTGGTCTGCGCCGCGCTGGTGCTGGGGGGCTTCGCGATCCTGGCGATCGAACAGAGAGCCAGGCCCGGCCCGGCGACCGGGATCGGCCAGTTGCCCGCGCGCCAGGCGATCGGGGTGGGGCTGGTCCAGTGCATCGCGATGATCCCCGGCGTCAGCCGCTCGGGGGCGACGATCATGGGCGCGCTGGCGATGGGGATCGAGCGCCGCACCGCCGCCGAATTCAGCTTTTTCCTGGCGATTCCGACCATGCTCGGCGCCACGGTGCTGGAGCTGCGGGACAACGGCGCGGCCCTGATGAGCGGCGCGGGGCCCGTGGGCTGGAGCGAGATCGCGATCGGCTTCGCGGTGTCGTTCGTGGTCGCACTGGCGGTGATCAAAGGCTTTGTCGCCTACGTCAGCCGCCGCGGCTTCGCGCCCTTCGCCTGGTATCGGATCGTCGCCGGACTGGCCGCGGGCGCCTTCCTCCTGCTGCGCTGAACCCCGTCCCGCCGCACCGTGCGGCCCGGGATTCGTCGCCCCTCGAGGAACCGTCCTCTTTCCCGGGACTTTCACTGCAGACAGCGACTTGCCGTCAGCAGCACAAGGAAAAGGTCATGGGCCTCATCATTCTCATCATCGTTGGCGGCATCCTCGGCTGGCTTGCCGGCATCGTGATGCGCACCGACGGCCAGCAGGGCGTCCTTCTCAATGTCGTCGTGGGGATCGTTGGGGCCGTGCTGGCCGGGTTCATTCTCAACCCGCTGATCGGCGGTGGCAACATCGTGTCCGGGGACTTCTCGGCCAGCGCCCTGCTGATCTCGTTCATCGGCGCGGTCGTGCTGCTCGCGATCGTCAATCTGGTGCGCCGCGGCTCGGTCCGCTGAGACGCGACATCCTGGCCGGCGTTAAGGCGGTCGCAACACTTTCGTCGTCTTTTCGCGCTACCAGCGGGACCATGCCCTGATCTCTCGCAAAAGGGGCAGGGCAGCCGGGGTGTCGCGGCTCGGCGCCAGTTCGGTGATTCGCGAATCGGGCGAGATCAGGCCCGCTGCGATTGAGAATGCCGCCGATCGCAACGGGCGCTGTTGGGCCCGCGGCGGTCCGGTATCAAGGCCGACGGGATGCGCATATCCCGTCGGCCTTGACTTTCGGGTGATTCCCCCGCAGAGGCCGCAACCTTGCCGGGCGGCGCTACGCTAGCGCCGCTCGATCCGTTTACACTGCTTGCTTAGGAACGCGTCGCCATGGCGAAGCCCGCAACCGTCAAGATCCGGCTGGTCTCCACCGCCGACACCGGCTTCTTCTACGTCACCAAGAAGAATCCGCGCAACACGACCGAGAAGTTCGTGTTCAAGAAGTACGATCCGGTCGTGCGCAAGCACGTGGAATTCAAGGAAGCGAAGATCAAGTAAGCCGCGTGGCCCGGTTCCCCGGAACCGGGCAGGTTCACGCCGAGTTCAAGGCCCATCCGCAAGGAGGCGGCATGAACAGCTTGATCGTCCCAGTCCGCGCGGCCCTTGGCCGCATCCTTTCCGGCGCCGCGGTTTCCGCGGCGCTTTGCCTGTCGGCCCCGCTCGTCGGTGCCCTGGCCGGCCCCGCCCCGGCGGCGGCGCAGGGTGCGACCGACCTTGATCTGGCGGTGGGCGCGCTGCGCGCGATCACCACGCTGCAGGCCGACTTCCAGCAGACCGACCGCAATGGCCAGCGCGTTGCCGGCAAGCTCACGCTCAAACGCCCGGGCAAGATCCGCTTCCAGTACCAGCCCGGCGTGCCATTGCTGATCGTCGGCGATGGCAAGGCGCTGACCCTGGTCGACTACGAGGTCAAACAGGTCCAGCGCTGGCCGATCCGCAACAGCCCGCTCGGCGCGCTGCTCGATCCCACCCGCGACGTGAAGCGCTTCGGCACGCTCCAGCCCAGCAGCGACCCCGCGATCGTCTCGATCGAGGTGCGCGACCGCGGCCACCCGGAGTACGGCGTGATCACCCTGATCTTCCAGCGCAAGGCCGATGCCCCGGGCGGGCTCGAGCTGGTCAGCTGGGTCTCGCTCGATTCGCAGAACCGGCGCACCACCATCCGGCTCGCCAACCAGCGCTATGGCATGGCCGTCGACGACAACGCGTTCCGCTTCAACGATCCCCGTCCCGCCACCCGTCGATAGCGCGCAACGGCTCATCGCCGTCCGCCCCATTTGCGCGACAAAGGGCGACAATTCTGCCGGTTTCGTTCACCGGGGAGCAAGCGAGCAGCGGCTAGACAGGTTCTCGACAAGGCGATCGGAAGCGGGTTTCCCCCCTGTTGCCCGAGCTTCCCTGGTGGTTGCCCTGTCACAGCGTGACGAACGCGACAAGGAACCCTCGTGCCACTGCCCCCGGCACGAGGGTTTTCCTTTGTTCCGGTGCGGCCATGCTGGCCGACGCCCTGACCATGCCATCCGGAAACCGGGAGCGCGCTTGGGCACTGGAAAACCGCGGCGCCGCTCCCTAAAGCCGGGCGATGATTTCGATCGCCACCTGGAACATCAATTCCGTCCGCCTGCGCGCCGATCAGGTGGTGCGCTTCCTGCGGCAGGAAGCCCCCGACGTGCTCTGCCTGCAGGAGATCAAGTGCGCCGAGCACCTGTTCCCGCACGAGGTGTTCGAGGCGGCGGGCTATGCCCACCGCGTGGTCCACGGCCAGAAGGGCTATCACGGCGTCGCCACGCTCAGCCGCATTCCGCTGCGCGAGATCGCCCGGCATGACTGGCAGGACAACGGCGAGGCCCGCCACATCGGGGTCGAACTGCTCGGGCCGGGCCAGGGCCTTGTCCTCGAGAACGTCTATATCCCGGCCGGTGGCGACATTCCCGATCGCGCGGCCAATCCCAAGTTCGGCCAGAAGCTCGATTTCCTCGCGCGGATGACGCGCTGGGCCGAGACGATCGACCGGCCGACGCTGATCGTCGGCGATTTCAACATCGCCCCGCTCGATTGCGACGTCTATGATCACAAGGCCCTGCTCAAGGTGGTCAGCCACACCCCGCTCGAGGTGGAGACGCTGCAGCGCTTCGCCGATGCCCACGGCTGGGTCGATCTTGGCCGCAAGCACATTCCGGCGCCCGAGCGCAACTGGACCTGGTGGTCCTACCGCACCTACTGGCAGGAGAAGGACCGCGGCCGCCGGCTCGACCACATGTGGGCTTCGCCCGCGCTGGCGGCGCAGTCGCGTGCGCATCGCTTCGTCGAGGAGACCCGCCGCTGGGACCAGCCGTCCGATCACGTGCCGCTGGTCACGGAGTTCGCTCTTTGACCGTTGATCCGGCCGGCGCCCCCCGCCGCGTCGCGCTCGCGCTCGATGCGCTGCGCCACGGCTGGGCCGTGCTGGTCGACGGGACGCTCGCCCTGCTGCCGGCCGAGACCGGCTTCGGTCCCGGAGCGACCGCGCCGCACATGCTGATCTCGGCCGCGCGGGCGGTGACGCTCAAGCTGGCCAACCAGCGCGAGGCCGCCGTGCCCGAGGCGCCGGTGCTGATCCGTGCGGCCGCGCCGTTCGACCTGGCCGAGGCCCGCGTCCTGGCCGATCCTGCGCTCGACCTGACCCATCCGTTCAAGGGTCCGTTCCGCGCCGAACCCTTGCCCGATCCGGTCGCGGCGGCGACCGCGATGGAGCTGGCCCGGCTGGCCGGGATCCTGCCGGCCTTCCTGGTCCTCGCCGCGGTGCCGGACGAGGTCCAGGCCGTGGGCACGGCCGACCTCGCGGCCTGGCGGGACACCGCACATCTCGTCATCGCCAGCCGCGCCCGGCTCCCGGTGGCGGCCTGCGAGGAGGCCGAGATCGTCGCCTTCCGTGCCCGCGACGATCTGCGCGAGCATGTCGCGCTGGTGATCGGCACCCAGCGCGGCGACCGCGCGCCGCTGGTGCGGCTCCATTCCGAATGCCTGACCGGCGATATCCTCGGCAGCCTCAAGTGCGATTGCGGGCCGCAGCTCCACGCCGCGCTGGCGGCGATGGCCGCCGAGGCGGCCGAGGGCGGCTGGGGCGTGCTGCTCTACCTGCGCCAGGAAGGGCGCGGGATTGGCCTGGTCAACAAGCTGCGCGCCTACCGGCTGCAGGACCTGGGTTTCGATACGGTCGATGCCAACAACCGGCTTGGCCTGCCCACCGAGGCGCGCGATTTTCCCGTGGCGGCGCGGATGCTCGAGCTGCTCGGGGTCGCGGCGGTCCGGCTGATGACCAACAATCCCGCCAAGGTCGCGGCGCTCGAAGGCGTGGGGGTGACCGTGGCCGAGCGGGTGCCGCACCAGCTGCCCGCCAACCCCCACAACGCGCGCTATCTGGCCACCAAGCGCGACCGGACCGGCCACCTGCTGGGCTAGCCGGTCCGGCGCGCGGGCGGCGTCAGAACGCCGGCCAGAGCAGGCCGAGCAGCACGGCGCCAAGCGCCGCGGCAACCGCGAGGCCGCGCAACCAGTCGGCCAGGCGGAGCCGGTCGAGGTGATCGGCACGGAACTGGCAGTAGGCTGCGGTGACGTCCGGATTGCTGGCGATCAGCCCGACATCGAGCGCCGAGGCTTCGGTGGTGAAGTAGTTCGTCAGTTCGGCGAGGGCCGCCGGGTTCAGATGGGGATAGCGCGCCAGTGCGCGCTCGATGTCAGCCCGGCGCGCGGCGCGGGCAGCTTCGGATTCAGCCATGGATGGGCTCCTGATGCTTGCGGGGGAAACGGCAAGGATCAGGCGTGGGGCGGGGCGCGGGGTCCGGCTGAGGGGGGCAGATAGGGGAAGGGCGGAGGGCCGGTCGAACGCGGCCGCATCCAGGGCTGGGGCTGCCGGGCGGCCGCCTCGCGGGCCAGCGGCCGGGGCATCGCATAGGGCCGCGGGGGCAGCGGCATGGCCAGTCCGGGCTGCGCCTCGGCCTGCTGCGCTCGGGCCAGCGCCACGTCGACTGTCGCGGCACTGAACGCCGATCCGCGCTGCGGCGTGAACGGCGCGCTCACCGGCGCGAGCGCCTGCAGGCAGGCCGCGGCGAGCAGCAGCAGCGCCAGCCCTGCGAACAGGCGGCGGCGCAGCGCGCAGGGGACGGCGGGCAGGCTCATGCCCCGCCGCCTATCGCCGGGGGGATGCGCTGGCAAGTCGCGGCGCGGTGGGTCAGTCGGTGCCGGTGTCCTGGGGCGGCCGGCCGCGGCGCGGCGGTGCGGTGCGTCCCGGATGGATCCCGCGCCGCCCGAGCGCCTCGCGCAGCAGCACCTCGACCTGCGCGTTGACCGAGCGCAGCTCGGCCGCGGCGAGTCGTTCGAGCGCGGCGTGGAGTGCCGGATCGAGCCGCAGCGGGAAGGACTTGCGGGCAGGGCCGGTCATGCGCGGGCGCGGCCGGGCCTACTGGTACAGGGTGCCCGTGTTGAGCACCGGCTGCGCCTCGCGCTCGCCGCACAGCACCACCATCAGGTTGGACACCATGGTCGCCCGCCGCTCGGGGTCGAGTTCGACCACGTTCTTCTCGGACAGCTGGTTGAGCGCCATCTCGACCATGCTGACCGCACCTTCGACCAGCTTCTTGCGCGCGCTGATCACCGCCTCGGCCTGCTGGCGGCGGAGCATGGCGCCGGCAATCTCGGGGGCATAGGCCAGGTGGGTCAGGCCACAGTCATCGACCGTGATCCCCGCCACGGCGAGACGCTGGTTGAGCTCGTCGCGCAGCTCGGCCCCGACCTGCTCATGGCTGCCGCGCAGGGTGACCTCGTGGTGCTCGATATCGTCATAGGGATAGCGCGAGCCGATCGATCGCACCGCGGATTCGATCTGGACGACCACGAAGGCCTTGTAGTCGTCGACGTCGAACAGCGCCTGGGCCGTGTCGGCCACGCGCCACACGACGTTGCTGGCGATCTCGATCGGGTTGCCTCGCAGGTCGTTCACCTTGAGCTTTTCCGAGACCATGTTGTTGGCCCGCACCGAGATCCGGGTCTTGCCCATCCACGGCCAGACCCAGCGCAGCCCGGCATTGCGGTCGGTGCCGCGATAGGATCCGAACAGGGTGATCGCTGCCGCCTGGTTGGGCTGGATCATGTAGAAACCCTTAGCGATCACGATCAAGGCCAGCGGCATCAGCACGATCGAGCCAAGGAAACCGGGCACTGCGTCGTCTCCGGGCGCGGCGGTGCCGAAGGTGGTGATGCGCAGCACCAGCAGGAAGGCCAGGGCCAGGAAGATCACCAGCATGAGATAGCCGCTGGTGCTCCAGGCCACCCGCTCGCGGGTCGAGGCCATCGGATCACCGGACAGGACTTGGTCGCCAGACATCGCCGTTCTCGCTTTAAATATGATATCGTATTTATATCACCAGCGTCGGTATTCGGTCAATCGCAACAAAACATTACAGAACAGACGTCCGATATCCGACTGTGCTGGGCTATACCGTTGTGTACGGACCGGGCCCCTCTGGCGCGGCATCGTGACAACCGGTTCACCTCCCCCCGACCCCGGTTGCCATGGCCTGAACAGGCAGATGCCACGTGATGTCGGACCGTATCGGATGCTGTCGATGCCGGACCATGGGCTTCCCCATCATACCCCTCCCCGGCATCGGCACATCCGATTGAAGCACGCCAGTTGCGAAGAGGAGCTAAACCCATGTCCAGCTACGCCTACCGTCTGATGGAGCGTCACCAGCAGCTCGATGCCGAACTGCGCGAGGCGATGGCCCAGCGCGCCGTCGATCCGACCCGGATCGTCCGGCTCAAGAAGCTCAAGCTGCTGATCAAGGACCGGCTCAGCCGGCTGATGCACGGCGCGGCGCACCGCGTCTGACGCGGTGGCCCGGCCGCGGCCGTCCGCCCGCCGGCTCCGGGCCGTGGACCAGGCTCAGAGCCGGCGGATGACGGCGAGGAAAGCCTCGCCATAGGCGGCCAGCTTGCGGTCGCCCACGCCGCCGATCCGGCCCAGCTCCGTCAGGCTCTGTGGCCGGGTCGCGGCCATCTCGCGAAGCACCGAATCGTGGAACACCACATAGGGCGGTACCCCGGCCTCCTGGGCCAGTTCGCGCCGCAGCGCGCGCAACGCGTCGAACAGCGGATCGCCGACCGGGTTGGCGGCACTGCCGCTGGCATCCCGGCCCCGCCGCGTTTTTTCCCGGCGCGGCGGCACCACCACCAGCACCGCATCGTCGCCCCGCAGGATCGCCCGCGCATCCCCGCCCAGCATCAGTCCGCCGTGTTCGGTGGCGAGCAGCGCGCCGCGGGCCTGTAGCGCCCGCGCCAGCGGCCGGAGCAGCTGCGCCTCCTCGCCGGTCACGATCCCGAAGACCGACAGCTGGTCGTGCCCGCGCTCGAGCACCCGGGCATCGTTCGCGCCGGTCAGCACCTTCTCGATATGGCCGAGGCCATAGGACTGGCCGGTGCGGTAGATCGCCGAAAGCAGCTTGCGCGCCGTCTCGGTCGCGTCGACCACGCCCGGCGCCTCCAGACAGTTGTCGCAGTTGCCGCAGCCCTGCGGCGGGTCCTCGCCGAAATGGCGCAGCAGGATCGCGCGGCGGCAGCCGGCGGTCTCGACCAGGCTGGCCAGGGCATCAAGCCGCTGCCGCTCGCCCGCCTGCCGCTGCGGCTCCACCTCGCCCAGACGCTGGCGGGCGCGGGCGAAATCGTCGGCGCCCCACAGCATCACCGCGACCGACGGATCGCCGTCGCGCCCGGCGCGGCCGGTTTCCTGGTAATAGGCCTCGATCGACTTCGGCAGCCCGGCATGGGCGACGAAGCGCACGTCGGGTTTGTCGATGCCCATGCCGAAGGCGATCGTCGCCACCATCACCATGTCCTCGCTCGCGACGAAGGCGGCCTGGTTGGCAGCGCGGACCTCGGGCGGCAGGCCGGCGTGGTAGGCCAGGACCGGCCGGCCGGTGCCGGCCAGGGCCTCGGCCAGCCGCTCGACCTGGCTGCGGGTCTGGGCATAGACGATCCCCGGCCCGGGATTCTCGCCCAGCAGGCGGGTCAGCTGGCGCACCGGCTGGTCGCGCGGCTGGATCCTGTAGCGGATGTTCGGGCGGTCGAACCCGGCAACGATCAGGCCTTCCTCGGGGATGCCGAGCTGGGCGAGGATGTCGGCGCGGGTGTGGGCGTCGGCGGTGGCGGTCAGGGCCAGTCGCGGCACCGCGGGAAACTCGTCGAACAGCGGGCGCAGCAGCCGGTAATCAGGGCGGAAGTCGTGGCCCCATTCGGATACGCAGTGTGCCTCGTCGATGGCGAACAGCGTCAGCGGGGCGCGGCGCAGCAGCTCGCGGAAATGCGGCTGGCTGGCGCGCTCCGGGGCGACGTAGAGCAGGTCGAGCGCGCCGGCGCGGAACCGCTCGATGGTCTGTTCGCGGTCAAGGTCGGCGCTGGTCAGCGCCGCCGCGCGGATCCCGTTGGCCTCGGCCGAGCGCAACTGGTCGTGCATCAGCGCGATGAGCGGCGAGATCACCACGCAGGTGCCTTCGCGCAACACGGCCGGGAGCTGGTAGGTCAGCGACTTGCCGGCCCCGGTCGGCATGACCGCCAGGGTCGAGCGGTCCGCCATGATCCGGCGCACCACCTGTTCCTGTACCCCGCGGAACGCGTTGAACCCGAAGGTCGCGTGCAGCGCTTCGTGCAGGACACTGTCGGCGGGGGGCGCCGTCGGGGGCGGACTCGGAGGCAGGGCAGGCACGCGCCGCCTATGGCAGATGCCTTGCCGGGAAGGAATGCCCGGCGCGGAGAGCGGGGGGAAAGGCTCCGCGCCGGGCTCCGTGCCGCCCCGGCAAGGGGGCGGCGGAGGGGTGGGACGGTTGGCGGCTCAGCGCAGCCGGTCGCGCGCCCGGCACTGATGGAACTGGGCTTCGACCCCGCCGCCAGTGGCCTCGGCCAGCACGCCCAGGGCCGCGTCGAGCCCGCGCTGGGCGAGGGCGGCAATCGCCGGCTCGGCCGGGGCGCCACGCTCGCTCGCCAGGGTCTTCAGCGCGCGCGCGATCTCCTGATACTCCACTTGTGACAGCCGGGCCGATTTCCATTCCTCGCGGCGTTCGAAGGCACTGTTCAGTTCAAAGCTCATCCCGATCTCCACGCAGCGCTCGCTGACCGGGGCCAGACTAGGCGGCCGTGGTCGCGAGCGGATTAAGGCGAAAACCAGCAGTTTTGCGGAGGGACCGGCAAGACTTTGCCGCCTAGGGCCAGACGCCCGTGCCGCCCGTCAGCCGGTCGATCAGGCGCTCTTCCGGGGCGCTGAACGCGCTGCGCCGGCCGCGGTCGGCCGGGTCGACCGCCGTGGTGAAGTAAACGAGGCCGCGTCCGCTCAGCGGATCGAACCACAGGCCCGAGCGCAGGCCATAGGCATCGCCCGAATGGCCCAGCCGGGCGCGCCCGTCGCGGAACAGTCCGTCGTGGCAGCCCGGTCCGCCCTCGCCGAGTCGCTGGAGCGCCAGGCCATAGGCGCAGAACAGCCCGGTGGCCGTGCCATCCTCGTCGAGGCCGTTGCTGCCGTTCAGCCGCCACTGCGGCGCGGGCAGCAGGGCAAGGCTCTGCGGCGAGAGGAAGCCGTCCCCGCCGCGCGCGAGCATGCGGCCGATTCGCGCCAGCCCGCGCATCGCGATGCGCAAGCCGCCCTGGGGCGAGAACAGCGCCCCGTTATCACCCGGGCGGTAGGGCGCCAGATCGCAGGCCGCCCCGTCCGCCAGGCCGACCGGACAGGGCCTCGCGCCGCGCAGGTCGTCGCGCGCGACCTCGCCGCCAGCGCGGTACAGCACCACGGCCCGGCGCACCGCCGCAGGGCTGCAGCCCGACCAGTTGAAGCAGGCATCGAGCCGCAGCGGGGCGAACACCAACCGCGTCATCAGGCGGTCGAACCGTTCGCCGGTGGCCCGCTCCATCACCGCCGCGATCACCGGGAAGTTGAGGTTGGTGTAGTGGAACCAGTCACTGCCGGGCGGATGGACCGGGTCCCACGCGCGCGGATCGGCCAGCCGGCTCCGCAGCGTCTCGCCCAGCGGTACCAGATAGTCCGCGCCGTCGGTCAGGCTCGAGCGGTGCGACAGCAGCAGGCGCAGCGTGATCGGGCGATCGGGAAAGGCCGGGTTGCGCAGCGGCCAGCCGAGGTAGGCCGAGACGTCGCGATCCAGTTCGAGCTGCCCGGCCTCGACCAATCGCAGCACGCCCAGCGCGGTGATCAGCTTCGAAATGCTCGCCACGCGCACCGGATCGTCCGCGGTCACCCGGCGCCCGGTCGCCCGGTCGGCGAGGCCCTCGGCGAGCAGCGGGCGCACGCCATGACGGTCGAAGGCCACGGCCACGGTGGCCGGTACCGCGCTGGAGGCTGGCGCGTCCGGCGCGGCGCGGGCCGTGGCGGCGCAGAGCAGCAGCGCAAGGGACATCAGACAGCGCATGGCCCGCAGCATAGCCGCTGGCGCGGCGGCGTCGAGCCCGGCGGGCGCGATCAGTCCAGGTTGGGCCGTAGCCAGCGCTCCGCCGTCGGCAGATCGACCCCGCGCCGCGCGGCATAGTCCTCGACCTGGTCGCGCCCGATCCGCGCCACGCCGAAGTACTGGCTGTCGGGGTGGGCGAAGTAGAAGCCCGAGACCGCCGCGGTAGGCAGCATGGCCTGGCTTTCGGTCAGGGTCAGCCCGGCATTGTCGGTGGCCTTGAGCAGATCGAACAGGATCGGCTTGAGGCTGTGATCGGGGCAGGCGGGATAGCCCGGCGCCGGGCGGATGCCGCGATACTGCTCGCGGATCAGCGCCTCGTTGGTCAATTGCTCGCCCGGGGCATAGCCCCACAGCGTGGTGCGCACGTGCTGGTGCAGCCGCTCGGCGAAGGCCTCGGCGAAACGGTCCGCCAGGGCCTTGAGCAGGATGTCGTTGTAATCGTCGTGCGCGGCCTGGAAGCGGGCGAGGTGCGGCTCGATCCCGTGGATGCCCACCGCGAAGCCGCCCAGCCAGTCGCCCGCCGGATCGATGAAGTCGGCCAGGCAGAAGTTGGCACGGCCGCGGCTCTTCTTGATCTGCTGGCGCAGGAAGGGGAGGCGGGTGCCGTTGTCGAGCAGGATGTCGTCCCCGTCGCGCCGGCACGGCCAGAATGCGGCGACCCCCTTTGCGGTCAGCCACTTCTCGGCGACGATCCGCTCCAGCATGGCGCGCGCATCGGCATAGAGCGATCGCGCGCTTTCCCCCACCACCGTGTCCTCGAGGATCGCGGGATAGGTTCCGGCCAGCTCCCAGGCGCGGAAGAACGGGGTCCAGTCGATGCACTCGACCAGGTCGGCGAGGTCCCAGTCGGCATAGACGTGGAGCCCGGGCTGGGCCGGGGCAGGGGCCTTTTCGGCGAAGTCGGGCACGAAGGCGTTGGCGCGGGCGTCCTCGAGCGGGAGCAGGGCCGAACCCTCCTTGCCGGCGCGCGCCTCGCGCACGGCCTCGTACTCGTTCGCCGTGGCATGGATGAACGGCTTGGCCTGGGTGTCGGACAGCAGCTGGCTGGCCACGCCCACTGCGCGGCTGGCGTCGAGCACGTGGATCACCGGGCCCTCATAGGCCGGATCGATCCGCAGCGCGGTGTGGACCTTGCTGGTGGTCGCCCCGCCGATCAGCAGCGGCATGGTCATGCCGGCGCGCTGCATCTCCTCGGCCACGGTCACCATCTCGTCGAGCGAGGGGGTGATCAGGCCCGACAGGCCGATCATGTCGACCTGCTCCTGCTGCGCGGTGTCGATGATCTTCGACCACGGCACCATCACCCCCAGGTCGAGCACCTCGTAGCCGTTGCACTGCAGGACCACGCCGACGATGTTTTTGCCGATGTCGTGGACGTCGCCCTTGACCGTGGCCATGATGATCCGGCCCTTGGCCTTGGCGCCCTCCTCCTTCTCCGCCTCGATGTAGGGGATCAGGTGGGCCACGGCCTTCTTCATCACGCGGGCGCTCTTGACCACCTGCGGGAGGAACATCTTGCCGGCGCCGAACAGGTCGCCGACCACGTTCATGCCGTCCATCAGCGGGCCCTCGATCACCTCGATCGGGCGGCCGCCGCGCGCCGCGATCTCCTGCCGCGCCAGCTCGGTGTCGTCGACGATATGGGCATCGATGCCCTTCACCAGGGCATGCTCGATCCGCTTGATCACGTCCCAGCCGCGCCATTCCTCGGCCGCCTTGTCGGCGGCCTTGTCGGCGCCCTTGAACTGCTCGGCCAGCGTGATCAGCCGTTCGGTCGCATCGGGATCGCGGTTGAGGATCACGTCCTCGCAGGCCAGCCGCAGCGCCGGGTCGATCGTGTCGTAGACGTCGAGCTGGCCGGCGTTGACGATCGCCATGTCCAGCCCGGCCGGGATCGCGTGGTAGAGGAAGATCGAATGCATCGCCCGGCGCACCGGCTCGTTGCCGCGGAACGAGAACGACAGGTTGGACAGCCCGCCCGAGAAGTGGACATGCGGGCAGGCGGCGCGGATCTCCCTCACCGCCTCGATGAAGTCGACCGCGTAGTTGTTGTGCTCCTCGATCCCGGTCGCCACGGCGAAGATGTTGGGATCGAAAATGATATCCTCGGGCGGGAAGCCGATCCCGGTCAACAGCTTGTAGGCCCGCGTGCAGATCTCGACCTTGCGCGCCCTGGTGTCGGCCTGCCCCTTCTCGTCGAAAGCCATGACCACCACCGCGGCGCCATAGTCCATGCACAGTCTCGCCTGGGCCAGGAACGGCTCTTCGCCTTCCTTCATGCTGATCGAATTGACGATCGGCTTGCCCGAGACGCACTTCAGCCCGGCCTCGATCACCTCCCACTTTGAGCTGTCGATCATCACCGGCACCCGCGCGATGTCGGGCTCGGCGGCCAGCAGCTTGAGATAGGTCGTCATGGCGTGGACCGCGTCGAGCAGGCCCTCGTCCATGTTGACGTCGATCACCTGCGCGCCGTTCTCGACCTGCTGGCGTGCCACCTCGATCGCCTTGGGGTAGTCCCCCGCAAGGATCAGCTTCTTGAAGGCGGCCGAGCCGGTGACATTGGTGCGTTCGCCGATGTTGACGAAGCGGGCGGATGAATTCTGGGTCACAAGCAATGTTCCGTTCGTGTCGAGCGAAGTCGAGACACGTTGTGCGCCCGTGTCTCGACTTCGCTCGACACGAACGGGGTGGGAGTGGTTGGGATCAGGCGGCCGCCATGATGAACGGCTCCAGCCCGGCAAGGCGCGTCACCGGCTCCAGCGCGGGGATCGTTCGCCCCGGCAGGCCCTGCACCGCTTTCGCCATGGCCGCGATATGCGCCGGGGTTGAGCCGCAGCAGCCGCCCAGCACGTTCACCTGCCCGGCCGCAGCCCATTCGTGGACCAGCCCGGCGGTGGTGTCGGGCAGCTCGTCATAGGCGCCCAGCTCGTTGGGCAGGCCGGCGTTGGGATAGACCATGATCGCGGTGTCGGCGATCTCGCTCAGCAGCTTGACGTGCGGGCGCAGCTGGGTCGCGCCGAACGAGCAGTTGAGCCCGATGGTCAGCGGCTTGGCATGGCGCACCGCGTGCCAGAAGGCCTCGACCGTGTGGCCCGAGAGGTTGCGCCCCGACAGGTCGGTGAGGGTCATCGAGAGCATGATCGGCACCTCGCGGCCCAGCGCCTGCTCGAGCTGCTTGACCGCCATGATGCCGGCCTTGGCATTGAGCGTGTCGAACACGGTCTCGATCAGGATGAAGTCGGCCCCGCCCTCGACCAGCGCCGCGGCCTGTTCGGAGTAGACCTCGACCAGGGTGTCCCAGTCGATCTCGCGGAAGCCCGGGTCATTGACGTCGGGGCTGAGCGAGAGGGTCTTGTTGGTCGGTCCGATCGCCCCGGCGACGAAGCGCGGGCGGCCGTCCGCCGCGGCGAACTCGTCCGCCACGCGGCGGGCCAGGCGGGCGCTTTCCACGTTGATCTCGCGCACCAGATGCTCGGCGGCATAGTCGGCCTGGCTGATCCGGTTGGCCGAGAAGGTGTTGGTCTCGGCAATGTCCGCCCCGGCCGCGAAGTAGGCGCGGTGGATCGCCTCGGGCACCTCGGGCTTGGTCAGCGCGAGGATGTCGTTGTTGCCCTTCTGGTCCTTGGCCAGACCCAGCGTGCCGGCATAGTCGGCCTCGGCCAGCTTCCAGCCCTGGATCTCGGTCCCGAAGGCGCCGTCCGTGATCAGGATGCGCTGCGCGGCTTCAGCCAGGAAGGCGGCGCGGGCGGCGCTGGGGGTAAAGGCGTTCATCGGTTTGGTCCTTGTTCGTTACCACCATCGTCACCCTGAACTTGTTTCAGGGTCCATTTCGCCTCCGGCACCATCCGTGCCTCAGGGCACGATGGATCCTGAACCAAGTTCAGGATGATGCGTGAAGATAGGTCCTTCACCCTTTCGGCCTCACGCCGAGCAGGTGGCAGATCGCATAGGCCTGTTCGGCCTTGTTGAGCGTGTAGAAGTGGAAATCCCGCACTCCGCCGGCATAGAGCCGGCGGCACAGGTCGGCGGCGGCAACCGCCGAGACCAGGCTGCGCGGGCCCGGGCGTTCGTCGAGCCCTTCGAACATGGCTTCCATCCAGCCGGGGATCTCGGTGTTGGCGCTCATCCGGCGGATCGCGGCGAAGCTCGTCACCGGCATGATCCCGGGCAGCACCGCCACGTCGATCCCGGCCGCCAGGACCTTGTCGAGAAAGCGGAAGTAGGCGTCGGTCGAGAAGAAGAACTGCGTGATCGCGCGGGTCGCGCCGGCATCGACCTTGCGCTTGAGGTTGTCGAGATCGGCCGCGGTGCTGACCGCCTCGGGGTGGACCTCGGGATAGGCGGCCACCGAGATCTCGAACGCGTGACGCGCCCTCAGCCCGGCCACCAGCTCGGCGGCGCTGGCATAACCGGCCGGGTGCGGCACGAAGCGGCCACCATCCGCCGGCGGCGGATCGCCCCGCAGCGCCACGATGTGGCGCACCCCGGCCGCCCAGTACTGGTCGGCGATCTCGGCGATCTCGTCCTTGCTGGCGCTGACGCAGGTCAGGTGGGCGGCCGGGACCAGGCTGGTCTCGCGCACCAGCCGCGCCACGGTGGCATGGGTGCGCTCGCGGGTCGAACCGCCGGCGCCATAGGTCACCGAGACGAAGCTGGGGTCGAGCGGGGCGAGCTGGGTGATCGCGTCCCACAGCTGCTCCTCCATCTTCTCGCTCTTGGGCGGAAAGAATTCGAACGACACCGAGATGTCGCCCGGAAGATCGGCAAACAGCGGGTAGGAGGGGAGCACGGTCACGCCTGGATCTTTCGCGGGTGGGTCTGAGCGGGCACGACGCCGAGACGCGTGCCGGTCCAGATCTTGACGGTGAGGGGTTGGCCCGGGATCGCCAGCGGTGGCGCCGGGGCATAGCCGGCACCGGTCAGCAGCGCCAGCATCTGCTCGTCCGAGAAGCCCAGCCGGACATGGGCATGCTGGCTGCGCAGCTCCTCGTGGCCGTGCGCCGCAAAGTCGACCACGGCGATGCGGCCACCCGGTGCGGTCACGCGGGCCGCCTCGGCCAGCACCGCTTCCGGGTCCTGGGCATAGTGCAGCACCTGATGGAACAGCACGGTATCGAAGGTGGCCTCGGCGAAGGGCAGGGCCGCGAAGTCGCCCTGCTGGAGGTCGACCTTGCCCGGCGGCAGGTGCTGCAGGCGGGTCCGCGCCAGCCGGAGCATTTCGGGGCTCTTGTCGATCGCGGCAAGCCGCTCGGCCCGCGGTGCGAACAGTTCGGCCATCCGCCCGGTGCCGGTCCCGACATCGAGCACGGTGCCGAGCGCGGCCGGCTCGAGCGCCGCGGCGAGCGCCGCCTCGACCGGCTCGTCGGGGGAATGGAGCGAGCGCAGCGTGTCCCACTCGGCGGCGTGCCGGGCGAAGTAGGCGGCGGCCTGCTCCTCGCGCGCGGCGCGGATCGCGGCGAGGTGCCGGCGATCCTCGGCACAGCGCCCGGCGAAGGCGGCGTCATCGGCCGCGCCGGCCTCGAGCAGACGGGCCACGGCAGCGCCCAGCGGCGGCGCCCGGTCGGGCGCCACGGCGATCCGCAGGAACACCCAGGAGCCTTCGCGGCGGCGTTCGGCCAGCCCGGCGTCGCACAGGATCTTGATGTGCCGCGACACCCGCGGCTGGCTTTGTCCGAGGACCAGCGCCAGCTCGCCCACGGCCAGCTCCATGTCGGCCAGCAGCCGCATGATCCGCAGCCGGGTAGGGTCGGCCAGGGCGCGCAAGGTGGGTTCGAGCTTCATCGTGCGATGGGATATAAAGATATCTTTATATGATTTCAAGGTGGGGGATCGCCCCGTGTGACGGGTTTGCGCTGCGCCGGGGCGATGCGCTACAGCGGCGGTCGATGCAGATACCCAGCAAAGGTTCGATTCCCATGAAGAAATCCGTTCTTCTCGCCACCATGGCCGCAACGCTCGCCCTTGCCGGATGCGGCAGCTCGGACGGTGCCAACGAGCAGGCCAGCCCCGACAATGTCGAGATGCCCGCCGAGGAGAGCATGAGCACGGTCGCCGCGCTGCCGGTTCCCGATGCGGCGCCGGCCACCCAGGCGGCCGACCCCAATGCCGCCGCCAAGCCCGATGACGCGGCGGCTGCCGCGGCCGCCGCCGCCGCCGACTTCAACGCGGCGGGCGACGGTGCCGACGAGGCGGTCGAGCAGGCTGAGAAGAAGATGTGATGCCACACCGGGGCGGGGCGGGACGGTTTTTCCTGGCGCTCGCCCCGCTGCTGGCGCTGGCCGCCTGCGAGAAGGCCGACAACGAACCAGGCCCGGGTGGCGTGACCATGGGCGAGGCCCGCGCGCTCGACCGCGCCGCGGCCATGATCGAGGATCAGGCTCCACCCGGTCCCGGTCCGTCCCCCGCGGCGACCGGAACCGCGCCACACTAGCGCGGAAATCGTCGGCGCGGGGCGTGATCGCCTCTTGTGCCGGCGGCGCGGACGTGGCTTGGCCTGCAGCACCGCCAACCTTTTGCCGAGCGCCGGACCGAACGTGGATCGCACCAGCCTTTTTGCCCGTGGTCGCCGGGACGCGCTCGATTCGCTGCGGCTGATCGCCATTTCCAGCGTGCTGATCGATCACGCGGGGGTCTTCCTGCACTTCTTCCCCGGGCTGGTGGGGGTGCGCTTCTTCCTGCTGCTCAGCGGGTTCCTGATCACCCGCACGCTGATGGCCCAGCTGACCGGCCCGATCGGCGAGAGCCTGCCCGCGCTGCTCAGCTTCTACGCCAAGCGGGCGCTGCGGATCTGGCCGCTGTACTATGCGATCATCGCCGTGCTGCTGGCCGCCGGAGTGATCGGGCTGCGCGAGGCCGCGGTCCACGGCCTGTTCACCACCAACATCGTCCAGGCGCTGCGCAACCACTGGCACGTGCCCTCGTGGTTCCTCCCCCATTTCTGGACGATCTGCGTGCAGGAGCAGTTCTACCTCGTCTGGCCGGTGCTGTTCGTGCTGATCGACGGCGGGCGCCGCACCACGCTGCTGGCAGCGATGATCGCCGTCGCCGTGCTGTTCCGCGCCGGAATGTGGCTGACCGGGCTGCATACCCAGGTCGGCTTCTACACCCTGCCCTTCGCCTCGTTCGATGCGCTGGCGGTCGGGTCGCTGCTCGCGCTGGGCCATGCCCGGCTGGGTGCGTTGGTCCAGCCGCGCGCCCAGGTCGCGGCGCTGGTCCTGGCCGGGCTGCTGGCCGTGGCCGGCCTGCTCGGCGGCTTCGTCGATACCGTGCTGCTGCCGGGCCTGTGGCTGCTGCCGCTCAGCGTGCTGATCCTCTCCGCCTTCGATGGCCGGCTCGGCCCGGCCGGGACGGTGCTGGGCTGGCGGCCGCTGGTGTTCTTCGGGCGGATCAGCCTGGGGATCTATCTGCTCCACCTCCCGGTCGCCTATGCCATCATCACCCACGGCCCGCGCTGGCTGATCCCCTGGGTCGAGCACCGCACCTGGTCCGGCCTGGCGATCAACACCGGGGTGACCCTTGTGTTCGCGACGCTCAGCTGGTTCCTGTTCGAAAGCCCGCTGCAGCGCCTGCGCCGCTACCTGCCCGACGACCGCCGCGCGCGGCCCGCTGCCGCGGCGGCGGCCTAGAGTCTGTCCTGTTGAGGTCGGACCACACCGACGCCCGTTCGTGTCGAGCCCTGCGCCACGCTACGGACATACTTCGGCCCCTTGGGCCGAAGTCGAGAGACGCCGCACGATGCCTCTCGACTTCGCTCGAGGCGAACGGAAGAGACGTGAATCAACCTCTTGAGGACGGACTCTAGCCGGTTGCAGGCCGGCGTGGCTGGACCGGGGCCAGGGTGGGTGCCGTCACCGTGTCACAGGACCGGCAACAGGCGCTAGTCGAACGCGACCTTGCCCCGCCCGGCCTTGACCGCGCCGCGCTTCTTCTTCCCCTCCAGCCGCTGCGTCTTGCCTACCCGGTTGAGCCGGCTCTTGGCGCGCGCCTCGGGCAGGCGGTGCGCCTCGCGCAGCAGCTCGGCTAGCCGTTCGCGGGCATCGGCGCGGTTCTGCTCCTGGGTGCGGAAGCGCCGCGCGGTCAGGACGATCTCGCCCTTGGCGGTCATCTTGCTGCCGGCCAGGGCGCGCAGCCGGTGATAGACCGGCGGGGCGAGCCGCAACGCGAACACGTCAACCCGCAGCTGTACCGCGGTGGCCACCTTGTTGACGTTCTGCCCGCCCGGCCCGGCGGCCGCGATGAAGCTTTCGCCGGCGATGGCCAGCGCGCGTTCGATCGCCGCCGCGGCTGGGTCAGCCATCGGTGAAACCGAGGGCGGCGAAGTCGGCGGGCAGCGGGGCCACGGCAAGGATCGGGTCCTTCCCTTCGCGCGGGACAGTCAGCCCGGCGGCGTGCAGCATCGTGCGCGCCGCGCCGCCGGCCGGGGCGGGCCCGCTACCATACACCGGATCGCCCAGCAGCGCATGGCCGAAGGCATGGGCCGCGTGGACCCGGATCTGGTGCGTGCGCCCGGTCTCGGGGCGGAACTCGACCAGGGTGACGCCGCCAAGCGTGGCGAGGCGCCGCCAGTGCGTTACCGCGGGCTTGCCCTTCCTGGCCACGATCATCCGCCAGCCGTCGCGGGCCGAGCTGATCTTGGCCAGCGACAGCGCGATCGTCCCTGCCTCCTCGGCCACCGCGCCGGCGACGATGCCGAGATAGCGCTTCTCCACCTGCCGCGCCTCGAAGGCCGCGGCGAAGCGCTTGAGCGCCTTGGGGTGGCGCGCCAGCAGGAGGCAGCCCGAGGTGTCGCGGTCGAGCCGGTGGACCGCGGCCGGCGGGCGCTGGAAGCCGAAGCGCAGCGCGTCGAGGCGGTCCTCGAGGCTGGGACCGCCGGCGCGGGGGCGATCGAGCGGCAGCCCGGCAGGCTTGTCGATCACCAGCGCCTCGCCGTCTTCGAACAGGATGGGGAAGGGGGTGGTCATGGTGATCCGATCAGTCGGGGAAATTCAGCCATCGTCATCCCGGGCCCGACCCGGGATCCAGCTGTCCCTCAACCCTGTGGGGCAAAGCAGGGCCCTGGATCAAGTCCGGGGCGACGATGGCATGGGGTTTGCGGGATTTGCCCAGGCATCGGGGCGATCCGAGCGGTTAGGCACGCCGTGGTCCCGGATTCGCTCCGGGACAAGCGTCACGCCACCGCCGCGGCGATCCGGTCCAGCGCCTCGTCCAGCTTTGCCTCGTCCGCGGCGAACGAGATGCGGAAGCCGTCGCGCCCGCCGAACCCGCTGGCGGCGACGATCGCCACCCCGTGATCCAGCAGGTGCAGCGCCAGCGCGTTGTCATCGCCGAAGCGGTCCATCAGCGGGGCCGCGTCGATCATGCAGTAGAACGCCCCGTCGGGCACGGGGGTGGACAGGCCGGGGATCGCGTTGATCCCGGCCACCACCCGGTCGCGGCGGGCGCGGAAGCGCTCGCACCATGCGGCGAGGAAGTCCTGCGGGCCCTCGAATGCGGCGACGGCGGCGGCTTGCGAGACCGAGCAGGGATTGCCCGACGAATGCGACTGGAGCTTTTCCATCGCCGCGATCAGCCAGGCCGGGCCGGCTGCGACGCCGATCCGGAAGCCCGTCATCGCGTGGCTCTTGGACACCCCCGAGACGGTCAGGACCCGGTCGGACAGGTCGGGGCACTCCACCGCCAGCGTGGCGTGGCGGCCGGGGGTGTAGCGCAGCGGCGCATAGATGTCGTCGCTCAGCACCAGCACCTGCGGGTGCGCGCGCAGCACCGCGCCCAGCGCCTGCAGTTCCTCGGCGGGATAGGTGGCCCCGGTGGGGTTGCCGGGGCTGTTGAGCAGCAGCCAGCGGGTGCGCGGGGTGATCGCCGCCGCCAGCTGCGCCGCGGTGATGCGGAACCCTCCGGTAGCCGCGGTCGGCAGCGGCACCACCGTGCCGCCGGCGAAGCGGACGATCTCGGGATAGGATACCCACCACGGCGCAGGAATCAGCACCTCGTCACCGGGATCGAGCGTGGCCAGCAGCGCGTGGAAGATCGCCTGCTTGCCCCCGGCGCTGATCGTGACCTGCTCGCTCGGCACCGCGATCGCCAGATCGCGGGCGAAGTGCAGGGCGGCGGCGGCCTTCATCCGCGCGGTGCCGCCCACCGCAGTGTACTTGGTTTCGCCCGCGTCCAGCGCCGCCTTGGCCGCGGCTAGAACGTGGTCGGGGGTGGCGAAATCGGGTTCGCCCACCGACAGCGAGATGATGTCGCGGCCCGCGGCGCGCAGCGCGATCGCCCGGTCGGTCATGGCCGTGGTGCGCGAGGCGGCGATCCGGGCGAGCGCCTGCGACACCGGCGGGGCAGCGGCGCTCATCCGATCAGCTGCGCCGGAACCAGGCCGCGCACGGCGTTGCCCAGCAGGAACCCGTCGGCCAGGTCGTCCAGCGTCAGATCGGCTTCGCGCGCCCGGCCATCGGCCAGCAGCGCCCCGCGCAGCACCCCGGGCAGCAGCCCGCGCGCTGCCGGCGGCGTCAGCAGCACCCCGTCGCGCGCGACGAACAGGTTGGTGAAGCTTCCCTCGGTCAGCACGCCATCGGGGTGGAGCAACAGCGCCTCGTCGGCACCGGCGCCGTGCGCGGCGCGCAGGGCCGCCGCGTAGAAGCCACGGTCGCTGGTCTTGTGGCGCAGGCGCCAGTCGCCGGGATCCACCGGCAGCGGCAGGACGGCGCAGCGCGCCGGGGTTGGCAGCGCGGCCGGCAGGGCTCCGATCTCCAGGGCGTAGGCACCGCTCCGGCTGATCACCAGGCGCACCCGGGCCGGGCCGTCCTGCTCGAAGCACAGCGCCTGGATCGCGTTGCGGATGGCGTGGCGATCGAACCCGCGGCCCAGTTCCGCGGCGCTGCGCCCCACCCGCTCGAGGTGCTGTTCGAGCAGGGCGATGCCGCTCTCCGGGTCGAAGGCCATGGTCTCGATCAGATCGAAACCGCCGGCGGATGCGCGCACGAAACCCCCTTTAACCAGGCACTCCCGCCATTCAGTCAGGCCGTCCGAATCGGCGACGACGGCTGAGCCCACTCCCAGCACGGCGCGGCCCCGCCCGGTTTCGTCCGGGGCCAGCCGGAGCGTGCGGATTGCCACATTGAACGCGCTGTCGCCATAGCCTTCTGTCCCGGACCCGTCGGGATCGGGCGGATCGATCCGTCCGATCGCCCCGCAATAGGGACCGCGCGCGGCGGGTTCGACCGCGTCGATCAGCTCCATCGCGCGGATCTTCGGCGCCCCGGTGATCGAACCGCAGGGCAGCAGCGCACGCACCAGGCCGAGCGCGCCCTGTCCCGGCGACAGCCGGGCGCGCACGGTCGTCACCATCTGGTGCACGGTCGGATAGGACTCGATCGCGAAGGGTGCCTCGACGCGGACCGATCCCGGTTCGGCCACCCGGGAGACGTCATTGCGCATCAGGTCGACGATCATCAGGTTCTCCGCGCGGTCCTTGGCCGAGGCGGCGAGGTCCGCGGCGGCGGCGGCATCGGCGGCCGGATCGGCGTGTCGCGGGCGCGTACCCTTCATCGGCTTGACCGTGGCGGCCTGCCCGCGCAGCGCGAAGAACAGTTCGGGCGAGAGGCTCAGCAGCCAGTGCGAGCCATCGAACACCACCCCGCCATAGCCCGCTCCGCCGGCTGGGCGCAGCCGGGCATAGAGCGCCAGCGGATCGCCCTGGTAGGCGCCGACCAGCGGGAAGGTGAGATTGCCCTGGTAGATATCACCGGCCGTGATCGCCTCGCGCATCGTGGTGAAGGCCGAAAGATAGGCGCCCGCGGCCAGGGCCGGATCGAGCGGGCCGACCGTGGCCGCGCGGCCCGCGGTGCCCTGTGCCAGCCAGTCGCCCATCGCCTCGGGCGCGATCTCGGCATAGCCGGTGAAGGCGCCGAACCACAGCAGCGGCCCCGCGGCCCCGCTGCGCGGTGCGGCGCGCGCGGCGAGCCGGGGCTCGAGCGCCAGTCCGGCCTCGTAGGCGAAGGTTCCCGCGAGGTGCAGCCCCGCGTCGTGGAGCCGATCGAGCCGGGCCAGCGCCGCGGGCAGCTCGTCCGGCCGCCGCGCCACCACCACGCTCTGCGGCGCGCGGTAGAGCCGGGCCGGACTGGGCTGGCCGGGGCGGGCATCGTCGAGCAGGACGAAGGGACCGGCGCGGGGATCGGGGAAGGGCGGGAGGGCGGCCATGGCGGGGGCCTGTAAACATGAAGGAGCGCCGTTGCAAAAGTCCGCGCGGGCAGCCTATGCCTGCGGGGCGCGGCGCGGTGTTCGGCGTCGCGCAGCGGGAGCACGGCGGCGATGGACGATATCTTCCTTGGACTTGGCAGCAACGGCGAGCGCCAGGTGCTCTATCTCGGCCGTGCCAACCGCCACGGGCTGGTCGCCGGGGCCACCGGCACCGGCAAGACCGTCACCCTCCAGACCATCGCCGAACAGTTCTCGGCCGATGGCGTCCCGGTGTTCCTCGCCGACGTCAAGGGCGACCTGTCGGGCATCTGCATGCCGGGCAGCGCGGCGTTCAAGCACGCCGCGGTGATCGAAGGCCGGGCCAAGGAGCTGGGCATCAGCGATTTCGCCTATCGCGACAATCCGGCCGTATTCTGGGATCTCTATGGCGAGAAGGGCCATCCGATCCGCACCACCGTCTCGGAAATGGGGCCGCTGCTGCTGGCCCGCCTGCTCGGGCTCAACGAGACGCAGGAGGGCGTGCTCAACATCGCCTTCCGCTGGGCCGACGACAATGGTCTGCTGCTGCTCGACTTCGACGATCTCCAGCAGGTGCTGATCGCCTGCGCCGAGGCGGCGGGTGAGCTCACCACCAAGTACGGCAACATCTCGAAGGCCAGCGTCGGGACGATCCAGCGCCAGCTGCTGTCCTTCGCCAGCCAGGGCGCCGACCGGTTTTTCGGCGAGCCGGCGTTCGAGATCAACGACTTCATCCGCACCGACGAATCCGGCAAGGGGATCATCAACATCCTCGCCGCCGACAAGCTGATGCAGAGCCCCAAGCTCTACGCCACCTTCCTGCTGTGGCTCCTGTCCGAGCTGTTCGAGGCCCTGCCCGAGGTGGGCGATCCCGAGAAGCCGAACCTGGTGTTCTTCTTCGACGAGGCGCACCTGCTGTTCGACGATGCCCCGCCGGCCCTGTTCGACAAGGTGGAGCAGGTGGTGCGGCTGATCCGCTCGAAGGGCGTCGGCGTCTACTTCATCTCGCAGAACCCGATCGACATTCCCGAGAAGATCGCCGGCCAGCTCGGCAACCGCGTGCAGCACGCGCTGCGCGCCTTCACCCCGCGCGACCAGAAGGCGATCAAGGCGGCGGCCGAGACCTTCCGGATCAACCCTGCGCTCGACGTCGGGACGGTCATCACCGAGCTCAAGGTGGGCGAGGCGCTGGTCTCGACGCTCGACCTCGAGGGCGCTCCCTCGGTCGTGCAGCGCACGCTGATCGCGCCGCCGCGCTCGCGGCTGGGCCCGGTCAGCGACAAGGAGCGGGCGATCATCCAGTCGATCAGCCCGTTTGCCGGCAAGTACGACGCCGCGGTCAACCGCGAGAGCGCGGCCGAGGTGCTCGTCCGGAAGGCGGCGGATGCCGCCGCCGCGGCGCAGGTGGCTGCCGAGCAGGGCGAGGATGCCCAGCGCGCCCAGCCGCGCCAGTCCCCCAGCCTGTGGGGCAAGGCCGGCAAGGCGGCGATGGGGGCGGTCGCGGCCTCGGCGGGATCGGTGCTGGCCGCCCAGCTCAGCGGGCGCAAGTCGCGCGCCTCGCCGGTGGCCTCGGGGCTCTCGGCCGTGGCCGGGACCGTGGCGACCGCGATCGGTGGCGAGGCGCTCGGCCGCTTCGCCCGCGGCCTGCTCGGCGGGCTGCTGCGCTGACCGGCCGCCGGCCGTGGCAGGCTTGACCCACGGTTACGATTGCAACTAACTCGCCCGCCCGCGCCGGGCGTCCGGCGCAACCGTTTCCGGAAAGGTTCGCATGCGTTCGCTGCTCGTCGCCGTCTCGACCCTGTCGCTCGCCCTTGCCGCGCCGGTCCCGGCGCAAGCTGCTTCCCCAGCCGCTCCCCCGGCTGAGGTCCTGGCCCTGGCGCCGCTGCCCGAGGGCCAGCTGAGCGACGCGGCCCGGCCCACCGCCTATCGCCTCGACCTGACCGTCGATCCCGCCAAGGAGCGGTTCTCCGGCCACGTCGAGATCGATGTGCAGGCTGCCCGGGCAAGCCGCTTCATCGACCTGCACGGGCGCGACCTGACCATGCGCCGCATCGTCGCGCGGGTCGGCGGGCGCGAACTGGCCGGCACGTGGCACCAGCTCGACGAGACCGGCGTGGCCCGCCTGACCTTCGCCGAGCCCCTGCCGGCCGGACCACTGACCCTGGCCTTCGACTACGACGCGGCCTTCAGCACCGGGCCGAGCGGGCTGTTCCGGGTCAAGGTGGGCGATGACTGGTATGCCTGGACCCAGTTCGAATCGATCGACGCGCGCGCGGCCTTTCCCGGGTTCGACCAGCCGGGCTTCAAGGTGCCGGTCACGCTCACCCTGCGCACTCCGAAGGGCCTGACCGCGGTGGGCAACGCGCCCGAACAGGGCACCAGCGAGGAAGGCGGGCTGACCGTCCACCGCTTCGCGCCGACCCTGCCGCTGCCGACCTACCTGGTGGCGATGATGGTCGGGCCCTTCGTCGCGGTCGAGGGCCAGGTCGCCGCCAGCCCCGAGCGCGCCACCCCCCTGCCGCTGCGGGTCATCTCGACCCGGCCCAATGCCGGCAAGCTGGATTTCGCCCTGGCCGGGAGCCAGCGCATCCTGACCCTGCTGGAGGACTACTTCGGCGAGGGCTTCCCCTATCCCAAGCTGGACCAGATCACGACGCCGATCCTCCCCGGGGCGATGGAGAACGCCGGCGCGGACCTCTACAACGACGCGATCCTGGTGCTCGACGACCGGTCGCCGGTGTCCCAGCAGCGAGATTTCGGCATGGTCGTGGCCCACGAGCTGGCGCACCAGTGGTTCGGCGATCTCGTCACCCCGGCGTGGTGGGACGACATCTGGCTCAACGAGAGCTTCGCCAACTGGATGGGCTACCGCATCGGCCAGGCCTGGCGGCCCGATCTCAACATCGGCGCCGGAGCCCTGTCGGAAGGCTTCGCCGCGATGGGCACCGATGCGCTCGTCGCCGGGCGTCCGATCCACCAGCCGATCGTTCGCAACAGCCAGATCGATGCCGCCTTCGACAGCATCACCTATGGCAAGGGCGGCCACGTGGTGGCGATGATCGCCGCCTACATGGGCGACGAAAAGTTCAAGGCCGGGGTGCGGCGCTATATGGCGGCACACCGCTATGGCAATGCCACCAGCACCGACTTCTTCCGGGCCATGGCCGAGGTGGCGGGCGATCCGCGGATCCTGCCGGCGATGCAGAGCTTCACCGATCAGCAGGGCGTGCCGCTGCTGACCTTCACCGGCGCGGGCGGCCAGTGGACCGTCAGCCAGAGCCGCTATGCCCGGCTCGGTACCACTCCGCCGCCGACCCGCTGGGGTGTGCCGCTGTGCCTGCGCCAGGGCGCGGCGCGGCAGTGCCAGCTGCTGACCGAACCCTCGGCCAGCCTGACCATCGCCGGCGAGGGGCCCCTGCTGCCCAATGCCGGGGGCACCGGCTACTACCGTTTCGAACTGCCTACGGCGGCATGGGACGCGCTGATCGCGACGGCAGACCGCCTGCCCGGCGGCGAGGCCCTGGCCGTGGCCGATTCGCTGCGCGCCAGTTTCCAGGCCGGGCGGGCGAGTCCGGCGCAGCTGATCGCGCTCGCCCGCCAGCTGTCCGCCAATCCCGACAGCTATGCCAGCGCCGCGGCGCTGCCGACGCTGCAGGGGTGGCATGCCGCCGGCTTCCTCGATGCGCGCGGGACCGCCGGGTATCGCCGCCTGGTTGATCGCCTGCTGGCGCCGCGGCTGGCCGCACTGGGCTTCGATCCCCGCGCCGGGGCCCATGCCGGCGAGGATCCCGAGCGCAGCCAGGCCCGGGTCCAGCTGGTCGGCACCCTGGCCCAGGAGGCGGCTGACCCGGCGCTCCGCCGCCAGCTTGCCGCCGCCGCCACGCGCTATCTCGATGGGGATCGCGCCGCGCTCGATCCCGCCTTCCTCGGCGATGCCCTGTCCGTCTGGGTCGAGACCGGCGGGCTCGGCGCGGCGCAGCGGCTGCTCGGCCTGGCGCTCGCCTCGGAGGATCCGGTGTTCCGCCCGGCGGCGCTGGGTGCGATCGGCGGGAGCGGCAACCCGGGGATCGCCCGCTGGGTGCTCGATCGTGGAACCGACGCCCGTCTGCGTCCCAGCGAGCGGTTCAGCCTGATCGCCGGGGTGATCGCCACCGGGCGCACCCGCGCGCTGGGCTATGCCTGGCTGACCAGCCACTTCGACACGGCGATGGGCCCGGGCGGCGGCATCTTCTTTGCCTCGCGCCTGCCGCAGATGCTGGGCGGGGCCTGCTCGGTCGAGGACGCCGCGCGCTTTGCCCGCGACCTGACCCGGCGCTTCGCGGGCAAGACCGGCGAGCTCGAGCTCGCCCGGACGATCGAGCGGGTGCGCAGCTGCGGCCGGCTGAAGCAGGCCCGCGCCCGCGCGGTGAACGCCGCGCTGGCCGGGCTCAAGGACTGAACGGGCGCCACCCGGCACGGTCCGGCGCCGCGCGGCGGGGGCTCAGAGCGGCAGGCGGACCGTGGCGATGATCCCGCTTGCCGCCGGAGCGCGGCCGCGGCGGTTGGCCAGCGCCAGCGTCCCGCCGTGCTGCTCGGCGATCGCCCGCGCCAGGGTCAAGCCCAGGCCGGCGCCACCGGTCTCGCTGTTGCGTGACGGATCGCCGCGGGTGAAGGGCTCGAGCATGTGGCAGATCTGGTCCTCGGGAATGCCGGGACCGTCGTCCTCGATGCGGATCACGGCGCTGTCACCCTCGCGCACCAGGCTGACCCGGGCCTGCCCGCCGTAGCGCAGGGCATTGCCGATCAGGTTGCGCAGCGCGCGGCGGATCCAGGTCGAGCGCAGCGGCAGCACCAGCCGCTGGGTCGCGTCCAGCTCGACCGGTTCGCCCATGTCCTCGTATTCCTCGACCACGGACGCGACCAGCGCGCCGAGCTCGGTCGTCTCGACCGGATCGCTGGGGCGGCCGACCCGGGCGAGCGAGAGGATGTCGTCGAGCGTGCGGGTGATATCCTCGATCGTGGTCGCCATGCGCTGCCGCTCGGTCTCGTCCTCGACCGTCTCGATCCGCACCCGCAGCGCCGCCAGCGGGGTCTTGAGATCGTGCCCGATCGCGCCGAGCATCACGTCCTTCTCGTCGATCAGGGCGACGATGCGGGCCTCCATCGCGTTGTGGGCGGCGATCAGGCGGGCAATGTCGTCGGGCCCCTGGGGGGCAAGCTGGCCGGCGCTGTCGCGGGTTTCGGCGAAGCGCTCGAGCCGGGTGGTAAGCGCCGCCAGCGGCCGGGTGATCCGCCGCAGCATCAGCCACATCGCACCCACCAGCACCGCGTAGATGAACAGCGTCTGCCCGAACAGGGTGCGCAGCATGAAGCGTTCGGTGGTCGGCACGAAGACCCGCGCGACCAGCCAGCCGTCCTGTCCGGCAACCCGCACGGCGGCGACCATGATTTCGCTTGGCGGAGGGCCGCGAAAGCGCCGGTCGCGCCGGCTGAGCAGGTCCTGCGCGATCGGATCGGACCCCACCGGGCGATGCACCACCAGGGTTTCGGCGACCGGCACCTCCTGCTCGGTGAGGATGCGGCGCAACTCGCTTTCCTCGTCGGGCTCGCGCCGGTCGTTCGCCTGGCCAGGCGGATCG
This sequence comes from Novosphingobium piscinae, assembly GCF_014230355.1. Classification (GTDB taxonomy): domain Bacteria; phylum Pseudomonadota; class Alphaproteobacteria; order Sphingomonadales; family Sphingomonadaceae; genus Novosphingobium; species Novosphingobium piscinae. The sequence continues at coordinate 79,003 of NZ_JACLAX010000016.1, forward strand.
GGGGTGATGATCACCCGCCGGCTGCCGCGGCCCGGGGTGAAGCCGTCGATCGCGGGAATCGACCCCTGCGCCGATTCGCCCCGGACCGCCATGCCGAGGCGGAAGGCGGCGCTGTGGACCAGCGCGCCCTCGATCCGTTCGTGCTCGGCCTTGTACAGCAGCAGCGCGCCGATCCCTTGGGCCAGGAACAGCGCCAGGGCGATCGCCAGCAGCATCTGGCCGCGCAGGCTGCGCGGCCACAGCCACGAGAACAGGGCGCCCGGCACCGGCTCAGCCCGCCGCAGACACGGGGCGCCGCCGCACCTCGGCCGCGAGCATGTAGCCGCCGCCCCAGACGGTCTGGATCAGCTGCGGGTTCTTGCTGTCGACCTCGATCTTGCGGCGCAGCCGGCTGACCTGGTTGTCCACCGCGCGATCGAACAGATGCGCTTCGCGGCCCTGGACCATGTCGAGCAGGCGGTCGCGGTCGAGCACCTGGCGGGGGTGTTCGAGAAAGGCCATCAGCAGGCGGAATTCGGCCGAGGAAATCGCCACCACCGCCCCGTCGGGCGCGGTCAGCCGGCGTTTCAGCGGGTCGAGCGCCCAGCCCTCGAAGACCAGCACCTCGGCCGGCTCGGCCAGGCTGTCGCCGTCCTGCGCAGCGCGCTGGGCGCGGCGCAGCACCGAGCGGATCCGGGCGACCAGCTCGCGCGGCTCGAAGGGTTTGACCACATAATCGTCGGCGCCGATCTCGAGCCCGACGATCCGGTCGGTCGCCTCGCCGCGGGCGGTCAGGAAGATCGTCGGCAGCTGGCGCGCTTCGACCAGATGGCGGCACAGCGACAGGCCGTCTTCCCCCGGCATCATGATGTCGAGCAGGACCAGGTCAGGCGTTTCGCGGCGCAGGATCTCGCGCGCCTCGGCGGCGCTCACGGCCTGCTGCACGGCGAACCCCTGACGCACGAGATAGTCGGACAGGGGTTCGCGCAGGGCGGCTTCGTCATCGACCAGGAGCAGGCGTACGGCGGTTTCGTTCATTCCGGCAATCCGGCAGATCGGCGCGACCAAGTCAATTGTCGCCTCCGCCCATCCCGCCGGCCATCATCGCCCGCATGCGCTCTTCCATCTGGGCGCGCATGGCTTCCCTTGCGGCATCGCGCTCGGCCTTGGTCAGCTGGCCGTCATGGTTGGCGTCGGCCAGGTCGAAGCGGCGCAGCGATCCGCCCACGAATTCCTCGCGGCTGATCTTGCCGTCGCCATCGGCGTCGAGCATGCGGGCCATGCCGCCACCCGGCCCACCGTCACCGCCGCGGCGACGCGGCCGATCCCGGCCCGGTCCACCCGGTCCGTCAGGCCCCCCGGGCTGGCCCGCGCGCAGTTCCTCGGCGGTCACCATACCGTCGCCATTGGCATCGAGTGCGGTGAAGCGCGCGGCGGCCTGGCTTTCGGCCGTCTGCCGCGCCACCGTGGCGTCGCCGTAAGGGTCGGCCATCGGGCCCATCGGACCCATCGGTTGGGCAAGGACGGCCGATCCGGCCGCCAGCGCCAGCGGGGCGGCCAAGGCCAGCCGCGCCAGCCGGCGGCCCGCGGCGGCGCGATGGAGCGCGCCGCTCACGCGCCGGCTCCGGCGGGTGGCGGGGCTGGGGGCATCGCGCCGGTCC
>NZ_JACLAX010000017.1 GCF_014230355.1 Novosphingobium piscinae
AATGCCGACGCCAAACTTCGCCAGCAGCTCCTTCGCCTGGTATTCGTGGATGTTCATCGCCGTGCCTCTTTCCGCAAATGAGGCCCCGCGGCAGGCAGCCGCAACGGGCAGGAAACCGGATTAAGCGGGCGGTTCAATCGCCCCGCCGGCTGCGCATAGGCGATGAACACGCCCTTGAAAAGGGCTATAAGCCGGGCGGACCAGCGGTGGACAGGGGCAAATCAGCAAATGCAAATCAATAGCAACAAGCGGGCGGTGAGCGGCGATGATTGATCGCCAGCGCCTGCACGACCTGGTCCGCGAGGCCGGGCGCATCGCGCTCGATGCCTGGCCGGGCAATGGCCATGCCCTGCAGGTCTGGGAGAAATCTCCCGACAACCCGGTCTGCGAGGCCGATCTCAGGGTCGATCGTTTCCTCCGCCGCGAACTGACCCGGCTGCTGCCCGCCGCCGGTTGGCTGTCAGAGGAGACCACTGACGCACCCGAGCGGCTGCAGGGCGGCCTGATCTGGCTGGTCGATCCGATTGATGGCACCCGCGACTATATCCGTGGGCGGACCGGCTGGGCGGTGTCGGTCGCGCTGATCAGCGCGGGGCGGCCGTTGTTCGGCCTGCTCTGCGCCCCCGCCCGGGGTGAGTTCTGGCATGCGGAGGCGGGGCAGGGGGCCTGGCGCAACGGCCGCCGGCTGGTCGCCAGCAGCCTTCGCAGCCTGGCCGGTGCGCGGGTCCCGGCGGACAGCCTCACCGCCGAGGACGCGGACCTGGTGCTGGTCGACAAGCCCAATTCCATCGCGCTGCGGATCGCCATGGTGGCCGCCGACGAGGCCGACCTCGTCGCGACGCTGCGCTGGGGCTGGGAATGGGACATCGGCGCCGCGGCGCTGATCGCGCGCGAGGCCGGCGCCGCGGTGAGCGACGCCTTCGGGGAGACGCTGGGCTACAACAAGCCCGACCCGCGCGCCTTCGGGGTGCTGGTGACCGCGCCGGCGATCCACGCCGCGGCGGTGGACCGCCTGGCCCAACGGGCGGCGCGGCTGTCGGCGGGGTAGGGGGATTGCGGCGGCGGTTGGCGCGCCGGCTTCGCCAGGCTCAGCCTGAGCGGAGCTTGGGAATGCTCCTGTTGAGATAGGCCATCCGGTAAGGTCGCCATCTTCCAACCGGCCCGACCATGCAAACCCGCTCAGGCTGAGCCTGTCGCAGCCCACGCGCTCGTGCCAGCCCCACGCACCAACCCCAACGGCGCCCCGGATCACCCCGGAGCGCCGCCCGTCACGCAAACAAGAGCTTACTGGCCGGACCGCGCCCGGGCGACGTCGTCGGTGGTCACCGGGACGATCTTGATCTCGACCCGGCGGTTCTTGCGGCGGCCCTCGTCGCTGGCGTTGTCGGCCACCGGCATGGTTTCGCCCATGCCCTGGCTGCGGATCCGTGCCGGTGCGACCCCCTGCATCGACAGGTAGTTGGCCACGGTGCGTGCGCGGTTCTCGGACAGGGTCTGGTTGTAGGCGTCCGAGCCGGTCGAATCGGTGTGGCCGTAGACGTCGATCAGGCTGTCCGGATACTGCTTGAGGCTCTCGGCCACCGTGTCGAGCGTGGCGCGGAACTGCGGCTTGAGGCTGTAGGAGCCGACGTCGAAGGTTACGCCCTCGGGCAGGTTGACGAGGATCGCCTGGCCGTTGTCGACCGCCGAGACATCCACGCCCGAACCCGCGGTCTGCTCGCGCAGCTGCTTGATCTGCTTGTCCATGGTGTAGCCCACCGCCGCTCCGGCGATGCCGCCGATCCCGGCGCCGATGATGCGCCCGGTGCCGCCGCCGATCAGGCCGCCGAGCAGCAGCCCGCCGAGCGCCCCGACGCCGCCGCCGATCGCCGTGCGCGACACCTTGCGCTCGCCGGTGTTCGGATCGGTGACGCAGGCCGAGAGGCTGAGCAGCGACACGGCGCAAAGGCTGGAGACAAACACGCGGCTCTTCTTCATGCGAGGTCCTTCCTGGCGGCCGGCGCAAATCCCGGCGATCCCCTAGACTGGTCCGCGCCATTACTCGCGCGGACCGCTTGCCCGTTATCTGGCGCGGGGAAGATGATCGCGCAATGAACGAGCACGTGGCAAGCAAAGTTCCCGATTACTTTCGGGTCGGACGGCCCGGACCGGTCCGGCGGCCGCGACCCCTTCGCTGCGCTGGTACTTTCTGCTAGCGCGGCAGGCGTGAATCCACCTGGCGCCCCGTTCCCCTGGTCCGACGTCCTCGTCATTGCCGCTCTGATTCTGCTCAACGGCGTGTTTTCGATGTCGGAGATGGCGATCGTCTCGGCCCGGCCTGCCCGGCTCAAGCTGGCGGCCGAGCGCGGTTCGCGCGGGGCGCGCTGCGCGCTCGCCCTGGCCGACAATCCCGGCAAGTTCCTGTCGACCGTGCAGATCGGTATCACCCTCGTCGGGATCATCGCCGGCGCCTATTCGGGCGCCAGCCTGGGCGGCCCGGTGGGCGAACGGCTGGCCGGCCTGGGCCTGCCGGCGCGCTATGCCGACGATGCCGGCTTTGCCCTGGTGATTGCAGCGACGACCTATCTCAGCCTGGTGGTGGGCGAGCTGGTCCCCAAACAGGTGGCCCTGCGCCTGGCCGAGCCGATCGCGGTGATCGCCGCCCAGCCGATGCGGGTGCTGGCCCGGGTCACCGCCCCGGTGGTCTGGCTCCTCGATGGCTCCTCGATCCTGCTGATGCGATTGATCGGCCTGCGCTCGGCGTCCGAGCAGGAGGTGACCGAGGAGGAGCTGCACATGATGTTCGCCGAGGCGACGCGCTCCGGCGTGATCGAGGAGGACGAACGCGCGATCATGACCGGGATCATGCGTCTGGCCGATCGCCCGGTGCGCGAGCTGATGACCCCGCGGACCGAGCTCGACACGATCGACCGCCGCGCCACCGAGGTCGACGTGCGGGCGCTGCTCAAGGAATCGCCGCATTCGCTCTGGCCGGTCACCGACGGTGCGCCGGACCGGATCGTCGGCGTGGTCAAGGCCAAGGACGTGCTCGCGGTGCTGCTGGCCGGGAAGCGCCTGCAGATCGCGCGCTTGATGCGCAAGGCCGAGATCGTGCCCGACCAGCTCGATGCGATGGACGCGCTGCGCATCCTCCAGAACGCCGACGTGGCCATGGCCATGGTCCATGACGAATACGGCCACCTCGAAGGGGTGGTAACCCCGGCCGACCTGCTGGCGGCGATCGTCGGCGATTTCGCCTCTTATCAGGACGAGGGCGCTGATCCGATGATCGTCACCCGCGAAGACGGCTCGCTGCTGGTGTCAGGGGCGCTCCCCGCCGATGCTCTGGCCAGCCGGTTCGCGATCGCCCTGCCCGATGACCGCGACTTCGCCACGGTGGCTGGCTTCGTCCTCTCGGTGCTGAAGCGCCTGCCCGCTGAGGGTGAGCACTTCCGCGAGCAGGGCTGGCGGATCGAGGTGGTCGACATGGACGGCCGCAAGATCGACAAGCTCCTGTTCGAGCGGGTCGAGCCCGAGGCCGCGGACGCGGGGTAGCCATTCCCTGGTTCGCCCACCGTCATCCCGAGACGGTTGCAGGACGATAGCGTGGCGGGTGCTGGCCCCTTGCGCCAGCGCCCGCCCACTTCCACCGTTCCAGTTTCAGCGGCCCAGCAGGTTGCGCGCCTGGCTGGCGATCTGCGCCAGCATCGCCGGGCTGGCGCCGAGTGCGGTCTGGGCCCGGGCGACCATCGCGCGGAACTGACGGATTGCGGTATCCTGCGCCGCCGCCCAGGCGGCGACCTCGCCGACCGGATTCTCGCTCCGTCCGGTGGCGTGCTGGCGCAGGAAATCGAGCCGCATCTGCTGGAAATCGCGCGCCAGTCCGGCCACCAGCAGGCGCTCCCAGGGGTCCGCCGGATCGAGCCGCGCGGCGGCCCCCTGAGCCCAGTCGAGTCCAAGGCGGAAGCCGAGATCGATGAAGGCGCGGGTCAGCGCCACCGGCTCGGCTCCGCCATCGCGGGCGAGCCGGGCGAGCCCGACCGATCCGTCAAGCGCATAGAGCCGTGCCACCTGGGCGGCCAGCGCTGCCGGAGCCCCGATTGCGGTGAGATCGGCCTCGCGCCGCGCTGCCAGGGTCAGGGTGTCGCCGGCCAGCAGCGCCTCGGCGGCCGCGGCGAGCGCCGTTACCCCGGGCTGCAGATCGGCGACCAGCGCGGAGGGCACCAGAGTGCCGCCACCCGCGCGCAGCAGATCGGCCATGTGCGCGCGCGTCGCCAGCGCAGCCTCGCTGAACAGGCGCAGCCGGGCCGGCTCGGGCATGGCACTGTCCTCGATCGCCTGCCATAATGCCGTCAGCCCGAACAGCTGCTCGGCGGCGTAGAAGGCGGCGACGACCTGCGCCGCGGTGGCGCCTTCCTCGTCCATCAGCTCGAACGGGTGGACCATGCCGATGCGGTTGACGATCCGGTTGGCCAGCCGTGTCGCGATGATCTCGCGGCGCAGCCGGTGCCCCTCGATCTCGGGTGCGAAGCGTTCGGCCATGGCGGCGGGGAAGGCCGCCAGGAGCTCGCTGCGCAGCGCCGGATCGTCGGGCAGGGCCGAGCGTTCGAGCGCGTCCTGCACGGCGAGCTTGGCGCTCGACAGGATCACCGCCAGCTCGGGCCGGGTCAGCCCTCGGCCCTCGGCGGCGCGACGGGTGAAGGTCTCGCGGTCGGCCAGACCCTCGGTGCGGCGGTCGAGCTGACCGTTCGCCTCGAGCACGTCGATCAGGCGCAGCTGGGTGGCGGCGACGGTCGGACCGCCCGCCTCGGCGATCGACAGGGCCAGTGCCTGGAGCCGGTTGTCCTCCAGCACCAGGCCGGCAACGGCATCGGTCATCTCGCCCAGCAGAGTGACCCGGTCGGGCTCGCTCAACCGGTTGGCGCGCTTGGCGGCGGCCAGCGCGATCTTGATGTTGACCTCCTTGTCCGAGCAGTCGACCCCGGCGGAGTTGTCGATGAAGTCGGTGTTGTTGCGCCCCCCGGCGAGCGCGAACTCGATCCGCCCGGCCTGGGTGCAGCCCAGGTTGGCGCCCTCGCCGATCACCCGCGCGCGCACCTCGCCGCCGTTGACGCGCAGCGCATCGTTGGCCGGATCGCCGACATCGACGTTGTTTTCGCTGGCGGCCTTCACATAGGTGCCGATCCCGCCGAACCACAGCAGGTCGACCGGGGCCTTGAGGATCGCCGTGATCAGGCTGTCGGGATCGATCGTCTCGGCTTCGATTCCCAGCGCGGCGCGCGCCTCGGGGCTGAGCGGGATCTCCTTCTGGCTGCGGGGGAAGACCCCGCCGCCCGGGCTGATCAGGGCCTTGTCGTAATCGTCCCAGCTCGAGCGGGGCAGGGCGAACAGCCGCGCGCGCTCGTCCCAGCTCTTCGCCGCGTCGGGGTTGGGATCGATGAACACGTGACGGTGGTCGAAGGCGGCGACCAGCCGGATCGCCCTGGACAGCAGCATGCCGTTGCCGAACACGTCGCCCGACATGTCGCCGCAGCCGACCACCCGGACCGGATCGGCCTGCACGTCAACGCCCAGTTCGAGGAAGTGGCGCTGCACCGACAGCCAGGCCCCGCGCGCGGTGATGCCCATGGCCTTGTGGTCATAGCCCTTCGATCCGCCGCTGGCGAAGGCATCGTCCAGCCAGAAGTCGACGCTGTCGGCAATGGCGTTGGCCGTGTCGGAGAAGGTCGCCGTGCCCTTGTCGGCGGCGACCACGAAGTAGGGGTCCTCACCGTCGCGCACTTCGACGCCCTGCGGGTGGACTACCCGGCCGTCGACGATGTTGTCGGTGATGGTCAGCAGCGTGCGGATGAACAGCTGGTAGCTGGCCTTGCCCTCGGCCAGCCAGCCGTCGCGGTCGCGCGTCGGGTCAGGCAGGCGCTTGGGATAGAAGCCGCCCTTGGCTCCGGTCGGCACGATCACCGCGTTCTTGACGCGCTGTGCCTTCATCAGGCCGAGGATTTCGGTGCGGAAATCGTCGCGCCGGTCGGACCAGCGGATCCCGCCGCGCGCCACCGGGCCGGAGCGCAGGTGGATGCCCTCGACCCGGCCGCCGTAGACCCAGATCTCGCGCCACGGCAACGGCTTGGGCAAGCCGGGCACCAGCCCCGAGTCGAGCTTGAAGGCCAGAGCCTCGGCGGCGTGGGGGGTGAAGGCGTTGGTCCGCAGGATCGCCTCGACCAGCGCGTGGTAGCGGCGCAGCAGGCGATCGTCGTTGATCGCGGCAACCTTGGCGAGGCCATCGCGGATTCGGGCTTCGGCCGCTGCCGCCAGCGTCTCGCGCTCGCCGCGCCCGGGTTCGTGGCGGGCGCGGAACAGGTCGACCAGCCCGAGCGTGACCTCGGGGGCATTGGCCAGGGCCTCGACCACCGTGGCCACGCCGAAGCTGAGCCCGGCCTGGCGCAAGTAGCGGTACCAGGCGCGCAGCCAGTTCGCCTCGCGCGCGGAGAGACCGGTGACGGTAATCAGCCGGTTGAAGGCGTCATCCTCGCCTTCGCCGTTGAGCACGGCGGCGAGGGCGTCCTCGACCATCGGCGCGTGGCTGGCGAGGTCAGCGCCCGCCGCAGCGGGAAGGTCGAGCAGGAAATCGTGGATCGTCGCCAGGGTCTCTCCGCGCGCGGCGAGGGTGGTGGGCACGTCCTCGATCACGCGGAAGCCGAAGTTCTCCAGCGCCGGGACCGCCTCGGTCAGGGCCAGCGAGCCGCGCCGCTGATAGAGCTTGAGCCGCAGGCGGGTGCCGTCGCGGTCATGCCGGTGGAAACGCACCGCGCGGCCGGTGCCGCGATCGCCCAGCCGGCGCAGGGTGGCGATGTCGACCGCGGCCTCGGCCGGGCCGTGGTCGCTGCGGTAGGCGAGCGGGAAGGCCTCGGCATAGCGCCCGGCCAGGGCGGCGGCGCGGGCTGGTTCCTCGGTACGGGCGATCTCGGCCTCGACCGCCGCGGCCCAGCCGCGCACCAGCGCCTGAAGCTGGGCATCGAGCGGTGCCTCCTCGGGCACGACCGCGTCGAGCTCGAGATCGAGCACGAAGCGCAGCAGCGCAACCGGGCCCTCGATCTCCATGGACCAGTCGAGCACCGGGGCGGCGCAGCCCTGCTCGACCAGGGCCTGGATCTGCAGGCGCGTGGCGGTGGAGATCGTCTCGCGCGGGAGCCAGACGAACACGAACAGATGCCGGGCCAGCGGCGCGGCGACGAGCACCAGCCGCGGCCGCGGACGGTCGATCAGGCTCATCATCGCCGTGGCGGTGCGCTCCAGATCAGCATCGTCGAACGAGATGACGATGTCGTGCGGCAGGGCCGTGAGGGCATGGACCAGCGCCTTGCCGGCGTGACCGCCCGGATCGAACCCGAACTTCTGGGTCAGCGCGACCAGGTGCTGACGCAGCCGGGGGACCTGCATCGGCGGGGCGGCCAGGGCCGCACTGGTCCAGATCCCGGCATGGACCGAGAGCGCGGTGACCCGGCCCTGCTCCACCACCGGGACCAGGAACAGGTCGAGCGGGGCGCGGCGGTGGACCGTGCTGAGCCGGTTCGACTTGACGATCAACGGCGCCCGCGCGCCGGGCCGCTCGAACCAGGCAAAGGCGCGTTCGAACGATTCCGTCCCAAGGATGCCGCTGGCCCCGCGCCGGCAGATCCCCAGCGCATCATGCTGGGTGCCGTCGCGCTGATGGATGACGTGGCCGAGCTGGGTCAGCATCCCGTCCTTGAGCCAGCGCAGCAGGGCCGCACCCTCGCTGTCGCTGGTGCGGTCGGCATCCGCTGCCATCGCGGCTTGCATCGCCGGCCAGTCGCGGACTGCGGCCTGGACGTCGCCGAGCGTGTCGGTGATGGCCGCGGCAAGCGCCTTGCGGCTGCGCGCGTCGACCCGTTCGGTCTCCATGTAGATCATCGATTCGCGGCGCTCGCCCACCGCCGCTGCGCCCTCGGGCAGGTCGGTCAGGTGGTGGTCGGCAGCGCGGCGCACCGCCAGCACCGGGTGGACCAGCCGATCTATCCCGATCCCGCGGGCTGTCACCGTGCTGGCCAGTGAATCGACGAGGAAGGGCATGTCGTCGTTGATCACGGCGATGCGCATGAAGCGGCGCTGCCCGGCGGCGTCGCCGGCCACGGTCTCGATCGCGATGGCCGGCTCGCCCGGCGCGCGTGTCGCGGCCGTGGTGAGGATGAAGCCGGCGACCGCAGCGAGCGCATCCTCGGCAAGCGGCTGGTCACCAGGCAGCATGGCGGCGCGCAGGCGCGCCGCCAGCACGGGGAGCAAGCCGGCGGCCGCCGGGTCCGACGAGGCCGTGGCGGGGGCGGGCGCGAGCTTGGTCATGGGATCGGTCCTCTCGAACGGTGTGGGCGGTTGGATCCGCCGGGTTGTGTTGTCACGCCGCAGCCCACCTCTAGCGCAGGGTTCTTACCGCTTGGCGTAGGGCCGGATCGGGATAGGTTCCGAGCCGGCCGGAAGGAATCAGGGAGCATTGCGCCGGGCACTCACGCTGGGCCGGGTCAGCCTGGGACGAAGGCGAGGGCCGCGCCGTTCATGCAATAGCGGTCTCCGGTGGGCATCGGCCCGTCGTTGAAAACGTGGCCGAGGTGACCGCCGCAGCGCGCGCAGAGCACCTCGACCCGCTCCATCCCGAGCGAGCTGTCGCGCGCGGTCACCACTGCGCCGGGCAGCGGCTTCCAGAAGCTGGGCCAGCCGGTGCCGCTCTCGAACTTGGTGGTCGAAGCGAACAGCCGGTGGCCATCAGCGGCGCAGCAGAAGGTGCCACGGCGGTGCTCGCGCAGCAGCGGTGACGAGCCTGGGCGTTCGGTTCCGGCCTCGCGCAGGATATGGAACTGTTCGGGGGTCAGCCGGCGGCGCCATTCGGCCTCGCCGAGCTGGAGGGGGAATGTCCGGGCAGGGCGGGCCTTGACCGGCGCGGTGCCGCGCAGGGCGACCAGCGCGGTCACGGCGGTGCCGCCCAGCAGGGTCAGGAAGGTGCGGCGGGAGGGGATCATCGCAGGGGCTTCCGGGGCTTGAGGCGATTCGTAGTTAACGTAACTTTCTTTCCCACGAAAGCACGTTTCGTACTGAGCGGCTCAGGTCCGGCCGAACAGCCGCGCGAGGCCTGCGCGCGGTTTCCCGTTGCCCCCACCCGCCGGGCCGGATTTCATCACGCGGCGGCGGAACAGCTGGGCGCCGAAGCGCACGAACAGCGCCACCCACAGCCCCTGCCAGCCGAGCGCGAGCAGGTGGGGGGTCAGCCCGGGCTCCATCGCGGCGCGGGCCAGCATGGTGAAGGGCGAACTGAACGGCAGCACCTCGGCTGCCCGCGCGCTCCACGAATGCGGTGCGCCGACCGCATAAGTGGCGAAGAAGAACACCAGCAGCTGCAGCATGGTGACCGGCATCGACAGGGTCTGCACCTCGCGCACGGTCGAGGCCATCGAACCGATCGTCAGGAACACCGCGCCGAGCAGCAGGTAAGCCATGGCGAAATAGACCACGCCCAGCAGCAGGAACAGCGGCCAGCCCACCGCCGGGGCCGGCAGATCGGCCAGGCTGTGCCCGCCGATCACCAGCACGCTGCCGGCGGCGATGCCCCACACTGCAATGCCGACAAACGAGACCGCCAGCATGGCGAACAGCTTGCCCAGGAACACGGCGTCCATCGGCACGGCTGCAGCGAGGATCTCGATGATCTTGTTGGCTTTTTCCTCGACCAGGTTGGACAGGACCATGCCTGCGAGCAGCATGGTGAGAAGGAACAGCACGGTCTGGCCGAGCTGCGCGGTGCGCATCCGCCCGACCTTGTCGAGCCCGGCGGGGACTGTCACCGGGGCGAGGGTGACCGGGGGCAGGGCGCGCGGAGATGGCTCGCGGGCGGCACCGGCGATCAGCCGCACCGGACCCTCCAGCGATTCGACGAGGCCTGAGGCGCCGGTCAGCACCGGGCGTTCGGGGGTCCCGGTCAGCAGCGCGTCGATCGCGCCATGCTGCGCGACCAGCACCGTCTGGGGCGAGGCCGGGTCGCGCGCGGGTGGGGCAACCGGCACCAGGTCGGGCAGCATCCCCGCCAGATCGCGGTCGATCCGCCGCGCCGCGCCGGTCATCGCGGCCGTGTCGGCCGGCGCCATCAGCACACCCAGCCGGGGCCGCCCGGCGGTCTGTTCGACCTGCTGGCCGACGCTGCTGGCCAGCGCGCTCACCGCGAGCATGAACAGCGGACCGATCAGGAAGGCGAGAAAGCTGCGCGAGAAGAGCACCGCATGGAAATCGCGCCGGGCGACAACCAGCGCCGCCTGCAAGGTGGAAAGCCGGCCTTGGCTGGACGGTGGGGTCATCGGCCCTGTTCCTCCTGGGGATTGGCTTCGAGCGCACGCGCCGCGGCCTCGCCGGCGATGGCGACGAAGGCATCGTGCAATCCGGCGCGTTCGATCGACAGCGAGAGGATCCCGGCCTCGCCCTGGATCAGCGCGCGCAGCAACGGCTCGATCCCGCTGTCAGGCAACGGGAAGTAGAAGAACGAGGAACCGTCGAGCTTGCGGTCATGCCGGGCCGCGGCCGGCAGGGCGGTGCGCCACGGACCCTCGGCGGCGCGCGTCTCAAGCCGGACCTGCGGGCGGATCCGGTCGCGCGCCAGGTCGACCGGGCCGGCAAAGGGCACCTTGCCCCCGGCGATGATCGCGATCTGGTCGCACAACCGTTCGGCATGGGCGATGACGTGGGTGGAGAAGATCACCGTCGTGCCGCGCTCGGCCAGGCCGCGCATCATCTTCTCGAGCTTGCCCTGGTTGAGCGCGTCGAGCCCGGAGAAGGGCTCGTCGAAGATCACCAGGCGCGGCTCGTGGACCAGGCAGGCGAGGATCTGGACCTGCTGCGCCATGCCCTTCGACATCTGCCGGATCTGCCGGTCGGCGGCATAGCCGAGGCCATGCTCCTCGAGCAACCGGCGCCCGCGGCGCTGGCCCTCGGCCCGCGGCAGCCCGCGTAGCGCGCCGACGAAGGCGATCGCCTCGTGCGCCTTCATCGCCGGATAGAGCCCGCGCTCCTCGGGCAGGTAGCCGATCGCATGGGCCACGTCGTGCGGCCGCTCGGCGCCCAGTATGCGGCGCACCCCTGCGTCGGGATCGATGATCCCCAGCAGCATCCGCAGCGTGGTGGTCTTGCCCGCGCCATTGGGGCCCAGCACGCCGTAGATCGCGCCCTCGGGCACGCTCAGGTCGACTCCGTCGACCGCGGTGAAGCCGTCGAAGCGCTTGACCAGACCGCGTGCCTCGATCGCCAGTGCGCGCCCGGGCGCCGGACCCGAAGCGGGGGCGGCCCCGTGCGAATCAGGCGCGTTGCCCGCCGCCTGCCAATTGCCTAGGTCCATCTTCATCGCTGTGCCCTGCTACGCCTGCGCTGTGAAGATGGACTACCCGGCTTTGGTTAACGATCCCGTCCCCGCCGCGCTGGTCGCGGAGCTGCGTGCCGAGGCTGCCCGGCTGGGCTTCGCGGCCTGCGGCATCGCCCCGGCGACCGCCCCCGCTGGCGCAGCGGTGCGGCTGCGCGCCTGGCTGGATGCCGGGATGCACGGCCAGATGGGCTGGATGGAGGAGCGCTTCGGGCACCGCCACGATCCGCAGGCGCTGTGGCCCGCAGCGCGCAGCGTGATCGCGCTCGGGATGAGCTATGCCCCGGCCGCCGACCCGCTGGCCCTGGCCGACCAGCCCGACCGGGCCCGGATTTCGGTCTATGCCCAAGGGGCCGACTATCATGACACGGTCAAGAAGGCGCTCAAGGCGCTGGCCCGCTGGTTGATCGAGGCGGCGGCCCGACACGGTCAGCCGGAGGCGTTGGTCAAGGCCTTCGTCGATACCGCGCCGGTCATGGAAAAGCCGCTCGGCCAGGCTGCTGGCTTGGGCTGGCAGGGCAAGCACACCAACCTGGTCAGCCGGGACCATGGCTCGTGGCTGTTTCTCGGCGCGATCTACACCACGCTGGCGCTGCCAGCCGATGCCCCCGCACCCGATCGCTGCGGCTCCTGCGAGGCCTGCCAGAGGGCCTGCCCGACCGATGCCTTCCCGGCGCCCTACCGGCTCGATGCCAGGCGCTGCATTTCCTACCTGACGATCGAGCACAAGGGCCCGGTGCCCGAGGACTTCCGCGCCGCATTGGGCAACCGCATCTATGGCTGCGACGATTGTCTCGCGGTGTGCCCCTGGAACAAGTTCGCAGAAAGCGCCCGCGCGATGCGGGCCTTCCTGCCCCGCGCCGAGCTTGCCGCGCCGAAGCTGGCCGACCTGCTCGCGCTCGACGATGCAGGCTTTCGTCGGCTGTTCTCGGGTTCGCCGATCAAGCGCATCGGACGCGATCGGTTTGTCCGAAATTGCCTATATGCCGCCGGGAACAGCGGGGATGCAGGCTTGGTGGAGCCGGTTCGAGCCTTGCTCGACGATCCGGACGAGGCGGTGGCCGACGCGGCGCGCTGGGCGCTGTCGCGGTTGACGTGAATTGGGTTCGCGTCCGCTGCGCCAAACGCCCTAGATCGTCAGGCCGGCACCAGATCCTTGAGCGGCACGGCAGCATCCGCCAGCTGTGCGGGATCGATCACCGCGCCCAGCTCGACCAGCTTGCGCGCCTGGACATAGTCCTTGACCGCATTGACGCAGTCCATCGCGATCAGCCGGCCGCCCTTCAGGTAGGCCACCGAGAACGAGCGCGCATCCGGATCGCCGCGCACCACGCTCTGGTCGTAGCCGGCCGAGATCCCGGCGGTCTGCAGCTTGAGGTCGTACTGGTTCGACCAGAACCACGGGAAGGCGCGGTAGGGCTTGGCCTCGCCGCAGATCGCCTTGGCGACGCAGGCCGCCTGGTCGTTGGCGTTCTGGACCGATTCGACCCGCATGACGAGGCCGCCGGCATAGTCGCAGGCGAAGCTCGCGCAGTCGCCCACGGCGTAGACGTCGGGCAGCGAGGTGCGGCAGAATTCGTCCACCTCCACTCCGTTGCCGCCCGCCGCGCCGGCGGCGATCAGCGGTCCGACCGCGGGGACGATGCCGATGCCGACGATCACCGCGTCGGCCGGGATCACGCTGCCATCGGCGAGCTTCACGCCGCTGACACGACCCTCGCCGACCAGACAGTCGACCGCCACGCCGGTGCGCAGGTCAACCCCGTGGGCCCGGTGCTCGGCCTCGTAGAAGGCGGACAGCTCGGGTCCAGCGACGCGCGCCAGCACGCGCGGCAGGGCCTCGAGCAGGGTGACCTGGCAGCCCAGCTTGGTGAGCACGGCGGCCGCCTCGAGCCCGATGTAGCCGCCGCCGATCACGACGATGTTGCGGACCCCGCCGTCGATCTCGCCCATCAGCTGGTCGCAGTCGATCCGGGTGCGCACCGCATGGACCCCGGCCAGATCGGCGCCGCGGCACGTCAGCTTGCGCGGATCGCCGCCGGTCGCCCAGATGAGCTTGCCATAGGTGAAGGCCGTTCCGTCCGAGAGGGTCAGGACCTTGCCGGCGGGATCGACCGCGGTGACCTCCACCCCCAGCTTCAGCGCCACGTCCTTCTCGCCCCAGAACTGCGGCGGACGGATGTAAAGCCGGTCGAAGCTCTTCTCGCGGGCGAAGTATTCCTTGGACAGGGGCGGGCGCTCGTAGGGCGGTTCGCTCTCGCGCCCGATCATGGTCACGGTGCCGGTGAACCCGGCCTGGCGCAGCACCAGCGCCGCCTGGGCCCCGGCATGGCCGGCCCCGACGATGACGACATCCGCTCCGCTCATGATTCGATCCCTCTCTCGCCTTCACGCTTGCGGTGCGCGCTTGAGCAAAATGCCCGGCACGTCAAGAGTCCGGAGCAAGGGATCGTGGTCGGCCGTGCGCGCGGCGGCGCCGTGGCGACGGTCAGCCCGAGACGACGACCTGCGCCTCGCGTCCATCGCCCTGCGGAGCGGCGATGATGTCGCGGGTGACCTCGCCCTTGGCGACCGTGTTGGTGCGCGGGTCACCCACGGCCGAGCGGATCCCCGGGGCCGGGGTGCCGGCGCGGCTGACCGCATTGCGCTCGATCTCGCTGCGCGGGGCCGAGCCGCCGAACAGGGCATCAAGCGCCTGCTGCTGGCCGCTGGCGTCGGCCGGGCGCGGCGCACCGGGCTGGGGCGGGGTCAGCGCGAAGTCGGGCGGAACCACCAGCGGGGCCTGGCGCTGGACGGCGAACTCGTCGGGGCGGGCGCGGCTCAGCAGCCCGCCGCCCGACCCGCAGCCGGCGAGCAGCAGCGAGGTCCCGGCCAGGACGAGAAGCGGGAGGGACTTGCGCATCAATTCAACTCTCCGAAGGCACGTGGGCGGCTGCGGCATCGTGCGGGCCGTCGTCGGCGCGCTTGTCGCGCGAAAGAAACGAGCGGGCAAGGATTATCAGGACGCCGATGCTGATTGCGGCATCGGCCAGGTTGAAGATCTGGAAGGGGCGGACCTCGCCGAAGTGGAGATCGGCATAGTCGACCACGAAACCCCGCGTCACCCGGTCATGGATGTTGCCCAGCGCCCCACCCAGCACCAGCCCGAGCGCGACACAGTCGGACCAGGTCCGCTCGCGCAGCAGCCAGACCAGGACCCCTGAGGCGATCAGCCCGGTCAGCCCGACCAGCAACCAGCGGCTCTCGGCGGAGGTGGCGCTGAGCAGCGAGAACGAAACACCGAAATTCATCGCCCAGCGCAGGTCGAACACCGGCAAGAGGTCGATCACCCCCACCTCCGGCAGGCGCAGCGGGCCAATCATCGCCCGCTTGACCAGCTGGTCGGCGAGCCACACCAGCCCGGCCGTGCCGAGCCCCGCCAGGCGATGACCGGCGATCGGGCTCAAGCCCCACCGCCCTCCGCGACGGCATGCTGCGCGACCACATCGGTGCAACGGCCGCACAGCGCGCCATCCTCGGCCACGTCGGGCAGGTGGCGCCAGCAGCGGCCGCACTTGGCGTCGGTGGTCGGGGCGATGGTCACCGCCTCGCCCTGCCCGTGCGACACTGTCGCGGTGATGAACAGTTCGGCAAGGTCGGCCGCGGACACGGCGTCGGGCACTCCGGCCGGCAGGGTCACCGCGGCGGCCAGGCTCGATCCGATCACCTTGTCGCGGCGCAGCGGCTCGATCGCCTCGGTCACCTGCTCGCGCAGTGCGCGCAGCGCGGTGTAACGCTCGCCCAGGGCGGGGTCGTGCCACGTGGCGGGCAGCGGATGGAGCTCCTCGAGATGCACGCTGCCGCGATCGGGGAAGCGGCTGGCCCAGACCTCCTCGGCGGTGAACACCAGCACCGGCGCGGCGTAGCGGACCAACGCCTGGAACAGGATATCCAGCACGGTGCGGTAGGCGCGGCGCTTGGGATCGCCCGGCGCATCGCAATAGAGGCAGTCCTTGCGGATATCGAAGAAGAAGGCCGACAGGTCCTCGTTGCAGAAGTCGATCAGCGTGCGGGTGTAGCCGTTGAAGTCGAAGTCGGCGATGGCCTGGCGCAGCGCGGCGTCGACCTCGCCCAGGCGGTGCAGCACATAGCGCTCAAGCTCGGGCATGGTGGCCGGTTCCACGCCCTCGCTCGCCCGGTCGAACCCGTCGAGCGCGCCGAGCAGGTAGCGGAAGGTGTTGCGCAGCTTGCGGTACTGGTCGGCCACGCCCTTCAGGATCTCGTCGCCGATGCGGTGGTCTTCGGTGTAGTCGACCGACAGCGCCCAGAGCCGGACGATATCTGCGCCGTAGGTCTCCATGACCTTCAGCGGATCGACCGTGTTGCCCAGCGACTTGGACATCTTCATGCCCTTGGCGTCCATGGTGAAGCCATGGGTCAGCACGGCCTTGTAGGGCGCCCGCCCGCGGGTCGCGCAGGCTTCGAGCAGGGATGACTGGAACCAGCCGCGGTGCTGGTCGGAGCCCTCCAGATAGAGGTCGGCCGGCCAGGACAGTTCGGGCCAGCGCCCGCTCTCCAGCACGAAGGCATGGGTCGAGCCCGAATCGAACCACACGTCGAGGATGTCGGTGACGCGCTCGTAGTCGGCCAGGTCATGCTGCTCGCCGAGCAGGGCTTCGGCGTTCTCGTCGCTCCAGGCATCGACCCCGCCCTCGCGCACGGCGGCGACGATGCGGGCGTTGACCGCCGGATCGACCAGATACTGGCCAGTCTTGCGGTGCACGAACAATGTGATCGGCACGCCCCAGGCGCGCTGGCGCGACAGCACCCAGTCGGGCCGACCCTCGACCATCGAACGGATGCGGTTGCGGCCCTTCTCCGGCACGAACCGGGTGGCGTCGATGGCCTGCAGCGCGGTCGCTCGCAGCGTGGTGCCCGCCCCTTCCAGCTCGCGCATGGCCTTCTCGATCTCGTCCAGGTGCTCGCCCTCGGGATCGATATGCTTGTCCATCGGCACGAACCACTGCGGGGTGCAGCGGTAGATCACCTTGGCCTTCGAGCGCCACGAATGCGGGTAGGAATGGCGATAGTCGGCCGAGGCGGCGACCAGCCCGCCCGCCGCGCGCAGCGCCGAGCAGATCGGGCCGTCGGGCGCGTTGAACTTGGGGTTGATCACCGAGCCCTCGCCGCCCAGCCACGGCCAGTCGGCACGGTAACGGCCATCACCCTCGACCGCGAAGACCGGCTCGATCTTGTTGGCCTTGCACAGGATGAAGTCGTCCTCGCCATGGTCGGGGGCCATGTGGACGAAGCCCGTGCCCGAATCGACCGTGACGAACTCGCCGCTCAGCAGCGGGCGCGGCGTGGCGAAGAACCCGCCCAGCGCGTGCATCGGGTGGCGCACCCGGGTGCCGGCCAGCGAGGCGCCCTTGATGAAGAAGTGCAGGTCGTGGGTCTCGTGGCCGATGCGGCGGACGAAGTCCTGCACCAGCGGTTCGGCGACCAGGTAGCGCTGCCCGCCGGTCTCGATCAGGTGGTAGTCGATATGCGGGCCATAGGCGACCGCCTGGTTGACCGGGATGGTCCAGGGCGTGGTGGTCCAGATCACCACGTGGGCGCCGACGAGGTCCGGATCGGGGGCTTCGATGATCTCGAAGGCGACGTCGATCTGGGTCGAGACGATGTCCTCGTACTCGACCTCGGCCTCGGCCAGCGCGGTCTTCTCGACCGGGCTCCACATCACCGGCTTGGCGCCGCGATAGAGCTGGCCGCTCTCGGCGAACTTCAGCAGCTCGCCGACGATTGTCGCCTCGGCCTGGAAGTCCATGGTGAGGTAGGGGTTGTCCCAGTCCCCGTTGACGCCGAGCCGCTTGAGCTGGGCGCGCTGGGTGTCCACCCACTTCTGCGCATAGGCGCGGCACTCGGCGCGGAACTCGGCCGCGGGAACTTCGTCCTTGTTGCGCTTCTGCTTGCGGTACTCCTCCTCGACCTTCCACTCGATCGGTAGGCCGTGGCAGTCCCACCCGGGCACGTAGGGCGCATCCTTGCCGAGCAGCGACTGGGTGCGCACCACCATGTCCTTGAGGATGTGGTTCAGCGCGTGGCCGACGTGGATGTCGCCATTGGCATAGGGCGGACCGTCGTGGAGGATGAAGGTCTCGCGCCCGGCCCGCGCGGCGCGCAGCTGGCCATAGAGGTCCTGCTCCTGCCAGCGCGCCAGGATGCCAGGCTCCTTCTGGGGCAGGCCGGCCTTCATCGGGAAATCGGTCTTCGGCAGGAAGACGGTCGATCGCCAATCGGGCGGGCTGGCAGGGTCGCGCTGTTCGGTCATGGTCCGCGGCCTTAGAACATTCGGCGAAAGAGTTGGAACCGGTTTTTCGCAGAGCCGTTGCCCGCCGCGCTGCCAACCGGGCTGGCGGCGCGGTCGCAGCAGGGCGATTGGCGCCCCGCCGCCCGCTCAGCCAGCCAGCACCGCGCGGGCCCGGGCGCAGTCGGCGGCGATGGCCGCGGTCAGCGCGGCGAGCCCGTCGTACTTCGCCTCCGGCCGCAGGAAGGCGTGGAATTCCACCGCGATATCCTGGCCGTAGAGGTCCTCGGCGAAGTCGAAGAAGTGCGGTTCGAGCAGCTCCTTGGGCGGATCGAAGCTGGGCCGCACGCCGAGGTTGGCGGCGCCGTCCAGCACCCGGCCGTCGGGCAGGCGGCCGCGCACCGCGTAGATGCCGTAACGCGGGCGCAGATAATGGCCCATTGGCAGGTTGGCGGTGGGAAAGCCGATCGTGCGCCCCAGCTTGTCGCCGTGCTGGACCTTGCCCTGCACGGTGAACGGCCGGCTCAGCAGCCGCGTTGCCGTGGCGCAGTCCCCTGCCTCGAGCGCGGCGCGGATGCGGGTCGACGAGACCGGCAGGCCGGCGTCGAGCACCGGGCCGACCGCACGCGCGGCGACCCCGTACTGGGCTCCGGACTCGGCCAGCACGGCCGTGGTGCCGCTACGGTCGCGGCCGAAGGTGAAATCCTCGCCGGTCACCACTCCGGCCACGCCGAAGCGCGCGTGCAGCATCTGCGCGATCCATTCGGGTCCGGTCATTGCCGCGACCGCGGCATCGAAGCGGATCACCAGCATGGCGGCGGCGCCGGCCGCGGCGAACAGCGCCTCGCGCTGGTCCAGCGTGGTCAGGCGGAACCACGGGGCGTCGGGCACGAAGAAGCGCCGGGGGTGGGGATCGAAGGTGGCGACGATCGCCGGCCGCCCCTCGGCCTCGGCCCAGCGCACCGCCTCGCCGACCACGGCCTGGTGGCCGAGGTGGAAGCCGTCGAAATTGCCCAGCGCCAGGATGGCGCCGCGCAGGTCGGCGGGAACGGGGAGCTGGCTGTCGAGACGGACCATCGCGGCGCCTATAGGTCGCGCACCAGCGTGACGAAAGCATAGCCCGGCGCCACGTCCGAAGGGACATGGCTCTCGCGGGCGATCTCGCGCCAGCCGGCGCCGAGCGGCGGCATGACGGTGTCCCCGGCCACCTCGGCCTGGACCTCGGTCAGCTCGAGCCGGCCGGCGCGGGGCAGGGCGAGCGCGAAGACCTCGGCCCCACCGATCACCGCCACCTCGCCCGGGCCGGCCAGCGCCAGGGCAGCCTCGAGGTCGTGCGCCACCTCGGCCCCCGGCGCGGACCAGGCGCGGTCGCGGGTCAGCACGATGTGACGCCGGCCGGGCAGCAGGCCGGGCAGCGAGACGAAGGTCTTGCGGCCCATCACCATCGGCTTGCCCATGGTCAGGGCCTTGAACCGCTTGAGATCGGCCGGGAGGTGCCACGGCAGCGTGCCGTCGCGGCCGATCGTGCCGTTGCGCGCGGCCGCGACGATCAGGAACAGGTCTTGCGCCATCGCCGCTCAGTCCAGCATCAACCGGGTGACGTGGCCCATCTTGCGCCCGGGCCGGGCCGCGGCCTTGCCGTAGAGGTGGAGGTGGTTGGCCGGATCGGCCAGCAGGGCTGGCCAGTCGTGCGCGGCATCGCCGATCAGGTTGTCCATCACCACGCCCGCCGCGGCCAGCCGGGTGTCGCCCAGCGGCAGTCCGCAGATCGCGCGGATGTGGTTCTCGAACTGGCTGGTGATCGCCCCCTCGATCGTCCAGTGGCCCGAGTTGTGGACCCGCGGGGCCATCTCGTTGAAGACCGGGCCATCGGCCGTGGCGAAGAACTCGAGCGTCAGCACGCCGACATAGTCGAGCGCCGCCGCGACCCGGGCAGCAAGGGCCCGCGCCGCAGCGACCTCGGCCTGGACCAGCGGCGCGGCGGGCACGGTCGAACGCGCCAGGATGCCGCCGGCATGGGCGTTCTCCGGGCTGTCCCAGAAGCGGATGTCGCCATCGGCGGCGCGGCACAGGATCACCGAGAACTCGGCCCGGAAGGTAACGAAGCCCTCGTAGATCAGCGGCTGGTCGGGCAGGTCGAGCCCATCCGCCGCCGCCGGAGTCATGATCCGCCACTGGCCCTTGCCGTCGTAGCCGTCGCGCCGGGTCTTGAGGATACCGGGCGTGCCGAGCGTGGCGATCGCCGCGGCCAACCCTGCGGCATCGTCCACTGCCGCGAAGGGCGCGGGCCGGCCGCCGAGACCGTGAACGAAGGTCTTTTCGGCGAGGCGATCCTGCGCCACCTCCAGCGCGCGCCGGTTCGGCAGCAGCAGCGCCTCGCCCAGCGCCGCGAGCGGCGCTACCGGCACGTTCTCGAACTCGTAGGTGATCACCGCGCAGTCGGCGGCGAAGGCGGCGAGCGCCGCGGCGTCGTCCCAGCCGGCGCAGGTGAAGCCGCCGCAGACCTCGGCCGCGATCGAATCCGCCTCTGGGGCATAGACGTGGCAGCGATAGCCGAGCTGCGCCGCAGCCATGGCGAGCATGCGGCCGAGTTGGCCGCCGCCGAGGATGCCGATGGTCTCGCCCGGCGGGATCATGCGATCCGGGTCCCGGGGCCGACGATGCGCGCAGGCCCTTCGGCGAAGCACAGGACATGCTTCGACGGGCTCAGCCCGAGCGGATGGTTTGCGCACAGGGGTTGGACATGCATGGGTTGGATAAGGGCGGTCACGCGCAAGGGCCGCCCGGCCTGAGCCTGCCGAAGGCCATGCGCCGCCTCAGCCCCGCGAACCACCTCAGGACGGCCTATCCGCGACCTTGGCGGTCTGCGCTGCGCGATAGGCCTTCAGCCGTTCGGCCAGCCCCTCGTCGTGAGTCGCCAGGATCGCGGCGGCGAGCAGCCCGGCATTGACCGCCCCGGCCTCGCCGATGGCGAGCGTGCCAACGGGGATCCCGGCCGGCATCTGGACGATCGACAGCAGGCTGTCCTGGCCCGACAGCGCGCGCGACTGCACCGGCACGCCCAGCACTGGCAGGTGGGTGAGGCTGGCCACCATGCCTGGCAGGTGCGCCGCGCCGCCGGCTCCCGCGATCACCACCTTGAAGCCCGCGTCGGCGGCGCCGGTGGCGAAGTCGAACAGGCGCTGCGGGGTGCGGTGCGCGGACACGATCCGCACGTCGGTGGCGACCTCCAGCCGGTCCAGCACGTCGGCCGCACCCTGCATCGTCGCCCAGTCGGACTGGCTGCCCATGATGATGGCGACGGGGGCGGGCCGGGCCATCTCAGCGCTCCGACAGGTAGTAGCGTTCGGTCGCGGCCAGGGCGGCGTCGAGCTCGTAGACGATCGGCTGGCCGGTCGGGATCTCCAGCCCGGTGATGTCGGCATCGGAAATGCCTGACAGGTGCTTGACCAGTGCGCGCAGCGAATTGCCGTGAGCGGCGACGATCACCGTCTCGCCGGCGCGCAGCTGCGGGGCGATCACGCCCTCGTAGTAGGGCAGGACCCGGGCGATCGTGTCCTTGAGGCTTTCGGTGCTGGGAATCGCGATCCCGGCATAGCGCGGATCGGCGGCCAGATCGAAAGCCCCGCCGGGCTCGAGCACCGGGGGCGGGATGTCGAAGCTGCGGCGCCAGATCTTGACCTGGTCATCGCCATGCTTTGCCGCGGTCTCGGCCTTGTCGAGCCCGGTCAGGCCACCATAGTGCCGCTCGTTCAGGCGCCAGTCCTTGGTTTCCGGGATCCACAGCCGCCCGGCGGCCTCGAGTGCGAGATGCAGCGTCTTGATCGCGCGGGTCTGCAGGCTGGTGAAGGCCACCGTGGGCAGGACCCCCTTGGCGGCGAGCAGCGCGCCGGCGGCGCGGGCCTCGGCCTCGCCCTGGGCGGTCAGGTTGACGTCCCACCAGCCGGTGAAGCGGTTTTCGAGGTTCCACTGGCTCTGGCCATGGCGAACGAGGATCAGGCGCGGCACGGTCTGGCAAACTCCCGGTTGTGGCGAGGGCAGGGCTGGACGGGGCAGCCCCTAGCCGCTGGGGTCCGGTTTGGAAAGGGCGCCATCCGATTCGCCCGCTGGATCCGCGGCGCCTTGCTCTGCGCCGTCGCCCGTGCCCCCGAGGGCCCGCGCCTGCACCTTGCGCCGCCGCAGGTTCTCGCGCAGCTTGGCAGCGAGCCGTTCCTCGCGGTTCGGCGGAGCGGACCCGCGCGGCATGTCGGGGGAGGGAATGGACGGGCTGGTCATGGTCCTTCCCTGCCGCGCCCGGGCGCAGACCGCAAGGTCCGCCCGCCGCGCCGCCTCGCGCCGAACGCAGCTTGACAAGCCCGGGCCACCCCGTCATTAGCGCCGCCCTGCCCGCGGCGCCTGTTCGGCCGGCGGGCCATCGCGGAAATGGTGTGCTGCTGTAGCTCAGTGGTAGAGCGCATCCTTGGTAAGGCTGAGGTCGGGAGTTCAATCCTCCCCAGCAGCACCATTTCCCCGCTTCCCTCCCGTGCCGTGGCGGCCTATGCCCCTAGATGCCGGTATTTCCGCCGCTGAGGGCCCCGCCTGCATGACTGCTTCCCCGCTGGCCGCCGGCTGCGATCTTGCCCGCCAGGCCACCGAACTGATCGCCGAAAGCTGGTGCCTCACGCTCGAATCGGCGGCGGTGATCTGGTTGCGGCTGGGCAAGCTCGCGGCGCTCGATGCCGCTGCCATGGCCGAGGGCGAGCGGATGGTCGAAGAAAAGATGCAGGCCGCGCTCGAGCATTCCGCCCGGCTGATGACCGGCGGTTTCGGGCTGGCGCCACAGAGCGTGGCGCGCGGCAGCCTGGCCTATTACCGCGGGCGCGTTGCGGACAACCGTCGCCGGCTGACCCGTCCGGCACGCACCGGACGCTGAACCGCACCCTTGCCGAACTCACGCGCGCAGCGCGGCCCATTCGGGATGGCGCTGGAACTGCGCGGCGACGTAGGAGCACTGCGGTTCGATCCGGAAGCCCTCGCGGCGCGCGTCCTCGATCAGCGCGTCAACCAGCCGCCGGGCGATGCCGCGGCCCTCGAGGGCGCGCGGCACCAGCGTGTGCTCGGCCACCCGCACCGCCGCCGCGCCGTCGCCCCGGACGATCCAGGTCAGCCGGGCGACCGCGTCGCTGTCCGGCACCTGCGCCCGGTACTCGCCGGCGTTGCCCCGATCGAGCCTGACAATGTCGATTTCGTCCATTCGCGGATCGATCCTTTCGTTCCTGCCCCGGTTAGCGGCTTGACCCGCCCCGGACTTGCCGCAATCTGCCAGCCTCCATGCAGTTTCTCTCCGATAACGCCGCCGCCGTCCACCCCGCCGTCTGGCGGGCTCTGCAGGATGCCGATGCCCCCGATGCGCCCTACGACGGCGATCGCTGGAGCGCGCGGCTCGATGCGGCCTTCGCCGACCTGTTTGGTCAGCCGTGCACCGCGCTATGGGTGGCGACCGGCACGGCTGCCAATTGTCTGGCACTGGCGGCGATGGTGCCGCCGCATGGCGCCGTGGTCTGTCACCGCGAGGCCCATATCGAGACCGACGAGGGCGGCGCGCCCGGCTTCTACCTGCACGGCGCCAAGCTGCTGCTGGCCGAGGGCGACGGCGCGCTGCTGACCCCGGCCTCGGTCGAGGCCGTGCTCGCCGGCATCCGCCCCGACGTGCACCAGGTCCAGCCCCAGGCGCTGTCGATCACCCAGGCCAGCGAATATGGCCGCGCCTACCGCCCGGCCGAGGTCGCCGCGCTGGGCGCGCTGGCGCGGGGGCGCGGGCTGCGCCTGCACATGGACGGCGCCCGCTTCGCCAATGCCGTCGCCCACCTCGGTTGTAGCCCGGCGGCGGCCAGCTGCGCCGGCGGGGTCGACGCGCTGTCGTTCGGCTTCGTCAAGAACGGCGGGATGGGGGCCGAGGCCGTGGTGTTCTTCGACCCCGCACTGGCGGCGGCCTCGCACCAGCGGCGCAAGCGCGCCGGCCATCTGCAAAGCAAGGGACGGTTCCTCGCTGCGCAGATCCTGGCGCTGCTCGAGCGCGACCTGTGGCTCGACAATGCCCGTGCCGCCAATGCCGCCGCAGCGGAACTCGCCGCGGCCTGTCCCGACCGGCTGCTCCATCCGGTCGAGGCCAACGAGGTCTTCGTGCGCTGCACCGCGGCCGAGCGAGCGGCGCTACGGGCCCAGGGCTTCGGCTTCTATGACTGGGGCGAAGACGCGGCCCGGCTGGTTACCGCATGGAACAGCCCGGCTGCCGCCGTCGGTGCGCTGTCCCGCGCGTTGGCCGCGCTGTGACCGTCACCGGGGCTCGGCCGGTGCCGGCAGCGCGCGGTGGGGCCATCGTTGCGTTCGTCATCGTTTCGGTCGTCTGGGGCTCGACCTGGCTGGTCATCAAGGACCAGATCAGTGTGGTCCCGCCCGCCTGGACCATCACCTGGCGCTTCGTCGTGGCCGGCCTCGGGATGATCGCAGTCGCCCTGGTCCGCCGCGAATCGCTGCGGCTGCCGCCGGGCGGGCAGGCCATGGCGGCGCTGGTCGGGCTGACGCAGTTCGCCGGCAACTACCAGTTCGTCTACCACGCCGAGGCCTATCTCACCTCGGGCGTGGTGGCGGTGCTGTTCGCACTGCTGATGGTGCCCAATGCGCTGCTCTCGGCCTGGTGGCTGGGTAGCGCGGTGACCGCGCGGTTCCTCGCGGGGTCGGCCGTGGCGGTGCTCGGTATCGCCCTGCTGCTCCTGCACGAATTGCGGTTGTCCCCGGCACCCGGCTCGGTCGTGATGGGCACGGCGCTGAGCCTGGCGGGACTGCTCTGCGCCTCCTGCGCCAATGTCGCCCAGGCCACGGAGCGGGCCCGCACCAGCGCGCCTGTGCCGTTCCTCGCCTGGGCCATGCTCTGGGGGGTCGGGCTCAATGCGCTGTGGGCGCTCGCCACGGTCGGTCCGCCGGTGTTCGATCCGCGTCCCGCCTACTGGGGCGGGGTCGCCTACCTCGCGATCCTCGGTTCGGTCCTGCCCTTCCCGCTCTACTTCAACCTGATCCGCGACATGGGCGCGGGCCGGGCGGCCTATACCTCGGTGGTCACACCGATCATCGCCATGGTGCTGTCCACCCTGTTCGAGGGCTATCACTGGAGCCTGCTGGCCGTGGCCGGATCGGTCCTGGCCATGGCCGGGCTGGTCATCGCCCTCGGCGCGCGGCGCGGCTAGCCGCCCGCGGCGAGCACCGCGCGCAGCCCTTCGCGATAGGTCGGATGGGCCGGCGCCCAGCCCAGCACGCGGCGGGCCTTGCGGTTGGTCACCCGGCGGTTCTCGGCATAGAAGGCGCGCGCCATCGGCGAGAGCCCGGCCTGGTCGAGCGGCAGCAGCGGCGGCAGGGGCAGGCCGGCGAGGCGCGCCGCCTCTTCGACCACGGCGTTCTGCGGGCAGGGCAGGTCGTCGGCCAGGTTGTAGGCCCCCGGCGGCCCGGCCAGCCCGGCGATCACCCCGGCGGCCAGATCGTCGACATGGATGCGGCTGAACACCTGCCCCGGGAGGTCGATGCGGTGGGCCTTGCCCTCGCGCAGCCGGTCGAATGGCGAACGGCCCGGGCCATAGATCCCCGGGAGGCGGAAGACGCGCGCTCCGCGCTCCAGCCAGGCGGCATCGCAGTCGGCGCGGGCGCTGCGGCGGCCGGTGCCGGTCGGGGCGGTCTCGTCGACCCAGGCGCCCGCGGCATCGCCATAGACCCCGGTCGAGGAAAGATAGCCCAGCCACCGGCCGGCCAGCGCGTCGCCATAGGCGGCCAGGACCGGATCGCGGCCTTCGCCCCCGGGCGGCACCGAGGAGAGCACGGCCTCGGCATCGGCCAACGCCAGCCGTACCGCGCCGCTGTCGTCGAACGCGAGGGTGCCGCTGCGGCCGGTCGAAAGCACCTCCCAGCCTTGCGCCGCGAGGCGCGCCGCAATCCTGCTGGCGGAAAAGCCCAGCCCGAAGATGAACATCCGGCGCATCGGGTGTTTCCATAGGGGCATGGGTGGCTTTCGGACAAGCAGCCAGTAAAGAAGACTGCCATGGACTTGATGCACACCGACGCCGCGCCGGCCCCTGCCGCCCCGCCCGTGATTCGCCGCGCCGATTATGCCCCGCCCGCCTGGCTGGTGCCCGAGGTGAGACTTGATGTGCGGCTGGGGCTCGATGCCACAACGATCCATGCCGAACTGAGCGTCGAGCGCAATCCCGCTGCCGCGGCCGCCCCGCTCCGCCTCGCCGGCGACGGTCTGGCCGCGCGGGCGGTGACGGTCGATGGACAGCCCAGTCAGGCCTGGCGGATGGACGGGTCCGACCTGGTGATCGACCTGCCGGGATCGGCTCACCGGATCGGCGTGGCAACCGCGCTCAATCCCGCCGCCAACAGCCAGCTGATGGGGCTCTACGCCTCGAACGGGATGCTCTGCACGCAGTGCGAGGCGGAGGGCTTCCGGCGCATCACCTTCCATCCTGACCGGCCCGACGTGCTGTCGGTCTACACCGTGCGGATGACCGCCAACCGTGGGCAGTTCCCGGTGCTGCTGGCCAACGGAAACTGCCTCGGCAGCGGCGACAATGGCGATGGCACCCACTGGGCCGAATGGCACGATCCCTGGCCCAAGCCATCCTACCTCTTCGCGCTGGTTGCCGGCGATCTCGTCGCCACGACCGACCGCTTCACCACCCGGTCTGGCCGCACGGTCGAACTCGCCATCTGGGTCCGCCCCGGCGACGAGGCCCGCACCGGGCATGCGATGCGCAGCCTGATCCACTCGATGCAGTGGGACGAGGAGGCCTTCGGGCGCGAGTACGACCTCGATCTGTTCAACATCGTCGCCGTGTCCGACTTCAACATGGGGGCGATGGAAAACAAGGGGCTCAACGTCTTCAACACCCGCTATGTCCTTGCCGATCCGGAAACCGCCACCGACGGCGATTATGACGCGGTCGAGGGGGTCATCGGGCACGAATACTTCCACAACTGGTCGGGCAACCGGGTGACCTGCCGCGACTGGTTCCAGCTCAGCCTCAAGGAAGGCTTCACCGTGCTGCGCGACCAGCTGTTCAGCGCAGCGATGGGGTCCGAGCCGGTCAAGCGGATCGAGGACGTGCGGGTGCTGCGTGCCGCGCAGTTCCCCGAGGATTCGGGCCCTCTGGCGCACCCGATCCGCCCCGATTCCTACCAGGAGATCTCGAACTTCTACACCGCCACCGTCTACAACAAGGGGGCCGAGGTGATCCGCATGATGCGCACCATGGCGGGCCCGGAGCGGTTCCGCGCCGGCTGCGACCTCTATTTCGACCGGCACGATGGCGAGGCCGCAACCTGCGAGGACTTCGTCTGCGCGATCGAGGATGGCACCGGACTGGACCTGACGCAGTTCCGCCTGTGGTACAGCCAGGCCGGGACGCCCCGGGTGACGGCGCGGCTCAGCCACGATGGCGAGACCGCGACGCTGCATCTCGCCCAGGAGGTGCCGCCGACGCCGGGTCAGCCGGTCAAGCAGCCGATGCCGATCCCGCTGCGCCTGGCGCTGTTCGATCGCGCCACCGGCCGCCATGCCGGAGAGCACCTGATCGTCCTGGATCGCGCCGCGGCAGACTTCACCTTTCCCGGCCACGCCAGCCGCCCCGTGCTGTCGCTCAACCGCGGCTATTCGGCGCCAGTCGCGCTCGACGCGGGTCAGTCGACCGAGGATCTGGTGTTCCTGGCCGCGCACGATGATGATCCCTTCGCCCGCTATGAGGCGCTGCAGAGCCTGATGGTCGGCCATCTCGCGGGGGTCGTCGCCGGCACGCTCGATGCCGCCGCCGCGGCCACCGGCCGCGCGGCGATTGCGGGCGCGCTGGCCGCAGTGCTCGATGATCCCGCGCTCGACGACCTGATGCGCGGCGAGCTGATGATCCTGCCGGCGGAGAGCTATCTCGCCGAGCAGTTCGCCGCGGCCGATCCCGTGGCGATCCGCCGGGCCCGCGAGGCGCTCAAGGGCTGGCTCGCGGGCGAACTGGCCGATCGCCTGACCGCCCTGCACGACCGGGCCGGCGCGGTGCCCTATGCGCTCGATGCCGCGGCGCGCGGTGCGCGCAAGGTCAAGACCCAGGCGCTGGTCTATCTCGCCGCGGGCCTGCCCGAGGAGGCCGCCCGCCGCGCCGCCGCGCAGTATGACGGGGCCGACAACATGACCGACCGGCAGGGCGCGCTGATGGTGCTGTGCGGGCTTGAAAGCCCGCTGCGCGAAGCGCGGCTGGCCGATTTCCACGCGCGCTATGCCGGCAACGCGCTGGTCATCGACAAGTGGTTCACGCTTCAGGCGGGTTCCCTCCATCCCGCCGCGCTCGAGCAGGTGCGCGCCCTTGCGGCGCATCCCGACATGACGCTGGCCAATCCCAACCGGGTGCGGTCGCTCTACATGGCCTTCGCCGCCAATGCCGGGGCGTTCCATGCCGCGGACGGCGCCGGCTACCGGATTATCGCCGACCTGATTCTCGCGCTGGATCCGCTCAATGCCCAGACCGCCGCCCGGTTCGTGCCCCCGCTCGGGCGCTGGCGGCGGATCGAGCCCGGGCGCGCCGCGCTGATGCGGGCCGAGCTCGAGCGCGTACTCGCCGCGCCACAACTGTCGCGCGATACCTTTGAGCAGGTCAGCCGCAGCCTTGGCTGAGGTCGAGGTCCTCCGCGCCGCGGCGCTGGGCGCGATCCCCCACGGCTTTCTCGGCCGGGCCGGCGGGCTGTCGACCGGGGTGGTCGCCGGGCTCAACGCCGGGCTTGGCGCAGGCGATGAACCGGCGACGGTCCAGGCCAACCGCCAGCGCGCGGTGGCCGCAGTGGCGCCGGGTGCGCGGCTGGTCACGGTGTACCAGGTCCATTCGCCTGACTGCGTGACCGTGCGCGAGCCCTGGTCAGAGGAGGCCCGGCCCGAGGCCGATGCCCTCGTCACCGACCGGCCGGGGCTGGCACTGGGGGTGGTCACCGCCGATTGCGCGCCGGTGCTGCTGGCCGATCGCACGGCGGGCGTGATCGGCGCTGCCCACGCCGGCTGGAAGGGTGCGTTCGGCGGAGTGACCGATGCCACCGTCGCGGCGATGGAGGCGCTCGGCGCGCGGCGTACCGCCATCGTCGCGGCGATCGGGCCGTGCATCGCGCAGGCCAGCTACGAGGTCGATGCGGAGTTTGTGGCGCGCTTCACCCGCGCCGATCCGGCATTGGTGCGGTTCTTCGCGCCGGGCCGCGCCGGCCACGCCCAGTTCGACCTGGCTGGCTATGTCGCCGCCCGGCTCACCGCCGCCGGCGTTGGCCAGGTCGAATGCCTCGGCGCGGACACCTATGCCCAGCCCGACCGGTTCTATTCGTTCCGCCGCGCCACCCATCGCGGAGAACCCGCCTATGGCCGGCAGATTTCGGTGATTTCCCTGCCCTGAAGGACACTCCCCCTGCGGCCCGTAAACGCCTATGGGGACCTCGTAAAAATGCGGTTGGCAGGGCTTGGTTTCGCGTCTATCAGGCCGGCCAAGTCGGGCCGGAGACCGCGTAAACGGCGCGTATCGCGCCACTTTAGGGTCGCCGGTCGTCTCGACCGATTGATATCGATAAGGCGTGGTCCGGCACCAGCCGGTTCGGGCCACCACAACAAGGCAAGGTCAACCATGGCAGATCATGCGGGCACTGAAGCCGTTCTTCCCCAGGGTGCCGAAGGCGCCGGGGAAGGAGTGCGTCGGCGCGACTTCATCAATATCGCCGCGGTCAGCGCCGCCGGTGTCGGCGGCGTGGTCACGCTGCTGCCGCTGATCTCGCAGATGGCGCCCTCGGCCGACGTCCTCGCCGAAAGCTCGACCGAGATCGACATCAGCGCGATCCAGCCGGGCCAGGCGATCAAGGCGATCTTCCGCAAGCAGCCGGTGTTCATCCGCAACCTGACGCCGGCCGAGATCGAGGACGCCAACAAGGTCGATGTCGGCTCGCTGCGCGATCCGGAATCGCTCAAGGACCGCACCAAGGAAGGCAAGGAAAACTGGCTGATCACCATGGGTGTCTGCACCCACCTCGGCTGCGTCCCGCTGGGCGCCGGCGAGGGTGAGGTGAAGGGCGAGTTTGGCGGCTACTTCTGCCCCTGCCACGGTTCGTCCTACGATACTGCCGCCCGCATCCGGAAGGGACCGGCTCCGAAGAACTTGATGGTTCCGGAGTACGCGTTCACCTCCGACACCATCGTCAAGATCGGCTGAGGTCACCACCATGAGCTTCCCCTGGGCCAACGAATACAAGCCTGGCAATCCGCTGACGCAGTGGCTTGACGAAAAGCTGCCGCTGCCGCGGTTCGTCTACAACGCCGTCGGCGCCGGCTATCCGGTGCCGCGCAATCTCAACTACGCCTGGAACTTCGGCGTGCTCGCCGGCTTCTGCCTGATGCTGCAGATCGTTACCGGCGTCGTTCTGGCCATGCACTACGCGGCCAATGCCGGCGTGGCCTTCGACTCGGTCGAGCACATCATGCGCGACGTGAACTGGGGCTGGATGCTGCGCTACGCGCACGCCAACGGCGCCTCGGCCTTCTTCGTGGTGGTGTACATCCACATTTTCCGCGGCTTCTTCTACGGGTCCTACAAGGCCCCGCGCGAGATGATCTGGCTGCTCGGCGTGGTCATCTTCCTGCTGATGATGGCCACCGCCTTCATGGGCTACGTGCTGCCCTGGGGCCAGATGTCGTTCTGGGGCGCCAAGGTGATCACCGGTCTGTTCGGTGCGATCCCGCTGGTCGGCGAGCCGATCCAGGTCTGGCTGCTCGGCGGCTTCGCCCCCGACAATGCCGCGCTGAACCGCTTCTTCTCGCTGCACTTCCTGCTGCCCTTCGTGATCGCCGCGGTGGTGGTCCTGCACATCTGGGCGCTGCACATCCCGGGCTCGTCGAACCCCACCGGGGTCGAGGTGAAGAACGAGAGCGACACCGTCCCGTTCCACCCTTACTACACCGCGAAGGATGGGTTCGGGCTGGGCGTGTTCCTGCTCGGCTACTGCACGATGCTGTTCTTCTTCCCCAACGCGCTGGGCCACCCGGACAACTACATCCCGGCCAACGCGATGAGCACCCCGGCGCACATCGTCCCCGAATGGTATTTCTGGCCGTTCTACGCGATCCTGCGTGCCTTCACCGCCGACTTCCTGATCATCCCGGCCAAGCTGATGGGCGTGCTCGCCATGTTCAGCGCGATCCTGGTGTGGTTCTTCCTCCCCTGGCTCGACCGTTCGCCGGTCCGCTCGGGCCACTTCCGCCCGGTGTTCAAGAAGTTCTACTTCGCGCTGGTGGTGGACGTGCTGGTGCTCGGCTACTGCGGTGGCGCTCCGGCTGAAGAGCCCTACGTGATGATCAGCCAGATCGCTTCGATCTACTACTTCGCCCACTTCCTGATCATCCTGCCGATCGTTTCGGCGATCGAGCAGCCCGAAGCTCTGCCGTTCTCGATCACCGAGGCAGTCCTGGGCAAGGATGAATCGGCCACGCTCGCCCCGGCGGCGGCACACTGAGCCGCAGCGAGACGGAAAGAGACCATCATGATCCGTATCATCTCGATCCTCGTCGGAGCGTTCTTCTCCGCCGCCCTCCTGTGGTCCTTCGGCACCGGCGCGGCCTCGTTCATCAAGGAGCCGCCGGCAGCCACGGCCGAGAAGCTGTTCCACGAGCACCCCAAGGCGATCCACTTCGCCTCGGACGGCGCCTTCGGGAAGTTCGACAACCAGCAGCTGCAGCGCGGCTTCAAGGTCTACAAGGAAGTCTGCGCCAACTGCCACGCGCTGAAGCACGTCGCCTTCCGTGACCTGAAGGCGATCGGCTACAACGACGATGAAGTGAAGGCCATCGCCAAGGGCTTCCAGATCCCGGTCTACAACCCGGCGACCGGCGAGCTGAACACCCGCGAGGGCCTGCCGACCGACCGCTTCCCGCCGGTGCTCTACGCCGGCCAGGGCAATCCGCCGGATCTCTCGCTGATCACCAAGGCGCGTCATGGCGGCGGCGCCTATGTCGCCTCGCTGCTCACCGGCTATGCCGAGCAGGCCGGCTACAAGAACGCGAAGGGGCAGGAACTGCTCAAGCTGTTCCCGGATGCGAAGACTCCGGACGGGCTCTACTTCAACCCCTACTTCGCCAACCTGAACCTCGCCATGCCGGCGCCGCTCGCGGCCGACGACCAGGTGACCTACACCGACGGGACCAAGGCCACCGTGGCGCAGATGTCCGAGGACGTGTCGGCGTTCCTGATCTGGACGGCCGAGCCCAAGCTCGACAAGCGCAAGCAGACCGGCTGGGCCGTGGTCGGCTTCCTGCTGTTCGCCACCGCGCTCGCCTACATGGCCTACCGCAACATCTGGGCCGGCAAGAAGGGTCACTGACCCTTCCCCGTACCCCGGACACGCCCACCAGAGGCCCCTCGCATCAGCCGATGCGGGGGGCCTTTCCCATGGAGCCGCCCATGACCCCCGATGATCTCAAGCAGCTGGTCCGCACGATCCCGGATTTCCCCCAGCCGGGCATCCTGTTCCGCGACATCACCACGCTGATCGGCCATGGAACCGGCTTTGCCCGCAGCATCGACCATCTTGCCGAACGGGCCGCCGCCTGCGCGGCCGACGCGATCGGCGGGATGGAGGCGCGCGGTTTCATCTTCGGCGCCGCAGTCGCCGCACGGCTCGGGCTCGGCTTCGTCCCGGTGCGCAAGCCGGGCAAGCTCCCGGTCCCCACCCTCGGGATCGATTACGCGCTGGAATACGGCGCCGACCGGCTGGAGATCGATCCTACGGCCATCTCTCCCGGGCAGCGCGTGGTGATCATCGACGACTTGATCGCCACCGGCGGCACGGCCCTCGCTGCCACGGCGCTACTCCGGCAGGCCGGGGCCTGCGTCGACCATGCGCTGTTCGCGATCGACCTGCCCGATCTCGGCGGTGCCGACCGCCTGCGCGCGGCCGGGGTCGCGGTCTCGACCCTCATGGCCTTCCCCGGGCACTGAACATCCCGGTCTTGCTGGACCGACGCGGCGGCAATCCCGCTTGACGAGCGACCCGTGCCGGTGGCAAGCGCACGGCCTGCACCACGGTGCTGCGGGTATAGCTTAGTGGTAAAGCTCCAGCCTTCCAAGCTGGCTATGCGGGTTCGATTCCCGCTACCCGCTCCAGCCCTGCGGGGCTGTCATCCTCCCTCACACATCACTGCCGGGACAGGTCAGCCTATTCTGCCTTGGCGGGCATCGGCGGAATCTCCGCTCCATCCCAGTGTTCATCGGCCCGGCCGTCAACGAACCGCCACATGTCGAACCAGGTCGTCGTATAGCTCCGGGAGGGATCGCGCGGATCCTTCATGTCCCGTACGAAACTGACCACGACAAAATCGCCTTCGGCCACCACCGCGACCACCGGGGATGTCATTCGCGCCGGGATCGGCTTGATTGGCAAACCCCACTGCTTGACCGCTTCCAGCAATCTGGCCCGGCCGGAGGCGACGAGCGGATTGTGCTGAATGTACCGCTCGGTCAGGTACGTTTCGGCGAGTTCCCAATGCCCCGCCTCGAGCAGATCGCGCACGATGTGCAGCGCAGCCTGCTTGTTGCGATGGAGCTTCGGGTCGGGGCTGGTGAACAGAGCCTCCTTGTCGGTCGCCGGCAGCACGGCGTCCTGCGCCAGCGCTGGCGCAGGCAGTGCGAGGGCGGCGGCCATTGCCAACCGGGCAAGCCATTGGGGCAGCGAGGTTGTCGTACAGGATCGGGTCATCGTCAGGCGGGCCTCCCCTTGCGGTTTCGAGCGAACGGGCCGGTTTCTGATAGGATCGCCACCGCCGCGCAAGCGATAGCGCCCACCGCGGGACCCTGGCCCCCGGAGTGGCCACGTTCGGCGAATGTCGGCGAGATGATGGCCAGACACGGGGAGAAAACTCCTGTCAGCATGACATGCGGCGGTGGTCCCGGCGGGCGGCCCGGATGACCCGACGGCGACCGGTTCACGCGGATGGCAGCACCCGGGCGAGCAGCTGGCGTTCGGCGCTCCCGGGGTCGCCGACAACGCGGCTCGGCCGGTCAAACAGCATGGTTTCCCGCCGATCCACCGTATAGGCCGGCCAGACCAGCCTGCGCCAGCCCGGACGGCCATGGTGCGCAAAGCGGAGCCAGGCGCGGCTGATCTGCTCGGACAGGGCGAAGGCGTCGGCACCCCCGCCATTGAGCCCGGCATCCTCGCGCACGTTCCGAAACGCCAGTGGCACCTCGATCCCGTGGGGCGCCTTCATGCGCCCGCCGAATACGGGACACTGCCAGTCGACCCGGTACATGAAGGTCGGCGCCCGGCCCAACGCTTGCCGTTTTTCGGCCATGTCGATCGAATTGATTCGCGTCGGAACATCGGCCGTGATCAGCGTGTAGAGATCCCAGGGCGACGCCATCGGATGGATCCGGCGATACCCCTCAAGCACCTCCGGCACGGCATTGCCCAGCCACGGCTGAAGCCGCGCCCCAAGCTCGGTCGCGGTCATCTGATCGGCGTTTGGCTCCCACATCAGCGAAACCGCCGCCATTTCCTGGCGGGTGCTGCCGAGCACGAGCGGAACGTCCGCCGACAGTTCCAGCGAATCGATCGGATGCCGGGGGATGATCTGTCCGTCGACCACCGGCGAGAAGCGCGCGGGCAGTCCCCAGAGCTGGCGCGGCGGGGCGGCCCAGACCGCGGCAAAGCCGGCGATCAGCCGGTCCAACGGCGCGGTTTGCAAGGCGCGGATGTCGCCCCGGGGCACGCCCATCGCGGCGAACAGGCGCTCGGTGTTGGTGGCCGCCTGCGCCGGCTTGAGCAGCCGCGGGCCCTGCCCGCTCTGGATGATCGCCCGGTGAAACAGGCCCTTGGCCGACGGCATCGCCATGAGCGTGGAAATCTTCTGCCCGCCGCCCGAATAGCCGAACAGGGTGACCATGCCGGGATCTCCCCCGAACGCCGCGATATTGTCCCGCACCCAGCGCAGCGCCAGCTCGATGTCGAGCATGCCCAGGTTGGCGGATTCGGCGAAATCGGGATCATCGAAGTGGGTGAAGCCGAGCACGTTGAGGCGGTGGTTGAGGCTGACGACGACGATGTCGCCGTCCCGTGCGAGGTTCGCGCCGTCATGCACCGCGGTCGCTGCCGAACCCGAGACGAACCCGCCGCCGTGGAGCCAGACCATGACCGGGCGACGGGCGCTGTCGGTGGCTGGGGTCCAGACGTTGAGGACCAGGCAATCCTCGCTGCGCAGCGGCTGCATCGACAGGTCGGATGCGACCAAGGCATAGGGATGATCACTCCGGGCAGGTGCCCGTTGCGGGGCGTCCGCTCCCCAGCCCAGGGCATCGCGCACTCCCGGCCATGGCGATGGAGGCACTGCGCGGCGGAACCGTTCAGCCGTGCCATAGGGAACGCCCAGGAAGGTGCGGATGCCTGCTCCGGTGAAGCCCCGCAGCTTGCCACTCGCGGTCTCGACCACCGGCCCGAGCAGGCGCTCCGCCCGCGCCAGCCCCGGGAAGGCTGCCGCGGTGGCCGTGGCTCCGGCACAGGTCAGAAAACGGCGACGCTGCATGTCACTGTTTCGCCCGCACCACGCTGGTGCCACCGATGCTGCCGCGGATGCTGACGATATGACCGTCCCGCAGGCCGTAGTAGACCGTTCCCCGGGTCACGATCGCATCGCCCTTCATCAAGGTGCCCGAGGGCATGTCCACCCCGTCCCGCGTGGCGAGTAGGTGGGTCGACAATTCGGCCGCCATCAGCCCGCGGTCATTGTCGATCACCACGGTCGAGGCGGTGACCGTTTCTTTCAATTGGAGCCGGATCTGGCGATAGAATGCGATGATGGCGTCCCGGCCCCGCAGCGTTCCGAACTTCGGATCATGCTCGAACACCACCTCCGGATCGTAGATGTCGGCATAGCGTTCGTCGCCGGCGTTGAAGCGTGCGAGGTACTCGGCATAGGCAGCCGGGGTCATTTCCGGCGCCGCGACCGCAGGGGTCGCGGCGGCCACAAGAGCGGTCAAGGCCAGCAGGCGCATCGGCAACCTCCTAGAACCGGAACCGCGCGCCGGCCGTGAAGGCGCGGCCCACCTGGTCGAACAGGATGCCGTTGGTGGCGGACGAGGCCCCTGGTGCGATGGGCGGATCGGTGTTGAACAGGTTGTTCACGACAACGTAGAGTTCCATCACGCCGTCGCCGAATGCCGGGATCGACTGGGTGATCGACAGGTTGGTGTAGAAACGCGAAGGGACGCTGTTGTCGTCGCTGCTGTTGGGCAGGCTGACGTTGTAACCCGGCTCGTCGGGCCCGATCAGCAGCACGTCGTAACGGCCTTGGCCGATGAAGCGGTTCTGGACCGTGATGCTGGTGCCACCCTTGCCCGCCCAGGTGAGATAACTGGTGAGCTGGAAATGCGGTACACCCGGCCCGGCGCCGAAGTTGGGATTGCCGGTCTGTCCTGCCAGATCGACCACCGAGTTCGTCGCCACGAAGCGGGTGGCGAGCTTGTCCACGTAGGTCGCCAGCCCCTTGAAGCTCAACATCCCGCCCGCCAGCTGATGCCGGTAGTTCAGCTCGAAATCGATTCCCCGGGTCTGCAACTGGTTGAGGTTGGCGAAGGTGTCGGAGATCAGTGTGATGGCGTTGGTCGAATCGCGCGTGACCCGGGCGCAGTCGGAGGCCGAACCACGTTGGCATTGCAGCAGGATGTTCGTCGCCCCGGTCGTGGCGATCACCCCCTTTACGCTGATGTCGTAGTAATCGACCGAAAGGAACAGGTCGCGCACCGGGTTGAGCACCAGCCCGACCGTGGTGGTGTCCGCGATTTCCGGCCGCAACAGCGGATTTCCGCCGGTCCGCGTCGGGACCAGCACTTGCCGGTTGTTGTTGAGCGGGTCGGTGACCGAGATCTGGCCGTTCACCAGCGGCGAGAACAGCTCGCTGACGTTGGGCGCGCGGATGTCACGGGACCGGGTGGCCCTGAACCGCAACAACGAGGCGGGTTGCCAGACGCCGCCCACTTTCCAGGTCGTGACATTGCCCGAGGTGGAGTAGTGCGTGCGCCGTACGGCACCGTTCAGGGTCAAGGCCTTGGCGAACGGCAGGTCGGCCAGCAGAGGGGCATTGAGTTCGGCGAAACCCTCGGTGACTGCGATACTGCCGGCGACGTTCGAGCCGTTGAAGGTGTAGAATGCCCCCGCCAGCGAGAGCGGGTCGGCGGTCGCCCGGAACGTGTCCTTGCGGTACTCGCCACCGGCCGCGAGCGCCAGCGGACCGCCGGGTAGCCGCACGAGATCGCCCCGCACTTCCGCTGCCGCGACATCTTGCCGGATGGTCTTGTCCTGTTGTGACGTGCCGGTCACGAAGGCAGCGGCGGCCGCGCTGAAGTTGCCGTAACCCAGCGGGTTGAAGGGCTGGCAACCGTTGCTCTGATTCCGGCAGATCACGGTACCCCCGGGGCCAGCCACGGCGTCGACCGCCTGCCGCAGACGCGCCGGGATCAGGTTGTTGAACTGTTGCTCCTTGTAGGTGGTCTCACCGTGCTGGAAATAGGCGTTCCAGTGCCAGCGATCGGCCAGGTCGCCCTTGATGCCGCCAACCACCCGGAACGTCGAAGTTTCCGAGCGCCCAAGCGAATTGCCCAGATCGTTCAGGGCTTTGCCGATGCTGATCGAGCCTGCCGGCCCGATCGCCGCGCGAACGCTGGCGGGCAGGAAGGGATTGTCGCCGCGCAGAACCAGCCCGCCGCCGGTGAACAGGCTGAAGCGCCCCTGCGCACCGACGTTGCGTCCCGTGATCGAGCCATACGACAGGTCGATGTAGGGTTGCACGGCGTCGGACAGCACGAACTCGGCATGCCCGTAGGCCGAATAGCGCCGGTACTGGCCCGCCATCAGAGGGCCCTTGAAGAAGGCGTTCTCGCCCGCACCGGTCCCGCCGGACTGGAAGAACCCGCGGTACTGGCCTGCCACGAACGGAACCAGCGACTGGCCATCGGCGCTGAACTGCTGGTCGTTGAGTGGTCCGCCGACGATCAGGCCATTGGCCGTGAGGAAGCCGGTACGACACCCCGGGACAATCAGGTTGGCGGGCTTGGTCGGGTCGACGAAGTTCGCCAGCTGACAGGACTCGGTCGCGCTCCAGTCGCGCGAGTAGTAGTCGCCCTGACCGCCGTTCTCCTCATACTCGGCTGCAGCGATCACCTTGCCTCGCCCATCGGCGAAGGCGGTGCCCCCGGCCAGCGAGGCATTGAAGCTGTCATTGTCGCCCGCCTGCGCAATCCCGCGCTGGATCTGTCCGCGCCAGCCCTTGAGGTTGGTATCTGTCACCAGATTGATGACGCCGGCCACCGCATCGGAGCCGTAGGCGGCGGAGGCACCGCCGGTGACGATCTCGGAGCGGGCGATGATCGCGCTGGGGACCAGGGCCAGATCGACCGAAGCGCGCGATGTGGACGGAACGAAGCGCCGTCCATCCACCAGCACAAGCGTGCGCGAAGCGCCCAGCCCCCGCAGGTTGGCGATGCGCGATCCGATGTTCTGCGGGCTAAGGGCAAAGGTCTGCGTCGGTGACGCGCTATTGAGCAGTGAGGGGAGCTGCAGCAAGGCATCGCCGACGTTCGGAATGCCCAGCGCCCGGATGACCGACTGATCCAGCACGGTGGTCGGCGCGGGCATGGCCGCGCCCGGCGCCACGGCGACCCGCGAGCCGGTGACAATGATCTCTGCGGCCTCGGCCTCTGTCGAGCCGGCGGCCTGTGCCGAGGCCTCGCTCGCGGCGATGGCCAGGCTGGCGGCCAGAACGGCCAGGCTGGTTGCGAACAGACGACGTTTGTGCGCGTTCAACAAGATCATCACTCTCTCCCTTATAAATGCGCACCGTTCTTTGCGGTACAATTGATTTTTTGTTATGCCAGAAGTCAGAAATTCAAAGATTTATTCTAAAATTTATGAATTAACTGAAGTCTTGATTGATCGTTATGCCGGTCCATCGGAGGCAAAATTGCCACGGCTTGAGTTTTGTCGTGGCGCGGTGATGGAAGGGTCTGGGATGGCCGCTTGTCCGGGCGAGGGCAGCGCCATCAACTGGCGCATCGTCGCTGCCGCCTGGTCGGCCAGCTCCTGGCCGTCTGCCGGCTCGATCCAGCGTCGGGCGACGGTCCGGCGGATACTGGCTCGAACCTGGTGGAGCCAGGCCTGGGGCGTGCCATAGATCGCGTCGAGTTCGGCCCGCGTGAAGGATTGGCGATAGCCCCACAGTTCGCAGATTCCGGGGCCGGTCATGCGATGCCGATAGCGGGCCAGTGGAACATCGACGTGCGGAGTTCGGACTCCGCCCAGCGCATTGCCGAAGCGATCCAGCGCGACTGCTGCTCCATCCTGGCTCGGATCGCGCACCGCGATGCGTTGCCCACGTGGTGGTGCGATTCCGCTGCGGGACCAGCGATCGAGGTTCCGGAAGGCTCCGCGCAGCAGGGCAGGCAAGGGTACGTCATTGCCTGGCATGGCGCGTTCGGCACAGTCATCCGACGAACCGAACCGGGCTCCACTGGTCTTGGCTGCGTCAACCGGGGCCGGCTTGCCGGCATCGCCACCGGCGTGGATGTGCGATGAGCCGGCCACCTCGTAACCTCGGAACAGGTCCGGCTTCCTGTCGCTGTCAGGGCGCCGCCGCAGGGTTCGAATCTCGCTTTCCGAAACCATGACCATCAGCGGAACGCCGATCGGACCCGGCGTCTGGCGTGGATCACCGGCGGGGATGGGCGCGGCACATTGATGGATCGGGGTGCTGGGCCGGGTGGCAGTGGCAGCCAGAAACCCATCGTACAGGGGCTTGCCGTTGCCCCCGAGCGCGGTCGGATGAATGGCTGCGGCATAGGTCAGGACGAAGGCGCCTGACTGCGAGTAGCCCGTCATGTACAGCCGCGACACTTTGAGGCCGCGCAGCGGGCCGGTGCGATCCCGCTGCTTGGCCAGGGCGCCCACCTGGCTGAGCACGTCCCAGATGAGGCCGTTTTCGGTCTGCGGCGTCGATTCGGCCGGCAGCCCCCCACGGGGCAGTGGCAGGCGGCTCTGGTCACAGGTCTGCGATCCGGACAGCGGGTTGGGGAAGCCGAGAGCCGCATAGCGGACCGGGTCGAATTGCTTGAGGCTCTCGATCGCCACGGGCTTCACGGTCACGCCGATCCAGACGTCGCCATGGCGCAGGTAGGTCGGGTAGACGGCGCCCCACATGATCGGCAGATCATGCCGCAGCGAGGGATTGAGCGGCTCGACGACCACGGTCCCGCTGAAGCGCCTGGCCCTGGCCGGGCGGCGCACGAGCAGGCGGGTCACATAGGGGCCGCGGGCCAGGGCGGTCAGCCGTCCCACTGCCGGCCAGGCGAGCACGCGGGCCTCGCCGCTGATAAAGTACTCCTCCTCGATGTAGCCACGGGCCGCAAGGTCGACCGGCTCGACAGCGCGGTCGGCGGCTCCCCACGGCACGGATGTGGCCGTGACCGGGATCGCGGCCGAAACCCGGGGCGGCACGATCCGTTGCGCCGTGACCGCCCTGCCCACCGGGGCGATGTTGCCGGGCTCGCCGGACAGCGCGGCGGCCGGCAGGGGCGCGGCAAGCACCAGGCTTGCCGCCACCCAAGGTTCAAGGGTGCGATGGGATCGCTGCACTGGCTGGCCCTCTCTCTCACTGTGACTGAAGACAGACCGTCCCATCCCGAAGGCGCCCCGGGGCAAGCCTTCAGCCGAAGTCGCGTGTTGCCTGATGCGTTACCGCAGGGGCTGCGATGACCGTTCGGGAGCGATGGCTACCGCCGCCCGAAACTGGACGCCGCGGTCACCGCACAACGAAGTAGTGAATTCTGTTTCCGCCCGGGGTCTTCTCCGCCACGCCCACGAACACGTGGCGCGCCAGCCATTCGTGGCGGCCGGCCGGCACCTCGAACTTGGGGGTGACGCGCATGTAGTACTCGGTGTCGGCCACGGCTTCCTGGCGCTTCATCCGCTCCATGGCTTCGGCACTGCCCCACCGATAACCGCGGTTCTGGAGATAGACCGGGGTGCCATCGTCGAGCTCCAGCAGATAGCGCGCATCGAAATCGATCACGCCGTCCGCACGCTTCAGCGCCCAGTCGCCCCCGCTCATCGGTACGACCTTGCCGTTGATGAGGCCCTGCACCACGCCGCTTGCGGCATAGACGGCCACACGATCCTGTCCGGTGAACGAGGGCGTCAGGTAGGTCGCGCGGGTCAGGGTGACGCTGATGGTGAAGGCATAGTCCAGCCGCGGAGCGGCCGGATGGGCCGGCAGGGGCTGGGTCCCCACCGGAGGTGTCGTGCCTGCGGGAGGACGAGCCGCAGCTTCGTCGACCTGCGCCGGTCGGACATCTTGCCCATCCCTGCGTGGCCCTGCGGCCGATGGCGCGGCGCCGACGGGGCAGACTGCCCATAGGGCAAGTCCGGCCAGCCAGATGCGCCGCCAACCTCCATTGATCCTGCTCGCCATGCGTGCCACCCTTTCGGCTGCGGAATGCCGCTGCCTTGCCGTTCATTGAGTCATCAATGGATTCTTGATAACTCAATGAAATTGACGATGCAAGCCTTTTGGCTCATGGCGATGGGATGCCCGGATCCTGAGTGCCCGGGACGAGCGAAGGCGCAGGAAAGGAGACAATGAACGATACGTCCGACATGAGCGAACAGGCCCGCGAGGACGCCGCGATCGATGCAGCAGAGCTGAAGGGCTGGCATATGCCGGGCCTCGACTTCCCGCTGATCCGGCTGGTGCTGATCGCCAAGGCCATGGACCGGCTTAACCAGCGGTCGTTGGCCGATCACGCGGGCATGACCATGGCGGAATGGCGGGTCCTCAGTCGGCTCGCCCCCGGTGCAGGGGCCACGGTGCGGGAGATCGCGGAACT
The DNA here is from genome assembly GCF_014230355.1 of Novosphingobium piscinae. Lineage (GTDB taxonomy): Bacteria > Pseudomonadota > Alphaproteobacteria > Sphingomonadales > Sphingomonadaceae > Novosphingobium > Novosphingobium piscinae. The sequence goes on from NZ_JACLAX010000017.1 coordinate 41,621, forward strand.
GGCCTGGGCTGACCGAGCCGAAGTCAGCCGGGCTGCCAGTGCGCTGGAGCGCCGCGGCTTGCTCGCGCGCCGCGACAACCCGCGCGACGGCCGGGCGCCGTTGCTCTATTGTACCACCGCGGGCATGGCCGAGTATCACCGCGTGCGCCCCTTGCGTGCCGCGCACTACGACTGGATGGCCGGAAATCTCGATGCGGCGGAACGGGCCGAGTTCGACCGCTTGCTGACCAAGCTCATGCTGCGCATCGCCAGCGCAGCGGACCCGGATGCGCCGTCCCGCCCGGGTGTGCCTGCGCAGGGCTGAGCTCTGCGGCCCCGCGCGCCGGGTGAGGTTTGGCCCCGCAGACGCCTGATGGACCATTTCCGTTATCCGACCTCGTAGAAGCGCACCGTCACGGACTTGGCAAAGCGGGCGCCGGTGCAGAGGAACAGGCTGCGGTTGAGCCAGTCATAGCGGCCTGCCGGTGCGGTGAACCGGGGTGCAGCGCGGAAGTAGTAGCTATCGGGATCGACCGCTTCCCCGGCTGCCAGCCGTTGCATGACCTCCGGCGGACCGTGCCGCATGCCGTGGTTGCGGCACTCCAGCAGGACCCCGTCATCGGTCTCGAGCAGGTAATGCGCATCGACGATCGTCACGCCGTCGTTACGGGTGGTCTGCCAGTCATGCCCGGCCAGCACGCGCCCGCGCAGCCTCGGTCCGGCAAAGGGGCCGCCCGCCAGGATCGGGACGACCCGCGCGAGGCCGGCCGGGGTCGGCCCGATCTCCACCGGTGCGGCCAGCTCGCCGGTTGCCTCGAACAGGAAGGTCAGCCCCGGCTCTTTCATGCGCTCTCTCCCGGCGGCGGCCCGAACCGTTTTTTGGGCTTGCCATGACAGGGGGCGGTAGCTAGGAGACTATCGTTGACTTGTCAATGATGAGAAATCATGGGGAGAGGCCTGGCGATGCAGCGTTCCGGAACCGAGGCCGCGTCCGGATCGCGCGTGCCCGCCACGGCGTCCGGGACCGGCGGTGCCGCGTCGGCCCCAGCTTTCTCTTCCGCCTACCGGCGCTGGCTCCTGCTGCTGATCCTGCTGGCATCAGCCTTCGGCTACATCGACCGCGTGATCATCCAGACGCTGGGCCAGGCGATCAAGGAGGATCTCCGTCTGACCGATTTCCAGCTCGGAATCCTCGGCGGCCTAAGCTTCGCCCTGCTGTACTCGACGCTCGGCCTGCCGATCGCGCGGCTGGCCGAGCGGGCCAACCGCCTGCGCATCATCGCGGTGTCGATCGGGGTGTTCTCGGGGATGGCCCTGTTGTGCGGCACGGCGATGAGCTTTGCCCAGCTGTTCCTCTACAGGATCGGCGTGGGCATCGGCGAAGCGGGCGTCCAGGCGCCCAGCGTGTCGCTCCTCGGCGATCACTTTCCCGCCCACCGACGGGGGATGGCGCTGGGCATCATGAAGCTGGGCTCACCAGTTGGTTCGGTCACCGGTGCCGTGGCCGGCGGCTGGATCGCGCATGCCTACGGCTGGCGTGCCGCGCTGATTGCGATGGCCGCACCCGGCCTCGTGCTGGCCCTGCTCTACCTGCTCACACTGCGCGAGCCGCCACGCGGGCTGAGCGATGATGCGGGCGCGCCCGCCACCGACGAACCCTTGCCACCGTTCTCGCAGGTCATGCGGCTGATGCTGGCGCGCGCCGAGTTCCGCCACCTGCTGATCGGTCTCGCCCTCGCCACGATGGGCCTCTACTCGGCGGGGGCTTTCGTCACCGCCTTCTTCATCCGCGTGCATGGCCTGACCCTGGCGCAGGCTGGGCTCTACTTCGGCGTCCTGAGCGGGATTTCGGCAACCACCGGGATGCTGGTCGGCGGCTATGCCATCGATGCCATCGCCCGGCGCGGTCCGCAGTGGTACGGGCTGTTCCCGGCGCTCGGGCTGGTCATTGCGGCACCGCTGTACCTGGCCGGCTATTCCGTGGCCGACGCGCGGCTCAGCCTGGCCCTGCAGACCCTGGCAGGGGCCTTCCTGCTGTTCCACAACGTGCCGACGCTGGTGGCCTTCCAGAACATGGTCGGCCTGCGCATGCGGGCCTCGGCGGCCTTCGTGTTCTTTTTTGTCTCGACGCTCGTCGGCATCGGCTTTGGTCCGACCCTGCTGGGTTGGCTGAGCGACAGCTTCGCGGCACGCGCCTTCGGCGCAGGTGATTTCGCGCAGAGCTGCCCGGGCGGCAAGGCGGTTCTGGCCGACCTTGCGGGGCGTTGCCGGCAAGCCTCGGCGATAGGAGTCAGGCATGCCTTGATGGCGGCGGTGGCGCTGATGCTGTGGTCGGCCATCCACTACGCCATGGCAGCCCGGCGGATGACGATGGCCGCTGACAATCCAACAGGAAAGGCTTGACGGTGCAATTTCCCGCGACCCGCAACTTCACCGGCTATTTCGCTCCATCGGGGGTGGAGGCCGACGTCCGCGACCTGCGCGTCATCGCTGGCGCAGTTCCGGCCGATCTGGATGGCGCGTTCTACCGGGTCGCGCCCGACCCCCAGTTTCCCCCGCTGGGCGGGGATGACATCTGGTTCAACGGCGATGGCATGGTCACCCGTTTCCGATTTGCCGGTGGACGCGTTTCGCTGCGCCAGCGGTGGGTGCGCACCGACAAGTTTTTGCGTGAACAGGCCGCGGGCCGCGCGCTGTTCGGGGCCTATCGCAATCCCCTGACCGACGACCCGTCGGTTGAGGGCGAGATCCGTGGCACTGCCAATACCAATGTCGTCCTCCATGCCGGCAAGCTCCTGGCGCTCAAGGAGGACAGCCCGCCCGTGGCAATGGACCCGGAAACCCTCGAGACCTTGGGCACCTGGGATTTCGGGGGCCGGATGACCAGCCAGACCTTTACCGCCCATCCCAAGATCGATCCGGCCACCGGCGAAATGCTGGCCTTCGGCTATGCCGCCAAGGGCCTATGCACGCGGGACATGGTTTACTATGTCGTCGATCCGGCTGGTGACATCGTCCACGAGGCGTGGTTCGAGCTGCCCTACTACTGCATGATGCACGACTTCGGGATCACGCAGGATTACGTGATCTTCCATGTCGTTCCGATCGTCGGCAGCTGGGATCGGTTGCGCGAGGGCAAGCCCCATTTCGGCTTTGACACCAAGCTGCCGGTCTATCTGGGCATCATGCCGCGTCGCGGCCGGGCGGAGGAGTTGCGCTGGTTTCAGGCACCGACCGTGTTTGCCAGCCACGTGATGAATGCCCATAACGACGGCACCCGGGTCCATTTCGATACCGTGATGTCGGCGGGGAACATGTTTCCGTTCTTCCCCGACGTCGACGGGGCGCCGTTCTCGCCGGAGGCGGCGGCCGGGCGTCTGACCCGCTGGACCGTGGATCTGCAGGGTGACGATCCGACCATCCGGATGACGCGGCTGGCCGATGTGGTCGGCGAGTTTCCGCGCATCGACGACCGTTTCGCAGGTCGCCGCAACCGTTTCGGCTATCAGCTCGGGCAGGATCTGACCAAGCCGTTCGACATCCCCGGCGGGCACAGCGCCACCGGCTTCATCATGAACACGCTGGCCCGCATTGCCATCGATACCGGCGAGGTGGACAGCTGGTGGTGCGGGCCTCAGTCATCGCTGCAGGAACCCTGTTTCGTGCCCCGCACGCCCTATGCCGGGGAAGGCTACGGCTATCTCGTGGTGATCGAGAACCGGCTGGCCGAAATGGCCTCACGTCTGCTGCTGTTCGACGCGCAGACCCCCTCGCTCGGCCCGCTTGCCACGCTGGAGATCCCGTTCCGGATGCGCCCCGGGCTGCATGGCAACTGGGTGCCGGGCAGCACGATCGGCCAGGCCTGACACGTTCACAAGGGTTCAAGGATCAAACATGACTGATGCGGCTCCCGCCAGCTATCCCCAGCTGGCGATACATCTTGACGGCGCATGGCTCGGATCGGCCGGGCGCAAGACCTTCGACGTGGTCAACCCGGCCACCGGGGCCGTGCTCGGGGCGGTGCCGCTCGCGGACAGCGACGATCTCGACCGGGCGCTGGCGGCGGCTGCGCGCGGGTTCGGGCTGTGGCGCAAGGCCTCGGCCGATCAGCGCAGTGCCGTGCTGCGCGGCGCGGCCCTCCGGTTGCGTGAGCGCCGCGAGAGCATCGCGGCCAACGCCACCGCCGAGCAGGGCAAAACGCTCGCAGAAGCCCGCATCGAAGTGGAAATGGCCGCCCGCCTGTTCGAGTTCTACGCCGAGGAGACCTTCCGGCTCTATGGCCGGGCGCTGGTGCGTCCCACCGGCCAGCGCGCGCTCGTGGTGAGCGAGCCGGTCGGCCCGGTGGCAGCCTTTGCCCCCTGGAACTTTCCGATCTGCAACCCGGCGCGCAAGCTGGGTGCTCCGATTGCCGCCGGTTGCTCGGTGATCCTCAAGCCGGCCGAGGAAGCGCCGGCGTCGGCCATGGCTGTGCTCCAGGCGCTGATCGATGCCGGACTGCCCGCCGGTGTCGCCCAGCTGGTGTTCGGTGTGCCGGATGCGGTCTCGCGTCAGCTGCTGGCGAGCCCCGTGATCCGCAAGGTAAGCTTCACCGGATCGGTACCGGTCGGCCGGCAGTTGATGGAGCAGGCTGCGGCCACGCTGAAGCGGTCGACCATGGAACTGGGCGGCCACGCCCCGGCGATCATCTTCGAGGATGCCGATATCGAGCGGGCCGCCGACATCCTCGCGGCCTCCAAGTTCCGCAATGCCGGGCAGGTCTGCATCTCGCCAACCCGCTTCTACGTGCATGAGGCGGTCCACGATCGTTTCGTCGCGGCCTTTGCGCAGCGTATCGCCGTAATCCGCACCGGCAATGGCGCGCATGACGGAGTGACGATGGGGCCGATGGCCAACGCCCGCCGCCCGCAGGCGATCGGCATGCTGGTCGAGGATGCCGTGGCCCACGGTGCCCGGCTGCATGCAGGCGGCGGTCCGGGCGAGGGGCCGGGCTTCTTCTGGCAGCCCACCCTGCTGACCGACGTGCCGATGACGGCGCGGATCATGAACGACGAGCCGTTCGGGCCGGTGGCGATCACGGCGCGCTTTGCCGGCTTCGATGAAGTGGTGAGCCTCGCCAACCGTTTGCCGTTCGGACTCGCGGCCTATGCCTTCACCGAGAACGGACGCCGCGCCAACCTGATTGCCGACGCGCTCGAGGCCGGCATGGTCGGGATCAACGGCACGGCCGTGGGCGGTGCGGATGCCCCCTTCGGCGGGGTCAAGGACAGCGGCCACGGATCGGAAGACGGCCCCGAAGGGGTCATGGCTTGCCGCGTGATCAAGACCATCCATCAGCTGTAATCCGGGAAGGACAAGCGCATGACAGACCCCACGGCGAGACCGCAGACCGGCGGCACGCAGGGCTATCTCCGGATCGCCACCGAAGAGGCCTTTGCCACGCCGGAGATGATCGAGCTCTACCGCCAGCAGCTTGCCCTGCCGGACTGCGATCCCGGGGTGCGCAGCCTCGTCGGGTTCTATTTCACCCATGAAAGCCCGCGGGCCCGCTTTGTCCGCGAACGGCTGCTCGACATCGACGCCTTGCGGATTGCCGACATGGATGCTCGCGGCATCGACATGCAGGTCATCGGGCTGACCTCGCCCGGCCCCAACATGCTACCGGCCGACCAGGCGACCGCGCTGGCCGAGATCGCCAACGATCGGCTGGGCGAAGCCTGCGCGAAGCATCCCGACCGGTTCATCGGTCTGGCGGCCTGCGCGCCGCAGGATCCCGAGGCCGCCGCGCGCGAGATCGAGCGCAGCGTGGGCCGCTACGGCTTCAGGGGGGTGATCATCAATTCCCACATCCAGGGCGAGTATCTCGACCATCCGCGGTTCCGGCCGGTCCTGGCGACGATCGAGCGGCTGGGCATCCCGCTCTATCTTCATCCTCAGACCCCGCCGCGGGCGATGATCGGACCGCTGCTCGAAGCAGGGCTCGACGGGGCGATCTTCGGGTTCGGGGTGGAAACGGGCTTTCATGCCCTGCGGCTGATCACCAGTGGCACGCTCGACCGTTTCCCGGGGCTGCGCGTGGTCATCGGCCATATGGGCGAGGCCCTGCCCTTCTGGATGGCGCGGCTCGACTTCATGCACAACGCGCAGGTCACCTCGCAGCGCTACGAGATGCTAAAGCCGATCGCCAAGAAGCCATCCGATTACCTGCGCGAGAACTTCTACATCACCAATTCGGGGATGGCCTGGGAGCCGGTTATCCGCTTCACCCAGCAGGTCCTCGGCACCGACCGGGTGCTCTACGCGATGGACTATCCCTACCAGTGCCCGGTGGAGGAGGTGGCCATGCTTGACCGGATGGACATGTCCGATGCGGACAAGCGGCGTTTCTTTCAGACCAATGCGCAGGCCGTGTTCGGTTTGGAGATCACGGGCCGATGACACCGCACCCCCTGCTCGATCAGCCCGCGCCCGCCGAAGATCCCTTCGCCCTGCGCTGGACCCACGCCTTCGACATTCGGCTGGCCTTCGCCGAGCGCATGACCATCGGCCCGGTCGTCGCCGGCGGCCCCAGCCAGGCCTATACTCCGGTCGGCCAGGGCTCGACCGTGTCGGGGCCGCTGCTGAACGGGCGGGTGATCGATTTCAGCGGAGCCGACTGGCCGAGCGTGCGCAGCGATGGGGTGGTCGAGTTGGCGGCGCACTATCTGCTCGAGGCCGATGACGGCACGCCGATCTACATCCGCAATCTGGGCTATGTGCATGGACCGCAGGCTGATCAGGGCGTGCCCGCCTATTTTCGCTGTACGCCTTACTTCCGGGCCCCGGCGGGCGCCCATGACTGGCTGAACCGCAAGGTGCTCGTCGGTATCGGCCAGCGCCGGCCGAAGCTCACGGCAGACGATCCGCCCGATCATTCGCTGTTCCGTTACTACGTCATCCTTTGACGCGCGCGCCAGGCTCTACCAGGGCGGGGTGACACCGCGGCACCCGTCCCGGACAGCCCGGCCCATCCCGTAAAACACCGTAGGCACGGACTACCGGGTCCCAACACTTGTCGGCTAGGTCCGTGGCCCTGACAGCCGCGGAGTTTGCGGAACTCAGCCAAGCCGGGCAGGCCCGCCCGGCTTGAACCTGACGGGGCACGCATGAGCTTGCGGATCGGCCGATCCAGCCTGATCAAGAAGGCTGCCGAGGACACGGCCAGCGCCGCATCGTCTGCGCCGGCCTTCGCCCTTGGCCAGTCCTTCCTGGAAACCTTCGAGGCGGTCGGCGGCGGCTATTTCTGGACCGCCGACGCGGCCGGCTTGCTCGGCTATCTGTCGCCCCGGGCCCGGCGCGATCTGCTCGGCGAGGGCGGGAGCACGGCCGAGCCGGAGGCGCGGGTCCGCCTGGTTGATCTGTTCGAACCCCTGGTCCGGTCCGATGGCGAGACGGCGCGCACCTTGCCCTTCGCGCTGGCCCGCCGGACCCGTTTCGAAGGCCTCTTGGTGCGGCGGTCGACCCCCCGCGATGAGCAGATCTGGGAGGTGGCCGGCGAGGCCGTATTCGACCTGACCGGGGCGCATACCGGCTATCGCGGGATCCTGCGCGATGTCACCGCGCAGCAGCTGCACGCGCGGGCAAAGGACCAGCTCGACCGCTACGATCCGCTCACCGGCCTGATCAACCGCCAGACCATGGGCCGGCTGCTCGAGCAGATCCTCACCAGCTACGACGCCGGCGCGCGCACCTGCACGGTGATGCTGCTCGATCTCGACCGCTTCAAGCCGGTCAACGACGCGCTGGGCCAGGCGGTCGGCGACGCGCTGCTCAAGCAGGTGGCGGACCGGCTGGTCACCCTCATCGGCGACCGCGAGGCGATCTGCCGCCTGGGCAATGACGAATTCCAGATCGTGCTGCGCGACCAGGCCGGCCAGGACCACCTTGGCCGGCTCGCCGGGCGGATCGTCGACATGCTTTCGCAGCCCTACCGGATTGGCGAGCACCGCTGCACCATCGGCGCGTCGATCGGTATCGCGATCAGCCCGCGCGATGGCACCAACGCCGCGGAACTGACCCGCAATGCCGATCTCGCGCTCTATTCGGCCAAGCGTAGCGGGCGCGGCGGCTTCCGCTTCTTCACCACTGATTATCTCAAGGCCGCCACCGAGCGCCGGGCGCTGGAACAGGACCTGCTGCGCGCGCTCGAGCTCGACCAGTTCGAGCTGTACTACCAGCCGGTGGTCGAGGCTCGGACCGACCGCGTTGTCGCAGCCGAGGCCTTGCTGCGCTGGAACCATCCCGAGCGCGGGCTGATCTCGCCGGCGCAGTTCATTCCGCTGGCCGAAGAATCGGGCCTGATCGGCCCGCTCGGCGAGTTCGCCCTGCGGCGCGGCTGCGCCGATGCGCTGCACTGGCCGGCGATGCTGCGGGTGGCGATCAATGTCTCGCCGCTGCAGTTCGGCGACGAGGACGATTTCGTGAAAGTGGTGCAATGCGTGCTGCGCCAGACCGGTTTGCCGCCCGAGCGCCTCGAGCTCGAGATCACCGAAAGCGTGTTCCTGCAGAACGACGACAAGGTGCAGCGAATCTTCCGCGGCCTCAAGGCGCTGGGCGTCCGGCTTGCGCTTGACGATTTCGGCACCGGTTACTCGTCGCTCGGCTCTCTGCGTCAGTCACCCTTCGACAAGCTCAAGATCGACCAGAGCTTCATCCGCGGCGCGACCGAGCATGCCAGCCGCAACCGGCCGATCGTCGAGGCGACCGCCTCGATGGCCCAGGCCCTGCACATGGTGACCACGGCCGAGGGGGTGGAAACCTTTGACCAGCTCGATCTCGTGCGGGCGCAGCGGGTCACCTATGTCCAGGGCTACATCTACAGTCCCCCGCTCCCCGCCGACGTCTTCCTGACCCTCGCCCGCGACGACTGGACGATCGCCCCGGCCGGCCCGGCCTGCCAACGCGCCGAACGCGTGACCACCTATCGCGCGGTCGGACTGGTCCACCAGGACAGCTACCAGACCGCGACCCTGCGCAATCTCTCGAGTTCCGGGGCGCTGGTCGAAGGTGTCGCGGGCATCGCCCCGGGCGATCCGGTCGCGCTCGACATGGGCCATGGCCAGATCGTCGTGGCGCGCGCCGTGCGGACCGACGGGGCCCGGCTGGGCCTGGCTTTCGAGGTGCCGCTCGTCGCCGATGGCGCGGGCGGTCTGTGCACATTGCGACGGGTCTCGAGCTTCGATCTTCAGCAGGCCGGTCTGCCGGCGCCACCCGAGGCGCGCCGGCGCTAGCGCCCCGTGGCCGGGGCCGGTGCGGCCACCGGGGTGGCTGGGCCGAGCTGCGCCAGATAGCCTTGCGCGGTCTCGGCCAAGGGGCTGTCCGGCGCGACCCGGATCACCGATTCCCAGGATTTGCGTGCCGCCTCGGCGCGGCCGGCCAGCAGCGCGATGACCCCTGCCTCGAGCCCGATGTCAGGGTCGACCGGGCGCAGCTCGGCGGCGCGCTCGATCAGCGCCTGGGCCTCGGCGAGGCGACCCTGGCGGCGCGCCAACGTGGCCGAGAGCAGCCATGGCTCGGACTCGCCCGGAGCGGCGCCACGCGCCTCGGTGAGGGCCGCGCCAGCCTCGACCTGGCGGCCGAGCGCGACCAGCGCGCGCGCCCGGTCCAGCGCGATCGGGGCAATCAGCGCCGGATCGGCCAGGCCCTTGGCCTCGGTCCGCGCCGGATCGAGCGCGGCCAGGGCGCGGTCGGCCGCGCCCCGGGCCAGCGCTGCATTGCCGGCCATGGCGCCCAGCCGGGCGCGCAGCAGGCGATCGCTGCCGGCCTGGCCCAGCGCGGTCAGGAAGGCCTGCTCGGCACCGGCCCAGTCCTCGCCGCGCACCCGCGCCGTACCGAGGCACAGTCCGGCCTCGGCCGCGGCGTGCCCGCTCGCTCCGGCCAGCCAGGCCGTGGCGGCGTCCTGCCCGGCCGCAGCCGATTCCTCGACGGCCGCCAGGCACTCGCGCAGCCGCGCGGTCTCGGCCGGGCGCGCCGCCGGCGGCGTCGCGGGCCGCGTGCGGGGTGGGCGGCGGACCGGTTCGGGGAAGGGCGTGCCGGTGGTTCCCGGCGCGGTGAACGGCCCCACCTGGGCCACCAGCGGGAGCAACGCCGCGGCAAGGAGCGGGAGCAGGGGCATCGGGTACTCCGGTCAGAGCTTGGCGCGCAGGGCCTCGGCCGTGCGCAGCAACAGGGCCAGGTCCGGATCGCGCGACAGGCGGTGATCGCCGTCCTTGACCAGCGTCACCTGCACCGCGTCTGAACGCAGCGCCGCTGCCAGCCGCAGCGCGACCTCCCACGGCACGTCGGCGTCGCGCTGGCCGTGCAGCAGGTGGACCGGTCCGGCGAAGGCGATCGGCGCACCCAGCACGCGGTTGGCCTGACCATCGCGCCAGAACCCGGGGTGGGTCGGCGTCGGCTCGGACCCATAGGGATTGTCCTCATAGAGCACCTCGCCGGTCGCCAGCAGCGCCTGCTGCGCGGCATCGTAGCCCCATTCGGTGAAGTCGGGCGCGGCGGCGATACCGAGCAGACCGCGCACCTGGTGCGGGCGGGCCAGCGCCACCAGCAGCATCAGCCACCCGCCCATCGAGCTTCCCGCCAGCAGCAGCGGCCGGCCCGGACAGATCGCGTCGACCAGCGCCAGCACCTCGTCGCGCCAGCGCGAAAGCGTGCCGTCGGCGAAGCGGCCATCGCTCAGCCCGCAGCCCGCATAGTCGAGCAGCAGACAGCCACGTCCGGTGGCGAGGGCCTGGTCGAACAGGGCGACGGCCTTGCCACCGGCCATGTCGGACTTGTAGCCAGGCAGGAAGACCAGCACCGGATCGGGGGCGGTGCCGGGGGTGTGGCGGTAGGCCAGGCGGCGGCCGTCGGGCAGGGTGTGGAACTGCGGCATGGTCATGCCGTCCTGATGCGCCGCCGCGCGCGTGGCGACAAGCCCGCCGCGGAACCCGGTTGATGGCGCCCCCGCCCTGCTTTAGGGGGTCACCATGTCCGAACTCCTCAAGATCAGCCTGCCCGACGGTTCCGTGCGCGAGATGCCGCAGGGCTCGACTCCGGCCGACGTCGCCGCCGCGATCGGTCCCGGCCTGGCCAAGGCCGCGCTCGCGGCGCGGATCGATGGCGAGCTGGTCGACCTCACCCGGCCGTTCACCGGCGACGCCAGCCTGGCCCTGATCACCAGCCGCGACGAGGCCGAGGCGCTCGATCTGGCGCGGCACGACTATGCCCACGTCCTCGCCGAGGCGGTGCAGGCGCTGTTCCCGGGCACCCAGATCACGTTCGGACCGTCGACGGACGACGGATTCTACTACGACTTCGCGCCCAAGGACCGCCCCTTCACCGAGGAGGACCTGCCCGCGATCGAGGCCGAGATGCGCCGCATCATCACCGCCAACAAGCCGCTGCGCCGCGAAGTGTGGAGCCGTGAGCAGCTGATCAGCCGGTGGTGGCAGCAGGGCGAGAGCTTCAAGGCCGAATGGGCTGCCGAACTGCCCGAGGGCGAGGAGCTGACGGTCTACTGGTCGGGCGACGACTGGCTCGACATGTGCCGCGGCCCGCACCTGCCCAGCACCGGCAAGCTCGATCCCGCGGCGTTCAAGCTGACCCGGGTGTCGGGCGCCTACTGGCGCGGCGACCAGAAGAACGCGATGCTCAGCCGGATCTACGGGACCGGCTGGCTCAACAAGAAGCAGCTCGATGCGCACCTGACGCGCCTGGAGGAGGCGGCCAAGCGCGATCACCGCAAGCTGGGCGCCGAGATGGACCTGTTCCACCTCCAGCAGGAGGCCCACGGGTCGGTGTTCTGGCACCCCAAGGGCTACAAGGTGTGGCGCGAGCTCGAGGCCTATATGCGCCGCGCGATCGACGCGGCGGGCTACCGCGAGGTCAAGACCCCGCAGGTGATGGACGCGCGCCAGTGGGAGCAGTCCGGCCACTGGGGCAAGTACCGCGAGAACATGTTCGTGATCCCGGACGAGGTGCCCAACACCGAGGACGAGGGACCGATCGTCTCGAACGACGCGCAGTGGATGGCCTTGAAGCCGATGAACTGCCCGGCGCATGTGCTGATCTTCCGCCAGGGGCTGAAGTCCTACCGCGATCTGCCGCTGCGGCTTTACGAGAACGGGTGCTGCCACCGCAACGAGCCGCACGGCGCGCTGCACGGGCTGATGCGGGTGCGCCAGTTCACCCAGGACGATGCCCACATCTTCTGCCGCGAGGACCAGATCGTGGCCGAGGTCCGCGCCTTCTGCGAGCTGGCCGACCGGATCTACAAGGACTTCGGCTTCACCTATGCGATCAAGCTGGCGCTGCGCCCGGAGAAGCGCTTCGGCAGCGACGAACAGTGGGACCAGGCCGAGGATGAGCTGCGCAACGCCGTGGCCGAGGCCGGGCTGGCGACGCCCGAGTACGGCTGGGAGGAACTGCCGGGCGAGGGCGCGTTCTATGCGCCCAAGCTGGAATGGCACCTGACCGACGCGATCGGCCGCACCTGGCAGGTCGGCACGATCCAGTCGGACCGGGTCCTGCCCGAGCGGCTCGACGCCGCCTACATCGCCGAGGACGGCGAGAAGCACCGCCCGGTCATGCTGCACCGCGCGATCTTCGGCTCGTATGAGCGGTTCATCGGCATCCTGATCGAACACTTCGCCGGCAAGCTGCCGGTGTGGCTCGCTCCGGTCCAGGCAGTGGTCGCGACGATCGTCTCGGACGCCGACGACTATGCCCGCGACGTGGCGGCGCAGCTTGCCGCCGCCGGGATCCGGGTCGAGACCGACACCCGCAACGAGAAGATCAACTACAAGGTGCGCGAACACTCGCTGCAGAAGGTCCCGCACCTGCTGGTGGTGGGCAAGCGCGAGGCCGAGGAAGGCACCGTGGCGATCCGCACCCTGGGCGAGGAGCGCCAGCGCTTCGTGTCGCTGGCCGAGGCGATCGAACTGTTGAAGAGCGAGGCGACCCCGCCCGATCTGCGCTGAACCGGCTTGTCGTCGGGGCGGCGATCAGAAGACCGGTAGCGCGCGGTCAGCCAGGATCAGGGCAAGCGCGCAGCCACCGACGATGACCATGCGCAGCCGGTCCTGCAGGGCAGGGCGCAGCGGAGTCGCGGCAACAAGGGCGAGGGCGCGGGCCATGGCGGGATCATGCTCGGCGAGTCCTTGCCAAACCGTTAAGTGCCAAACCGGTAAGCCCGGCTGTGGAGGAAGGAGATGGCCATGGCATGCCGCATTGCCCCTGCGCTGGCTATGGCCGGTCTGCTGATCGGCAGCGCCAGCCCGCTTCCCGCCAGCGCCGGGACGTCCGCGCTGGTCGGGCACTACTACCTGTCCGGGGTGCGCGAAACCGGGTCCGAGCTGGTGCTCGGCGCGGACGGGCGCTTCGCCTGGTTCCTCAGCTATGGCGCGCTCGATCAGACCGCCGAGGGGACCTGGCGCCGCGAGGGTGATGCCGTGATCCTTGCGGCCGACCCGCCCGATCGCAGCAAGCCGCTGTTCGCCGCGCTCGATCGCGAGGACTGGAGCGTCGAGGCCGAGCAGGCGGTGCTTGACTTGCAGGCCGATGCCGCCGCCGCGGCCGCGCTGGCGCGGTGCCCGTTCCTGGCCGCGGGCGATGTTGCCATGGCCAGCGCTGCGCCGATGCTGGTTACGCCCGCCGATCCGCCCCCGTCCGTTGCCGCGCTGCGGGCCCGGGCCCTGGCCGCGCGCCAGCAGGCCGAAACCTTGCGCCGCGCTGCGGAGGCGGCTGCCCGGGAGGCAGTGGGCGATGCGGCGCACCCGCCTGCGCCGGAGCAGGTCGAATCGGCCCGTGCCGCGCTGGCCGCCTGGCGCGAGGCGCAGGGGGCCGCGCAGGACGCCGCGCGATCAGCCGGAGCGGCCGCATCCGACCTGCCCGAGGCGGCTTTGCCCGCGCCCTGCCTGGCAGCCCCGCCGGCCCGGGCCGACACGCTCCCGCCCGAGCGGTGGATCGGCGGCCTGGCGGTGCGCGTGGTCGAGCCGAACTACCGCCAGGGCATTGGCGGCGTCATCGTGACGGTCAGCTTTGCCAATGGCCAGGCCGAGCGGCTGGAAACCGGCCGGCGCGGGCTGGCGATCCGGCCCGGCCCGGCGCCAGCGGCGCTCACGGCGGTCACACTGGATCTCCCCGCCGCTCCGGGCCGCGCCCAGCGCTTCGCGGTCGCGCCGCTGCCGCGCGGGGTCCTGCATTTCGCGATCGATGGCCGGCAGCTGATCGAACCGCCTTTTGCCACCCTGCGGTTGCGGATCGACGGCGCGGCGCTGGTGCCCGATTCGCTCGGGCGCGGGCGGTATGAACGGGGGCGCTAGAATCTTGTCCCCTTACGGGGAAGCGGTACCGGCCCGTGCCCCCAGATGTGTCCGTTGAACCGCAGCGGGGTCTGGCGTCGGGCCAGACCGGACAACCGCTAGAGCCGCTTGCCGGTGCGGTCGATCAGGTCGATCCGGTAGCTGCAGCCGTACAGGGTCTTGCCCGGATGCGAGCTGACGTTCGAGATCGACCGCGCGATCACGGTATGGGTGCCGAAGCTCGCACCATCCGTGGCTGGTTCGGTTACGTCGGTCAGCACCTTCTGCCCCAGAAACTTGCGGAACGGCCGGCCGGCCTCGATCTCTGCCCGGGTCGCCCGGCCGGCCTGGACCAGCCCGGCGATCAGGCCTTCAGGATCGGCAGCGTTGGCCACGCCTTCTGGACCGGCCACCACGGCGGGATCGGCCAGGTCCAGCACGGCCAGGATCGCGCTGGAGCTGAACGCGATCCGCCGGGTGCTTTGGCCGGCCACCGTGATCGGGGCGGGCAGCTCGTATTCGGCCAGGAACGGGTTGTCGGTTTCGATCCTGCGCCAGTGCCGCTGCACCGCGATCCCGTCCTCGCCGTCGACCGCCAGGGCGAAGCCATTGTATTCGGGCGCGGTCAGGTGGCAGGCGATCGCGTCGACCTCGCTGACCCGGGCCGGATCGAACGTCTCCCCGGCTGCGCCCGCCGGCGCGGTGGCAAGCCGCAGCAGGGCGGCGAGCGCGGCGGCCCGCCTCATCCGCCGGCCGCCGCGAGCGGCAGGGCCGCCGGCATCTGCTGGCTGGCGCAGTGGAAGCTGCCGCCGCCGGCCAGCACGGCATCGGCCATCAGCCCGATCACCGCGCGGTCGGGGAACAGCTCGGCCACCGCTGCCACGCCCTCGGCATCGTGCCGGGTGCCGTAGATCGGCACGACGACGAGGCGGCTGGTGATCGCGAAATTCATGTAGCTGGCGGGCTCGATACGGTCGCCGGTCATCACCCGGCCGGGCGAGGGCACCTCGCGCACGGTGACCCCACAGGCCTCGGCGCGCGCCTTGGCATCCGCGTAGATCGCCGCATTGGGATCATCCGGCCCGGTCGCGCGGGGCAGGGCCAGCACACCCGGCGCGACGAACCGCGCAAGGTTGTCGACGTGGCCGTCGGTGTGGTCGTTGATCAGCCCCTCGCCCAGCCACAGCACCCGGTCGTAGCCGAGGTCCTGCGCCAGCCGCGCCTCGATCTCGGCCCGGCCAAGCGCGGGGTTGCGGTTGGGGTTGAGCAGGCATTGTTCAGTGGTGACGACCAGCCCGGTGCCGTCGCCATCGAGCGCCCCGCCCTCGAGGATCCAGTCGGCCGTGGTCACCGCCAGCCCGGCATCGCGGGCCAGCTCGGCGCCGATCGTCTGGTCGCCGTCCATCAGGTACTTGCCGCCCCAGCCGTTGAAGCCGAAGCGCCGCGCGGTGCGCGTCCCGTCGGCGGCGCAGACCACCAGCGGGCCGGTATCGCGCAGCCAGACGTCGCCATAGTGCCGCCGCTCGAGCGTGACCGCGCCGCCCACCAGGCTGCGCGCCCGCGCCTCGTTGGCGGCATCGCGCACGATCAACCGCACCTCCTGGCCGCTTTCGGCCACGGCGCTGGCGAAGGCCGCGATCTGCTCCTGCGCCGCGCCGAGGAAGCCAGGCCACTCGACCGGATCGTGCGGGAAGCCGATCCATAGCCAGTCCTGCGGATGCCATTCGGGCGGCATCATCGCCGCAGCCGGGGTCATCGCCTCACTTCGCCGGCTTGGCCGGCTTGGCCGGCGCCGCCGCGGCCGTCCGGCTGGCATCGCGGATCGCGCGGAACTCATCGGTCGGCAACCAGTTGGGCCAGCCGGTCCCGTCGGCCAGCTCGCGGCCCAGGCGGTAGGCGAGGCTTACCTCCTGGACGATCCCGCTCATGTCCCAGTCCGCTGAATAGTGGTCGTTGGGCTGGTGATAGCGGTTGCGGGTGTAGTCCTCGGCCGCGGCCTGGCCCGCCGCGGTCCCGCCGACCTCGAGGTCGTTGCCGCGCCCGAAGCTGTAGACCGGCACGCCCCGCTTGGCGAAGCTGAAGTGGTCCGAGCGGTAGTAACCGCCCCGTTCCGGGTTCGATTCGGGCGATTCGCGCAGCCCCAGCGCGGCCAGGTGCTTGCGGAACAGGGTGTTGAGCTCGGACTTGTCGCCGCCCGACATGGTCATGTCGCGCGAGCGGCCACCGGGCGCGAGCCCGTCCAGGTTGACCCCGCCGACCGTCCGGGCCAGCGGAAAGACCGGGTTGGCGGCATAGTACTCCGAACCCAGCAGGCCCGATTCCTCGAGCGTCAGCGCGATGAAGGCCTGGCTGCGGCGCGCCGGACCGGCCTGGGACTGGGCCTGGGCCAGCGCGACGATGCCGGCGACGCCTGTGGCATTGTCGACCGCGCCGTTGCAGATGTCGTCCCCGGTGGCATCGGGCTTGCAGCGGCCGAGGTGATCCCAGTGGGCCGAATAGAGCACCACCTCGTCCGGCGCGCCCTTGCCCGGAAGCAGCCCGACCACGTTGTGCGAGACCGAGGTCTTGACCTGGTTGCGGAAGCTGTAGCTGGCCTTCAGGCCCAGCGGCACTGCCTTGAACCCCGGCCGGGCGGCAGCGGCGCTCAGCGCGGCGAAATCGTGCCCGGCGGCGGCGAAGATCTTCTCTGCGGCGGGCTTCTGGATCCAGCCGTTGGCCTCGGTCTGGTCCATTCCCCTGTTGGGGGTCTGGATGAAATTGCGCGTGCTGGTGCTCTCGATCACGTTCCAGCCATAGGCGGCGGGATAGGTGTCGTGGACGATCAGCACGCCGCGCGCGCCCTGGCGGGCCGCCTCCTCGTACTTGTAGGGCCAGCGGCCGTACCAGGTCATCCGGCGACCCTTGAACAGGCCGGTCTCGTCGCTGGCGGCATAGTCCGGATCGTTGACCAGCACGACCACCACCTTGCCCTTGACGTCGACCCCGGCATAGTCGTCCCAGCCCAGCTCCGGGGCGCGGATGCCATAGCCGACAAAGACCAGTTCGGCGTCGGTGATCGCGGTTTCGGGCACCGCGCGATAGCTGAACGCGACGAAGTCCTTGACCGGCTGGAAGCTCAGCGCGGCCGACCCGCCGGTGACCGTCAGCGGGGAAAACTGGCTGCCGGTGATCGAGACCGTCGGCACCGGCTGCAGCCACTCGCCCCGGTTGCCCGGCTTGAGCCCGGCGGCCTTGAACTGGGCGATGATATAGTCGAGCACGTAGGGCTCGGCCGCGGTGGCGGGGCCACGGCCCTCCATCGCGTCGGAGGCCAGTGTCGCGATCACCCGGCGCATCAGCCCGTCGTCGATGGTGGGGGCAGGCCGCCCCTTCGGCGCGGCGGTGGCGGGCAGGGCGCCCAGGGCCAGGGCGCCAAGCGCGACGGAGCCAAGCACGGTGCGCAGAGGGGGCATCGGAATCCTTTCCAGCAAGACGGTCTGCGCTCTCTTGGCGCGGTCCGGAGACGGGGACAAGCCACGCCTTGATCCGACGCGCCCGAACGGGCATCGCAGCGCCATGAGCCAGGATCGCAGCGCATGACCGGCGGCCCGTCCGCGCCGGCGCCGGACTGGGGCGGGGCCCTCGCCCGCGCCGCCGCCCATGCCCCTTTCCTCGCCGGGCTGATCGCGCGCCAGCCCGCGCTGGTTGAGCGGCTTGCCGCCGGGGCCGGAGACGAGGCGCTGGCCCTCGCCCGGTCGGCCGGCGCAGGCGCGCCCGATATCGGCACCGCGCTGCGCCGCGAACGCCGCGCGCTGGCGCTGGTTCTGGCGATCGGCGATCTTGCCGGGGCCTTTCCGCTGGCGCGGGTCACCGCCGAACTGTCGGCCTTCGCCGACCGGGCGCTCGACGCGGCGATCCGCGAGGCGCTGCAGCAGCGGGTACCCGAGGCCGAGCCGGCCGGGTTCATCGCCCTGGCGCTGGGCAAGCACGGTGCCGAGGAGCTCAACTATTCGTCGGACATCGATCCGATCCTGCTGTTCGATCCCGAGCGGATGCCGCGGCTGGCGCGCGAGGAGCCCGGCGAGGCGGCGGCCCGCTATGCCCGGCGGGTGGTCCAGACGCTCGCCCGGATCGATGCCGAGGGCTATGTCTTCCGCGTCGACCTGCGGCTGCGCCCGGCGTCGGAGGTGAGCCCGCCGGCGCTCTCGCTCGATGCCGCGCTGACCCATTACGAAAGCTCGGCGCTGGCCTGGGAGCGGGCCGCCTTCATCCGCGCCCGCGCCTGCGCCGGCGATATTCCCGCCGGCCAGGCCTTCCTCGCCGCGATCCGGCCGTTCGTCTGGCGCAAGAGCCTCGATTTCGGCGCCATCGCCGAGATCGGCCGGCTCACCGCGCGGATCCGCGAGGCCAAGGAGGGACCGCTCCGCCCGGGCCCGGGGTTCAACCTCAAGACCGGGCGCGGCGGGATCCGCGAGGTCGAGTTCTTCGCCCAGACGCACCAGCTGATCCACGGCGGGCGCAATCCGGCGCTGCGCCTGCGCGGGGTGCGCGCCACGCTGGATGCGCTCGCCGCGGCGGGGCTGATCCATCCCGAGAACGCCCGGGTGCTGGGGGACAGCTACGACCGCCTGCGCACGCTTGAGCACCGGTTGCAGATGGTGCTCGACCAGCAGACCCACGCCCTGCCCACCGACCCCGCCGCGCTCGACAATGTCGCCCGCCTCGACGGCCTGCCTGACGGGGCCGCGCTGGTCGCCGAGCTGACCGCGATCACCGAGGCGGTCGGCAGCCGTTACGACACGCTGATCGCCGCGCACGGCAATCCCTCGGGCGCCAGCATGGTGGTCCCGGCCCAGGGCTCGGCCGAGGCGGGTGGCGCGGCCCGCAGTCTGGTCGAGCAGCTCGCCGCGCTGGGCTTCGATGATGCCGCGGGCCTGGCCGAGCGGGTCGAGGGCT
This sequence comes from Novosphingobium piscinae, assembly GCF_014230355.1. Lineage (GTDB taxonomy): Bacteria > Pseudomonadota > Alphaproteobacteria > Sphingomonadales > Sphingomonadaceae > Novosphingobium > Novosphingobium piscinae. The sequence continues at coordinate 60,850 of NZ_JACLAX010000017.1, forward strand.
GGAAGGGTGGCCGCGTCCGCGCGCTCCGCTCCGAGGCGGCCCGCGCCGCCTTCGACGCGATCCAGCCCGCCCTGCTCGCCGCGCTGGCCCGCTCGCCCGAACCGGTGCGCGCCTTCAACCGCTGGGAGCAATTGCTGACGCGGCTGCCCAGCGCGCTCAACCTGTTCCACCTGCTCGAGGCGCGCCCGGCGTTGCTTGAGCTGCTCGCCAAGGTGCTGAGCCTGGCGCCGCCGCTGGCCGATGCCCTGGCCGCCCGGCCCGACCTGCTCGATCCGCTGATCGACGCCTCGGCTTTCGACCTGCCCGGCGGGGTCGCGGAGCTGGTCGCCGAGTTCTCGGCGGGCGAGGCCGACGACGACTACGAGCGCCTGCTCGACCGCGTCCGGCGTCGCGTCGGCGAGCGGCGCTTCACGCTCGGCGTCCAGCTGATCGAGGGTGCGACCGATCCGCTCGCCCTGGCCGCGGCCAATGCCCGCGTGGCCGAGGCGGCGCTGCGGGTCCTGGCCGATGCCGCCACGGCCGAGTTCGAGGCGGCGCACGGCAAGGTGCCCGGGGGCGAACTGGTCGTGCTCGGGCTTGGCCGGTTCGGCGGCGGCGCCCTGACCCACGCCTCCGACCTCGACCTGATCTACCTGTTCACCGGCGATTTCGCGGTCGAATCGGACGGGCCGCGGCCGCTTGGCGCCTCGCTCTATTTCAACCGCCTGGCCACCCGGATCAGCGCGGCGCTGTCGGTGCCGACCGCGGCCGGGGCGCTCTATGAAGTCGACACCCGGTTGCGCCCCTCGGGCACCCAGGGGCCGCTCGCCGCCAGCCTCGATTCGTTCGCGCGCTACCAGCATGAGCAGGCCTGGACCTGGGAGCACATGGCGCTGTGCCGGGCGCGCCCGGTCTATGGCTCGCCTGCCGCGCAGGCGGCGCTGGCGGCGATCGTGGGCGAGGTTCTGCTGATCCCGCGTGACCGCGCAAAGCTGCGCAGCGACGTGCTCGAGATGCGCGCGCGGATGGCCGCGCACAAGCCGCCGCAGGGGCCGCTTGACGCCAAGCTGCTGCGCGGCGGGCTGGTCGATCTCGAGTTCATCGTCCATTTCCTCCAGCTTGCCACCGGCCAGGGGCTCTCGCCCGCGCTGCCGCAGGCCTTGCGTGGTCTCGCCGGGGTGGGCCTCGTGCCCGAGCGGCTGGCGCTCGCCCACGATCGGCTGACCCGGCTGCTGGTCGCGGCCCGGTTGCTGGCCCCCAAGGCCGACGAGCATCGCGCCGGACCGCGATCGGCGCTTGCGGCGGCCACCGGATATGCCAATTGGGACAGCGTGACGGCCGGGCTGGTCGAGGCGAGGACGATCGTCGCGGAGGCCTGGCGGCAGGTGTTCGAAGACAAACTGGAGATCGCGTGATGAGCAACCCGGGTGTGGGAGACAAGCTCCCCGACATCGCCCTGACCACGCCCGAGGGCGGCACGGTCAAGCCTTCGGACTTCGCCGGGCGCAAGCTTGTGGTGTTCTTCTACCCGAAGGACGACACCCCCGGCTGCACCACCGAGAACCTCGACTTCTCGGCCCTCGCCGCCGACTTCGCGGCGGCCGGCACGGCACTGCTCGGCGTGTCCAAGGATCCGCCCGCCAAGCACCAGAAGTTCGCCGCCAAGCACGGCCTGACCGCCCCCCTGGCGAGCGATGCGGAGACCGGCGGCCTGTCCGACGCGCTCGGCATCTGGACCGAGAAGGTCAACTACGGACGCACCTATATGGGCATGGTCCGCACCACCTACCTGATCGATGCGCAGGGCGTGATCGTGCGGGTGTGGGACAAGGTGAAGGTCAAGGGCCACGCGGCCGAGGTGCTGGCCGCCGCGCAGGCGCTCTGACCCTGCCCGCTGCCCCGCCTCCCTCCGTCGCCGCGGCGATTCGCGGCGCGCTGCTCACCGCCGACCCGCTGGCCAAGGCCCGCGCCACCCGCGCGGTCGCGCGCGACTGGCGGCTGGGGCGGCTGGCGGCCGAATTCGACGTGGCCATGCCCGACCGCCCGGCCCGGCCCGCCGAACCTGAGCTGCTCCCGCCGGGCCGGATGCCCAAGCGCGGCCGCGGCCAGTCCGAGCGCGGCCGGATCGCGCTGTGGCACGCCCTGGCCCACATCGAATTCGTCGCGATCGATCTCGCGCTCGACATGGCCGGGCGCTTCGGCGCGGCCATGGGGCGCGGCTTCGTCAGCGATTTCCTGGCGGTCGCGGCGGACGAGGCGATGCATTTCGTGGTGGTTGCCCGCAAGCTGCGCGCCCTCGGCAGCCGCTATGGCGCGCTGCCCGCCCACGATGGGCTGTGGGAATCGGCCGCGGCCACCCGCCATGATGTCGCTGCCCGCCTTGCCGTGGTGCCGATGGTGCTCGAGGCGCGCGGGCTTGACGTCACGCCGGCCACGCTGGAGCGCGTGCGCGCAAGCGGTGACAGCGGCGGTGCGCGCATTCTCGCTCGCATCCTTGACGACGAGATTCGTCACGTCCGAATCGGTGTAAAGCATTTTGTCGCAGCGGCCGATCGGTGCGGCGAACCGCCGGCCGAACTCTGGAAAAGCTTGGTTTCCCGCCATTTCCGCGGGTCCGTTAAGCCGCCGTTCAACGACTCGGCGCGGGAGTCAGCCGGTCTATCGCGCGATTTCTACGCGGCTGTTGCCATGCCGCAACGCGCCGGTTAGCCCCTTAACCATCGAGACGGCGGGGGGTTCCGACCATCTCAGCAACGCACGCCTTGCGGCTGGCCATCCGTCCAGACGCGAAGCGAAAGACAGGGTCAGCGCGGACCGTCTGCCTCGGCAGGTGAGAGCCGAAAAGACTGAGGTACGACTGAGTGGTTGTTCTTGCGTGTGTTCCGAAGCTGCGCGGCCTGGCCGGACTGGTCGCTGCCGTCGCTTCGCTGTTCGGGGCCCAGCCCGCTTTCGCCAACGCCAGCGCCAACGCCGATATCCTGGCTCCGCTGCGGGCCGCCCAAGCCGCCCGTCACCAGAGCGGCGATGAGGAATTCCGCTCGCTGTTCGCCAACTGGCAGTCGCTGGATCAGGGTGGCGCCCGCGCTGCCCTCGTGGCCCCGGCGATGAACGGGGCCGGTGCCCGCATCGGCGGCGTGATCCCCGGCTTCGCGACCGACACGGTTTCCATTCCCTCGCTCGTCCCGGTCGAAGGCGTCCGCCTGACCAGCGATTTCGGCATGCGCTGGCACCCGGTGCTGGGTGGCCGCCGCGCGCACAAGGGGGTTGATCTTGCCGCCCCTGCCGGCACCCCGATCCGCGCCTCGGCCGATGGCGTGGTCGAGCGGGCCGACTGGTTCGCCGGCTACGGCCTCTACGTCGCGCTGGAACATGGCGGTCAGATCGAGACCCGCTACGGCCACATGTCGCGACTGAACGTGGCCGCTGGCCAGCGCGTCCGTAAGGGCGACGTGATCGGTTATGTCGGCTCGACCGGCCGCTCGACCGGCCCGCACCTGCATTATGAGGTGCGCATCGGTGGCGAAGCGGTGAACCCGATCCCCTATCTCCAGTCGGGCACGGTCAGCACGCTGGCTGCTGGCACGACGCAACTCGCCTTGGCCGAGACCGACGAAGACTGATCACACCACAACCTGCCGCACCGCGCGAAGACGCGGACGGAGATCGCCCCTTTGGAGAGGGTGCAAAGGAAAAGGGCGGCCCGCGAGCCGCCCTTTTCTGTTTCGGTTGGCCGATGCAGCCGGGCCAAGCCAACCGAGTAGCCGACCGTCTGGGCTGCGCGCCCTAGGCGCCAAGCATGCGGCGCGCCATGGCGCGAACCTCGTCGGCCATGTCCTCGCGCTCGAGCGCCAGCGCCAGGGTGGCCTCGACGAACCCGGTCTTGCTGCCGCAGTCGAACCGCCGCCCGGCAAAGGTTACGGCATGGAACGGCTGGCTGCCGATCATCCGCGCCATCGCGTCGGTCAGCTGGATTTCCCCGCCGGCGCCCTTTTCCTGGGTTTCGAGCGTGCGCATCACCTCGGGCTGAAGGATGTAGCGCCCCGAAATGATCAGGTTGGACGGGGCGTCCTCGCGCCGGGGCTTCTCGACCAGGCCGGTCACTTCGGTGAGGCTGGGTGAGACCTGCGCGCCCGGCGCGATCACACCATAGCTCGAGACCTCCTCCGCGGGCACCTCGAGCACCGAGATCAGGTTGCCGCCCACCGCATTGTAGGCCTCGACCATCTGCTTCATGCAGCCGGGCGATCCGATCATCAGTTCGTCCGGCAGGAAGATCGCGAAGGGCTCGTCGCCGACGATCGCCCGCGCGCACCAGATCGCATGACCCAGCCCGAGCGGGACCTGCTGGCGGACGGTGACAAGGTTGCCCGGCTGGATCCGGGTGGCGTCGAGCACCGACAGGTCCTTGCCGCGCCCGCTCATCGTCGATTCAAGCTCGTAGGCGGTGTCGAAGTGCTCGACGATCGCGGTCTTGCCGCGCCCGGTCACGAAGATCAGCTGCTCGATCCCCGCCTCGCGCGCCTCGTCCACCGCGTACTGGATCAGCGGCCGGTCGATGATCGGCAGCATCTCCTTGGGGATCGCCTTGGTCGCGGGAAGAAAGCGCGTGCCCAGGCCAGCGACCGGGAAGACTGCCTTGCGAACGGGTTTCGGCACGATGGTGATGACCTCTCGACTGTTGTTGCCTGTGGCGGACCGGCAGGCTGGCTGCCATCAAGCAGATGCAGTCCGCGGCTGCAACACCCCAGCCCGCAAGCGCATTCCGCCCCCGGTCCGCCCGATGTGGTAGTCCGGCCTAGCGCCGTGGTCTTGCAGAACCGTGAATCGCGCGGGGAGAGCGCGGCGGCGAGGATTGCACGGGGCCGGGGCGGGCCCTAAACGGGGCCGATGGATAAGATCATCATCGCGGGCGGCAAGCGCCTGTCCGGCACCATCCCGATTTCGGGCGCGAAGAATTCGGCGCTCACGCTGCTGCCCTGCGCGCTGCTCACCGACGAGCCGCTGACGCTGCGCAACCTGCCGCGGCTGGCCGATATCGACGGGTTCCAGCACCTGCTCAACCAGTTCGGCATCTCGACCACGATCGCCGGTTCGCGCCCCGAGGATTTCGGCCGGGTGATGACCCTGGCGGCGACGCGGATCACCTCCACCGTCGCCCCCTATGAACTGGTGCGCAAGATGCGCGCCTCGATCCTCGTGCTGGGGCCGATGCTGGCGCGGATGGGCGAGGCCACGGTCTCGCTGCCCGGCGGCTGCGCGATCGGCAACCGCCCGATCGACCTGCACCTCAAGGCGCTCGAAGCCTTCGGCGCGCAGATCGAGCTGGCCGCAGGCTATGTCCGCGCGATCGCCCCCGATGGCGGGCTGCCCGGCGGGCGCTACTCGTTCCCGGTGGTCTCGGTCGGGGCGACCGAGAACGCGCTGATGGCCGCCGTGCTGGCGCGCGGCAAGTCGACCCTCCACAACGCCGCGCGCGAGCCGGAAATCGTCGACCTGTGCCGCCTGCTGGTGGCGATGGGCGCGCAGATCGAGGGAATCGGCACGTCCGACCTGACGATCCACGGCGTCCCCCGCCTCCATGGGGCCACCTACCGCGTGATGTCCGACCGGATCGAGGCTGGCTCCTATGCCTGCGCCGCGGCGATCACCGGGGGTGAGGTGACGCTGCAGCATGCCGTGGTCGAGGAGATGGAGGCCACGGTCCAGGCGCTGCGCGATGCCGGGGTCACGGTCGAGCCGCGCCCCGAGGGGCTCTATGTCGCGGCCGATGGCCCGCTGCGCCCGGTCACGCTGTCCACCGCGCCCTATCCCGGCTTCGCCACCGACATGCAGGCCCAGCTGATGGCGCTGCTGTGCCGGGCCGAGGGCGCCTCGGTGCTGACCGAGACGATCTTCGAGAACCGCTACATGCACGTGCCCGAGCTCAACCGGATGGGCGCGCACATCGAGACCAAGGGGCGCACCGCGGTGGTCCACGGGGTGCCCAGACTGACCGGCGCCGAGGTGATGGCGACCGACCTGCGCGCCTCGATGAGCCTGGTCATCGCGGGGCTGGCCGCCGAGGGCGAGACCCAGGTGCACCGGCTGTACCACCTCGACCGCGGCTATGAGCGGCTGGAGGAGAAGCTCTCGCTGATCGGTGCGCAGGTGGAGCGCGTCGGCGGAGAGTGAGCCGCCGCGCGGTTCGCGCGGGAACCGGATGGCCCTGCTCGTGCGTTGAACGGCCAAGCGCCCTTCACGCAGGAGTACGGCAGCATGGCCTTGATCAAACTCGCTTTCGCCGGAGCCGTGGCCTATGGCCTCTACCGCTATGCCCAGCGCAGCAGCGGCGGCCAGACCGATCATGCCGCCTTCGCCGCCGGGGAAACCAACGGCACCAACTTCGCCAAGGTTCGCCATGCCGGGCCCGCGGCGATGCGCTCCGATCCGACCGAATGGGACAAGGCCGACCAGGCCAGCGACGAGAGCTTCCCGGCGAGCGACCCCCCGGGCACCTACTGAGTTCCGCGACGGGTTCGGCAGCGCCCGGACGGAGTCGGCTCAGCCGGCGTCGTCCGGCGCCTGCCAGCGGGCCGCCAGCCAGCACCGGATCGCGCCGGCCAGCCCCGGCGGGCGCGGCGCAACGATCCGTTCGGCATCGATCCGGCCGACCAGCGCGTTGAGCGGCACGCCCTCTTCTGCGGCGGCCCGGCGCAGCAGCTCCCAGAACAGCGGCTCGAGACTGATCGAGGTCTTGTGACCGGCAATCTCGACCGAGCGCTTGACCGGGGGATGGTAGGGCGCCGGACCGGCCGTGCCGGCCATGGTCAATACATGTGCTGCCCGCCGTTGATCGACAGGGTCGACCCGGTGATGAAGGCGGCCTCGTCCGAAGAGAGGAAGGCCACGCCGCGGGCGATCTCCTCGGCATGGCCGAGCCGGCCGACCGGGATCTTGGCGATGATCTTCTCGAGCACGGGTGCCGGCACGGCGGCGACCATGTCGGTGTCGATGTAGCCGGGCGCGATCGCGTTGACCGTGACGCCGTACTTGGCGCCTTCCTGGGCCAGCGCCTTGGTGAAGCCGTGGATGCCGCTCTTGGCCGCGGCATAGTTGACCTGGCCGTACTGGCCGGCCTGGCCGTTGATCGAGCCGATGTTGACGATCCGGCCCCAGCCGCGCTCGCGCATGCCGGGGAAGGTGGCCTTGGCCATGTTGAAGCATCCGCCGAGGTTGATCCGCATCACCTCGTTCCAGTCCTCGAAACTCATCTTGTGGAGCACGCCGTCACGGGTGATGCCGGCATTGTTGACCACGATGTCGACCGGACCGAGCTCGGCCGCGATCTGCGCGCAGCCGGCCAGCGTGGCCGCGTGATCGCCCACGTCAAAGCGGTAGGCGGGAATGCCGGTTTCGGCGGCGAAGGCGTCGGCGGCGGCGCTGTTGCCGGCATAGTTCGCGGCGACCTTGACCCCCTGGGCCTGCAGCGCCAGGCAGATCGCCTTGCCGATCCCGCGGGTTCCGCCGGTTACGATTGCCACTCGCGTCATGCAGGATCTCCTTCGCCCAAATTGTCCGGCCATTGGTGCGGCCGCGGCTCAAGGTTACGAAACCCGGCGTATTGCACAAGGTCCGAATGCGTATTCAGGCCGAAAGAATAAGCCCGCGCCCGGCTACCCGCCGGGCCGGCCCGGCAGGCGGGCTCAGAAACGGAACTGGGTGCCGACGTAGACCGCCTGGGCGTCCTTCTGGCCATCGGGGACGACGGTGACCAAGCGATCGCGGTCCTGCGAATAGCGCACCCCGGCGGTGACATCGATGTTGCGGGTCAGGCGATAGCTGCCGCCGAAATCGACCGTCTGCTCGCCGCTCGCCTCGAGCGTGCGGGGCGCGCGCCCGGTCTTCTCGCGCTGGTCGAGCGCCAGCCGCGCGGCCAGCCGTGACGGCTCGTCCGTGCCGCTCGAGGCTTTCGGACCCAGCTTGAACGCGGCCAGGTCGGGCATGTCGGTACGGCGCAGCTCGCCCGGGATGACGAAGTTCTGGAACCCGCGCGAGACGCCCAGGCTGTAGGCGGTGGGCGCGATGCGCAGCCGGCCGAGGCCATTGCCGAGCACCCCGCTCGGCGCACGCACGGTGATGTCGCCCGCGGCTTGCGGATCGACCCGGACCGCGACCGTGACCGAGCGGTCGGGCCGGGTGGTGTTGCCCGCCGGGGTGAAGCGGAACAGCTGGCCGCGGGTCAGGCCGGGGACGGTCATCGGGCGGGCGAGCAGCGGGCTGGCGGTGGTGGGCGGAAGCACCGCCAGGCTCCCCGCGCTTTCGGCGGCGGGCTGCGGCCGGCCGTCGAACCCGCTCGAGAAGGCCAGCACCGCGCTGGGCAGGGCGAGGCAGACCACCGCACCGGACAACAGCAGCGCGGGGCTGAGGCCGCTGGGCCGTCCCGTCCGTGCCGATGCTGGTTTGCCGCGTATCATCACCCCACCCTGATTCCGGTGCACGCTCCGGTATATAGCGCGGATCTGAACCGGAGCAAAACCGCTGGCAAGCGGAAACCGCGCCATTCAGTCGGGGTTAAAGCCCGGCAAGGTCATGGAACGCATCCCTTGCTCTTGTCGCTGGGCTGGCGGGGGCTATAGAGACCCAGGTGGGTGGCCGCGGTGGCGGCGGGACCGGCGCCGCGGCGGACGGACCAAACGATAGGACGACGAGACGATGACCGGCATTGTGGCTGCAGCCTTCCCCTTCCTTCGTGCCGCGGGACGTCCGCTTGCCACGGCTGTGGTTGCCGGCGCGCTGGTGTTCGGCATGGCCGGGTGCAGCAAGAAAAGCCGCCCGAAGGCCGATCTCGCCGCCTCGAAGATCACCACGATCGGCGTCAATTCCTACCTGTGGCGCGCCACGCTCGACGCGCTGTCGTTCATGCCGCTGCTCCAGACCGACAGTGCCGGCGGGGTCATCGTCAGCGACTGGTACGCCAATCCGCGCAACCCGGGCGAGCGCGTCAAGGTCACCGTGACGATCCTCGACCAGGACCTGCGCGCCGACGCGCTGCGCGTCGCCGCCAGCCGCCAGGTGTCGCAGAACGGCGCCTGGGTCGATGCTCCGGTCCAGGCTGCAACGGTCCAGCGGCTCGAGGACATCATCCTCACCAAGGCCCGCGATCTGCGTCGCGCAGCGGTCTCGGGCTGAGCGCCGGCCGGGGCTCGGCACCCGCCACCTCCACGAGCCCCCTCGACAAGCGGGGCGCAGGCGATAAGGGATCGGCCCCATGACAGCCGCCATTCCTCCTGCCGCCACTCTGCCGGGTGAGCGCTTCGATCCCGCCACCGCCGATGCCCGCTGGCAGCGCGCCTGGGAACAGGCCCAGTGCTTCCGCGCCGATGACGCCAGCGCCAAGCCGCGCGCTTTCGTGCTCGAGATGTTCCCTTATCCCTCGGGCCGGATCCACATCGGCCACGTGCGCAACTACACGATGGGCGACGTGCTGGCCCGCGCCAAGCGCATGCAGGGCTGCGAGGTGCTGCACCCGATGGGCTGGGACGCCTTCGGCATGCCGGCCGAGAACGCGGCGATGGAGAAGGGCGTCCACCCCGGCGGCTGGACCCGGCAGAACATCGCGACGATGAAGGCCCAGCTCCAGCGGCTCGGCTTCGCGCTTGACTGGAGCCGCGAGCTCGCCACCTGCGAGCCCGACTACTACGGCCACGAGCAGGCCCTGTTCCTCGATCTCTATGCGGCGGGGCTGGTCTACCGCAAGGAATCGGCGGTCAACTGGGACCCGGTCGACATGACCGTGCTGGCCAACGAGCAAGTGATCGACGGGCGCGGCTGGCGCTCCGGCGCGCTGGTCGAGAAGCGCAAGCTCAACCAGTGGTTCCTCAAGATCACCCAGTTCGCCGACGATCTGCTGACCGGGCTGGGCAGCCTCGACAAGTGGCCCGAGAAGGTCCGCCTGATGCAGGAGAACTGGATCGGCAAGAGCCAGGGGTTGCAGTTCCGCTTCGACCTGTCGGACGGCGGCACGGTGGAGGTCTACTCGACCCGGCCCGACACGATTTTCGGCGCCACCTTCGTCGCGGTCGCGGCCGATCACCCGATCGCGCAAGGGGTGGCCGCGGGCAACCCGGCCGCACAGGACTTCATCGCGCTGTGCAAGCAGGGCGGGACCACCGCGGCCGAGCTGGAGACGGCGGACAAGCTGGGCTTCGATACCGGGATCACCGCGCGCCATCCGTTCACCGGGGCGCCGCTGCCGGTCTACATCGCCAACTTCGTGCTGATGGACTACGGCACCGGCGCGATCATGGCCGTGCCCGGGCACGACCAGCGCGACTTCGATTTCGCCACCAAGTACGGCCTGCCGATCGTCCGGGTGGTTGCCGCCAGCGCCGATGATGCCGCCAAGCCCTTCGCCGGCGAGGCCGAGGCGGGCGACGGGGTGATCGTCAACTCCGGCTTCCTGGACGGGATGAGCGTCACCGACGCCAAGCGCGCGGTGATCGCCCGCGCCGAGGCCGAGGGCTGGGGCCAGGGCCAGACCGTCTGGCGCCTGCGCGACTGGGGCGTCAGCCGCCAGCGCTACTGGGGCACACCGATCCCCTTCATCCACTGCGAGATCTGCGGCGTGGTGCCGGTGCCCAAGAAGCATCTGCCGGTGACCTTGCCGGAGGACGTCTCCTTCGACGTGCCGGGCAACCCGCTGGACCGCCATCCCACCTGGAAGCACGTCGACTGCCCGCAGTGCGGCAAGCCGGCGCGGCGCGAGACCGACACGCTCGACACCTTCGTCGACAGCTCATGGTACTTCCTGCGCTTCGCCAGCCAGCCCGCCGACCGGCCGTTCGATCCGGCCGAGATCGCCCGCTGGCTGCCGGTCGAGCAGTACATCGGCGGGATCGAGCACGCGATCCTCCACCTGCTCTATGCCCGCTTCTGGACCCGCGCGCTGGCGCACATCGGGCTGATTGACGTCAAGGAGCCCTTCGCCAGCCTGTTCACCCAGGGCATGGTCACGCACGAGACCTATTCGCGCCTCGATCCGGCCAGCGGCCAGCCGGTCTGGTTCGCCCCGGGCGAGGTCGAGCGCAGCGGCGAGGGCGCCTTGCTGAGGGCCGATGGCCAGCCGGTCGAGATCGGCCGGGTGATCAAGATGTCGAAGTCCAAGAAGAACGTGGTCGATCCGGACGAGATCGTCGCGACGTACGGTGCCGACGCGATCCGCTGGTTCATGCTGTCCGACAGCCCGCCCGAGCGCGACCTGCCCTGGTCCGAAGCCGGGATCGAAGGCTGCGCGCGCTTCGTCCAGCGGTTGTGGCGCCTGTTCGGCCAGTTCGACGGCGCGGCGAGCGGCGAGGACAAGGCGCTCGCCCGCAAGACCCACCAGACCATCGCCGCCGTGGCCGACGATATCGCCGCGCTGTCGTTCAACAAGGCGGTGGCGCGGATCTACGAACTGACCAACGCCACCGAGAAGGCCGCGCCCTCGGCCAGCCGCTCGGCCGCGATCCGCACCCTGCTGCTGCTGGTCGCGCCGATGATGCCGCATCTGGCCGAAGAGGCCTGGGCGGCCATGGGCGAACCCGGGCTGATCGCCGAGGCCGCCTGGCCTGCGGTCGATCCGGCGCTGCTGGTCGATGACGAGGTGACCGTGGCGATCCAGGTCAATGGCAAGCTGCGCGATACGCTGACCGTGGCCAAGGGGCTCGACAAGGCGGCGCTCGAGGCGCTCGCGCTCGCCAGCGGCAAGGTCCAGGCCCAGCTGGCCGGGGCCGCGCCGAAGAAGGTGATTGTCGTTCCGGACCGGCTCGTTAACGTGGTGGCATGAGCCGCACCCCCCCGTCGCGCCGGCTGGCCCTGCTTGGGCTGGTGCTGGCCACGCTCCCGCTCGCCGGGTGCGGCCTGCAGCCGATGTATGCCGGGGCCAGCCGCGGCGCCGTGGCCGCGGGGCTGGCCGGGATCACCGTCCCGCCGATCGAGGGCAAGGCCGGCTGGCTGGTGCGCAATGCCCTGACCGACCGGCTGGCTGCGACGAATCGCAACGGCGATGCCGCGCCGCGCTATCGGCTCGACGTGCGGCTGGATGACCGGCTCGAGGGTTTCGGCCTGCTCTCGGACGATACGATCGGGCGCGAGCGGCGCATCCTGCGCGCGCGCTACCAGCTGGTTGACCTCGCCAGCGGCGAGATCGTCTATGACGCCACCGCCGGGGCCGATGCCGGGATCGACGTGGTCAGTTCGGAATTCGCGACGATCGCGGCAGAGAACACCGCGCTGGAGAACCTCTCGCGCGAGGTGGCCCAGCGCATCGTCACCGGTATCGCCCTGCAGCTGCGCCAGGGCGCGACGCCGCCGCCTCCGGTGCGATGAAGGCCACCCAGAAGGATTTCGCCGCGGTGGCGCCCCGCGCCGCGCGCGAGGCGCGGGTGTTCTTCCTCTGCGGCCAGGACGAGGCCGGGATCCAGGACGGCGCGGCGCGGATCGTCGGCCTGCTCGACGATCCGGGCGAGCGGATCGAGCTGGCCGGGGCCGATCTGCGCCGCGATCCGGTGCGACTGGGCGACGAGGCCCGCTCCACCTCGCTGTTCGGCGGCGCGCGGCACATCGTCGTGCGGGTCAGCGGGGACGAGGCGGCCGAGGCCGTGGCCAACCTGCTCGACGGCCACGGCGAGGCCTGCCCGGTGATCCTGTTGGCCGCCAACGCGACCGACAAGAGCAAGACCGCCAAGCTGCTGGGCGACCGTTCGGACGCGCTGGTCGTCACCTTCTGGCCGCCCGATCTCAAGTCGGTGGCGGGCGCGGTGCGGACCATGGCCGATGCCGCCGGGGTGCGGATCGACGGCGCCATGGCCGAGCGGATCGCCCGCGCCGCCGGGCTCGACACGCGGATCGCGCGCAGCGAGATCGCCAAGCTGGCGCTCTATCTCGATGCCGGGCCGGAATCGCCGAAATCGGCCGATGCCGCGGCCTTCGAGGCGATCGGCGCGAGCACCGAGGAGGACGGCTTCATGCCGCTGGTCAATGCCGTGCTCGGCGGCGAGGCGGGGCGCATCCCGGGCGAGCTGCGGCGCATGCGCGAACTGGGGCTCAACCCGGTGGCCGTCGTGCTCGCGCTCGAGCGGCGCGCCGCGCAGCTGGCAGCACTGGCCGCCAAGCTCGGTCCGCGCGGCGACGTGCGCCAGGTGATCGAGGCGGAAAAGGCGGCGCGGCGGATCTTCTGGAAGGACGAACGCGATCTCACCCAGCAGCTCAAGCGCTGGCGCGGCCGCCGGCTGGAGCGGCTGGTCGCCCGCACCGCCATGCTGCACCGCCAGTTGCTGGCTAACAGCCAGAGCGCCGAGCTGTTCCTCGCGCAGGGGCTGGCCGAGATCGGCCGGGTCGCGGCGGCGAAGGGGTAGGGGTCTAGGGATGTAGGAGTGTGGGGCTAGCGCGCCACCCCGTCATCCCGGGCTTGACCCGGGACCGGTGCCCGGATTCATCCGGGCTCGCGTCGATGAGGCCCGCGGTCCCGGGTCAAGCCCGGGACGACGATGTCCCCCCCACAGCCCCGGCGCGGCGGCGAAGGGGTAGGGGGATCGAGCAGGCCTGGTCGTTTTCTCCTGACCCGAACCTTCCTCGTCACCCTGAACTCGTTTCAGGGTCCATCTGGCCCGGAGAGCCGGGGTCAAGGGAGACGTACCAGTCCTGGCACCTTGTCCCCCATGCTCCGCGTCCGCGGCAGGATGGATCCTGAAACGGGTTCAGGATGACGGGATCGGGAGATGGGGGGCTTTGCCCCCGTCCCTCACAGCCCCGGCGCGGCGATCGCCTCGACCTTCTCGTCGATCGTGCGCTGGCCGGTCTTGGGCTGGCGCGGTTGGGCGAAGCTGGCGAGCACCGGCGCATCGCGGCCATAGATGTCGGGCCAGGTGAGCAGCTGGCCGGAGATGTCCTTGGCCATGGTGAAGTAGCCGATGTAGACCGGCATCGGGCTGGTCAGGGGCACCTTGGTGTACTTGCCCGACTGGCTGATCGCGGTGACCTCTTCCGGGGTCTTGCCGGCCTTCAGCATGGCCAGCATCATGCCCAGCTCCAGCGCCCGCTCGGTGCGCACGCAGCCGTGGCTGTAGGCGCGGCTCACGGTGTTGAACAGCCCGCGCGCCGGGGTATCGTGCAGGTAGATCGCATGGGGGTTGGGCATGTCGATCTTGACCATGCCCAGCGAGTTGTTCGGCCCCGGTTGCTGCACGACCACCATCATGCCATCGGGCAGGGTCGTGACGGCATAGCCATCGCGCTTGGCCTTGGCCGGGTTGTTGACGTACTTGGCGCCTAGCCCCTCGCCCACCACGATCGACTGCGGCACGGTCCAGGTAGGGTTGAACACCACGTTCTCGACCTCTTCGGCCAGCTGGGGCGTGGCGGTCTTGCCCGGTTTGCCGACGATCGTCTTGTAGGTCCGCACGATCCTGTCGCGCCGCACCAGCCGTAGCTGGAACTCGGGCACGTTGGTCATCAGGTAGTATTCACCCAGATCGCGGGTGAACCAGCGCCAGCGGTCCATGTTGGCGCGGATCAGCGCGCGGGTCTTGGCATCGGCGCGCGGGGTGCGGGCCAGCGCGTCCTTGAGCACGGCATAGTCGGGATAGGTCGGATTGAGCGCCGCCAGCGTGCCGGCAATGTCGTGGCTATCCAGCGCGCGGGCCATGATCGCGTCGGTCGGGTTGACGTCGACGTCCTTGTCGACCGCGAACCACTGAACCCGCGCGTTCATCGGGGTGCGCCCGTCGCGCAGGTCCTCGGCCAGCCAGGCGAAGGACTTGCTGGCCACCTCGTTCAGCGCGTCGCCCTCGCCGGCGGCAATCGCGGCCCGCAGGGCGGCGGGCTTGTAGTCGGCCGGGGCGAGGCCCTCGGCCCCGATCCCGTCGATCACCGCGAGCAGCGCCTTCGCGTCGGCCAGCGACCAGGCCATGATCGGCTCGCTGACCGGCGCTGGCGGTAGCACGGCGGCCGGGGCCACCCCGGCGTCGGCGCCGCTCGCCGCGGTGTTGCCGGGCAGCGGGCTGGAGCCGGGGGTGGCCGGAAGCGGGGCGGCCGGGACCGGGGTGGTCGCGGCCGGGGTGGTCGGGGCCGCTGCCGCCGGTGCGGCGCGGGGCG
>NZ_JACLAX010000018.1 GCF_014230355.1 Novosphingobium piscinae
GCGCGCAGGACGGGTCCGCGCCAGCCGCTCCGTCGCCGCGCCGCACCGGCGCGCCGCGCGATGGCACTGCCGCGCCGGGCCGCCCGCCCCGACCAGGCTCCGGCGGGAAACCCCGCCCCGGGGGCAAGCCGCGGGGGCGGCGGCCATGAGCCTGCGGATCATCGCCGGGCAGTGGCGCGGCCGCAAGCTCGCCGCGCCCGAAGGCGACACCACCCGCCCCACCGCGGACCGGACGCGCGAGACCCTGTTCTCGATGCTGGCCAGCCGCCTCGGCGGGTTCGAGGGGCTGGCTGTGGCCGACCTGTTCGCCGGATCCGGCGCACTCGGCCTCGAAGCGCTGTCGCGCGGGGCGGCCTCGTGCCTGTTCGTCGAGCAGGATCCGCCGGCCATCCGCGCGATCCGCACCAACATCGCCAACCTGCGTGCCCAGTCGCAGTGCGACGTGCGCGCCGGGTCGGTGCTGGCGCTCGGCCCGGCCCGGGCCCCGCTCGATCTGGTGCTGCTCGATCCGCCCTACCGGTCGGGCGCTGGCGCGGTCGCGCTCGACAAGCTGCGACGGCTGGGCTGGCTGGTCGCAGGCAGCTGGATCAGCCTCGAGACCGCGGCCGACGAGGAGGTCAGGCTCAAGGGCTTCACCGTCGATGCCGACCGCAAGGTGGGCAAGGCCAGGGTGACGCTGCTGCGCCTGGCAGAGGACTAGGCGGCGCGGGCAGTTCGAAGGGCAGTTTGCGCGAGGTTGCCGCCCTCAATCGCACGCACGCTCGCTCCGCTCCCGACCCCGCTCAGCCTGAGCGGGGTTGGAGGACGGTCGATTGCTGGGCAGACGCCCATTGCTGGTCAGTGCCGCGCCCGCCCCAGCCTGACCCCGGCGAAGGTCACGGCGCCGGCCAGGGTCAGGAACAACCCGACATAGGCGGTGCCGCCGCGGTCGGCCAGCGCCTGCGCCGCGAACGGGGCCAGCGCCCCGCCGATGATCCCGCCCAGGTTGAAAGCCACACTGATCCCGGTGTAGCGCACCTCGACCGGATAGAGCGTCTGCAGCCAGGCGCCGAGCGGGCCATAGGTCAGCCCCATCACGAACAGCGCCGCGGCGAGCGTGAGCCAGACCAGTCCCAGCGCGCCCGAGCCCAGTCCGCTGCCGAAGACCACGCCGACCAGCGCGGTCAGCACCGCGCCCGTGGCCAGCACCCGCGCGGCGCTGGTGCGATCCGCCCACCAGCCGGCGGCAAGGATGCCCAGCGCGAGAAACAGGTTGGCCGCCAGCTGCACCGCGAGGAAGGTGTCGCGCGGATAGCCCAGCGTCTTGGTGCCGAACGACAGGGCGAAGGTGGTGGCCAGGTAGAAGATCGCGAAGCAGGCCACCACCCCGGCGATCCCGGCGAGCACCGCCGGGGCATGGCCCGTCAGCAGGGCGCCCAGCGGAACGCGCGGCGGCGGCGCAGAATCGCGCGCCGCGGCGAAGGCGGCGGTTTCGCCGATGTTGAGCCGCACCCACAGCCCGACCGCGACCAGTGCGGCGCTGGCCAGGAACGGGATGCGCCAGCCCCAGGCCGCGAAATCGGCCTCGGTCAGGGTCAGGCCAAGCAGCAGGAACAGGCCGTTCGCGGCGAGGAAGCCGACCGGGGCGCCAAGCTGCGGAGCCGAACCGAACCGCGCGGCCCAGCCGGGCGGGGCATTCTCGACCGCGAGCAGCGCCGCCCCGCCCCATTCGCCGCCCAGTCCGAAGCCCTGCCCGAAGCGCAGCAGGCACAGCAGCGCCGGGGCCAGCGGGCCGGCCATGGCGTAGGTCGGCAGGAAGGCGATCAGCACGGTCGATCCGCCCATCAGCATGAGCGAGGCGACCAGGGTTGACTTGCGCCCGACGCGGTCGCCGAAATGGCCGAAGGCGATCGCCCCGACCGGCCGGGCAAAGAAGGCCAGGCCGAAGGTCATGAACGACAGCAGCTGCTGCGCCGCGACCGACTGCGCCGGGAAGAACAGCGGCCCGATCACCAGCGCCGCCGCGGTGGCATAGATGTAGAAGTCGTAGAACTCGATCGCCGTGCCCACCAGCGAGGCGGTCAGCACGCGGGCATGGGTTCGGAGCGGATGGAGCGGGGCAGCCTGCATGGTCCGTGGGGTTGCCGGGTGTCGCGCCGCAGGTCAACCGACGGTTGCCGCCCCGCACCGCTCCGGGTGGTGGCCGCGCCTGCACGCGCCATGCCGCAGCATGACCCGCTCCTCGCGCCGCGTGCTGGGCCGAAACCGGCGGCGGGGCGATGTTTCCACCCGACCACGACGGACTCAAACCCTTGCCCGCCAGCCAAATGTTCCCTAGCTGTTCGCTGATGTCGCACACCCCGGATTTCGATCACGCCCTGCCCGCCGCCCCTGCTGCGCCGGACTGGCTCGCGCGGCTCAACCCGCCCCAGCGCGAGGCGGTGGAGACCACCGAGGGCCCCGTGCTGATGCTGGCCGGAGCCGGGACCGGCAAGACCGCGGCGCTCACCGCGCGGCTCGCCTGGCTGGTCGGCTCGCGCCGGGCCTGGCCCAGCGAGATCCTGTGCGTGACCTTCACCAACAAGGCCGCGCGCGAAATGCGCGAACGGGTCGGCCACCTGATCGGCGCGGCGGTGGAAGGGATGCCGTGGCTCGGCACCTTCCACGCCATCGCCGCCAAGATGCTGCGCCGCCATGCCGAGCTGGTCGGGCTGCAGAGCAACTACACGATCATCGACACCGACGATCAGTTGCGCCTGCTCAAGCAGTTGATCGTCGCCGAGGGGATCGACGAGAAGCGCTGGCCGGCGCGCCAGCTGGCCGGGCTGATCGACCGCTGGAAGAACCGCGGGTTCAACCCGGGCGATCTCGACGCGGTGGAGAACGAGCTCTACGCCAATGGCCGCGGCCAGCACTTCTACCGGCTCTACCAGGATCGGCTCAAGGCGCTGAACGCCTGCGACTTCGGCGATCTCCTGCTGCACATGCTCAACGTGCTGCGCGGCCACCGCGAGGTGCTTGAACACTACCGGACGCGCTTCAAGTACATCATGGTGGACGAGTACCAGGACACCAACCAGGTCCAGTACCTGTGGCTGCGGCTGCTCGCGCAGGAGCACAAGAACATCTGCGTGGTGGGCGACGACGACCAGTCGATCTATTCCTGGCGCGGCGCGGAAGTGGCCAACATCCTCAAGTTCGAAAAGGATTTTCCTGGCGCGCGGGTGATCCGGCTGGAGCAGAACTACCGCTCCACCCCGCAGATTCTGGCCGCCGCCTCGGGGCTGATCGGCGAGAATTCGCAGCGGCTCGGCAAGACGCTGTGGACCGAGCTGAACCATGGCGACAAGGTCCGGGTGATCGGGGTCTGGGACGGTCCCGAGGAGGCCCGCCGGATCGGTGACGAGATCGAACGGCTGGAGCGCGAGGGCGCCTACCTCAACCAGATCGCGATCCTGGTGCGCGCGCAGTTCCAGACCCGCGAGCTGGAAGACCGCTTCATCCAGATCGGCCTCAACTACAAGATCGTGGGCGGTTTCCGCTTCTACGAGCGCGCCGAGATCCGCGACGCCCTGGCCTATCTGCGGCTGCTGGCGCAGCCGAGCGACGATCTGGCGTTCGAGCGGATCTACAACACGCCCAAGCGCGGCCTGGGCGACAAGGCGCTCGAGCGGCTGCACCGCCATGCCCGCGGCCAGGGCGTGCCGCTGCTGCGCGCGGCGCTCGAGCTGTGCGACACCGACGAGCTGCCCGCCCGCGCGCGCAACACCCTGCTTGCGCTGGTGCGCGATTTCGCGCGCTGGCGCGAATCCGCCGACAGCCTGGCCCCGGCCGAGCTGGTCCGCACCGTGCTGGACGAAAGCGGCTACACCGCGATGCTCCAGGCGGAACGCAGCGCCGAGGCCGCCGGCCGGCTGGAGAACCTGTCGGAACTGGCCCGGGCGATGGAGGACTACGAGACGCTCGGCGATTTCCTCGAGCACGTCAGCCTGGTGATGGACAACGACGCCGCCGACGATGCCGAGAAGGTCACGATCATGACCATCCACGCGGCCAAGGGGCTGGAGTTCGACCAGGTGTTCCTGCCCGGCTGGGAGGAAGGCGTGTTCCCCAGCCAGCGCGCGCTCGACGAGGGTGGCCTGGCCAGCCTCGAGGAGGAGCGCCGGCTCGCCTATGTCGCAATCACCCGCGCGCGGCGGCGCTGCACGATCCTCCACGCCGCGAACCGCAGGATCTACGGGCAGTGGACCAGCTCGATCCCGAGCCGCTTCATTGCCGAGATCCCGCCGGACCATGTCGACAGCGAGACCACCCTGTCGGGCGGCGCCTCGCTGTGGCGCGCGCAATGGTCCGAGCGCGACGATCCTTTTGCCCATGTCACGCGCGACCGGCCCGACCGCACGCAGCAGCGCGGCCCCGGCTGGCAGCGCGCGGCGGCAGGGACCTATGACCCGACGCCGCGGCGCGTGGCCGAAAGCACCCGCAGCGCCGCGAGCTTCGCGGCCAAGCCGCGGCTCGACCTGGCGGTGGGCGACCGGGTGTTTCACGAGAAGTTCGGCAGCGGCACGATCGCCGCGCAGGAAGGCAACAAGCTCGAGATCGACTTCGACGCGGCCGGTCGCAAGCGGGTGATCGACAGCTTCGTGCGGCGGGTCGACTAGGGTCAGTCCTGGTTCGGTCGAACCACCCAGATGCCCGTTCGCCTGAAGCGAACGGCAGCGAGATGCGTTCACCTCCGGTCAGGACAGACTCTGGGCCACCGGCTTGCCCCTTCAGCCGCGCAGGACCGGGCCGAGGGCCCACCCCGCGCCGAGCTCTTTCCTACTCCATCCCGGCCTGCCACGCTCCGCCCGGCTCTTTTTGATCGTGGTTTTCCAGGCCTTGCCGCAAAGTTTGTGGCAGTGATCCTGTGCGTGATGTTGAAGAGGTTCGCGCGGTTTCACCCGCTCAGTCCACGCCCTTGCCGACCCGCGGCGGCAGCGCGGGATCGATCGGCTGGTCACCCTTCTTCGGGCAGATCGCGGCGATCTCGGCCCGGCGCTGGCGAAGATAGAGCTCGCGCACGGCGACATAGGGATCGCCGGATTCCTCGCGCATCTGGGTGAGCACGGCGTCCTGCTCGATGCGATCGTTGAGCGCATCGATGGTGATCGCCGGAATCGAATAGTACGGACGGCTGAACGGCGGGCCGATCACCACGGTGAACAGCGGCTTGTCCAGCGTCAACCCGACCAGGTCGCGCAGCGTGATCGGCCCGACCAGCGGGAGGAAGAAGAACGGGCCGTTGCCGATGCCATAGCAGGCGAAGGTGTTGGCGAAGCCGTTGGGCCGATAGGGCAGGTGGAACGGCTTGCGCTTGGCGACGTCGACCAGGCCGACCACCCCGACCGTGCTGTTCAGCACGAACCGCACGGTCGATTTCGCGGCCCGGCCGGGCTTGAGCTGGAGCACGTAGTTCAGCGCCGACACCGGCTCTTCGAGATTGCGCAGGAAGTTGCGCAGGCCCGAGCGGATCGGGCTCGGCACGCTGTTCTTGTAGCCCATGGCGAGCGGCGCGGTGAACACCTGGTCGACCGCCTGGACCACCTCGAACGACTTGGCGTTCAAGCCCACCAACGGATCGGCCGGGGACTTCACGCGCGCCGAGACGACGATCTCGTTGCCCAGCTCGCTGCGGGGTGCCGGTTCGGCGGCAGGGTCGGCGGCAGGCTGCGAAAGCGGAGCAGGCGGCGCAGCTTCGGGGACCGCGACCGGCGCAACGGGTGCCTGGTCAGTGACGGGCGGGATCGCCACGGTGGGCGGCGGCGCTGGCGGACTTTCGGCAGGAGTCTGGGCGGCGGCGAGCAGGACAAGAACGGAAATCGGCAACGCGCTAAGCTTTCATCGGCGAACAGCCCGGCGGCCAGGTTCCGCGCGACCGCTCTTCAGGCAGGCCCGCCGCGGTCGACACGTTCGGTCACGGCACGCACAGGTGTGATAGACCAGTCGGCCGCGCGCAGACAATGCTCCTGCGCCCGGCGACCAGTCCTATGCGGTGAGCGCCGAGATATGGAGGAAGCCAGGGACCGGCCCGTTCCATTCGCCGGGCGCAGACGGCGCCTCCCGCTGGGCAGCCACCGGTGCGGCCCGCTCCGGCGCAGAGCGCGGCGCGGATGCGGCCACGGGGGTGTCCTCGCGCTGCCGGCGCGGCGCACGCTGGGGACGTTCGGCGCGCTCCGGACGCTCGGCGCGTTCCGGACGTTCGGCGCGCGGCAGAGGTTCGGCCTCGGCGGAATGCGCCGGCGCCTCGGGCGCGGCCTTGGCCCCCCGGCGCGGCGCGCGGCGCGAACCGCGCCCCCGCTCGGCGGGCTGGTCTTCGGCGGTTGGGGACGAGGCCGCCCGCGCGCCGTCGATCTCGAACAGCGGGATCGGCCCGCCGGTCAGCTTCTCGACATTGGCGATCGCCTCGGCGTCCTCCTCGGCGACGAGGGTGAAGGCCCGCCCGGTCGCTCCGCCGCGACCGGTCCGGCCGATGCGGTGGACATAGTCGTCCGGATGCCACGGAGTGTCGAAGTTGAAGACGTGGCTCACGCCCTTCACGTCGAGCCCGCGGGCGGCCACGTCCGAGGCGACGAGGATGTTGATGTCGCCGTCCTTGAACCGCTGCAGCTCGGCATTGCGCGAGGGCTGGTCCATATCACCGTGGATCTCGCCGGCCGAGAAGCCGTCGCGCTTCAGGCTCTTGGCCAGATCGCGCACCGTGGTCTTGCGGTTGGCGAAGACGATCGCGGTGGTGACATTGTCGGTCTGCAGCAGGTGGCGCAGCACGTCGCGCTTCTTGCGCGCGCTGACGTTCACCTTGTGCTGGACGATGTTGACGTTGGTGGTCGCCGGGCGGGCGACCTCGATCAGCTTGGGGTTGCTGAGGAACTTGTCGGCCAGCTTCTTGATCGGCGGCGGCATGGTCGCCGAGAACAGCAGGGTCTGACGGTTCGCCGGAAGCTTGGCGCAGATCGTCTCGATATCGGGGATGAACCCCATGTCGAGCATCCGGTCGGCCTCGTCGATCACCAGCAGATTGCAGCCGGTGAGCAGGATCTTGCCCCGCTCGAACAGGTCCATCAGGCGCCCGGGGGTGGCGATGAGGACGTCGACGCCTTCGGTCAGGGCCTTGACCTGATCCCCCATCTGCACGCCGCCGATCAGCAGCGCCATCTTGAGATCGTGGTTCTTGCCATACTTCTCGAAGTTCTCGGCCACCTGGGCTGCCAGTTCGCGCGTCGGCTCGAGGATCAGCGAACGCGGCATCAGCGCGCGGCGGCGGCCGTGGGCGAGGATGTCGAGCATCGGCAGCACGAAGCCAGCGGTCTTGCCGGTGCCGGTCTGGGCGATGCCGATCAGGTCGCGCATCATCAGGACCGAGGGGATCGCCTGGGCCTGGATCGGAGTCGGCTCCGAGTATCCGGCCAGTTCAACGGCCTGCAGCAATTCGTCGGAGAGGCCGAGATCGGCAAAATTCATGGATATGGCTGTCCGGATCAGGAGTGCGGCCGTCGCGCATCCTGACCCGTCGGGTCAGGCATCGGCGGCCCGTCGCGCCCACAGCTTGCACGGTGGCGAGACTGCCGGCCTCTAGGCGCAGAAGCACCCGGAAGTCAAGGAAATGCGGCCACCCCCGGGAACGCCCGGCAGCCCGGTCTAGTCGTCGGGATCGATCTCGACCAGTTGACGCAGCTTGCCGAGGCTGCAGTTCGCTCCGGTCCGCGACAGCAGCTTGTCGCGCGCGGCGCAGATCATCCCGTCGCTGGTCCGCTCGACCAGGAAGCCCGAATAGTAGTCGCGGGCGTTGCAGCCCTTCTCGAGCGCCGCGCTGATGATCCGCTGGTCACGCATGAACAGGATCAGCCGGCTAGGGCCATCGGCCTGGACTCCGGCGATCCCGCCGACCGGGACGCACTGTCCCGTGCGCCGTTCGATGAACCGGGGCGCCTGGCGTTCGGCGAACTCGGCGAACAGGCCGCGCCGGGGATCGCGGGCGAACGGCACCCCGGGACGGCTCACCGGTCCGGGCGTGATCCGGATGATCACGCGCTGCTCGATGCGGACCTGCTGGGCACGCTCGGCCTCGCGCTGTTGCCGCACGACATCGGCGAACCCCAGGCTGGCGCGATCGGCCGGCCGGGGCGGCTCGGATTCGCCGACCAGCTGGGCAGCCTCGCCGCCGGGCGATGGCGCCGCCTGATCGATCCCCGCGCTTTCGGCATCGGTGCCCACCGCCACTGGCAACAGGGCCAGGAGCGGGGCCAGCAGGCTGGCCGCCATCGGGGCAAACACCGGGTTCATTACGCGCGAGGGCCTCCCGTCCGGCGGCGCCCGAGTGGACGCAGCCACAGTCTTGTGCAGCCGCCATAACGGCCACGCTTGAACCATGGCTTAACCCGCCCGGCGAAAGCTTGCCAAGCCCCGTCAGCCATGCACCCGACCGCTGGCCGCGCCGGTCGGGCTGTGCCATAGACACGGCCATGACTTCGTCCCAGGACACGTTCCTTGCCGCCGCCGCCGACCTGCTTGGCCCACGCGGCCTCACCACCGATCCAGACCTCCTTTCGCCCTGGTTGACCGACTGGCGGGGCCGCTTCACCGGCCGCACCCTGGCACTGGCCTCGCCCGGCTCGACGGCCGAGGTCGCTGCGCTGGTACGGCTTTGCGCCGAACATGGCGTGCCGATCGTGCCGCAGGGCGGCAACAGCGGCATGTGCGGCGGCGCCACCCCCGACGAGAGCGGCACAGCCCTGCTGCTGTCGCTGCGCCGGCTCGACGCGATCGCGCCGATCAACACCGACGCGCGGCAGGTCACCTGCGGCGCCGGGACGATCCTCGAGACCCTGCACCATGCGGCCGAGGCAGTCGGGCTGCGCTTTCCCCTGACACTGGGCGGCAAGGGCTCGGCCACGGTCGGCGGGCTGATCTCGACCAATGCCGGCGGCACCCAGGTGCTCCGCCACGGCTCGATGCGGGCGCTGGTGCTGGGGCTGGAGGCCGTGCTGGCCGATGGCAGCGTATTCTCGGCATTGACCCCGCTGAAGAAGGACAACCGCGGGTTCGATCTCAAGCAGGTGCTGATCGGGTCGGAGGGCACGCTCGGCATCGTGACCGCAGCGACGCTGCGGCTGGTCCCGGCCGTGGCCGAACGGGTGGTGATCTGGGCCGGCCTCACCTCGCTGCAGCGCGCCCGCGCGCTGCTGCTCGCCTGCGAGGACCGGCTGGGTGGCGGTGTCGAAGGGTTCGAGGTGATGCCGGCGAGCAGCGTGGCGGCCGTGCTCGCCTATGATCCGGGCACCCGCGCACCGCTCACCGGCGATTACGCGTGGCACGTGCTGATCGAGGTCGTGGCTGACGCGACCGGTGCCGCCGACCTGCGCGATCGGGTCGAGACCGCGATCGGCGACCTGTTCGAGGCCGGCCTGCTTGACGATGCGGTGATCTCGAGCGGCGAGGCCCAGGCCGAGGCGCTGTGGCGGATCCGCGAATCGATCCCGCTGGCCGAGCGGGCCCAGGGCCCGGCAGTGCAGCACGACATCTCGGTGCCGGTCGAACGCATGCCCGACTTCGTCGATGCCGCGGTGACCGAAGTGGAGACGCGGTTCCCCGGAGTCCGGGCGGTCGCGTTCGGGCACCTCGGCGATGGCAATGTCCATTTCCATGCGCTGGCGCCGAAGGGCAGCGATGGGCCGGCCTGGTACGCCCAAACCGGGAAGGAAATCAGTAGCCTGATCCATGACCGCGTGGTCGAATGGGCAGGCTCGATCTCGGCCGAGCATGGCATCGGCCAGCTCAAGCGCGACGAGCTGGAGCGGCTGGGCGACCCGGTTTCACTGGCGCTGATGCGGCAGATCAAGCGCGCGCTCGACCCGCACGGCTTGCTGAATCCGGGCAAGCTGGTCACCCTTGCGCCCGTGGGACCGACCGCCTAAACCCGCGGCCCCTAGACCCTTCATGTTCCAAGGACCCGGCGCGTTCCGGGCAATACCCGGAGAGACTACAATGGCCAGCGCGCCGCAAGCAAGCCTACCCGTTTTCTACAAGGACCTCATGCCCCTGAACAGCCGCGACCACGCGAGCTGGAAGGGCCGGTCCACCGATCGCGCGCCCTGGCTGCACGGCTTCCATGCCATTCCGCTGACCGCCGAGGAATTCCCCCAGGCGGCCCGCAACTTCCCGATCATCTTCTCGACCGGCCCCGAGCCGGTTCCGCTCGCGCTGATGGGCCTGAACGAAGGGGTCAACGTGTTCGTGGACGCCGAGGGCAAGGTGCAGGAGAACATCTACATCCCCGCCTACATCCGGCGCTATCCGTTCCTGCTGGCCAAGTTGGCGCCTGAGAGCGACGAGCTCTCGCTGTGCTTTGACCCCACCTCGGACCTGCTGGGCGAGAACGTCGAGGGCAACGCCCTGTTCGAAAACGACCAGCCGAGCGAGCACACCAAGGCTTTGCTGGGCTTCTGCGAACAGTTCGAGCAGGCTGGCGCGCGCACGCAGGCCTTCGTCGAGGAGCTCAAGAAGCACAACCTGCTGATGGATGGCGAGGTGACGATCCAGCAGGAGGGGTTCGAGCAGCCCTTCGTCTATCGCGGCTTCCAGATGATCGACCAGGCCAAGCTGCGCGAGATGCGCGGTGACGTGCTGCGCAGCTGGAACCAGAACGGACTGCTGGCCCTGGTCTACGCCCACCTCTTCTCGTTGGATCTGATCCGCGAGATCTTCGGGCGCCAGCTCCAGCTGGGTCAGGGCCCGGTCGTCGCCCCCGCTGCCTGACCGGCTCCAGACGGCCTCAGCCGGCCGATTGCACTATCGCAGGGCGCGTCCGGCCGGACGCGCCCTGTTGCGTTCGAGCCCGCAGATTTGGTTTAATTTGAAACAAGACCACTCTTGAACGGGACCGTCACATCGCCTAACTCTCAGAAGTCGGCCGGGCTCCCCTCATGGTCCGCCGACAAGTGCGCAGTTTTGTGCACTTCCTCCCTGAACCTTGGCCACCTCGTGCTCGCGCACGAGGTGGTTTTTTGTAGGCCTGTCGCGATGGCGGGAAACTCAATCAAATTTATGATTTAATTAGCTATTCCGCAGCCTCCGACCAGTGCTGCCTGGTTTGCGTGCGACCGAGCGCAGCCACGTCGTCGCCCAGACGCTTCACGAGTCCGGCGAGCAGGTCGACCATCGGCGCGAAACCATCTCCCAACTCGGCGAGTCGCGAATCAAGGTAGCGGGCACGGTCCACCTCGAGCTGAAACGCGTGGAAACCGGCCTGCGGAGCGGCATGCCGCTCAAGCACGTAACCACCGGCATAGGGCCGGTTGTGAGCCGCCGGCTCGCCGGCGCGGCCGAACCACTCGAACGCGCTGGCGATCAGTGCTCCTGAACAGGTGGTGCCGAAGCGATCCCCCAGCACAAACGCGGCGCCGGCCTCGCCCTCGCGCGGTTCCAGCGGCGGCATTGAATGCAGGTCGATAAGCAGGGCGACCCCCCACCGCGCGCGCAGACGGGCCAGTTCCGCGGCCAGCGCAGCGTGATAGGTGGCATGCACGCCGGCGATGCGGTCCTCGAGTTCCCCCGGATCCAATCGCCGCCGCCACAATTCGCCCAGGCCAGGCAGGCGCCTCGGCACCAGGCCTAGCCCGCTACGGGCACGCCGGCTGGGCTGCTGCCGCACCGCGCCGTCGCTCGGCACGCTGCGCCCACGGGGATGGACCATCTCCCAATCGACATCGTCGCAGGCGCGATTGAGATCGATCAGCGCCCGCGGCGCGGCGGCCACCAGCAGCGATGCACCGGTCGCCACCGCCACGGCCCGGCCAAGCGCATCGACCAGGCGGTCCTCGAGCCGCAGGGCGGCCTGCGCCGGATGGCGCATCCGCTCGAGCAGGGCCGGCGAATAGCTGCGGCCCGCATGGGGCACTGCGATCAGCACCGGAATCGCCGAAGGCTCGACACTGTACAACTCGAACGCCGCAGCACCCGCCAGGTGCGGCACCTCGCCCCCATGGCGCACGCGGTGCCGGGCCTGGGAAGATCCGCGCTCGGCAAGACCGGGGGGAAGAATCGGGCGTCCAACCATGCCCGCAGGCTGGCCTTGCCCGGTGCGCCTGTCAAAGCCGCCAAAGGGGCGCGCAACCAGATTTTTAACCTGATCCGGGCTAAGTCACCGCCACGAACAACCCGACTCGGTCCAAGCCGTGCCGATCAGACAAGGGCCCCCTATGTTGCGCATTCTCCTGGCCGAAGACGAAGAAGCCATGCGCACCTACCTCAGCCGGGCCCTCGAGAACGCCGGCTACAGCGTGGTCGCGGTCGATCGGGGCACGGCAGCGGTGCCCCTGCTCGAGCGCGAACGGTTCGACCTCCTGCTGTCCGACATCATCATGCCCGAGATGGACGGGATCGAACTGGCCCAGCGCTGCGCCGAGATCAGCCCCGAGACCAAGGTGATGTTCATCACCGGCTTCGCCGCGGTCACGCTCAAAGCCAGCCAGGAAGCGCCGCAGGCCAAGGTCCTGTCCAAGCCCTTCCACCTGCGCGACCTGGTGATGGAGGTCGACCGCGTGTTCGGTCTGCCGACCACGGCGCGGGGGTGAAGGAAACGGCTTGATTCGATCCGGAGCCGCCGCTAAAGGCGCCCCCTGCCCGGCAGTGATGCCGGGAAGCCGAATGGTGCCGGGCGTATAGCTCAGTGGTAGAGCACTATGTTGACATCGTAGGGGTCGCAAGTTCAATCCTTGCTACGCCCACCATTCGCTGAAAAGGCCCCGGTCACCCGGGGCCTTTTTCGTTTCGCACCAAGGCCGCAGCCCCGCCGCTGCCGCTTGCGAAGCCCGGTTTCCCTGCTAAGGGCGTGCCGTGCAACTCTCCCCGGGAAGGACGGCAATGGCCAAGATCAAGGTAGCCAATCCCATCGTCGAGATGGACGGCGATGAAATGACCCGCATCATCTGGCAGTGGATCCGCGAGAAGCTGATCCTGCCCTACCTCGACATCGATCTGAAGTACTTCGACCTGTCGGTCGAGAACCGCGACGCCACCAACGACCAGATCACGGTCGATTCGGCCAATGCCACCAAGCAGTATGGCGTGGCGGTGAAGTGCGCCACGATCACCCCCGACGAGGCCCGCGTCGAGGAGTTCAGCCTCAAGAAGATGTGGAAGTCGCCCAACGGCACGATCCGCAACATCCTGGGCGGCGTGGTGTTCCGCGAACCGATCGTGATCAGCAACGTGCCGCGGCTGGTGCCGGGCTGGACCGATCCGATCGTGGTCGGCCGTCATGCCTTCGGTGACCAGTACAAGG
This sequence comes from Novosphingobium piscinae, assembly GCF_014230355.1. Classification (GTDB taxonomy): domain Bacteria; phylum Pseudomonadota; class Alphaproteobacteria; order Sphingomonadales; family Sphingomonadaceae; genus Novosphingobium; species Novosphingobium piscinae. The sequence goes on from NZ_JACLAX010000018.1 coordinate 13,301, forward strand.
CCACCGACACCCTGATTCCCGGCCCGGGCAAGCTGCGCCTGGTGTGGGACGGCGAGAACGGCGAGAAGATCGACCTCGACGTGTTCGACTTCCCCAGCGCCGGCGTCGCCATGGCGATGTACAACCTCGACGATTCGATCCGCGACTTCGCCCGTGCCTCGTTCAACTACGGCCTCAACCTCGGCTGGCCGGTGTACCTGTCGACCAAGAACACGATCCTCAAGGCCTATGACGGGCGCTTCAAGGACCTGTTCCAGGAGGTGTTCGACACCGAGGGCTTCAAGGAGCGGTTCGCCGAGGCCAAGATCATCTACGAGCACCGCCTGATCGACGACATGGTCGCCTCGGCGCTCAAGTGGTCGGGCAAGTTCGTCTGGGCGTGCAAGAACTACGACGGCGACGTGCAGTCCGACACCGTGGCCCAGGGCTTCGGCTCGCTCGGCCTGATGACCTCGGTGCTGATGGCGCCCGACGGCAAGACCGTCGAGGCCGAGGCCGCCCACGGCACCGTGACGCGCCATTACCGCCAGCACCAGCAGGGCAAGGCGACCAGCACCAATCCGATCGCCTCGATCTTCGCCTGGACCCGCGGGCTGTCCTATCGTGGCAAGTTCGACAACACCCCCGACGTGGTGCGTTTCGCCGAGACGCTCGAGCGGGTCTGCATCGAGACCGTCGAGAGCGGCAAGATGACCAAGGACCTCGCCCTGCTGATCGGCCCGGACCAGAACTGGCTGACCACCGAGGGCTTCTTCCAGGCGATCGTCGACAACCTGGAAGCCGAGATGAAGAACTGGGCCTGAGCGGCCCCGTCCTGACGGCTCGCGAAAGGCCCCGGCGATGCCGGGGCCTTTTTCGTTCGCGCCGCCGGACGGAAGCCGAAGTTCAGCAACCTCACACACATTCGTCTGCAAAGTGCACAGGCCTGCACCCGCACTGGCTTGACGATGGAAAGAGCCGGCCGGAGTGTGACGGCAAAACCCGCCGTAGGACAGCGCGCGATCACGCCGGGGGCTGGCGGTCCGGCTGCCATGCCGCAAAGGGCGCCGCGCCCGGGGCCGGTGCTCCCGTGACAAGCCCGCCCCCCTCCCCTACCCTTGGCCGATGGCCGCCGATCTGCACACCCCCGCCCTGTCCGACGCCCTGGTGATCCTGGGCGCGGCCGGACTGGTGATCCCGGTCTTCGCGCGGTTCCGGATCACGCCGGTGATCGGGTTCATCCTGGTCGGCCTGCTGGTCGGGCCGCATGGGCTGGGCGCGCAAGTCGATCGCTATCCGTGGCTCTATCACGTGACGATCACCGATCCCGGCGGGCTGGCGCCCTTTGCCGAGTTCGGCATCATCCTGCTGCTGTTCTCGGTCGGGCTCGAGCTGTCGTTCTCTCGCCTGTGGGCGATGCGGCGGGCGGTGTTCGGGGTCGGCGCGGCCGAACTCACCGGCAGCGCGGCGCTGATCGCCGCCGGGCTGGCGCTGTCGGGGCAGACCTGGACCACAGCGCTCGCGCTCGGCCTCGCACTCGCCCTGTCCTCGACCGCGCTGGTCCTGCGGCTGACCGATTCGCGCACGCCGGTCGGCCGGGCGGCGCTGTCGATGCTGCTGTTCGAGGACATCGCACTGGTCCCGATCATCTTCCTGCTCGGCGCGATCGGTGGCGGCGATGCCGCCCAGCCGGCCGATGCGATCCTGCGCACGCTCGGGCTGGGAGCCGTAGTGCTGGTGGCGCTGCTCGCCGCCGGACGCTTCCTCCTGCCCGCCCTGTTCGCCCAGGCCGCGCGGACCCGCAGCCCGGAGCTGTTCCTCTCGGCCAGCCTGCTGGTGGTGATCGTCGCCTCGCTCGCCACGGCGGCGGTCGGGCTCTCGCCCATCGTCGGTGCCCTGCTCGCCGGGCTGCTCATCGCCGAGACCGAGTACCACGGCGAGGTCGAGACCATGACCGAACCGTTCAAGGGACTGGCCCTGGGGATCTTCCTGATCACCGTGGGGATGCAGCTCGATCTCGCGCTGTTCTGGGCGCGCTGGACCGAGGTCCTGGCCGCGCTGGCGCTGGTGTTCAGCGCCAAGGCCACCGTCACCACGATCATGCTGCGCCTGTCGGGCGCGCGGGCCGGCACCTCCACCGAGGCCGGAATCCTGCTGGCCAGCCCGTCCGAGACCACGCTGATCGTGCTGACCGCCGCCGTGGCCGCGCGGCTGCTCTCACCGGCCGACGCCGGGTTCTGGCAGATGGTCACCGCGCTGGGCCTGACCGTGACCCCGCTGCTCGCGCTGGTCGGCCGCTGGCTGGCACGGCGGGTCGAAGCGGGCGGATCGCGGCGCCGGCACGAGACCGAGAGCGAGGCCGACAGCGGCCCGCGCGCGATCGTCGTCGGCTTCGGGCGGGTCGGGCGGCTGATCGCCGACATGCTGGCCGAACACAACCAGCCCTACCTCGCGATCGATGCCGACGCCGACCTGATCGCCGCAGGGCAGCGCGAAGGCTATGCCGTGGCCTTTGGCGATGCCGCGCGCAGCGCGATGCTGGGCCGGCTCGACCTGCACCGGGCAACCGCGGTGATCCTGACCATGAACGACCCGCAAGGCGCGCTGCGGCTGGTGCGGCGGATCCGCAAGGACCATCCCGCGCTGCCGATCATTGCCCGCGCGCGCGATGCGGCCAATGCCGGACTGCTCTACCGGGCCGGTGCGAGCCATGCCGTGCCGGAAACCCTGGAAAGCTCGCTGCAGCTGTCCGAGGCGGTGCTGGTCGACCTCGGCGTGCCGATGGGCTTCGTGATCGCCTCGATCCACGAGAAGCGCGACCAGTTCCGCGAGCAGATCCGCGAGGAGGGCCAGCTCGACAGCAAGCCGAAGCTGCGCAGCTCGACCCTGCGCGAACGCGCGCCGGGCTGAGCCTGCGGGTCAGCCGGCGGCGAGCGCCGCGCGCACCGCGGCGATCGCCTCGGCCGCCTTGCTGCCGTCCGGACCGCCGCCCTGGGCCATGTCGGGCCGGCCGCCGCCGCCCTTGCCGCCCAGCGCCTCGACCCCGGCACGCACCAGGTCGACCGCGCTGACCGTGCCGGTCAGATCCTCCGTGACTCCGGCCGCGATGCTGGCCTTGCCCTCGTTCACCGCGACGATCGCGGCGACACCGGAGCCGAGCCGCTGCTTGGCCTGATCGAGCAGCCCGCGCAGGTCCTTCGGATCGAGCCCCTCGAGCACCTGTCCGCTGAACCTGACCCCGCCAACCTCCTCGTCCGCAGCCGGAGCGGCCCCGCCGCCCCCACCCAGCGCCAGCGCCTTCTTGGCCTCGGCCAGCTCCTTCTCCAGCCGGCGCCGCTCGTCGAGCAAGGCCGCGACCCGGGCCTCGACCTCGTCGGGGGTGGTGCGCAGCAGGCTGGCGGCGTTCTTCAGCGCATCCTCGCGGCCAACCAGCCAGCGCCGCGCGCCTTCGCCGGTCAGCGCCTCGATGCGGCGCACGCCGGATGAGACCGCGCCTTCGGCGACAATGCGGAACAGCCCGATGTCGCCGGTGGCGCGCACGTGGGTGCCGCCGCACAGCTCGACCGAATAGTTGCGGCCGGCGTTCAGGCGGCCCATCGAGAGCACGCGCACCTCGTCGCCATACTTCTCGCCGAACAGCGCCATGGCCCCCGCCGCGATCGCATCGTCAGGCGTCATCAGGCGGGTGCTGACCGTCTCGTTGGAGCGGATCTCGGCATTCACCTCCGCCTCGATCGCGGCGATGTCCTCGACCGAAAGTGCGGTGGGATGCGAAAAGTCAAAGCGCAGGCGATCGGCCGCGACCAGCGAGCCCTTCTGGGTGACATGGCTGCCCAGCCGGTTGCGCAGCGCGGCATGCAGCAGGTGCGTGGCCGAATGGTTGGCGCGGATCGCGTCGCGGCGGGCGACGTCGATGTCGAGCTTGATCACGTCGCCGACCTTGATCGTCCCGGCCGCCACGGTGGCGACATGGGCGTGCAGCCGGCCGAGCGGCTTGGCCGTATCGTGGACCGTCAGGCTGAGGCCGTCCGCGCCAGTGATCGTCCCGGCATCGCCGGTCTGCCCGCCGCTTTCGCCGTAGAACGGGGTCTGGTTGACGATCACGGTGACCGCCTCGCCGGCTGCGGCGCTGGGCACCTCGGCGCCGTCGCGGACCAGCGCGACGACCTGGGCCTCGCCGGTGGTGGCGGTGTAGCCAGTGAACTCGGTCGCGCCGACGCGCTCGGCGATGTCGAACCACACCTCGCCCGCGGCCGCCTCGCCCGAGCCCTTCCAGGCGGCGCGCGCGGCGGCCTTCTGGCGCGCCATCGCGGCGTCGAAACCGGCACGGTCAACCGCGATGCCGCGGGCGCGCAGCGCGTCCTCGGTCAGGTCATAGGGGAAGCCGTAGGTATCGTAGAGCTTGAAGGCGGTCTCGCCCGGCAGCTCGCCGCCATCGGCCATGTCCAGCGTGGCCTCGTCGAGCAGCTTGAGCCCGTTCGACAGGGTGCGGCGGAACTGGATCTCCTCGCGCTGGAGGGTTTCCTCGATCAGCGCCTGGGCCCGGCCCAGCTCGGGATAGGCCTGGCCCATCTCGGCGACCAGCGCGGGCACCAGCCGGTGCATCAGCGGATCCTTGGCGCCCAGCAGGTGCGCGTGGCGCATCGCCCGACGCATGATCCGGCGCAGCACGTAGCCGCGGCCCTCGTTGCTGGGCAGCACGCCATCGGCCAGCAGGAAGCTGGTCGAGCGGAGGTGATCGGCGATCACGCGGTGGCTGGCGGTCTGCGCGCCGGCAGCCTTGACCCCGGTCAGGCTTTCCGAGGCGGCGATCAGGGCCTTGAAGGTGTCGGTATCGTAGTTGTCATGCTCGCCCTGCAGCACGGCGGCGATGCGCTCGAGCCCCATGCCGGTGTCAATGCTGGGCTTGGGCAGCTCGCCGACGATCTCGCCACCGGCCTGCTCGTACTGCATGAACACGAGGTTCCAGATCTCGATGAAGCGATCGCCGTCCTCGTCCGGGCTGCCCGGAGGCCCCCCGGGAATCGCCTCGCCGTGATCGTAGAAGATCTCCGAGCACGGGCCGCAGGGGCCATCATCGCCCATCGCCCAGAAGTTGTCCTTGGTCGGGATGCGGATGATCCGCTCCTCCGGCAGACCGGCGATCTTCTGCCACAGCGCGAAGGCCTCGTCGTCGGTGTGATAGACCGTGGCGAGCAGCTTGTCCTTGGGCAGGCCCCATTCCTGCGTCAGCAGGGTCCAGGCGTGGGTGATCGCCTGCTCCTTGAAATAGTCGCCGAACGAGAAGTTGCCGAGCATCTCGAAGAAGGTGTGATGCCGGGCGGTGTAGCCGACATTGTCGAGATCGTTGTGCTTGCCGCCGGCCCGCACGCACTTCTGCGACGAGGTGGCGCGCGGGGTGGCGCGCGTTTCGAGCCCGGTGAAGACGTTCTTGAACGGGACCATGCCCGCGTTCGTGAACATCAGCGTGGGATCGTTGTAGGGCACCAGCGGCGCGGACGGGACCACCTCGTGCCCCTGGGCACCGAAGTATGCAAGGAAGGACCGGCGGATGTCGTTGGTCGAGGTCATGGCTAGGCCGATAGGACAGAGCCTCGCGCCGGACAAGCGCGAAGGCATGGGACTTTGGTGGGTGGCCAGGGTGAAAGGGCTCCTCCGTCAGCCCTGCGCTTCACCCCAAACGCAAAGGCCGGCGCGAGGATCGCTCCCTCGCGCCGGCCCTGCGTTCCGGGCTCCGCGGACGGAGCCCCTTGGGGATCAGAGGTCGTCGTCCGCGTCCGGACCCGTCATCATCTCCCCGGCAAGACCTTCGGTGCGGCCGCGAATGGCGGCCTCCAGCCGGTCACAAACTTCGGGATTTTCACGCAGATAGGTCTTGGCGTTCTCCCGCCCCTGACCGATGCGAATGGAATCGTAGCTGAACCAGGCGCCCGACTTCTCGACGATGCCGGCCTTGACCCCGAGGTCGAGGATCTCGCCGATCTTCGAGATGCCCTCGCCGTACATGATGTCGAATTCGACCTGCTTGAAGGGCGGCGCCACCTTGTTCTTGACCACCTTCACCCGGGTCGAGTTGCCGACGATATCGTCGCGATCCTTGATCTGCCCGGTGCGGCGGATGTCGAGCCGGACCGAGGCATAGAACTTGAGCGCGTTGCCGCCAGTGGTGGTCTCGGGATTGCCGTACATCACGCCGATCTTCATGCGCAGCTGGTTGATGAAGATCACCATGCAGCGCGAACGGCTGATCGACCCGGTCAGCTTGCGCAGCGACTGGCTCATCAGGCGGGCCTGGAGGCCGACGTGGCTGTCGCCCATCTCGCCCTCGATCTCGGCCCGGGGAACCAGCGCGGCGACCGAATCGACCACCAGCACGTCGATCGCGTTCGAGCGGACCAGCGTGTCGGTGATCTCGAGCGCCTGCTCGCCGGTATCGGGCTGCGAAACGATCAGCTCATCGATGTTGACGCCCAGCTTCTTCGCATAGACCGGATCGAGCGCGTGTTCGGCGTCGATGAAGGCCGCGGTGCCGCCCATCTTCTGCGCCTCAGCGATGACGTGGAGCGCGAGGGTGGTCTTGCCCGAGCTTTCCGGCCCGTAAACCTCGATCACGCGGCCGCGCGGCAGGCCGCCGACGCCAAGCGCGATGTCGAGCCCGAGCGAGCCGGTGGAGATCGCCTCCACCTGCATGGTCTCCTTCGAGCCCAGCTTCATCGCGCTGCCCTTGCCGAACGCGCGATCGATCTGGGCGAGCGCTGCCTCGAGCGCCTTCTGCCGGTCCATAGAGTCCTTGTCCTTGCCTTCCTGGATGAGCTTCAACTGAGCAGCCATCACGAGCCTCCTTGCCTAGGTGGCGCTGACCGGGAAGGTCAACCGTGGCGCTGATGTATCGGCTTTGTTCTCATGGAACAAGGGGGGAACGAAAATTTTCCATCACGCCCGCCCGGCCCAGCGATTCCGCGGCGCACCCGGCCTGCCCGGCCCGCGCGGTTGACACGGTTGACAGGGTCCAGGGCAAAAAGTTCTCCCCGGTTTTCGGAGCGTGCCTCGCGGCCCGCCGAACCGGTCACCGCGGCGGGCAGCATGCCGGACCGGCGCCGGATAGGACAGTGGGACCGGACAGGGCGTTGCGGCGGGCCGCCGTTAACATTCATTTACGTGAAACTGAACGAAAGCTGCCGCCAGCCCTCGGCCGCCGTTCAGGTTCGCTGGCCTATCGATGAACTCACACGGCGAATCGCAGGCGGGGCAATCGGGCCCCGCACCGCTCCGCCGCAGGAGTCTGGAGCCATGGGTGTCGTCCGCAAGTCCATCCTCGCCACGGTTCTCGCCGCCACGGCGATCACCTCCGCCACCCCCGCGCTGGCGGATCCCTATCGCGGCTATGGCCGCCGCGGCGGCGGCGACACCGCCGGCGCGGCGATCGCCGGGGGCATCATCGGCCTGGCGCTGGGCGCGATCATCGCCTCGAGCGTCAATCGCAACAACAACCGCTTCGCCGACCGCGGCTGGACCTGGCGCGACGGCTACTACTGGGACCGCCAGGGCCACCGCTATGACCGGGACGGACGCCCCTGCGACGATGATGGCTACTACGACCGGCGCGGCTATTCCGACCGCGGCTGGGGTGACCGCTCGGGCAACCGGCGCGGCTGGGACCGCGGGTCGGACCGCCAGTGGGATCGCGACTGGGACGACAACGACGACCGGCGCGCGCGTTGGGGCAACTGAGCGGCCGGGGCGAACCCTGTCGGATCGGTGATATCGTTCGTCGCTGACGGGCATGGGGTTCAGCGACGGTTAACCCCCGGAATGGCGAGATCCCTCCATCCGGAACGAGGCTGGAGTTCCCGTATGAGTGCTCTGCGTACCCTGATCCTGGGCAGCGGCCTGGCCGCCGCCGTGCTGACCACGGCCACCCCCGCGCTGGCCGATCACCGCTTTGACCGCCGCGGCGGCGACACCACCGGCGCGGCGATCGCCGGCGGCATCGTCGGGCTGGCGGTCGGCGCGGCGATCGCCTCGTCGGCGCGGGACGACCGCTTCTACGGTGGCCCGCGTTTCCGCGGCTACTATGCCTACCACGACTATCCGCCGCGCTTTTACCGCGACTGGGCGCGCTATCGCTGGGAGCGCGAGCGGTGGGAGCGGCGGCGCTGGCAGTATCGCCGGTGGGATCGCGGCTATCCCCGCTATCGCCACTGGGACGGTCCGCGCGGCTGGTAGCCTGGCGCTCGCCCGCGGGCGGAGTCTCGCCAAGCGGCGGCGGGCGGTGTAGGGGCCGGCCATGACGGCTCCCACCGCCTCGCCCGCAACCGCCTCGCCCGCACCCGTCTCGCCCGGACCGCTGGCCGGCCTGCGCATCGCGCTGTTCAGCGGCAACTACAACTATGTCCGCGATGGTGCCAACCAGGCGCTCAACCGGCTGGTCGGCTATCTGCTGCGGCAGGGCGCCGCCGTGCGGGTCTATGCCCCCACCGTCGCCGAGCCGGCCTTCGCGCCGACCGGCGACCTCGTCGGGGTGCCGTCCTTCGCGATCCCGGGCCGCGCCGAGTACCGCGTGCCGCTGGGCCTGTTCGGCCGGGTGAAGCGCGATCTGGCCGCCTTCGCGCCCACCGTGGTCCATGTCTCCTCGCCCGATCCGGCGGCGCACCGCGCGGTCAGCTGGGCGCGCTCGCGGCGCCTGCCGGTGCTGGCCTCGGTCCACACCCGGTTCGAGACCTATCCGCGCTACTACAACCTGGCCTTCATGGAGCCGCCGCTGGAGGCCCTGCTGCGGCGCTTCTACCGCCGCTGCGACGCGCTGGTCGCCCCGTCCGAATCGATGGCGCAAGTGCTGCGCGAGCAGCGCATGAACTATGATATCGACATCTGGTCGCGCGGGGTCGACCGCGAGATCTTCCATCCCGGCCGCCGCGACCTGGCCTGGCGCCGTGGGCTGGGTCTGGCCGACGACGAGGTGGTGATCGGCTTCTTCAGCCGGCTGGTGATGGAAAAGGGGCTCGACGTGTTCTCCGACGCGATCGACGAGCTGGCCCGCCGCGGGGTGAAGCACCGCGTGCTGGTGGTGGGCGATGGCCCGGCGCGCGACTGGTTTGCCGGGCGGCTGCCGGAGGCGGTGTTCACCGGCTTCCTCGGCGGCGCCGATCTGGCGCGCGCGGTGGCGAGCATGGACGTGCTGTTCTTCCCCTCGGTGACCGAGACCTTCGGCAATGTCACGCTCGAGGCGATGGCCTGCGGCCTGCCGGTGGTCGTGTCCGAAGCGACCGGCAGCGAGAGCCTGGTCGACGACCGACGCTCGGGCCGGCTGATCCGCCCGGGTGCGATCCGCCAGTTCGCCGATGCGCTGCAGGCCTATGTCGCGGACGGCGCGCTGCGCAGCGCGCACGGCGCGGCGGGCGAGGCGCGCAGCCGCGATTTCTCATGGGACCGGATCAACCAGACCGTGGCCGACACCTACCTGCGGCTGATCCGCCAGCGCGCTGCGCGCGGCTGAGCCGGTCCGCTCAGCGCAGCACCCCGACGGCGGACTGGCGGCGCGCGTAAAGCAGCTGGCCGACCAGCGCCACGGCAATGAAGGCCACCGTGCCCCACATCGCGGGGGTATCCATCTCGACCGGGCGCGGCATGACCAGTTCGGCCACCTGGCTCACCACGAAGGCGCCGAGCGAGACCGCGAAGGCGGTGAGCGCATGGCGCGAGCGCAGCAGCAGCAGGATCGAGCCGGCCAGCGAGCCCCAGACGCCAAGTGCCCAGAACACGGTGAGCCAGGCTGGAAAGGTGCGCATGTAATCGACCGATTCCTGGCCGAGACCCATCGTGGCAAGGTAGTTCACCGGATCGGTCTGGGTCATGACATAGTCGTAGCCGCCGAAGCCGTTCCAGACGAGCCCGAGCAGGCCCACGATCCAGAGGTGTACGGGGGTCGTCTCGCGCCGGATGGTCTGTTCCATCGCCGTCTCCCGATTGTGGCCGGGGCAGACTACGCCGGACGAGCCCGGCCCGCAATGGGGCCGGGCGCGGGACGCGGCGCGCTAGACGGCGGGAGCGTCGCGCCAGTCAAACGGCAGCGGCGCCTCGCGGAAGGCGAAGCGGTCGAGGTGGCGGGCCACCGCGCCCTTGAGCCCCTCGAGCTGGCCCGGCTCGCTGGCCGCGATGGTGCAGTCGAGCGCCTCGGCGCGGGCGGTGAAGGTCACCACCGCGTCATCGGCCCAGGCCGCGCCGCGCGCATCGCGCGGGAAGACCACCCGGCCCTGGCTCGCGTCGAACTCGACCGCGAGGTTGTGCGACCAGTGCTTGCACAGCTGCTGGACATAGCGCGAGGCATGGGCGGTGGGGATGGTGCAGGTGCTGGTCGTGCTGGTGCCGGCCGTGCCTGGGCTGGTGTGCGTGGTCATAGACGTTCGATCCTTCTGGCCGCCTCGTCAAGGATGTCGGCGATCTGGTGGGCGGTCTCCGCGGGGAGGCCGGTGGCGGCGCGCTGGCGCAGCGCCATCTTGAGATTGGTCATGGCGCGCATGACCGGGGGGCTGGCCTCACGGCCGCGCTGTTCGGCAAGCGCCTCGAGCCGGGCGACGATCGCCGCGGCCTCGTCGGCGCGTCCCGCCACCTCGGTGCGGCCGGCCGCGCTGAGCGCAAAGGCCTTGCGCGCCCCTTCTCCGCCGTTCTCGCCCGGCGCCTCGACGATCACCCCCTCGTCGAGCAGCAGGCTCAGCGTGGGATAGACCACCCCCGGGCTGGGGGCATAGTGGCCTCCGGTCAGTTCGCCGATCGCCTTGATCAGTTCGTAGCCGTGGCGCGGCGTGGCGGCGAGCAGGTGCAGCAGCAGCAGCCGCAGCTCGCCCTGGCCGAACATGCGGCCACGCCGCCCCCGGCCGAATGGGCCGCCGCCGCCGAACGGCCCTCGGCCGAAGCCGCCACCGTCGAACCCGGCCTCACCGGAAAAGTCCGCACCGAAGCGGCTGGCGCCCAACTGCCCCAGCGCGGCGCGGGCAGCGGGGCCGAAACGGCGACCCCGGCCGTGACCCATCGGGTCATGTCTGTCGAAACGCATGATACTCCTTTCGATTCGATGTCTCTAAGATATATCTTTTAACAGTCTTTGCAAGAGGCGGGTGCAAGACGGCGCCCGCGCCCCTATGTCGGAGGCGATGGCCGACCTGTTCCCCCCTGCCGTGCCGCCGCCCCGGGATGAGGCGAGCCGGGCCGTGGCCCCTCTGGCCGACCGTCTGCGCCCGCGCGCGCTCGCCGAGGTGATCGGGCAGGACCACCTGACCGGGCCCGACGGCGCGATCGGCCGGATGGTCGCGGCCGGGCGGCTGTCGTCGATGGTGCTGTGGGGGCCGCCGGGCACCGGCAAGACCTCGATCGCGCGGCTGCTCGCCGATGCCGTGGGCATGCGCTATGCCGCGATCAGCGCGGTGTTCTCGGGCGTGGCTGATCTGCGCAAGGCCTTTGCCGCGGCCGAGGCGGCCGCTGCGGCCGGGCAGCGCACCCTGCTGTTCGTGGACGAGATCCACCGGTTCAACCGCGCCCAGCAGGACGGTTTCCTGCCCTTCGTCGAGGCCGGCACGGTCACCCTCGTCGGCGCCACCACCGAAAACCCCAGCTTCGAGCTGAACGCCGCGCTGCTGTCGCGGGCGCAGGTGCTGATCCTCCACCGGCTCGATGCGGCCGCGCTGGAGCAGCTGCTGGCGCGGGCCGAGGCGCTGGAGGGTCGCGCGCTGCCGCTGGATGCGGCGGCCCGCGCCGCATTGGTCGCGGCAGCCGACGGCGACGGGCGCTTCCTGCTCAACCAGGCCGAGACGCTCTGGTCGGTGAACCTGTCCGAACCACTCGATCCCGCCGGGCTGGGCCGGTTCCTGCAGCGCCGGGTGGCGGTCTACGACAAGGACCGCGAGGGGCACTACAACCTGATCTCGGCGCTGCACAAGGCGCTGCGCGGCTCGGACCCGCAGGCCGCGCTCTACTATCTGGCGCGGATGCTGGTGGCCGGCGAGGAGCCGCTCTACCTGCTCCGCCGGCTGGTCCGCTTCGCCAGCGAGGACATCGGCCTGGCCGATCCGCAGGCGCTGGTGCAATGCCTGGCCGCCAAGGACGCCTACGATTTCCTGGGCTCGCCCGAGGGCGAGCTCGCCGTGGTCCAGGCCTGCCTCTACTGTGCCACTGCTCCCAAGTCGAACGCGGCCTACAAGGCCTGGAAGAGCGCGGCCCAAAGCGCGCGCGAGACCGGGTCGCTGATGCCCCCGGCAAACATCCTCAACGCCCCGACCAAGCTGATGAAGGAGATCGGCTACGGCGCCGGCTATGCCTACGACCACGATGCCGAGGACGGTTTCTCCGGCGCGGACTACTGGCCCGAGGGCATGGCCCCGCAGACCTACTACCAGCCGGTCGAGCGCGGCTTCGAGCGCGAGGTCCTGAAACGGCTCGAATGGTGGGAGCGGAAACGACGGGAACGCCGTGAGGGCTGAGCGCTTCGGCCACTTCGTCGCGATCGACTGGTCGGGTGCCGCCGGCGAGCGGCACCGCGGCATCGCGGTGGCGCTCGCCGCACCGGGCACGGCGGCGCCAGTGCTGGTCCGGCCCGGCCACCGCTGGTCGCGGCCCGAGGTGCTCGACTGGCTGCGACGCGACCTGCCAGCCGACAGCCTGGTCGGCTTCGATCTTGGCATCTCGCTGCCCTTCTCCGATCGCGGCGCCTTTTTCCCGGGCTGGCATGGCAGTCCGGCCGACGCACGCGCCCTGTGGGCCCTGATCGACCGGCTCTGCGCTGGCGAGCCGCACCTCGGGGTGACCGCCTTCGTCGACGATCCCGCGCTGGCCCCGTACTTCCGCCGCCACGGCGGGCGCGAGGGCGCCTTGTTCGGCGGCGGGCGCGGCCGCTTCCGGGTGACCGAGCGGGCACAGGACGCTATGGGCTGCCGGCCCTATTCCAACTTCAACCTGGTCGGTGCGGCGCAGGTCGGCAAGTCGAGCCTGTCGGGCATGCGGCTGCTGCACCGGCTGGAGGGACACCTGCCGGTCTGGCCGGTCGATCCGCTGCCGCCGCGCGGGTCGGTGGTGGTGGAGATCTACACCACGCTCGCCGCGCTGGCGGCCGGACGCCCGCCGGGCCGCTCGAAGATGCGCAGCCATGCCGAACTGGCCGCCGCGCTGGCGGCCCCGGCGATCGCCAGCGCGGCGGTGCCGGGAGCCGGCCCGATCGACGATCATGCCAGCGACGCGCTGCTCAGCGCGGCCTGGCTGCGCCGCGCCGCCGGCGACCGCGCGCTGTGGGCCCCCGCCGGGCTGGCCGAGGTGGCAACCACCGAAGGCTGGACCTTCGGCGCAAGGTGAGGCAAGGCGAAGCCCGGTGGCCGGCTTAGCACAGTGGTAGTGCAGCGGTTTTGTAAACCGAAGGTCGGGGGTTCGAATCCCTCAGCCGGCACCATGGCGCTTCAACTCCGCCGCGAACTGGCGTAAGGCGCCCGCGCTATGCGCCCCACCCCCGCCCCCAGGACCTACCGGGTCAAGAGCTTCGGCTGTCAGATGAATGTCTATGACGGCGAGCGGATGGCCGAACTGCTCGCCCAGCAGGGCATTACCGCCGCCCCCGAGGGGGAGGACGCCGACCTCGTCGTGCTCAACACCTGCCACATCCGCGAGAAGGCCGCCGAGAAGGTCTATTCGGACATCGGCCGGTTGCGCCGCGACGATGGCTCGAGCCCGCTGATCGCGGTTGCCGGCTGCGTGGCCCAGGCCGAAGGTGAGGAGATCATGGCCCGCGCCCCGGCGGTTTCGATGGTGGTCGGACCGCAGGCCTATCACCGCCTGCCCGGGATGATCGCCGAGGCCGTCGCCGGACGCCGCGCGGTGGATACCGACATGCCCGCCGAGACCAAGTTCGGCGCGCTGCCGGCCCGCCGCAAGGTGGGGCCGAGCGCCTTCCTGACGGTGCAGGAAGGCTGCGACAAGTTCTGCACCTACTGCGTCGTGCCCTATACCCGCGGCGCCGAGATCTCGCGGCCTTTCGCCGAGATCGTGGCCGAGGCTGAGCGGCTGGTCGAGGCTGGCGCGCGCGAGATCACGCTGATCGGCCAGAACGTCAACGCCTGGCATGGCGAGGACGGCAAGGGCCGCGCGATCGGGCTCGACGGGCTGGCCCGGGTGCTGGCGGACCTGCCCGACCTCGCCCGGATCCGCTATACCACCAGCCATCCCAACGACATGACCGACGGGCTGATCGCCGCCCATGGCGACAATCCCAAACTGATGCCGTTCCTGCACCTGCCGGTCCAGGCGGGCAATGACCGGGTGCTGCGCGCGATGAACCGCTCGCACACGGTCGAGAGCTATCTGCGCATCCTTGACCGGGTCCGCGCGGTGCGGCCCGACATCGCGCTATCGGGCGATTTCATCGTCGGCTTCCCGGGCGAGACCGAGGCCGAGTTCGCGGACACGCTGAAGCTGGTCGACGCGGTGGGCTATGCCCAGTGCTTCAGCTTCAAGTACAGCCCCCGCCCCGGGACCCCGGCGGCGACCATGGCCGACCAGATCCCGGCCGCAGTGATGGACGAGCGGCTGCAGCGCCTGCAGGCGGCGCTCAATCGCGACCAGCACGCCTTCAACCAGGCCTCGGTCGGCAAGCGCTGCACGGTGCTGGTTGAACGCAAGGGCAAGCTGCCGGGGCAATGGCTGGGCAAGTCGCCGTGGCTGCAGTCGGTCCATTTCGCGGGCGAGGCCGCGATCGGCGATCTGGTCGAGGTGGAACTGGTCCATGCCGGGCCGAACTCGCTCGGGGGTGCGCTGGTCGCGTCGCCCCGGCCTTGAGCCGCAAGCCCGGGACAGCGGCTCGTCGTTTTTCCACAAAGGTGCGGCGCGTGGCCGCTTGTGCCCCCGGGGGCGGCGCCTATCTTGAGCCACGGGAATCGCCCGCCGGCGAACCCGTGAAAGGAGCGCATGGCCCGCAAAACCGCTCGTGCCCATGAAGAGATGGCGCATCCGTGGTCGTCCGACACCCGCCGCGAAAGCCCGCGGCGCGCAAGGGCAGAGCTGGAATTCGATGAACCCATGGTGCTGGGGGCCCTGTTCGGGCAGTTCGATTCGAACCTGGTCCTGATCGAGAACCGGCTGGGCGTCTACATCGCCGCCCGGGGCAACCGCATCCAGATCGAGGGCAGCGAGGATTCGGTCGCCCGCGCGCGGGACGTGCTGAAGGGCATGCACCAGCGCCTGCTGAGCGGGCAGGAGATCGATCCCGGCGCGGTCGAGGCGCTGATCGCGATGTCGAACGAGCCCACGCTGGAAGGGATCATCTCGGGCGGCAACGAGGCCCCGCCGATCATGATCCGCACCCGGCGCAAGACGATCGTGCCACGCTCGGCCACGCAGATCGAATACATGCGGGCCCTGGCCAAGAGCGACGTGATCTTCGCGCTGGGCCCGGCCGGCACCGGCAAGACCTATGTCGCCGTGGCCCAGGCGGTCAGCCAGCTGATGAGCGGCTCGGTCCAGCGGCTGATCCTGTCGCGCCCGGCGGTCGAGGCGGGCGAGCGGCTGGGCTTCCTGCCCGGCGACATGAAGGAGAAGGTCGATCCCTATCTCCGCCCGCTGTATGATGCCCTGTATGACTGCATGCCGCCGGAGCAGGTCGAGCGGCGGCTGGCCAGCGGCGAGATCGAGGTGGCCCCGATCGCCTTCATGCGCGGGCGGACCCTGGCCGATGCCTTCGTGATCCTCGACGAGGCGCAGAACACCACCCCGGCGCAGATGAAGATGTTCCTCACCCGCTTCGGCCAGAACAGCCGGATGGTGATCTGCGGCGACCCCCGCCAGGTCGACATTCCCGGCGGCGACGCGATGAGCGGGCTGGCCGATGCGGTCAAGCGGCTGGAGGGCGTGGACGGGATCGCCACGATCCGCTTCGGCGCGGGCGACGTGGTGCGTCACCCGATCGTGGGCCGGATAGTGGAAGCCTATGAAGGCAAGGAGGGGTGATGCGCGGGGTGGACCTTGGCGCGTAGGCTTCGACAGGCTCAGCCTGAGCGGGGATACTGAAGACCAACCTGTGCCTGATCGCCCCATGGCACCCTCACCCGCTCAGCCTGAGCTTGTCGAAGGCCACGCACCCACCTAGGCCCCAGCCCATGCTTTCGCTCGACATCGATATCGAAGCCCCCTGGCCCGCCACCACCGACTGGGCCGACCTAGCCGAAGCCGCGGTCGAGGCGTTGCTCGATCTGGCGCCCGAACTGGGCAACCCGCGCCTGACCGCCTCGGTGCTGTTCACCAGCGATGCCGAGGTCCACGTGCTCAACCGCGAATGGCGCGGCAAGGACAAGCCGACCAACGTCCTGTCGTTCCCGATGCTGGCGCGGGACGACCTGCTGGGCCTGCCGCATGCCGGTGCGCCCGAACTGCTCGGCGACCTGGCCCTGGCCTGCGAAACCTGCGCGCGCGAGGCCGCGGACAAGGGCGTGGCCCTGGCCGACCACGCCGCGCACCTGATCGTCCACGGCCTGCTCCACCTGGCTGGACACGATCACGAGACCTCGCCGGCCGCGGCCGCGGCGATGGAGGCGCTCGAGATAAAGGCGCTTGCGAAACTGGGCATCGCGGACCCATATGCGGACGACGGCACGTGAGGCCGGGGGCAGACCGCAAGGGCAGGAGCTGAGCAGACCATGGCCGAACCGGGCCGCAACGGCGAATCCGGCAACGGAGACGGAGACAGTAGCAGACGCAGCCTGTGGAAGAGCGTCCGCCGCCTGTTCGGGGCCGATTCCGACCAAAGCCTGCGCGCCCAGCTCGAGGAAGCGATCGACGAGCGCGAGGAGGACGGCGCGCATGGCCCGGCCGGCGATCTCTCGCCGCTCGAGCGGCAGATGGTCCGCAACCTGCTGCACTTCAGCGAACACGACGCTGACGACGTGGCGATCCCGCGCGGCGAGATCATCGCCGTGCCGGCTTCGGCGAGCTGGGAAGAGCTGATCGCGATGTTCGCCCAGCACGGCCACAGCCGCATGCCGGTCTACGGGGATTCGCTCGACGAGATCCGCGGCATGATGCACCTCAAGGACGTGTTCCCGTTCCTGGCGACCGGCAAGGCGCCGCCCAAGGACTGGACCGTGCTGATGCGCCAGCCCCTGTTCGTGCCCCAGGCGCGCGGCGCGCTGGACGTGCTGGCCGACATGCGCGCGAGCCGGGTGCATCTGGCCGTGGTGATCGACGAGTATTCCGGCACCGACGGGATCATCACCATCGAGGACCTGGTCGAGGAGATCGTCGGCGAGATCGAGGACGAGCACGACGATGCCCCGACCGACCTGATCGTCTGCCAGAGCGATGGATCATGGGACGCCGATGCCCGGGTCGAGCTCGACGAAGTCGGGAGCAAGGTCGATCCGCGGCTGGCCGAAGTTGAAGAAGACGTCGACACTCTGGGTGGACTGGCTTTTCTGCTGGCCGGGCAAGTTCCGGCGGTCGGCGCCATGTTGAATCACGACAGTGGGTGGAAACTTGAAGTTACTGCGGGTAACGAAAGGCATGTAACCCGACTGCGCCTTCACCCGCCGGTCGAGTCTGATTCGCCGTAACCCTGCCGTTTCGAGTAGCCACCACCCGTCATGCGCCGTCTGCCGCCCCTTCGCGCGCTCGAAGCGTTTGTCCGCGTGGTCCGGCTGGGTTCGGCCAAGGCCGCCGCGAACGAGCTTGGCCTCAGCCCCTCGGCGCTGTCGCGACGGGTCCAGGCGCTGGAGGATTTCACCGGCAAGAAGTTGTTCGTGCGCCAGCATCAGGCGATGCGGCTGACCGATGACGGCCAGGCCTTCTACGACGCGGTCAGCCCCAAGCTGGAGGAACTGGCCGAGGCGGTGGAGGGTCAGGTCGACAATGGGCTGGTGCTGCGCCTGCACCTGGGCGTCCCCTCGCTGTTCGGCGGCCAACGGCTCTTCCCGCGCCTGCCGGAGCTGCGCAACCTCCATCCCCGGCTGCACATCGACATCGACACCAGCCCCCATCAGGAAACTCGGGTCGGCGATTCGCTGGATGCGGCGATCATCATTTCCGCCGGTCCCGAACCGTCGCTCTATTCGGTCCGGCTCGATCACAACCGCGTCTATGCGATCACCTCCAAGACGGTCGCGGCCGAACTGGGTCCGGTGCCCGACCGGGCCAAGCTCAGCCGGCAGACCTTTCTGATCCATCACGATCTGCCCGACAGTTTCGTGGCATGGAAGGCGGCGACCGGTCTGGGGGACTTCACGCCGGTGGCGATCGACCACTACGATTCGGGCCAGCTGCTGCTGGAAGCCGCCGCCAATGGCCTCGGCATCGCGATCATGCATGACGACCATTTCAAGCGCTCGGGCGATGACCGGCTGGCGCGGCTCTACGACTTCGAGGTCGAGAGCCCCTACTCCTACTGGTTCGTCTGCCGCCCGCGCGCGCTCGACAGCCGGCCGGTGCGGCTGTTCCACGACTGGATGGTGAAGGCCGGCGTCTAGGCTCCGTTTCCGTTCAACGGAACCGGCGACGGCACCAGCCCCCTCCGCGCAGCCGCGCGGCCCGAACTATGCAACTCTGCGTAGGCAGTCCTTCGCGAAGCCTTGGGCGCGGTGCGGCCACACCGGCCGCATGACCGTCGTCGACAAATCCCTGTTCACCCCCACCCCGGTGTTCCGCGCCAGACGCAAGCGCGTGGTCGTGCGGGTCCAGGTCGAGGGCTCGGCCGGTCAGACCCAGGACGCCATGGTGCGCGACATCTCGGCTGCCGGGATGAGCGCGGTTGCCCGGCTCGCCCCGCTGGTTGCCGACGATGTGGTCAGCGTCGCCCTGCCCGACGGCTCCACGCTGTGGGGCATCGTCCGCTGGACCGAGGGCAAGGCCTTCGGGGTTGAGTTCGACAAGGGCTCGCACACAGCCCCGGTCAACGGGCTGCTCGCCGGCTGAGCGCCCACGAAAAAGGGGCGGACAGCGCCGCCCCTTTCCCGTTGCGTCAATATCGGCCGATCAGCCTTCGCTGACGGCGGCCTTGACGATCTTGCCCGGCTCGCGCGGCGGCTCGCCCTTGGGCAGGGCGTCGACATGCTCCATGCCTTCGACCACCTGGCCCCAGACGGTGTACTGGCGATCAAGGAAGGTCGCATCGTCGAAGCAGATGAAGAACTGGCTGTTGGCCGAGTGCGGGGCGCTGGTGCGGGCCATCGAGCAGACGCCGCGAACGTGCGGCTCGGCGTTGAACTCGGCCTGCAGGTCGGGCTTCGACGAGCCGCCCATGCCGGTGCCGTTGGGGCAGCCGCCCTGGGCCATGAAGCCGGGGATCACGCGGTGGAACTTGACGCCGTCATAGAAGCCCTCGCCGGCGAGCTCCTTGATCCGGGCGACATGGCCGGGGGCCAGGTCGGGGCGCAGCTTGATCTTGACGTCGCCACCGCCGCCATTGCCGGTATCGAGCGTAAGGGTCAGAAATTCATCGGCCATCGGGCTCACTCCACTTGTGATGGCGCGGATATAGCCGCGTCGGGCATAAAGTCACGCCTGCCCGCAACGGCCGGTTGCAATTGCGAGACGGGGCAATAGACCCGACCGCGATGGCCACCGACGATCCCGCCCTGTCCCTCCTCGCCGAGGCCCCGCAAGGGGGGGATGAGCCACGCCGCGACGGCGATCGGCTGGACGACGAGAACCGCCTGAAATCCGACTTCGTCCGCCGCGTCCGCGACGCGCTGGACGAGGGCGAGCGCGACCAGGTCTACGATCTGGTCGAGCCGCTCCACCCGGCCGACATCGCCGACCTGTTCGAGCTGCTCGATGCCGACGAACGCCCGCGGCTGGCGAGCGCGATCACCGACCTGATGAGCGCGGACGTGATCGCCGAGCTCAACGATCACGTCCGCGAGCAGCTGGTCGAGGACCTGCCGGCCGAGGATATCGCCGAGATCGCCGAGCAGCTCGAGACCGACGACGCGGTCGCCATGCTCGAGGATCTCGACGAGGCGGACCAGCAGGCGGTCCTCGCCGAGCTTGACCCCGAGGACCGCGCGGCGATCGAGAGCGCGCTGGCCTATCCGGAAGAATCGGCCGGCCGCCTGATGAGCCGCGATTTCATCGCGGTGCCCGAGCACATGACGGTCGGCCAGCTGATCGACTACCTGCGCGAGGACATGCGGCTCGCCACCGAGTTCTGGGAAGTGTTCATCGTCGACCAGCGGCACCACCCGGTCGGCTCCTGCGCGCTCTCGTGGATCCTGCGCGCGCCGCGCCCGGTCGCCCTCGCCGATGTGATGAAGCGCGACCAGACCCTGATCCCGGTGACGATGGACCAGGAAGAGGTTGCGCTGCGCTTCCAGAAGTACGCGCTGATCTCGGCCGCGGTGGTTGACGAGGCCGGGCGGCTGGTCGGCCAGATCACGGTCGACGACGTGGTCCACATCATCCAGGAAGAAGCCGGCGAGGACGCGCTGCTGCTGTCCGGCGCCGGCGATGGCGACATCAACGAGCCGATCCACCTGACCATCCGCACCCGCCTGACCTGGCTGGTGGTGAACCTCGGCACCGCGATCATCGCCTCCAGCGTGGTCGGGCTGTTCCAGGGGGCGATCGCCAGGTTCGCCCTGCTGGCCGTGCTGATGCCGATCGTCTCGGGCATGGGCGGCAACGCCGGCACACAGACGCTGGCCGTGGTGGTCCGCGCGCTGGCGACCAACCAGCTGACCGAGAGCAACACGCTGCGGATGATCTGGCGCGAGTTTCGCATCGCCTTGGCCAACGGCCTGTCGCTGGGCCTGCTGATCGGACTGGCCGTGGCCACGATCTTCGGCAACCCGCTGCTGGGGGCGGTGATCGGCAGCGCCATGGTGATCAACAATCTGATGGCGGGATGCGCCGGGATCGCCGTGCCGGTGGTGCTGGACCGGCTCAAGATCGATCCGGCGGTGTCCTCGGCGGTGTTCGTGACCATGGCCACCGACGTGATGGGCTTCTTCAGCTTCCTCGGGCTGGCCGTGCTGGCAGGACTGGCCTGACATGCCCCTGCACATGACCAAGGTGGCCTATGGCGCCCAGTCCCTGGCCGAGGTGCACGGTTGGTTCGCCGAGCGCGGCGAAGTGGCCCGGCTGACCACCCGCTACCTGCCCAAGCGCCATGCCGAGATGATCGGCGGATCGGTGTTCTGGATCCTCAAGCACCAGCTGGTCGCGCGCTCCGAGATCCTCGGCTTCGAGGAGGCCCCGGGGGGCAAGACCAACATCGTCATCGCCGCGCGGCTGATCGACGTGCGCCCACGGCCGCGCCGGGCCCACCAGGGCTGGCGCTATCTGGAAGACGCCGAGGCACCGGCTGACCTCGCCGCAGGCGAAGCGGCCGACACCCTGCCCTCGCATCTGGCTGGCGAGCTGGCCCGGCTCGGCCTGGTCTGACCGCAGGGCGCCCCGGCCAGGGGCTCAGTGCCCCATCGGGATCCCGCCCTGCCGCATCTCGGGCTTGGGCGCGATCCACAGCACTGCCGCCGAGGCGAGCAGACAAAGCGCCGCCACCACGCTGGTGCTGTCGAGCGCGACGGTGATCGCCTGCTGGTCGACCAGGCCGTTGAGGTAGGCGCTGATCCCCTCGGTGCCGATCCCCAGCCCGCGCAGCGTGCTCTCGGCCGCGGCAGGGTTGAGCGTGTCGGCCATCTCGTTGTGGACCACGCGCTGGGTGTTGCTCCAGTAGGTCAGCACCAGCGAGGTCGAGATCGCCGTCGCCATGGTGCGCAGGAAGGCCTGCAGCCCGGCGCCCGAGGCGGTCTCCTCGGGATCGACCGAATTCATCACCATCGTGGTGATCGAGATGAAGAAGAACGGCATGCCGAAACCCTGCAGGAACACCGTCTCGGTGTAACTCAGCATGGTGCCCTCGGTGCTCCACGTGGCGCGCAGCAGGGTGGTGAAGGCGATCCACACCAGACCGAAACCGACCAGCAGCCGCAGGTCGACCTTGCCGCTGCCGTTCAGCTTGGCCGCGAGCGGCGCAATAATCAGCGCAGCGACCGCGGCCGAGGCCGTAACCAACCCCGAATTTTGTGCCGAATAGCCCTGCACCGCCTGGAGCCACTGCGGGATCACGACGTTGCCCGAGAAGAACGCGCCGTAGCCGATGGTCATCGTGAAGACGCTGGACGAGAAGCCGACATGCCGGAAGATCCGCAGATCAACCACGGGATGCTCCTCGGTCAGCTCCCAGATCACGAAGACGACGAAGCCCACGGCCGAAGCCAGCGACAGCAGGACGATCCGGGTATCGGCGAACCAGTCATGGTCGCGCCCGGTGTCGAGCACGATCTGCAGACAGGCGATCCAGAAGACCAGCAGCCCCAGCCCGACCTTGTCGATCGGGGCACGGACGATCGGCGTGCGGATCTTGGCGAGCAGCACGCCCGCGGCGATGGCCGCACCGAGCGCGATCGGCACGTTGATCAGGAAGATCCAGTGCCAGCTCCAGTTGTCCGAGATCCAGCCACCCAGGATCGGTCCGAGGGCCGGGCCCATCAGCGTGGTCATCGCCCACAGCGCCATGAACTTGCCGCGCCGCTCGGGCGGGAAGACCAGCACCATCAGCGTTTGTGACATCGGCATCAGCGGGGCACCGAACAGGCCCTGCCCGATGCGCGCGGCCACCAGCACGCCCAGCGTCGGCGCGATCCCGCACAGCAGCGAGAACAGCCCGAACCCGCCCATCGCAATGATGAACACCCGGGCCGAGCCGAACCGGGAGGCAAGCCAGCCGGTCAGCGGCACGCAGACCGCCTCGGCCACGGCATAGGAGGTGATGATCCAGGTGCCCTGATCGAGCGAGATGCCGAGGTTTCCGGCAATGTGCGGCACCGACACGTTGGCGATCGTCAGGTCGAGCACGACCATGAAGTTGCTGAGCGCCAGCACGAAGCCGGCCAGCCACTGCTGACGCGGCGACAGGATCGGGACGAAGTCCTCGACAGGGTGCGGCGCAGCGGGCTCGGCCATGGCTTAGTCCGCGCTGGTCAGGTCGATCTCGACCTCGGTCGACAGCCCGACCCGCAAGGGGTGCGCGGCCAGCTCCTTGGGATCAAGTTCGATCCGCACCGGCAGGCGCTGGACCACCTTGATCCAGTTGCCGGTCGCATTCTGCGCCGGTATCAGCGCCATCGAAGCTCCGGTACCCCCGGAGATCCCGGCCACACGGCCGTGATAGACCACGTCACTGCCATAGAGGTCGGCCACCACCTTGGCGGGCATGCCCACCTTGACCCGGCGCAGCTGGCGCTCCTTGAAGTTGGCATCGACATACAGGTTGTTGACCGGGACGATGCTCATGATCGGCGCGCCCTGGGAGACGCGCTGGCCGATCTGGACCTGGCGCCGCGTGATCACGCCATCGATCGGGGCGCGGATCACCGCACGCACGATGTCCAGCTGGGCCGCCTCGAGCCGCGCCTTGGCGGCGAGGACGGCAGGGTCGGTGTCGATGCTGGAGCCGGCGACCAGAGCCTCGCTCGCGGCAAGCTGGCCGGCGGCGGCGGTGCGGCTGGCGCGGGCCTGCTCGACCGCGGCACGGGCGCTGCTGGCCGCAGCCTTGGCGGCGGCGAAGGCCCGTCGCACCGCGGTCAACTCCTCGCCCGAAACCGCACCGGTGCCCCGCAGCGATTCACGCCGCTTGAGATCGGTCTGCGCCTTGGTCAGATCGGCCTCGGCCGCGGTGAGCTGGGCCTCGGCCCGGGTCACCTCGGCATCACCTGCCGCCACCTGGGCGCTGAGCGACTCACTGGTCGCTGCCGCCTGCTCGAAGCGGCGCCGCGCTGCCGCCAGATCGGCCTCGGCCTGGGCCACCGCGATGCGCGCATTGCTGGTGTCGAGCACAGCCAGCACGTCGCCACGGCGGACCATCTGGGTGTCGCGCACCCGCACCTCGACCACCTGCGCCGAGATCAGCGGCGTGACCTGGGCGATCTCGGCATTGACGTAGGCATTGTCGGTAGACACCTCGTTGCGGCCGATCAGCAGATACCAGGCCGCCCACAGCAGCCCGGCCACTGCCAGCAGAAGCGCCAGACGGGTCAGCCAGGTCCGCCGCTGGCTCTGGCGACGGGCCTGGACCGGATCAACTGCCGCGTCCTGAGCAAAAGTGGCGTCAGCCATGCGGAGTGTCCTTCATTGCAGTCATGGGCGCGGTGGCGGTGGCGGTGGCAGAGCTGAACCCGCCGCCCAGCGCGCGGACCAGGGCAAGATCGGCACCGCGGGCGGCGGCCTCGATGGCGGCCAGCGTCAGGCGCGCATCGAGCCGACGATCATCGACCTGCAGCACGTCGAGATAGCTCACGAGCCCGGCCTTGTAGCGCGCGGTGACCGTGGCAAGGGCCTCCTCGCTCGCCGCCGCGGCGGCGCGGGCCTGGGCCAGACGCTCGGTCACCAGCCGCGTGGCCGTGACGGCATCGGCCGTCTCGCGGTAGGCGCCCAGCACGGTGGCGTTGTAGCTGGCAACGGCGGCATCGTAATCCGCCCGGGCGCCGCGATAGCGCGCTGCGAGCGCGCCGCCGCGGAAGATCGGCAGGCTCACCGCCGGGCCGACCCGGCCGTAGGTGGAATCCGCCTCGAACAGCCGCTCAAGCCCGAGCGACTGGACCCCGAACAAGGCATTGAGGCTGAGCGAGGGGAAAAACCCGGCGCGGGCTTCGCGCATGCTGCTGGCTCCGGCGGCGACCCGCTCGCGCGCGGCGGCGACATCGGGACGGCGGGCGACCAGCTCGGTCGTGGCGGTGGCCGGAATGCCGCGCACCGTGACGGCGGACAGCGCCGGCCGGCGCAGCGCCAGTCCACGATCCGGGCCGGCGCCGACCAGCGCGGCGATCTGGCTGCGCCGCAGTGCCTCGGACTCCTCGGCCTGGCTCAGCGCGATCCGGGCCAGCGCCACCGCGCCGCGCGCCTGGGCCGTGCTGGCGATGTTCTCCAACCCGTTCTCGACGCGCTGGTCGGCAATCTCGCCGGTCTGCTCGAGGCTGCGGACCTGGGCCGCGCGGATGTCCCGTTCTGCGACCAGTCGGTCAAGGTCGACATAGGCTGAGACGATCGCCACCGAGAGCAGGAGGCGGGCCTGCTGGAGATCAAGCGCGGCAGCGCGACGCTGCGAGGTGGCAGCGGCCAGCGCGGCGCGGTTGCGCCCCCACAGGTCAAGATCGAAGCCGAGCGAAGCGGTAATCTGGCCGCCATCGTTCCAGCCCTGCGGCAGCACCGGCTTGAACGAGGGCGGGAACCCGAGGTTGAGGCTCTGCTTTTCCTGTTGCACGCCGGCCTGGGCCTCGGCCTGCGGCAACCGGGCAGCGCCGGCCGAGCGGGCCAGCGCAGCAGCGCGGTCCAGCCGGGCCTGGGCCAGCGCGATGTCGGGCGCGGCGCTCAGTCCTTCAGCGACAAGCGCGTCAAGCTGGGGATCGCCATAGGCCTGCCACCAACCCTCGCCCGGCCAGGCCGAAGGGGCGCCGACCGTCGGGGCAAGGCTCTGCGTTGCGGCTGTGCCGGCCTGGGCCAGCGGCGGCGGGGCCACCCCCAGCCGCGGCACCGGTGCGCATCCCGCCAGCAGGGCGGCCGTGCCGGCCGCGAGCAAGGCCGCTCCACGCGGGAGGGAGCAGTCCTTGGCCTGTCGGAAAAGCGTCATAGAAAACCGTACCAGAGAGTATGGATTGTGCATTGCAACGCAATTCCGGGATAGTCAACCAAAAAAATGTACTCTATGGTACGGTCATGCAAAGGCCCGAGCCCCCATCCGGTTGCGGCGACCGCCCCACCCGTCGGAAGGCCCGGCGGGAGGAGCGTCGCGACGCGATCCTCGAGGTGGCCAAGCGCTATTTTCTCGAACACGGCTACGCTGGTACCACCATGTCGGGCATCGCCGCCAGTCTCGGCGGTTCCAAGGGCACGCTATGGTCCTATTATGCCAGCAAAGATCTGCTGTTCGGGGACGTGCTGGACCGCGTGACAGAGGTCTTCCGGCAGCAGCTTGGCATGGCGCTGCACCGTGATGCGCCGGTCGAGACCGCACTGGTCACGGTCTGCGCCGAGTTCCTCACGCGGCTGACCAACCCCGAGGCGATCGCCCTGCACCGGCTGGTGGTGGGCGAGGCCGGGCGGTTTCCCGAACTGGGCCGGATCTTCTACGAGCGCGGGCCGCAGCGGGTTCACTCGCTGCTGTCGCGCTATATCGCCGAGGCCATGGCCCGCGGCGATCTCACCCAGGACGATCCCGATGTGGCCGCAAATGTCTTGAGCGCGCTGTGCCTGGCTGGCCATCACCAGAAGCTGATGGTCGGCATGATCGATTGCCTCCCCCCAGACGAGGCCGAGGACTGGGCGCGCAAGGCCGTGGCGATCTTCCTGCGCACCTATCGCTAGCGCGCAGTCCGGCGCGCCCCGCGCGCGGGTGCTTGCGAGTCAGGGGGAAATCGGCAAGGGGGAGGCCGCTGTCCGGCTGGGCCCAGACCCACCCGCAGCCAACGACAGGACCAGACCCGCATGACCACGATCGACACGCTCCCCCCTGCCGCGTCCGCCACGCGGACCGACTGGACCCGCGCCGAGATCGCCGACCTGTTCGCCCTGCCCTTTACCGAACTGGTGTTTCGGGCGGCCGAGGTCCACCGCGCCCACCACCGCGCCGGCGAAGTTCAACTGGCGACACTGCTCTCGATCAAGACCGGCGGCTGCCCCGAGGACTGCGGTTACTGTTCGCAGTCGGCCTCGGCCGAATCCGGGGTCAAGGCCACCAAGCTGATGGACGTCCGCGAGGTGCTGCAGAACGCCGCCCGCGCCAAGGACAACGGCAGCCAGCGCTTCTGCATGGGCGCGGCCTGGCGCAACCCCAAGGACCGCGACATGCCCGCGATCGTCGAGATCGTGAAAGGCGTGCGCGCGCTCGGGCTGGAAACCTGCATGACGCTGGGCATGCTGACCCCGCAGCAGGCCGAGCAGCTCGCCGAGGCCGGGCTCGACTACTACAACCACAATATCGACACTGCGCCCGAGCGCTATGGCGACATCATCACCACCCGCACCTTCGCGGATCGGCTGGAAACGATCGACCACGTGCGCAAGGCCGGGATCAACGTGTGCACCGGCGGGATCGTCGGCATGGGCGAGACGCGCGAGGACCGCGTCGGCTTCATCCATGCGCTGGCGACGCTGCCACAGCACCCGGAAAGCGTGCCGGTCAACGCACTGGTCCCGGTCAAGGGCACCGTGCTGGCCGACACGCCGCTGGCGAAGATCGACGACATCGAGTTCGTCCGCACCGTCGCGGTGGCCCGCATCACCATGCCGCTCAGCATGGTGCGCCTGTCCGCCGGGCGCGAGAGCATGGGCGAGCCGACCCAGGCGCTGTGCTTCCTCGCCGGAGCCAATTCGATCTTCACCGGCGACAAGCTGCTCACCGCGCCCAATGCCGGCGACGACAGCGATGCGGCGATGTTCAGCCGGCTCGGCCTGAAGCCGCTGTCCGGCCCCGAGCCGCTGCGCGCCGGGGGCGGCTGCGGCACCGGCTGCGGCTGCAACTGACCGCGCGAGCCATGGGCAGCTTCGACGAGCGCCTCGCGGACGCGCTCGCCGCGATCCGCCAGCGCGGCCGCTGGCGCACGCTGCGTGCCGCCCAGCTCGCCCCCGGCGGCCGGATCGGGCAGGACGGGCGTGGCCTGATCGACCTGTCGAGCAACGACTACCTCGGGCTCGCCTGCCATCCGCTCCTTGCCGAGCGCGCGGCCGACTGGGGTCATGCCTATGGCACCGGCGCCGGGGCCTCGCGGCTGGTCACCGGGACCAATGCCGCGCATCTCGCGATCGAGGCGCGCATCGCCGCGTTCAAGGGCACCCCGGCGGCACTGCTGTTCGCCTCGGGGTGGCAGGCCAATGCCGCGGTGCTCCCGGCGCTGCTCGCGGCCGCGCCGGGTGCGGCGGTGTTCACCGACCGGCTGGTCCATGCCTCGATGCATGCCGGGCTGGCCGGGGTGCGTCAGCACCGCTTCCGGCACAATGATCTGGCCCACCTGGCCGACCTGTTGGCCCGGCATGGCCGCGCGGCGCCCGCCCGGTTCATCTTTGCCGAGAGCGTCTATTCGATGGACGGCGACCGCGCCGACGTGCCCGCGCTGGCCGAACTGGCCCGGGCCCACGATGCCGTGCTGATGATCGACGAGGCCCATGCCACCGGCGTGCTCGGCCCGGGCGGGGCCGGATTGTGCCACGGAGTGGCCGGGGTCGATCTGGTCATGGGCACGTTCAGCAAGGCCTTCGGCAGCTTCGGCGCCTATGTCGCCTGCTCGGAGCTGTTGCGGGACTATCTGGTCAACGCCTGCTCGGGATTCATCTTCTCGACCGCCCCGCCCCCGCCAGTGCTGGGGGCGATCGACGCGGCGCTCGACCTGGTCCCGGCGATGACGGCCGAACGGGCCCACCTGGCCGCGCTGGCCGACCGCCTGCGCACGGGACTGGCCGCGCGCGGCTATGACACGGCCGGATCGAGCACCCAGATCGTGCCGGCCATTGTCGGCGCCGAGGCCGCCACGCTGGCCCTGAGCGCACGGCTCGCGGAAGCAGGGCTGCTGGCGGCGGCGATCCGACCGCCCACGGTTCCGGCCGGGACCAGCCGCCTGCGCCTGGCCCTGCGCGCCACGCACAGCGCGGACGATGTCGATGCCCTGCTGGAGGCGCTGGCGTGAGGATCGCGTTCCTGCATGGCTGGAGCGGCGACCGCGCGCTGTGGAGCCAGCTGATCCCGCAGCTGCGGGACTTCACCTGCCTGGCTGACGATCGCGGCTATTTCGGGGCGCCGGCCGTGGTCCCCGCCGCGGACATCGTGGTGGCGCACAGCTTCGGCACCCTGCGCGCGCTGGCCCGGCCGCCTGCCGGCGCGCGCGCGCTGGTGGCGATCAACGGGTTCGATTGCTTCGCCGCGCGGCCCGACTTTCCCCACGGGGTGGCCCCGCGCGTGCTGGCGCGGATGGCGGACCGGCTCGCCGTCGATCCCGCCGGAACCGTCGCTGCCTTCCGCGCCCGCTGCGGGGCGCTGCCGCCCGACCGCGCGCCCGAGCCGGTGCCGCTGGCGGAAGACCTGGCGCGGCTGCGCGGCGATGACCTGCGCGGGCGCTGGACCGGGCCGCTGGTGGTGATCCACGGCGCGCGCGATCCGATCGTGCCGCCCGCACTGCAGGCCGCGACCTTCGCCGACCGGCCCGATGCCATCCGGCTGACCCTGCCCGACCATGGCCACCTTGCGCCGCTGACGGCGGCGCTCAGCTGTGCCGGCGCGATCCGTGCGCTGGCTGCGCGGCTGGGCTGAGCATGCGCAGTTCCGCCCGCATCGCCGCGGCCTTCGCCGCCGCCCGCGACTACGACGGCCACGCCGCGGTGCAGCGCCGCGTCGCCACCGGGCTGGCCGTCCGGATCGCCGCGCTGCCGCTCCCACCCGCCCCCCGCGTGCTCGAGATCGGCTGCGGCACCGGCTTCCTCACGGCGGCGCTGCGCGACCAGGGGCTGGGCGGGCGCTGGCTGGTGACCGACCTGGCCCCGGCGATGGTCGCGCGCTGCCGCGATCGGCTGGGCGACGGCGCCGGCCGCACCTTCGCCGTGCTCGACGGCGAGCATGGGCCGCGCCCCGCCGCGGCGCCCTTCGACCTGATCTGCGCCAGCCTCGCCTTCCAGTGGTTCAGCGCGCTCGAACCGGCCGTGGCACGGCTGCTCGGCTGGCTGGCGCCGGGCGGGCACCTGATCTTCACCACGCTGGGCGCCGGGACCTTCTCCGAATGGCGCGCGGCGCACCGCGCCGAGGGACTGGCCCCCGGTACCCCCCCGTTTCTGCAGCCGGAGGCGCTGGCAGACCTGCTCCCCGCCCGACAGGCCGCGCCCCCGCTGGTCACCCTCGAGCTCGCGGAGCACGCCGATGCCGGCGCCTTCCTGCGCGGGCTCAAGGCGATCGGCGCCGGAACCCCGCACAGCGATCACCGCCCGCTGCCCCCGGCCGCACTTCGCCGGGTGATGGCCCGGTTCACCCGGGATGGCGCCCGCGCGACCTATGAAGTCATCACCTGTCACTATCGGAGCGAACCATGAACACCATCGTCGTCACCGGAACCGACACCGGGGTGGGCAAGACCGTCTTTTCCGCCGCGCTGACCGGCGCGCTCGGCGCGCGCTACTGGAAGCCGGTGCAGGCCGGACCGGATGAATACGAGGGCACGGACGCACTGCGCGTCGCCCGGCTGGCCGGGATCGCGCCGGCGCGGGTCCACCCCGAGGTCTACCACCTTGCCACGCCCTGTTCGCCCCACCGCGCCGCCGAAATCGACGGCGTGACGATCGATCCCGCCCGGCTGACCCTGCCTGCGGGAACGGGGCCGCTGGTGGTCGAAGGCGCCGGCGGCGCGCTGGTGCCGCTGACGCGCGACTGGCTCTATGCCGACCAGTTCGCGGTGTGGGGCGCGCCGGTGGTGGTTGTGGCGCGCACCGCGCTGGGCACGATCAACCATTCGCTCCTGACCATCGAGGCGCTGCGCCGGCGCGGCGTGACCGTGCTGGGGATCGCCTTCGTCGGCGATCCGGTCGAGGACAGCGAGGCGACCATCTGCGCCATCGGGCAGGTCCGGCGCCTTGGCCGTCTGCCGCTGCTGGCAGACCTCAACGCCGAGACGCTGGCCAGTGCCTTCGCGGCGAACTTCCGCGTGGAGGACTTCGCATGAAGGCCTCGCCGGTCTGGCATCCCTTTACCCAGCACGGTCTGAACGAGCCGATTCCGCTGATCGCGCGCAGCGAGGGGGTGTGGCTGCACGGCGCGGACGGACGGAGCTGGATCGACGCGATTTCGTCATGGTGGGTCACCACCCATGGCCACAGCCATCCCCGGATCATGGCCGCGATCGCCGAACAGGCCGGCAGGATGGACCAGCTGATCTTCGCCGGGTGGACCCACGAGCCCGCCGAGACGCTGGCCCGGGAGCTGACCGCGATCATGCCGCCGGCACTGACGCGGGTGTTCTTCTCGGACTCCGGTTCGACCGCGGTCGAGGTCGCGCTCAAGATGGCGCTGGGCTACTGGCTCCACCGCGGCGAGCCGCGCCAGGGCATCGTGGTGCTGGAGCATTCCTACCACGGCGACACGATCGGGACCATGTCGGTGGGCGAGCGCGGGGTCTACAACCGGGCCTATGAACCGCTGTTGTTCGACGTCACCACCGTGCCCTTCCCCCATGCCGGCGCCGAGCAGGCGACCTATGACGCGCTCGAGGCGGCGTGCCGCGCCGGGGCCGCGGCCTTCATCGTCGAGCCGTTGCTGCTCGGCGCGGGCGGGATGCTGGTCTATCCCCCGGCGGTGCTGGCCGCCCTGGCGGCGATCTGCGCCCGCCACGGCGTGCTGTTCATCGCCGACGAGGTGATGACCGCCTGGGGCCGCACCGGCACGCTGCTGGCCTGCGAACAGGCCGGGGTCGTGCCCGATCTGCTGTGCCTGTCCAAGGGCCTGACCGGCGGCGCCGTGCCGCTGGCCGTGACCATGGCGAGCGAGGCGATCTACGCCGCGCACCTGTCGACCGACCGCAGCCGGATGTTCTTCCATTCGTCCAGCTACACCGCCAACCCGATCGCCTGCGCCGCGGCCTGCGCCAATCTGGCGATCTGGCGCGAAGAACCCGTGCGCGAGCGGATCGCGACGCTGGCGGCGCGTCAGGCCGAACGGCTCGCCGCCCTGCCGGGGGTGCACAATCCGCGACTGTGCGGGACCGTCGCCGCGGCCGAACTGCCCAGCGACCAGTCGGGCTATCTGGCCCAGCTGGCGCCGCGCTTCAACGCCGCCGCGCGCGAGGCCGGGGTGCTGCTGCGGGCGCTGGGCAACACGGTCTATGTGATGCCGCCTTATTGCATCACCGAAGACGAGCTCGACCAGGTCTATGCGGTGATCGCCGGGTTCGCCTGAGCGCCGGCCCTTGCGGGCCGGCAAAGCGATCCCATATCGCTGGGCATGGGGGCACCGAGCGACGACATTCTCGAAGGCGTGATCACCGCGGACGGGCAACGGCTCGACCGCGCGCTGGCCGATGCCTCAGGGCTCTCGCGCGAGCGGATCAAGGCGCTGCTCGGCGAGGGCCGCGTGGCCCTCGACGGCCAGCCGGCCGCCCAGGCCTCGCTCAAGCCCGCCGCCGGCACGCACTATCGCATCGCCGTGCCCGCCGCCGTCCCGGCCGAGGCCGCGCCCCAGGACATTCCGTTGGCGATCGTCCACGAGGACGCCGACCTGATCGTGGTCGACAAGCCGGCCGGGCTGGTGGTCCACCCGGCTGCGGGCAATCTCGACGGGACGCTGGTCAATGCCCTGCTCCACCATTGCCGCGGGCAGTTGTCGGGGATCGGCGGCGTCGCCCGCCCAGGGATCGTCCACCGCATCGACAAGGACACGTCCGGGCTGTTGGTGGTGGCCAAGAGCGATGCCGCGCACGAGGGCCTTGCCCGCCAGTTCGCCGACCATTCGATCGAACGGGCCTATCTGGCGATCACTGCCGGCCAGCCGGTTCCACCCGCGGGAACGGTGCGCGGCGCGATCGCGCGCTCGACCAGCGATCGCAAGAAGATGGCCCTGGTCGCCGATGGACGCGGCAAGCACGCGGTCACGCACTACCGCACGCTCGAGCGGCTCGAGGGCGCGGCGCTGGTCGCCTGCCGGCTCGAGACCGGGCGAACCCACCAGGTGCGCGTTCACCTTGCATCAATCGGCCATGCCCTATTGGGCGATCCGGTCTATGGACGGACACCCTCGCGCCTTCGCCCGCTGCTCCAGCAGCTTGGCTTCGCCCGGCAGGCCCTGCATGCCGCGGTGCTCGGCTTCGTTCACCCCGTTTCCGGCGCGGCGCTGCGCTTCGCCAGCCCTGCCCCTCAGGACATGCGGGAACTTCTCGGCGAGTTGGGCAGTATCAGCAGGGACTTTGGCGCTGATCAACTGGGCCGATCAGCATGAACAGTTTTTCGATCAACCCCCGATGTGGCGAAAATCGTTGATGCCTGCTAGGGTCAACATCCTTCGCCGACGCGAAAGGACGGTTTGGTAAAGTGAGCAAAGAACGCAATCTTCCGGCAGTCCCGGCCCTTGGCGGTGAGGCGAGCCTCAACCGCTATCTTTCCGAGATCCGCAAGTTCCCGGTCCTGACCGCGGAACAGGAGTACATGCTGGCCAAGCGCTTCTCGGAGCATGGCGACACCGACGCGGCGGCGCAGCTGGTGACCAGCCACCTGCGGCTCGTCGCGAAGATCGCCATGGGCTATCGCGGCTATGGCCTGCCGGTGTCCGAGCTGATCAGCGAAGGCAACATCGGCCTGATGCAGGGCGTCAAGAAGTTCGAGCCCGATCGCGGCTTCCGCCTGGCCACCTATGCCATGTGGTGGATCAAGGCGTCGATCCAGGAGTTCATCCTGCGCTCGTGGAGCCTGGTCAAGATGGGCACCACCGCCGCGCAGAAGAAGCTGTTCTTCAACCTGCGCCGGATGAAGAAGAATCTCGACGCCTACGAGGATGCCGATCTCAAGCCGGAGGATCTGAGGAAGATCGCCACCGATCTCGGCGTGTCCGAGCAGGAAGTGATCAACATGAACCGGCGCATGATGATGGGCGGCGATGCCTCGCTGAACGTCTCCATGCGCGAGGACAGCGAAGGCCAGTGGCAGGACATGCTGGCCGACGAACGGCCGCTGCAGGACGAGACCGTGGCCGACGCCGAGGAGGCTGCCTATCGCCACGCGCTGCTCACCGAGGCGATGTCCAGCCTGAACGAGCGCGAACGCCACATCCTGACCGATCGGCGTCTGATCGACGAGCCCAAGACGCTCGAGGAACTGAGCCAGGTCTACAACGTCAGCCGCGAGCGCGTGCGCCAGATCGAGGTGCGCGCCTTCGAGAAGCTGCAGAAGGCGATCCATCGCATCGCCACCGAACGGCACCTGCTGCCGGCGGCGTGAGGTGCAGCGGCTTTGCCGCGCACCGGCCCCTGTCCCAACCCTCTCCCCTGATGGGGAGAGGGGCGGATCTGGCCATCCCCCCTTCCCCTCCCCGCCCCCGCCGCGCTAACACTAGGGCATGGGATCGATCATGCGCTGGGGCCGGCCGGGCCCGAATGCCGGCTTCGGCACACGGCTCGCCTCGTGGATCGCGCGGGGCATCCTGGCCTTCGTCGGGCTGAGCCTGTTGTTCACGGTGGCATACAAATGGGTGCCGGTGCCGGTCACGGCGACGATGGTCATGGACCCCAACGGCTTTACGAAGGACTGGACCCCGCTGACGCGGATCGACCCTGACATGGTCGCCGCGGTGATCGCCGGCGAGGATGGCAAGTTCTGTAGCCATTCCGGCTTCGACACCGCAGCGATCGAGCAGGCATGGGAACGCAACCGGCGCGGAGGCCGCATCCGCGGCGGTTCGACGATCAGCCAGCAGACCGCCAAGAACGTGTTCCTGTGGCAGGGTGGCGGCTATGTCCGCAAGGCGCTGGAAGCCTGGTTCACCGTGCTGATCGAGCAGATCTGGGGCAAGCGGCGAATCATGGAGGTCTATCTCAATGTCGCCGAGACCGGGATCGGCACCTATGGCGTCGAGGCCGGAGCGCAGCGCTACTATGGCCATTCGGCCGCGCGGCTCAGCGCGGTCGAGGCGGCGCGCATCGCCGCCGCCCTGCCCAGCCCCAAGAAGCGCGCGGTCACCGGCGCGACCGGCTTCACCCGCCGCCACGGCAACGTGATCGCCCGGCGCACCACGGTGGTGCGGCGGTCCGACTACGACGCCTGCGTCTACGAGTGACCCGCTCCGCCCAGGGCCAGCGGACCTGACCGGCTCAGGCTGTCCGGCTGCGGCCGGGTCCACAACAAGAAAGGGGCGCCGCAGCGCCCCTTTCCCGTGGTTTGTCAGCGGTGCGACCGATCAGAAGCGCAGGCGCGCACCGATACGGACCCCGTAGAGCGACTGGCGGGTCTGCAGAACCTCCTGCGGCGCCACCACGTTGCTGTAGCGGTACTGGGCGCAGGCCGCGGTCGGGCTGGCGGTGGTCTGCGCCGTGGTCGGAGCCGTACCGGTCGCCACCGGGGTGGTAAGGCAGGCGACGCGGACCAGCGTCGAGGTGTAGTCGAACGGAACCTGCCGCAGCGAACCCCAGTTGGGATTGATCAGGTTGAGCACGTTCTCGATGTCGGCGAAGACTTCGAACTTCATGCCCGACGGGATCGGCAGCGGCAGCTGCTGCCCGATGTGCAGGTCGACCTTGAAGAAGCCCGGCGAGGTCTGCGAGTTCTTCGGCACGATCGTGCCGCGATACTTGCCGAGGCCGAGCGCTTCGATCTGGGCGTTGAACGCGGCTTCGGTCGCGGCGCTGTCGAAGCTGACCTTGGCGTCGTTCAGGGTCGGGACATAGAGCAGCATCTTGCCGAGGTTGCCCACCGTGCCGAAGGCGTTGCCGCGGCCACCGGTGTTCTCCAGCATGGTGATGCTGTAGGGGCGCCCGCTGCGGTATTCGCCGAACAGGCTGATGCGGGTCTCGGCGTCCTTGAAGAACTTCTTCTTGTAGTCGATCGAGAACTTCCACTGATCGGTGTATTCGTAGATCGAACGGCCATAGGCCGGGATGTTCGGATCGACGAAGACATTGTTCTGGTAGTTCGAGCTCGAGGTCGAGCTGGTCAGCGCGGCGATGTCCTTGACGTTCGAGCGGGTGTAGCTGCCGTCGATCGACAGGCTGCCGAACGACTTGGCGAAGCGGGCGGTGGCGAACCAGGCCCGGCCGTCGCGGCTGTTGGTCATCAGCAGGTCACGGTTGGTGGTGGCGCCGCCAACCGCGTTGTAGCGCGGACGCCCGTCGGGCAGGACCCCGCCGGTCGGGGCCGAGCGCACGTCGGTCCACATGTAACCGTAGATGTTCCGGTCATAGAGGAACTGCGCACCGAACAGCCAGTGATCGCCCAGGGCGCCGAGGTTGGCATCGTAGTCGACCTGGATCGAGCTCTTGAGCTTGCGCGCCAGCTTGAGATTGGGGTCGATCACGTCGGTCGGCGCCTGGGCGAGCGAGCCGACGTTGGTGGTCAGGAAGGCGAAGACCGCCGGATCGAAGTTGGCGCCGGTCACATTGTTCAGCGCGGCATTGCACAGCGCCGGGGCATTGGCCGTGGTCACGTTGCAGCCGGCCGCGGTGGTGTTGCGCTGGATGTCGATCTGGTTGGTCAGCAGACCCGTGTTCGAGAACACGTTCGACAGATAGACGTCCGGGGTACCGCCCGAGAAGATGCCGACGCCGCCGGTGATCTTGAGACGATCGCTCCAGTCATACTTGAAACCGGCACGGGGCTGGAACACGCCGCGACCGCGGAAGGTCTGCGTGTTGGGATAGCCCTGGCGCGCCAGGAAGTTCGGGTTGAGCGGCGGACGCGGACCATCGTCCATCAGGTCGTAGCGGGCGCCGATGGTGAGCTGCAGCTTCTCGGTGACCTGCCAGTCGTCCTGCAGACCGATGTTGAAGCTGCGCGACTGGAAGTCGGCCGCGGCCGCCGAATCGACCAGCGAGGGGACGGCCCCGCCCAGGCGGAAGCGGCTGGCCCGGCGCGCCTGGAAGTCGGCGATCGAGTCGAAGTAGAGATCGCCCAGCGAGCGCTGGATGAACACGTTGTAGGTGTTGACCCGCGTGTAGCCGGAGATGAAGCGGAAGTCGTGGTCACCGGCATTGAGGCGCGCGATGAAGTCGAGCGACAGGTTGCTGGTGCGCAGCAGGTTGGTGTGGCGGCTCACGTCCGGCCCGAAGAACAGGCGCGCCGTGTTGCAGGCCGTGACCGAACCCGACGAGGTCGGATCAAGGCAGACCTCGAAGTTGGAGATGCCGCGACCGCCGACCGGGTTCTGGTCGCGGTTGTAGTCACGATAGGACCCGCGCACCGTGGTCGAGAAGCTGTCCGACCAGGTCGAGTTGATCTCGACCGTGCCGGTGTTGATCCGCTCCTTGGTGACATAGGCGTTCGATTCCAGACCCAACGCGAAGACCGGGGTCAGGAAGGTGTTCTGCTGCACCTGGTAGGTGCCCAGGTTGTAGATGTAGGTCAGCGCCATGCGGTGCTTGTCGCTGATGTTCCAGTCGAGCTTGGCAATACCCTTGTCGTCCGCCTCGCGCTGGTTGGTGCGGAAGCCGAGGGTGTTGTAGTTGTAGGTCGACTGGGCGATCTGGCTGACCTGATCGATGTTTGCCTGGGTGATCAGCGGGACCTGGTTGAACACCCCGGCCCCCACGCCGCTTTCGTACGGGAAGCTGTCGCGGGCGCGCTCGTAGGCGATCATGAAGAACAGCTTGTCCTTGATGATCGGACCGGCGAGCAGGCCGCCGAAGTTCTGCGACGACAGGTCGAAGTCGGTGCGCACGCCCCGGCTCTTGTTGCCGGTCAGGCCCTCGTTGGTGGTGGTGTAGAAGGCCGACCCGTGGAACTGGTTGGTGCCCGAGCGCACGACCACGTTGATCGCGCCGCCCTGGAAGTCACCCTCGGCGATGTCGAACGGGGCGACCTTGACCGAGAACTGCTCGATCGCGTCGAACGGCACCGGACCGCGGCTGGTCGGCAGACCGCCGTTGTTGAGGCCGAAGTCGTCCGACAGTTGCACGCCGTCGACCGAGAAGCGGTTGAGGCGGCCGTTGTTGCCGGCGATTTCCATCGCGCGGCTGTTGGTCAGGTCGACGGTGACCAGCGGATCGCGCCGGGCGAGGTCGCGCACGTCGCGGTTGATCGAGGCGACGCCGTCGATCTTCGAGCGGTTGAGCACGGTGGTGAGGCCGTCCGAGGCCGCCAGGTTGGGGCGCTGCGCGTTGGCGGTCACGACGATCGCGGTCTGCTCCTGCAGCGCGATCGGCAGGCGGACCGGCTGGCCGGCCTGGAGGAACAGGTCATTCACGGTCGACGATTCGTAGCCCGGGGCTTCCACCGTGACGGTGAAGGGACCGCCGATACGCAGGCCGTTGGCGGCGAACGTGCCGTCATCGCCGGTCGTGGTCGAGAGGACCGTGCCCGAGGGCTCGTGCCGGACGACGACGGTGGCGCCACTGAGCGGGCCCGAGCTGCCGGTCACCAGACCACGCACCGAGGACGAGGTTTCCTGCGCCATGGCCGGGGTGGCGAGTGCGCAAGCAAGCGAAAGACTGGCCGCGCTGGCGGCCAGGAAAATCCTGAGATGCATATCGATTACGTCCCCGTTGAGCCCCGATCGGACCGTTCATGCTGTGCGTTAGGCACACTGCCGCGCTGCAGCACGATTCCCGATGCGGCGCCTTTTAAGTTCCAACGGTCCCTCTAAACAGGGGCCAGATGACGGTTTCTTGACACCGTTGGCGGCGATTTCGGGTCGGTCCGGTTTCACGTGAAATAATGCTGCGCTGCACCCGCCCTGCGAGACGGAAACGTGCCGCTGCGGGTAATTGTGCAGTCGCGGCAGGCACCGGGGCGCGTGTGCAGGACTACGATTCTTGCCGGAGTGCGGCGCCTGTGCAACAGGATGTGAAAGGAGCCGGCCCGTGGACATCAACCAGTCTGGTCAACCAAGCCACGCTGCCGCCAGCCGCGATCCCGATCGCGGCGGACCGGCCGGGCATGGACACCATGGCCATGGACACCATCAACATGGGCACCACCATGGGCACGGGCATCACGGCCACACCCACGGCGGTCCTGGCCACACTGGGCACGGGCACGGGCATGGGCACGGGCACGGGCACCACCACCACGCCCCGGCCAGCTTCGGCCGCGCCTTCGCCATCGGCGTCCTGCTCAACGGCGCCTTCGTGGTGGTCGAGGCGGTCTGCGGGGTGCTCTCGGGGTCGATGGCGCTCATTGCCGATGCCGGGCACAACCTGTCCGACGTCCTGGCCCTGCTGATCGCCTGGGGCGCCAGCACCCTTGCCGCCCGTCCGCCCTCGGCGCGCTTCACCTATGGCTTCAGGAGCTCGTCGATCCTCGCGGCGCTGACCAATGCGGCGCTGCTGCTGATCGCGCTGGGCGCGATCACAGTCGAGACCGTGCGCCGGCTGTTCGATCCGGCTCCGGTAGCGGCCGGCACGGTGATCGCAGTGGCCTTGGTCGGGATCGCGATCAATACCGCCACCGCGCTGCTGTTCCTGCGTGGTCGCCACGACGACCTGAACGTCCGCGGCGCCTTCCTGCACATGGCCGCCGACGCGGCGGTTTCGGGCGGTGTGGTGATCGCCGGGCTGCTGATCCGCGCCACCGGGGCGGCGTGGATCGACCCACTGACCAGTCTGGCCATCGTCGCCGTGATCGCCTGGGGCACCTGGGGCCTGCTCAAGGACTCGCTGCGCCTCGGCCTGCTGGGCGTCCCTCCGGGAATCGACGAGGCCGCGGTCGAGGCGTTCCTGGCCGGCCAGCCGGGGGTCAGCGCGGTGCACGACCTGCATATCTGGCCGATGAGCACGACCGAGACCGCGCTCACTGCCCATCTGGTGATGCCCGCAGGCTGCCCCGGCGACGACTTCCTGCTCGGCCTGGCCCAACGGCTCGAGCACGATTTCGCGATCGGCCATGCCACGGTCCAGGTCGAGCGCGGCGCCGGACCGGGCTGCACCCTGCTGAGCGCCGCCGTGGTCTGACCGCGCGGCCCCGCCCTTCGAGGCAGGCTTGCCGGTCCGCTCGCCCGGCCCTACCGCCAGAGCCATGCCTGTTTCTCCCGAAGCCCGCGGCAACGGCCTTCCGCAAGCGCTCGGCGCCTATGGCCTCTGGGGGCTGCTGCCGCTCTATCTGGCGGCGATGCATCACGTCCCCCCGGTCGAGTTCGTCGGCTGGCGGATCGTGTTCACCCTGCCGGTCTGCCTCGCGCTGGTGGTGGCCGGACGCCAGGCCGCTCCGCTGCTGGCCGTCCTGCGTCAGCCGCGCGCCTTGGCCCCGCTGCTGCTCAGCGCGCTGCTGATCGGCGCCAACTGGACGATCTATGTGGTCGCGATCCATGATGGCCACGTCTTCGCCGCCTCGATCGGATACTACATCAACCCCCTGATCAATGTCCTGCTCGGCACGGCCGTGCTGGGAGAGCGGCTCAACCGCATCCAGTGGCTGGCCGTGGGCATCGCCGCGATCGGCGTGGGTCTGCTCGCCGTCGGCGCGCTCGGCGCGCTGTGGGTCAGCCTGGCACTCGCCCTGACCTTCGGGTTCTACGGTCTGGTGCGAAAGCTGGCCGCGGTGCCGGCCGTCACCGGCCTGACGGTCGAGACGCTGGTGCTGCTGCCCGCGGCGCTGTGCCTGCTCGGCTGGTTTGCCGCGCAGCCGGGCGGGAGCGCGCTGTCGCGCGGCCCGGCGGATGGGCTGCTGCTCGCAGCATCGGGACTGGTCACCGCGATCCCGCTGCTGCTTTTCGCCCAGGCGGCGCAGCGGATGGACTATTCGACGCTCGGCTTCTTCCAGTTCCTGGCTCCCACCCTGGTGTTCGTCGAGGGGCTGGTGGTGTTCGACGAGCCGCTGAGCGTCGTGCAGTTGGTCTGCTTCGCGTTCATCTGGACTGCCTGCGCGGTCTACTGCGGCGATCTGCTCCGCCGCCGGGGCGCGGCGAGAGGCTGAGTCAAGCCGCCGGGCGAACGACCCGCCCGAAAGGACAGTGTCCGCGGGGACAGGTCACAAGCGGTGCAGGCATCCCCATGTGGTGTGCGGAAGGGTCGGCGCAGGCTCCCTGTCCTCAACCCTCCCCAGCACCCCCCGCTGGTGGGGCCTGCGCCGGCTCTTCTCCCCTTGACCTATCGGAGACCTGCCATGACCACCCGCTTCCCCCGCGCTGCGGCGCTGCTGCTCGCGACGCTTGCCCTGCCGCTCGCCACTCCGGCGCTGGCCGACCATCACCAGGGGACCACGATCGTCCAGGCCGCGGTCGCTTCGCCCGATCACACCACGCTCGTGGCGGCCGTGAAGGCCGCCGGGCTGGTCGATGCCCTGAGCGGCACCGGGCCGTTCACCGTCTTCGCGCCGACCAACGGCGCCTTCGCCAAGCTGCCCGCGGGCACGGTCGACACCCTGCTCAAGCCGGAAAACAAGGCCCTGCTCACCAAGATCCTGACCTACCACGTGGTGGCCGGCAAGATCACGGCGGCCAATGCCGTGGCGGCGATCCAGGCCGGCGGCGGCAAGGCTGCGCTGACGACGCTGGCCGGCGGCAAGCTGGTGGCCACGCTCGAGAACGGCAAGGTTGTGCTGACCGACGAGAAGGGCGGCAAGGCCACCGTGGTCGCCGCCGACGTGGCGGGCAGCAACGGCGTGATCCACGTCACCGACACGGTCTCGCTGCCGGGCTGATCCTGCCCCGCCACCGCGACACAAAGCCGCCCCGGAACGTCGGTTCCGGGGCGGTCCTGTTTCAGAGGTGTCGAAACGTCAGCTTGGCAGGCGGGTCAGGCCGCCTGTTCCTTGCCCTTGTGCACGCGGACCGGCTCCTTGCGGCCCTCGACCACGTCCTTGTCGACCACGACCTCGGCAATGCCCTCCTCGGTCGGGATGTCGAACATGGTGTCGAGCAGCAGCCCTTCCACGATCGAACGCAGACCGCGCGCGCCGGTCTTGCGCTCGATCGCCTTCTTGGCGATCGCCTCCAGCGCGTCGTCGGTGAAGGTCAGGGTCACGTCCTCGAGCTCGAACAGCTTGGCGTATTGCTTGACCAGCGCGTTCTTGGGCTCGCGCAGGATCTTGACCAGCGCCTCGATGTCGAGGTCGTTGAGCGTGGCGATCACCGGCAGGCGGCCGACGAATTCGGGGATCAGGCCGAACTTGAGCAGATCCTCGGGCTCGGCCTTCTGCAGCAGTTCGCCCACCTTGCGCTTGTCGGGATCGGCGACATGCGCCCCGAACCCGATCGAGCGCTTCTGCAGGCGATCGGCGATGATCTTCTCGAGCCCCGCGAAGGCGCCACCGCAGATGAACAGGATGTTGGTGGTGTCGACCTGCAGGAACTCCTGCTGGGGATGCTTGCGCCCGCCCTGCGGCGGCACCGAGGCGGTGGTGCCTTCCATCAGCTTGAGCAGGGCCTGCTGCACGCCCTCGCCCGACACGTCGCGGGTGATCGACGGGTTCTCGGCCTTGCGGCTGATCTTGTCGATCTCGTCGATGTAGACGATGCCGTGCTGGGCCTTCTCGACATTGTAGTCGCTGGCCTGCAGCAGCTTGAGGATGATGTTCTCGACGTCCTCACCCACATAGCCAGCCTCGGTCAGGGTGGTGGCATCGGCCATGGTGAAGGGCACGTCGAAGGTCTTGGCGAGGGTCTGGGCGAGCAGGGTCTTGCCCGAACCGGTCGGCCCGACGAGCAGGATGTTGCTCTTCGACAGTTCGACGTCGCCGCCCTTGCCGCTGTGCTTCAGCCGCTTGTAGTGGTTGTGCACCGCCACCGAGAGCACGCGCTTGGCGCGGTCCTGACCGATCACGTAATCGTTCAGCGTCTCGAAGATGTCCTTCGGCGTCGGAACGCCGCCGTCCTTCTTGCCCGCGATCCCGGCCTTGGTCTCTTCGCGGATGATGTCGTTGCACAGCTCGACGCATTCATCGCAGATGAACACCGTGGGGCCAGCGATGAGCTTGCGCACCTCGTGCTGCGACTTCCCGCAGAAGCTGCAGTAGAGGGTGCTCTTGGCGTCCGATCCGCTCAGTTTCGTCATCTCTTGTCCTGTTCGCCCCCGCGCCGGGCGACTCGCCGAGTGTACCCCAGCGCGGGGTTTAATCAACTTTGCGCTGTAACCGCGCTTTCCTTGCGGCCGGCTGAAGCTGGCCGCCTCGCAATTAAGGGCGAACCCGGATCTGGTTCGCCCCCGTGCGCCATCAGGCCATCGGGTCCGCTTCGCCGCCGACCACGTCGGTGGCCGGGCGGGCG
The DNA here is from genome assembly GCF_014230355.1 of Novosphingobium piscinae. GTDB lineage: Bacteria > Pseudomonadota > Alphaproteobacteria > Sphingomonadales > Sphingomonadaceae > Novosphingobium > Novosphingobium piscinae. The sequence goes on from NZ_JACLAX010000018.1 coordinate 56,154, forward strand.
TCGAACACCTTGTCGACCAGACCGAAGGCCAGAGCCTCGTCGGCCTCGAGGAAGGTGTCGCGGTCCATCGCCTTCTCGATCTCGTCAAGCGACTTGCCCGTGTACTTCACGTACATGTCGTTCAGGCGCTTGCGCATGCGCAGGATCTCGCGCGCCTGGATCTCGATGTCGGAGGCCATGCCGCGCGCGCCGCCCGAGGGTTGGTGCACCATGATCCGCGCATTCGGCAGGGCGATGCGCATGCCGGGCTCGCCCGCGGCCAGCAGGAAGCTGCCCATCGACGCGGCCTGACCGATGCACACGGTCGAGATCTTCGGCCGGATGTACTGCATCGTGTCATGGATCGCCATGCCGGCAGTCACCACGCCGCCCGGCGAGTTGATGTACATCGAGATATCCTTCGAGGGATTCTCGGATTCGAGGAACAGCAGCTGGGCGACGATCACCGAGGCCATGTGATCCTCGATCTCGCCGGTGATGAAGATGATGCGCTCGCGCAGCAGGCGCGAATAGATGTCGAAGCTGCGCTCGCCGCGGCTGGTCTGCTCGACCACAACGGGCACGAGCGCACCGGTAATGGGGTCGACGGTGAACTTACCCTGCGCGCTGGAAGCGCCGAACAGATCGAGCATGAAGGTCCCTCGTTGGTTGCGGTCGCCTATGTCGCGTGCCGCTGCGCGATGTTCAAGGGCGTTTACCGCGAAATGCTGGTGATGAGGTGAACCTGGGCACAAGGGGCATCTGCACTGCGCGTCCCAACCGCACTTGCAGCGCCCGTCACCTGCCCCATTCCTGCTCTTTGTCATCCTGAACGTGTTTCAGGATCCATCGCGTCTTCGGCACTGTCGGATGCCTGGGCTTGGGGCACTGCCCGACGCCCCTGATGAAGCTGAGCAGACGGACAAATTGATCCTGAAACACGTTCAGGATGACGACACGCCGCGATTGGCAGCCCACTCCCCGGAATCAGAACGGGGCGCGACTTTCGTCGCGCCCCGCTGCAATCCGGCCCAACCGGAACCGGGCGGGAAAATCAGGCCTCGGCCTTCTTCTTGGCCGGAGCCTTCTTCTTCGGAGCCGGCGCGGCCTCGGCCTCGGCGGCCGGAGCCTCGGCCTCGGCGGCCTTCTTCTTGGCCGGGGCCTTCTTGGCCGGCTTCACCTCGTCCGAGGCGGGAGCGGCCTCCTCGGCGACGGGCTCGGCGGCCTTCTTCTTGGCCGGGGCCTTCTTCTTGGCGGCCGGCTTGTCGCCGTGGTCATAGCCGCAGTCCGGACCATGGACGTGGCCTTCCCCGGTCTTGCCCTCTTCCGCCTCGATCGCCGCCTGCAGCTCTTCCTTGGTCACGGTCCGCTCGGTCACGGCAGCCTTGTCGAACAGGAAGTCGACGACCTTGTCCTCGTAGAGCGGGGCGCGCAGCTGCGCTGCGGCGAGCGGCTCGGAACGGATGTAGTCGACGAAGCGCTGGCGATCCTCGGGGCGATATTGCTGGGCAGCCTGCTGCAGCAGCATCGACATTTCCTGCTGGGTCACCTCGACGCCGTTGGCCTGGCCGATCTCCGACAGCAGCAGCCCCAGCCGCACGCGGCGCTCGGCGATCCGGCGGTAGTCGTCCTTCTCGGCCTCGATCTCGGCCAGGGCGGCGGCCGGATCAGCCTCGCCCGCGGCTTCCTGGGTCAGCTGCTGCCAGATCTGCTCGAACTCGGCCTCGACCATGCTCGGCGGGACCTCGAAATCGTGGCCGGCGGCCAGGATGTCGAGCAGCTGGCGCTTCATCTGGGTGCGGGTCAGCCCGGCCGTCTCCTGCTCGAGCTGGCCGCGCAGCAGGCCCTGCAGCTGCTCGAGGCTCTCGAGGCCGAGGTTCTTGGCGAAGTCGTCGTCGATCTTGGTCTCGCCCGCGACCTTCACCGCCTTGACCGTGATGTCGAACGTGGCTTCCTGGCCGGCCAGGTTGGCGGCGGGGTAATCCGCCGGGAAGGTCACCTTGATCTGGCGCTCTTCACCGGCCTTGGCGCCGACGAGCTGCTCCTCGAAGCCGGGGATGAAGCGGCCGGCGCCCAGCTCGATCGCGGTGTCCTCGGCCGAGCCGCCCTCGAAGGCCTCGTCACCCAGCTTGCCGACGAAATCGATCACGAGCTGGTCGCCGTTCTCGGCCTTCTTGCCCTTCTTGGCATCGACGAAGCTCTTGGCTCCGGCGGCGATGCGCTGCACCGCCTCATCGACCTGGGCATCGGTGACCGGCACGACCAGCTTCTCGAGCTGGAGACCGTCGAGCGTCGGCGCGGCGATGGTCGGCAGGACCTCGAGGCTGACGGTCAGCTCGGCGTCCTGGCCCTCGGCATAGCCTTCGCCCAGGTTCACCGCCGGCTGCACCGCAAGGCGGAGCTGCTTGTCGGCCACCAGCTTGTCCATCGCCTCGCGGATCGAGGTGTTGAGCGCTTCCTGGTGGATCGCCGGACCATGCATCTTGCGCACGAGGTTGGCGGGCACCTTGCCGGGCCGGAAGCCGGGCATCCGCACCTGCGGCGCGATCTTGGTGATCTCACCCTCGACCCGCTCGGCGATCGCCGCCGCGGGGATGGTGATGGTGTAGCCGCGCTTCAAACCCTCGTTGGTGGTCTCGACAATCTGCATGACAATAACAGCCTTTTCAAAAACGCCGATGCGCCCGCCGTCTCGCTATCCTGGTGGCTGAACTGGTGCGGGCGAAGGGACTCGAACCCCCACATCTTGCGATACTGGTACCTAAAACCAGCGCGTCTACCAATTCCGCCACGCCCGCGAGCCGACGAAGCCCGAAATCCGAAGGGCAGGCCCGTAGCGGGCTGGCGCGAAAAGGGCAAGCGTTGGCGGTGACCTGCCCGAACCGGCGCAGCCGGGGACCGGGCGCGCCGCTCACGCGGCTCGGCCTGGAGCCTCCGGGCGTGTCCGGGCGCCTGCCGGCGAGCGGTCCAGACCCGTCACCCCCGGCCTTGCGCCAGCCGCGCTGTCCGCGGCAGATCAGCGCAGCAGCGCGGCGACCCAGCGGGTCAGCGGGCCGGGCTGCGGGGCGACTGCGGCACCCGGCTGGGCCGGGCAACCGAGGCAATAGGCTTGCGCCCCGCGGCCCGACACGATCCGGTCGGCCCCCGCCAGCGCCGCCATCAGACGCGCCTGCTGGCGCTGCGCCAGCGCGGCGAAGACGTCGCCCTCGGGCGCGTCGCTTTCGTCATCCTGGCCGCCGAACACCTGCTGCAGCAACGAGGCATAGCGATTGTCGCTCTGGCCGAGGTAAAGGGGACTCCATGTTCCTTCGCCCAGCTTGGCCTGGCCGGCCACCCAGGCCAGCGCATCGTCGAGCGCGCCGAACTGGTCGACCAGCCCGATCTGCCGCGCGGTGCCGCCGTCCCAGATCCGCCCCTGGGCGATCGCGTCGATCTGCGCCGGGCTCTTGCCCCGCGCACCGGCGACGAGGCCGATGAAGCGTTGGTAGCCGCCCTCGATATTGGCCTGGAGCAGCTGCTCGACCTCGGGGGAGAAACCGCCCAGCACGTCGGGCTGTCCCGACAGCGGAGTGGTCCGCACCCCGTCCGACCTGACGCCATAGTCCGCCAGGGTGCGCTCGAACGAGGGCAGGACCGCAAAGATTCCGATCGAGCCGGTGATGGTGCCCGGCTCGGCGAAGATCCGTGTCCCCGGGGTCGAGACCCAGTAGCCGCCACTGGCCGCGACATTGGCCATCGACACGGCCACCGGCACGCCGCGCGCCTTGATCCGTTCGATCGCTCCGCGGATCCGCTCCGAGGCCATGACCGACCCGCCGGGCGAATCGACCCGAATGACCAGCCCGGCAAGATCCGCCGCAGCGCTGCTTTCGAGCAGCGCCGCGATACGGTCGCCACCGGCGACGCCGGGGCCGGCATCGCCATCGACGATCTCGCCCGCGATCGTGACCACGCCGATCCGCTTGCCACCGCTTGGCGCGGGATTGGCCGCCATCCAGGTGCGCAGCGAGGTGTGGGCGAAGGCGCCCGGAGCGCGGTCAGCCGGGTCCTTGCCGGCCAGCTCCGCGACCCGTGTACCGAAGGCCGCGCGATCCCCGATCCGGTCGGCCAGCCCGGCCGCCAACGCCCCCGTGGCGGTATCGCCCCCGGCGGCGCGGATGGTGTTGACCAGCCCGGTCGTGGCCAGATCGAGCCGTACCCGCGGGCGGGCCTTGCGGACGTTGTCCTGCCACTGGCCAAAGATCGCCTGGAGCACCGCGCTGCGGGCCTCGCGTGAGGGCGCCGACATGTCTTCACGCTCGTAGGGCTCGACGAAGTCCTTGTAGGTCCCGACCCGATAGACGTGGACGTTGATCTTGAAGCGGTCGATCAGCGCCTTGAAATAGGGCGTGTGCCCGCCGGGACCCGTGATGTAGGCACCGCCCAGCGGATGGATCCAGATCTCGCTGGCGTGCGCGGCGAGCAGCAGGGCATCATCATCCAGCGTCGCGCCATAGGCCAGCACCGGCTTCTTCGCCGCGCGGACCCGGTCGAGCGCCGCGCCGATCTCGGTCAGGTGGACGAAACCGCCGCCGCCGAACCCGGTAAGGTCAAGCGCGACCGCCTTGATCCGTCCGTCGCGGGCCGCCGCGTCAAGCGCGCGGACGAGATCACGGGCGCGATACTCGGTTTCCGGCATCGCACGGCTGGCCAGGGCGGTCAGCGGATCGACCTGCTGCGGTTCCTCGACCACCACACCCTTGAGGCGCAGCAGGAGCGCGCCCTCGCGGACCTGGGCGGGGCTCGGCCGACTCGACAGCCCGGCATAGAGCGCGCCGAAGAACAGCAACAGGAGCAGCAGGACCAGCCCGTCCTTGATCGCGACCAGCAGCTTCCAGACCTTGCGCGCGAAAATCATCGATCCAGTCCGTCCTCGGGCGGGTGTTACGCGGCGGTCCCGAGCGCGCCGCAATCTGTCTCCTTGATAGGAGGACGCACGAAATAAGAAAGTGGACAGATGACCGCGCGGCTTGTTGGTCCTGCCCCAGCCGGTTAGAGCGCTGTCTTCAATGACAGCGCCACATTCCTCCAGCGCCGCCCGCTATCCAGCCGGCGGGGCCGCCTTCCCGCACCGCGACCTGCTCGGCCTCGCGGGGCTGGCTCCGCATGAACTGCTCTACCTGCTGGACCAGGCCGAGCCGTGGGTCGCGCTCAACCGCCAGCCGCACAAGCGCGCCGAGGTGCTGGCCGGACTGACGATCATCAACGCCTTCTTCGAGAATTCCACCCGCACCCTGCTGAGCTTCGAGATTGCCGGCAAGCGCCTGGGCGCCGACGTGGTCAACATGCATGCTGCCACCTCCAGCGTGAAGAAGGGCGAGACCCTGATCGACACCGCGCTGACGCTCAACGCGATGCGCGCCGATGCGATCGTGATCCGCCACGCCAGCTCGGGTGCGGTCGGGCTGATCGCCGACAAGGTCGACTGCCCGGTGCTCAACGCCGGCGATGGCCAGCACGAGCATCCCACGCAGGGGCTGCTCGATGCGCTCACCATCCGCGGCGCGCTGCGCGCCCGGGGCGAAACCGGCGAACCCTTTGCCGGTCTGCGCGTGGTGATCTGCGGCGACATCCTGCACAGCCGCGTCGCGCGCTCGAACATTCACGCGCTGACCACGCTGGGTGCCGATGTGAGGGTCTGCGCCCCGCCGGCGCTGATGCCGGCCGAGATCGAACAGCTCAAGGTCACGCCATACCACGATTTCGATGCCGCGCTGGCCGGCGCCGACGTGGTCATGATGTTGCGTCTCCAGCTCGAGCGGATGCAGGGCCAGTTCGTCCCCTCCCCGCGCGAATACCGCCATCTCTACGGGCTCACGCTCGAGCGGCTGGCCCGTGCGGCACCGGGGGCCCTGGTGATGCACCCGGGACCGATGAACCGCGGGATCGAGATCGACAGCAATGTGGCCGACCATGCCGCCGTATCGCTGATCACCACCCAGGTGGAGATGGGCGTGGCGATCCGCATGGCCTGCCTTGACGTGCTGACCCGGCGCGCGCGCGGCGTGGAGGGCTGGGCATGATCTCTGCACCGCTGACGATCATCAACGCCCGGCTGGTGCTGCCTCAGGGGGAGCCGGTGGCGGGGGCGCTGCGCACCGAGGGTGACCGCATCGTTGCGCTCGGCCCGACGGTGGCGCCGGCCTCAGAAGACCGGGTGTTCGACGCGCGCGGCCAGCTGCTCGCGCCGGGGCTGGTCGATCTCGGGGTCTTCGCGGTGGACAAGCCCGCCTTCCACTTCGGCGGGATCACCCGCGCCGCGTTGATGCCCGATCAGGGCCCGCCGCTGGACCATCCCGCCCGGGTGCGCTTCGCCGCTCAGTCCGGCAAGCCGGGTCTGTGGGTTCACCCGCTGGCCGCCGCGACCCGCGAACTGGCCGGTACCGAGATCGCCGAGATCGCGCTGATGCGCGACGCCGGGGCGCGCGCGGTCAGCACCGGGCGCGGCTGGATCGGCGATTCGGGAACGATGCTGCGACTGCTGCGCTACTGCGCGATGCTCGATCTGGTGGTGGTCAGCCATGCCGAGGACAGCGGCCTCGCCGGCGCTGCTGTTGCCACGGCTTCGGAGATGGCGACCCGGCTCGGCCTGCCCGCCGCGCCAGCCGAGGCCGAGGCGCTGGCCGTGGCGCGCGATATTGCCCTGGCCGAGCTGGCCGGGGCCCGGCTGCACCTGCGTCAGGTGACCACCGCCGCCGGGCTTGACCTGGTCCGCGCCGCCAAGCGCCGCGGCGTGGCTGTCACGGCGGGCGTGACACCGGCCCATTTCATGCTGTCGGACACGGCGCTGGCCGGCTTCCGCACCTTCCTGCGGCTGTCACCCGCGCTGCGCTCCGAGGCGGATCGCAAGGCCGTGATTGCCGCGATTGCGGATGGCACGATCGATGTGATCGCCTCGGGCCATGACCCGCGCGGCCCCGAGGACAAGCGCCTGCCCTTCGCCGATGCCGAACCCGGCATGGCCGGGGCCGAAACGCTGCTGCCGATGACGCTTTCGCTGGTCCGCGACGGGGTCATCGACCTCGCCCGCGCCTTCGCGCTGCTCGCCGCCACGCCGGCACGGCTGCTCGGCGTCGAGGCCGGCGTGCTCGCGGTCGGGGCCGCTGCCGATCTCGCGGTGATCGATCCCGATCGCCCGTGGATCGTCGATTCCGCGAGGATGGCCGCCAGCGCGGGCAACACCCCGTTCGACCGCCAGCCGGTCCAGGGCCGGATCACCGCGCTGTTCAAGGGCGCCGCTCAGGTCGCCTGAGCCATTCTCCCCTGCCCGCAGGCCACGAAAAAACCCCTCCGATGGTCGTCGGAGGGGCTGAACAAGGTTGGTCGATGGGACAGGCTGTAAGCCCTGAAATGCTGCCGAAGCGTTAACGCCGGGCGCGCTGCGGGCCCGAGGCATCGCGGCCGGGCAAACCCGGCTGGACGGCCGGTCGCGGCAGCACGGCATAGGCGAAGCAGGCACCGCCGCGAGCCTTGACCTGGGCGCAAAGTCCGCCTGCGGCCCCCGCACCATTGAGGCCGGCCGCGGCCACCCGCCAGACCGTCTTGCCCCGCACGGAGGCGGTGGTGACGGTCATCCGGTAGCTGGCCAGTCCCGGCGTGCGCCGTACGAAGATACCCCAGGCGCGGCGGGCGCCCTGCTGGCTCGAGAAGGCTCCGAGCTGGACGAGATGGGTGCCTGCACCCGCAGCCGCCAGCCGGGTCGGCGCATTCGCCGGGACGGCGGGCTCGGCCGTGACCCGCGTCGAACGCGTCACCACCGGGGCGAAGGCCGACGCCACGCTGGGCCGGGCGAGCGGCTTGGCTACTGCTGGCGCAGCCGTCGCCGGACGCGCGATCTGGGCGGCAATGTTCTGTTCAAGCACCGGCGGCGCGGCCGGGACCGGCGCGGCAACCGGCTCGGCCGCGGCCAGCGCGGGGAGTTCGGCCGGAGCGGCAGGCTGGACCGGCTCCGCGACGGCCGCCGCCACCTCGACCGGGGATGCCGGCTGGACCGGAGCCGGGGTCTGGGCCGCCAGCTGCTCGCCCGCCACATCAGCCTTGAGCGCCAGCATCGCGGGCTGCCCCGGATCGCTGCGCACCGGCGCGCCGATCAGGCCGGCGACACGCTCGCGCGCCCGGTCAGGCAGGGCCGAGAGCATCCATACGGCCAGGCGCTGGTCGAGTTCGGCGGCGGGCAGGTCCTGCGCAGCCATCAGCCGCGCCTCGCTCCAACGGCCGTCGAGCGCATAGGCATAGGCCAGGTTCTGGCGCAGCTTGGGCGTGCTTTCGCCGCCCCGCACCGCGTCGCTGAGGATCGCCACGCCGCGGGCCGTTTCGCCGGCCAGGGCGAGAGCCAGCCCGAGGTCGGCCGCCGGGATCTCGCTGCGCCAGTCATCGAGCAGGGCCACCGCCTCGCGCTGGCGGCCGAGGCCGATCTTGGCGAGGGCCAGGCCCAGTGCCGTCCGACCGCTGTTGTCGCCCAGCGCCATGGCATCGTCGAAGGTGGTCGCAGCCGACTGGAAACGGCCGGCAGCCAAATAGGTCTGCGCCAGCATCGCCCGCGCGGCGGGATCCTGCGGGGCACGCTGGACCGCCTGCTCGGCCTTGGCCACCGCACGATCGCCGATCGGCGCGGCGCGGGTGGGCGCGGCCGTGGCCGACTTGAAGCCAGCCGAGCCCGCGCAGCCGCCGAGCAGGGTGAGTGTGGCGGCGACCCCGGCCAGGACCAGGGGGCGGTGGGCGAGCCGAAGGCTGGGGTAACGCGATCCGGTCATGGCAAGGTCCAGTTTCAACGGGCGATCCGCTGGGCGCCCTGGGGGGCCTCCAGCGGCTCAAGGTCGGGCAGGCTGTCGAGCAGACGATCGACGGCTTCGGTGACGAGCGACTGCGCGCTGCGCGCCTGTGCGGCACAGGCCAGACGCAGGCGGTAGTGGCGATCGGGGTCGAGCCGCAGGGTGAAGGCGGCGGTGCGGGTGCGGCGCACGATCGGCCGGCCGGCATGGCCATGGAGCGGCGCGACCGGGACCCCCGGCAGTTCGCGCAGGAAGGGGAGCACCTCGGCCGGAGCCGGCTTGCGGGCGAGCAGCGGCTCGGGCGCGGTGGACGGTTCGAACACGACCACGGCCGGTCCGGCCGGCTCTCCGGCCGGGGTCGCTGCTGCGGGCGTCTCGGCCTCGGGCTGCGCCCAGCCCATGTCGTTCCAGCCGCAGTCGTTCAGCGGATCGCCCGGAGTAGCGGGCCCCTGCAGCGGCGAGCGCATCGCCGGGCGCGCGCCGCCCTTGCGGGCGAGCAGGGTGGCGGACAGGGACGCGAAACCGCGCGAATTGCTCATCGTCTCGCCCCCCGTCACGAACCGGCCACGCGGCGGCCGAAGCCCCCGATCGGCCGGTGGGTGCCGGCCTGCCCGGTGGGGCTGGCCGGAGCGGCGAAGACGGTGCGGCGGAAGTTCTTTTCGAGCCGGTCGGCCACGTAGTTCCACAGGGCGGCGACCTCGAGGGCCGAGCGGCTGTTGGGGTCGACCTCCATCACCGTGCGGCCATCGATCATCGAAGCGGCGAAATCGGTGCGCTGGTGCAGGGTGATCGGGGCGACCGTGCCGTGCTGCGACAGGGCGATCGCCGCCTCGCTGGTGATGCGGGCCTTCGGCGTGGCGGCATTGACCACGAAGATCAGCGGCTTGCCCGCGCGCTCGCACAGATCAACCGTGGCACCCACGGCGCGCAGGTCATGCGGACTGGGGCGGGTCGGGACGACGATCAGCTCGGCCACCGCGATGACGGACTGGATCGCCATCGTGATCGCCGGGGGGGTGTCGATCACAGCCAGCTTGAAGCCCTGCTGGCGCAGCACCTGAAGATCGGCCGCAAGACGGGCCACGGTGGTCTGGGCGAAGGCGGGCATATCGGCCTCGCGCTCGTTCCACCAGTCGGCCAGCGAGCCCTGGGGATCGATGTCGATCAGCACGACCGGTCCAGCCCCTGCCCGTTGTGCCTGAACAGCCAGGTGTCCCGACAAGGTGGTCTTGCCGGAGCCGCCTTTCTGCGATGCCAGAGCCAATACGCGCACGGTTCAAGTCCCCCGGAATGCCGGCAAATCTGCCAATTCCCGGCGAAAGAACCACGGAGACCCCTAAGATCGCGTTAATTTTGCCACCACGGAGTGCTCCGGTGTAAAGGAACGTTGGCTTGCCGGACAAAGGGTTTGCCTGCCCGCCTGCTTGTGGCAGAACCCCTCCGGCCGATCAGCAAACGGGGACGAGACGAATGACTGCGGGTCGCTTGGGTCTACTCTGGGCCGTCGGAATCGCGGCGCTGAGCCTTGCGGGCGTGGCCAGGGGCGACGTCAAGACCGGCGAGGAGGCCTGGAACCGCGGGGACTACACGGTCGCCGTCCAGCAGTGGGAAGGCCCGGCCGAGCAGGGCGATCCCGATGCCCAGTTCCATCTCGCCCAGGCCTACCGGCTCGGCCGCGGCGTGCCGCGCGATCTCGCCCGGGCCGAGGCCCTGTTCGCCAAGGCCGCGGCCCAGGGGCATGTCGAGGCGGGCGATTTCTATGGCCTGATGATGTTCGACCGGGGCGAGCGCACCGCCGCCATGCCCTATGTTCGCGCCGCTGCCGGACGCGGCGATGCCCGCGCCCAGTACCTCCTCGGGATTGCCCACTTCAACGGGGACCTCGAGGCCAAGGACTGGGTTCGGGCCTATGCCCTGATGACCCTGGCGCAAAGCGCGGGCCTGCCCCAGGCCGCCCCGGCAATCGCCCAGATGGACCAGCACATTCCGCTGGCGCAGCGACAGGCAGCCGCAACGCTGGCCGCCAAGCTGGGCGAGGAAGCGGAGACCAACCGCCGCAACCAGCTCGCCGCGGTCGATCTGGGCAGCCGGATCGTCACGCCGGCCCCGGTGGCGCCGCCCAGCGGCCTGCCGCAACCGCGTCCACCGTTCGGGCTGGGTGCCCCGGCTCCGGCACCGAGCGCGACCGCTGCTGCCGCTCCCGCGCCTGCTCCCCCGCCCGTACGCGTGGCCGCAGCGCCCCCCGCCCCCGCGCGATCCGCCCCGCCAGCGCCCGCGCCCGCCGAAGCCAAGCCGGCAGCGCGGCCCGCCGCCGCAAAGC
>NZ_JACLAX010000019.1 GCF_014230355.1 Novosphingobium piscinae
GCCGCCGCCACCCGGCGCGCCGGACCGGCCGCGGAACAGGTCCTCGAGGCTGGGGCCACGGCGCGGCGCCTCGCCCGGGCCGCCGGGGCGCGCACCGGGCTTGCCGCCGCCGGGCAGCCAGGGATTGCGCGGGCCCGTGCCACCGCCGGGTGGCGGCGTGTCGGGACGCGGGGCTTCGCCCGTGCCCTCGGCCGGTCCCGGCGCTTCGCCCCCATTGCCCCAGGGACTGCCGCTGGTGGAGTTGCCTCCGGCGTTCTCGCCCGCTTTGTCCTTGTCACCCGCCATGGCTAGCCAGCCGCGCGCGATCGCATCGCCGTTTGTTTCCATGCCGCTCGTTATAGGAATGAGTTGTTGACAAAAACAGGGGCTCCGCGCGCATTTTCCTTCGCCCGGTTCCTTGCTAGGGCGGCCCGCGATAGGGCTGCGGCCACAAGGAACCAGACGTGAGCGACGAGACCAGCACAACACTGCGGAACGCCGTGCCCGAAGCGGCGCGGGCCCGGATTTCCTCGGCTCGGCTGGCCGATGGGGTGGCTACGGTGGTGCTCGACGCGACCGGGCTGGACGCGTCCGCCCGCACCGCGCTCGAGGCTGTGGTGCGGGCCGAGCTGGAGGCCCTGCCTGGGGTGCGCGAGCTGCGCCTTGCCCTCATGGGCAGTCGCGGCGAATCGGCGTCCACCGCGCCTGCCGCACCCGCCCGCCGCATTGTCGCGGTCGGCTCGGGCAAGGGCGGTGTCGGCAAGTCGACGCTGTCGGCCAATCTCGCCGTGGCGCTGGCGCGGCTGGGGGTCCGGGTCGGGCTGGTCGATGCCGATATCTACGGCCCCTCGCAGCCGCGTCTGCTCGGCAATGCCGGCAGCAGGCCCGAGGCCCATGACAAGGTCATGTTCCCGGTGCCCAGCGAATGGGGCGTGCCGGTGCTCTCGATGGGCCACCTGGTCGAGCCCGGGCGGGCGATCGCGTGGCGCGGGCCGATGGCCTCGGGCGCGCTCGGGCAGCTGGTCGATGCCCACTGGGGCGATGTCGAGCTGCTGCTGATCGACCTGCCGCCCGGTACCGGCGACGTCCAGCTGACCATGGTCCAGAAGCACAAGCCGGTCGGCGCGGTGATCGTTTCGACCCCGCAGGACCTTGCGCTGATCGATGCGACCCGGGCGATGAGTTTCTTCGACCAGGCCGGCGTCCCGGTGATCGGCATGGTCGAGAACATGTCGGGCTATGTCTGTCCGCACTGCGGCGAATCGAGCGATCCGTTCGGCCATGGCGGGGCCGAGGCGGCCGCGGCCGAGGCCGGCGTGCCGTTCCTCGGGCACATTCCGCTCGATCTCAAGATCCGCCAGGACAGCGATGCCGGCCGCCCGCCCGCCGCGGGCGACAGCCCGCAGGGCAAGGCGTTCCTCGCCGTGGCGCGGCGCCTGGCCGACTGGCTGGCGCTGGCGCCGGCTACTCCGGGCTGACATGGCCGAGCCCGGCCTCGTCCGGCGCCGCCGCGGGCTCGCGTCGCTGGCGCGGCCCCGCGTCACCCGCCGCGGGCTGCTGATCGGGGCGGCGGCGGGGGGCGGGCTGCTGGCCGCCTGGGGACTGATGCCGCGGCGCTATCCGCCACCGGTCCCCGCCGGCGCGGGCGAAACCTCTTATAACGCCTGGCTGCGGATCGGACCGGACGGCACGGTTACCGTCGCCGTGCCGCAGCTCGAGATGGGGCAGGGAGCGGCCACCCTGCTGGCCCAGGTCGTGGCGCTCGAGCTGGGGGCCGACTGGGCCCAGCTGGTGGCCGAGCCGGCGCCGGTCAGTGGCGCCTATGCCAACATCCCGCTCGCCGCGCGCTGGTCGGCGCTGTGGATGCCGTTCGGGGCCGAGCTGGGGGCAGGCCGGGGCGAGGCGGCGCGCAGCAGCCGGTTGGCGCGCAGCTTCGCCGAGCGCAGCCGCTTCACCGCCACGGCCGATGGCACCACGCTGGCCGCTTACGAACAGCCCGCGCGCGAGGCCGCCTGCGCGGTCCGCACCATGCTGATGCAGGCTGCGGCGGCGCGCTGGGACGTGGCGTGGGAGGCCTGCCGGGTCGCCGGCGGGGTGGTCAGCCACGGGACCCGCCGCGCCCGCTTCGGCGAACTGGCTGAGGACGCCGCCGGCTACGATCCGGCCGATCCACTCCCGCTCGGCCCGCCGCCGGCCGAGACCGCCGACCGGGCCGAGAACGTGCCGTTCCCGCGGCTCGACCTGCCCGCCAAGGCCGAGGGCCGCGCGCGCTTCGCCGCCGACGTGCGGCTGCCCGGCATGGTCTTCGCCGCGATCCGCCACGCCCCGCTCGGCGCCGAGGCCAGCCTGGGGCGCTACGATCCTGCCGCGGCGCGCGGTGATGGGGTTCGGCTGGTCAAGGGCGAGCGCTGGCTTGCCGCGGTCGCGCCGACCTGGTGGACGGCCGAACGCGCGCTGGCCGCGGTGGCGCCGCGCTTCCGCGTGCGCCAGCCGGTCGACACCGCCCGGATCGACGCCGCGCTCGACAAGGCGGTGAAGAAGGCGCGCACCTACCGCGTTGCCGAGCTGGGGGATCCGGACGAGGCGATGGGCGAGCGGCCCAGTCTGGTCGCGCGCTATGACGTCGCCCCCGGGCTCCACGCCGGGCTCGAGACCGCCAGCTGCACCGCGCGGCTGCGCGACGGCCGGGTCGAGCTGTGGCTCGCCAGCCAGGCGCCCGAGGCCGCCCGGCAGGCGGTGGCCGGCGCGCTGGGGGTCAATCCGCGCGACGTGCTGCTTTACCCGGTGCTGGCCGGCGGCAGCTTCGATGCCCGGCTCGAGCACGACCACGCGGTCGAGGCGGCGCTGATCGCGCGCGAGGTCGGACGACCGGTCCAGCTGACCTGGTCGCGCTGGCAGGAACACCTTGCCGGCAAGCCGCGCGCGCCCGCCGCGGCGCTGCTCTGGGCGCGCACCGCGCCCGATGGCGGCGCGGTGCTGGCCTGGCACACCCGCATCGCCACGCCGCCGGCGGCGCGTGAGTTCGGCGCCCGGCTGTTCGGCGGGCGCGACGCGCCGGCGGCGCTCGCGGCCACTGCCGGCGCCGCCGATCCGCTCGCGGTCGAAGGCGCCGTGCCCCCCTATCGGCTGGCCCATGTCGCGGTCGATCACGTGCCCGTTTCGACAGGTATTCCGGCCGGTCGGCTGCGCGGCAATGCGCCCGCGGTGGCCGCGTTCTTTACCGAAAGCTTCGTCGACGAGCTGGCGCGCGCCGCCGGGCGCGAGCCGTTGTCCTATCGCATCGAGATGCTCGGCAATGATGTCCGCCTGGCCGAGTGCCTGCAGCGCTGCGCTGCCCTGACCGGATGGGATGCCGGGGCGGCCGGGAGCGGGCAGGGGCTGGCCTGCCACCGCCTCGGCCCCGCCCCCGAGGAACCGGCCGGTGACGAACAGGCTGCCGCGCCCGAGGGGGGACGGATCGCGGTGATCGCCACGGTCCGGCGCGACGAATCGGGTGTGCGGGTCGAGCGGCTGACTGCCGTGGCCGATCTCGGCCGCATCGTGAACCGCGACATCGCCCGCCAGCAGATCGAGGGTGGCTTGATTTTCGGCATGGGCCAGACCATCGGCGCCAGCACCGGCTACGTGCGCGGCCTGCCCGTGCTGGGCCGGCTGGCTGACCTGTCCCTGCCGGTTTTGGCCAATGTGCCCGAAATCGTCGTTGAATTCATCGACGGTCCGGGCGAACCCTGCGATCCGGGTGAACTTGCGGTCGCGGCAGTCGCGCCTGCCATTGCCAATGCGCTCCATTCGGCCACCGGGATCCGGTTCCGCAAACTGCCGCTCTTTGCTGAGGAAGTCTGATGCTGCGTCCTGCCGATCATCCCGCCGCTCCGACCGGCGGCACCGGCGTCCTGCTGGTGAACCTCGGCACGCCGGACGCGCCGACCACCCCGGCGGTGCGGCGCTATCTGGCCGAGTTCCTCTCCGATCCGCGCGTGGTCGAAATCCCAAGGCTGCTGTGGCAGCCAATCCTGCGCGGGATCGTCCTGAACGTTCGCCCCAAGAAGAGCGCGCACGCCTATTCGCAGGTCTGGGGCCCTGATGGCTCGCCGCTGGCGACGATCACCAAGGCCCAGGCCGAGGGCCTCCAGGCCCGGCTGGGCGAGCGGGTCATGGTGCGCTGGGGCATGCGCTATGGCCGCCCGGCGCTGGGGGACGAATTGCGCGCGATGAAGGAAGCCGGCTGCGACCGGATCCTCGTCGCCCCGCTCTATCCGCAGTACTCGGGGGCGACCACCGCGACCGTGATCGACGCGCTGGGCGATACGCTGCGCGGGATGCGCTGGCAGCCTGCGATTCGCACTCTGCCGCCCTATTTCGACGATGCCCTGCACATCGAGGCGCTGCGGGCCGACCTGTCGCGCCAGCTTGCCGGGCTGAGCTTCCGGCCCGAGGCGCTGGTGCTGTCGTTCCACGGCATGCCCGAGCGCACGCTGTTCCTCGGCGATCCCTATCACTGCCAGTGCCGCAAGACCGCGCGGCTGCTGGCCGCCGCGCTCGCCCCGGACTGGCCCGGCCTGCGGGTCGAGGTCTCGTTCCAGTCGCGCTTCGGCCGGGCCAAGTGGCTCGAGCCGGCCACCGACGACGTGCTCGCCCGCGAAGGCGCGGCCGGCACCCGCCGGCTGGCCATCGCCGCGCCGGGCTTCAGCGCCGATTGCCTCGAGACGCTCGAGGAGTTGGCGATCCGCGGCCAGGAGCAATTCGCCGAGGCCGGCGGGACCGACTATGCCGCGCTCGACTGCCTCAACACCGGCGAGGCCGGCATGGCCATGCTGGAAGCGCTGATCCGCCGCGAACTGGGCGGCTGGCTGGACTGACCGCGAGGCCGGCCCCGGGGTCGGCAGGCGGTTTGATTTGCGTCAAGGAGCCGGTGCGGCGCGCGCGCTAGGCCGATTGCGGCCGCCGGTTGCGGAAGACGGGCAGGGGTTTCGGCGAAGCCCCGACCGCTACGCGCCGACCAGCTCGGCCAGGACCGCATCCTCATCGGCGACCCATGCGGTCACCTGGTCGCGGACGGCGGCGATGGCTCCCCCATCGCCGCCGTCGATCCGCGCCCGGACGTAGAGCCCGTCCAGTTCGGCCAAGGCGGTCGCCGTGGCATCGTGTGCGGCGGTGAGATCCGCGATCGCCACGGCGGCCAGTGCCCAGGCCTCGCTGCCCGGCGCGGCCCCCCGTCCCGCCACAATCGTGTGCCCGGCCCGCCCGCGCGCGTCGGCGAAGCGGCCATGCGCCGCCGCGGCCTGATCGCGCAGCGCGGCCAGGGCCTCGGCCAGGCCCGCTCCGGTGGGGGCGGCAACCGTCGGCTCGGCCGGGAGCAGGCCCGGCGGCGCGGTGATCGTCGGGGCCGGCAGGCTGCCGGTGATTCGCCCCGCTTCGACCTCCTGCGGCCGCCGCGCCAGCGAGGGGTAGCCCTCCGGGCGGCTGCAGGAGGCCAAGGACAGGCCGGCAAGCAGCAACAGGCAGGCGGAGCGGGGCAGCGCGGTCATGGCCCCGGCCATAAACGCTCGTCCGGGCGGGCGCCAGAGCCGCAAAAGCATGCCGCAGCGGTTGACAGCCCGGGGTGCTTGCACTAACGGCGCACCTTCTTCCGGCACCCGCCTGCGCGGGCCGTCGGCGCTTTGTCGCTCCCGCTTGCCCGGTCCAGGGCGGTGGATCGGCGCCAGGGCGGACAATGCAGATAGAATGGATTGAACACCATGTTCGCAGTCGTGCGCACGGGCGGCAAGCAGTACCGGGTTGCCGCCGGAGACAAGATCGCGGTCGAGAAGCTGGCGGGTGAAGCCGGCGACACGATCACCCTGGGCGACGTCCTGCTCGCCGGTGAAGGCGGCGAGATCAAGGATGCCAAGGGCGTCGTGGTTTCGGCCGAGATCATCGCGCAGGCCAAGAGCGAGAAGGTGATCGTCTTCAAGAAGCGTCGCCGCCACAACTATCGCCGCCGCAATGGCCATCGCCAGCAGATGACCCTGCTGCGCATCACCGCCGTCGGCGCCGCCTGAATTCCGGAGTAGATTGCAATGGCACACAAGAAAGCAGGCGGCTCGTCGCGTAACGGTCGCGACTCGGAGTCGAAGCGCCTTGGCGTGAAGAAGTTCGGCGGTCAGGAGGTGATCGGCGGCAACATCATCATTCGCCAGCGCGGCACCCGCGTGTACCCGGGCGTGAACGTGGGCATGGGCAAGGACCACACCCTCTTCGCTCTGGCCGAGGGGCGCGTGCGCTTCCACGCCGGTAAACTCGGCCGCAAGTACGTGTCGGTCGATGCCATGGCGGAAGCCGCCGAGTAAGCGGATGGTCGATAAAGGGCCATCCTGACGGGATGGCCCCGCCGGTTCCGCCGCTCCCAGCGGCAGCAGGAACCGGCCAGTTGAGGGAGAGGGGCCCCGCCCGTCTCCCTTTTTTCGTGTCTTCCTCGCACACCGGCCCGCGTGACGTCCGGCCTCTCCTCTGGGGCGGGCCGTCGCAAGTGCCACGGCAATGTCACGCAGTCCGCTTACCTGCGCGTGCGGGGGCGGAAGTGAAGGAGGCACCGATGTTCTTTCGCAGTGAACGCCTGTTCCTGCGGCCCGCCTGGCCGGAGGACTGGAGCGATCTGTTCCACGCCGTCGCCGATGCGGAGATTTGCCGCAATCTGGCGGCTGTGCCCTGGCCCTATCACCCGCAGGATGCGCAGGTCTTTGCCGCCCTGCCGCAGGATCCGCGCTATCCGCACTTCCTGGTCACCCTGCCGGGTCGTGACGGGGGCGAGACGATCGGTACGGTCGCGCTGCTGCGCGGCGCGGCCGGACGGACCGAACTGGGCTACTGGATCACCCGGGCCCACTGGGGCCGCGGCTTCGCCACCGAGGCGGTGCGGGCCGCCCTGGTGCTGGCCCGCACGCTGGGCCATGGCCTGGTTCATGCCGCGCATTTTCACGACAATCCGGCCTCGGGTCGGGTCCTGCGCAAGGCCGGCTTCCGGCCCAGCGGGACGATCGAGACGTGCTTCTCGCAGGCCCGCGGAGAAACCGTGGCCGCGATCCATCATGCGATCCAGCTCGACACGCCGAACGACTGCGACGACGAGCCGGACCCGCTGATGCGTGCGGCATGACCCCGGCAGCGGGGCGGGGCGTTGGTCTCACCCCGCTGCCAGGGCGCGCTCGGCCGTGGCGATCAGCGCCCGGTCATCATGATCCCACGGGTGAAAGCTGGGCCGGAAATAGCTGATCCAGCTAGGGAAAATGCGCCTTAGCACGCCTGGCCGGATGAACAGGTAGGCCAGCAGACGGCCCTTGGCGCGCCAGCCGGTGATGCCGTCCTGCGCCAGCAGGTCGAGCGCATCGGCGATCCGGTGGGCCAGGAAGTTCCTGGTCACGATCAGCATCATCAGGCAACGCAGCACCCACCGGCGGCGCGGACGCCAGTTGCGGGTCGCGTGGCGATAGGTGTCGAAGGCGACGGCCTTGTGCTCGATCTCCTCGATCGCGTGCCAACGCCACAGGTTGACCACCTCGGGCTCGCCCCCGGCGAAGTGCGCCGGGTTGGCCAGGAACTCGTGCGCCAGCATCGCGGTGAAGTGCTCGAGCGCCATGGTCGCCGCCAGGTTGACCTCGGGCGGGCGCCCCTTGGTCAGGGCCAGCATGGCTTCAACATGGGCGTCGATCCGCGTGAAATCGTAGCCCGCCTCCAGCGCCCCGCGGTTGAACGCGAGGTGCTCGCGCGTGTGGTTGATCTCCTGCCTTACGAAATCGCGGATCTCGGCTTCGAGCCGGGGTGGCGCGCCGTCGCGGCAGGCCTTGACCGATTCGATGAAGAACGCCTCGCCGCGCGGGAACGTGGCCGACAGCGCCGTGTGCCAGGCCGTGGCGACCGGATCGCCGCCCAGCCACCAGCGACCCGGTCGTGTGGTGCGGCCGAAGCGCAGGTCGCGCACGGTGAGGGTGGCTTCGCCATGCTTGGCAGGTCGGGTGTCACCGGCTACCCCGTCGGCCGACGGCGCAAGAAAGCTGGGTGCGTTCATACCGAGTGATATGGGGGTGTACTGACAAGGATGTCAATAAGGAGGCGCCTGACGCAGGAGGAAAGCCGCACGCAGGCGCTCGATGCCGCGCGCGCGCTGCTGATCGAGGCTGGCCCGGCGGCGGTCACGCTCAAGGCCGTGGCGCAGCGCATCGGGCGGACCCATGCCAACCTGCTGCACCACTTCGGCTCGGCAGCGGGGCTGCAGACGGCGCTGGCGGCGCACCTTGCCGGGACGATCTGCGCCACGATCGGCCAGACCGTGCTGGCGGCGCGGGCCGGGCTGGTCTCGCCCCGGGTGGTGGTCGATCTGACCTTCGATGCCTTCGATCGCGAGGGCGGCGGGGCGCTCGCCTCGTGGATGCTGCTGTCGGGCAACGAGGATGCGCTCGACCCGATCGTCGCGGCGATCCGCGAGCTGGTCGAGGACGTGCACGAGCCCGGCACCGAATCGATGCGGGCGGTCACCCAGAGCCTGGTCCTGTTGGCCCTGGGTGATGCGCTGATGGGCGGGCCGCTCAGCCAGTCGCTCGACCTGCCGCGCACCGCGGCGCGCGATCAGGCCGAACGCTTGCTGATCGAGGGCGCGGCGCGCGCCGGGATCACGATGGGTTGCGCCACCCCAGCCGGCTAGGGCCGGGGAACCGGCCGACGCTGTCCCTGTTTCAGTGACACCGAAGCAGGCCGAAGCATCAGGCCCTGCCGGTCAATCCGCGGGTTGCGCCAGCCAGGCGGGCAGGAGGTCGGGCGCGACGTCCTCGACCCGCAGATGATCGACCGCCAGCCCCAGCTCGGGATAGGCGATCCGCTGCCGTGCCGGGTCCGACCGCGCGAGCGGGACGACCAGCAGCCGGCGGTTGACCTTCTGGCGCCAGTTCATCCGTGCCGTGTTCTCCTGGCCGACATAGCAGCCCTTGGTGAAGCTCACGCCGTTGAGCTCGGCGGCATTGCATTCGAGCCAGAGCGTCTCGCCATCGCCCAGCTCGGCGCGGCCCTCGCTCACCCCCATGATCAGGCGGTGGCGCCGCCAGGCCGTATCGGCCGTGCCGGCGGACCCGTCCGCACTGTCGCTGGCCGGCGGCGCCAGCCAGCGTCCGCCCAGCCCGGGCAGTCGCGGGTCGGGCACTGCCGCTCCGCCCGGCTCGGGGTGCCAGTGCACGGTGAGGCCCGGGTCGAGCGCGATCGTGATCGCGCGGCGCAGCCGGTAGAGCGTCAGCCGCTTGACCAGTGCCTCGGCCACCGCGGCCTCGCAGTCGAGCAGCAGGTCCGCGCCATCGGGCCAGACGAGGAAATCGAACAGGGCCTTGCCCTGCGGGGAGAGCAGCCCGGACCAGACCGGCAGCGCCCCGGTCAGGTCCTGGGTGACCAGCCCCTGGAGGAAGCCCACGGCATCCTCGCCGGGGGCGGGGCTGAGGCGAATCACGGCGCGCGAGGTCAGGTGGGTGGCGGTCATGCCCTGGTAGGTAGGATGCCCGGGCGCGCGGCGGTAGGGGCAAGTTGGCCACGCGGCCGCCGCGCGCGGCGGCGCCCGCTCACGCGAAATTAACCCTCTTCGCACAGACGGGCGGGCAGGAGGTCCGCGCGCGTGAGCCGAGCTTGGCAGGCCATCGTCGGGAAGGGGAGCGCGCTGGCACTGGTCGGCGCGGTGGCGGCCTGCGGGCACGAACCGCCCGCCCCGCCGCCGCCGCGCGATCCGGTGATTGCCGCCGTGCTGAACGACCCGCTGATGACCGACCCCGACCTGCTCGGCCAGGCCCAGCCCGGCGCGGTGTTCACTCTCAATGGCCCGGCTGCGGTTCCGATCCCGCTGATCGACCGGAGCACCAAGGAGCTCACTGCTATCCGGGTCGAGGCCACGCGCTCGCTCGGCGGGGCGGCGGAGACCTTGCCCGAGCCGGCCGCGGCGGTCTTTCCGCCGGCCGACGCCACGCTGGCCCAGACCGCCAGCCACCTGCTCGCCGCGCTGCGCGGCGCGCCGGGCTGCGCCGCGGGGCTGGGCTATGGCGCGGGCTGGGGCGCGCAGCTGCCCGCGGCCGTGCCGATCATCCCGCGGGGCCATCTGCTCGATGGCGCCGGCCGCGAGGCACCGGGGTGCCGGCTGCGCGCGGTCACGTTCCTGACTCCCCTGCCGGCCGACGAGGCGCTGGCCTTCTACTGGACGCGGGCGCGCCAGGCCGGTTTTGATCCCCGGTACGAGCGTTCCGATCCGCGCGCCCGGATCCTGGGCGGCGCGGCGGGCCGGGGGTTCCTCGCGCTGGTCGAAGGACGCGACGAGGGCACCGCGGTGACCCTGGTCACCGCCGGGCTCTGAGCGCGCCGGGTCAGCCTTCGCGCAGCCCGATCCCGATGGTCGAGCGCGGCTGTTCCACTTCGGTCGAGGCGACCGGATAGGCGCAGTGGTCGGCGGCATAGGCACCGCCCGGCCGGTGGTTGCCCGACAGTCCCACCCCGCCCAGCGGGGCGCCCGGCGAGGTCACGTTGGTCGGCCGGTTCCAGTTGAGCACGCCGGCGCGGACATGCGCCCAGAAGCGGTTGTAGTCCTGCGGCGTGCCGCCGATCAGCGCGGCCGACAGCCCGAACCGGGTGTTGTTGGCCTCGGCGATCGCCGCGTCGAAATCGTCGACCCGGATGACCTGCAGCAACGGGCCGAACAGTTCGACGTCGGGACGTTCGGCCATGGCCGTGGTGTCGATGATCGCCGGGGACAGGAATGGCAGGTCCGCGTGCGGGCGGACCATGTGCTTGATCGGCCGCCCGCCGTTGGACAAGAGGTAGACGAAGCTTTCGGTCAGGCCGTCGGCGGCGGCATTGTCGATCACCGGGCCCATGAACGGAGCGGGGCTGTCGGCCGGCGCGCCGACGATCAGCCGGTCGGCCAACCGCTTCACCTCGCCGACCACGGCATCGTAGAGCGCGCTCTTGACGATCAGCCGCCGGGCATTGGTGCAGCGCTGGCCGGCACCGGCGAAGGCCGACTGGACGACCAGCGTGGCGGCATCCTCGATCTTGGGGGTGTCCCAGACCACGATCGGGTTGTTGCCGCCCATGTCGAGCGAGACCAGCCGCCCGGGATTGGTCGCCAGCCGTCGGCTGATCGCGATTCCGGCATGGGCCGATCCGGCGAACAGCACACCGTGGATTCCCGTGTGGGTGACCAGCTCCTGCCCGGTCGCTGGACCGCCGATCAGCACCTGCAGCACGTTCGCGCTGATTCCGGCACGGTGGAAGCAGCGGCCCAGTGCCTCGCCGCAGGCCGGGGCCTTCTCGCTGGGCTTGAAGATCACCGCATTGCCAGCGATCAGCGCCGGGATGATCGCATTGGCGGGCAGCTGCGCGGGCGAGCTGAACGGGCTGAGTACGGCGATGATTCCGTGGGGCTTGTGGCGCAGCGCGGCCGTGCCCTGCAACGCGCTGTCAAGCCGCCGCTGGCCGGTGCGGTCGGCATAGGCGCGCACCGCCATCTCGACCGCGGCGACCACCGCCTCGACCTCGCCCTTGGCTTCCCACAGCGGCTTGCCGGTCTCGCGCCCGATCAGGTCGGCCAGCGCATCGGCCTCCTTGCGCACCTCGTTGGCGAAGCGGCGCATCAGCTCGATCCGGTTGGCCAGCGACTGCGCCGCCCAGGCCGGCCAGCCGCGCTGCGCCCGTGCAACGGCGTCCTCGACGTCGCCGGCCCGGCCGCGCCACAGCTCCTCGCCGGTGGCGGGGGCAGTCGAGACTATTTCGTCAGTCATCCCATCCTTGATTGTCGTCGGCCGTCGCGGAGCCCGCTAGCCGACCGGGTTGATAGCCGTTGCGCGCCCGCCCCGACAACGCCTTGATAACCTTGAACCCGTAAACATTTCGGTAAGCTTATCTCCCGGGCAGGTGGCCAGCGGCGACCGGCGGCGGCCCCAGTATGGCGCCCAGCCGGCGGATCGCGGCGACGTGATCGGACAGCGCGCTCCAGTCATCATGCTCGGCGATCGCGCTCCAGATCCGCTCGACCTCGTCGATGTGATTGGTCACCGGCGCCGCTTCGGTCGGGGCCTCGGCGGCACCCGGCACCGCGGCATAGCTGGCCAGCCGCTCGCCCAGCTCGCCTTGCGCTTCCCCCCGCCCGCCGCGGTGGCGCCAGTGGAAGGCATCGGGGGCCAGGGCGTGCTCGGCCATGTGGCGCTCGGCCGCGGCGACCAGGGCAAGGTCGGCCTCCGTGCCCTGCGCGACCACCCCCAGCCGCCAGCAGAAACGCCGCGCCAGCGCCGCGTTGAACAGCGGCCCGAACCGGTCGAGCGCGGCGATCAGCGGCGGGGCATCGGCCAGCAGCCGCAGCGCCACCGCCAGCTGCCCGCAGTTCCAGTGGATCGCGCTGGGCTGGCGGCCATAGGCATAGAGCCCGGCATGGTCGAAATAGGCGGCGGTGAACAGCGGGTCGAACCGCGGCAGCCAGCGCCACGGACCGTAGTCGAAGCTCTCGCCGGTGATGTTCATGTTGTCGGTGTTGAGCACGCCATGCACGAAGCCGGCGACCATGTAGCTCGCCGCCATGTCGGCCAGCCGCTCCACCACCTGGTGCAGCAGGACCACCGCCGGCTCGTCACGCCCCGGCGCATCGGGGGGCGGGGGCGGGCCGGGGAATTCGCGCAGGCAATAGTCGACCAGCGCAGCCATCTGCCCGGGCTCCTCCAGCGCGAGCAGACGCTGGAAGGTGCCGATCCGCACATGGCTGTGCGACAGCCGCACCAGCACCGCAGAGCGGGTGGGCGAGGGCTCGTCGTCGCGGTAGAGCCGCTCGCCGGTCTCGATCACCGAGAAGGTCTTGCTGGTGTTGGCCCCCAGGGCCTCGAGCAGTTCGGTGGCGAGGATTTCGCGTACCGCGCCCTTGAGCGTCAGCCGTCCGTCGCCAAAGCGCGAATAGGGGGTCTGGCCCGAGCCCTTGGTGCCCAGATCGAGCAGCCGCCCGGCCCCGTCGCGGAGCTGGGCGAAGAGGAAGCCGCGGCCATCGCCGATCTCGGGGTTGTACACCTGGAACTGGTGGCCGTGATAGCGCAGCGCGAGCGGCTGGGGGAGGTTGTCGGGCAGGGGCTCGAACCGGCCGAAATGGCGCACCCAGGCGGCCTCGTCGAGCCCGTCCAGCCCCACGGCGCGGGCCCAGCGGTCATTGCGGAACCGCAGGGTGGTGGCGGGGAAGTCGGCCGCCGCGACGCCGGAGGCCAACCATCCGGCCAGCGGCAGGATCTGCGGATCGGGCCGATAGGCGGCCGCTTGCGGTTCTACGAACATCAGGCAATAGTGGGGTGGCTGATCCCCTGCCGCAAGGCGGGGCGGGCAAGAAGGGGATTGCGGCCAGTTTTCATGACCCAGTTCGAAGACCGCTACTGGTCGAGCCGGGACGGGCTGCGACTCCATTATCGTGACTATGCCGCGGCCGGACCCGAGGCGGCGGCGCGTCCGCCGGTGGTGTGCCTGCCCGGGCTGACCCGCAATGCCCGCGATTTCGAGACCCTGGCCGCAAGGTTGGCGCCGCGCTGGCGCGTGCTCTGCCCCGAGCTGCGCGGCCGGGGCGATAGCGCCTATGCCAAGGATTCGGCCACCTACCAGCCGCTCCAGTACGTCGACGACATCGAGGCGCTGCTGGCCGAGACCGGGATCGCGCGCTGCGTGATCGTCGGCACTTCGCTCGGCGGGATCCTCACCATGCTGCTGGCCGCGCGGGGGGGCGAGCGGATCGCCGCCGCCGCGCTCAACGATATCGGGCCCGAGCTCGATCCGGCCGGGCTGGCGCGGATCCTCGACTATGTCGGCCAGGGGCGCAGCTTCCCCACCTGGATGCACGCGGCGCGCGCGCTGCACGAGGCGCAGGGCGCCGCTTTCCCGCGCTTCACCATCACCGACTGGCTGGCCATGGCCAAGCGGGTGATGACGCTGGGCCAGAATGGCCGCATCGTCTTCGACTATGACATGAAGATCGCCGAGCCCTTCGCCGCCACTGCCACGGCCGCGCCGGTCGATCTGTGGCCGGCCTGGGAGGCACTGGCCGGGCGGCCGCTGCTGGTCCTGCGCGGCGCCCTGTCTGACCTGTTCCCGGCGCACTGCCTCGACGAGATGGTGCGCCGCGTGCCCGGCACCGAGGCGCTGACCCTGCCCGAGGTTGGCCATGCCCCGACGCTCGACGAGCCCGAGGCGGTCGCGGCGATCGAGCGGCTGCTGGCCCGGGTGGCCTGAGCCCTGCGCGCCGTCCCTGTCGCCATGCGAATCCTCCATCTCCATTCCAGCTTCGATCCCGGCGGCAAGGAGCTGCGCGCGGCACGGCTGATGTCCCTGTTCGGCCGCGGCCTCAGCCATACCGTGGTCTCGGCCCAGCCCGGCGCGCTCGGCGCGCGGCAGGCGGTCGATCGCGCGATTCCGGTCGACTATCCCGACAGCTTCCCGCCGTTGGCCGGCCGCCCCGGGCTGGGGCGGTTGCAGCGCATCGCGCAGGCCATGCGCGGCCACGATCTGGTGCTGACCTACAACTGGGGGGCGATGGATGCGGTGATGGCGCATACGCTGTTCGCGCGCGCTTTCGCCCTGCCGCCGCTGGTCCATCACGAGGATGGCTTCAATCAGGACGAGGCGGCCGGGCTCAAGCCGCTGCGCAACTGGTATCGCCGCATCGCGCTGGGCCAGAGCGCCGCGCTGGTCGTGCCCTCCGAACGGCTCGAGCGGATCGCGCTGGAGGTGTGGCAGCAGCCGCGCGGCCGGGTCCACCGCATCGTCAACGGCATCGCCACCGCCGCCTATGCGCGCAAGCCGCGGCCCGATACCCTGCCGCGCGTGGTCAAGCGGCCGGGCGAGTTCTGGGTCGGCACGCTGGCCGGGCTGCGCGCGGTCAAGAACCTGCCGCGACTGGTGCGGGCCTGCGCCGCTCTGCCGGAGGCGTGGCACCTGGTGATCGTGGGCGAGGGGCCCGAGCGTGAGGCGATCCGGGCCGAGGCCCTGCGGCTGGGGATCGGTCATCGCCTCCACCTGCCCGGCTTCGTTCCCGATCCCGCCAGCGTGGTGGGGTTGTTCGACCTGTTCGCGCTGTCGTCCGACAGCGAGCAATTCCCGATCTCGGTCGTCGAGGCCATGGCAGCGGGCCTGCCGGTGGTCTCGCCCGCGGTCGGTGACGTGGCCGGCATGGTCGCGGCGGAGAACCGGCCCTTCGTGGTCGATCCGGGCAACGAGGCGGCGCTCGCCGCCGCGCTCGCCACGCTGGCTGCCGATG
The DNA here is from genome assembly GCF_014230355.1 of Novosphingobium piscinae. GTDB lineage: Bacteria > Pseudomonadota > Alphaproteobacteria > Sphingomonadales > Sphingomonadaceae > Novosphingobium > Novosphingobium piscinae. The sequence goes on from NZ_JACLAX010000019.1 coordinate 15,251, forward strand.
CGCCGCGCCGCGAGGCGATCGGCCGCGCCAATCGCGCCCGCGCCGTGGCCGACTATGACGAGGCCGCCATGGTGGCCGCCTATCGCGCGGTCTATGGCGCGGCGCTGGGCACGGGCCGCTTTCCCTGATGTCCGCAGGTGATCGTTCAGCCCGGCTTCAGCCCCGCAGGGCCAGTCTGCAGCTGCTCGCCCGCCTTGCGGGATCCTGAGCACCAACCGCTTACAGGCGGGCAACGATCCGGCAACGATTGACGTTGAAATGGAATCGCCATCCGCTAAACACCCGGCATCTTCCCTTACGCACAAGAGGCACCGCCTTGGTCCTTCGCCCCCATTCTAACCGCACCCGTTCCCCCGTTCCGGCCACTGGTCCCGGGTCGTTGGGCAGTGGCGGCGCGGGCGGGCCGCAGGGCGAGGGCTTCCTGCGCGAGGTGGACGAGGCCCTGCGCGAGCAGGAGGTGCTCAACGCACTGAAGCGCCACGGCCGCACCGTCGCCATCGTCGTTGTGCTGTTCCTGATCGGGCTCGCCGGTTATCTGTGGTGGGAACACAGCCGCACCGAGGCTGCCGGCAAGCGCGGCGAGCAGCTCACCCTGGCGCTCGACCAGATCGAGGCTGGACGGCTCGCCACTGGGGGCGACCAGCTCAAGGATCTGACCGGCGCAGGCGAAGGGATCGGCGCCGCGGCGCGTCTGCTCGACGCCAGCGTCAAGGTGGAACAGGGCAAGCTGGCCGAGGCGCGCAGTCAGTTTGCAGCGGTTGCAGCCGATGCCAAGGCGCCCGGACCCTATCGCGATCTGGCGACCCTGCGCGAGATCGCACTGGGCTTCGACAGCCTGCCGGTCGATCAGGTCGTGGCGCGGCTCAAGCCGCTCGCCGCGCCGGGTGCGCCCTATTTCGGCAGCGCCGGCGAACTGCTTGGCGCGGCCTATCTCAAGCAGAACCGCGCCGACCTGGCGGGACCGCTGTTTGCCGCGATCGCGCGGGACAAGACTGTGCCCGACACGTTGCGCGCCCGCGCTCGGCAGATGGCCGGGCTGCTCGGGGTCGATGCGATCGATGACGTGAACGAGGCCGCGAACAGCGGCGCGGGTGCTGCCAGCGCCCGCTGACGCGCGATGAATTCCTGGAGAGATGCCTGCATGACCCGTCCCAGCCCCGACCGCCGGATCGGCCTTCCCCTCGCGCTGGCCCCGCTCGTCCTGGCGGTCGCGCTGGCGGGCTGCGGCGGCAAGAAGGGCCCGACCACCCCGACCGTCGGCAACCGCATCCCGATCCTGTCGCGCGTGGAAAGCGGTGCCAAGGTCGATCCGACGCTGAACCAGGTCAGCGTGGTCGTGCCCGAGGCCGTGCTCAATCCGGAATGGCCGCAGGCGGGCAACACCCCGGGCAAGGCCTATGGCAATCTGGCCCTCGGCGAGGCGCCGACGCGGGTCTGGACCGCCTCGATCGCGGGCACCACGAACCGTCAGCGTCTGGCCGCCGCGCCGGTGATCGGCGGCGGGCGCCTGTTCGTGATGGACACCGATGGGCTGGTTCACGCCTTTGACGCCAAGACCGGCAAACCGCAGTGGGCCACGCCGTTCAAGATCAAGGGCGACAGCGCCGCGGCCGTGTTCGGCGGCGGGGCCAGTTATGACAACAACCGGCTCTACGTCACCACGGGGCTGGGCGAGGTTGCCGCGCTGGATGCGGCCACCGGCACCCAGGTCTGGCGGGTCAAGCCGGCCGGACCGCTGCGCGGCTCGCCGGTGATCGCCTTCAACGCGGTCTACGCGATGACCCAGGACAACCAGCTGGTCGCGCTCGATGTCGCCGATGGTGCGGTGCTCTGGGCGGTCAGCGCCTCGGTCGGCCAGTCCGGCGTGTTCGGCGTTGCCGCCCCGGCAGCGGGGCAGGGCACGGTCGTCGCCGGCTTCTCCACCGGCGAACTGGTCGCCTACCGCTACGAGAACGGCCGAACGCTGTGGTCCGACGCGCTGGCTCGCACCTCGCTCTCGACCAGCGTGGGCGTCCTGACCGACATCGACGCCGATCCGATCGTCGATCGCGGCCGGGTCTATGCGCTCGGCCAGGGCGGTCGCATGGCCGCCTACGAGCTGGTCACCGGGCAGCGGGTCTGGGAGCTCAACCTGGCGGGCATCTCGACCCCGGCGATCGCGGGGGAGTGGATCTTCACCCTGACCGACGATGCCAAGCTGCTGTGCATTGCGCGGAGCACCGGCAAGGCGCGCTGGTCGACCCAGCTGCCGCGCTACCAGAATGAAAAGAAGAAGAAGAACGCGATCTTCTGGACCGGCCCCGTGCTGGCCAACGGCAAGCTGTGGATCGCCAATTCCCGCGGCGAGGTCTCGTCGGTGCGCGTCGAGGATGGCCAGCCGGTGCCGTTCACCCGGCTCGGCAAGGGGGTGACCCTGGCGCCGGTCGTGGCCGATCGCACGCTGTACATTCTCGACGACGGCGGCAAGATCAGCGCCTTCCGGTAAGGCGCTGCACCGCGCGGACACGGCTGACCGGCTGTCGGGCGGCGGTCAAAAGCCTGTCCCGCTTTGCGACACTGCCCCAGCAAGCGATTGCAGAGGCCCGGTTTTCAGTCTTCGCTGCGGCATGGTCCGTCTGCACCGAATCGTTCCCGGGGTCGCACCCGATGCCTGAAAGCCAATTGAAGCACGAGCTTTCGCCGCTGGCGGAGGCCGAGCGCCTGTTGACCGAGGCGCTGCGGCTGCTCGATACCAGCCAGGCCCATCTCGCTGCCGCCTACACCGCGACCGCGCTAGATGCGCTCACGCGCTATCTCGATCCGGGGCAGAGCCAGCACTGACCCGGTCGCCGCCGCGCCGGTCGCGCGGCGATGGTTAATTCCCCGTTACCCATGCCCGGTAACGTCTGGCCTCCTCCCTCTGGACTAAAGGGATTTACGGAAGGCGGCGCCAAGGGGTGCAGGGCCGGAGGCAAGAATGACCAGCAGCCGTGATCTCGACCAGGTGCAGGAGTTGCCGACGGACCTCGTCCTCGGCCGCTACGCCGGCCTGGCGCGCCAGATCATCGCGCGGCGCCAGGCGCGACGCCGGCTGCTGCCGCAGGGCATGCTGGTTGATGTCGCCTGGGACCTGCTGCTCCAACTGCTGGCCAGCCGCGGTCAGGCCGAGGCGGCGACCACCGCTGCGCTCGCTGCCGCGACGGAGCTCAGCCCGACGGTCGCGGTGCGCTGGCTCTCGCTGCTGCAGGCCGACGGCATGGTCCAGTTCCGTGATCCGACCTGGGAACTCAGCCCCGGTTTCCTCAACCGCATCCTGGCCTACCTGCGCGAAAACTATCCTGCCGCGGCCTGATCCTGGGCGGGGCGGAGCCCGGGCTCTTCACTCTTTCTGCACCCTTGGCGGCTAAGCCGGCGGCCATGCCGCGCGATCCCCGTCCCGCCAGCGATGTTTCCGCCGCGACCGGTCTGGTCGGTCTGGCCGGCCTGTTCGGCTGGCTGCTGGTGTGCCGCAACTGGGCTGCGATCGCCATTCTGCTCGATCTCCCGGGGCCGCGCGAGCCGCTGTCCGGACCGTTCGCCGCGCTGGCCGCGATGCTCTTCTCGGGGCTGCCGATGGTGCTCTGGGCGGTGCTGGTCGACCGGGTCCATCGCCGGCCCTCGACCGGGATCGCCTGGGACCGGCCGCGTCCGCTGGCGGCGATCGTCGATATCACGATCACCAAGATCGCCGGGCTCTGGGCGACCTGGGCGCTGATCGGCTTCACGTACTGCATCGCCCGTTGGTACTGGGAAGGCCAGTATGTCTTCGCGATGGAGGTGATCGGCGCCGCCGCTGTGCCGCTGTTCGCCCTGTCGATCCCCTATGTCCTGTGGCTCGACCGTGTGCTGGTCGAGCCGCGCGACGGCGCCTGGCACTTCGGCGCCATGCTGGTCGGGCGCGAGCCGTTCGATCCCGAGCAGGTCCGCGCCCATGGCCGGACCTGGCTGGTCAAGGGATTCTTCTGCGCGTTCATGATCTCGATCCTGCCGCCGGGCTGGGCGACGATCACCACCCTCGACCTTGGCGAGATCGGCCCCGATCCGGTGGCCTGGACCCGCTGGCTGACCGAGTTGCTGTTCCTGATCGACGTGCAGATCGCCATGGTCGGCTATCTCGTCACGCTCAAGCCGCTCGACGCCCAGATCCGCAGCGCCAACCCGCACCTGGCCGCCTGGGTGGCGGCCCTGATGTGCTATCCGCCGTTCATCCTGATGAGCGGCGGCGGACCGCTCGACTACCACTTCGGCACGGCCGACTGGGCCTACTGGTTCGAGGGGCGCACCGCCCTGCTGTGGGTCTGGGGCACGGTGCTGGTCGGGCTGACCGCGATCTACGCCTGGGCCACCGTGGCCTTCGGCCTGCGCTTCTCCAACCTGACCTACCGCGGCGTGCTCACCAACGGGCCCTACCGCTGGTGCCGGCATCCGGCCTATCTGTCGAAGAACCTGTTCTGGTGGCTCTCGACCCTGCCGTTCCTGGTCACCACCGGCAATCCCAACGACGCGGTGCGCGATACGGTGGTGCTTGGTCTGGTCAGCGCGGTCTACTACTGGCGCGCGCGGACCGAGGAGAAGCATCTTCTCGCCGAGGATGCCAAGTACCGCGCCTACCACGCCTGGATGGAGCGCAATCCCACGATCACCCGCGCGCTCGGCCGGTTGGTCGGGGCTGCCACCCCGCGCCGCGGCACGGTCCAGCCGGCGGAGTGATCCGCCCGGCCGGGCTTGCCTCGGCCCCGCCGCGCCCTATCGTGGCGCGCCATGAGCACCGTCCGCATTGCCCTTGCCAATCTGCGCGAGCCGACCGGCCCGGCCGATTCCGTCGCCCTCGCGCAGGAGGGCATCGCCGCTGCCGCCGCCGCGGGAGCGCTGGTGGTGTGCTTTCCCGAATGCTTCGTCCCGGGCTACCGTTGGCCCGGCCGGACGATGCCGCCGCCCGATCCGGCCTTCCTCGCCGCAGCCCTGGCCGAGATCCGCGCGGCGGCGGCCGCCGCCGGGCTCGGTGTGGTGCTGGGGACCGAGCGGGTGACGGCGGCGGGGTTGCAGATCGCCGCCGCGGTGATCGGGCCCGACGGCACGCTGCTCGGCTGGCAGGACAAGGTCCAGCTCGATCCGGGGGAGGAGGCGGTCTACCCCTGCCACGGTGCTGGGCGCGCGGTCTTCACCGTCGGTCCGCTGACCTTCGGCGTGGCGATCTGCCATGAGGGCTTCCGCTATCCGGAGACGGTACGTGCCGCCGCGCGGCAAGGCGCGCAACTGGTGTTCCACCCCTTCGCCGCCGTGGCCGAACCGGGGAGCTACCGGCCGACAGCTTACCTCGATCCGGCCAACACCTTCCATGAAAAGGCCATCCTGTGCCGCGCTGCGGAGAACACGGTGTTCGTCGCCTCGGTCAACTGCGCCAGTGGGGGCGCGCCGATGACCTCGGCCGTGGCGCGGCCCGATGGCACGGCGCTGTGCTGGCAGCCCTATGGCCAGGCGGGCCTGCTGATCGCTGATCTTGACCTGACGCAGGCGACCGGCCTGCTGGCGCAGCGCTGCCGCAGCTGACCCGGGACTCGGCCTGGCCGCGTCCGCCAGCCACGGGCCGGGGTCAGATCTCGGTCGGACCCGCGGTTTCGTACAGGGTCACCACCCGCTCGCTCATCCCCAGGGCTTCGCGGGCGGCGCGGAAGCGGTCCATGTGCGCGCTCGCCCAGTGGCCGCGCAGCGCCTCGGCATCCCGCCAACCCTCGCTGACGCGAAAACAGTCAGGCTCGAGCACGTCCTCGGCGAAATCGTAGAACAGACAGCCCGGCTCGGCGCGGGTCTCGCGGGTGATCTCGGCCAGGGCCGCCAGCACGCCCGCCCGCGCCCCGGCGGGGAAGCGCAGGTGGCCGATCACCAGCAGCATCAGAAGCTCTTGGCCTCGTACAGCTTGGCCAGATCACCCTGCCATTCGCCGTGGTAGCGCTCGAGCAGCAGCTCGGCGGGCACCTTGCCGCTGGCGATGATATCGTCGAGCGGGCCGAGATAGCCGGTCTCGTCGTCGCCCACCTCGTTCAGCTTCGCCCGCGCGCGCAGGCCGGAGCGGGCGATCGCCAGCACCTCGGCGGCGATGTCGCGCAGCGTCCCGCCCCCCTTGCCGTTGCTGGCGGGAAGCCGCGCATCGAGCCCCAGCTTCGGCACCGAGGCCCGCAGCGCCTCGCGCCCGGCCATGTCCCAGTCCTTGACCAGGTCCCAGGCGGCATCCAGCGCGCCCTGGTCATACAGCAGACCCACCCACAGCGCGGGCAGGGCGCAGATCCGGTTCCACGGCCCGCCATCGGCGCCGCGCATTTCGAGGAACGACTTCAGCCGCACCTCGGGGAAGGCGGTCGACAGGTGGTCGATCCAGTCGCTCTCACGCGGGAGCTCGCCCGGCAGCGCCGGCAGCTTGCCGGCCATGAAGTCGCGGAAGCTCTGCCCGGCGGCGTCGATGTACTTCCCGTCGCGGAAGACGAAGTACATCGGCACGTCGAGCATGTAGTCGACATAGCGCTCGTAGCCGAAGCCCTGCTCGAACACGAAGGGCAGCATCCCGGTGCGCGCCGGATCGGTGTCGGACCAGATATGGCTGCGGTACGAAAGGAACCCGTTGGGCTTGCCCTCGGTGAAGGGCGAATTGGCGAACAGCGCGGTGGCCAGCGGCTGCAGGGCCAGGCTGACGCGGAACTTCTGCACCATGTCGGCCTCGCTCGAATAGTCGAGGTTGGTCTGGATGGTGCAGGTGCGCAGCATCATGTCGAGCCCCATGGTGCCCACCCGCGGCATGTGCCGCAGCATGATCGCATAGCGCCCCTTGGGCATGATCGGCAGCTCGTCGCGGCGCTTGTCGGGCCACATGCCGAGGCCCAGGTAACCCAGACCGAAGCGGTCGCCGATGGTCTTGACCTGCTGCAGGTGGCGGCCGGTCTCGGCGCAGGTCTGGTGCAGGTTTTCCAGCGGCGCGCCCGACAGCTCGAGCTGGCCGGCCGGCTCGAGACTGACCGTGCCGTCAGGTCCGGCCATGGCGATGACCGTGCCGCCTTCCTCGATCGGGGTCCATCCGAACTCGGTCAGCGCCAGCAGCAGGTCGCGGATCCCGCCGGGTTCGTCGTAGCTGGGGGCGTGGTAGTCGCGAGTCGAGTAGACGATCTTCTCGTGCTCGGTCCCGATCCGCCAGCGCTCGCGCGGCTTCTCGCCTTTGGCCATGGGCTTGGCGAGCTGATCGCGGCTCTCGATCAGCGGGTCGTGCTCGTCGGATGCCTGGCGCGTGCTCATGGCTTGCGCGTTAGTGTTTCCGCCGGGGGAGGGGAAGCGGAATTGTTGGGGGGAGGATCGCCGTGGGGCGAGAGATGCCAGCTTCCGCTGGCATGACGAGGCCGGTTGGCGACCCTACCAGTCGCCTGCCGCCCCCATCCATAGCGCCACGGCCGCGATGGTCGCGGTCTCGCCGCGCAGCACGCGCGGGCCCAGGGTGATCGCGCGGGCCTGGGGCAGGGCGCGGATCGCGGCGCGCTCGGCCTCGTCGAAACCGCCTTCGGGGCCGACCACCAGCCCGGCCGGACCGGGGTGCGCGGCAAAGGTGGCTGCGGCCGGAGCGCCGCCGGTCTCGTCGGCGAAGAACAGGGTCCGGTCGGCCGGCCAGTCCCGCAGCAGAGCGTCCAGCTTCACCGGTTCGGCCAGCTCGGGCAGGGCGGTGCGGGCGCATTGTTCGGCCGCCTCGATGGTGATTGCCCGCGCCCGCTCGGCATTGAGCTTGTCGGCCACGCAGCGCCGGGTCAGCACCGGGGCGATCCGCCGCACCCCCAGCTCGGTGGCCTTCTCCAGCACCAGATCGAACCGGTCCTTCTTGAGCAGGGCCGGGACCAGCCAGAAATCGGGCACGTCCTCGCGCGGGCGGGTCAGCGCCTCTGCCACCGCGATCACGCTGCGCTTGCCCGCCTCGCTCACTCGGCAGGTCCATTCGCCGGTCAGGTCATCGCACAGCACGATGGCATCGCCCATGGCGACGCGCATCACCCGGCCCAGATAGTGCGCCTGCGGCCCGTCGATCTCGACCATGGCGCCCGCCTCGAGCGGCCCGGGCACGAACAGCCGCGGCGCGGAACGCGGCGGCCAGGCCGGGATGGCGGGGTTGTGGGGCGGGGTCATCGGGGTTCCTTAGGCGCTGATGGCGGGGGAAGTCGAGATGGGCCTAGACGCTTCAGGACTGCCGAACCCGGCGCATCGGGCGCGCATGGGTGGCAGTCCTGCTTTCTCGAGGGAAAGCGGAAACAGCAGGCGTGATCATTCGCATCAGTCCTCGTCGCCCCTGCGCAGGCAGGGGCCCAACCCGGCTTCTCCCCCCGTGAGGACGGAGGTAGAAATCGTGCCATGGGCGGCTGGGTTTACATCATGACCAACGGACCGCACGGTACGCTGTACATTGGCGTGACCGCCCACCTCGCTGCGCGCGTCCACCAGCATCGGACCGGCAGCGGATCGGAATTCTGCCGTAAGCATGGCCTGACCCGGCTGGTCTACGCCGAGCGGCACGAGCGCATCGACGAAGCAATTGCCTGTGAGAAGGCGATGAAGCGTTGGAAGCGCAGCTGGAAGCTCTGTCTTGTCCGCGAGGCTAACCCGCACTGGGAGGACCTGTTCGAGCGCATGAACGCCTGAAGGGACTGGTGAGACCTTGGGTTGGGCCCCTGCCTCCGCAGGGGCGACGAGAGCAGGAGGCCCTGCCACCAAGCTTGTACCCAACCCTAGCCCCGCCGCCGTCCTCCCGCTATGCGCAACCCCATGACCGCCGAGATCGTCCCCGACAGCCAGCACCGCGGCCTGGTCGCCCGGTTGCCGCAGCCGCTGCGCGACTTTGCCCTGCTGGCCCGGTTCGATCGGCCGATCGGCTGGTGGCTGCTGTTCTGGCCCTGCGCCTGGGGCGTGCTGCTGGCCGGTGGCGCGGCGCGGTGGGATCTGATCGCCTGGTTGCTGCTGGGATCGATCACGATGCGCGGCGCGGGCTGCGTCTACAACGATCTGGTCGATGCCGATCTTGACCGGCAGGTCGCGCGCACCGCGGCGCGGCCGGTGGCGAGCGGGCGGGTCAGCACGAAGGCGGCCTGGGCCTGGCTGCTGCTGCTCTGCGCGGTGGGGCTGGTGGTCCTGTTGCAATTGCGCTGGCAGGCCCAGTTGGTGGCGCTCGGGGCGATCCTGCCGGTGGCGGCCTATCCCTTCATGAAGCGCATCACCTGGTGGCCGCAGGCGTGGCTGGGGCTGGTATTCTCGTGGGGGGCGCTTGTCGGCTGGGTCGAGGTGCGCGGCGATCAGGTCGTGCCGCTTGGCCTGCTCTATGCCGGCGCGATGGCCTGGGTGATCGGCTACGACACGATCTATGCCCTGCAGGACCGCGAGGACGATGCCCTGGTCGGGATCCGCTCGAGCGCGCGGGCGCTGGGGACGCGGGTGACCGGCGGGGTGACGGCTTTCTATGGTGCGGCTCTGTTCTGTTGGGGCCTGGCCTTCTGGCAACTGCGTCCCGACGGGCTGGTGCTGGTCGCGCTCGGGCCGGTCGCGCTGCACCTGCTGTGGCAGGTCGCCACCTTGCGTCCCGACGCGGGCGACAACGCTCTGGCCCGGTTTCGCGCCAACCGTTTCGCCGGCTTGCTGATGGCCTTGGCCTGCTGGGTGGTCGGCAACGCGTGAGCGGGGTCCGTCTGTCCCGCAGCGCACAGGCGACGATCCTTTCCGCGGCCGCCGCGATTGCGCCTGAAGAAGCCTGCGGGCTGCTGCTCGGCACGGCCGGAACGATCCACACCGCCACCGTCGTGGCCAATGTCGATCCTGCCCCGCGAAGCCGCTTCGAGATCGACCCGGCCGCGCTGATCGCCGCGCACCGCGCGACGCGCGGCGGCGGCCCGGCGGTGCTGGGCTACTGGCACTCGCACCCCAACGGCCTGGCCGAACCCTCGGCCACCGACCGCGCGGCGGCAAGCGGCGATGGCCGGATCTGGGCGATCGCGGCGAACGGCGCGATCACCCTGTGGCGGGATGGGCTGGACGGATTCGCCGCGCTTCCCTACTCCGTGACGGAAGCCTAAGGCGACGGGACAGGGACGGGCACCAGAAGCCCCTCGCAAGGGGGTGGCGTTTTCGCTCCTGAACCGTGTCAACCGTGTCAACCTGTTCAGCCGAGACTGCCAACTGATGAACACTTCGCTCGATCTTGCTGCCATGCTCTGCTCGCGGCTGTGCCACGACATGTTGAGCCCGGTGGGCGCCCTGACCAACGGGCTCGAGCTGTTCGCGGACGAGAAGGACCCCGCGATGCGCGGGCGCATCGTCGAGCTGCTGGAACAGAGCGCCAAGACCAGCGCTGACAAGCTCAAGTTCTTCCGCCTGGCCTTCGGCGCCGCCGGCGGGTTCGGCGAGCTGGTCCCGGTCGACGAGGCGAAGGCCGTGATCGAGGCGCTGATCGGCAACAACGGCCGGATCGAGGCGCGCTGGGCGCTCTCGGGCAATGCCCTGCCCAAGCCGGCAATCAAGATGCTGCTCAACCTGGCCCTGATCGGGATCGAGGCGCTGGTGCGCGGCGGCACGCTCGATCTCGGTGCCGAGCTGCGCGAGGGCGAGAGCGAGATCGTCATCCGCGCCGCCGGTCCGCGCATCGCTTTCGATCCGCTGGTCGGCCGCGCGCTCGAGGGCACGCTGGGCGAGGGCGAACTGTCGAGCCGCACCGCTCCGGCGGTGATGCTGCGCCAGCTGACCGACGAGCTGGGCGGTACGCTGCAGTCGATGCTGACCGGGGAGGCGCTGGTGATGGGCGCCGTGCTGCCCACGCGGTGAGGGCCTGATGGATCTGCGGTCCTGGCTCGTGCAGCGGCATGTGCGGTCACCCAACCGCAATGCCCGGCAGTTGCCGGTGACCATGATCGTGCTGCACTATACCGGGATGCGCACCGCGGCGGAGGCGCTCGAACGGCTGTGCGATCCGGCCGCCGAGGTTTCGGCGCACTACCTGATCGACGAGGACGGCACGGTCATCCAGTTGGTCGACGAGGCGGAGCGGGCCTGGCACGCTGGCCGGTCTTACTGGCGCGGGATCACCGACGTGAACTCGGCCAGCGTCGGGATCGAGCTGGTCAATCCCGGGCACGAGTTCGGCTACCGGGATTTCCCCAAGGCGCAGATCGATGCCCTGCTGCCGCTGCTGGGTGACATCCGGCGCCGCCACCAGGTGCCGCGCGGCAATGTGGTCGGTCATTCGGACGTGGCGCCGGCGCGCAAGCAGGATCCGGGCGAGCGCTTTCCCTGGCCGATCCTGGCCCGCCACAACCTGTGTCTGCCGACCCCCCGGCCATCGATGCGGCTGGTCTATGACAATCCCGGCGCCTTCACCCTCGCGCTCGAACGGTTCGGCTATGACATTTCCGACGAGGCCGCTGCGGTCCGCGCGTTCCAGCGGCGGTTTCGGCCCAGCCTGATCGATGGCGTGATCGACGGCGAATGCGGCGCGCTCCTGTTTGAACTGCTGCTCGAACGCGACCTTGGCCATACCCGCTGAACCTGCTAGGCGCCGCGATGCACCGGGGGGCCGGGCAGCCGCGTCCTTCGACAGGCTCAGCATGAGCGGGTTGAAGGCCGAGGAAAGTCCGGGCTCCACGAAACAAGGGTGGCGGGTAACGCCCGCCGGCCCCCGGCAACGGGGGTCAGGGACAGTGCCACAGAGAGCAGACCGCCACACCCCGGCTCCGGCCGGGACGGCAAGGGTGAAAGGGTGCGGCAAGAGCGCACCGCGCGACCGGCAACGGAAGCGGCAAGGCAAACCCCACCCGGAGCAAGACCGAATAGGGGCGGCGTGCTGGCAACAGCGGGTCTGTTTCGGACCTGATCGCCCGGGTTGGTCGCTGGAGCGCCGCAGCAATGCGTCGCCGAGAGGAATGGCTGCCCCGGCCGATACGGTCTCTCTTCAGGGATACCGTCGGTCGGACAGAACCCGGCTTACAGGCTCCCCGGTGCACCGGTTCCGCCTGGATCCTCCCCGCTGACGGGGAGGATCGCGTTCCCGCTGTCCTACGGCCGCCCGATGCTGGTATAGGCGAAGCCCTTGGCGCGGACTTCGTCGGGGCGGTAGACATTGCGCAGGTCGATCAGCACGGGGGTCTTGACCAGCGCCTTGACGCGGTCGAGATCGAGCGCGCGGAAGGCGTCCCACTCGGTGACGAGCGCTACCGCATCGGCCCCGGTCACCGCCTCGGCGGCGCTGCCGACCATGGTCACGCCGGGCATCAGCGGTGCGGCCATCTCCATGCCCTCGGGATCATAGGCGGTCACCTTGACGCCAGCGTCCTGCAGCGTCTGGGCGATCGCGATCGCCGGGGCATCGCGCATGTCGTCGGTGTTCGGCTTGAAGGTCAGCCCGAGCAGGGCGACGGTCTTGCCGCGTGCGGCCTCGGCCCCGCCCAGCGCCTCGATGACCTTGCGGCCCATCGCCCGCTTGCGGCTGTCGTTGACCTTGGCCACGGCCTCGACGATCCGCAGCGGGGCATCATAGTCCTCGGCGGTCTTGAGCAGCGCCAACGTGTCCTTGGGGAAGCACGAGCCGCCGTAGCCGGGGCCGGCGTGGAGGAACTTGGAGCCGATGCGGTTGTCGAGCCCGATCCCGCGCGCCACGTCCTGGACGTTGCCGCCCACCTTCTCGCAGAGATCGGCGATCTCGTTGATGAAGGTGATCTTGGTCGCGAGGAAGGCATTGGCCGCGTACTTGATCAGCTCGGAGCTGCGCCGGCTGGTGAACAGCAGCGGGGCCTGGTTCAGGAACAGCGGGCGGTAGACCTCCTGCATCACCTGACGGCCGAAATCGTCCTCGGCGCCGATGACGATCCGGTCAGGCCGCTTGAAGTCACCGATCGCGGCGCCTTCGCGGAGGAATTCGGGATTGGAGACGACCGAGACCGGGAAGGCCAGGCCCGCGTCGGCGAGGATCCGCTCGACCTCGTCGCCGGTGCCGACCGGCACGGTCGACTTGGTGACGATCACCGCCGGGGCCTTGAGGTGCTCGCCCACTTCGCGCGCCACGGCATGGACGAACGACAGGTCGGCATGGCCGTCGCCGCGCCGCGAGGGCGTTCCCACCGCGATGAAGATCGCCTGGGCGCCGTCGATCCCCTCGGCCAGCGACGTGGTGAAGGACAGCCGGCCGGCCTTGACATTGCCGGCGACCAGCTCGGCGAGGCCCGGCTCGTAGATCGGCATGACGCCGGCCTGGAGCCGCTCGATCTTGCCGGGGTCCTTGTCGATGCACACGACATCGTGCCCGAAATCGGCCAGGCAGGCCCCAGAAACCAGGCCGACATAGCCCGAACCCACCATGGCGATCTTCATTCAATACTCCTCGACTGGCACCGCACGATGCCCCCGGCATCGATGCTGGTCTCGATCAGCCATCGCGACCTGCCCTCCAGCGCCAGCGCGGTCAAGCGTCCAGAACGGAATGCACCGGTGTCGATCCCGATCCGGTTGGGCTGCCAATCGACCTCGTCGGTGATGGTATGACCATGGACCACCACCACGCCGTGATCCCCGGCATGGGTCAGGAAGGTGCCGCGGATCCAGCGCAGATCGTGCGGCGACTGGGCCTCCAGCGGCACACCGGGACGAATGCCGGCGTGGACGAACAGGTAGTCGCCGATCCGTACCATCGCCTCGCCGGCCCGGAGAAAGGCGATGTCTTCGGCCGGGATGGCCTGGGCCATCGCCTGCTGGATCGGCTCGACCGCCTCGGTGGCGGCGAGCAGCTGCGGGTCGAGCGGGTAGCTCAGCAGGGTCTCGCGCCCGCCATAGCGCAGGAATCCGCGCAGGATCTCGGGCTCGGCCAGGCTGCGCAGGAGCATCTCCTCGTGGTTGCCCATCACCATTCGCACGCTCCGGCGCGCCGCGAGGGCCCGTGCGGCGGCCACCACGGCGGCGCTGTCGGGGCCGCGGTCGATCAGGTCGCCGAGCAGGACCAGCGTGGTGGCGGCGGGCGTGCGGTTGGCGTCATCCTGCTCGATCGCTGCGACCAGCGCCGCAAACAGGTCGGCCCGGCCGTGCACGTCACCGATCGCATAGACTCGCTGGCCCGCCGGCACGGTGGCCGCGCCGGGCGGTTCCGGGGTCCGGAAGCGAAAGAGGTTTCGCAAGCTAATCAGAGCCGTAGCCTCCCGATGGGGCCGACATATGCCGCCTGGGCCCGAACGACAACCACCTCGCCGTCGGCAAACGACTGCAGAGCGGCGGAATCGCCCGGTGGGGTCGTCGGGGGCTTGCGCCGCGGCATGACCGCGGCAATGGACGGACCCATGGTCTTGAGGAGGGGAGTGCCGCGCTTGAGGTCTCGTCTTGTCCGCACCGCCTTGGTCGCAGCGCTCCTGACCGGGACGGTCGGCCCCGGGCGAGCGCAGGACGTGCCGACCGGGGCGCTCTCGCTGCGCGGCGAGATCGCGCTGGTCAGTGATTACCGCTTCCGCGGGGTCTCGCGGTCGGGCGGCGATCCGGCGCTGCAGGGCCTGGTCGAGCTCGACCATGCCAGCGGGCTGCAGGCCGGCCTGTGGGCCTCGCGGCTGGCCGGGGATCCGGTCCAGGGCGATCTGCAACTCGACCTTTTCGCCAGTTACGGCCGCGAACTGCTCTCCGGGGTGACGTTCACCGGAGGCCTGCAGTACTCCGCCTTTCCCTCGGCGATCCGCGGACGGCGCGGGCTGTTCGAGCCAATGGTCGCGGTGGCGACCAGCTATGGCCCGGCGCGGCTCAGCCTGGGCGCGCGCTATGCCTGGCCTCAGGCGGCGCTGGGCGCGGGGGACAGCGACAGCCTTTACCTGCACGGCACGGTCGACCTGGCCGTCCCGGGGACCCCGCTGACCCTGACCGGCCGGCTCGGCCGGCAGGCCGGACCCTTGCCCCTGGCCTCGGCGGCACTGGCGGCGGGCGGTGTCGCCTGGGACTACGCCCTTGGCGCGACCGCAACGCTGGGGGGACGCTGGACGCTGGGGGCGGCGCTGGTCGGCAGCGACCGCCCGTACCGCTCCGGCCTGACCGGCGAGCGGCTGGTCGGGACGCTCGCGCTGGGCTTCTGAGGCGCCTACCAGCTGCCGCTGTTGGGCATCGAGGCCCAGGGCTCCTGCGGTGGCAGATGGCCGTCCTGCAGCAACTCGATCGAGATCCCGTCGGGGGTCTTGACGAAGGCCATGTGCCCGTCCCGTGGGGGGCGGTGGATCGTGTGGCCCGCCGCCCGGAGCCTTGCGCAGGTCTCGTAGATGTTCTCGACCCGGTAGGCGAGATGGCCGAAATTGCGCCCGCCGCCATAGACCTCGGCCGGGCTGCCGTCGGCCGGCGGCCAGTTGTAGGTCAGTTCGACCTCGGCGCTGCCCTCGTCACCGGGGGGCCATGAAGATCAGGGTGAAGCGGCCCTGCTCGCTGTCGAACCGGCGGACCTCCTCCAGCCCGATCAGGTTGAGGAAGGCAATGGTCGCGTCGGGATCGGTGACGCGGATCATGCTGTGCAGAAACTTGGGCACGCTGGGCTCCTTGCTGGTCGAGCGGTCCTCGCACAGCGGGTGGCTTGCAGCAAGCGGGCGGCGGGATCGGCCGGGCCGGAGTCAGGTCGGGGCGCGGGCGCTCCGCAGCAGCGCATAGCCGAGCAGCGCGGCCAGCAGCGAGCCCGCGACGATTCCCAGCTTGGCCGCCTCGATCTGTTCGGGCGCCCCGGGGAAAGCCAGGTTGGCGATGAACAGGCTCATCGTGAAACCGATCCCGCACAGCGCGGCAAGGCCCCACAGCTGGCGCAGGGTCGCGCCGGCAGGGCGCGGGGCGAACCCGGTGCGCTCGGCCAGGATGATCGCCCCGAACACGCCGATCTGCTTGCCCAGGAACAGCCCGCCCGCCACGGCCAGCGGCAGGGGTTCAAGCGCCTCGCCAAGCCCTCCGCCCAGCCCGACCCCGGCATTGGCGAAGCCGAACAGGGGGACGATGACATAGGCGTTCCACGGCGCCAGCCCGTGCTCGAGCCGCAGCAGCAGGCTGTCACCGTTCTCCTGGCTGGGCTGGAGGGGGATCGTGAAGGCGGCCAGCACCCCGGCGATGGTCGCGTGGATTCCGGAGTGGAGCACGGCGAACCACAGCCCCAGGCCGAGCACCGCATAGGCCGCCCAGTGCGGGAAGCGCCGCCGCCCCAGCCCGGCCATGGCCAGCCACAACACGGCGGCGAGGGCGAGCCAGCCGGTCGCGACCGCGGGGGTATAGGCGAGGGCGATGATCAGCACGGCGCCGAGATCGTCGACGATGGCGACGGTCAGCAGGAACAGGCGCAGCGACGGTGGTAGGCCGCGACCAACCAGTGCGAGGACCCCGACCGCGAAGGCTATGTCGGTGGCTGCTGGGATCGCCCAACCGCTGCTCAGGCTTGCTCCGGCTGGTCCCGACAGGCCGTGGGCCAAGGCAAGATAGACCAGCGCGGGGCAAGCCATGCCGGCCAAGGCGGCGAGCACCGGCAATCGCCGCCGCGACGGACTGGCCAGTTCGCCGTCGAGGACCTCACGTTTGATCTCCAGCCCTACGACGAAGAAGAACAGGGCCATCAGTCCGTCGTTGATCCACAGCTCGAGCGAGCCGAGGTGGGACAGCGGGGTCCAGGCCAGCGGGCCGTGGATCAGCCGGTGATAGCCCTCCTGCCCCGGCGAGTTGGCGAGGGCGATCGCCGCGCCCGCGGCCGCCATCAGCAGCAGCGCCGCGCCGGCCTCGCCATGGGCCAGGGCATTGAGGCGGGTGGCGAGCCGGGTGAAGGCATGGCGGCGCGGTGTCATGCCGGTCACCCTGCGCCGGGCCGCGCCGGCTTTGCAACCTGGAACAATTGTAATAAGCCCGTTTACAGGGTTGCGCCGGGCTGCGGAGGTCAGGCGTTGGGGGCGGAAACAGGCGCGGGGCTTGCATCGACCGGACTGGCGCTGCTCCATCATGAGCTGCTGCTCTTCGCCGGTTTCTGGTTGCTGCTGGGCCTGATCGACGATCTGTTGATCGACTGCCTCTGGCTGCTCCTGGTGGCCCGGGGCCGGGCGCAATCCCGCCGGTTGCCGGCAGGCTTTGCCGCGCGTCCGCTCCGCGGGCCGCTCGCCGTGCTGGTCCCGGCCTGGCAGGAGGCGGCCGTGATCGGCACCACGGTGCGTCACGCGCTGGCCGTCTGGCCGCACCCGGAGTTGCGGCTCTATGTCGGCTGCTATGCCAGCGATCCGGCGACCCGGCTGGCGGCCGAGCAGGCCGGCGATGGCGATCCGCGCCTGCGCGTCGTGACGGTTGCCCCCGCCGGGCCAACCACCAAGGCGGACTGCCTCAACGGCCTTTACCGCGCGCTCGTCGCCGACGAGGCGGCCGGCGGCCAGCGGGTCCGGGCCGTGGTGCTCCATGATGCCGAGGACATGGTCCACCCCGCCGAACTCGCCGTGTTCGACGCGGCGCTGGCCGAGGCGGAGTTCGTCCAGCTCCCCGTTCGGGCCGAACCGCTGGAGGGCTCGCTGTGGGTGGCGGGGCACTATCTCGACGAGTTTGCCGAGGCCCATACCAAGGCGCTGGTGGTCCGCACGGCCTTGGGGGCCGCGCTGCCGGCGGCGGGCGTGGGCTGCGGCTTCAACCGCGACCTGCTTGATCGCCTGGCCCGGATCCGCGCGGCGGCGGGGCCGGCACCGGACAGAACCGGCGCCAGTGCCGGGCCCTTCGCGCCGGACTGTCTGACCGAGGATTACGAAATCGGCTGGCGGATCGCGCGGACCGGCGGGCGCGGCCGCTTTTTGCGGTTGCGCGACCATGCCGGCCAGCTGGTCGCGACCCGGGCCTGTTTCCCCGACCGGTTCGACCGCGCGGTCCGCCAGAAGACGCGCTGGACGCTCGGGATCTGTTACCAGGGGTGGGATCGCCTCGGCTGGTCGGGCGGGCTGGTCGATCGCTGGATGGCGCTGCGCGACCGGCGCGCGCCGATGGCGGCGGCGGTCCTGCTGGCGGCCTATGCCGCGCTGGGCTGCACGGCCCTGCTGGCGCTGGCGGTCTCGCCGGCCGCGGCCCGCGCGGCGCTGATGCCGGACTGGGCCGGGCCGTTTGTCCTTGCCTGCGGGGCGGGGCTGGCGTGGCGGCTGGTCTGGCGCGGCCTGTTCGTGGCGCATGAATATGGCCCGGCCGAGGGATTGCGCGCGGTGCTGCGGGCACCGGTCAGCAACCTCGTGGCGATCGCTGCCGCGCACCGTGCCTTGCGGGTCTACCTGCAGAGCCTGCGCGGCCGACGCGTCCGCTGGGACAAGACCGGCCACCGCCATCATCCGGCGGCCCGGGGGCAGCCCCGATGAGTCGCGGCGCGGCGCGCACCGGCCAGCCGGTCTGGACCCTGGCGACGATCCTGCTCGGCTGGGGGCTGGTGCGGATCGGCGCGCAGCTGGTGGGGGCGCCGGGCGTCCCGGTCGAGGCACCGCCGCTCGCCCGCGGGCGGCTCCCCCTGCGCGACATTGCGGCCGAAGGGGTGGCCGTCGCTTTCGCGGCGGGGCAGCCACGCAGGTTGGTGATCCCTGGCGGCGACGCGAAAGCGGACGCGGCAGAACCGGCGCCGACCGGTCCACCCCGCATTGTCCGGGTCGAGCTGGCCGGACCGCAGGCAGGGCTGCGCGCCGCCGGGGGCCCTGATGGGCCAGCGGCGACGGCGGTGGAGCCGCACGGCGCTCCACCCTCGGCGGCTCCGCCTGCGGGGCTACCGCACTTGGACCCGCCGGCGGGGCGCACCCGGTCCGGACTGCGGATCGCGGGCGATGGCTGGGTGCTGCTACGCGGTGCGAGCGCGGCCGGTGCGGTGGCGGGTCCGCGCTATGGCGCCAGCCAGGCCGGGGCGATCCTGCGGCTGCGGCCGGGAGGGGCGGTCGCAGCACGCGGTTTTGCCTATCTGCGCGCCAGTGCGGCGCTGGAGCTGCCGGCGCAGGAGGCAGCCATGGGGCTGGGCTGGCGTCCGCTGCCCACGCTGGCGCTCGATCTCACCGCCGAACTGCGGGTCGATGCCGGTGTCGGTGGCCAGCGGGTGCGGCCGGCCGTCGGGCTGGTCGGGCAGGTCCCGACGCGGCGGCTCGGGCGAGGGCTGCAGGCCTCCGCCTATGCCCAGGCCGGGTGGGTGGGTGGCCGCGAGGCCACGCCCTATGCCGATGTCCACGGCCTGATCGACGCTGACCTGGGCGCCGCCACCGGGCTGCCGCTGCGCGCTGGCGCGGGGGTCTGGGCGGCCGGGCAGCGCGGGGCGACCCGGCTCGATCTGGGGCCGACGCTGACCCTGCCGCTGCGGCTCGGTCCGGGGCTGCAGGGCCGCCTCCAGGCCGACTGGCGGCAGCGCGTGGCGGGGCAGGCGGCGCCAGGCTCCGGACCGGCACTGGTGCTGGCCGCCTCATTCTAGCCGCAGACCGGCAGGCCGGCGGGCCGGCCGGGCGGGGATTGGCGCTTTCCCCTCGGCGGGAGACGTTCTAGGCTGCCGGCGAACGATGAACGTCTACCTTCCCATCGCCAACCTCGCGGTCAACGGCCTGGTCATCATCGCGCTGGGCGGGCTGACCGGATTGCTGTCGGGTATGTTCGGTGTGGGCGGGGGGTTCCTGACCACGCCGCTGCTGATCTTCTACGGCGTGCCACCGACTGTCGCCGCCGCCTCGGCCGCCAGCCAGGTGACCGGGGCAAGCGTCTCCGGCGTCTTCGCGCACAGCCGCCGTGGCGGGGTGGATTTCCTGATGGGCGGGGTGCTGGTGGCCGGAGGGGTGATCGGCACGGCGATCGGCGCGCTGCTCTTTCGTGTCCTCACCGCGCTGGGCCAGATCGATACCGTGATCAACGTGCTCTACGTGCTGCTGCTCGGTGGGATCGGCGGGTTCATGGCGCGCGATTCGATTCGCGAAATCCGGGCCCGCACCCGCGGCCAGCCGCTTGCCGCGCGCAAGCGGCGGCACCATCCGCTGGTCGCCAATCTGCCGCTGCGCTGGCGGTTCTACCGCTCGGGCCTCTACATCTCGCCGCTCGCCCCGCTGCTGCTCGGCATGACCACCGGGGTGCTGACCATGCTGATGGGCATCGGCGGTGGCTTCGTGCTGGTCCCGGCCATGCTCTACATTCTCGGGATGAGCGCCAGCGTGGTGGTCGGCACCTCGCTGTTCCAGATCCTGTTCGTCACCATGGCGACGACGATGATGCACGCCCTGACCACCAAGGCGGTGGACATCGTCCTGGCCGTGCTCTTGCTGCTTGGCTCAGTCACCGGGGCCCAGCTTGGGGCGCGGATCGCCCAGCGCGTCCAGCCCGAACGGCTGCGGCTGGTGCTGGCCGGGATCGTCCTGGTCGTCGCGCTGCGCATGGCGCTGGGGCTGACTTATCGCCCCGACGCGATCTACACCCTGGCCCCGCTCTAGCCGATGCTGCGCGCGCTCCTTGCCCTGGTCTGCCTCGTCCTGCTCGGCGGCGCCCGCGATCCGATCCTCGTCCCCGAGGTGTCGCAGCACGAGGTGCAGGTTCGGCAGGGCTTCACCGGGACCGAACTGCTGCTCTACGGCGCGATCCTCGATCCGCAGGGGACCCGGGCCGGGCGCGACTATGACATCGTCGTGGTGCTCAAGGGACCGACCCAGTCGATCACGCTGCGCGAAAAGCAGAGGTATGCCGGGATCTGGGTCAACGCCGCGAGCGCGCGGTTCCGCTCGGCCCCCTCGTTCTACGCCGTCGCCTCGTCGCGCCCGCTTGACCGGATCGTCGATCCGCGCACCGCGGCCATTTACGAGCTCGGGCTGCCGTTCCTGCAGCTCTCGCCGATCGGCAGTTTCCAGACCGAGGAGCAGATCCGCTTCGCCGCGGGGCTGGTCCAGCTGATGACCAACCAGAAGCTCTACCAGGAGGACCCGACCGGGGTGACCGTGAACGAGCAGGTGCTCTACCAGGCGCGGATCAAGCTGCCGTCCAACGTCCAGACCGGGACCTATACTGCCGAGACCTTCGCGGTGACCCGCGGCGCGGTGGTCGCCTCGGCGATCGCCCGGGTCGAGGTCAAGAAGCGCGGGTTCGAGCGTCTTGTCGCCGAGTTCGCCCAACACTCGGCTTTCCTCTACGGCCTGCTCGCCGTGGCCGTCTCGGTGGCGATGGGCTGGATCGCCGGTCGCCTGCTGACCCCCGGATGATCGCCCGGGCGACTGCGCGGGACATCTTTGCCTGACGTTAACCCTCCCGCCCGTAGGTTTGCGGCCGTGACGACAGCAACCAGCGGCGGACGCATGACCAACATGAGCATGAGCGGGTTCGATCAGGCCCATCCCGCAACCGGGGCCGATGTGCCCGCAGGCTTCCGGGTCGAGGGGCGCCACGGCAATGCCGCCGAACCGATCGGGGTGGTGCTCGATATCGCCGGCTCGTCGTCGCTGGTCGCGTTCGACCTGCAGCGCCTGCAGGAGTGCGGCGAGGACGAGGATCCCTCGATCGCGCTGGCCGGCCAGGTCGGCAGCGCGATCAAGATCCGCGTCGGGCGCGGCTGGCTGCTCGCTAGCGTGCGGACCCAGCGGCAGGATCCCAAGTCCGGCAGCGGCGTGCTCGCCAACATCGACTTCCTCGGCGAGGGCGACGAGGAGAAGCTGACCGGGCGGATCCACGGCTTCCGCCGCGGCGTGACGCGCTTCCCGATCCCCAGCGCGCTGGTCTATCCCGCCAGCAGCAGCGACCTGCGCCAGATCTACGCCAGCGACGGCCGCTCGGCGATCCAGATCGGCACCGTCTTCCCCACCCGCGACATCCGCGCCGGCGTCTACATCGACGCGCTGCTTGGCAAGCACTTCGCCCTGCTCGGCTCGACCGGCACCGGCAAGTCGACCAGCGCTGCGCTGATCCTGCACCGCATTTGCGAAATGGCGCCGCAGGGCCACGTGGTCATGATCGACCCGCACGGCGAATATGCCTCGGCCTTCCGCAATACCGGGGTGATCTTCGACACCACCAACCTGCAGCTGCCCTACTGGCTGATGAATTTCGAGGAGCACTGCGAGGTGCTGCTGACCTCGCACGGCACCGACCGTGCGGTCGATGCCGACATCCTCGCCAAGTGCCTGCTCCAGGCGCGGATGAAGAGCCGCCTCGCCGAGGGCCTCGGCAAGGTCACGGTCGACAGCCCGATCCCCTATCTCCTCTCCGACCTGGCCGCGATCCTCCAGAACGAGGCGGGCAAGCTCGACAAGAGCACCAGCTCGGTCCCCTACATGCGGCTCAAGAGCAAGCTCGACGAGCTCAAGGGCGACCCGCGCTACCAGTTCATGTTCTCCGGCGTGCTGGTGGGTGACACCATGGCCGACTTCATCGGCAAGATCTTCCGCCTCCCGGCGATGGGCAAGCCGATTTCGATCGTCGACGTCTCGGGCGTGCCCTCGGAGGTGACCTCGACCGTGGTTGCCGTGCTCGGCCGCCTGATCTTCGACTTCGCGATCTGGGCCCGCGACGAGGAGACCCGGCCGGTCCTGCTGGTCTGCGAGGAGGCGCACCGTTACGTCCCCAGCGAGCGCAACGCCGACGGCTCGTCGGTCGGGCGCGTGCTCTCGCGGATCGCCAAGGAAGGCCGCAAGTACGGGGTCAGCCTGGGGCTGATCACGCAGCGCCCCTCCGATCTGGCCGAAGGCGTGCTGTCGCAGTGCGGCACGATCATCGCGATGCGCCTCAACAACGAGCGCGACCAGGCCTTCGTCCGCGCCGCCATGCCGGAAGGCGCCAAGGGCTTCCTGGATTCCATCCCGGCGCTGCGCAACCGCGAGTGCATCATCTCGGGCGAGGGCGTCTCGATCCCGGTGCGCGTCTCGTTCGACGAGCTCGAGGAGGTCCGCCGGCCGGCCTCGGCCGATCCCTCGATCACCGAGCTGTGGAGCAACTCCGGCGGCGAGGAGGACATGGTCCTGCGCACCGTGATGCGCTGGCGCGCCCAGGGCCGCTAGAGCGTCTACCAACCAGATGGAACCATCGGGTGACCCGGAAAACGCGGCGAAACCAAAGTCCGGAGTGATCCGTCCGGTGTTGTCGGTACGGATTTCGCTCTAGACCGGGCTCACCCCCGGCCTGCCGCGGCCGGTGCCGCCCCGGGGTAGATCCCGGTGCGGTTCTTGCGCCAGCCGCCGCGGGTATAGGCCAGCACGGTCAGCCCCAGCGCCACGGCCGAGCTGGCCGGATAGGACCACCACAGCGCCTCGCTGCCGATCAGGTGATAGACGCTGAAATAGAACCCCATCCGCGCCGGGTAGAAGGCGATAAACAGGATCACCAGCGGCAGCATGACCGCGCCATAGGCGCGCATGGTCCCGGTCATCACCATCATCACCCCCGACAGCATGAACGACCAGGTGCAGATCAGCTGGATGTGCCGGGCGATCGGGATGGCCGGGCTGTCGTGCCCAAGGAACAGGGCGAGCAGCGGCCGGTCGAAGCCGACGATCAGCACGGCCAGCACCCCGGTCATGATGAGGTTGGCGGCCACGCCATAGAGGGTCACCGCGGCCGCGCGGCGATGATCGTCCGCGCCGATCGACTGGGCGACCATCGCGCTGACCGCCGAGCCGATCGCGAAGGCCGGCATCTGGAGGTAGTTCCACAGCTGCATCGAGGCGCCATAGGCGGCGGTAGTGTCGAGCCCCTCGCGGTTGACCAGTCCGACCATGACCAGCTGCGCCGCCGCGATCAGCAGCATCTGCGCGCCCATCGGCAGGCCCTTGGTGACGATGTAGCCAAGTTCGCTGGCGACCGGCCGGAGATAGGCCAGCTCGGCTCCGCGCAGGCGCAGCGGCAGGTCCTTGCGGTAGAGCACCACCACCAGCAGCACGACCCCGGCGAGGTTGGCGATCGCGGTGGACAGTGCCGATCCGGCGATGCCCAGCGGCGGGATCGGGCCGATCCCGCGGATCAGCAGCGGATTGAACGCGATGTCGATCACCACGGTCAGGATCATTGCATAGAGCGGGGTGCGCGCATCGCCGGCACCGCGCAGCCCCATCGACAGCATCATGGTGAGCGTGCCGAACGGCAGCGAGAGGAAGATCACCCGCAGGTAGGCGTCGGCCTCGGCCATGCTGGCGCCCGGGGTCGCCATCAGCCGCAGCAGCTGGGGCGAGGCGAACCAGCCGGCGATCGCCACGGCCAGCGAAAGCAGGGTGCAGAAGCCGGTCCCGGCCCCGAAGGTGCGCCGCGCCGCATCGATGTTGCGCGCGCCGTAGTGCTGGCCGACCTTGACCGTGGTGGCCATGCCGAAACCGAACACCGCGGAGAACAGCAGGAAGGTGATGACGTTGGCATTGGCCGTGGCGGCCAGCGCGCTTTCGCCGATCAGCCGCCCGACCCACACCGCGTTGACCGAGCCGTTCAGCGTCTGCAGCACGTTGGACAGGAGTGTCGGGATCGAGAACAGCAGCAGCGTGCGCAGGATCGGACCCTGCGTCAGGTCGCCGCGACGGGCGGCACCCGGCTGGCTGGCTCCGGGCTGGCTGGCTCCGGGCTGGCTGGCGCCTGACTGGGCGGCGGCCCCCGGGTCGGACGTGGCGTCGGTCATGTCCCCCGTGTGTCGCCGTAAAGGTGAATGTGCAACCTGTCAGTAAGCCGCCAGCCTTCGGCGAGGACCAGCGGGGCCAGCCAGCGCAGGCGCTCGGTGAGGATGGCGGGGCGCGTGCCCTCGGGCATGATGAACACCCGGTCGGACACGAAGGCGTGGCGCCGGGCGAGTTCGCGCACCTCGGCCAGATCGTCCGGCGTGGCCACCACGAACTTGAAGAACGCCCGCGGTTCGGCCGCCCAGGCGGCCAGCCGCTCGGCGGGCAGCGCCAGTTCGGCGGGATTGCCGCTGTGCGCCAGCTTGGGGCTGACATTGTACTGGTGAACCAGCGGGTCGAGCGCGGGATGCGGGGCGACGGTGCCGTTGGTCTCGATCTCGACGTGCCCGGCGGGCCGCAGCACCGCCAGTGCATCGAGCAGCCGGGCCAGCGCCGCCCCCTGCAGCAGCGGCTCGCCGCCGGTGATCACCAGCCGGTCGGGCCCGAGCGCGGCGATCCGCGCGGCCACTTCGGCCTCGGCCAGGGCCAGCTGGTTGTCGCCCCGGTCGAAGGCCAGCCCGTCGCGGTGCGGCCGGTTGTCGCCGGTGAAGCGCCAGGTGTAGGCGGTGTCGCACCAATGGCAGGCCAGGTTGCAGCGCGACAGCCGCACGAACACGCTGGGCCGCCCCAGCGACGGCCCTTCGCCCTGCAGCGAGGCGAAGATCTCGGGCTCGCCGGGGACCGTGGTGGCGAGGGTCAGCATGGGCCGGAGCGGGGGGTGGTTGACACGGTTGACAGGGTCCAGGACGGCCATCGCTTCCCAGCCGGGCGGCACTGGTCGGAAGGCGGCAGGGCAGGATGCGGACAGCGCGGCACGTCCCCGCCTTGTCAGATCGGAGCGCGCTAGGAAACCGTTTTGCGCGGTGGGCGCTCACGCTCGGCGGTCAATCGGATATGCGGCCAGCGGGCGACCATCGCTTCGGCCCAGCTGCGGATCGAGCCCGGGATGACCGTCTCGTCGAGGTAGGGCAGGCGTTCGCCGGCCTGGTCGTAGACATGGATCTCGTCGGAATCGCTGCCTTCGATCAGCCGGATGGAGGCGATCTGGCCCACCGGGATCTGCGCCGCATCGCCGGGATGGCGGTCGGTGCGGTTCTGCCACCAGCGCAGTTCGCTGGTGGCGGGATCGAAGCTCAGACCCCGTTGCGGGTTGGTGATCAGCGGGCCCAGGGCCATGGCGACAAACCCCAGGCCCATCACCGCGGCGATCGGCACCAGCCAGGGCGCGCATTCGCCGCTGTCGTTGCAGTTGCTCGCCGGCTCGATCGTGAAACCGCCGTAGGCGAATGCCGCGCCCACCAGCAGCATCAGCCAATACTGCAGGTCGGTGCGCGCGCTGCGCCGACAGAACAGGGGGTCGGTGCGAAACCAGGCCATGGCCGGTCTCTAGCCCGCGCGGGTCAAGCGTTCGTCAACCGGAATGGCTAACGTACCCGCGCGGTCAGCCGATCCAGTCAGCCACCTCGGCGGCGACGGCATTGGCCGCGCGGTTGAGCGCGGGGGCAACGGTGGCGGCCTCGGCCCGGCTGACCGGGACGCGGCTCTCGAAGCGCCGGGTGGCAATGGCGCCGCCCGGCCGGGTACGCACCGCGTCGAACCGGACCACCACGGCCTGGCTCGCCGCGTCGTAGCCAAGCGCGAGCAGCCGCCCGCTCAGCCGGTCGCTGCCCGCCGCGGCGCGATCGTCGGCCGCGAAAACCAGGCGCTTGCCCTTGGCGCGGATCGTCTCGGTGAGCAGTGCGCCGAACAGCCGGGCGGGGCGTTCGACCCACAGCGCATCCTTGAGATAGGCGACATTGGCGGGATCGACCGTCACCGCCACGCGCTGGACGGCCAGCGTCCGGTCGACCTCGGGGTCGAAGACCACCAGCGCATCCTCAGCCTTGCCGCTTGCCCCAGCTCCCGCGGCGACCGCGCTGGCCGAGGTCAGCGTGAGCAGGGTGGCGGGCGGCTTGCCGCTGCCGAGACGGATGCAGCCGGACAGCGCCAGGGCGCATCCCGCGGCGAGGAGCAGCGACGGAACGAGGCGGCGCAGGGGCAAGGGCGGGGTCCTCATGGCTGGTAGTCCGGCAGCTTGGACTTGCCGAGCAAGGCGCCGGCGCCCTGATCGTCGATCTTCTGGGTGATGTCGCGCAGCGCCCGCGAGGTTTCGCGCAGGTCGCGGATCGCGGCCTCGGCGGCGGGCAGGGTCGAGGTTGACAGCTCGCGGGCGGCGGGCCGGGCCTCATTGACCGTCATCTTGAGCGCGTCGGCCGCCTGCTTGGCCGCGGTCAGCGTCTCGCGCAGCTGGCGGGCCAGCGGCTGGCCCTCGTTGGCGAGCAGGCCATTGGCATGGATCGCGGTCTGCTCGAAGGCGGCCAGCGTGGTGCTGGCCTGGCCGAGCGTGACCTGCAGCTCGGCGAGGGTCCGCTCGATCTGCGGCGAGGCGTCGGCGAGGTTGGCGGACATCCGGTCGGTATTGCTGAGGATGTTCTCGATCGACTGCTGGTTCTTGTCCGAGAGCAGCAGGGTGAGCCGTTCGGACAGGGTGGCCAGCCGCTCGAGCAACAGCGGGGCGTTGTTCAGCAGCGCGCCGAGACCGCCGCGCTTGGTCGGGATCACCGGCGCGCCCTCGGGCCCGAGCTCGGTGATCGGCGGGGCGCCCTTGACCGCGCCCTCGAGCTGGATGGTCGAGACCCCGGTAAAGCTGCCGAGGATCGTGGCGGTGGTGCCCTGGAGGATCGGCACCTTCTCGTCCACGCGGATCCGCACCCGCACGAAGCTGGGATCGCGTGGCCACAGCTCGATTCGCTCGATCTGTCCGGCGGGCACGCCGGCGAAGGTCACCTGCGAGCCCATCGCCAGCCCGTCGACCGATTGCTTGAAAAAGATGTCGTAGGCGTCCTGGTTGCCCTCGTTGAGACGGGCGATCCAGACCACGAAGGCGGCGACCAGCGTCAGCAGCGCCAGCGTGACCACCCCGACCCAGACATGGTTGGCTCTGGTTTCCATGACGCGATGCTATGCTCCCCCTGCGGCGGACTTGTCCACCATGTCGGCCGCGGCGCCGGCCCGCGCGCGGCTGTCGCGCGCCGCCCGCCCCCGGGGACCATTGAAGTATTGCTGGATCCACGGATGGTCGGTGGCGAGCAGTTCGGGGATGGTCCCCACCGCGATCACCCGGCCATCGGCCAGCACCGCCACCCGGTCGCAGATCTCGTAAAGCGTATCCAGATCGTGGGTGATCAGGAACACGGTCAGCCCGAGCGTCTCCTGCAGCGCGCGGGTCAGCCGGTCGAAGGCGGCGGCGCCGATCGGGTCGAGCCCGGCGGTCGGCTCGTCGAGGAACAGCAGTTCCGGATCGAGCGCGAGCGCGCGGGCCAGCCCGGCGCGCTTCTTCATCCCGCCCGACAACTCGGCCGGATACTTGCCGACCGCCTCTTCCGGCAGGCCCGAGAGCATCACCTTGTAGGCGGCGATCTCGTGCAGCAGCGCATCCCCCAGTTCGGGGTAGAACTCGCGCAGCGGGACCTCGACGTTCTCGCCCACGGTCAGCGTCGAGAATAGCGCGCCGCCCTGGAACAGCACGCCCCAGCGCGCGCGGATATCGATGTCGTCGTCGTCGCGGGCATCGGTGATCGACCGGCCGAGGACGGTGATCGAACCGGCTGCGGGCACCTGCAGCCCGATGATCGAGCGCATCAGCACCGACTTGCCCGTGCCGGACCCGCCGACCACGCCAAGGATCTCGCCCTTGCGCACCCGCAGCGAGAGGTCGCGGTGGATCACGTGGTCGCCGAACCGGTTGACCAGCCCCTCGATCACGATCGGGTCGGTCGCGTCGCCGGTCTCGGCCGGGAGGTGGGGGGCGGGCTGGTCCATCACCTCAGCCCCAGCCGATATTGGTGAAGAACACCGCGAAGAAGGCGTCGAGCACGATCACCATGAAGATCGCCTGGACCACCGCCATGGTGGTCCGCGCGCCGACCTCCTCGGCATTGGCCTTGACCTGCATGCCCTGGTAGCATCCGGCCATGGCGATGATCGCGCCGAAGAACGGGGCCTTGATCATGCCCACCCACAGGTCGCGGATCGGGACCACCTCCTGGATGCGCAGCAGGAAGGTCATGAACGGGATGCCCAGCGCCACGTCCGAGATCGCCGCTCCGCCGATGATCGAGATCACCGCGGCATAGAACCCCAGCAGCGGCATCATCAGCACCGAGGCCAGCACCCGCGGCACCACCAGCACGATCATCGGCGAGACGCCGATGGTGCGCATCGCGTCGACCTCCTCGGTCAGCTTCATCGTGCCGAGCTGCGCGGCGAAGGCCGAGCCCGAGCGGCCCGCCACCATGATCGCGGTCATCAGCACGCCCAGCTCGCGCATGGCGAGCCGGCCGGTGAGGTTGACCGTGTAGACCTCGGCGCCGAACTGCTGGAGCTGGACCGCGCCCTGCTGGGCGATGACGATGCCGACCAGGAAGCTCATCAGCCCGATGATCCCCAGCGCCGAGACCCCGACCAGCTCGAGCTGGCGGACCAGCGCCTTGCCGCGCATCGCGCCGGGGTGGCGCAGGATATGGCCGAGCGCGACGATCAGCTGGCCGAGGAAGCCGACCACGCCGAGCGTGCCCTGCCACCAGCCCACCACCAGGTCGCCGACCGCGCCGGGCACCCGCTCGCTCAGCTCGGCGCGCGGCGCGCGCACGTCGGGATCGGCCCGCGCGCCGCTTACCGCATCGATCAGGCGGCGGGCCTCGGCGCTGGCGCCGGTGATCTCGGCGCCGCTGTCGCGTGCCAGCCGCCAGGCGGTCCAGGCGCCCACCGTGTCGATCGCCGTCACCCCGGCAAGGTCGACCGCCCCGACCGGCTGGTCGAGCCCGCGCAGCGCCTGGTCGAGCGGGCCCACGGTCGCCACGGTGAGCGGCCCGGAGAGCGCGATTGTCCCATCGTCACGGGCGGAAAATTCGGCTGGTTGCCTCATCAGGACCGGTTCATGCGGGAAAAGCCGGGGCACGACAAGGGTGGCGATCGGATCGCGCGGCCGCAGCGCAGCCGGCTTGCGCCGGCGGGACCGCGCTGGCATGGCGCCAGCCATGACTGCCCCGGACACTCCGCTCGACAAGACCTTCGACCCCGCTGCCATCGAGGCGCGGTGGTATGCCCATTGGGAAAGCCACGGCCTGTTCCGGCCGGCGCGCCCTGCGGCGCAGCCGTTCACCATCGTCAACCCGCCGCCCAACGTCACGGGTTCGCTGCACATCGGTCATGCCCTGGACAACACGCTGCAGGACATATTGATCCGCTACGAGCGGCTGCGCGGCAAGGATGCGCTGTGGGTGGTTGGCACCGACCACGCCGGCATCGCCACCCAGATGGTGGTCGAACGCCAGCTCGAGGCGCGGCAGGACAAGCGCACCAACTATTCGCGCGAGGACTTCATCGCCAAGGTGTGGGAATGGAAGGCCGAGAGCGGCGGCACCATCACCCGCCAGCTGCGCCGGCTGGGCTGCTCGATGGACTGGTCGCGCGAGCAGTTCACCATGGACCCGCATTTCACCACGGCCGTGGTGAAGGTTTTCGTCGACCTCTACAACCAGGGCCTGATCTACCGCGACAAGCGCCTGGTGAACTGGGACCCCAAGCTGAAGACCGCGATCTCCGACCTCGAGGTGGAGACCCGCGAGGTCAAGGGCGGCTTCTGGCACTTCAAGTACCCGCTGGCCGACGGCGTGACCCGCGACGACGGGCTCGACTACATCGAGGTCGCCACCACCCGGCCCGAGACCATGCTGGCCGACATGTGCGTGGCCGTGCACCCCGAGGACGAACGCTATGCCAGCGTGATCGGCCAGGAGATCCTCCAGCCGCTGACCGGCCGGCGGCTGCGCATCGTCGCCGACGAGCATGCCGATCCGGCGCTCGGCTCGGGCGCGGTCAAGATCACTCCCGGGCATGATTTCAACGACTTCGAGGTGGGCAAGCGCGCCGGGATCAAGCCGGCGGACATGCTCAACATGTTCGACGCCGAGGCCCGCGTGGTCCAGACCGCCGACGGGCTGGTGCCGGACAAGTACCTGGGGCTGGACCGCTTCGACGCGCGCACCGCCATCGTCGCCGACATGAAGGCGGCCGGCTGCCTGATCCCGCACGTGATCAAGGACAAGGAGGGCAACGAAACTCTCCACGACGCCGAACCGCGCACGATCCAGACCCCCTTCGGCGACCGCGGCGGCGTGGTGATCGAACCCTGGCTGACCGACCAGTGGTACGTCGATGCCGAAACTTTGGCCCAGCCGGCGATCGCCGCGGTCAAGAGCGGCGCGATCGAGATCGTCCCCAAGACCTGGGAGAAGACGTTCTTCAACTGGATGGAGAACATCCAGCCCTGGTGCGTCAGCCGCCAGCTGTGGTGGGGGCACCGGATTCCGGCGTGGTACGCCGAGGATGGCTCGGTCTACGTGGCCGAGACCGAGGCCGAAGCGCAGGCGCTGGCCGGCAACAAGCCGCTGACCCGCGACGAGGACGTGCTCGACACCTGGTTCTCCTCCGCCCTCTGGCCCTTCGCCACGCTGGGCTGGCCGGAAGAAAATCCTCCCCGGCACGGGGAGGAAAGCCTCCTCGCCCGCCACTATCCCAACGACGTGCTGATCTCCGGCTTCGACATCCTGTTTTTCTGGGATGCGCGCATGGCCATGCAGGGGCTGCACTTCATGAAGGAGGTGCCGTGGCGCAAGCTCTACCTCCACGGGCTGGTCCGCGCCGCGGACGGGCAGAAAATGTCCAAGTCGAAGGGCAACGTGGTCGATCCGCTCGGCCTGATCGACCAGTACGGCGCCGATGCCCTGCGCTTCTTCATGGCGGCCATGGAAAGCCAGGGCCGCGACGTGAAGATGGATGAGAAGCGGGTCGAGGGTTACCGCAACTTCGCCACCAAGCTGTGGAACGCGGCGCGCTTCTGCCAGTCGAACGGCGTCGGCGGCAGCGCGTCGGTCGCCGCTCCGGCCGCGACCAGTGCGGTCAACCGCTGGATCGTCGGCGAAGTGGTCGAGACCGTGGCCGCGCTCGATCAGGCGCTGGCCGACCTGCGCTTCGATGCGGCGGCCAACACCATCTACCACTTCGTCTGGGACCAGTTCTGCGACTGGTACATCGAGCTGGTGAAGGGCAGCTTCGATGACGAGACCCGGGCCGTCGCCGGCTGGGTGCTCGACCAGATCCTGGTCACGCTCCACCCGTTCATGCCCTTCGTCACCGAAGAGCTGTGGTCGAAGCTGGGGGATCGCCCCCATGAGCTGATCGTTGCGCAGTGGCCGGCGCCGCAGGCCGCGGTCGATCCCGCAGCCAAGGCCGAGGTCGAATGGCTGATCGCGCTGATCGGCAACCTGCGCACCGCCAAGAACGAGCTGGGCATCGCCCCGGGCGCCCGGCTCGACGCCTATCTGCCCGAGGCCAGCGAGGCGACCCGTGGGATCATCGCGCGCAATCCCGGCGCGATCGACCGGCTGGCGCGGCTCAATGGCATCCACTTCGCACCGGCCCCGGCCGGGGCGGCAATGCAGGTGGGGGCGGGCGACGCCAACATCGTGATCCCGCTCGAGGGCGTGATCGACATCGCCGCCGAGAAGGCGCGGCTCGAGAAGGCGCTGGCGGCGGCTCAGAAGGAAGCCAAGTCGCTCGAGGGGCGGCTGGGCAATCCGGCCTTCGTCGAGAAGGCCAAGCCCGAGGCGGTCGAGAAGGCCCGGGCCGACCATGCGCTGCACGCCGCCGAGGCCGAACGCCTGACCACCGCGCTGGCGCGGCTGGGCTGAGGCCCCGGTCGCGGGGCTGCCATGGCCCCCTTGCCTTTCCGGGGAAGGGCCGGGAGCGGAGCCAGCGCCCCCCGCCGGCTTCTCCCCCGCGTCCTAGCCCCGCGCGAGACGGGCGAAGGTGGCGGCGGCGAGGAAGGCCTCGCGGCGGCGTTCGCGGCGCGCGGCGGCTTCGGCATCGTGGCCCCAGCGTTCGGCCTGCCAGTCCTCCTCGAGATTGGCCGCCAGCCACAGCGCCTCGGGCGCGGCCCCGTCCTCCAGCGCCGCCAGCCCGATCACCAGCGAGGCGGCCAGCCCGGCGAGGTTGCGCAGCGCGGCCAGCCCGAAATCGTCGGCCTCGGCCAGGATCGTCTCGAGCCGGGCCATGGTCCCGGCCGGCTGCGGCCGGTGGATGACCCCGCCGATCCGGGTGAAAGCCAGCCCGTGACGGGCCTCGGCGGCGACCAGCAGCGGTTCCCACACACGGTCCTGCTCGCGCCGCAGACTGTCGCCCGGCTCGGCGCGGTAGCACAGCGTGTCGGTCTCGCCGTAGGGCAGCAGCTCGCGGATCGCCTGGGCGCGGTCCGGGCCGACCACGTCGATCGCGTAGTCGGTCATGTCGCGGTAGACGAAGCGCGCCGGGTCGATCTGCTCGCCCTGGCCGGCCCATTCGCTGGCCAGCCCTTCGGCGAGCCCGCGGCTGGGGACCACCTGCAACCGGCCGCCGACCGACTTGAGCGGCCGTCCGTCGAGCGTGACCCGCCAGCCGCCATCCTGTTCGACGACCGCGACGTCCTGGTAGAAGCGCTTCATGGCAATCCTGATCCGAAGGTCTGATCGGGGCAGCTCGCCGGCTCCGGCCGGCTTGTCCCCAAAAGGCCCGGAGTGGGCCGGGGATCGGGCGGTCAGCCCGGTGTCTTCCAGCGGCGGGCGAGGATCTTCGGCATCAGGAAGACATCGACGAAGCCGACCAGGGTGAGGATCACGCCCAGCCACCATGGCGAGTCGATCCGCCGCTCGGTGATCATCACCCCGAGCAGCACGCACAGCGCGCCGCTCATCCGCAGCAGGGTGATGGCGATGAAGCGGGCCTTTGCCGGATCCTTGGCGGCAGGATCCTTCGCGGCCGGCTCCTGCGCCGGGGCGGGCGGGGCATCGGGGGTGGGCGTCTCGCTCATCGCAGCAGGTAGGTCCTCAGCTCGTCAATGGTGGCGGCAACATACTCTGCACCGGCCTCGATCAGTTCCTCGGGCTCGTGATAGCCCCAGGCCACACCGATCGCACGGACCCCGGCTTCGACCGCCATCAGCATGTCATAGGCGGTATCGCCGATCATCACGGCCTGCTCGGGCCGCGCCCCGGCGGCGGCCAGTGCCGCCTCGAGCATCGCCGGGTGGGGCTTGGACGGATGCCGGTCGGCGGTTTGCAGCGTCACGAACAGGTGGGCGATGCCGTGGGTGTCGAGACAGTGCTCGAGCCCGCGGTCCGACTTGCCGGTGGCAACGCCGAGCGTGCAGCCGGCGGCGACCAGCGCCCCGAGCAACTCGGCCATGCCGGCGAACAACGGTTCGGACAGCTCACCGGCGGCTCGGGCCGCACGGAAGGCAGACTTGTAGGCATCGACGATGTCGCGGACCGCCTCGTCGTCGCTGTCGGGAGCCAGGCGGCGCACCGCCTGGGGCAGCGACAGGCCGACCGAGCGACGGATCAGTCCGGCTTCGGGGGTGGGCAGGGCGAACTGGGCGAAGGCCGCGCCCATCGCCGAGACCACCGCGCCCTGACCATCGACCAGCGTGCCGTCGCAGTCGAACACGATCAGGCGGGGTTCGCCCGGCCGGGCCGGGGTGCCTGCGGCGGTCATGGCGCAAGCCTCCGCATCAGTTCGGCCAGGGCCGGCGCGCCGGTGCGGTCGAGCCCTGCGGCGACCCGCGCGCGCTCCTCCGCGGGTTTGTTCTGCGAGAGCTTGAAGGTCGGGCGCCAGGCCGCGATCTCCAGCTCGAAGCCGATGATCCCGTCGAGCAGGCGGGCCATCCGCTCGGGCGGGACCTTGTCCATCGTCCACGGCGCCGCCGGGTTGACCCGTTCCTCGTGCCGGGCCGAGACGGTCTCGAGCAGGCCATGGAGTCCCTCTGCCGTCATCCGCCGCACCCGTCCTTCCATCTCGACCGCCACATAGTTCCAGGTCGGCACCTGGCCCTGATCGGCATACCACGCCGGCGAGACATAGGCATCGGGTCCGTTGACCACGGCCAGCGCCTGGGCCCCGTCGATCCAGCGGGCCAGCGCGTTGCCGCGCGAGAGGTGGAACTGCACCGCCCCGTCGCCGGTTGACAGCAGGGGCACGTGGGCCACCCGCGGGCCGTCGGGCGTGGTCAGGAAGACCATGCCGAAACCCACCTCTGCCACCACGGCCTCGAGCAGGGCGCGATCATCGTGACGGAACGCGGCGGCGGGATGCATCAGCGCGCTTTCGGTCCCGGACGGCGAGGGCTGGAGCCGGGGCCGGGGCGGGGACGGGCGGCGGGCCGGCCAGTGGGCTTGCCGCCGGGCTTGCCAGCGGACTGGCCGGATGCGCCGCGCGGAGCCGCCCGGCCGGTCGGCTTGCCGGCGGGCGGCCCGCCCGTCTTGCCGCCCGTCTTGCCGGCCGCCTTGCCAGTCGCGGGGCCGCCACGGGCGCG
>NZ_JACLAX010000001.1 GCF_014230355.1 Novosphingobium piscinae
GCCGCGCGGGCCAGCGCCACCCCGCCCGGACCGAGCGCCGGCGTGATTCCGCCGGTGTGCAACAGGCGGGCACCGGCCCGTGCCGCCGCGAAGTCGATCGTTTCGGGCCGGGCGAGGGCGAAGGCGCTGCCGGCGCGGTCATAGGTGATCTGCGCCGCGCGCTCGAGGCCGCCTGCGCCGCGCTGGCCACGGCCCCGCCCGAGGCGCGCGAGCTGGTGCTGCTCGATCCGGCCGCGGCGCAGTGGCTGCTGCTGACCCGCGCCGCCCTGCCGCTGACCGCGCCCGCTGCCGCGCCGGTGGCGATCGGCACCCTGCGCGAGGCCCGGCGCGAGAATCCGCGCGCGGCGGTCCGCACGATCGCGCGGCTCCACGGCCTGTCCGAGCGCGAGGCGGCGCTGGCGCATGGCTTGACCCTTGGCGAATCGATCCTCGAGGCCGGCGCGCGGCTGCGCCTGACCCCCGAGACCGCACGCAACTATTCGAAGCGGATCTATGCCAAGACCGGCACGCGCGGGCAGGCCGATCTGGTCCGCCTGCTGCTCACCGGCCTCGCCCCGCTGGGCTGAGCGTGCCTCGGCGTGCCGGCTCAGTCGGCCGGGCGGGTGGCCGAGGCGCCCGAGCGGTAGCCCGGCTCGGCGGGTTCACCGAAGGCGGCGAGGATCGCGGCATGGCGGGCCTCCAGGGCCGCGCGGTATTCCGGGTGGGTGACGATATAGGGCGCGCCCTCGGCAATCGCGCGGACCACCGCGCGCCCGACCCACAGCGGATCCATCATGTTGGCGCGGACCCGCTGCATGTGCGCGGGATCGTTGGCCACGGCGCGCGCCGCGTCGCGTTCGGCCATGCGGCTGCGGGTCAGCCCCGGGAACAGGGTGGAGACGCCCACCCCGGCCGGAGCCAGCTCCTCGCGCAGCGCGTCGGACAGGCCGAGCACCGCGAACTTGCTGGCCGAATAGGCGGCGAAGCTCCCGAACGGACTGAGCGCGTTGACCGAGGCGGTGTTGACGATGTGCCCGCTGCCACGCGCGACCATGCCCGGAGCGAAGGTGGCGATGCCGTGGTAGACCCCGGTGACGTTGACCGCCATCAGCCGCTCGAACTCCTCCGGTGGCACCGCGAGCAGCGGCTTGAAGCCGTTCGACACTCCGGCATTGTTGCACAGCACGTCGGGCACCTCGCCGATCGCGGCGCGCAGCGCGTGCCAGCTCGCCAGCGAGCGGACATCGAGCGTGAAGGCCCGCGCCCTGGCTGCGGCGGGCAGGCCGGCGGCGACCTCGGCGGCGAGGTCGCCCTCGAGGTCGGCGAGGATCAGCGAGGCTCCGGCCTCGGCGCAGGCCGCGGCGATCCCGGCCCCGATCCCGCCGCCCGCCCCGGTGACCAGCACGGTCCGCCCGGCGAGCGTGCTCATGCCCCGGGCTCCGCGTCGGCGACCGCGCGGGTGATCTGCATCCGCGCCCGGCCGAGCGCATGGCGCGCTTCAGCGGGGCCCTGCATCTCCACGGCCAGCCCGACGTGGGCCAGCGCCAGCAGCAGGTTGAGCAGGCGCTGCTCGGCCGGGTCGAGCGCGTGAAGCGGGCGCGCGTCGAGATGGGCGAGTGCCGAGGCGACCAGCGGGCTGGCCGCGGCAAAGAACTGTTCGCGCTCATCGCTCGTCGCTTCGCCGCGCCGTGCGGCGCGCGCCGCCGTGGTCGGCAAGGCCCAGCCGGCAACGAAGGGTTCGAGCGCGGCAAAGCCCGGGGGCAGGGCGGTCTCCCCGCTCATCCCCGCTGCTCCGGACCGGCTGCTCCCGCCTGGACGCGGCGGTCGACTTCGAGGAACAGGTGGCGGCAGAGCGCCTCCATCGACTGGAAGTGGATGTGCGAGAGCGCTCCGCTGGCCAGCCCGGCCTGTCCGCGCTCGATGATGCCGACATCCTCCGAATGGATGTCGCGCAGCTGGGCAAGGGCATATTCGCGTGCCAGCCGTTGGCTCGCGCTGGCGTCCTCGCCCACCCAGTAGACCCGCACCACGCCGCGCGACCGGTCTGCCGCCAGCGGATAGACCGTGTGCGAGAACGGCTGGGTCGGGGTGCCGATCACGAACAGGTTGGGGAACAGGGCCAGGTAGTCGCGCCCATGCGGCAGCGTCAGCAGCCCCTGTTCGGCCAGTGCGGGAATTCCGCAGAACGAGGCGGCC
This sequence comes from Novosphingobium piscinae, assembly GCF_014230355.1. Taxonomy (GTDB): domain Bacteria; phylum Pseudomonadota; class Alphaproteobacteria; order Sphingomonadales; family Sphingomonadaceae; genus Novosphingobium; species Novosphingobium piscinae. Next base: position 2,176 of record NZ_JACLAX010000001.1, read on the forward strand.
CGCTGGAACGGCTTGAGCGCGGGGTCGGGGTTCGACCAGATCCGCTGGGTGCGGTGCGGGCCGTGGAAGCCGATCTCGACCGGATAGCCGAACGGGTTGTCGCCGCCGACCCCGGCCCCGCCCGAGCGCGGATGGACGAAGCGCAGGTGGTAGTTCTCCTGGAAGTTGTCGTAGGTCAGCTTCCAGTTGGCGGCGATCTCGTAGGTGTACTCGCTGAAGGTCGTGGCCCGCGCGACCGGCATCTGCTCGAGCCGCCCGGCATAGTCGCCCAGCCAGTCGCGCAGCGGTTGGGCCTGCGGGTCGAAGTTGACGAACAGCAGCCCGGCGCACTCCTGCAGCGCCACCGGCTTCAGCCCGCAGTCCTCCTTGCGCAGGTGGAAGGCGCCGAAATCGGGGGCCGAAAGCAGATCGCCCTCCGGGCCGAAGGTCCACATGTGATAGGGACAGCTGAACCGGCTCTGCCGCCCCGCCGCCGCCTCGACCAGCTGGGTGCCGCGGTGCGGGCAGACATTGTGGAAGGCCCGCACGATCCCGTCGTTGCCCCGCACGATCAGCAGCGAGGCGCGCGCGAATTCGAGGTCGCGGCGCACGAAGGCGCCGGGCTCGGGCAGCTCGCAGGCGTGGCCGACATGGATCCAGCTGGTCAGGAACACGGCGCGCCGCTCGCGCTCGAAATAGGCGGGGTCGTAGTAGGGCGCGGCGGGGATGGGGTTGGTCCCCAGCCAGGCGACGGCGTCCGCGGGGATGGGGCTGAAGCTCGTTCCGGGGTGCGTCATGGGACCAGTCCTGTTGAGCGGGACCCCGAGGCTAAACTGCCCTGATCAAACTTTCAACACCAGTGTTGGAATTATTCGCGGAGCAGTCCGTCGCGGCGCAGCATGCGCTGCTGTTCGGCGCGGAACCGGGCGACCACCTCCTCCGCGCTGGCCTCGGGCCGGATGCTGTGGCGGAACACCCGCGGGCCGATGATCGCCCCGGCCAGCAGGAAGGCGCAGTAGACCTCGACGTCGACCGGCTCGGCCGGCGCGCGTGCGGCCTGGACCTGGGCCGTTGCCGTCACCAGGTCGTCCCAGCGGGGATAGCGTTCGCGGATGTCACCAGGGGCGATGAACTGCTCGATCCACAGCTTGATCAGGTCGGGATTGGCCAGCACGAACCGGGCGACAAAGTCGATCCGGTCGCTCTGGCTGGCAGGCGCCTCGAAGCCTTTCACCAGTTGTGCCGATGACCAGGCCTGGACGGCCTCGAGCAGCGCTTCGCGGCTGGTGAAGTGGTAATAGACCGTCGCGCGGTTCATCTTCACCGCGCGGGCCAGTGCGGCCACGGACAGGGCCTCCACGCCCTTTTCGGAGATGAGTCGGACAGCGGCCTCGATCAGGGCCTGGTGCGTGGCATCGAACGACTTGTTGCGGCGTTGGCGAGCGGGTGGGGCAGGGTCATCCATCGCCTGACTATGGACGAGCGTTCCGGCCAGGCCAACGGGCTCGCGCCACGGGGGCAGGCGCCGCAATATCTGATGGTAATGTGAATCATCTCTTGCTCATCACATCATAATGTGATCAAGCGTCGTCATGTCTAGTGAACTGATCGAACGAATCCGCCGCCTCGTCGTCGATGGCGGCATGTCGCGCTCCGGCCTGGCCCGCGCCGCCGGGCTCCACGCCAACACCCTGCGCGACCTCACGGAGCCAAGCTGGAATCCCACGGCCGAGACCCTCGCCAAGCTTGAACGCTTCCTGTCGGACAGCGACGACAGCCCGGCGCTGGTTCCGATCGAGGAGATCATCGAGGAGGCCCGCAACGGCCGCATGTTCATCCTCGTCGACGACGAGGACCGCGAGAACGAGGGCGATCTGGTGATCCCGGCGCAGATGGCCACGCCCGATGCGATCAACTTCATGGCCACCCACGGGCGCGGGCTGATCTGCCTGACCCTCACCCGCCAGCGCTGCGAGCAGCTCGGGCTCGAGCTGATGAGCCGCAACAACGGGACGCGCCACGAAACCGCCTTCACCGTCTCGATCGAGGCGCGCGAAGGGGTGACCACCGGCATCTCCGCCGGCGACCGCGCGCGCACCGTGGCCGTGGCGATTGATGCGGCCAAGACCCGCGACGACATCGTCACTCCGGGCCACGTCTTCCCGTTGATCGCGCGCGATGGCGGGGTGCTGGTCCGCACCGGCCATACCGAGGCCGCGGTCGACATCTCGCGCCTCGCCGGGCTCAACCCCTCGGGCGTGATCTGCGAGATCATGAAGGACGACGGGACCATGGCGCGGATGGACGACCTGATCCCCTTCGCGCGCAAGCACGGGCTCAAGATGGGCACGATCCGCGACCTGATCGAGTACCGCCGCCGCCACGACCACCTGGTCGAGCAGGTCGCCGAAACGCGCATGACCTCGGACTACGGCGGCGACTGGAAGCTGCTGACGTACCGCAACAAGATCGACGGCACGAACAGCTTCGTGCTGCAGAAGGGCCAGGTCGTACCCGGCCAGCCGACGCTGACGCGGGTCCATGCCATGTCGCTCTTCGACGATATCCTCGGCCGGCCCGGACCGAAGAAGCGGACCCTCCAGCGGGCCATGGACGCGATCGGCGCGGCCGGGGCGGGGGTGATCGTGCTGCTGGTGCCGCCGCCCGGAACCCAGCCCATGCCCGAGGGCGAGATGGACCTGCGCACCTATGGGGTCGGCGCCCAGATCCTGGCCGATCTCGGCGTGCACGACATGGTCCTGCTGACCAATGCCCACCGCAACCTCGTGGCCCTTGACGGCTATGGCCTCAACGTGGTGGGCGAACAGGCCATTCCCCCGGAGAACGCATAAGATGTCCCGTTTCCTCATTGTCGAAGCCCGTTTCTACGATCACCTCAACGACATGCTGGTCGCCGGGGCCAAGGCGGCGCTGACCGCGGCGGGGCATGAGGTGGAGGTCGTCACCGTGCCCGGCGCGCTCGAGATCCCGGGGGCGATCGCACTGGCCGACCAGGCCGACCGCTACGATGGCTATGTCGCGATCGGCGTGGTGATCCGCGGCGAGACCTACCATTTCGAGATCGTGGCGGGGGAAAGCGCGCGCGGGATCATGGCGCTGACCATGGACGGGCTGGCCATCGGCAATGGCATCCTCACGGTCGAGAACGAGGCCCAGGCGATCGTCCGGGCCGATCCGGCACAGAAGGACAAGGGCGGCGAGGCGGCCAAGGCCGCGCTGGCGCTGCTCAAGCTGCGCGAACGCTGGGCCTGATCCGGCGCGGCAGGGGCCGGGATGAACCTCCAGCACCTGCGCTTCTTCACCGCGCTGGCGCGGGAGCGCCACTTCGCCGCCGCAGCCGAGGCCTGCGGGGTGACCCAGCCGACGCTCTCGGCCGGGCTGCGCGCGCTCGAGCAGGAGCTGGGCAAGCGGCTGGTCGAGCGCGACCGGCGCTTCATCGGGCTGACCGAGCACGGTCAGGCGATCCTGCCCTGGGCGCAGCAGGTGCTGGGCAGCCTGCGCGGTCTGACCCAGGCGGCCGGGGCCCTGTCGGCCCCGCTGCAGGGCGAATTCCGGCTCGCCGCGATCCCGGCGGCGCTGCCGCTGATCGGTCCGTTCGGCGCCGCCCTGATGGCGCAGCATCCCGGCCTGACCCTGGCGGTCCATTCCGCCACCGCGCGCGAGATCGCGCGCGGGCTGGCCGCCAGTGCCTTCGATGCCGGGGTGACCTATCTCGATCACGAACCGCCCGCCGACGTGCTGGCCGTGCCGCTCCACGCCGAGCGCCACCTGTTCGTCGCGCGGCGCGGCGGCGCTTTTGACCGCCACCGCGCGGCGACCTGGGCCGAGGTCGCCGCCGAGCGGCTCTGCCTGCTCCACCAGGGCATGCAGTTCCGCCGCATCCTTGACCGCGAGTTCGCCGCGCGGGGGCTGGCGGTCAGCCCGGCCGCGGTCGCCGACAGCTATGTCTCGCTGCTCGCGCTGGTCCGCACCGGTGGGTTCGGCACGGTGATCCCCGATGCCTATGCCGATCTGGTCGCCGGGCAGGACTGGGCTGTGCTGCTCCCCTTTTCGGCCCCCGCGCCCGATCGGCGGATGGGGCTGGTGGTGGTCAACCGCGATCCGTTGGGGCCGCTGGCGCGGGCCGGGCTGCAGGCCGCACAGGCTGCTGGCGCCGGGCCAGACAGCGCCCTCTGATAGATTTTTTCTATCACTGGTCGGCGGTTTTGATTTGACCACGCCGGCTGATCGCGCGCACCTGCGGGCATGGCCGCGATCACCATCGAGGATATTCTGGCCCGGCACGATGGGCGCGAAGGCGCGCTGCTGCCGATCCTGCACGATGTGCAGGCCGCGTTAGGCTACGTCCCGGAAGCCGCCATCCGCGCGATCGCCAAGGCGCTCAACCTCAGCCGCGCCGAGGTCCACGGCGTGGTCTCGTTCTATCACGACTTCCGCCCCGAGCCGGGGCCGCGCGCGGTGATCAAGTTGTGCCGGGCCGAAGCCTGCCAGGCGCGCGGCAGCGAGGCACTGGCCGCGGCGGTCCGCGGGTCGGACCGCGTGGCGATCGAGCCGGTCTATTGCCTCGGGCTGTGCAGCGTCGGGCCCAACGCACTGATTGGCGAGGCGGTTCACGCCCGGCTCGATGTCGCCCGGCTGACCGCGCTGGTGGAGGCGCTGGCGTGACCGCCGCGGCGCCGATCGTGCGGATCAGCGACGATGCCCTGGCCCTGGCCTGCGGGGCCGATGCCGTCGCCGCCGCCTTCGCCGCGCAAGGCTGCGAGGTGCGCCGGGTGTCGAGCCGGGGCATGCATCGGCTCGAGCCGCTCGCCGAGATCGACGGGCAGGGCTTCGGTCCACTGGCGCCGGGAGACGTCGCCGCGGTGCTGGCCGGCACCAGCGGCCGGGCGATCGGCCGAGTCGAGGCGCACCCCTTCCTGGCCCGCCAGCAGCGCCTGATCTTCGCGCGGGCCGGGATCACCCGGCCGCTCAGTCTGGCCGACTATGCCGCGACGGGCGGCTGGGCCGGGCTGGAGCAGGCCCGTGCCATCGGTCCGGCGGCAACGCTCGACGCGGTCGAGGCCTCGGGCCTGCGCGGGCGCGGCGGGGCGGGGTTCCCGGCAGGCACCAAGTGGCGCACGGTCGCCGGGGCGCCGGGCGCGACGAAGTACGTGGTCTGCAACGCCGACGAGGGCGACAGCGGCACCTTCGCCGACCGCATGGTAATGGAGGGCGATCCGTTCCTCCTGCTCGAAGGCATGGCCATCGCCGCCCATGCGGTGGGGGCAGGCCGGGGCTACATCTACGTCCGCAGCGAATATCCCCATGCGATCCGCAAGCTGGAAGCTGCGATCGCGCTGGCCGCGCCGCAGCTCGCGCCGTTCACGGTCGAGGTGCGCGTGGGTGCCGGGGCCTATGTTTGCGGCGAGGAGACCTCGCTGCTCAATTCGCTGGAGGGCAAGCGCGGCGAGGTGCGGGCCAAGCCGCCCCTGCCCGCGCTGGCCGGGCTGTTCGGGCGGCCGACCGTGGTCAACAACGTGCTCACGCTCGCCTCGGTGCCGTGGATCCTCGCCAACGGGGCCGAGGCCTATCAGGCGATCGGCTTCGGCCGCTCGCGCGGGACCATGCCGATCCAGCTGGCCGGCAACGTGAAGCATGGCGGTCTGTTCGAGGTGGGCTTCGGCATCACCCTGGGCGAGCTGGTGAACGAGATCGGCGGCGGCACCGCCAGCGGGCGGCCGGTCAAGGCGGTGCAGGTCGGCGGGCCGCTCGGGGCCTACCACCCGCCCGCCGATTTCCACCTGCCGTTCGACTATGAGAGCTTCGCCGCGGCCGATGGCTTGATCGGCCATGCCGGGCTGGTGGTGTTTGATGACAGCGCCGACATGCGGGCCCAGGCCCGCTTCGCCATGGCCTTCTGCGCGGCCGAGAGCTGCGGCAAGTGCACGCCGTGCCGGATCGGCTCGACCCGCGGGGTGGAGCTGCTCGACCGGCTCGGAGCGTCGGACCGGCAACCGCGCGGGCCCGATGCGGTCGAGGCCCTGCCGCAGATGCGCAATGCGGCCAAGGCGCCGCGTGGGTCCGCCGCCGAAATCGCCCTGCTCGAAGACCTGTGCGAGACGATGAAGTTCGGCTCGCTCTGCGCGCTGGGCGGGTTCACCCCCTATCCGGTGCTCAGCGCCCTGCGCCACTGGCCCGAGGAGTTCGGGGCGTGACCGCCGGCGCGGTGACCATCCCGGTGCGGACCACGGCCTATGCCGTCGCGGGCACCCCGGGCGAGCGTGTGGTCCCGGTCGAGGCGCCCATCGGAATCGAGATCAACGGCCTGGCCTATGCGGTGATGATGGCGACCCCCTGCGATCTGGAGGACTTCGTCACCGGCTTCGTCCTGGCCGAAGGACTGGCCACGGTGGCCGAACTGGGCCCGGTGCAGCTCCATCCGGTTGCGGCGGGTGAGGGCACGGTTGCCCGGATCACCCTGCCGGCCGAGCGGCTCGGCCCGGTCATGGCGCGGGCCCGGCTGCGCTCCGGTGACAGCTCCTGCGGGATCTGCGGGATCGACAGCGTCGAGGCGGCGCTGCGGCCGTTGCCGCCCCTCGCCGCGCGCGCGGCGATTGCGCCCGAGGCGATCCGCCGCGCGCTGCAGGCCATGCGCGATCAGCAGGTGCTCGGGCGCGCGACTGCCGCGACCCATGCCGCCGCCTTCGCCGGGGCCGACGGCGCGGTGACCGTGCTGCGCGAGGACGTCGGCCGGCACAATGCGCTCGACAAGGTGATCGGCGCGCTCGCCCGCGCTGGTGTCGATCCCGCCAGTGGCTTCCTGGTAGTCACCTCACGCTGCTCCTATGAGCTGGTCGAGAAGACCGTGCGCGCCGGCTGCCCGCTGCTGGTGGCGATTTCCGCCCCGACCGACCTCGCCGTGCGCCGCGCGGCCGCCGCCGGGCTGGCGCTGGCGGTGATCGCGCGCGACGACACGATGACCTGGGCCACTGAACCCGCGATGGAGATCGCTCATGTCCTATGAGCCGCAGCCCGATTTCGGCACTCCGGCCGTGCGCGAGGGTGCGCCGGTCACCCTGACGATCGACGGCCGCCAGGTCACCGTGCCCGAGGGCACCAGCGTGATGCGCGCCGCCGCCGAGATCGGCGGGGCGATCCCCAAGCTCTGCGCGACCGACACCGTCGCCGCCTATGGTTCGTGCCGCATGTGCCTGGTCGAGATCGAGGGCCAGCGCGGCACCCCGGCCTCCTGCACCACCCCGGTACGCCCCGGCATGGTCGTGCAGACCCAGACCCCGCGCCTCGAAAAGCTGCGCCGCGGGGTGATGGAGCTCTACATCTCCGACCACCCGCTCGATTGCCTGACCTGCTCGGCCAACAACGATTGCGAGCTGCAGGACACCGCCGCGCAGGTGGGCCTGCGCGACGTGCGCTATGGCTATGCCGGGGCGAACCATCTCGACGCACCGGTCGACGCCTCGAACCCCTATTTCGATTTCGATCCGGCCAAGTGCATCGTCTGCTCGCGCTGCGTGCGCGCCTGCGAGGAGGTCCAGGGCACCTTTGCCCTGACCATCGAGGGGCGGGGTTTCGACGCCAAGGTTTCGGCCGGGCTCGCCTCGGACACCTTCCTCGGCTCCGAGTGCGTCTCGTGCGGGGCCTGCGTTGCCGCCTGTCCGACCGCGACCCTCAACGAGAAGGCGGTCAAGGACATCGGCAAGCCCGAGCGCGCGGTGATCACCACCTGCGCCTATTGCGGCGTGGGCTGCACCTTCCGCGCCGAGCTGCGCGGGCAGCAGCTGGTGCGGATGGTGCCGTGGAAGGACGGCAAGGCCAACCGCGGCCACTCCTGCGTCAAGGGCCGCTTCGCCTGGGGCTATGCCCACCACGCCGACCGCATCACCAGGCCGATGATCCGCGAGCAGATCACGGACCCGTGGCGCGAGGTGAGCTGGGACGAGGCGATCAGCTTCACCGCCGCGCGCCTTGCCGCGATCAAGGCGCAGCACGGCGCGCGGGCGCTGGGCGGGATCACCTCGAGCCGCTGCACCAACGAGGAGGCCTTCCTTGTCCAGAAGCTGGTGCGCGGCGGGTTCGGCAGCAACAATGTCGATACCTGCGCGCGGGTCTGCCATTCCCCCACCGGCTATGGCCTGGCCAAGACCTTCGGGACCAGCGCGGGTACGCAGGACTTCGATTCGGTCGAGGACAGCGACGTTGTCCTGATCATCGGCGCCAACCCGACCGACGGCCACCCGGTCTTCGCCAGCCGCCTGAAGAAGCGGCTGCGCCAGGGCGCCCGGCTGATCGTGATCGACCCGCGGCGGATCGACATGGTCCGCTCGCCGCATGTGCAGGCGGACTACCACCTGCCGCTCCAGCCCGGCACCAATGTGGCGATCCTGACCGCCATGGCGCACGTGATCGTCACCGAGGGCCTGGCCGACGAGGTCTTCGTGCGCGAGCGCTGCGACTGGGACGAGTACCAGGACTGGGCCCGCTTCGTCAGCGATCCGCGGCATTCACCCGAAACGCTCGAGCCGGTCACCCGGGTTCCCGCCGCCGATCTGCGCGGTGCTGCGCGGCTGTTCGCGACCGGCGGAAACGGGGCCATCTATTACGGCCTTGGCGTCACCGAGCACTCGCAGGGCTCCTCGACCGTGCTGGCGATCGCCAATCTGGCCATGGCCACCGGCAACATCGGCCGGCGCGGGGTGGGGGTGAACCCCTTGCGCGGGCAGAACAACGTGCAGGGCGCCTGCGACATGGGCTCCTTCCCGCACGAGCTGGCCGGCTACCGCCACATCTCCGACGCTGCCACCCGCGCGCAGTTCGAGGCCGAGTGGGGCACCGCGCTCGATCCCGAGCCGGGGCTGCGCATCCCCAACATGCTCGACGCGGCGGTCGATGGGACGTTCAAGGCGCTCTACATCCAGGGCGAGGACATCCTGCAATCGGACCCCAACACGCACCACGTGGCGGCCGGGCTGGCGGCGATGGACTGCGTGATCGTCCACGACCTGTTCCTCAACGAGACCGCCAACTACGCCCACGTCTTTCTCCCCGGTTCGACCTTCCTGGAAAAGACCGGCACCTTCACCAATGCCGAGCGGCGGGTGCAGATGGTGCGGCGGGTGATGGACCCGGCGAATGGCTATGAAGACTGGGAGGTGACCCAGCTCCTCGCCAAGGCCATGGGCCTCGGCTGGTCCTATACCCACGCCAGCCAGATCATGGACGAGATCGCCCGGCTGACCCCCAGCTTTGCTGGGATCAGCCATGCCCGGCTCGAGGCGGAGGGCGGGCTGCAGTGGCCAGTCAACGATGCTGCACCGCAGGGCAGTCCGATCATGCACGTGGACGGCTTCGTGCGGGGCAAGGGCAAGTTCGTGGTGACAGAGTACATCCCCACCGACGAGCGCACCGGACCGCGCTATCCGCTGCTGCTCACCACCGGGCGGATCCTCAGCCAGTACAACGTCGGCGCGCAGACCCGCCGCACCGCCAATTCGGTGTGGCACGAGGAGGATCTGCTGGAGATCCATCCGCTCGATGCCGAGAACCGCGGGCTGCAATCGGGTGACTGGGTGCGCCTGGCCTCGCGCGCGGGGGAGACGACGCTGCGCGCGCTGGTGACCGACCGGGTCGCCCCGGGGGTGGTCTATACCACGTTCCACCACCCCGACACCCAGGCCAACGTGGTCACCACCGACAACAGCGACTGGGCCACCAACTGTCCCGAATACAAGGTCACCGCGGTGCAGGTCTCGGCCTCGAACGGGCCGAGCGAGTGGCAGCAGGGCTATGCCGCACAGAGCCGCCTGGCGCGGCGGGTCGAGGCCGCCGAATGAGCAGCGGGGTCGAAGCCAACCTGATCCGCATGGCCAACCAGATCGCCGCCAATCTCGCCGCGCAGGGCGAGGCGGCGGCCGTGGCCGAGACTGCCGCGCACATCACGCGCTACTGGGACCCGCGGATGCGCGCGGCGATCCTCGCGGCCGATGCCGCCGGGCTCTCGCCGATCGCGCGTGCCGCCATCGCCAGCCTGCCGCGCTGAACAAGTTTCCTCGAGGAAACTTTTGCCGCGCGGATAGCCCGCTGTCCCCCGATCAGTCAGCCAGGGCGGCGTAGCGGAAATCGCTGAAGCGGGCGCTGCCCGTGCCTGCGGCATAGAGCCCCGGCTTGAGCGAGAGGAAGCCGCCGCGCACGTTGTGGTGATAGCCCGAGACCTCCATGCCGCGGTCGAAGCGCTGCCAGGTCCGCCCGTCATCCCCGCTGGTGTGGATCGCCACGATGTGGCGGCGGTTGGTGATCCGCAGCCGCATCCGGGCGCCATGCGGGTTGGCCGGCCGGCCCCGCTCGATCCCGTACTGGTGGGTGACGAAGCGTGCGGTGTCGAACCCGAGCCCGCAATAGAGCTTGTCGTCGTAGAACAGCACCAGCCCGGCGGTGCAGCCGGGATCGATCGCGATCGTGCACTCGAAGCGGTAGCTGGTGTCGCCGGCGTTGAGCAGCAGCGGCGATCCGCTCGACGGTGCCAGCCCGCGCGCTGCCAGATGGAGCTGCCCCTCCGCCACTCGCACGCGCGCGGCTTCGTCCGGGGCCGGGCGGAAGAAGGTCCACTTGGCGCCCAGCGCGAGTGGCCCGCCGAACGCGTCCGACAGCGCCATCCCGTGCGGCACGGCCTGTCCTCCGCGCGGCTTGGCCAGCGGGCGCGACAGATCGCCTCCGGTCATGCGGAACCAGCCGTCGGCGGTCCATTCCACCGGATCGAGCAGGCATTGCCGGCCGAGCGTCCAGAAGTCCTTGCGATAGCCGTGATACAGCGACCACCAGGTGCCGTCGGGAGCCTCGACCAGCGAGGCGTGTCCACGCGACCACCAGGCCTCATCCAGCGAGCGGGTGCGGACCAGCGGGTTGCCTGGATGCTGTTCCCACGGTCCGTGAAGCGAGCGCGATCGCGCCGCGATCACCATGTGCCCGGTCGGCGGGCCGGCGGTGCCGCCCACCGCGGTGAGCATGTAGAACCAGCCGCCATGGCGGTGGATCTTGGGTCCCTCGGGCGAGAAGCCCTCGACGTCCCAGTCATCCGGATAGCGCCACGGATCGTAGACATGCTCGACCGGACCGGCGAGGCGCAGCCCGTCATCGCTCAGCCGCACGCGGTCGCCGCCCGACAGGAACAGCCAGCGCGATCCGTCCTCGGCCACGGCATGGCAGGGATCGATGTGCCGGTTGAGCCCCAGCGGAACCGGATCGCTCCACGGCCCGTCGATGTGATCGGCCCAGATCACGAAGATGTCGTTGGGACTGGCCTTGACCGGAATGTAGAGGAAATAGCGCCCTGCGTGCTTTTCCAGGCTCACAGCCCACACTGAGCCGATGTTGCGGGTCAGCGCCGGGCGGCGCGGCTGCCAGTTCACCAGATCGCGGCTGTGCCAGATGGTGAGGCCGGGATAGGCATCGAAGCTGGAGAAGGTCAGGTAATAGTCCGCGCCGTCCTTGAGGATCGCCGGATCAGGGCGGTCACCGCTGAGCACCGGGTTGAGGAAGCGGCCATTGCCAAGGTCTGGCGCGAGCTGTCCCTCGATTCCCCGGCCCGTTCGCGTCGCGGTCCGGCCCGCGGCAGGCGCCGCGCTGACCGCGGCGCCGCCGAGCAGCGCGAAACCCAGCGCGGCGCGGCGATCGACCAGCATCAGCCCAGCCCCACGGTGCGCACCCAGGCGCGCCACAGCTCGGGCCAGGCTTCGACCGGCTTGCCGACCGTCTGGCGCAGCCCGAAACCGTGTCCGCCGTGGGTGAACAGGTGGGTCTCGACCGGCACTCCGGCGGCGCGCAGGGCGGCGCGCAGGCGCAGCGTGTTCTCCACCGGCACCGTGGGATCGTCCTCGGCATGAAGCAGGAAATGCGGCGGGGCGGCGGCAGTCAGCGTGCGGTCGGGCGAATGGGCGGCCTCGGCCTCGGCGGTGGGTGCCGGGCCGAGCAGCTTGAGGCGCGAGCCGGCGTGGGCGACCGCCGGGTCCATCGAGACCACCGGATAGATCGGCGCGGCGCAGAGCGGCCGGGCCGAGAGCCGGTCGGCGGCGTCGACCGGGTCATAGACCCGCGCGGCAAAGCGTGCGGCAAGGTCGGCACAGACGTGCCCTCCGGCAGAGAAGCCCATCGTCGCGACGCGCTCGGGATCGATCGCGAAGTCGCGCGCGCGGTGGCGGATCAGGCGCAGCGCGCGCTGGGCGTCGGCCAGCGGCACGTCGGCGGGGCGGGCCCAGCCCTCGCCGGGCAGGCGGTAGAACAGGACGAAGGCGGTGAAGCCGCGCGCGGCCAGCCAGCGGCCCAGCTCGTAGCCCTCCTTGTCGATCACCACCAGGCGGTAGCCGCCCCCCGGGGTGATCAGCACGGCGGCGCCGTTGGGACGGTCGGGACGGAACACGACCATGCGGGGGCGCGCGATGCCGGTCACCGAGCGGTCGGTCATCACCGCGTCGGGCGCGCGCTCCTCGACTTGCTCGACCGGGGCAGGGCTGGGCATGCCCGGCGCGCCGCCCGGCCAGAGGTCGATCGTCTCGACTGGCTGGGGCAACCCGGCCGGCACCCCGCGCGATGACACGGGCGGGGGCGTCTGGGCCCCCGCCCGCGTCGCAACCATCCCCCCGGCCAGGCTCGCGGCCAGAACCGATCGTCGATCAGGCACCGTGCCGCTCCTCTGTCCTCATGTCCCGGGGGTGTGGAAGGCTGGTCGGGTCAGTAACGGAAGCGTGCCCCCGCCATGATGATCCGGCCGAAGTGGTTGTTCTCGTAGTTGCGGTCAGCGTCCCAGTCGGTGAAGCGGTAGCGGTAGGTGTCGAGCAGGTTGTTGCCTTCCAGCGAGATCTCGATGTTGTCGGTCAGCTTGTAGCGGATCGAGGCATCGAGGTTGGTGGTGGCGCCAAAGCCTTCCAGCAGGTTGCCGGTGCCCGAGGCACCCTCGTGGAAGCGGCCGCGGTAGCTGACCATCGCGCGGGCCGAGAACTTGCCGTCATCGTAGTAGATCGTGCCGTTCCAGGCGGTCCGCGAGACGTTGGCCAGGGTGTTGACCACGGTCACGTTGCTGAGCGGGCCAAGTGCGCCGGTGGTCGGCACGAAGGCACTGGTGATCGGCCCTTGCAGGTTGAAGGTCGCGCTCGAGTCGATGAAGGTCGCGTTGGCGATCACGCCGAAGTGCTGCAGCAGGCCGCTGTCGGTGAAGACATTGAAGGGCAGCTGCAGGGCCAGTTCCACGCCTTTCAGGGCTGCACCCGAGCCGTTGATCGTGGTCTGGAGCGTCCAGATCGGCTGGATCAGCTGGTCGTTGACCGTACCGATCGACTGGGCCGCCGGCGACGAGGGGTTGAGCGCCGAAACCGGCGCGCCGGTCTGGGCATAGGTCAGCCCGGTAATCGAACCGGCCTGGGTGAAGGTCTTCACGTCCTTCTTGAACAGGGCGACCGAGGCGATCGCGCCCGGTGCGAAGTACCATTCGAACGAGAGGTCGTAGTTGGTCGCGCGGAACGGGTCGAGGTTGGGGTTGCCGGTGTTGACGCGCTGGTTGAACCCGTCGGCCGAGCCGCCCGGGGTCAGTGCGCCAAGCGAGGGCCGCGTGATGACGTCGGCCACCGCGCCGCGGATGATCACCGACTGGGTCGGATAGAGCGCCACGTTGATCGCCGGGAGCCAGTTGTCGTAGCTGCGCTTGACAGTGTTGTTGACCGTCCCGACCAGGCCGTACGAGCTCTGCAGCGTCTTCACGTAGCGGACGCCGAAGTTCAGCGCATAGTCCAGCCCGAGCAGGTTGCCCTTGGCGTCGGCCTGGAGATAGCCGCCGCGGGTTTCCTCGGTCACGCCGCGGATGTTGCCGGCATCGGCGACCAGCGGCCGGCTGTAGAGCTGGGTGAAGGCCGCGGCGGCAGGCAGGTTGGCGACCAGCCACTGGTTGGTGTTGCCGGCCGGCTGGCCCGAGGGCCGCAGAGTGAACAGCTCGGACAGGGCCGGGGTCACCTGGAAGCCGTAGATCGCGGTCGGCCCGAATACCGAGGTGAGCGAGCAGGCGATCGTGCCCGAGGTGCTGGTGACCACGCTGGTGCCGCCGTTGCCGCAGACCGAGGCGTCACGGGTATAGGCCGCCACGTCGAAGTTGAAGCGCCGCCACACGCCGCCCAGCTTGATCTGGAAGTCCTCGGTGACGTCCCACTCGGTGCGCAACTGCACGGTCTTGAAGCGGTTGGTGGTGTTCGACGGGCGGTCGCGGATCTCGGCGAGCTGGAAATTCGCCGGATCGGTCACGCTGGTGCCGAAGGTGAGCTTCGGACGGCGCATGTCGGTGTAGTCGTAGCTGTAGCCCTGCGCGTCGCGATCGTCGAACATGATCGTCGTCTCGACCGGGATGTCGGCATCCGACTTCGAGACGCCGCCGACCAGGGTGAAGCGCAGCTTGTCGCTGACGTCCTGGTCCCAGGTCAGGCCGACCTGGTAGAACTCGGTCGAGCTCTGACGCAGGTAGTTCTCGGTGCGGACCCAGGCGTCGTTGAGCGTCGCCTTGATCATGTTGTTGTTGGCGTCATAGACCGGGTTGACCACGTCGACCGAGCGCTCGTTCGAACGCAGCAGGACCTCGCCCCACTTCTCGCCGCGGTTTTCCTTGAAGCGCGAGAACAGCGCGTCGAGCGAGAACTTGGTCTTCTCGGTCGGCTCGAACTGGACCGAGCCGGTAACGCCAAGGCGCTCGCGCATGTGGTTGATCTCGCCATAGCGCGGGATGCGCGGGTGGAACGACAGGGTCGCCCGGTCGCAGGCCGCGCTGGGCCGGTAGGTGCCGCCGCTGTTCGGGCGCGCCGTGGTATAGGCGAGGGTGCCGGCGGCGATGCTGCCGGTGGTGTTGGCGAAGCAGGGCGTCCCGTCGACCGAGTCGAACCGGGCCTGGGCCCAGCGCACGGTGTTGTTGCCCATCTGCAGCGTGTAGATCTTCGAATAGGCGGCCGAGATCGAGGCGCCGAAGGTCCCGGCATCGTTGCGCCAGCTGAGCAGGCCGGCGAGGCGCGGACCGGTCTTCTTGGCCAGGTCGTTGTAGGAGGCCACGGCCGAGAACGCGCCGTGGAGCCCGGCCTTGCCGGCCAGCGGGTTGCCGGTGTTCAGATCGACCACCGCGCCCAGCGACCCTTCGTCGAGGCTGGCCTCGGCGGTCTTGTGGACGACCAGGCTGCTGAACAGTTCCGAGGCGAAAATGTTGAAATCGAAGGCGCGGTCGCGGTTGGCGCTGGCGCCGTCGGTCGAGGTCGCGATGGTCTCCAGCCCGTTCAGGCGGACGCGGGTGAACTGCGAGCCGAGGCCGCGCACGGTGATCGCGCGGCCTTCGCCAGCGTCACGCACGATCGAGATGCCGGGAATGCGCTGCAGCGATTCGGCCAGGTTCTGGTCGGGGAACTTGGCGATGTCCTCGGCCACGATCGCGTCGACCGCGGCGACCGAGATGCGCTTCACATTGAGCGCCTTCTCGAGCGACTGGCGGAAGCCGGTGACGACGATGTCCGACGCGCTGGCCTCCTCGGCCGCCGCCTCGGCGGCGGGTGCCGGCGCGGCCGGGGTGGGCGCCGCGTCCTGCGCGCGCAGCGCGGTCGGCCCTGCCAGCGCCGTGCCTGCGATCAGCGCCAGCTTGAGCAGCGAAAGCCCCGAAACCGACCGCCCTGCAATGTCCTTGCCCATTCCCATTCCCCTCGACGCCTTTGCGGCGATTAGCATTGATACCGGTGTCAGGAACGGATGGACCAAAAGGGATCCTGCCCCGACACCCACAACTCCCCGTTGCGCCGCTGTGGCGCCAACCTGTCCCGGCTCTAGGTAACCGGTGTCATTTTTAATTGCCCTGTCCTGCGGGCTCTGTCAAGAAGTGTGGCATGGGAGATTGGACAATGCGTGACTGGCGCCTCGCAATTGCAGCTATCCTGTTGGTTCTGCAGGCTCTTGTCGGGTCTAGCGGGGCCCTTGCCGCGCCCCCTGAGGTCACCCGTGGCGGGGCCGGGGGTCGAATCATCCGGGTCACCACCCTAGCCAAGGATGGCCCCGGCTCGCTCAAGGAGGCGGTCGAGGCCAAGGGCCCGCGGATCGTGGTGTTCGAGGTCGCCGGAGCCATCGATCTGGGCCGCGAGACCCTGACCATCACCGAGCCCTACCTGACCATCGCCGGGCAGACCGCGCCCTCGCCCGGGGTCACGATCATCCGCGGCGGGATCGATCTGAAGGGCCACGATGTGATCATCAGCCACCTGCGGGTGATGACCGGCGCCGATGGCCAGCCACACTATTCCGGGTGGGAGGCGGACGCCTTCTCCACGGTCGCCGCGCACCACGTGATCGTCGAGCACTGCAGCTTCCTCTGGGCGCTGGACGAGAACATGTCGGCCTCGGGCCCGCGCTTCAACGGCGCCACGGTTGAGGAATGGCGGCGGAACACCAGCCACGACATCGTCTTCCGCAACAATCTGGCGGCCGAGGGCCTGGCCTTCGCCAGCCACCCGAAAGGCGAGCATTCGAAGGGCAGCCTGATCCACGACAATGCCACCGGCATCGTGTTCTACCGCAACGTCTTCGCCCACAACGTCGAGCGCGCGCCGCTGGTCAAGGGCGGGGCCCAGGTGCTGATGATCAACAACCTGATCTACAATCCCGGCCACCGCGCGGTGCACTACAACCTGATGAATCTCGAATGGACCGGACATGACTATGTCACCGGCGAGATCACCGCGGTGGGCAACGTCCTGCGCGGCGGCAACGATACCGATCCCGGTCTGCCTTTCCTGGCGCTCGGCGGCGACGGCGATCTGGCCTACTACGGCCGCGACAACCGCGCGGTCGACCGCTTCGGCCAGCCGCTGCCGATGTTCGGCCGCTATGGCGAGACCCGCGCGCGGCTGCTCCCGGCCAAGGCCCCGCTCGCCAGCCTGGCCGGCTACGACATCCTGCCCTCGGGTGCGGTCGAGACCAGTGTGCTGCAGACCGTCGGCGCCCGCCCGTGGGATCGCGCGCCGGACGACATCCGCGTCCTGTTCTTCGTGGCCGAGGGCCGTGGCGACATCATCGATGACGAGCACGAGGTGGGCCCGGGCTATCCGGTGATCAAGGAAACCCGCGCTGCCTTCGATCCGGCCGCCTGGGACCTCGCCACGATGACCCCGAAGGCCGGAGCCTATCCCGGCGAGAAGGCCGGGGCGCAGGAGAAGCTCTCGCCGCGTGACCTCGGCTCGCGGCAGGGCGCGGGGCAGTGAGCCTGGCCCTCGCCGCGGCGCTGCTGGCGGCGGCCCCGGCGATGGTGGTGGTCGACGAGGCGGACACCCGGCGCGAGGAGCCCCCGCCGCACGGCGCGATCGGCCGGTCGACCGCCTACCGCATCTCGGACGCGGTGCCGGCCCCGCGCGCGATGGAGTTCCGCCGGCGCATCCTGCACCGCGGCGCGGCCATCGGTGCCCATCCGATCGCCCATGACGAGGTCTACTATGTGCTGGCCGGGCAGGGCGAGGTCCTGTCCGACGGAGTGCGCCGTGCGCTGCGGCCGGGCATGGCGGCCTATCTTTACCGGGGCGCGGTGGTGGGGATCTGGCAGCGCGGGCGGCAGCCGCTGTCGCTGATCATCGCCTATCCCAACCCGGCGCCCTGATCATCCCGCACCATCCCGGCCCGGCCTGCATGGTCGGCTAGCTGCCCGGCTGGATATAGGGCACCCGCGCGAACAGCTCGCGCTCCCACTGGCGCGGATCGTTGACCACCCGGCTGACCGTGTCGAACACCATGGTTTCGCGCCGGGGCAGGGTATAGGGCGCCCAGCCCGGATCGCCCCGGCGGGCAAAGCGCACGAAGGCGGCCATCAGCCGCGCGCTCATCGCCGCGCGCGCCGGGCCTTCGGTAGCAGTGGTGCCGAAGGCGAGGCCGATGTCGTCGGTGTGCTTGGCCTGCGCGAAATCAAGTTGATAGACCCACGTCCGGCGCAGCCCGGCGCGGGCCCGGGCATCGGCCTCCTCCACCTGGCCACGCCATGACCGCGCGGCGGTGACCACCCGGTGGAACAGGGCCTCGGGCGGATCCGCTGGATAGCGCGCCCGGAACTGGGCGACAGTCCAGGCCGGATCGATATCGACCTTCATCTCCGGCCCGACCCGCATGGCTAGATTGTCCCAGTCCAGCCCCTGCAACCTGGGATGACCGGGGGGGAAGAAGGCGCGGGTCTCGGCCACGGTATTGCCAAGCAGCATCGGGATGGTGCGTCCCTCGGGCGCCGGTTCGGGCCAGAACGGGTGGCGCGACAGGTGCCGCATGTCGAGGACCGGCCCCATGTAGACACCGCCGCCAAGGATCGGATCGGGCACGGCCAGCGCGGCGATCAGCGCCGCGGCCGGCACCGTCGCCGGATCGCCGCCAAGCCGTCCGAGCACGGCCTCGGCGCGCTGGCGGGCATGGAGCGGGCCGCTGGCCGTAACCTGCTGGCCGCTCATCGTGATCGCCTTGTGGAACAGGCCGCGCGCTGCCGGCATGGCCATCAGCGTGGCGATCTTCGCTCCGCCGCCGGACTGGCCGAACAGGGTGACGTTGCCCGGATCGCCGCCGAAGTCGGCGATCCGGGCCTGGATCCAGCGCAGCGCGCAGACCAGGTCGAGCTGGCCAGCATTGCCGCTGTCGGGGAAACGGTCGGGCAGATAGAGATAGCCCAGCGCGTTGAGCCGGTGGTTGATCGTCACCACCACCACACCCGCGGCAGCCAGCCGCGCCCCGTCGTTGAGCGGATCGGTGACCGAGCCGTTCGAATAGGCTCCGCCGTGGATGTAGGCCAGGACCGGCAGCCCGCCGCGCGGTGCATCGGCCGGGGCCCAGACGTTGAGGTACTGGCAGGCCTCGTCCTGCGGCTGGTAGGCGCCGCCGCCTTGCGGGCAGGCCGGGCCGAAGCGGCCGAGCGGGGCGCGGTCGGCGACCAGGCGCGGGGCGGCAAAGCGCTCCGCCTCGGCATAGCGGATGCCCAGGAAGCGCCGCACCGGTAGGGCGCGATCGGACGGGGCCGCGCCGACCCGGTCCGCGGCCACGGTGGCAAGGCCTGTGGCCAGCATGGCCCGGCGGGTCAGCCCACCCGCCGCCGCCGGCTTAGCGGCGGACATCGCCGCCAGAGGGGGAGAAGCCCGCGAGCATCCCGCGCGAGACCAGGGCCATGTCCCCGGGCAGGGCGTGCTTGAGCGCGGCCAAGGCCAGCCCGCTTTCCGCCATGGCGCGGCAATCGCCCTGCTCGAGCCACTGGTGGAGGACACCGGCGGCGAAGGCGTCGCCGGTGCCGATGCGGTCGACGATGCCGGTCACGTCGAGTTCGTCGGTCTGGTGCCAGCTGTCGCGCCGGTCGACCCGCGCGGCGATGCGGTGGTGGTCGCTGGTGATGATGTGGCGCGCCGTCGAGGCGATCAGCTCGAGCCGCGGGAAGGCCGCGAAGGCGGCCTGCGCGGCCTCGCGCCGGCGATCGGCGCCGTCGCCCGAGAAGCTGGTGCCGAGCAGCAGCGAGATGTCGCGGTGGTTGCCGATCAGGATCGTTGCATCGGCGACCAGCTCGCGCAGGATCGCGGCGGGATCGCTGTCCCAGGCGGACCACAGCTGGGCGCGGTAGTTGCCGTCGAAGCAGATCGGCACCCCGGCGTTCCGCGCCGCGGCCTGCGCCGCGCGGGCCAGCGCCACCCCGCCCGGACCGAGCGCCGGCGTGATTCCGCCGGTGTGCAACAGGCGGGCACCGGCCAGTGCCGCCGCGAAGTCGATCGTTTCGGGCCGGGCGAGGGCGAAGGCGCTGCCGGCGCGGTCATAGGTGATCTGCGCCGCGCGGGCGCCCGCTCCGGCCTCGAGGAAATAGAGCCCCATGCGCCCGGCGCCGCGCGCCAGCTGGCTGGTATCGATCCCCGCGGCGCGCAGCGCGGCCAGCGCGCGGTCGCCCAGCGGATTGTCGCTGACCAGCCCGGCGAAGCGCACCGGGTGACCCAGCGAGGCGAGCGCCGCCGCGACATTGGCTTCGGCGCCGCCGACGATCAGGTCGAGGCTGTTGGTCTGGGCCAGTTGCTGCAGGCCCGGCGGGGTGAGGCGCAGCAACAGCTCGCCGAAGCAGGTGACGGTCATGCGCGCAGGCTACCGCGCCATCCACCCGCCGTCGACCGCCAGGATCTGGCCGGTGACATAGTCGGCCGCGGGCGAGGCGAGGAACACGGCGGTTCCGGCGATGTCCTCCGGTCGGCCCCAGCGCCCCGCCGGGATGCGTTCGAGGATCTGCCGGCTGCGGGTCTCGTCGGACTGCAGCGCAGCGGTGTTGTTGGTGGCGATGTAGCCCGGCGCGATCGCGTTGACCTGCACCCCCTTGGCGGCGAGCTCGTTGGCCATGGCGCGGGTGACCCCGGCCACGCCCGACTTGGCCGCCGCATAGCTGGGCACGCGGATGCCGCCCTGGAAGCTGAGCAGCGAGGCGATGTTGACGATCTTGCCCGAGCCGCGCGCGACCATTCCCCGCGCCACGGCCTGGCTCAGGAAGAACAGGACCTTGAGGTTGGTGTCGAGCACGGCGTCCCAGTCGGCCTCGCTGAAGTCGAGCAGATCGGCGCGGCGGATGATCCCGGCGTTGTTGACCAGCACGTCGATCCGCCCAAAGGCGGCGAGGACCTGCTCGACCAGACCTTCGATCGGAGCGGTCGAGGAGAGGTCGACGCGCAGGTCGAGCGTGCGCCGTCCGGTCGCGGCCAGCCGGG
Source organism: Novosphingobium piscinae (assembly GCF_014230355.1). Taxonomy (GTDB): domain Bacteria; phylum Pseudomonadota; class Alphaproteobacteria; order Sphingomonadales; family Sphingomonadaceae; genus Novosphingobium; species Novosphingobium piscinae. Next base: position 22,914 of record NZ_JACLAX010000001.1, read on the forward strand.
CGAGGGTCTCGGCCGGTTCGCTGCGACCGGCCAGCGCCACGTCAGCCCCGGCCTCGGCCAGGGCGACCGCGATGGCCTGGCCGATGCCGGTGTTGGCGCCGGTGACCAGCGCCACCTTGCCGGCGAGATCGAACGAGATCGTCATCGCTCCGGTCCCTAGTTCAGCTGGCAGATGTCGAGCACGTTCATGTCGGTATAGTCGAGGTTCTCCCCGCCCATGGCCCAGATGAAAGCGTACTTCTTGGTGCCCGAGCCCATGTGGATCGACCACGGCGGGCTGATCACCGCTTCCTCGTTGGCGATCACCAGATGGCGCATCTGGTCAGGTTCGCCCATGTAGTGGAACACGCGGTCGGTCGGCTCGGCGAGGTCGAAGTAGAGATAGATCTCGCTGCGCCGGTCATGGAGGTGCGGCGGCATGGTGTTCCACACCGAGCCTTCTTCCAGCACGGTCAGCCCGAGCAACAGCTGGGCGCTCTCGCAGACACCGGGGATGACCAGCTGGTAGATCGTCCGCTGGTTCGAGTTTGCCAGGTCGCCGCGCGCCAGCGGGTTGGCCTGATCGAGGGTGATGTGCTTGATCGGGCAGGTTTTGTGTGCCGGTACCGAAGCGATGTAGAAGCGCGCCTCGGCGCCCTCGAACAGGACCTCGGCGCTGCCCATCGGGACGTAGAGGCATTCCTTGTTGCCCATCTCGAAGCGCTGGCCATCGACCGTGATCGCGCCCGGGCCGCCAATGTTCACGATCCCGGCCTCGCGCCGCTCGAGGAAGGGGTGGCCGGCAGCGCTGGCCGGGGCGGTCTGGTCGGGCAGCTTGAGCACGGCTCCGGCCGGAACGGCGCCACCGATGACGAAGCGCTCGTTGTGCGAGTAGTTCAGCCGGACCTGTCCGGTCTCGAACATCCCGGTGACGAGATAGCGGTCGCGCAGCTCGGCGTTCGAGACGCCGGCCATCATGTCGGGATGGGTGGCGTGATAGGTCTTGCAAAACACTGGAAGGTCTCCCGGAGGCTGTCCTGGTGCGCTAGGTAACCGGTGTCATGGCTGCGATCAAGTCGCGAGTTGACGAGCGGTCGCCGGCTTGGCCTTGTGCTGCAACGCAGCACAAACGAGTACTGCAGCATTTTATGGTGCGAAGCAGCATAAATGGATTATGGACACTTATGACCTCTATAAAAATCCGTTTTATCATATGAATGCCTTGAAATGTCTGCATTAAGGCAACGATTTGCATCGAAATTACTCTGCCATAATCTGTATCTATTCAGCAACACATCTGCAGAATCCGGAAAGACGATCTTGGCAGCGCGCCGCGAGGCGCTAGCTTGGTGCCGTGCGGAGGAGAGCCGCGCCAGCCCAGACCAAGAGCTTAGGAGCCACTGATGGTTGCCATGACCCGCTTCGCCCTGCTTGCCTCCATTTCGCTCGGCGCTTTCGGTACGCCCGCTCTGGCGCAGGCGCCGCAGGCTGCCGCCGCCAAGGAAGACGACAAGGAAATCGTCATCATCGGCACCCGGCGGACCGACCGTTCGGTGACCGACTCCGCCTCGCCCATCGATGTGATCGGCGCGACCGAGCTGCAGCAGGCCCCGCAGGTCAACATGCTCGACATCGTGCGGACCCTGGTGCCCTCGTTCTACGTGCCGCAGAACACGATCTCGGATGCCTCCACCTTCGTGCGCTCGCCCTCGCTGCGCGGCCTCGGCGCGGACCAGATCCTGATCATGATCAACGGCAAGCGCTATAACCGTTCGGCGCTGGTTTCGGTCTACACCGGGGCCGACACGGCGCTGTCGTTCGGGGCGCAGGGCGCCGACATCGCCAACATCCCGGCGATCGCCATCAAGAACCTCCAGGTGCTGCGCGACGGTGCCACGGCCCAGTATGGCTCGGACGCGATCGGCGGCGTGATCAACTACCAGTTGCGCGACGATGCCGGGATCGAGCTTCAGGGCATCTACGGCCAGACCTACCGCGGCGATGGCGCGAACAAGCAGGTCTCGGGCAATGTCGGCTTCAAGCTGGGTGGGCGCGGCTTCGTCAACCTGTCGGGCGAATGGTTCGACAATGGCGAGACCAGCCGCGGTGCCAACCGCCCGATCGCGGTGGTGCTGGCGCAGACCAACCCCGCTGCGGCGGCCAGCATTCCCAATGCTGCGCGCGGCAAGCCGGCACAAATCTGGGGCTCGTCACCGGCCAACGGCTACAAGCTGTTCCTCAACGCCGCCTACGAGGTCACCGACAGCGCCAAGCTCTACCTGACCTTCAACTATGCCCACAGCGAGGCCGACCAGAGCTTCAACTACCGCTCGCCGATCTCGGCGCCCACCCCGCTCACCGTCGATATTGGCACCGGCACTCCATCAACCCGGTCCCCCGGTCGCAACGGGGCCTTCAACCCGATCTTCCTGACGCCCTGCCCGACCGGCAACGCGACCTGCCCGGCGGGCGGCTTCGTCAACGATACCAACACCTTCAGCTTCGCCTCGGTCTACCCGGGCGGCTTCACCCCGCGCTTCATTGGCAAGGTCGACCAGGCCTTCGGCAATGCCGGGATCAAGGGCGCGGCCGACAGCGGGCTCACCTACGACCTGTCGGCCACGTTCGCGCGCAACTCGCTCGACCTGGCGATGACCGGCTCGCTCAGCGCCTCCTATGGCCCGCAGAGCCAGCGGGATTTCAACTTCGGCAAGCTCATCCAGAGCGAAACCAACCTCAATGCCGACTTCACCTATCCGCTCGAGGTTGGCTTCGCCAGCCCGGTGACCTTGTCGCTCGGCAGCGAGTATCGCCGCGAGCAGTACGAGAAAACCGTGGGTGACCTGCAGTCCTACGGGGCTGGTCCCTATGCGGTGCAGCCGCTCTACAACCTGGTCTCGCCCGGGGTCTACACGCGGGTCCTCGATGCCCAGAACCGCGGCGTCAATGCCACCCAGTCACCCGCGGCAAGCGGGTATGGCGGCACCAGTCCGACCTTCGCCGGCACGTCGAGCCAGGTCGGCTACGGCTTCTACGCCGGTGCCGAGGCCGACGTGACCCAGGCGCTCACCGCGGGCATCGCCACCCGCTGGGAGACCTATTCCAGCTTCGGCAGCGCGTTGGTCGGCAAGTTCAACTTCCTCTACCGCGTCAGCGATGCGGTCTCGCTGCGCGGCACGATCGGCACCGGCTTCCACGCCCCGTCGCCCGGGCAGAACAACACGCAGATCGTCACGACCAACTTCCTCGGCGGCAACCAGGTCCAGACCGGAACCTACCCGACCACCAGCGCCATCGCGCAGTTCTACGGGGCCACGCCGCTGCGGCCCGAGCGTTCGACCAACTTCGGCGCGGGCATCGTGCTGAAGCCGCTTGACGGGCTTTCGCTGACTATCGACGGATACTCGATCAAGGTCCGCAACCGGATCGGCATCTCGCAGAACTTCACCGTGACCCAGCAGAACCTGACCGCGCTGCCGGCCCTGTCCGTCGTCGGGGTGGACGGCGTGGTCAACTACTTCACCAACGGCTTCAACACGAGCACCGACGGTCTCGACGTGGTCGGCAACTATCGCACCTCGCTCGCCGGCGGGCCGCTCGCGCTGACGCTCGCCTACAACTACAACCAGAGCCGGGTCACTTTCCGCAACCGCAATGTGGTGAGCGATGCCCAGGTCGACCTCATCCGCAACATCGCGCCGAAGCACCGCCTGAACGTGGCGGCCAACTGGCAGCTCGGCAATTTCACCGTCAATGCCCGCGGCAACTATTTCGGCAGCTGGTCCAATGCGCTGGAATATGCCGGTCAGCGCTTCGGGGCCAAGTTCCTGACCGATCTGGATGTAAGCTACACCTTCGCCGAGCACTACACCGTGACGGTCGGGGCCAACAACCTGTTCAACACCTTCCCGGACCGCATCGCGCCCAGCGCGAGCAACCCGATCTATGCCCTGACCGGCAGCCTCGCCGACGGCCAGATCTATCCCCGCTCGGGCGGGCCGTTCGGGATGAACGGCGGGTTCTGGTATGCCCGCCTCCGCGTGAAGTACTGAACGCGCGCCGGTCCGGGGTCGGAGGCCGGGTCAGGCGGGGCACACGGGCCGGTCAGCGCCGCGGCGGTGCGGTCGAGGCGCGGGGGACGAATTCGGTCGGGAAGCGCGATTGTTCGCGTCCGGCCGCTTCGGGGTGGATCAGCTTGCGAGCGGCCGAGCGCGCCATCGTGCGGATCGGCCAGCGGACCGTGGTGAGCGGCGGCCAGATCGTTGCCGCGATCGCAGTGTCGTCGAAGCCCACCACCGAAAGGTCCTGCGGGACGTCGAGCCCGCGTTCGCGCGCGACATGCACGACCCCGGCGGCCATGACGTCGTTGCTGGCGAAGATCGCGGTGGGCGGGGCGGGCCCGTCGAGCAGTGCGGCGCCGGCCGCCTTGCCGGTCTCGAAGGTGTAGTTACCGCGCGCGACCAGCGTTTCGTCGCAGGGCAGGCCATGCGCCTCAAGCGCCTCGCGCCAGCCGGCGCGCCGCTCGACGGCCGAGCGAAAGCCCTCGGGTCCTTCGACCAGGCCGATGCGCCGATGCCCCTCGCCGATCAGGCAGGCGACCGCCTCGCGCACGCCTTCGCGGTCGTTCGACTGGACGAGGTGGACCGCATCAGCGAGTTCGGCCGAACCCATCCGGACATAGGCGCAGCCCAGTTCGTCGAACAGCGCGGCGAAGGCGTCGTTCTCGGACAGCGGGGGCAGGATCATCACCCCGGACAGCCGCTGGTGTTCGATGAACCGGCGGATGTCATCGAACAGGGCCGGGCTGTGGCGGTCGACCGGATGGATGACCAGCGCGTACTCGCTATCGCGGATCGCGTCGAGCACGCCCTCCTGGAAGTTGAGCACCATCTGCGCGTTCGGGTTGTCGTAGATCATCCCGAGCACGAAGTTGCGCCGCAGCGCGAGCGCGCGCGCCTGGGGATTGGGAACATAGCCAAGCTCGGCGATGACCGCCTCGACCTTCTCGCGGGTGGCGTCGTTGAGCAGGGGTGAGCGGTTGATCACCCGGCTGACGGTTTTCTTCGACACGCCCGAGAGCCGAGCGACGTCGTTGATCGTCGGCTTCGCTTCGCGTGTCCGCGGCATGCCCGCCATCCCTTTCGTACCCCCGCCGGCAAGCCCGGTCGCCCGTGACCCTTGCCTTCCCCTGCCCTGCAAGGCAATGTTGACACCGGTTACCATAGTCGGAATCGCCCATGTCGCAAGATCCCCCCGCTGCCCTGCGCATTCATGCTGACGATTCGGTGGCCGTGGCGCTGCGTCCACTCGGTGCGGGCGAGCACCTGCTCGGGGTGACGCTGCGCGAGCCGGTCGAACGCGGCCACAAGCTGGCGCTGACCGCCCATGCCGTAGGCGATGAGGTGCGCAAGTACGGGCTGGCGATCGGTCGCGCGACCCGGCCGATTGCGCCAGGTGAGCACGTCCACGTCCACAATTGCGCCACCGCGCTGGCGGGCGAGCGGGCCTATGCCCGGGCGCCGGCCGCGGCGGTGCAGGCGCCAGCCACCGCCGCCACCTGGCAAGGCTATCTTCGCGCCGACGGCCGCGCCGCGACGCGCAACGAGATCTGGATCCTGCCCACGGTGGGCTGCGTCGGGCTGACCGCCGAGGAAATCGCCCGCGCTGCGCGCGAGCGCCACGCGGGACGGATCGACGGGGTCCATGCCTTTCCCCATCCGCACGGCTGCTCGCAGCTGGGCGACGATCTGGCCGGGACCCGCGCGCTGCTCGCCGGTCTCGCCGATAACCCCAATGCCGGGGGCGTGCTGCTGCTCGGCCTGGGCTGCGAATCGAACCAGCTCGATGCCCTGCTCGCCGCCGTGCCCGAGGCGGCGCGCGGCAAGGTAAGGGTGCTCTCGAGCCAGAGCGCGGGCGACGAGCTGGCCGCCGCGGCACGGCTGATCGACGAGCTGGCCGCGCCGATCGCCGATGCCGCGCGCCGTGCGCTGCCGCTCGCCGCGCTGACGGTGGGGCTGAAGTGCGGCGGCTCGGACGGGTTTTCCGGGCTGACCGCCAATCCCTTGCTGGGGCGCCTGACCGACCGCCTCTGCGCCGCCGGAGGCCGCGCCATCCTGACCGAGATCCCCGAGATCTTCGGCGCCGAGCAGGCCCTGCTCGACCGCGCGGTCAGCCCCGAGGTGTTCGCCGCCGGGGCTGACCTGATCAACCGCTTCAAGCGCTACTATCTCGACCAGGGGCTGCCGGTGTCGGAGAATCCCTCGCCGGGCAACCTCGCCGGCGGGATCACCACGCTTGAGGAGAAATCGGCCGGAGCGGTGCAGAAGGCCGGGCAGGCGCCGCTGGCCAGCGTGATCGGCTATGGTGCTCAGGCCACGGCCCCGGGCCTTGCGTTGCTCGAAGCACCGGGCAACGATGCGGTGTCCTCCACCGCGCTTGCCGCGGCCGGGGCGACCCTGGTGCTCTTCACCACCGGGCGGGGTACGCCGCTGGGCTTCCCCGTGCCGACGGTCAAGGTGGCTTCGAATCCCGCTCTGGCCGAGGCCAAGCCACACTGGATCGATTTCGACGCGGGCTGCGTGCTGACTGCCGGAACCGCGGCCGCCGATGCGGCCTTCCTCGACCGTCTGCTGGCCGTGGCGAGCGGCGCGCCGACGGCCGCCGAGCGCGCCGGGCAGCGCGCGATCGCGATCTGGAAGCGCGGGGTGACGCTCTGACCGACCCTGATCGTACCCGCAATGATGGCAGGTTCTTGCCATTGACACCGGTTTCCTATAGGCGCACCTCAACAGCGAAGATACAATCATGGGATCGAGTTTGACCGACCAGGCTGATCAGATCGCAGCCGCTTTCGTGGCGGCCCGGCACGCGCGGCGCGCCCTCGACGCCTATCCGGGCGAGCGCCCTGGCGACCTCGCTGGTGCCTATGCCATCCAGGACCGCGCGCTCGCGCTCGACGGCCGGCCCGTCGCCGGCTGGAAGGTCGGGCGGATCAACCCGCCTTACGAGGCGGCGCTCGGTGCCAACCGCCTGGCCGGTCCGATCTTCGCCGATCTGGTGGTGGATGCCGGGCCCGGGGCCGAACCAGCCATGCCGGTGATCGCGGAGGGCTTCGCCGCGGCCGAGGCCGAATTTATGCTGCACGTCGCGGCTGGCTGGGATGGCACCGTGCCGACCGACGACGCGGCGACCCGCGCGATCGTCGATGCGGTGCGGCTGGGCATCGAGATCGCCAGTTCGCCCTATCCGGGGATCAACGCGGATGGCCCCTGTGTCACCGCGTCGGACTTCGGCAACAATCTGGGCGCCGTGCTCGGCGCGCCGCTGGTGGAGTGGCAGGCGATCGACCTGTGCGCCGTGCCAGTGCGCACCGTCATCAACGGTGAGGTCATCGGCGCGGCCACCGCGGCGGCGATGCTTGATGGGCCGTACGGCGCGGTGCGGTTCTTGCTGGCCCATCTCGCCGGGCGCGGGATCGACGCCAGCCGCGGCCTCTGGGTTTCGACCGGGGCGGTCACGGGGGTCCATCCGGTCCGTCCCGGCGATCACGTCGTGGCCGAATTCGGCGATCTCGGCCAGGTGGCCTGCCGCATCACCACCCGCTAGCGAGCACGGACGCACCGCCAGCGGCGGGCGTCCCAGGGGAGAGACTTTCGATGACCGCAACCGCCGCCCCGCTGTCCAAGCCCGCCGGGCGTTATCGCTGGGTGATCGTCGCGCTGCTCTTCGCGGCCTGCACGATCAACTATATCGACCGCCAGATGATCGCAGTGCTCAAGCCCACGCTGACCAAGGAGCTAGGCTGGAGCGAGAGCGACTACGGCAATGTCGTGTTCTTCTTCCAGTTGGCCTATGCGGTGTCCTATCTGGCCTTCGGCAAGATCGTCGACGCGCTCGGTGCACGGCTGGGCTATGCCATCGCGGTGGTGGTCTGGACGATCGGCCACATGGCCCACGGTGCTGCAGGGTCCGCGATCCAGTTCTCACTGGCGCGCGCCGGGCTGGGAATCGGCGAGGCGGGCAATTTCCCCGCCGGGGTCAAGGCGGTGACCGAGTGGTTCCCGCAGAAGGAGCGGGCCTATGCCACCGGTCTGTTCAACGCCGGATCGAACATCGGGGCGATCCTGACGCCGCTGCTGCTGGCGCTGATCATCGACTACTGGGGGCTGAGCTGGCGCGCGGCCTTTTACATCACCGGGATTTTCGGTGTGGCCTGGCTGATCGCGTGGTGGACGATCTACCGGCCCCCGGCCGAAAAGCCGCAGGTCAGCGCCGAGGAACGCGCGTGGATCGCGCAGGACGGGGTGCCGAGCGGGCAGCGGATCGGCCTCAAGGCGGTGATCGGTCGGCGCGAGACCTGGGCCTATGCGCTCGGCAAGTTCCTGATCGACCCGATCTGGTGGTTCTTCCTGTTCTGGCTGCCGGGCTACCTCGGGGACCGGTATGGGCTCGATCTCAAGACCTTCGCCCTGCCGGTCGCGGCGATCTACCTGATCTCGGACGTCGGCAGCATCGCCGGCGGGTGGATGAGCTCGCGCCTGATCGCGGCGGGACGCAGCGTCAACTTCGCCCGCAAGGTGACGATGCTGCTGTGCGCGCTGCTGATCCTGCCGATCTGGTTCGCCCAGGACGTCTCCTCGGTGTGGGGGGCGGTCTTGCTGATCGGGCTGGCGACGGCCGGGCACCAGGCCTTCTCGTGCAACCTCTACACCCTGCCCAGCGACCTGTTTCCGCAATCGGCGGTGGGCACGGTGATCGGCTTCGGCGGGACGCTGGGCGCGATTGGCGGCATGTTCATGGCCAAGTTCACCGGATACATCCTCGACACCACGCACAGCTACGCGCTGATCTTCGCGATCGCGGCCAGCGCCTATCTGGTCGCCTTGCTGGTGATCCACCTGCTGACGCCGAAGTTCGAGCCGGTCCGGATCGACTGATCCTTCCGGCGGGAGGCGATCGGGAGGGGCGACGCGCCGGTTCATCGTGCTAGGAAGGCGGGATGAGTCGCGCCGATCCGATCGCATCCCCGCCCTTCGCCACCTTTGCTCCGCCCGTCCGCGAACCGACCCCGCTGCGCCGGGCCATCACCGCGGCCTATCGCCGGGACGAGCAGGCGGTACTGCAACCGCTGCTGGCCGAGGCCAGCCTGCCCGCGCCGCTTGCCGAGGCGATCCGCGCCACAGCCAGCGCACTCGTGACCGGTCTGCGCCAGCAGACGCGCGGGGGCGGGGTCGAGGCGCTGGTCCAGGAGTATGCCCTGTCGAGCGAGGAGGGCGTAGCGCTGATGTGCCTCGCCGAGGCGCTGCTGCGCATTCCCGACGACGCCACGCGCGATGCGCTGATCCGCGACAAGATCGCCGATGGCGACTGGACCGCCCACCTCGGCACCGGGCGCTCGCTGTTCGTCAATGCCGCGACCTGGGGGCTGGCAATCACGGGCAAGCTGGTTGGCAGCGTCGACGATCGCGGGCTGGGGGCGGCACTTACCCGCCTGGTCGCGCGTGCCGGCGAACCGGTGATCCGCCGTGGGGTGGATCTGGCGATGCGCATGATGGGCGAGCAGTTCGTAACCGGCGAGACCATCGAGGAGGCTGTCAGCCGGGCGCGCCAGCTCGAGGCCAAGGGCTTTCGCTACAGCTATGACATGCTGGGCGAGGCAGCGGCCACGGCGGCAGATGCCGAGCGCTATTACCAGGCCTACACGCATGCGATCCACGTGATCGGTGCGGCAGCGGAGCGACGCGGGGTGCTGGCCGGTCCGGGGATCTCGATCAAGCTTTCGGCGCTGCACCCCCGCTATGCCCGGTCCCAGGCCGATCGGGTGATGGCCGAGCTGCTGCCGCGCGTGCAGACCCTGGCTGCCTTGTGCAAAACCTATGCGATCGGGCTCAACATCGATGCCGAGGAGGCCGACCGGCTCGAGCTGTCGCTCGACCTGCTCGAGAGCCTGGCGCTCGACCCGCAGCTGGCCGGGTGGGACGGGCTCGGTTTCGTGATCCAGGCCTATGGCCGGCGCTGCCCGCAGGTGATCGACTGGATCGTCGACCTCGCCCGCCGGGCAGGCCGGCGGATCATGGTGCGGCTGGTCAAGGGCGCCTACTGGGATGCCGAGATCAAGCGCGCCCAGGTCGACGGCTTGGCGGACTTCCCGGTCTATACCCGCAAGGTCCACACCGACGTGGCCTATATCGCCTGCGCCCGCCGGCTGCTCGCCGCGCCGGACGCGGTGTTCCCGCAGTTCGCCACGCACAATGCCCAGACCCTGGCGACGATCTACCACCTCGCCGGTCCGGACTATGCCCCCGACCAGTATGAGTTCCAGTGCCTCCACGGCATGGGCGAGCCGCTCTACCAGCAGGTGGTCGGCCCCGACGGGCTCAACCGGCCTTGCCGGATCTATGCCCCGGTGGGCACCCATGAGACGCTGCTCGCCTATCTGGTTCGTCGATTGCTTGAGAATGGCGCAAATTCAAGCTTCGTGAACCGGATCGGTGATTCGCGGGTGAGCGTCGCCGAGCTGGTCGCCGATCCTGCCGCCGTGGTCCGGGCCATGCCGCAGCCCGGCGCCCCGCACGACCTGATCGCTGCCCCGCCGCGGCTCTATCCGGACCGGCCCAACGCGCCGGGGATCGACCTGAGCAACGAGGACAGCCTGACCCAGCTCGCCGCCGGCCTGCGCGAGAGCGCGGCACAGGCGTGGGAGGCGGCTCCGCCCGAGGGGACGGGCACGCGCCGGGCTGTGCTTAACCCGGCCGACCGCCGCGATGTGGTCGGGCACGTGGGCGAGTGCGATCCCGCCGCCGCGCGCGCGGCGGTGGCCCGTGCGGCGGCCTCGCGTTGGCCGGCCGAACCGATCTTCAGCCGGGCCCGGGTGCTCGACAGCGCCGCCGACGCGCTGCAGGCGCGCATGCCGGTGCTGCTCGGGCTGATCGCGCGCGAGGCGGGCAAGTCGCTGCCCAACGCGATCGCCGAGGTGCGCGAGGCGATCGACTTCCTGCGCTATTATGCCCAGCAGGTGCGCACCACCTTCGGCGCGGCGCAGGTCCCGCTCGGCCCGGTGGTCTGCATCAGTCCCTGGAATTTTCCGCTGGCGATCTTCGTCGGGCAGGTCGCCGCGGCACTGGCGGCGGGCAATCCCGTGCTGGCCAAGCCGGCCGAGGAGACCCCGCTGGTCGCGGCCGAGGCGGTGCGGCTGTTCCATGCTGCCGGGGTGCCCGCCGATGCCCTCCAGCTGGTCCCCGGGGACGGCGCGATCGGCGCGGCGCTGGTCGGTGCGCCCGCCACTGCCGGGGTGATGTTCACCGGCTCGACCGAGGTGGCGCGCCTGATCCAGCGTCAACTCGCCACGCGGCTGGGCGCGGACGGTCGGCCGATCCCGCTGATCGCCGAGACCGGCGGGCAGAATGCCATGGTGGTCGACAGCTCGGCCCTGGCCGAACAGGTGGTGGCCGACGTGATCGCCTCGGCTTTCGACAGCGCCGGGCAGCGGTGCTCGGCGCTGCGCGTACTGTGCCTGCAGGAGGAGGTGGCCGATCGCACGCTCGCCATGCTGCGCGGCGCCCTCCACGAGCTGCGGATCGGTCGCACCGATGCGTTGCAGGTGGACATCGGCCCGGTGATCAGCGCCGAGGCCCAGGCCAACATTGAACGACACGTCGCCGACATGGTTGCGCGGGGTTGCCCGGTGGAGCGCCTCCCGCTGCCCGAAGAGACGCGGCACGGCACCTTCGTCGCGCCGACGATCATCGAGATCGCCAGCGTGGCCGATCTGGGCCGCGAGGTGTTCGGCCCGGTCCTGCACGTGGTCCGCTTCCGGCGCGAAAGGCTGGGCGAGCTGATCGATGCGCTGAACGCCACCGGCTATGGCCTGACCTTCGGCCTCCACACCCGGCTGGACGAGACGGTCGCGGCGGTCACCGCGCGGATCAAGGCGGGCAATCTCTACGTCAACCGCAACATGATCGGGGCGGTCGTAGGCGTGCAGCCGTTCGGCGGGCGGGGACTGTCGGGCACCGGTCCCAAGGCCGGCGGTCCGCTCATCCTGGGCCGACTGGTCACCCGACCGCCGGTCAGCCCGCTGCGCACCGCGCATCTGGCCACCCCGATCCATGCCTTTGCCGACTGGCTCGAGAGCGCCGGCAACCGGGCCGGGGCGGAGCTGGCCCGTCGCTATGCCGCCGCCTCCGCGCTGGGCGCAGAGCAGGGGCTGCCGGGGCCGGTGGGCGAGCGCAACGTCTACAGCCTGCACCCGCGCGGGCAGGTCCTGCTGTATCCGGCCAGCGAGAGCGGCCTGTTCGAGCAGATGGCAGCCGTGTTGGCGACCGGCAACACCGGGGTGGTGCGCGGCCTGGCACTGCCGCAAGGCCTGCCGGTGGCGGTCGGGGCCGCCTTCGCCACGGCCGGGGAGGGGCCGTTCAGTGCCGCCCTGGTCGAAGGCGATGCCGCCCGGGTGGCAGCCGTCATCCGCGAGGTGGCCGCGCTGCCCGGACCGGTCGTCCCGGTCCATGCCGCGGCGCCGGCAGGCGGTCTCGCCTATTGCTGCGACTGGCTGCTGGAAGAGGTGACGCTCTCGGTCAACACCACCGCGGCGGGGGGCAATGCCAGTCTGATGATGATCGGTTAGACCTCGCCGCGGGCACAGGCATTGTCTCGGTCCAGCGTGCGGGATAATCGGCAAAGACGCAGGTCAGGAGCCGATCGTTATGCGTATCGCGCTGGAATTGGGCGTTGTGGCCGTGAGCATCGCCGTGCTTGCCGCCTGGCACGGAGCGACCGGCTCGAGCCTGTCGCGGATGGCGCTTAACCTGCTACCCATAGCGGTGGCGATGCTGGCCGTGTCCCGGGCGGATCGCAGGCCGTGATCCGGCGGCGACAAGGGACAGGAGAACGCCAACTGCGGCGCCACTGGCCAGGTCGACGCCGGGTGGTGCGGGCGAGCGCCCTTTGCGTCGTGCTTGTGGCAACCGGCTGTTCGCGGCTGATCATGTTCAACACGGTGGTGCCGAAGGACGAAGGGGCGCGCCGGATCGTCCGCGATGCGGCCTATGCTCCGGGGCCACGGGGCCGGATCGACCTCTACACCCCGACCCGACCCGTGGGTGCCGGTCTGCGGCCGGTGATCGTGTTCCTCTATGGCGGATCCTGGAACTCGGGGACCAAGGATGGCTACGGCTTCGTGGGCCGAGCGCTGGCGGCCCGGGGTTTCCTGGTCGCCATTCCCGATTACCGGCTGGTCCCCAAGGTGCGCTACCCCGCCTTCGTCGAGGACGGCGCGGCGGCGGTGCGCTGGGTGCGGGCCCATGCGGCGGAATGGGGCGGGGATCCGGCCCGGCTGGTCCTGGTGGGCCACAGCGCCGGAGCCTACAACGCGGCGATGCTTGCCTATGACCCGCGCTGGCTGGGTGCCGATCGCGCGGCGATCAAGGGCTTTGCCGGTCTGGCCGGGCCCTATGACTTCGATCCCTTTGACGGACCGATCGCGTCGGCAGCCTTCCAGGGAGCGGGCGAGGCCAGGGCGACCCAGCCGGTGAGCCACGTGGCGCCCGGGGCGCCGCCCGCGCTGTTGGCCACCGGCGACAAGGACACGACCGTGCGTCCGGCCAATTCGGACAGCCTGGCGGCCCGGCTGACCGCCGTGGGCACCCCGGCGACGCTGCGGCGTTATCCAGCGGTCGGCCATGTCGGCATCCTGACCGCGATCGCCCAGCCATGGCGCGGACGGGCGCCGGTGCTGGACGATGTCGCCGCGTTCGCTGCCCGGGTCACGGCCGAGCCGGGCAGCCCGCCGGGCATGCGACCCTGACCGGCCGATCCGCTCAGCCCCCGGCGTCCGGCTGCCGATCCGGGTGGGCCGCCTGGGCGGCGGGAAGCGCCAGCAACGCGTCGGCCGCCGCGACCAGCCCGGGATAGGCGTCCAGCGGCACGGCAAAGCGCCGGGCATTGTAGACCTGCGGCACGATCACGCAGTCGGCCAGGGTGGGGTGATCGCCGAAGGCGAAGCGGCCGCCGTGGCGCGCGATCAGGGTTTCCAGCGCGGCGAACCCGCGATGGGTCCAGTCGGCGATCCAGGCCTGGATCTGGTCCTCGCCCGCGCCGAATTCCTCGCGCAGGGCCTTGAGCACCCGCAGGTTGTTGAGCGGATGGATATCGCACGCGATCAGCGCGGCCATCGCGCGGACCATGGCAGCCGCGTCAGGATCGCGCGGCAGCAGCGGCGGGTTCGGCCAGCGGGTCTCGATCCATTCCAAGATGGCCGGGCTCTCGATCAGGACCCCGCCGTCGTGGGCCAGGGCCGGCACCAGTCCGTGCGGTGCCAGCGCGACATAGTCGGCCGCGGCCTGTTCGCCGTGGCGCAGGTCATGGGTCACCTGGGCGTAGGCCACGCCTTTGAGCGCGAGGGCCAGGCGGACGCGGTAGCTGGCGCTTGATCGCCAGTAGCCGTGCAGGGTGAGTTCGCCCGCCATGGCCCGGTCAGCGCGCCGGGAGGATCGTCGCGCGGCACTCGCCGAACCCGATCGGGACGAACCCGTCAGCCCGGGCCGTGGCCGCGAGGATCACTTCGTCGCCATCCTCAAGGAAGCTGCGAGTCTCGCCCGAGGGGAGGGTGACCGGGGTCTTGCCTCCGGTCGAAAGCTCCATCAGGCTGCCGTAGCCGTCCGGGGTCGGGGCCGAGATCGTGCCGGTGCCGAGCAGGTCGCCGGGACGCAGGTCGCACCCGTTGGATGCGTGATGGGCCACGATCTGCGCCACGGTCCAGTACATGTTGCTCGCCGGCCCACGGCTCAGCCGATGCGGCGGCAGACCGGCCGCGCGCATCGCCGGCGTGGCGATCAGGACCTCCAGTTCGACCCCCAGCGCGCCCCGGGCCTGGTCGGCTTCGTCCCACAGGTAAGGCAGCGGCGCCGGATCGCCCTCCGGCCGGGGCGGCTGGGTGACCCGGAACGGCGCCATGGCCTCGGCGGTGATGACCCAGGGCGAAACCGTGGTGTGGAAGTTCTTGGCCAGGAACGGCCCGAGCGGCTGGTACTCCCAGGCTTGCAGATCGCGCGCCGACCAGTCGTTGAGCAGGCAGTAGCCAGCGACGTGATCCGCTGCCGTGCCCACCGGGATCGGATCGCCCGGCGCGTTGCCCTGGGCGATCCACACGCCCAGCTCCAGCTCGTAGTCGAGCCGGACGCAGGGGCCGAAGACCGGTGCGTCGGCCTCGGGCGGCTTGCCCTGGCCCTTCGGGCGCACCACCGGCACGCCCGAGGGGCGGACCGACGAGGCGCGCCCATGGTAGCCGATGGGCACATGCTTGTAATTCGGCAGCAGCGGGTTGTCCGGACGGAACAGCTTGCCGATGTTGGTGGCGTGATGGATGCCAACATAGAAGTCGGTGTAGTCACCCACCGCGAAGGGCAGGTGCAGCGTGCAATCGGCTGCAGGGTGCAGGTGCGGCTCGACCGCGGCGTGGTGGGCGGGGTCGGTGAGCAGTGCGAAGACCGCGTGGCGCAGCTCGCGCCGCTGGTCCGGGGTGCGATCGACCAGCGCGTTGAGCATTGGCAGCCCCAGCGCCGGATGGGTCCAGGCGGGAAGGTGCCGGGCCAGCGCCGCGAGGTCGAGGATGCTATCGCCGATCGCTGTGCCGATCCGCGGCGGTGCGCCGGCCGGGGCGAAGACCCCGAGCGGCAGGTTCTGCACCGGGAAGGCGGGATGCCCCGCGGCCGAGGCGACCCAGCTGGCAGCGGCGGGATCGTGGGTATGGTCCAGCGCCATCGTTTCAGCCCTCGCCCGCCGGGGGCTGGTGCAGCCAGTCGGCATGGCGCGGGGCCTGCCTGGTCTCGCTCCATTCGGCCAGCATCAGCGGGGCGACCCGGGCCAGCTCGGCGTACTGGTCGGGCGTGCCGATGTCGGTGGCCAGCTCGATGCGATGCCCGTTGGGATCGAAGAAGTAGATCGAACGGAAGATCCCGTGGTGGGTCGGGCCGAGCACGGCCACCCCCTCGGCCTCGAGATGCGCCTTGGCCGCCAGCAGTGCCGCCTCGTCCGCCACCCGGAACGCCAGGTGCTGGACCCAGATCGGGGTGTGAGGATCGCGCCCCATCTCGGGCTGGCGCGGCAGCTCGAAGAAGGCCAGCACGTTGCCGTTCCCGGCGTCGAGGAACACGTGCATGTAGGGATCGTACTCGCCGGTCGAGGGCACGTGGTCCTCGGCGAAGGCGGTGGTGTAGCGCATGCCGAGCATGCGCTGGTACCATTCGACCGTCTCCTTCGCGTCGCGGCAGCGGTAGGCGGCGTGGTGGATCCCGCCGAGCTGGACCGGGTGGGTCATGGGCAGCACTTTCCTGTGAGGTCTTGCCGTCTGGTCATCGCAATCGCCTCCAAGGGCCGCTCAGGCCGAGCGGGGTGAGGGCATGCGGAGAGGAGGGAACGGGGCAAGTGCCTAACCCTCGACGGTGAGCGTGCCGCGCCGGATCTGGTCAAGCTCCATCGACTTGAACAGCGCGGTGAAATTGCCCTCGCCGAAGCCCTCGTCCTTCTTGCGCTGGATGAACTCGAAAAACACCGGGCCGATGCGCGGCTGGCTGAAGATCTGCAGCAGGAGGCGCGGGTCCCCCGCTTCGGTCGATCCGTCAAGCAGCAGCCCGCGCGAACGCAGGGCCTCGACCGGCTCGCCGTGGCCGGGCAGCCGCTCGGCGAGCAGCTCGTAATAGGTTGCCGGCGGGGCCGGGACGAAGGGCGTACCCAGCGCGTTGAGCCGGTCCCACACCGCGTAGAGATCGTCGCAGGCGAAGGCGATGTGCTGGATCCCCTCGCCGTTGTAGGCGCGCAGATATTCCGCGATCTGGCCGTTGCCGCCGGCGCCTTCCTCGTTCAGCGGGATGCGGATCTTGCCATCGGGCGCGGTCATCGCCCTCGAGGTGAGGCCGGTGTACTCACCCTTGATGTCGAAGTAGCGGATCTCCCGGAAGTTCGCGATCCGCTCGTAGAAGGCGGCCCAGTGCGCCATGCGCCCGCCGTAGACGTTGTGGGTCAGGTGATCGATCAGTTGCAGTCCGGCGCCGACCGGGTGCCGCTCGACTCCCGGTTCGTAGATGAAGTCGATGTCGTAAATCGACAGCTGCTCGTCGTAACGGTCGATCAGGTAGATCAGCGAGCCGCCGATGCCGCGGATCGCCGGCAGGCGCAGCTCCATCGGCCCGGTCGCGACCTCGACCGGCTCGGCCCCGCGCGCCACCGCCTCGGCATAGGCATGGGCCGCGTCGCGCACGCGCCAGCCCATGCCGCAGGCCGAGGGGCCATGCTCGGCGGCGAAGTAGGCGGCCGGGCTGCGTGGTTCATAGTTGGCGATCAGGTTGATCCCGCCCTGGCGCCACAGCTGCACGTCCTTGGAGCGGTGCCGCGCGACCCGGGTGAAGCCCATGGCCGCGAACACCGGCTCGAGCAGCCCGCGTTCGGGCGCGGCGAACTCGATGAACTCAAAGCCGTCGAGCCCGAGTGGATTGGCGCTGGGATCGGTCACGGGCGGGCTCCTGATGGGGTGGGGGCGGGACTGTTCGGGCGGCCGCGATGGTACACCCGATCGCTCGGCAGGACGACCGCCGGATCATGGTCCGCACTGCCTGCCAGGGCGGCGTAGAGCGGGCCGAAATCGGTCTCGAGCGTCTGGCGCAGCAGATCCTCGAAGCTATCGATCACGAAGTAGGTCTGCTGGAAGGCATCGATCCGGTAAGGGGTGCGCATCACCCGCGCCAGGTCGAAGGCGATCCGGTTGGGCTCCGCAGCGTCGAGCGCAAAGCGCGATTCGCCGAACGAGGAGACAATTCCCGCGCCATAGATCTGCAGCGCTCCGTCGCGCGCGATGAGCCCGAACTCGACCGTGTACCAGTAGAGTCGCGCCAGCATTGCGGTCACGCCCAGCCCGCCGGCGCGCAGCCCGCCCGCGCCATAGGCCTGCATGTAATCGGCAAAGACCGGGTCGGCGAGCAGCGGGACATGACCGAACACGTCGTGGAACACGTCGGGTTCCTGCAGATAGTCGATCTGGTCCGGGCGACGGATGAAGTTCCCGGCGACGAACCGGCGTTCGGCGAGATGGGCGAAGAACACCTCGTCCGGCACAAGGCCGGGCACCGCGACGACCTGCCAGCCGGTGCGCGCCATAAGCCGTTCAGACAGGTCGGCGAAGTCGGGAATGCCGGGGCGGTCCATCCGGAGCACTTCCAGACCGGCGAGAAACTCGGGCGCCGCGCGGCCCTTGAGCATGCTCGCCTGCCGCGCGAACAGGCGATCCCACAGGGCATGCTCGGCCGGGGAGTAGTGCTCCCAGCCCTGATCGATCGTCCAGTCCGGCGCCGCGCCCTGCGGGCGCGCCTGCAATGCATGGCCCATGTTGGAAGAATGCCACCAATCTGATGCGAAAGCGTTTCATTCAGCCGCAGGAAATGGTACTTCTGTGAAACGTTGCCATCACAAAGTTCGCATGCATGAAACCTGTCTCTCTGGATGGCATTGATCGCCGGATCATCGCGCAGCTGCAGGCCGATGCGGCCCTCAGCAATGCCGAGCTTGCTGAACGTGTGGGCAGTTCCCCTGCCTCGGTCTGGCGCCGGGTGCGCAGCCTCGAGGCGGCCGGTGTGCTGGGGCCAGCGGTGCGGCTGGTCGATCCCGAGGCGGTGGGTTGCAGCGTCAACGTGTTCTGCAACGTCCGTGTCAGCAGCCACGCCCGCGAAGTGCGCGGCCCCTTCGAGGACTTCGTGCGCAGCCGCCAGGAGATCGTAGAGTGTCATTCGATGTCGGGCGAATGGGACTATCTGCTGCGGATCGTCGTCGCTGACGTGGCCGATTACGAGCGCTTTCTGATGCGGGTGCTGCTCGATCACCCCGCGGTCGGAGGGGCTGCCTCGCACTTCGCGCTGTCGCAGACCAAGTACACCACCGCGCTGCCGGTTTAGCGGTGCGGCCGGGTTGCCCCCAGAAATCAGCCCCAGATATCAGCCCCGGGAATCCAGCCTCTAGAAATCCAGCAGGGGCCGCACCCGCTTGTCCTCGTCGCACATCCGGGACAGGGCCTGCCACTCAGCCGTGGTGAGTGCTGGACGATAGACGGACCCCGTGCGTGCCGCCGCGGCATAGGCTGCCGCCCGCGCGGCCGAAGCCGGGTGCGAGGCCAGCATGGCCATCCACGCGCCGCGCGGTTCGGTCTTGGCCACCTTGGTGAAAAAGGCCGCAGTGGGCAGGGGTGAGACCGCCGCGACGGCCAGCCGCTCGCGCGCGAAGGCATCGGCTTCGTCCTCGGCCCCGCGCGAGTAGCGTAGTCCGGTGATCTGGGCGATCTGGCCCGGTACTGCGCCGCTGGTCCCGGCCAGCACCACCGACAGCCCGGCCTCCCGGAGCAGCGCCTGCATCACGTGCCGTTTGCGCACGTGACCAAGCTCGTGGGCGACAACCCCGGCGACCGCATCGGGCGACCTGAGTTCATCAAACAGGCCCGAGAACAGCACGATGCGGTTGCCGGGCAGGGCAGCGGCGTTGACCATGTCGAACTTGATGACCTGGGCCTCGACCGGTGGCTGCCCTGGCAGATCGACTGCCTGGATCAGCCGGGCGAGCGCGGCATCCCCTGCCGGGGTGTGGCAGGTTGCCGCCGACAGGTCGCCAACGAGTGCGGCGCCGATGCGCCGTTCGACCGCCAGCGGCACCAGCGGGCCGAGCCATTGTGGCGTGGTAAGCGCGGCGACGACCAGGCCGACGCTCACGGCGGTACAGGCCAGGACGGCGCGGAGCAGGCCGATCCGGTCGATCCAGCGGCCGTAGCGGGGCGGCGGCGGCAGCTGCGTGGCGAGCGCTGCAGGCAGGCCCTCCGGCAGGTCCAGCCGCCAGCCGGCATGCGCGGGGCGGACCAGCCGCTCGCCCCATGGTCCGGCCGCCTCGCGCGCCAGCGCGCTCAGGGCGACGCGCTCTTCGGCCCCGTCCGCGTACTCCAGCACCAGCGTGGCGCCGGCCAGATGCAGCCGAACCGCGTGCCGTTCGGCCGACCGTCCGTCGAACAGGAAGGCGGGGATCCCGCCCTCCGGTTCCGTTCCGGCCGGATCGCTCACAGGGCGCCCATGTCGAACGCGTCGAGCAGGCCCTCGCCCTGACGCGGCGTGGCCGTGGTCGACTGGTTGAGCGCCGCCATGTCGATTTCGCCGAAGGCCTCGAGATGATCGATCAGGAACTTCCAGTGCCGGTAGTCGAGGAAGATGACGCCGATCCCGAGGGTCACCACCACGAGGGCGAAATCGCCCAGTAGCAGCACCAGCCAGTCCCGGGTGGTGGCGTCGAAGCGAAAAGTCAGCCGATCCAGCGCCATGCCGTCGACCATCTGGCGGAAGAACTTGGCGTAGAAGGCCATGACCACCAGCCCGAACAGCAGATAGAAGCAAAGGGCCCCGAGCACCACGAGCGCGAAACTTATCCCGGCACCAGCCAGACCGCCGCCCGCGGAGCGGCCCCAGGCGAGGGCCAGGCCGATCAGGACGAAGCCTGCGGCCAACCCGATGAGCGGCGCGAGGTAGCACAGCAGGTAACGCCGGATCAGGCCATCGACCGTGCCGTTGGCGCTGAAGCGATGCTGACCGAAGCTCATGGCGCTCCAGCGTTCGTTCCACAGGCTGACCATCGCCCAGGGCAGCAACAGGCCGAGCGCAAGGTAGCCCACTGCGTTCTTCCAGAGGTAGGACCAGCCGTAGCCCAGTCCCGGATCGTCGCTGCCGCCACGGATCCCGCGCCAGTAGGTGCGCGACAGGCGGTACCGCAGGCTGCGGAACAGCGCGACGCCGATCAGCAGCAGGACGAGGACAAGCTGGACCGTGCCGACCAGCCCGCCCAGCAGGGTCTGGCCCTGCAGTACAAGCGACTGGGTCAACATGTTGAGCAGGACCAGCGGCAGGACGATCAGCAGCAGCGCCATGACCGCGCCCTTGAACAGCTCGAGCCCGGTCCCGGCCCATTCGAGTCGGTCATCGATGAACCGGGTGCGCGACCACAGGTAGCGGCGGCTCCGCGCCTTGCCCCAGAACCGGTAGAGGCCCAGCGTCACGATGGTCAGCAGCAGATTGGTGAAGGCGATCGGCGCGTAGTCCTGCCAGCGCCCGTCGAACTCGAACGCCGTGTCGGTCTGGTCCTCGGTCATCCGTACTCCCTGCGCGCCCCGGCTCTCGAGTGAAAACGATTTGTTCGGGTCGTGCAAGTCCGGGCGCGCAGGGATTGACAGTCGCGTTCGCAGCGGGTGGAGCAAGGTCTACGGACGGCACCGGGCCGTCCCGAGCAGCAACAGGCGGACCGATGCCGATCGATCTCAGCGCCATCAAGGCCATTGACGTCCATGTCCACGCCGAGGTGAGCTGCCACGATCCGGAAGACCCGGTGATGGCACAGTTCTTCGACGCGGCCAGCGCCTACTTCAAGGCTCCGCGCGAACGTCCCAAGCTGCCCGAGATCGTCGAGATCTATCGCGAACAGCAGATCGCCTTCTGCCTTTTCACCGTGGATGCGGAATCTGGTCTCGGGGCGAAGCGGGTGTCCAATTACGAGATCGCCGAATTCGCCGCCCGGCACGACGACATCTGCATTCCCTTCGCGTCGATTGATCCGCACAAGGGCAAACTCGGCGCGCGCGAGGCGCGCGATCTCGTGGAGAACCACGGGGTGCGAGGCTTCAAGTTCCACGGCATCGCACAGGACATCAGTCCCAATGACCGCGTGGCCTATCCGATCTATGAGGTGATCAACGCCTACCGGCTGCCGGCGATCTTCCACACCGGCCACTCGGGCATGGGCACCGGAATGCGCGGCGGTGGCGGACTGCGTCTGAAGTACGGGCAGCCGATGCTGGTCGACGACGTGGCGGTCGACTTTCCCGACATGAAGATCATTCTCGCCCATCCGAGCTGGCCTTGGGTCGACGAAAGCCTCTCGATGGCGCTGCACAAGACCAACGTGTTCATTGACCTCAGCGGCTGGAGTCCCCGCTACTTTCCATCCCAGCTGGTGCACTATGCCAATACCCAGCTACGCGGGAAGATGCTGTTCGGTTCGGACTTTCCGCTGATCCATCCGCAGAAATGGCTCGACGCAGCCCGCCAGGTCGGCTTCCGCGACGAGGTGCTGCCGGCGATCATGAAAGACAATGCCGCAGCGCTGCTCGGCCTGACCTGAGCGCTACGGCTGCCGGGCGTGCGGCGTTGCCGCGGCGGCCACGAGGCGATAGGGCGCCGCGACGGGACTCGGGACCCGGAAGATCGAACGGGCGAGGCACGTTGCAGCTATGACATCGGACAAGGTGCTGATCGCCGGAGGCGGATTGGGCGGACTCGCCCTGGCATTGACCCTCCACCAGATCGGGGTCGACTGCATCGTGCTGGAAAGCGTTGGGGAGCTCAAGCCGCTCGGCGTGGGGATCAACCTTCAGCCCAATGCCGTGCGTGAATTGCACGATCTCGGAATCGGCGAGGACGAACTCGACTCGGTGGGCATCGCCGCGCGCGAGTGGGCGCTGGTCGGGCGCAACGGACGCGAAATCTACAGTGAGCCGCGTGGCAAGCTGGCTGGTTATCGCTGGCACCAGTACGCGGTCCATCGCGGCCGCTTCCACCTGCTGCTTTACCGCAAGGTTCTGGAACGGCTTGGCCCCGGTGCGGTGCGCCTCGGCCACAAGGTCACCGGCTACCAAACCGCCGCCGACGGCAGCGTGGCCGCGCTGGTCACCGACGGCGCGGGCACCGCCAGCGTCTGGCCCTGCCGCCTGCTGATCGGGGCCGACGGGATCCATTCCGCGGTGCGGGCGCAGATGCACCCCGACCAGCCGCCGATCAACTGGGGCGGTACGATCATGTGGCGCGGCACGGCGCGCGGCGTGCCGATCCGCACCGGATCTTCTTTCGTCGGGCTCGGCTCGAGCCGTCACCGCGTGGTCCTCTATCCGATCTCGCAACCCGACGCGGACGGCCTGGCCGATATCAACTGGATCGCCGAACAGACCTACGATGCGGACCATGACTGGGCCAAGTCCGGCTGGTTCCGCCCGGTACCGCTGGACGCCTTCGCCCATCTGTTCGACGATTTTGTCTACGATTGGCTTGATCTGCCGGCCCTGCTCGCCGGCTCGGAGGTTGCCTACGAAAACCCGATGATCGACCGCGATCCGCTGCCGACCTGGGTGGACGGCCGGGTTGGCCTGCTCGGCGATGCGGCGCATCCGATGTATCCCACCGGATCGAACGGCGCCTCGCAGGCGATCGTCGATGGCCGCGTACTCGGACGGATCATGTTGACGCACGGGGTTGGACCCGGGGCGCTGGCTGCCTACGACGCCGAGCTGTGCGGGCCGATCGGGCAGGTCGCGCTGCGCAACCGCGGCGCCGGGCCGTTCGGCCTGCTCAACCTCGTCGACGAACGTTGCGGCGGCGAGTTCAGCGATATCGACGCGGTGATCCCTCCGGCCGAGCGGGCCGCCTTCATGCTGGCCTACCAGCAGGCCGCGGGCTTCGCCAAGGACCGGCTCAACGCCGCGCCACCGATCATCCCACAGGACGCCGCCGTGGCCCAGGTCACGGCATGATAGACCTGCCGGTGCCGGCCCTCGTTCCGGCTTTTGACCTGGTGGTCGAGCTCGCCCAGCCGGTCGAGCTGGGGCAGAGCCCGGCGGGGGTGCGGCGGATCATCCCGATCATCGGCGGCACCGCGCATGGCCCGCTGCTCGAGGGGCGGATCCTGCCGATCGGGGCGGACTGGCAGACCGGGCAGACCGGGGGCATCGCCGCGCTCGATGCGCGCTATGCGATCGAGACCACCGACGGCGCGGTGATCGAGGTGGTCAGCCAAGGCATGCGCCACGCCCCGGCCGCTGTGTCCGCGCGGATCGCCGCGGGCGAGGCCGTGCCCCCCGCCGCTGTCTACATGCGCACGTTGATCCGGCTCGAGACCGGCGCACCAGCCTACGACTGGGTCAACCGCGCGCTGTTCCTGGCCGCCGGGGGCAAGAGCGGCAACACGGTCCGGCTCGCGGTCTACCGGATCGACTGAGCCGGTCAGGCAGGCTCGTAGGGCAGGGTGCGCAGGCGCTGCCCGGTCAGGCTGCTGATCGCATTGGCGAGGGCGGCGATCGCCGGCGGCATGGCCGGTTCCCCCAGCCCGGTCGGCGGATTGTCGCTGCGCACCATCGAAATGGCGATCTCGGGCACGACATCGATGCGCGGCAGCGCATAGCCATCGAAGTTGGCCACCTGCACCTGGCCCTGGTCGATCGGCACCTTCAGCCCGGACAGGACATGGCCCATGCCCTCGATCACCGAGCCGCGAATCTGCTGCTCGGCATTGAGCGGGTTGATGATCGTGCTGCCGATGTCGCCGGCCACCCAGACCTTGACCGGGCGGATCCCGCCGTCCTCGCGGCGGCAGTCGGCCACTGCCGCGAAGTAGCCGCGGTGGCTGAAGTAGAACCCGAAGCCGCGGCCCGGCGTGGCGCCGCGCCACTCAGCCTGGCGCATCACCTCGCGGATCACGGTCGCGGCCCGGCCGGTGTCGAATGCAGGACTGCGGCTGCCGGCCGGCGGGGCGATCGATCGTGGCGCGCCCAGCAGGTCCAGCATCAGGTCGGGCAGGGTCTTGCCAGCCGCCGCCGCCACTTCGTCCAGAAATCCCTGGGTTGCGAAGGCCAGCGCATTGGAGCCCGGCGCGCGCAGCCAGCCGAGCGGCACATTCGTTTCCAGCACGGTCACGCCGAGATCGGCGTGGTCGACCAGCTCCGCCGGCACGGTGGCCTCGAGATCTGCGCCGCGGCCCGGCTTGCCATTGGCGCCGAAGGTCACGAGATGGTTCCGGAACGCAACGAGCTTGCCTGCCGCATCCAGCCCGGCTTCGAACTTGTGGAAGCCGGCGGCCCGGAAGAAGTCGAGCTTGAAGTCCTCCTGACGGTCGAACAGCAGCTTGACCGGCCGGCCCGGCAGTTCGCGCGCGATCGCCGCGGTCAGGGCCATGTAGTCGTTCTGCAGGCGGCGGCCGAAACCCCCGCCGGCGCGGGTCAGGTGGATGGTGATGTCGCCCGGAGCAAGACCCAGGGTCTTGGCGATCAGCGCGGCGCCGCCGCCCGGCAGCTGGGTGGGAGCCCACAGCTCGATCTTGCCCTCGGCGAAGCGCGCCGTGCAGTTTTGCGGCTCCAGTGTGGCGTGAGCGGCAAAGGGATAAGTGTAGGTCGCCGTCAGTTGCCGCGCCGAACCGGCCAGCGCCGTGGCTGCATCGCCCCGCGCCAGCACCGGGACCTGCGGCTTGCCGGCATGCGCCGCTTGCGCCGCTGCGGCAAAGGCCGCATCGGAATGGCGCTCGCGGCCCTCGTTGTCCCAGGTGGCCAGCAGCACCTTGCGCGCCTCGCTCGCCGTCCACCAGCTTTCGGCCACCACGGCAAGGGCATCGATCGGCGCATCGGCCTCGCCGATCCGGCGCAGCGGGATCACCTTGAGGACACCGGGGAGGGCCAGCGCCGGTGCGGCATCGAAGCTGCGCAGCACGGCGCCGCGCACCGGCGGGGTGAGCAGCGCGGCATGGACCATCCCGGGCAGCCGGGTGTCGATCCCGAACAGCGGCTCGCCCCTGACGATCGCCGGGGTATCGACCCCGCGCTGCGGCTGACCGATGATCGAGTAGCGGGCCGGGTCCTTCAGCGTCAGCGTCGCCATGGCGGGAACGGCCTGGCGGCTGGCGGCGGCGGCGAAGGCAGCATAGGGAGCGCGGCGGCCGCTGGCGGCATGGCTGACCTCGCCCGCAGCGGTGGTCAGCTGCGCCGCGGGCACACCCCACTGTTCGGCTGCGGCGGCGACGATCATGGCCCGCGCCGCGGCTCCGGCCTGCCGCATCGGCAACCAGTTGGTGGGCGTTGCCGTGCTGCCGCCGGCGACCTGCGGACCATAGCGCGCCGGATCGACCAGCGCCTGCTCGATCCGCACCGCGCTCCAGGCCACGTCGAGCTCCTCGGCGATCAGCATCGGCAGCATTGTCTTGACGCCCTGGCCGATCTCCGGGTTCTTGGCGATGATGGTCACGCTGTTATCCGGGTTGAGCCGGACGAAGGCGCCCAGCGCGGGGCCGGCGGCCGGGCCGGTGGCGGCGGTCGCCAGCTCGATGTCGAAAGCCAGCGCCCCGCCCGCGGCAAGCAGGGCCTTCAGCACAAAGCGGCGGTCGGTCTCAGCCGGCATGTCCGGTCTCCCCGTCCCGGGCGGCGCGGCGGGTTCCCCCGGCGGCCGCCTGGTGGATCGCGGCGCGGATGCGGTGGTAGGTGCCGCAGCGGCAGAGGTTGCCGCTCATCGCCGCATCGATCGCGGCATCGTCGGGCCTTGGATTGGCGGCAAGCAACGAGGCCGCGCTCATGATCTGACCGGCCTGGCAATAGCCGCACTGCGGCACGTCCAGATCGACCCAGGCGGCGCGCAGGCGTTGCCCCACAGCGGTAGCGCCGACTCCCTCGATCGTGGTCACCTTGGCCTTGCCCACCGCGCTCAACGGGGTCGAGCAGGAGCGCACCGCCTCGCCGTCGAGCAGCACGGTGCAGGCGCCGCACAGCCCCTGGCCGCAGCCGAACTTCGGCCCGCTGAGCGCCAGCTCCTCGCGCAGGACCCAGAGCAGCGGCTTGTCGCCGGGCGCCTCGACCGTTCGGGCTTTGCCATTGACCGTGAGTGCGAACTTCATGGGATCCTTCCGTCGCGGGCGGGCATCTTGGCGCTCCGCTATCAACATGTTAGCCTGCGGCCTTCGCGGGGTGAACCCGCTTTCGCAGCCCCTGTCCGACAAGGCACGGCTCAGCCGATCGCCCAGCCCGCCGCGTCATCGGGGGTGAAAGTCCGTGGGGGCAGACCGGCGTCACGCCCGATCCGGGCAAGGTAGTCGACCACAGCCGCGGCGCGCGGGCCGGCGGGAGTCGGGCGCCCGGGGGGCTCGAACCACAGCGGGATCAGCCCGGCCACCACCGCGCCATCGGCAGCGATCCGCAGGCGCCCGATCAGGCCGTACCGCGCATCGGGGTGGAACGGCGCCAGCGGATAGTCGGGCAGCGGCTCGAAGCCGAACAGCACCTTGCGACGCGCGGCCCATTCGGCCCTCGCTGGATGGTCCTGCGCCGGGGTCAGGGCATGGGTGACGACGCAGCCGTTGCCGAGACCGTGGAAGATCGGCTTGCCGCGATAGAGTTCGATCCCGCGGGCGATGTGGGCATGGTGTCCGGCTACCGCGTCAGCCCCGGCATCGATCGCCGCCTGGGCGATCGGGCGTTCGTAGGGGGCCAGTTCGGCAACGCGGTGAGTGATGCCCTTGTGCAGGGCAACGATCACGATGTCCGCCCGGGCCCGCGCCGCGGCGATGTCGTCCTGCATCGCCGCGAGCGAATCCGGGTCGATCACGCGCAAGCGCGCCTGCGGTCGGCTGGGCCCGCCATCCTCGGCACGCACCGCGACATAGGCACAGCCGGGGCGCGCCGACCCGGCCCAGCACAGCTCCGGGCCGACGCAGTTGTAGCTGAGCAGCGCGACGCGGCGTCCGGCCCAGTCGAGCAAGGCCGGCGCGCGGGCACTGGCCAGATCGGGCCCGGCCCCGGCATGGGCAATGCCCTGGGCGGTCAGCCCGGCCATCGTGTCGGCCAGCCCGGTCGCGCCGCAGTCCATCATGTGGTTGCCGGCCAGCGAGACCGCGCCGATCCCGGCCCTGGCCAGTGTGGCGAGATGCGCCGGATCGGCCCCCGGGGCGGGCACGTCGCCGGCCAGTTCCTCGGTGCTGGTGGTGTGCGGCACCTCGAGATGGCCGATCACCAGCCCCGCGGCGCGGGTCAGCGGCGCGATCCCGCCCAGCCAGTGATCGGGGTCGGGCACGTCAAGGATCAGGTCGCCCAGCAGCAGCAGGTCGCTCATGGCGACGGCTCCGCGTCCAGCGCCGCGATCTCTGCGGCCGACAGGCCAAGCTCGGCCAGCACTGACCCGGTATGTTCGCCCAGCGCCGGCACCCGCAGCGGCTCGGCTGGCGGCGTGGCGGCGAAGCCCGGGCCGAGCACCGTCAACGGATCTTCGTGCCCCGGCAGGTCGGCAGGCTGCACCAGTCCGCGCGCGGCGACATGGGGATGGCTGAGCGCCTCGCCGATATCGCGGATTCGCGCCGCGGGGACCCCGGCGGCGGTGAGCCGCAGCTCGAGTTCGGCCGCATTGCGGGTCAGCAGGTGCGTAGTCAGCCAGGCCTTCAGCTCGCCATAATGCGCGACCCGGTCCGCGTGGGTGGCGAAGCGTGGATCGCTGCCCAGCTCGGGGTGGCCCAGCTCGCGGAACAGGGCCTCGATCTGGTGCTGCATGTTCGCGCCCAGCGCGATCCAGCCATCGGCGGTGGCATAGTACTCGGCGGTGGCCACCAGGCGGAACCCGCGGTTGCCGGTGCCCTTGGGCGCGACCCCGGTGTAGGACCACATCGCCGCCGCCGTGCCCATGATCTTGAGTGCGGCGTCGAGCATGGCGATGTCAATGTGCTGGCCGGTCCCGCCCGCGTCGCGTTCGCGCAGGGCCGCCAGCACCCCGATCACCCCGAGATAGCCGGTGAAGCTGTCGACCACGGGCAGTCCGATCTTGAACGGGCGCTCGTCGAACCCGTTCATCATCGCCATGCCCGAGACGGCCTGGGCGATATGGTCGTAGGCGCCCCAGTCGCGCAGCGGGCCGTGTTGCCCGAACCCGCTGAGCGATACCATCACCAGCCGCGGATTGACCGCGTGGAGCGCGGACCAGCCCAATCCGAGCCGGTCGATCACCCCGGGGCGGAAGTTCTCGGCCACGATGTCGGCGCGCGCGGCGAGGCGCAGGGCCACGGCGCGGCCGGCGGCAGTCTTGAGATCGAGCACGACCGAGCGCTTGCCGGCGTTGAGCGCGGCGAAGGGCACGCTCATCCCCGGGGCGCCGGCGTGCTCGGTATAGTGGCGGAAGGCATCGCCGTTGCCCGGCGGTTCGATCTTGATCACCTCGGCCCCCAGCTGGAGCAGCATCTGGGTGCAGGTCGATCCGGCGATGGCGTGGGTGAAGTCGAGCACCCGCAGCCCGGCGAGCGGGCTCATGCTCCGCGCTCCGCCGAGAAGGCGCCGCGCGCTTCGAGCTCGGCCGGGTCGAACCCCAGTGCGGCAAGCAGCGCGGCATTGTCCGCCCCCGCCGGCCCGGCCGGGCGCGGCGGCACCGGCCTGGTCGCGCTGAAGCCGAAGGGCAGGGACAGCTGGCGCACCGGCACCGCATCGTCGGGCAGGGCGACCGCCTCGACCCGGCCGCGCGCGGCGTGGTGAGGGTGGCTCAGGCCTTCCTCGGGGCTGTAGACCGGCATGGCCTGGCTGCCGGCAGCAGCCAGCAGCTCGGCCCAGGCGTCACGCGGGCGGGTGGCCAGGATCGCGGCAATCTCGGCCTGGAGCGCCGGGTGTCCGCCCAGATCGTGCTGCCGCGAGGTCAGATCAGGGCGGCCGATCGCGCTGCAGAACCGCGCCCACGAGGCCGGCTCCATGTCGGTGGTGCACAGATAGCCGCCATCGGCACAGCGCCAGACCCCGCCCTTGGGGTGCCAGGTCCCGAGCGCCGCCAGGTCGTCGAGATTGTCGTGGCGGCCCAGCGAGACGAGCTGCAGTTGCAGCGCGGCGTCGGACATGGCGACATCGACATGCTCGCCCGTGCCGCGCCGGGTGCGCGCCTGGAGCGCCAGCAGCAGCGCGATGGTCGCGCTCATTCCGGTCAGGGTGTCAGCCACCTGCAGGCCGGGCAGCGCAGGTTCGGGGTGGCCGCCCAGCCGTCCCAGCGCGCCGGCGAGAGCGAGGGCGAGGGGATCGTGCCCGGCGCGCTCGGCCAGCGGGCCGGTTTGGCCGGCGAAGCTCACCGAGAGGTAGACCAGCCGGGGGTTGAGCGCCTGCATCGCGGCATGGCCATAGCCCATCGCGGCCATCACCCCGGGGCGGTAGTCCTCGATCAGCACGTCGGCCCCGGCGATCAGGCGGTGCAGCACCTCGCGGCCGGCCGCGGTGCCGGGATTGATCCGCAGGCTGCGCTTGTTGCGGGCATAGGTGGGCCGCGCCCGGCGCCGCGCCGCGGCGCGCGGATCGTCCTCCGCCCCGAACAGGGCTTCCGCCTTGGCCAGTTCGCGCGGGTGCTCGACGCGGATCACCTCCGCGCCCATCTCGGCCGCGACCCAGCCAGCATAGGCGGCGGGGAGGAACCGCGAGAAGTCCACCACCCGCAGGCCGGACAGGGCAGAAGGATCAGCCGCCACAGCGCCGCGCCGCCCGCTCCCGCGCCGGTCCCTCGATAAAGGCGGTGATCGCCGCCTCGATCGCGGCGGCGTCCTCGTCCTCGCGGTTGAAGTTGTCCGCAGTCAGCTCGAGCACCGGAATCCCCGCCGCGCGCAGGGCGCGGACCACGAACGGATCGGCGTCCTGCAGCGCCACTGCGGCATCGATCTGATGCGTCCTGGCCTCGTGCACGTGCCAGGGACCGGCCCAGGTCGGCATGCGCAGCTCATCGCCCATGCAGACGATCCGGCTGGCCAGTGCGCGCAGCGGGTCCTGCCCGCGCGACAGGTCGCGGATATAGCCGTCGGCGGCCAGCGCCAGATACATCGACCAGACGAATACGGCGCCATGGCTGTCCTCCCACTTCTGGTAGAAGCCCATCTCGCTCCACAGCCCGCGGCCGACCCACATCAGGCGGATCCGCTCGGCCGGACAGGCGCCCAGCCCGGCCTCGGCGCGGGCGCAGACCTCTTCGTAGAAGGCCTTGGCGGCATCGCGCGCCCAGACCGTGCCGCGGTGCCACTGCGGGACCATCGTCGCGGGCATGGAATCGACCACCCCGATCGGCGCCGGGACGGTGCGGGCGACGAGGTCGCGGGTCTTGCGGTAGTAGTCCTCCTGCTCGTTCACCAGGGCCATGACCTCGGCCAGCCGGGCGGGATCGAAGCGGCGGCCCGTGCGCGATTCGATCCGGGTGATCACCTCGCGCATCTCGGTCACCAGCAGGTCGATGCGCGCGGACTCGACCGCGGTCTCCCAGTGGTCAGGCAGCTGCTGCCACCAGTCGACGTAGAGGTCGGGGCGGGGATCGATCGTGCGCTCGTAGATGAAGCAGTCGGCCCCGCTGGCCTCGCCCCACTCGGTGAACAGCTTGAGCGTCGGGTCGGACGAGGCGACGGCATGGACGAAGTCGGGCCGCGGCAGGCCACCCCACGGGGCCAGGTCGGCCACGTCGTCGAACAGCGCGGCCAGGCCCTGGGCCGAATAGGCCTCGACATCGGCGGGCAGGTCATGCGCGCGGAGCAGGTCCTGATAGCGCCGCGACTGCTGCTTGGCGGCGACGATCGAGGCCCACCACTGGTTGACCACGAAGGGCACGTCGAGTGCGCGCAGGATTTCCTGCGGGGCATTGGCATTGACCACGGCAAAGGGCGCCCCAGCGGCGACGGCCTCGCGCACCGAGGCGAACCAGTCGCGCTGCCACGCGTTGACGTCGGCGGTCGAGCGCAGGACCTTGCGGCTGCGCGCCGGTGCAGGACGCGGTGAGGCCGGCGGTTTGGGCGCCGGGCTGGCGGCGGCGACAGGCGCGCCCGGCCCGGGTCCGAGCGCCGCAGCGAGGGCCGCGGCAAAGCCCGCGTCGGGGGCGCTCGCGCAGCGCATTGCGGCGAAGGCGCAGTCGGCCGGCAGGGCGCGGCGGATCGCGGCGACGTCCCACGGCGCCGCCTCGTCGCCGTCGATCGCCAGGTGCAGGACCAGCGCGGGGCGGAGCTGCGCGGCCGCCACGGCGACCTGGGCGGCGGTGGCAGCCGGGGCGGTGACGCGCGCCGGAGCGGCGAGCCGCGTGAGGCCCCACCCGTGCACCTCGCCGACGATGGTGCAGCCCGCCGCCTCGATCGCGCGGTAAAGCCGGTCATCCTCGTGCGCGGTGCCGCAGACCAGCACGGGGGTGCCGGAGGGGCGCGCGGGCAGGTCGGCGGCGAGCAAGGCGGTCAGCGCGCCCTCGGCCTCGGCGGCGGGCAGCACCGCGCAGGCCCCGGCGATGACCAGCGCGTCGCACCCGCTGATCCGCCCGGCCCGGCGCAGGCCGTCGATGCGGCCGAGCAGCGGCGCCAGCGCGGGCGCCGGTCCGGTGTGGTCCGCGCTGGCCGGGCCGCCGAGCCCGGCCAGCCAGGCGTCGAGCTCGTCAAGCCGCACGGCGGTGTAGGCGCGCGAGGCGGGGCGATCGAGGTGCAGCCGGTCGAGGAAATGGACATGGCGCGGGACGCCTTCGCCCAGCCGGCCCAATTCGCGCAGGGCGGCAAAGATCTGGGGCTGATCGCCATCGGCCTGGGTGATCAGCACCGGCACATCGGGATGGTCGAGGGTCAGCAGCGTCTCGAGCAGCCGTCGCCCGCGCGGGCCGAGCTCGGCCGCGCCCATCACGGCATCGGCGCGCGGCGTCGCAGGCAGGGGCGGGGCGACCAGGCGGATCGGCTGGAAGCCTGCGGCGATCAGCCGCTCGCGCGGGGCATCGACCCCGAGCGTGCGCAGCGGCCGCCGCCCGGCGGCCAGGGCCCGCGCCACCTCGGCCGCCGGATCGGCATAGGCGCGGCGGAACGGCTCGAGCATCAGATCGCCCCGGCGGCCTTCAGCGCGGCGATCTGGTCCTCGTCATAGCCAAGGTAGTCGCGCAGGATCGGCTGGTTGTGCTCACCGATCCGCACCGGCAGGGCATCGTCGAAGCCGGTGGTCGCGCCGGAAAACTGGATCGGCACCCCGGCGGTCCGCAGATCGATGTTCGAGCGGTAGCTGGGGTGCTTGACCGCCATGGTCTCCTGCCGCGCCACCACCCGTGGGTCGACCAGCGCGTCTTCCGGGTGGCGCACAGGTGCGGCGGGCACCCCCTGCGCCTCGAGCGCGCGCAGCACTTCGACCATTGGCAGGGCGCTCGACCAGGCGTTGATCCGCGCCTCGAGCTCGGTGGCATTCGCCACGCGCATGTCGCGGCTGCAGAAGCGCGGGTCCTCGGCCAGCTCGGGTTGGCCCATGGCTGCGAACAGCCCGCGTGCCAGCGGCTCGTGCACGGCGACCACCGCGACATAGCCGTCGGCGCAGGCGAACACCCCGAACGGCGAGAGCCGCTGCACGGTCAGCCCGGTGCGGGCCGGCATGCCCGCCGCGGCCATGGCCGACCAGTTCTCGATCGCCACGAACGAGGTGAGGGCGCCGAGCATCGAAACGTCGACATGCTGGCCAACCCCGGTGCTGTGGCGTTGCTCGATGGCGGCGAGGATACCGATGACGGTGAACACCGGGGCCAGCATGTCGGCGATCGGGATGCCGATGCGGACCGGGGGCTGGCCGGGTTCGCCGCTGGTGAACATGGCGCCGGACAGGGCCTGGATGATCACGTCCATCGCCTTGCCGTCGCGGTCGGTCGCGCCGAACCCGGAGAGCGAGGCGAAGACCAGGCGCGGATTGACCGCACGGCATGCGTGGTAACCGATACCCAACCGGTCGGCGGTACCCGCGGTGAAGTTCTCGACCACGACATCGGCCTTGCGGACGAGGTCGAAGTATACCCCCTTGCCCGCATCGCTCTTGAGGTCGAGCGAGATGCCGTACTTGCCGCGCGCGCGGGTGAGGTGCGAAATCGAGATGTCGTCCTCGTGGCGGCGCTCGACGATCACCCCCTCGCGTCCGACATAGGGGCTGTTCTCGCGCGCGAGATCCCCGCCCTTCGGTTCCTCGACCTTGATCACCTTGGCGCCAAGGCCGGCGAGCAGCATCGTCGCATAGGGCCCGGCCAGCGCGCGGGTCAAGTCGATCACGGTCAGGCCTTCGAGCGGGCGGTGGGTGAGGTCGCTGCCGTTGCTCATCGGGGGGTGCTCATCGGGTTAACTCCGGAAGATGGGCGCGCGCAGGCGATCGCGCCGGCGGCGATGAGGCGCTGGGCCTCGCGGAACACGGGCAGGCCATCCAGTCCGACATCGGCAAGGCGGCGTGCCTGGTCGATCGCGAACCGGTTGTAGAGCGCGTCGAGCTTGGCCTGTTCCGGCGCGGGGAAGGGGATCATCTCGACGCCGTGGCCGGCGGCATAGGCGATCCCGGCATGTTCGGCCTTGAGCACCTCGTCGGCAAGGGCGGCCTCCCAGATCCGGCGCGAATCCCGCAGCAGCGTCTGGAGATCGGGGGGCAGCCGCCGCCACGCCTGGTCCGACATGGCCCGCGCCGGATAGGCCCCGCGGCTGAAGCGCAGGCTGGTGAAATGGTGCGCCACCTCGGCGAAATGCAGGCTCTTGATCGTATCGGCCGGCGCGACCACGCCATCGATCACGCCCTTGGCCAGGGCCGAATAGACCTCGCCCATTGGCATGTTGACCGGATCCGCGCCCAGTGCGCGCAGCACGTCGATCGCATCGCTCTGCGCGCGCAGGCGCAGGCCCTTGAGGTCGGCCAGGCTGTGCACCGGCCGGTTGCGCGTCAACACACCAGGGAAATTGCCGCCCTGCGCGGCCAGCACGTGCAGGCCCTTGAGTTCGTCGCCGAAGGCGGGGAAGCGCTGGTCAAGGCAGTCATAGACCGCGACCTGATCCTCGATCGTCCGGATTCCGCCGTAGAAGCCCGACTGCGCGCGCAGCATGTGCGCGCCGCCGCGGGTGTAGATCGGGGTGATCAGGCCGATGTCGGCGAGGCCGTGGCGGATCTCCATCATCGACATGTCCGACGAGAGCAGCGCGCCCGACCAGTAGGGCTTGATCCGGATGCGCCCGCCGCTGGCCCGCTCGACGTGTTTCATCCACGTGATGTCGGCCTTGGAGAAGGGGTGGGTCGGCGGATAGGGGCTGGCGTAGGTCAGGAGGTGCGGGGCGTCGGGGGCAGGGCGACTGCAGGCGGACAGGACCAGGCCCAGCAGCAGGGCGAGCAGCAGCGAAGGGAGGATGCGCATCGGGGTCATCCCGCCACCAGCCCGGGCAGCCACAGCGCCAGCGCGGGGACCGCGATGATCGCGGCGAGGTGAAGGAAGTCGGCGACGAGGAACGGGATCACCCCGCGGAAGATCGTGCCGAGCGACAGGTCCCGGGCGAGGCCCTGGATCACGTAGATATTGAGCCCGAGGGGCGGGTGGACGAAGCCGATCTCCATCGTGCGGACCAGGAAGATGCCGAACCAGATCGGGCTGTAGCCGAGCTGCTCGGCGATCGGCAGGAAGATCGGGGTGGTCAGCAGCATCAGCGCCACGCCGTCCAGGAACGAGCCCAGCAGCAGCAGGATCAGCGTCATCGCGATGATCGCCACCACCGGGCTGGCGTGCAGATCGCTGACTGCGCCGGACAGGGCCTCGGTGATCTCGCTGGCCGAGATGAAGTTGGCGAACAGCAGCGCGCCGATGATCACCACGTAGATCATCCCCGCGGTGCGCAGCGTGGCACGCAGGGCTCCGGCTACCGCGGCGCGGGTGAAGCCGCCGCGCACCGCGAGCAGGAGCAGTGCTCCGACCACGCCGACCGAGGCGGCCTCGGTGGGGGTGAACCAGCCGATCATCAGGCCGCCGATCACGAACAGCATCAGCGCGAAGATATCGGCCACCTGGCGCAGCGCGGGCAGGCGGTCGCGCCACGGCACGCGGACCGTGGCCGGACCCAGCTCGGGCCGCCACAGGCACAGCAGGGCGATCGTGGCCATGTAGGAGAGAGCCTGGGTCGCCCCCGGGACGATCGCGGCGGCGAACAGCTTGCCGATCGACTGTTCGGCGATGATCCCGAAGACGATCAGCGCCCCCGAGGGCGGGATCAGCGAGCCCAGGGTGCCGCCGGCGGCAAGAGCGCCCGCGGCGAAGCCCGGATGATAGCCGGCGCGGCGCATTTCGGGCAGGGCAACCGAGCTGATCGTCGAGACCGTGGCGAGGCTCGAGCCGCTGATCGCGCCGAACCCGGCGCATCCGCCGATCGAGGCGAGCGCCAGCCCGCCGCGGCGGTGGCCGAGGAACTTGGCAGCCACATCGAAGAAATCGCGGCTGGCACCGGCGGCGAAGCACAGATGGGCCATCAGCAGGAACAGCGGCAGGACTCCCAGCTCGTACTTGGAGATCACCTCGAACGAGACCACCCCGGCCTTGATCACGGCAGCCTCGGGCGCGATCATCACGGCCAGGCCGCCGATCCCGACGAGCATCAGCCCGACCCCGATCGGCACTCCGCTGGCCAGGAGCAGCAGCAGCATGGCGATGCCCAGCGCGCCGATGAGTTCGGGCGCCATCAGCGGGTCTCGCCAGTCGGTCGGGCCAGCGCCCGTCGCAGGAAGGTCAGCGCGATCAGCCCGGCAAAGCCGATCCACAGCACGCGCAGCCAGCGAATCGGCAGGTGGAGCAATTCGGTCCGTTCGAACCCTGACCACAGCTCGGCCGTGACCCAGGCCGCGCCGACCGCGACGACCAGGAACACTGCGGCGCTGAGCAGCGCAGCTATCCGTGCCAGCCGGGCCGCCACCCGGCGGGGCAGGCGCTCGGTGACCATGTGGACCGAGGCATGCTCGCCCTGCAGCGTGGCGATCAGCATGGCCGATCCGGCCAGCAGAACCGCCGCGGCCTGGACCAGCTCGATCGAGCCGAGCAGGTGGAAGCCGGCGTGCCGCCCGGCGACGGCGATCGCATCGGCCGCGGTCGCGCCCAGCAGGCCACAGCCGCCGAGGGCATAGACCAGCCGCAGCGCCGGGCCCGCCTCGCGTGCCGCGGCGCCGGGCCCGCGTTCCGCGGACGGCGCGTGATCGGGTTCGGTCCGTTCCATGCCTCTCCTGCTCCGCGGTCGTCCCAGTTGACAGCCCCCAGGGCCGCGCCTCTAATGGGGCACCATCTGCGACAGTAGATTATTTCAACTATTTTTCTTGTCAATCATCTGCAGGCATCGACATGGCGAGCACTTCCACCCCCCAGCCGCGTGGCCCCGAGCCTGAGCGCTCCGAGGTTGCGCTGGGCCGCCTCGGCGACTTCGTCGGGTTCCGCCTGCGGCGTGTCCAGAACCAGCTGTCGCGCAAGTTCGCGGCGGCCAACGCCGATCTCGGCCTGCGTTCCGGCCTGTTTTCCTCTCTCGCCATCGTGGCGGCCAATCCCGGCATATCGCAGAGCGAACTCTCCGGTGCAGTCGGTCTGGACAAGTCGGTGACAGTCACGATCATCGACGAGCTCGAGAAGTATGGCTGGGCCGAGCGGCGACGTTCGGCCGAGGACCGGCGGCGGCACGCGCTCTATGTCACGCCCGAAGGCGATCGCCAGCTTGATCGGCTGTTCGCCCGCATGGAGGAGGTGGAGGGCGCCGTGCTCCACCAGCTCAGCGATGCCGAGCACCAGATGCTGAATGACGTGCTCGACCGGATGTACGATGCGGTGGTGCGCGAACTTTGAGGCTACCAACAGTGCCGAAAAACGATAGTTGACTTTGTCCACTAATCTCCGATTAATGAGCAAGAACCGGCGGTAAACCGTCGGCAGGCGCGAATCCGGCAAACGGACAGGCCTTGGAGAGGATAGGTTCGGCGCCGCGGCGCATGGCCCGCTGAGGATCCAGGATCCTGTCCCTTGCCGGAGTGAGGGAGGACATGATGGGACAATCCGCTAAGCTCGTTTCGCACGGGTCCAGTCTGGCGCTGGCACTCGCCTTGCTGGCACCGGCTGCCGCCGCGGGCCAGATCGCCACGTCGCCCGATGCCACCCCTGCTGCGGCGGACGATGCCCAGCCGGAGATCGTCGTCACCGGCACGTCGATCCGCGGCCAGGCGCCGGTCGGCTCGTCGGTGATCTCGCTTGGCCGCGCCCAGATCGAATCCTCCACGGCTGTGACGGTCGACCGCATGATCAAGGAGATCCCCCAGAACTTCGACCTCGGCGTGTCGGAGAACTCGCGCGGGCAGTCGGGCGGCTCGGGCAACATCACCTACGGCAACTCGGTCAACCTGCGCGGCATCGGGCCCTATGCCACATTGGTACTGATCGACGGCCACCGGGTGACCTACAACAGCCGCTCGATCGATCCCTCGGTCCTGCCGACGCTTGGCGTCGAGCGGGTCGAGGTGGTCGCGGACGGCGCCTCGGCGATCTATGGCTCGGACGCCGTGGCAGGCGTGGTCAATCTCATCCCGAGGCGCAGCCTCGATGGCGGCGAGGTCTTCGCCCGCACCGGCATCGCCCAGCAAGGTGACCTGCGCGAGATCACGCTCGGCGCAGCGCTGGGCAAGGTGTTCGACCGCGGCCAGGTGATGGTGGCCTTCGAGCACGTCGAACGCTCCAACCTGTCGGGCGACGACCGCGCCTTCTTCACTTCGAACTTTACCCCATTCGGCGGACCCGACGGGCGCACCACCCGCTGCTTTCCGGGCACGATCCGCGCCGGCGGGGTGACCTATGCTATCCCTCAAGGCGGGGTGACCCAGGCGACCGCCGGAAGCCTGGTGGCCGGCACCAGCAACCGCTGCGAACTGCTCGCCAATCAGGACCTGATGCCCCGGCAGCACTACAATTCGGTCAACGGCACGGCCACCTTCGAGGTCAGCGACTCGATCAAACTGTCGCTCGACGGGTTCTTCTCAAGGCGCGAATTCTACCGCAAATCGGCCTGGAGCTCGGCCACGATCACCGTGCCCCAGACCAATGCCTTCTTCGTGCGGCCAGCCGGTTTCACCGGAACAAGCTACACGGTCGACTACATGTTCCGCGAACTGCCGGCCAACGATTCCTATGGCTATGCCCAGAGCTGGCAGATCACGCCGAAGCTGACGATCAAGCTGCCCCACGACTTCCAGTTCGAGGCACTCGCCGGCTATGGCAAGACCAACGACAATTCGACCTCGCTGTATGGGATCAACAATGCGGCCCTCAACGCCGCCCTGGCGAGCAACGATCCCAATGCGGCCTTCGATCCCTATGGCCTCGGCCGCACCAATCGCGCGCTCTACGCCACCCTCGCCAACCAGATCTTCCTGGCGCCGACCAACGGCCGGCTGAAGACCTATGAGGCCCGGCTGAACGGCAGCCTGTTCGAGCTGCCGGGCGGGTCGGTCAAACTGGCCACCGGCTATGCCCGCCAGGACTTCACCGTGGCGCTCGGCTCGGCTCGTGGCGGACCGACCACGCCGTTGGTGTTCCGCAATTTCGGGCGCAAGATCGATTCAGTGTATGGCGAGCTCTACGTCCCGCTGTTCGGGCCAGACAACGCCGTGCCCGGCTTCCAGAAGCTCGAGGTCAATGCCGCGGTCCGGCACGACAAGTACAGCGATGTCGGCGGGACCACGAATCCCAAGTTCGGGGTCAACTGGATGCCGGTCGACGGACTCAAGCTCCGCGGCAGCTACGGCACGTCGTTCCGCGCGCCGACCATCCCCGAGATCTACGGCAATTCCAACAACCTGTTCGTGCAGAACTACTCGGTACCCGCGGGCGGCACCCTGATCGGCGTTGCGCTGTCGGGCCAGAACCTGGGACTCAAGCCCGAAACCGCCACGACCTGGTCGGTCGGCGCCGATTTCACCCCGGTGAGCGGCCTCAACCTCGGGCTCACCTACTGGGACGTGAACTACAGGAACCAGGTCATCGCCAACCTCTCGAACCTGGCGATCCTCGGCGACCTGCCGTTCTATGCCGGCACCAACGTGGTGTTCCAGGGTGCTGCGGCGGCCACCCAGGTGCAGAACTACATCAACGCCGGGATCGGCGTGGTCGGCGCCCTGCCAGGGGGCAGTGCGGCCAATGTCACGCTGTTTGTCGACGGCCGTGGCCAGAACCTCGGGGCTTCGCGCACCCGCGGCTTCGACTTCACCGCCGATTATGCGCTGACGCTCGGCAACGGTGACCGGCTTGGCGTGCTGGTCGGCGGGACCTATCTGACCAGCTATCGGATCTCGGTCGCGCCCAGTGCGCCGCTGGTCGACCGGCTCAACACGATCTTCAACCCGCTGCGCTTCAAGGTGCGCAGCGTTGTGACCTGGGATCATGGTCCGGTCAGCGCGCGGCTGCAGTGGATCCACGTCAACGGCTATCGCAACATCGCAGCCAGCCCGGTGCAGCAGGTGCGCGCCTACAATCCGGTCGATTTCTCGGTCAACTGGCGGATCGGCGATCGCAGTGCCGCAGGCTTCTTCGAAAAGGGCATCACCCTTGGCCTGGAAGTGCGCAACCTGTTGAACGAGCGGCCGCCTTACGTGAACATCTCGCCCAGCGGGAACGGCAGCGGCGGTTACGATGCCACCGCGGCCGACCCGACCGGCCGGCTGTTCGCCGCCACGGTGCGCAAGGCGTTCTGATGCGCTGGCTGGCCGCCGGGCTGGCCGCCGCGTTGGCCGTGGCGGGAACCGGGGTGGCGGGTCAGGCCGTCCCGGTGCCGCCGCCGACCCTGACCCCGGCCGAGGTCCCCGCCTCGTTCGGGCACTACCAGCCGCCTCGGCGCTACCATGAACAGGTCACCCACTCGTTCTATGTGACGTTGCGCGACGGCACCCGGGTCGCCATGCTGGTCGCCCGCCCGGCGCAGGGCGGGCAGCCGGTCGAAGATCGGTTTCCGGTCATCTGGCATCACTCGCTGAGCGCCACCCAGCAGCCTGCCGACGGTGTCGGCTCGCGGGCGGCCGGCTTCGTGACCATGCCCAACCTGACCGACCACGGCTATGTCGTGGTCCAGGTGGCGCGGCGCGGCAACGGCCAGTCGTTCGGCACGATGCGCGGCTACCATGACCGCAACGAGGCGCACGATGCCTATGAGCTGATCGAGTGGCTGGCGCGTCAGCCCTGGTCCAACGGCAACGTCGGCCAGTATGGCTGCTCGAACACGGGCGATGCCGCGGCCCATGCCATGTCGGTCAACGCCCCGCATCTCAAGGCCGTGTTCGCCGGGTGCTTCTCCTGGAACAAGTACGACGCGATGCGGCGCGGCGGGATTTTTGCGCAATGGGGCACAGGACCTACCCGCACGATCGCGCAGGACATGGCGGTCCGCCCGGTCGACAGCGATCCCGACAAGGTTCTGCTGCGCCTGGCGGCCGAGCAGCACCAGCGTGCGGTCCCGCTGTTCGAGGTGTGGAAGGCCCTGCCCTATCGCGACAGTTTCTCACCCCAGCTCCAGAGCCCGTTCTGGGCCGAGGGCAGCGCTTCCAGCTACCGCCCGCAGATGGTCCAGGGCGGGGTGCCGCTTTATGTGGTCGGCGGCTGGCGCGATGAGTTGCGCGACCAGGGTCTGATCGCCCAGGCCAACATTCCCGGCGCGCGAATCCTGATCGGGGACTGGCTGCACTGCGAGAATGACGGCTTTGCCCTGGTCGAGGAGGCCCACCGCTTTTTTGACCGGCACCTCAAGGGGATCGACACCGGGATCGATCGGGACGATCCCATCCATTACGTCGTGGTCGGCCCGAACGCCTGGCGCTCCAGCAAGGTCTGGCCGTTGCCCGATGCCCGTCCGACCCCGTTTGCCCTGACCGCGCGGGGACTGGTGGAAGGAGTCTTCACCGGTGCGGCGCTGCGACGCGACTTCGCGGTCGACTATGCGGTGAACTGCGAGAAGAGCGGCTTCGGGCCGACGATGCAACCATGCCACAACCCCGGCAACGGCTGGTCGATCGCCGGCCCGCCGCTGACCGCCGCCGCCGAGTACACCGGCCATGGGGTCGCCGACCTGTGGATCGCCGCGGACACGCCCGATGCCAACCTGTTCCTCTATGTCGAGGACGTCGCGCCCGACGGCACGGTGCGGGTGATCACCGAAGGGCGGCTCAAGGCGAGCCTGCGCCGCACCGCCGAGGCGCCCTGGATCCTGCCCGGGGGCTATCCCTGGCACCGCGCCTTCGCCGAGGATGCGCAGCCGCTCCAGCCCGGCCAGCCGGCGCGGTTACAGTTCGATCTGATGCCGACCAGCTGGACATTCCAGCCGGGCCACCGTGTGCAGCTCACTCTGGCTGGCTCGGACTGGCGCGAGCGGGC
The DNA here is from genome assembly GCF_014230355.1 of Novosphingobium piscinae. Classification (GTDB taxonomy): domain Bacteria; phylum Pseudomonadota; class Alphaproteobacteria; order Sphingomonadales; family Sphingomonadaceae; genus Novosphingobium; species Novosphingobium piscinae. Next base: position 64,853 of record NZ_JACLAX010000001.1, read on the forward strand.
GCGTGATCCGCAGGCCCAGCCGCGGACCATCACCATCCTCAGCGACCGTGACCATCCCTCTTCAGTGGTGCTGCCGCTGATTCGTCAGGGGGGCAGCGGGGCCGGCCGGCCGGTCGCGACCCTGCGCCGAGCACAGCCTGTGACCGCCGCCGATCAGAGTGCCCGCGTGACCAGGTAAAGCCCGAGCCCGAACATCAGCCAGTAGATCAGCGTGTAGAAGCGTTCCCCCGGCATCCGCCGGACGAGGTGGAGCGAGGCATAGGTGCTGACCATGGCCACCGGCAGCAGGGCGGCCGAGGTCAGCAGGACTTTCGGGGTGAGTGCCCCGAGCGTGACGAAGGCCGGTACCTTGAGCCAGTTGATCACCGCGAACAGCACCGCGTTCGTGCCGACATAGCGGGTGTGCGGCAGCTGGCGCGGGGTAACCCACATCTGGAAGGGCGGCCCGCCAGCGTGCGCGACCTGGCTGGTGAAGCCGGTGAGCACCCCGAACAACAGTCCGACCCAGCCGGGCGAGCGCGAGGGCTCCAACAGGCGTTGGCCGCGTCCGGCCCACAGCCGCCGGGCGGCAAACAGGACGGACAGCGCGCCGATCAGTGCCGCCAGCAACGTGCCGTCAACGGTGCGGGCAAAAAGCCAGGCGAAAGCGATCCCGACGATTGCGCCCGGCAGCATCCAGGCGACGATCCAGCGGTCCCATTCATGCCGGAAAGCCCAGACGCTGACCGCATCCTGGGCGATCAGAATCGGCAGCAGGACCCCGGCGGCGACCACCGGCGGGAGTGCCAGCGCCACGATCGGGGTGGCCAGTGCGCCGAAACCGGTGAACCCGCCCTTGCTCATTCCGAGCACGACGACGGCGCAGAGGCAAGCCGCCCAGGTGAAGGGGTCCGCCAGATAGCCAATGCTGCTCCAGCCTGTTTCTGCCACCCGCGCCTTGACTCCGCCTGCGTCGCAGCCCCGGCCGCGCTTGCCACCTGTTTACGGGGCTACCGGCGCCAGTCCACCCCCGGGGACAGGCACGACGATGTTCCATGGCGACAGTTTCACCGCCGCGCAGGCTTGATCTCTGGGGGATACATCCCTACGTTAGCGCTATCAATCAAAGGGCCTTGGGGGATGCGGATATGGGTGTGGGCCTGACGGCTTGCCTTCCTCGTGACTACGGGAACGGAACGTTCGTCGGCCGCGCGCAGGCCCCCGACGGGCCTCACGTGATCGTCCTTGTCGGCGGCGAGATCCGCGATATCACCGCGGTGGCCAGCACCGTGTCCGGCGCCCTGGCGCGGCGTGCGCTGGCAGGTGGGTCGGTCCTTGGCCCGATCGAGCAGGGGCTGCCTGACGGCTGGACTCTGCTCTCGCCGATCGACCTGCAGTGCGTGAAGGCCTGCGGCGTGACCTTCGCGGTCAGCGCCATCGAGCGTGTGATCGAAGAGCGCGCCCGTGGCGATGCCGCCGCCGCTGCGACGCTGCGCGGCCAGCTTGAAGCCACCATCGGTGCCGGGATCCGCGCCGTGGTCCCGGGGAGTGCCGAGGCCCTGGCGCTCAAGCAGGCGCTGATCGCCGAGGGCATGTGGTCGCAGTATCTCGAGGTTGCGATCGGTCCCGATGCCGAAGTCTTTTCGAAGGCCCCGGTCCTCTCCAGCGTGGGTTACGGGGCCCTGATCGGGGTCCGCTCTGACTCGAGCTGGAACAACCCCGAACCCGAAATCGTGCTGGTGGTCGATCCGGTCGGCGAGGTGGTCGGTGCCACTCTCGGCAACGACGTCAATCTGCGCGACATCGAGGGACGTTCCGCGCTGCTCCTGTCGAAGGCCAAGGACAATACTGCCTCCTGCGCGATCGGGCCTTTCATCCGCCTGTTTGACGCGGGTTTCGGGATCGACGACATCCGCAGCGCCGAGGTCGAGCTGGTGGTCGAGGGCCAGGACAACTTCCGCATGGAAGGAACGAACCGCATGACCGAGATCAGCCGAGACCCGCTTGACCTCGTCCACCAGACTCTCAGCGAGCATAGCTATCCCGATGGCTTCGTCCTGTTCTGCGGCACCCTTTTCGCGCCCACCCAGGATCGCGACGAACCCGGCGGCGGCTTCACCCACAAGCGCGGTGATCGCGTCACGATCCGCTCGGAGCGGCTTGGCGCCCTCGTCAATGTGGTGACCACTTCGCGCGACGCACCGCCGTGGACCGAGGGCATCGGCGCCTTCATGCGCAATCTGACCGCGCGCGGTCTGGCTGATCTGGCATGACGGTCGTGACACCACTCCCATCGCCGCAGGACCCCGCTGCGATGCCTGGAGCCGATGTTCCCGGCAGCGCCATTCTGTCGGCCAGCTATCCCAGTCTTGTGGGCAAGCGCGTCATCATCACGGGCGGAGCCAGCGGAATCGGCGAGGGGATCGTCGCCGCCTTTGCCCAGCAGGGCGCGCGGGTGGGGTTCGTCGACATCCAGGCCGAACCCGCCGAGCGGCTGGTTCGCGCTCTGGGCGAGGTCGCGCATGAACCGGTGTTCCATCGCCAGGACGTGGCCGACTGCGACGGTCTGACCAGCGCCATGGCCACACTGGTCGAGACGCTCGGGGGGTGCGACGTGCTGGTCAACAATGCCGCCAGCGACGATCGCCACGCGCTCGATGCCGTGACTCCGGCCTACTGGGATGAGCGGCTGGCTGTGAACCTCAAGCACAAGTTCTTCGCCTCTCAGGCGGTCTGGCCGGCGATGAAGGCGCAGGGCGGCGGGGTGATCCTCAACCTCGGCTCGATCTCGTGGCATCTCGGGCTCGACGAGCTGGCGCTTTACCAGATCGCCAAGGCCGGGGTAGAAGGCCTGACCCGCAGCCTCGCGCGCGAGCTCGGTCCATTCAACATCCGGGTCAACACGATCATTCCTGGCAACGTCCAGACCGAGCGACAGATGCGTTGGTACACCCCCGAAGGCGAGGCCGAGATCGTCGCGGCGCAGTGCCTCAAGGGCCGGCTGCAGCCGGCAGACATCGCCGCCATGGCGCTGTTCCTCGCTTCGGACGAGGCGCGGTTCTGCACGGGCCATGAGTACTGGGTCGATGGGGGCTGGCGATGAGCGGTAGCGTCGTGACCGGGCCGGTCGAACGGGCGCTGGCGCTCGCCTGCACGCTGGGCGAGGGTCCGGTGTGGGATCCAGAGCGCGCCTGCCTGTGGTTCACCGACATCAAGCAGCACACGATCCACCGGTTTGATCCGGCGACCGGCGAACATCGCCGCCATGTCGTGCCCGATCAGGTCGGCTGGGTCTTGCCGGCGCGCGATGGCGGGCTGCTGGCGGGGCTGAAGGACGGGGTGCACCGGTTCGATCCTGCGACCGGCCTGTGCGCAAACCGGGTCCCGATTCCCGGCGAGCCGGCCGGGAACCGGCTCAACGATGCCTGCGTCGACCGCCGCGGGCGGGTCTACTTCGGCTCGATGGACGATGCCGAGAGTGCGCCCAGCGGGCGCTTCTACCGTGCGGCGGGCGCGGCCATCGCACCCTTCGGCCCGGCAGACCTGTGTATCACCAATGGCCCGGCCATCGCCCCCGACGACAGCCGGATCTACTTTACCGACACGCTCGGCAAGACCATCCTGGTGGCTGATCTCGCCCTGGATGGCAGCCCCGGCCCCGCCCGGCTGTTCGTCGACGTCGCGCTTGACTTCCCCGAGGCCTATCCCGACGGGCCAGTCTGCGATGCCGAGGGCTGCGTCTGGACCGGTCTGTGGAACGGCTGGGGCGTGGCGCGCTATTCACCGGCGGGCGAGCTGCTCGAGCGGGTGAACCTGCCGGTCGCCAATGTCACCAAGCTGGCCTTCGGCGGGCCCGACCTGACCCGGGCCTATGTGACGACCGCGCGCAAGGGTCTCGACGCGGCGGCGCTGGCGGCGCAGCCCGCTGCCGGCGACCTGTTCGCCTTTACGGTCTCCGTTCCCGGGATCGCCACGGCGCCGGCCTCGTTCGGCAGCTGAGCCTCGCCGCCGGCGTCGGGTCAGCGCGGCGGTGGCCCGTCGGATTCGCGGCGGACCATTTCATAGTCCAGCATCGCCAGGCTGGGTTGGGACAGCTCGTCGTTACGCGCGGCGCGGATCTCCTGGATCAACAGCTGCAGCCCTGTCTCGGCCATCTGCCGGATCGGCTGGCGGATGGTTGTCAGTTCGGGCCAGATCGTCGATGCCAGAGCCGTATCGTCGAACCCGCAGACCGTCAGATCGCGCGGGACTTCGAGATGGTTGCGGTGGGCGGCGGCGATGCATCCCGCTGCCATGTCATCGTTGGAGGCGAAGATCGCGGTCGGCCGGCGGTCGAGGGCCAGCATCTCCATCGCGGCGTCGAGCCCCGAGCGGTAGGTGAACTGTCCCTGGCGGACCAGGGGCGCATCGACCTCGACCTGCGCCTCGGCCATCGCGTCGCGGAAGCCCGCTAGACGCAGCGCGCTGGCCGATTGCTGCGGATTGCCGATGATAAAGCCGATCCGGTTATGGCCCAGTCCGAGGATATGGCGGGTCATGTCGAAAGCCGCCTGGTAATCGTCGATCATCACGACGCCGTGATGGGCCTCGGCCTGGCCCGGCCCGATCAGCACGGCATGGGCCCCAGCCCGGCGGAGCCGGGCCAGCAGTGCGGTATCGTCGCACAGTGGTGGCGGCAGCAAAAACCCGTCGACCGCGCTCTCGGTCAGCTTGGCGATCATCTTGGTCTGGTCCCGCTCGGGGTCGCAACGCTCGACCATCAGATGGGCGTCGTGGCGCGTCGCTGCGTCCATGCAGCCGATCAGCAGCTCGCTGAGGTAGGCCGCGGAGGGGTTGGAGTAGAGCAGGACGAGACGCAGCTGGGTTGCCCCCGCGAGGGTGCGCGCGGCGCGGTTCGGGGAATAGTTCAGCTGGCGGATCGCCGCTTCGACCGCCTTGCGGGTCTCCTCGCGAACCCCGGCGCCGCCGTTCACCACGCGGCTGACCGTCATCGGCGAACAGTCCGCCAACCGCGCGACATCATTGACGGTCGGGCGCCCTGACTGGCGGCGGCGGCTGCGGTTGTCGATCATGTCGCGGGTTCTCCCCCTGGCCGCGTTCCTGCGTCCACCTTGCGCGGTTGGCAAGCGCCATTGTGAATAAAGCAGACTTAACCGCAGTTCCCGCTTGCGCCAACGCGACCAGGCGATACAAAGATAGCGCTATCAAGTCGCGGTGGACTTGCGGGCGGACAATGATTCCGGCGTACTCTGAGACCTTCGGGACAGTCGGGGCGCGAACAACCAGGTGGGAGAGACTGATGGCTGCACGGCAGCAAGACCAGGTCAACATGGCGCTTGTCGGCGCTATCGTCGCCGTCGCGACAATCGGCGGCCTGCTGTTCGGTTATGACAGTGGTGCCGTCAACGGAACCCAGGCCGGGCTCAAGGCCGCATTCGCGCTCGACGACAACGGGCTGGGCTTTACCGTGGGTTCGCTGCTGGTGGGTTGCGCTGCGGGAGCCTTTCTGGCCGGACGGATGGCCGACCGGTTCGGCCGCAAGCGCATCATGGTGCTGGCGGCAGTCCTGTTCCTGACTGGCGCGCTGGTCCAGGGGCTGACCGCCAATCATGCGCTGTTCGTGATCGCCCGCTTTTTCGGCGGCATGGCTGTCGGCGCTGCGAGCGTGCTGTCGCCGGCCTATATCTCCGAGGTCGCTCCGGCGGCGATCCGCGGCCGGCTCACCAGCGTGCAGCAGGTGATGATCATCACCGGGCTGACGCTGGCCTTCGTGGTCAATTATCTGCTTGCCCAGGCGGCCGGAGATTCGCTTGGCCAGTTGGCAGGAGCCCCCGCCTGGCGTTGGATGTACCTGGCCCAGGCCGTTCCTGCGGTCGTCTTCCTGGTCGCCTTGCAGTTCATCCCCGAAAGTCCGCGGTATCTGGTCAGCAGCGGCCGCGAGGGCGAGGCCCTGGCCGTGCTGACCCGCCTGTTCGGTGTCGAGGCCGCCACCCGCAAGGTCGACGAGATCCGCGCCTCGTTCGCGGTCGATCACCGGCCTCGTCTGGCCGACGTCCTGGCCCCGGGCACGGTGCTGCGGCCGGTCGTCTGGGCGGGTCTGATCATCGCCCTGTTCCAGCAGTTCGTCGGCATCAACGTCATCTTCTACTATGGCGAGACGCTGTGGCGACTGGCGGGCGTCTCCGAAAAGGCTGCGCTCGAGCGGAACATCTTCTCCGGGCTGGTCTCGATCGCCGCCTGTTTTGTGACCATGGCGCTGGTCGACCGGATCGGTCGCAAGCCGCTGCTGCTGATGGGCTCGGCCGGCATGGCCGTGTCACTCGGGACGATGAGCTGGGCCTTTTCGCAGGGGACCCTCGATGCCGCCGGCGCCCTGCAGATGGACCAGCAGCTCGGCCTGATCGCGGTGATCGCGGCGAACATCTACGTGGTGTTCTTCAATGTCAGCTGGGGCCCGGTGATGTGGGTCATGCTTGGCGAGATGTTTCCCAACCAGCTCCGCGGCTCGGCTCTGGCGGTTTGCGGGCTGGCGCAGTGGGCGGCGAACTATGCCGTGGTGCAGAGCTTCCCGGCGATGGCCAGCGGGCTCGGCCTGGCCGAAACCTACCTGCTGTACACCGTGAGCGCCTTCATCAGCTTCTGGCTCGTCAGGGCCTTCCTGCCCGAGACCAAGGGCATGGAGCTCGAGCAGATGGAGGGCTGGGGCGGGCACTGAGGTGCCGCGGCCCCATACATGGCCGCGCCTGAGCGGTTGACCTTGCCAAGGACCGGCGATGAAGCTGTTGATCCACCTCGCCCGATCCCGCATCCTCGCCTGGGCCGCGGGGGCGAGCCTGACGGCCTTGATGGTGTGCGCGCCGGGGCTGGCCCAGCCGAAACCGATTGAGCTGGCGATCGCCGCCGACCCCACGGGGCCGGTGATCGATCGCCACATCTTCGGCCAGTTTGCCGAACATCTCGGTACCGGGATCTACGGCGGGGTCTGGGTTGGCAGGGATTCGCCGATCCCCAATGTCCGCGGGATCAGGACCGACGTGGTCACCGCCCTCAGGGCGTTGAAGGTGCCCAACGTGCGCTGGCCGGGCGGCTGCTTCGCCGACGAGTACCACTGGCGAGACGGGATCGGCCCGGCCGACAGGCGCCGTATCCAGATCAACGGCAACTGGGGCGGCGTACCGGAACCCAACGCCTTCGGCACGCATGAGTTCATGGACTTCGCCGAGCAGATCGGGGCCGAAGCGTTTATCTCGGTGAACATCGGCTCGGGCACCGCGGCCGAGGCCGCGCAGTGGCTCGAATACATGACGGCCGAGCAGGATACTACGCTCGCCCGCGAACGGGCTGCCAATGGCCGGGCGGCGCCGTGGAAGGTGCCGATCCTTGGCCTCGGGAACGAGAACTGGGGCTGTGGCGGTTCGATGTCGGCCGGGCACTACGTCGAAGAGATGAAGCGGTTCGCCAGCTTCATCCGCAACTTCCACCCGGCCCAGCGCGAAACCGGTCGGATGAAACGCATCGCGGTGGGATGGGACAGCGACCGGCTCGACTACACCGAGGAGGTGATGAAGGCGTGGCAGAGCCGCGTCTATTCGTGGGACATCGAAGGCGTCTCGTTGCACAAGTACACCACCGGTGGCTGGCCCCCGCGTCTCCCCGCGACCGGGTTCGGTCATGACGAGTATGCGATCGCGCTGACCGATGCCCTCACCATGGAGACGCTGCTGGCCCGCCAGAGCGCGATCATGGACCGGTACGATCCCGGCAAGAAGCTGGCGATAGCGGTGGACGAGTGGGGCGTCTGGCTCGCGCCGAACCCGGGGAGCAACCCTGGCTTCCTGCAGCAGCAAAACTCGCTGCGCGATGGCATCGTCGCCGCCCTCAACCTCAATATCTTCGCACGCCATGCCGATCGCGTGAAAATCGCCAACGTCGCGCAGATGATCAACGTTCTCCAGGCGATGATCCTGACCGACGGTGGCAGGATGGTCCTGACGCCCACCTACCATGTCTTCCGGATGTACGTACCGTTCCAGGACGCCCAGCTCATGCCGGTGCGGTTCGCTGCCGGGCGCTATGGCGAAGGCGCGCACGCTTTGCCCAGAATCGACGCGATGGCCGCGCGCGACAAGTCCGGGCAGGTCTGGCTGGCAGTCGTCAACATCGATCCCGAGGCCGGGACCAGCCTGACCGTACCGGGCTACCGCACCGCCGCTGGCGAGGTGCTGACCGCCCCGCGGGTCGACAGCATCAACAGCTTTGCCATGCCGGCTGCGGTCGCCCCCCGACCGCTTCGAGCCGGGGGCTCGGGCCCGACGCTCACGCTCGTCGTTCCGGCCCGTTCGGTTGCGGTCGTCAAGTTGTCCCCGTGATTGCACCGCGTGCCTAGCAGCGGGATCATCTCCACCCGAACCCGCTGCACGTCCCTGTGGCCCGGTCGAAAACTCCGGCCGGGCCACTTTTTTGGCACACGGGAGCGCCACGGAGGGTGGCGCCAGTGGTCCTTCGCCGCGTCTGGTCCAGACCGACGGCCTGGCGAGCCCGGATGGCGTTCGGTCAGATTGCCCCGGCGGGCTGCGGGTTGATGTCGGCCAGGGCAAGCTCGATCAGGTGCTGCATGGCCGCCCGTGCCGCCGGACCGTCGCCGTCCGCCACGGCGTCGAACAGCAGGCGATGTTCGGGCAGGGGATCGCGCGGCAGCTTGCGCTTGCGCTGCTTGTAGATCGTGGTCCAGCGCACCGCCGCCGAGATGGTGCTGGCCAGCGAGATCAGCGCGTTGTTGCCGGTGGCCTTGAGCAGCGTTGTGTGGAAGTTCTGGTCGGCCGCTTGCCCCAGCGGTGAGGCCAGCGTGTGCCGGGCCATCTCCTCGAGCGCATGCCCCATCTGCGCCAGCTGCGCGCCGGAGCGCCGGGTGGCTGCGCGCTCGGCGGCGGCCGGTTCGATGATCAGGCGCAGTTCGAACAGGTCGCGGATCGCTTCGGGGCTTGGCTCCCCCTCGAAGGTCCAGGCCAGCACGTCGGGGTCGAGGATATGCCAGCGCGATGGATCGGTGATCTTGGTTCCTGCCTTGGGGCGGCTCTCGACCAGCCCCTTGGCGGCCAGGATGCGAATCGCCTCGCGGTAGGCCGTACGGGAGATGTTGTTGCGCTCGGCGAAATCCACCTCGCTGCTCAGCACGTGGCCGGGCGGATAGAGACCGGTGACAATTGCGATACCGAGGTCGCGCGCGATACTGCCATGCAGCCGCAAGGATTTGTCAGACCTGTCGATACCGCCGCCAGCCGGTTGCTTCCGTCCCGTCAAGGCTCTCTCCTTCCACTCTCCCCGCAATGTGGGCGCAATTCCGCCAATGTCCAGCGGTTCCATGGCGCGAAAACCAGACGGAACGGGTTAGACTATTTGTGCCGGGTATGTCCGATCAGAGTGGCCTGGACTGCCCGTGCCGGCCCGTCGCAGGCCCGGGATGGCGGCTCAGAACCGGTTGAGCAAGTTCTCGAGCCATTCCTGGCGGCCGGAGACGGGCTGCGGATCGAGCCCCTCGGCCACGGCGAGATCGGCGATTTCGGCCAGACCCGACCGGCCGATGGTCTGACCCAGCGCGCCCTGCCACCCGGCATAGCGCGCGGCGCGGAAGGCTTCGATCCGGCCATCGGCGAGGATCGCCTCGGCGCGCAGCAGCGCCCGGGCGATCACGTCGACCCCGCCGATGTGGCCATGCAGCAGGTCAACCGCGTCGACCGACTGGCGCCGCACCTTGGCGTCGAAGTTGAACCCGCCGGTGGTGAAGCCGCCGGCCCGCTGGATCTCGATGCAGGCCAGGGTAAGCTCCTCGACCGAGTTGGGAAACTGGTCGGTGTCCCAGCCATTCTGCGGGTCGCCGCGGTTGGCGTCGATCGAGCCGAAGATCCCCAGCGCCCCGGCCATGGCGATCTCGTGCTCGAAGGTGTGGCCCGACAAGGTGGCGTGGTTGGCCTCGATGTTGACCTTGACCTCGTCTTCCAGCCCGAACCGCTTGAGGAAGCCGTAAACCGTCTGGGTATCGAAATCGTACTGGTGCTTGGTCGGCTCGTGTGGCTTGGGCTCGATCAGGATCGTGCCGTGGAACCCGATCCGGTGCTTGTGCTCGACCACCAGGCTGAGGAAGCGGCCGAAGTTCTCCTGCTCCACCTTGAGGTCGGTGTTGAGGAGCGTGTCATAGCCCTCGCGGCCGCCCCATAGCACATAGTTCGCCCCGCCCAGCCGATGCGTTGCCTCGAGCGCGTCGCGGACCTGGCTGGCGCCCCAGGCGAACACCTCGGGACGCGGCGAGGTGGCCGCACCGGCAAGATAGCGCGGGTGGCTGAACAGGTTGGCCGTGCCCCACAGCAGCTTGCGGCCATGGCGCGCCTGCAGCTCTTCCAGATGATCGACCGCGCGGGCGAAGCTGTCGCGGAACGCCGCGATGCCCTCGGCCGGGGCCATCACGTCGACGTCGTGGAAGCAATAGAACGGCAGGTCGAGCTTCTCGACGAAAGCCAGTGCCGCCTCGCGCTTGGCGCGGGCCGCCGCCTCGTCCTGGGGTCCGACCAGCCAGGGGCGGTTGAAGGTCCCGGCGCCGAACACGTCGCTGCCCGGCCAGCAGAAGGTGTGCCACATGCACACCGCGAAGCGCAGATAGTCCTCCATGCGCTTGCCGAACACCACGCGGTCCTTGTCGTACCAGCGGTAGGCAAGGTCGTTCGGGCTGTCGGGGCCTTCGTAGCGGACGGTCTCGAACTCGGCGAAATAGGCGGCGGACATGGCGGGTTACTCCGTGATGGCGCTGAGCGCCTGGTAGGCGCGGCGGAACCGGTCGCGCTTGGGCGCAAGCCGGGCGGCGAGAGCGGGGTCGGGGGCGATGGCGGCGCGGACGGGCGGGCGCGTGCAGACCTCGGCCGCGCTGGCGCCTGTCACCGCGATCTGGGCGAGCCGGGCCGCGCCGAGCGCCGGGCCGACCTCGCCCCCGTGCAGGTAGACGAGCCGGACGTCGAGCACGCTGGCAAGGATCCGCCCCCAGTGCGCCGAGCGCGAGCCGCCGCCGATCACCGCCAGTTCGGTGATTGCCGTGCCGGCATCGCGCAGCGCATCGACCCCGTCGGCATGGGCGAAGGCCACGCCCTCGAGCACGGCGGCGGCCATCCGCGCGGTCGAGCTTTCGTTGCCGAGCCCGACGAAGGCCGCGCGGATGTGCGGATCGTTGTGCGGGGTGCGCTCGCCCGACAGGTAGGGCAGAAACAGCTCGCCTCCGCCGGAAGCACCAGCCTGCTCGGCCAGGGCGAAGAACTCCGCCGGACCCGGGACGTTGCAGGCCTTGGCCGCCCAGTCGATGCAGGAGGCGGCGGACAGGTGCACGCTCATCTGGTGCCAGGTGCCGGGCAGGGCGTGGCAGAAGGCGTGGACCGCCCGTGCCGGGTTTGGCCGGAACGCCCCGGTGGCGACGAAGATCACCCCCGAGGTGCCGAGCGAGAGCATGCCCTGGCCTTCGCCCAGCACGCCCACCCCCAGCGCGCCAGCGGCATTGTCGCCCGCACCGGCTGCCACCGGGACACGCTCCATCCCCCAGGATCGGGCCACGTCCTCGCGCAGGGTGCCGGTGATGTCGGGCCCCTCGTAGAGGCGCGGCATGTGGCTGGCTGTCAGCCCTGTCGCGGCCAGCATGACCTCGGACCAGCAGCGCTTGCCGACGTCGAGCCACAGGGTGCCGGCCGCATCCGACAGGTCGCTGGCTTTCTCGCCCGTGAGGGCCAGGCGAACGTAGTCCTTGGGCAGCAGCACGGCCCGGGTCGCGGCGAAGACATCGGGCTCGTGCTGACGGACCCAGGCCAGCTTGGGCGCCGTGAAGCCCGGCATGGCGAGATTGCCGGTAATCGCCCGCAGCCGCGGTTCGGCCGCCTCGAGTGCGGTGCATTCGGCGAAGCTGCGGCCATCGTTCCACAGGATCGCCGGGCGCAGCGGCCGGTCATCCGACCCGAGCAATGTGGCCCCGTGCATCTGCCCGGCCAGTCCGATCCCGCGAACCTCCCGGCGCAAGGCGGGATCGAGCCCGAGCACGGCCCTGTGCGCGGCCGCGACCCAGTCGCCGGGGTCCTGTTCCGACCAGAGCGGCCGGGGCCGCGACACGGTCAGTTCGGCGCTGTGCTGTGCCGTGACCGTGCCGTCAGCGGCACAGACGACCGCCTTGACGCAGCTGGTTCCGACATCGATGCCGAGAAACATCGCCGGGCTACTTGCGCGGCTGCCAGGGATCGATCGCAGCCCCGGACGTCTGCCTGTTGAGCGGGCGTGATGCCGGGCAGGTTGGTGGTCTTGTGGTCATCCCCCGAAATCCTCCCACCGGTTGGCCGCGCCTGGCAACAGACAGGCGTCAAACCACACAGTTCAGGTTATGATAGCGTTACCTATCTTGCGCCGCAATCTAAAATAAAAATTCTAATAAGGCAAGATTGCGGACGTCTTCGCTGGACCGATCGGCGGGGTCGACGGCAAAAGTGAACCCGGGACCGCCCTGCGGCGTCCCGGGTTCAGGCTTGGAGCTGTCGGTGCGACCTGACAGGTGCGGGCCGCCTGGCCCGATCAGAAGAAGACGCGCGCGGATGCCGACAGCGTGCGACCGAAGAGAGGCCGGGCCATCACCACTCCGGAGGTGGGCAGGGTCCCCTCGGAGATGCCCGTGATGGCACGCGTGTTGAACACGTTGTTGGCATTGAGGCCCAGCTCGAGCCGCTCCTTCGGGCGGAACTGCGCGAACAGTCCGACCGTGGTGTAGCCCGGCATCCGCAGCTGGTTCACGTCCTGCGAGAAGCTGCCGGTGGTGCCGATGACATTGGCCCCGAACGTGAAGCGGTCGGTATCGTACTGCGGGGTCAGCCCATAGAGCAGGTGCGGCTGGTTACGTCCGATGTTGCCGACCAGGGCCGGGTTCTCGGCGCGGATGATCTCGGCCTTGGTGTAGGTCGCGTGGGCCATCACGCTGAAGGGCCCGCGCCGCAGTCCGCCCTCGAACTCGAGCCCATAGGCCTCGTAGGTCCGCGTCACCGAGTTCAGCTCGAGCTGGCCGGTGACCGGGTTCGTGCTGATCTGCGAGTTGGTGTCGTCGGTCTTGGCATGGAACCCGGTGAGGTTGAGGGTCAGACCTTCGTGACGGTACTTCAGGCCGATCTCAGCCTGGCGCACGCTGTCGTCGCCGGCGCCGGGATTGAGCAGCGCGCCGGTGGTCGGGCTCATCGCGGCGGTGAACAGGATCTTGTCGGCCGCCGCGCGGGCGCCGAGGCTGTAGCGGGCGAACAGCGCGAACGGCTCGGCGACGCGGTAGTTCACGCTGACCGAGTAGGACAGGTAGTCATGCCGGTAGTTGACCGGCTGGGTGACGCCGACCGGAACGAACGACACCAGCCGTTCGGGGGCCGAGATCACGCCATCGGCATTGATGTCGAACTGCCGCACGGCGCGGTCGTTCATGATTTTGCCGCTGGCGCGGCTGTTGTCCCAGCGGACCGAGGCCCCGAGCGCAATCTTGCCCTTGGCGAAGTTGACCGAGGCGAACGGCGCCGTGGTCTGGTAGGTCACGTTGTTGTCGCGGATGTTGCCCGCTGCGCCGGGGCCGCCGAAATTGCGGTAGCCGCCCTCGGTGACCGCGGTCCCGGCGGCGGTGAACAGGTTGAGCGGGACCGCCTGGCCGCCGCCTACCACATCCTGGAAGAACGTGGCGAAACCGATCTCCGAGACGAACTTCTGGCTCGACCGGTACAGTCCCGCGGTGGTGGTGAGGTTGCCCCCGCCGACCTTCCAGACCCGGCTGATGCGCAGGTCGTTGGTCATGTTGCTGACGTCGGGTGCGTCGTTGTCCGAGAAGAACGACAAAGCCACAAGGCCGTTGCCGCTGGCAGTGTTGAACGGTTGCCCGGCAAGGGTACCGGCGGCATAGCGGAACACGGCGCCGGCTCCGCCGAACCGGGTCGCGAACAGGGCTGCGGGCGCAGCGGCCGAAGGCACCAGTGTGGTGTTCCGGGTCGACTGGTCGGCGAAGCGGAAGCGGTTGGTGATGGACCATTCGCCGAGGCTGAACTGTCCCTCGAAGCCCAGCGCCAGGGCCTTGACCTCGACCCCGTCGACAAAGTCGCGGGTCCGGACTGCGCCGGCCGAGTTGAGCGTGAGCACCGTGGGCAGGTTCGGCGACAGCAGCGAAGCGGTGCGGCTGTTGAGCCCGGCCGGGTCCGCAAAGACGGGGTTGTCGTTGGTCCCGGTCACCAGCAGCGGGGTGCCGGTGAAGGTCGGAACGCGGTCGTCCAGAATCTTGGCGTGAAAGCGGATATAGCCGTTCTCGAACTGGCGGGTGACATTCATCTTGAGCTGGCCGCCGCGCATCGCCTTGAAACCGGTGGTGCGCACGCCTTCGCCCTCGCGGTAGAAGCCGCCGATGTGGAAACGCCAGCCGCCGCCAAGCTGCCCGCCGAAATCGAAGTCGCTCCGGATGGTCTCGAAGTCGATGCCGCTGGTGACCATGATCGACCCGCCCTCGACCTCACCGGTCTTGGAGATGAGGTTGATCACCCCGCCGGGAGCGTTGGAGGCGAAAGTCGAGGCCGAACCGCCGCGGATCGATTCGACCTGGGCGACATTGAAGTCGGCACGGATGAACAGGTCGGGAGTGAGGCGCATCAGATCGCCGAACTCCATGACCGGGAGCCCATCCTCCTGGATCTGGATGTACTTGCTGGCGCCGTTGACCATCGGCAGACCGCGCACCGTGTAGTTGTTCTGCGCCTCGCCGGCGGCTGCCTCCACGCGGATGCCCGGGATGTTGCGGAACAGTTCGGCGAGCGAGCGCGGAGCCAGACGGATGATCTCGTTTTCCTTGATCGCACTTGTCGAGGTCGCGCTGCTCAGGCGGTCCCGACCGCGCGCCACGCCGGTGGTGACGGTGTCGTCTTCGTCGACCGTCCGGCTGGCCTCGAAGGCGGTGAGCGGCCGGGATTCCTCGGCGGCGGCGGTGGCCGGAAGCATGGACAATCCGATGACAGCAAGCGATGCGCGCGACAGCAACCCTGTGTAAATAGGCTTCATTGTGGCCCTCTGAGATGAATGGAGCGGGCCGGATAGCGAAGCGGGCATAAGCGGCGGTTTATCCCGCCCTCGAAGGTTTACTTAACCGTTGATATTCACCGTGGTCACGGGCTTGCCGCCCGCAAGCGCTGCGGGTCAGGGGTCGGCCGGACCGAACTCCAGGGCCTGGATTTCAACGGTCGGGTTCGGTGAGCGCTGCACGCGGCCGGCGATCCGTCCGTGCTCGCAGTTCCAGGTGAACCGCCCCTCCATCAGCGAGAGCGGCTGGAGCGGCTCATCGGCCGCACAGGTGCCGACCTCGGCCTTCAGCGTCTCGACCAGCCGGCGCCAGCGCGCCGCATCCCGGTCCAGCAGCATGTTGTTCGCCAGCGGCGCGGCCGTGATGTCGGCCCTGTGCCAGACCGCTTTAGCGGCTGCATAGGCCTGCGCGAGCCCGGTATCGCCCGCGGGCCTGGCGGCATCGATCTGGCCGGCCCGTTGCAGGGCCAGCAGGGCCCGGGTCGCCGGCAAACCCGGGCCGGCGTAGGTCCGGCTGGCAAAAGCGAAGATCCCGACGCCGCGCTGGGGCAACAGCAAGGCAATCGATCCGTAGCCGGGATAGCCGCCGGCATGGGACAGCATCATCCCGAGGTCGCAATCGTCGATTGCGCTCCAGCCCATGGCATAGGCCACCGCGCGGCGGCAGGACGCGCCGCCCGCCGCCACAGGGCGCAGCGTTCCTGCGGCAAAGTTGCTGCCTGTGGCGATCTCGCGCACGGTTGCACGGCGTACCGGGCCTGTTTCGGGGCCATCGCGGGCCGGCCAGGCCGACAGGAGAAAGGCCACCCAGCGCGCATAGTCGGTGGCGCTGGTCTCCACGCCACCCATCGCGCCGAAGGCGCCGTCCTGCATGTCGGGCTCGCGCACCCACTGGCTGTCCTGCCAGCGATAGCCCAACGCGCGGCGCGCGGGGGGCGAGGCGAAGATATCGTAACCGGTGTCGCGCAGCCCGAGCGGCTGCATCAGTTCGCCCCGGATGTAGTCCTGATAGGGCTTGCCCGAGACATTGGTAATGATCCGCCCCAGGAGCGCATAGCCGAGATTGGAATACTCCATCGCTAGCCCCGGCGGTCGGGCAAACGCCGGCCCGGCGGTGATCAGGCGGGTGAAGTCGGTCTCCGCCATGACCTGCTGGCGGTCGCCCCAGGGGTTGTCCTCGACGAAGCCGGCGGTGTGGGTCAGCAGATGGCGCACGGTGATTTTCGGGCTGTCGCTGGTTGGATAACGCCAGCCCTTCATCTGCGGGATGTAGCGCTCGGCCGGGGTATCGAGCGAGAGCTTGCCATCATCGCGCAGCTTCAGGATGGCCAGGGCCGTGAATGCCTTCGACATCGAGGCAATGCGAAACAGGCTGTCGGCCGTGACGGGGGTCTGGCTGACGGTGTCCTGCACTCCCAGCGCGCGCACGTGGACCAGCCGGCCCTCCGCCACGACCCCGTAGACCAGCCCCGGAACATGGGCCGACAGCCGCCAGTCGGCGAAGATCCGGTCGACTTCGGCGAGGCTCGCGGCAGCGGGGGTCTCGGCCGGCGCGCGCCCTGCCAGCAACAGCACGGCAAGCCCGAAAAGCGCGGTACGGACGATCATGGCGTTCCCCTGCCGGATGAAGTGACCCCGGCGTAAAGGACCGCCGTCCGGCCTGTCAACGCGGCCGGAATGGGTGCTCGGGCATGTCGCCGGTGTACCGTTGCCGCCGTCACTCGCCCTTGCGGAAATCGGCCACACTCTGTCCGGTGAGCCGTAGCGAGCTGAACACCGCCCGGTTGCCCCGGCCGAGCGGCGATTGTGCGCTGAGCCCCAGCCACAGACGGGCGGGATAGTCATTGCGGAAAACGCGGACCAGCTGCCAGGTGCGGCCATCGCCGGAATAGTAGAAGCCGAGCGAGCGCGTGTCGGACGAGACCCGGAGGAATGCCGACCGCGCCGCGAGCACATCGTGGTTGTTGTCGTCCGACGTCCCGCGGGTGCGCACGGTAACGATCCGCGAGCGGCCGTTCTCGTCGCGCTCGAAGGCGAACTTCAGCCAGGTCGCTTCATCCGACCACAGATAGAGCGCGCCGGCGTCGTAGGTCTGGGCGAGATCGGGGGTGACGCGGGTGGTGAAGGTGAAGGGCCGCGTGTTGTCGATCCCGGTCAGCAGCACCGGGGCGTTGCCATAACTGGTCACGCCGTCGGTCTCGCGGAAAAAGTCGGTCTTCTCGCCGCTCTCGATCACCAGCCGGTCGCGGCCGGACCCCGGTGCGGCAGTGGCGCCGTTGAGCGCCCGGTCGAACGCCAGGCCAGCCACCACGACCGGTGCGGACGTCCCGGCGGCTGGCTCGGCGAGCAGGACGCAGGGTGCGGCCAACGCCGCACAACCACCAACCACCCAACGGACCAGGGACATTTCGGACTCTCCCGCTCTGCGCACGGCATTATGGAGGGGCTGAGAGGCAAGAGCAACGCCGCCGGGCCTGGTCTGCACTCATCCCGGTTGACAGGTGTGCCGGAACTGGCTTCATATATACGAAACGTTCACACAAGCGAACGGCGGGGAGCCAGGCGGTTTGTCACCACCGTCATGGCCGGGTGGGGGCCGGACCTGCCCGATCACCCGACCAACAACGGAGAGCCTGCCATGATCGCCACCACCCACGTTGGCAGCCTGCCCCGCGGCGATGTCCTGACCCCGCTGTTGCTGGCCCGCGACAAGGGCGAGCCTTATGATGCGGCGCAATTCGATGCGGTGGTCGGCGCCGCCGTCGACACAGCCGTCGCCGAACAGATCGCCGCCGGCGTGACTGTGATCAGCGACGGGGAGCTCGGCAAGGTCGGTTACTCGACCTACATGATCGAGCGGCTGGAAGGGTTTGGCGGCCATGTCGAGCGGCGCCCGGCCGCTGACCTTGCGGCCCATCCCGATCTCGCCCGCAAGCTGTCCGCGATCATGGGCAGCCAGGAGTTCACCCGGGCCTCTTGCATCGGCCCGGTGCGACTGCGCACGCTGGCCCCCTTGCACGAGGACATCCGGCGGTTGCGCGCCGCGCTCGACCGCCATGGCCCGGCGCAGCGGGCCTTCATGAATGCGGCTTCGCCGGGGCTGATCACGGCGTTTCAGGTCAACCGCCACTATCCCACCCATGAGGCCTATCTTGCCGATATCGTCGCGGCCATGCGCCCCGAGTACGAGGCGATCGTGGCAGCCGGGTTCGAGCTGCAGCTGGATTGCCCCGATCTCGCGATGTCACGCCACACCGGCTATCAGGACCAGAGCGAGGCCGACTTCCTGCGCACCATCGCCGCCAACGTCGAGGCGCTCAATGCGGCAACCGCAGGGATTCCGCCGGAGCGGATGCGGATGCACATCTGCTGGGGCAACTACGAAGGGCCGCACGACCACGACATCGCGCTGGAGAAGATCATCGCCACGGTCCTGCGGGCCCGACCCGCGACAATCCTGTTCGAGGCCGCAAACCCCCGGCACGAGCACGAATGGACCGTGTGGCGCGATGCCGGCATCGCGGACGACAAGATCCTCGCTCCGGGGCTGATCGATACCTGTTCGAACTATGTCGAGCATCCCGAACTGATCGCGCAGCGGATCGCGCGCTTCGCCGGGATCGTGGGGGCCGATCGGGTGATCGCCAGCACCGACTGTGGCTTTGGCACCTTCGCCGGCTATGGCAAGATCGATCCCGCGGTCACCTGGAAGAAGCTGCGGGCCTTGCGGGCCGGGGCCGACCTCGCGGCGGCGCGCTTGTGACCGAGCTCGAGCGATTGCTGGCCGAACAGGCCTGCGCGCGGCTGGTGGCCGACTATGCCAACCTCAACGACTGCGGCGATTGGGATGGCGTGGCCGGCCTCTATGCCGAGGATGCGCGCTTTGCGCGGCCGAGCGCGCCGGAGGACTGGATTGTCGGCCGCGCCGCCATCCTCGCCGCCCTGCGCGCCCGGCCACCGCGGCGCGGCCGTCATTTGTGCAGCAATGTCGTCATCACCGTCGAAAGCGCGCAGCTTGCGCGGGGAACTTGTGCAATCGGACTGTTCGTCGAAGGCCAGCCGCCGCTGGTCGGCTCTTTCCATGATCGCTTCGTCAAGATAGGGCCGGCATGGCGATTTGCTGAACGGCGAGGTTCGCTCGCCTACTGAAAGAGCGGCGATGGCGTCCAGATCGGGGACACAGGCTGGGGTCAAGTCGGCGTTGCGCACGCTTGACCTGCTGGAGTTCGTGGTAGCCCAACCGGGCGGCGTGGTCGCCCAGGACATTGCGGTCGCGCTGGCGATCCCGGTCAGCAGTCTGTCCTATCTCCTCGCGACCCTGGTCGAGCGGGATTACCTGCGGCGGGATGGTCGCCGATACGGACCCGGTGCAGGGTTGGACCGGTTGCGCCGCCCGGCCGGCGCCGTTTCGGTGGTGGATCAGGCCCGTCCGCTGGTGCGCGGGCTGGTCCAGCAACTCAACGAAACCGCCTCGCTGTTCCTGCCTCGGGGACACGAGATCGAAACCGTCCTGACCGAGATGTCGAGCCAGCCGCTGCGCTATGCGATCGAGCCCGGCACGCGCACACCGTTCCACTGCCTGGCGGGGGGCAAGGCCATGCTGGCCGCGTTGGACGATGCGCGACTCGATGCGCTCCTGGGTGAGCTCGAGCTGGCCCGGTTCACGGCGAACACGGTCACCGACGAAGCCGCACTGCGCCGTGAAATCGCCGAGATCCGCAAGGCCGGGGTGGCCTTTACGCGTGACGAGTATACGCCCGGCATTTCGGGAGTGGGCGTGGCCCTGCGGCGCGAGGGTGAGGTGGTCGGCGCGCTGGGGGTCGCTGCCCCGACCTCGCGCTTCACCGACGCGATGCGCGATCGCATTGTCGCGCAGCTGCAGCGCGCCGCTGCCACATTTTCCGCGGCCTGAGCCGAGGCGGCCCACCGCTGTCCCGCCCGGTGCTCCGGGCCGAAGCCTGCACCCGGCGCGGTGCCGCCGTGGCCAGGGCCCCGGCCCCGCTTGGGATACCCGGTCGTCCGCCGGCCCTCCGTGAGGGCTGGTGACATCCCCGCAACAGTACGAAAATTTGTATGCTAGGGATACACATCCGTGAAACCTTCATGTATGGGAAGCTGAGCCAGACCGAAGAGGCGCGACAGATCGTCCGGACCGCTGGCCCGCCATGGGAGATGGATATGACCGCAGGCACACAGGATTCCGGTTGAACTTGGATTAGCGGTCCGCCGCCATGCTCCGGCCGCGGGGCGGGGCATGGGTTAGGGCGGGGCATGGGCTGGGTCGGGCTGGGCATCTGCCGTGGCCGTTCCGGTACCGCCGGCTTGCCTGCAGGCGCGGCGCCCATCGCCCGCCAATCAACACGCTTCAATTGTTGTTCAAGCATACAGTTTTGGGAGAATCTGATGAAGCATTCGCGAATCTACGCTGCATCGGTCAGCCTGGCGGCGCTTGCGGTCCTGGCGAGCTCGCCGGCGCGGGCCCAGTCGACCCCGGCCTCGGCAACGCCCGCCGCCGAAGAAGAGACCGCGGTTTCGCCGGAAATCGTCGTGACCGCCCAGTTCCGCAACCAGCGTCTGCAGGACACCCCGCTGGCGATCACCGCGATCACCGGCAAATCGCTGGCCGAGCGTGGGCAGACCAACATCGCCGAAGTGGCCGCGCAGACCCCGAACGTCTCCTTGGCTCCGCAGAACGGCTATCTGGGGCCCGGCATCATTGCCTTCATCCGCGGCGTCGGCCAGTCGGACCCCAACTTCGCTCTCGAGCCCGGCGTCGGCATGTACATCGATGATGTCTACCTGCCCACCCTGACCGGCTCGCTGCTGGACCTGATGGATCTTGACCGGGTGGAGGTGCTGCGTGGTCCGCAGGGGACTCTCGCGGGCCGCAACTCGCTGGGTGGTTCGATCAAGCTCTATTCGGCCAAGCCGACCGGGAGCGGCAAGGGCATGATCGAGGCGACCTACGGCCGCTTCAACCGGCTCGACATGCGTGGCTCGTTCGATATCGCGCTGACCAGCAACCTGTGGATGCGGGTTTCGGGAGCCACCAAGAACAATGACGGTTTCGTCCAGCGGCTTGACTACGCGCTGACCCATCCCGGCTCGAACGTTCCGACCTTCGCCTCCGGCGCAGACCCGGTGCTGGGCACCCTGGGCGGCCAGAGCTTCGCCGCCGGCCGCGTCGCGCTGCGCTGGATGCCGTCAAGCGATGTCGAAGTGAACCTCTCGGCCGACTATACCCGCCAGCGCGACGAGGCCGGCGCCAGTGTGCTCCTGTTCGCCAATCAGGCGGGGGTGTTCCCCGGTCCGAGCGCGACCGGTGGCCCGCGTCCCTGGCTGGCCGGGCGGAACGGCGCGCCCGTGCCGCTCAACTGCGCTTTCGTGACCGTCGGGGTGAACAGCTGTGACACCATCCCGGCCGGCTTCGACGGACGCTTCATCAACTATGCGACCTATCTGGATCCCGCGACCCGCGACGGCCAGATGGCCTACAAGCCGCTTTCCCTCGATCCGCGTTCGAACCTCGACAACTTCGGTGTCCACGGGACGATCGACTGGACGATCAACGAGAATCTGGCGGTGAAGTCGATCACCGCCTACCGGCACTACGATTCCAACTGGTCCTTCGCCGAAGGCGCGCCGGTGCAATCGTCGATGTTCAACCAGTCGCAGTCGAACACGCAGTGGAGCCAGGAGCTGCGGCTCACCGGCAAGGCGCTGAACGAGAAGCTCGATTTCACCGTCGGCGGGTTCTATTTCCACACCGAGGGCCTGTTCACCGGGCGGATCAATCTGAACTATGCGGCGATCGACTTCCTGCACGGTCCGGACCCGACGCCGGCCTCGAACAAGGCGCTGTTCGCCAACGGCAGCTACAAGCTGACGGACGCGCTGACGCTGACTGGCGGTATCCGGTCTTCTTGGGATACCAAGGACTACGAGTATGTGCGCCGCAATCCCGACGGCACCGCGATCCAGGGGCCTTGCCAGTACTTCCTTGGCGCGCCCACGGCTGGGCCGACCGGGGTGGGCAACTCGCCCAACTGCCTGCTGTTCGGTCTGAACGGGCTGGCCGCGCGCTTCGAATCGCAGCGGACCGACTGGCGCGTGGCGGCCGACTATCGCGTGTCGCCCGAGCTGATGCTCTACGGTCAGATCTCGACCGGCTATCGCGCCGGCGGCGTCAACCCGCGGCCGTTCTTCCCCAGCCAGGTCCGGGCTTTCACGCCCGAGACCATCACCGCCTACGAAGTGGGGTTCAAGTCTGACCTGTGGGATCGCCGGCTGCGCTTCAACGTGTCGGCCTTCTTCAACGACTACAAGAACATCATCCTGACGGTGTTCAACTGCCCGCGGGCTGACGGAACCCAGGGCGTGCCCTGCCTCCAGCCCACCAACGTCGGTTCGGCTCACGTCAAGGGCATCGAGGTTGAAACCCTGATCCGGCCGGTGAGCAACTTCACCATCGACGGTTCGTTCAGCTACCTCGATTTCCAATACACGACGCTGGGCTCGACCGTCACTGGCGTAACGCTCGGCATGATCTCGCCTTTCACCCCCAAGTGGAAGTGGAGCCTGGGCGCGCAGTACGACATCGCCAACGTGGGGAAGGGCAATCTGGCGCTGCGGGTCGACGGGGCCTACCAGTCCGAGATCTACACCGACGCGGTGAACCTGGATTCGATCAGCGTCCCGACCGCCGGTGCCGGCGGCGGCCCGCTCGCGTCGATCGTGGCGACCAACCGGATCGACGGCTACTTCCTCGCCAACGCCCGGCTCACCTGGCACAATCAGGAGGAGGGCCTGACGGCTTCGGTCGAGGTCCGCAACCTCACGAACAAGTACTATTTCACCTCCATGAATTCCAACTACGCTGCCGTCGGGGTGGTCTCGGCCGCGCCGGGCCTGCCGCGCACCTGGGCGGTCACCCTCAAGAAGGAGTTCTGAACGCACTCCCACGCCAGACGCTGCCCGGGCCGGTTCTGACCGGCCCGGGCCATGGCGTATTTCCCGCCCACACGGAGCACCTGATGCATCTGTCCGCACGCCCCCTGATCGCTTTCGCGCTCGCTGCAGCGACCCCCGTGACCCTTGTGCAGGCCGCGCCGGCCGAGGCCCCGACGCCCGCCCCGCAGGCGGCCGAGGTCCCGCCCGACCCCGTGGTGCTGATGCGCGAACACTGGCTTGACGCCGATGTCAGCGCCTTCAATTTCCGCCATTCGGCCGAGTTGTTCTCCACCCGTCCGGTGCGCCATGGCGCCTCGGTCCGCCCGCTGGTGGCGGGTTCGCGATGGTCGCCGCCGGGCTACACGATCGGCGGACAAACCCGTGACTACGAAACCTTCGCCCGGCGCACCTACACCAACGCCGTGCTGGTGCTGCGCGACGGCAAGATCCTGTTCGAGGATTATCGCAACAAGTCGGGGCCGCAGGACCGGTTCATCTCGTTCTCGATGGCCAAGTCGATCACCGGCCTGATGGTCGGTTTCGCGCTCGCCGAAGGTCGGATCGCCTCGCTCGACGATCCCGTGTCGCGCTATCTGCCCGAACTGGGCGAGGGCGCCTATGGCCAGGCCACGATCCGCCATCTGCTGCAGATGCGTTCGGGCGTCGCCTATGAGGAGCGCTATGATTTTGGCGCCAATCCCAGCCTGGCCGCGCTGATCCACCGCAATGCGATCGTGCTCAACCGCGAGCGCTTCGCCGACCGCGCCCGGACCATCGCGTCCGCTGCCGCGCCCGGCGCGCGGTTCAACTACGCGACGCTAGACACCGCTGTCCTCGGCCTGCTGGTCGAGCGTGTCACGGGCCAGAGCCTGGCGGACTATACCGAGTCGCGGCTGTGGCGGCCGGCCGGAATGGCCGACGATGCCTTCTGGATCGCCGATGGCCAACCCGGGACGGGACGCGAACTGGCCGGGATGGGATTCAATGCCACCTTGCGCGACTATGGCCGCCTGGGCCAGCTGCTGCTGGATCGGGGCCGCCGCGACGGCCGCGCGATCATCCCGGCGGGATGGGTCGAACAGGCCACCCGCATGATCACGTTCGACACGCCCACCCCGTTCGGCGGGCGGGGCTATGGCTACCAGTTCTGGCAGCTGGACGATGAGCCCGGCGCCTTCGTGGCGCTGGGGCTGGCCGGGCAGTTCATCTATGTCCACCCGGCGAGCCGGACCGTGATCGTCAAGCTCAGCCACTTCCCCTTGCCGGAACCGCCGGGGGTGATGGCGGAAACCCTGGCCTGGTTCCACGCCGTCGTCCGCCAGTGAAGCCGGCATGCCGGCCGCGATGATCGGAGATCACCGCGGCCGGTGCCAGTGGGCCCGGGTCAAGCCCACTCGACGGCGTTGACGATGTGCGCCTGGGTGTATTCGAGCAGCCCGGCCTCGCCCAGTTCAGCGCCAAGCCCCGATTGCTTGACCCCGCGGAACGGGATGTTGGCGTCGATGGCGAGGTGCTGGTTGACCCAGACGGTGCCGCTGTCGATCTTCATGGCCACATCGGTCGCCCGCTGCAGGTCCTTGCCCCAGACTGTCCCGCCCAGGCCATAGTTCGATGCGTTGGCGCGGGCGATCACCTCGTCGATATCGTCATAGGCGAGCACCGGCAGCACCGGCCCGAACTGTTCCTCGCGGACCAGCGGGGCATCGTCGGTGAGGTCGCGGACAATCGTCGGCGGGATGAAATAGCCGGGACGGTCGAGCGGCTTGCCGCCGGCGATCACCGTGCCGCGCTCGCGGGCATCGTCGATCAGCCCCAGCACCTTCTCGAACTGCATGCGGTTCTGGACCGGGCCGATCGTGGTCCCCTGACGGGTGCCATCGTCGACCACGGCCTCGCCGGCCAGGCGAACCAGCTCGGCGCAGAAGTCGTCATAGACGGCGCGGGGGACATAGGCGCGCTTGATCGCCACGCAGATTTGCCCGGCATTGGCCATGGCCCCCTGGTAGACCTTCTGCGCGGCGGCTGCGACGTCAACATCGTCGAGCACGATCGCGGCGTCGTTGCCGCCCAGTTCCAGCGTGACCCGCTTCACCGTGCCGGCCGCCGAAGCCATGACCTTGGTGCCGGTGGCAGTCGAGCCGGTGAAGGCCACCTTGGCGATATCGGGATGAGCGGTCAGTAGCGGGCCCAGATCGTTCTGGTCGCACAGGATGTTGAGCACCCCGGCGGGCAGGATCGACTGGGCCAGCTCGCCGAACAGCAGGGTGGTGAGCGGCGTGGTCGGCGCGGGCTTGGCGACCATCGTGTTCCCGGTGACCAGCGCCGGGCCGAGCTTGTTCATCAGCAGGATCAGCGGGAAGTTCCAGGGGGTGATCGCCGCCACCACGCCCAGCGGCGTGCGGTGCTCGATCACCCGGTTGCCGCCTTCTTCGCGCAAGGTTTCCGGCTTGATCCGCATGGCCGCGAAGGCCCGCAGGGTGAAGACGCTGCCGAACACCTCGTAGGTTGCCTGGTCCAGCGGCTTGCCCTGTTCCGCGGTCAGCAGCGCGGCAAACTCGCCGACGCGGGCCTCGAGGGCGTCAGCGAGGGCGAGCACCACGGCGGCGCGATCATCCCAGCTGCGCGCCGCCCACGCGGGTTGCGCCGCGACCGCGGCGGCTACGGCCCGCTCGACCATCGCTCCATCGGCCTTCGGGCATGACGCCAGCAGCTCTTCCGTCGCGGGATTGACGACCGGAAAGGTGCTGGCTCCGGCGACCAGCTCGCCATCGATCAGCATGCGGTAGGGGTGGTCCACGGGCTCTCTCCTTGCTTTTTGCCCGCCGAGCGATCCGGGCTTTACGCGCTTGATCGGCGGGCTACTATCGCCTTGCGATATGTACGCCATTCATACAGTTTTCAAGAGGACGGCGATGAAACAGGGCCAAGATCTCCAGCAATTGATCGGGTACCTGGCCCAGCGCCTGCAGCTCATCGGTGAGCGCGATGCCCGCGAGGCGCTGCAGCCTTTCGGGATCACCCCGGCCAAGCTGACCGCCCTGCTGCTGGTGCGCGACAATCCCGGTTGCGACCAGAGCGCGCTCGGGCGGGCGCTCAGCATCAACCGTGCCAGCACGATGCGCCAGGTCAACATCCTCGAGGAACGTGGCTTGATCGAGCGTCGCCCCGGACGCGATGCCCGGACCAACGCGCTGTACCTCACCCCCTTCGGCGAGGCGCAGACCGCGGCCATGGTCGGCGTGGTGCGCGAGTGCGATCGGCGCCTGACGAGCCCGCTGACGACCCCCGAAGTTGAGAGCCTGCGCCGGTTGCTCGTCAAGCTGACCACCGGCAAGGATCGGGTGCGCATCCGCCGCAAGGCTGCCCCCAGCTAGGCCCCCCGGGCGCCTACATGCGCAGCACCGGCTTGATGACGGCACCGCTGGCCGACTGGGCGCAGGCCGCTTCGATCTGGTCGAACGGAAAGAAAGTGATCAGCCGCTCGAGCGGCAGCTCGCCTGCCAGATAGTGGTCGATCAGGCGCGGGATGAAGCGCTGCGGGTCGATCCCGCCTTCGACCACGCCGACGATGCGCCGGCCCATGCTCATCACCGCGGCCGGCTCGATGCCGATCGCGCCCGGTGCATAGGCCCCGACCAGCGCGAGCGTGCCGCGCTGGACCAGCTTGTCCAGAGCCATGGGCAATAGCGCGCTCACTCCGGTGGTATCGATCGCATGGTGGAAACCTCCGGCCAGGCCGGCCAGGTCGGTGCTGGTTTCGTGGGCCCCGAGGCTTTCGGCCAGTGCGAGGCGGTTGGTGTGGAGATCGACCACGGCGATCCGGCCCGCTCCCGCGATGCGCGCCGCCATCACCGCGGCCAGTCCGACCGCTCCGGCGCCCATCACCAGCACGGCTTCGCCGCGCGCCACCTGCAGCGTTTCCAGCACGGTGCCGGCCCCGGTCTGGATCCCGCAACCGAGCGGAGCCAGCACATCGAGCGGTAGCTCGGGAGCAATCTTCACCACGTTGCGGGGATGGGCATAGGCATGGGTGGCGAAAGCCGACTGGCCGAAGATGTTCGCGCTGATGCGCTCGTCGTGGCGCCAGAGTCCGCCATCCTGGGGCGCATGGCTGGCCAGGAAGTTGCGCGGGACGAACTCGACGCAGTAGCCGGGCTGGTGATCGTGGCAGGCCGGGCAGGTCCCGCAGCTGTCGAAGCTGAGCAGAACATGGTCACCCACCGCCAGATCGGTCACGCCGGGGCCGACCGCCTCGATCACGCCTGCGCCCTCATGGCCCAGAATGACCGGGAAGGGCACCGGCAGCGCGCCATGCTGCAGCACCAGATCGGTATGGCAGACCCCGCAGGCCCGGATCGCGACGCGGACCTGGTCCGGGCCGGGCGGGTCCATCACCAGGGTCTCGATGGCAAACGGCGCACCAACCGCCGGGGTGATGGCCGCGCGCACGTTCAGTCGGTCCGCCGTGGCGCCAATCGGCTGCATGGACATGGTTCTCTCTCCCGATGGTCAGGCTTGTCGTGTTTTGCGGCTTGCGTGGCAAGCCGTGGGAATGTATGCAAGGGGTACAAAAATGGCAAGCGCAAACGCGTCTGCGCGCCCAGCAGGAGAGAGCCGCAGTGGCCCAGTCCAAAGTTGTTACGGTGACCGTTGAGGATCGCATCGCCTGGGTGAATTTCGCCCGGTCCGACAAACGCAACGCCATGAACCCCGAGCTCAACCGCCAGATGATGGCGACGCTCGACGAGCTAGAGTTCCGCGACGATGTCGGCGTACTGGTCCTGGGCGGTGAGGGCACCGCCTGGTCCGCCGGCATGGATCTCAAGGAGTATTTCCGCGAGACCGAAGCGCGCGGCCTGCGCGGGGTGCGTGAATCGCAGCGCGAGAGCTATGGCTGGTTCCGGCGGCTGCGTTGGTTCCAGAAGCCGACGATCGCGATGGTCAACGGCTGGTGCTTCGGCGGCGGTTTCGGTCCCCTGTTCGCCTGCGATCTGGCGATCTGTGCCGACGAAGCCAAGTTCGGCCTGTCGGAGATCAACTGGGGCATCCTGCCGGGCGGCGGGGTGACCAAGGTGGTGGTCGATCTGCTGTCGATGCGCGATGCCATGTGGCTCACCCTGACCGGCGATCTGATCGATGGCCGCCAGGCCAGTGCCATGCGACTGGTGAACGAAAGTGTGCCGCTCGACCAGCTCAAGGCACGGACAACCGAAGTGGCCCGCACGCTGCTGATGAAGAACCCGGTGGCGCTGAAGTATGCCAAGGATGCGGTCCGCCGCGTCGGCACGATGACCTATGACGAGGCGGAAGACTATCTGGTCCGCATGCAGGAAGCGGCCAACTTCCACGACCGCAGCGACGGGCGCAAGGAGGGGATCCGTCAGTTCATCGACGAAAAGAGCTACAAGCCCGGTCTCGGGCCCTATGATCTGGCCAAGGCGGCCGCCCGCAGCAGCGCTTAGCCTGATCACAGCGCGGGCCGGGGGGCCAGGAAGGGTCTGCACCGGATCTGCCGGCTTGATCTTTCCCGCCTGCCGGGTCGACAACGCGGACATCCCGGCACAAGCCTGGGCCGTGACCATGGGAGAGTGATACGATGTCCAGCACGCCAGGCGAACCGGGCACCAGCCCGGTCGATCCGCGCGATACCCTGGCCGGGGCGCCGATGACCTGGCAGCAATGGGTGGCGGTCGGCATGTGCGTGCTGCTCAACGCGCTCGACGGCTTCGATGTGCTGTCGATCAGCTTCGCCGCGCCCGGCATCGCCAGGGAATGGGGCGTCGATCGTGCCGCGCTGGGCGTGGTGCTGTCGATGGAACTGATCGGCATGATGGCGGGATCGGTCCTCCTCGGTCAGGTTGCCGACCGGCTCGGCCGCCGGCCCACCGTGATCGGCTGTCTGGCGATCATGGCGCTCGGCATGGTTTCGACCACCCAGGTCCATTCGATCGAGGCCCTCGCGGCGACCCGCCTGTTCACCGGTCTGGGGATTGGCGGCATGCTCGCCGTGATCAATGCGCTGGCCGCGGAGTTCGCAAGCGCGCGCACGCGCGGGGCCGCGGTCGCGGTCATGGCGGCGGGCTACCCGATCGGTGGGATCGCCGGGGGATCGATCGCCAGTGCCCTGCTGGTTCACGGCGACTGGCGCGATGTCTTCTGGCTCGGCGCCGGGATGACTGCGCTGTTCCTGCCGCTGGTTCCGCTGTTCGTGCCGGAGCCAGTCAGCGCCCTGCTGCAGCGCCGCCGGCCAGACACTCTCGCGCGGGTCAACCGGAGCCTCTCCGCGCTGGGTCATGCCCCGGTGGCGGCCCTCCCGCCGGCCGATCCGGTGGTCCGGCAGTCGTCGCTGGCCGAGCTGTTCCGACATGGCATGGCCAGAACCACACTGCTCCTGACCGTGATCTATTTCAGCCAACTGCTGACCTTCTATTTCATCCTCAAGTGGTCACCCAAAGTGGTGGCCGACATGGGTTTCGCCGCATCGGCGGCAGGCGGCGTACTGGTCTGGGCCAACGTCGGGGGACTGGTCGGCAGCCTGCTCTACAGTGTCCTGGCGGTCCGCATCCCGATGCGGAGCCTGCTCGGCGGCTTCATGGTGGCCTCTGCCGCAGCGGTTGCGCTGTTCGGTCGGGCGCCGGCCGACCTGACCCTGCTTGCGCTGGCGGCCGCCGCTGTCCAGTTCTGCGCCAACGGCGTGATCGTCGGACTCTACGGATTGGTCGCGGACAGCTTCCCCGCAGCCAACCGCGCGGGTGGCACCGGCTTCGTCATCGGCCTGGGTCGTGGTGGCGCGGCGCTGAGCCCCATGCTTGGCGGCTATCTGTTCAAGGCGGGCTTTACCTTGCCGAGCGTGGCGGTGGTCATGGCCGGCGGCTCCCTGGTCGCCCTGCTGGCCTTGCTGGCTCTGCCCCGGCGCCCGGTCGAGGTCCATTGACCCCAGGGCGGCCTGCCTGTCAGGTTCCGGAACGGGCCCGTGATGCGCGTCGGGCGCCGCTCATGCCTGTCCCAGCGCCGGCCAGGAGCAGGGCGGCCAGGCCGAGCCAGCCGCGGTATCCAGCGGTCAGGTCATAGATCACTCCGGCCAGCGCCGGCCCGACCGCGCCACCGATCAGAAACACGGTGTAGAGCGCGCCATAGGCCTGGCCATAGGCGGCGCGGGCGAAGTCTCGTGCGACCAGATAGGCGATCAGATCGACTTCGGCGCCGACGCACAGCCCCACGACCAGCGCACCGGCCGGAACTGCGGCCGGACCACCAAATGCCAGCAGCAGCATGCCCGCGGCGGCAGCGAGGAACAGGCTCGTCACCACCGCTTCGGCGCGCACACGATCCAGCAGCCATCCGGTCGCCAGCCGCCCCGCCACGGCCGCGAGCCCGATCAGGGCGGTCATGCCGCCGGCCTGCCTGGGGGACATCCCCGCGTCAGTCAGCATCGGGACGAAATGGACGATCGTGCCCAGCACCGCAGTCGAGGCCAGCGCGAAGACAAGCGCCAGCCGGGCGAAGGCGGGGTGGGACAGGACGTCGCGGAAAGGTGGCACTGTCCCTGTCGCCGAAGTCTCGAGGCCGCCGCGCAGCAGCAGCGCGACGACAGGCAGCAAGAGCGTGATCAGCCCTGCGAGCAGGTGGAAGCCCGCGCGCCAGCCGTGGTCGGCAATGAACCCCGGCAGCCATGCCGGCAGCAGGATCGAGCCAAGTCCCGTCCCGGCCAGGACGATCCCGAGCGCCAGGCCGCGGGCGGTGCTGAAGGAGCCCACGACCAGCCGGGTGAAGGGCAATGGAGACGAGCCGGCGGTCAACAGCGAAAGCACCGCGGTGAGCGCGAGAAAGCTCGCCAGTCCCGTGGCGATCCAGCCAAGCAGCGCGAACGATCCGGCGAGCAGCGCCAAGGACCCCACCGCGAGGCGGGCGCTGCCGATGCGATCGGCCAGCCGTCCGACCGGGATCGCCATGAGTGCCGCGCAGCCAGTCCCCAGCAGAGGTCCCAGCGATGCCTGGCTGCGGCTCCAGCCAAACTCGGCGGCGAGCGGCTTGAGGAAGATGCCGAGCGAATAGAAATAGAGCGAGCTGACCCCCAGCGCGATCCCGAGGAACCCGCCAAGCACGATCCGCCAGCCACGCCGGAACTCCTCTCGCCCGCTCATGCGCGCGCCACCTGGGCGACGGCGCGGACCCAACCGGCCGAGGCCGCCTCAATTTTCACCGGGAAGCACATCACCGTGAAGCCGGTGGCAGGCAAGCGATCCAGGTTCTGCAGTTTTTCCATCTGGTAGTAGGCGCGCTCGCGCCCGGCCTTGTGGCCTTCCCAGATGATTGCAGGATCGCGCTCGCGGGCAAAGCGCTTGGCGGTATGGGCAAACGGGGCATCCCATGACCAGGCATCGGTCCCGACCACCTGCACCCCATGACCCGTCAGGTAGAGTGTCGCTTCGCGCCCCAGGCCGCAACCGCGCTCGGGATAGTCGGGACTGCCATAGGCCGCAGCAGCGCTGGTGTTGACCAGCACGATGTCGAACGGGGCGAGGTGATGGCCGATCCGCCTCAGTTCATGCTCAACTTCGCGCGCGCTCACTACGTGGCCGTCTGGCAGGTGTCTGAAATCGAGTTTCACCCCAGGGCGCAAGAACAGGTCAAGCGGGGCTTCATCGATCGTCGGGGCGCGGCGCGCCCCGCCGTCGGTCGTCGAATGATAGTGCCACGGCGCATCCATGTGGGTGCCGCTGTGGCTGGTCAGGCTAAGGTCCTCGACGGCCCAGCCCTCTCCATCCGGCAGGTCTGCGGGCGAAAGGCCCGGGAACAGTCCGGCCAGGTCGGCCGCCCCGTCGCGATGGGCGCGGTAGGTAATTCGCGGACGCAATGGCGGCGGGTCGGTGATCACGCGCGCACTGATCGGCATCGAGATGTCGATCAGCGTCCACTCGGACCCGGCGATCATGCCAGGACCAGCCGATGCGGCACGTGCGGCGCTTCGATGGTGGTTTCCAGCGCACCGATACCCTCGATCTCGAGCCTGACCAGATCGCCGTCGCACAGCAGCCGGCCAAGCTCGAGCCCACAGCCCGTCCCGACCGTGCCCGATCCCAGCACCTCGCCCGGATGGAGCGTCTCGCCCCGGCTGACGTGCTCGATCACGTGTGCCCAAGACCAGTGCATCGTGCCCGAGCGGCCCTCGCTCCAGACTTCGCCGTTGACCAGCGCGCGCATGGCCAGGTCAGGCTCATCGCCAAGCTCGTCGCGGGTGACGATCACCGGGCCAAGAACGTTCGCCCCGTCGAAGTCCTTGCCCTTTGCCGGGCCAAGCGGACCCTGCATCTCGCGAAACTGGAGGTCGCGCGCGGTCAGGTCGTTGAAGATGGTATATCCGAAAATGTGCTGTCCGGCATCAGCTGCGATGATGTCGCGGCCACCGCGGCCGATCACCACGGCCAGTTCCAGCTCGTAGTCGATCACCTGGCTCGCTCCCGGCCAGGCGACAGGCCCGCCGCCGGCGACGGCGAAGCGGTTGCACTTGTAGTAGATCGGCTGATGGTACCAGATCTCGGGGATCGGCATTGGCTCGGGAGGCGCCGGTGGCGCGCCCCAGGTGGCGCGCAGTTGCGCGCCGCGCCACCCGGCCATGCGCATGTGCTCCTCGAACACCAGGAAATCCCTCATCTGCACCGGGCGAGGCAGCGGGGCCAGCCAGGTGACGCTGTCGGGTGCGACCCGCCCGACCTCAGTCGCCAGCACGTCCCGCGCGAGGGCAAGACCTTCCTCGCCCGACTCGATCAGGGCCTGGAGCGAGGCCAGGGCGGGATGCCCGCGGCGCGACAGCGGCACGATCAGACCCCCAGGATCCAGCGCTCCGGCCTCGGGTCCCGCAGGGCCAAGGAAGGTGAGGAGTTTCATCGTTGGCCCCCTAGAAGTTGATCTTGCCGTTCAAACCCCAGGTGGCTGGCGTGTTGAACGTCGCGACCGGGAAGCCTGTAAAGGGCACGATCTGCGAGATGTAGCGACGGTCGAACACGTTGCGGCCAAAGGCAGCGAGTTCCCACTTGTTGTCTTCCCCGGCCAGCGCCACGCGCAGATCGACCTCGCTCCAGCCGGCCGCCCGGTACTGTCCGTTGTCCTGGTTGGTTTCGAGGAACCACACACTGGTCTGCCCGCGCCAGCTGACGCTCGGAGTGATCGTGCCGAAACCCGTCGGAACTGCGTAGGACAGCGTGGCCGAGCCCTGCCACCTGGGGGCTCGGCTAAGCCGATTGCCGGCCACGTTCTGGCTCACCACGGTCTGGTTCTGGCCCAGCACGATTGTGCCTGCATTGGAGGGCAGGGCAGCCAGCGTGCCCTCGCGGATGGTCCCGTCGAGATAGGACCCGTTGAGCGCCAGGCTCAGCCCGTCCAGTGGATAGAGCAAGGTCTCGACCTCGACGCCGCGGACCCGTGCCTTGGGCACGTTGACGATCGCCACCCCGCCGGTCAGCACCGCCTGGCGGATGTGCAGGTCCCGGTACTCGGTCTGGAACGCTGCGATGTTCAATTTCAGCTTGCGGCCGAAGAACTCGTTCTTCGTGCCGATCTCGTAGTTGGTGATCCGTTCCGAGCCGTTCTCCAGCGGATTGGTCGGATCTGACGGGTTGAGGACGTTGCCAAAGTTGTTGAAGCCGCCCGAGTTGAACCCCTTCGAAAAGCTTCCGTAGACCATGTTGCGCGGCGTAGCCTGGAAGGTCACGACCGCCCGAGGCGAGACGTTTTCGTAGGTGCCGCGGCACGAGGTGGTGGCGGACGGACAGCTGGCATTGAGCAGGATCGGCCCGGCCAGCACCGAATTGGTGATCGTGCGCACCGTATTGGCGATCGTCGCGGCCTTCTCGTCCCGGCTGTAGCGGATACCGCCCGTGACAGCGAGGCGGTCACCGAGCTGGTAGGTGGCATCGGCAAAGAGCGCGTAGGAGTTCACCGTCTGCGCAGCGTCGAACAACGCCGTGGTTCCGGCCGGCCGGCCCGCGAAGATCGGGCCGGTAGCGCCGAAGCCGGTCGCGACCGGCGGACCGCCCTGGACGTTGATGATGTTGATGAAGGCGTCGGTCTCCTGGTGGAAATAGTAGGCGCCAAGGATCCACTTGGCCGGGCCGGTGCTGTTCGAGCCGAGGCGCAGTTCCTGGCTGAAGCTTTTCTGTTGCTGGACGGTGTTGTTGGTATTCGTGATCGCCGCGGGCGTCGGTGCCGGGGAGACGTCCTGCGTACCGCTCACACGGAAGTTTCGGTAACCGCTGATCGCGGTGAGGGTGACACCGCCCAGCGGGACTTCGGCGATCAGTGTGAAGTCGGTCGCCCGTGTGCGGGTCTGCTGGTCGCCGCTGATCTCGACCATGCGGTTGTCGACCACCGTGGCCAGATCGGCGCGGCGCAGATAGGGATTGCCAACATAGACGGTGCCGAGCGTCGGCCCACGCGGTGCTGGCGACACGGTGGCCAGCGACAACGTGGCGGGATTGGCGGTGCCGTTTGAATGGTCAACGATGAGATCTATGGTCGCGCCGCCATCGTCCTGCCAGCGCAGCGTGCCCCGCATGGTGGTGTTCTCACCCCCGCCGAAGCGTCGACTGTCGGATGCGTTGCGGGCCCAGTTGCCGCCAGAGTCGTGGCCGACGGCCAGCCGCAGGCCAAGCCGGTCCGCAATCAACGGCAGGTTGAGCACCCCGGAGATCGCAGCGGCGGCGAAGCTGGCATAGCTGGCCGACACTGTCCCGCCCACCTGGCTGAGGTCTGGGCGCTTGCTGCCGAGCAGGATCGCCCCGGCGGTTGAATTGCGGCCATAGAGGGTACCTTGCGGACCGCGCAGAACTTGCATCGTATCGACGTCAAGGAAGTTGGAGACCGACTGTGCCAGGGCCGGAACGTAGACGCCATCGACATAGACCGCGACAGGCTGGTCGGTGAACAGGCTGCCCCCACCGGCAGGGCCGCCAAGGCCACGGATCGCAATCGGGGCGAGGCCGTAGCTGACGCTCTTGGAGACCACTACGCCCGGCACGGCAGCCGCAAGGTCCTGCAGCGAGGCGACGCCTGCGCGGGTCAGGCTGTCACCGGTCACGGCGGTCACCGCGATTGGCACGGTCTGGGCACTCTCACGACGCAGCTGCGCGGTGACGACGATTTCCGGGACCGTACCATCAGCCTCGTTCGCTGCCGTGGACGGTGCCACCTGCGCATGAACCGGCGCGGACAACAGGCAATAGGCTAGCGCTGCGGCCGAGGCCGCATTCTTGAGAACGTTCATTGGATCTAGTCTCCCACTTGCCTGCGCTGGCGGCAGGCTGACTGGTTGGGCGGTCGTGCCCCTGCAGCTGGTCGGTCAGGTTTCGGGTTCGGGCCCCGCGGTCCAGTAGCCGGCAGCATCGAGAGCATCGACGGTGATCATCATGTGGCGCTCGATCATCGCCACGGCCTCATCGAGCCTGCGTTCCAGCACCACGGCGGCGAGGCGTTCGTGCTCGTCCTCGTGGGCATCGGCCCGCACATTGGGGATCACGATCAGGCGGCGGTAGCGCATGTGCTGCTCTTGCAAGCGCTGCTGCAGATCGAGCAGGCGCGGCGATCCACAGGCCGCAATCAGCGCCGTGTGCAGGCGATCATGGCTCAGTTCCCAGGCGGCGAGCGTCTCGGCGCTGTCGAAGGCCGCTGCTGCCTTCTTGCGGTAGGTGTGCATGGCGGCGACGATTTCGGACTCCCATCCGTCATCACCCTCGATCATCGAGCGGCGCAGCGCCTCTTTCTCGACCGCGCAGCGGGCCACGGCAATGTCGTACAGGTCGGCGCGGTTAAGCGGACGGACCCGGAACCCTTTGTTCGCCTCGGCCAGCACCAGGCCTTCTCCGGCGAGCCGTGACAACGCCTCGCGGATCGGCGAATAGCCGACATCGAAGCGCTCCTTGAGCTCTTCCATCTTGAGTGGCGTGCTGGGCTTGAACACCCCGCGCAGGATGTGGTCACGCACCAGATCCTCGACATTGACCTTTGCCATTCAGCTCCTCCGAGTTTCGGGATAGCGAACGATCAACGACGATGCAACAGATTATCGAAAATATTTTACCTTAGCGATTATCTGGCCGGATATCGCGCCTAACTGGAGTTCCGGGGCAAGCCGCGCGCTAGGGCTGCCATCCGGGGTCAGGGCGATGAGGGTATCAGGGTGAGGGCACGCTGACGCCCATCGATGTAGTGCACGGCCGTGCCATCGAAAAAGGCATTCTCCTCGGCGCGGAAATCGACTCGCTGGCCGCCCCATTCGGGTACGGCGGCATAGGAGGTCAGCTCGATCGACCAGGCGGTGTTGGCGTGCAGCGGCGCGGCGCCGCGCGGGTCGGCGGTCTGGTTGTCCCAGAAGCCGATCGACGGCCCCGCGCCGTGCCCGTGCAGGCCGATCGGATGCGAATAGATCGACACGTCGAGCCCGGCCGCCGCGGCCTCGGCCCGCGCCGCGGCGAGCACGGCATTGCCGCTGCGGCCGACCGCGAAGTGGCGAGTAAGGATGTCCTGCACCCGGTTGGTGTTGGCCAGCCCCTGCCGAAGGCCCGCGGGAGCCACGGTCTCGCCCGGCTTCAGCACATAGGCCAGGTGCTGCGTATCGGTGTTGAGCCTGAGGTAGGTGATCCCGAAATCGGTCCACAGCAGGTCGCCCGGCTGGATCACCACGCCGCCCTGGAGCATGCCCTTGGCCCCCTGCCGCTGGATCGCGACCGAGGGATGGAACCAGGGCTCGAGCCCCAGTTCGAGCAGCCGGTCGCGGTACCACCACTGCACCTGTTCGGCGGTGGTCACGCCGGGGGTGATGACCTTGCGCGAGAACGCTTCGGCGATCACCGCGTGGGCGGTGCGCATGATGGCCGGATAGAGCGCCAGCTCGCCGGGGGTGCGCGTCTCGAGCCAGCGGATCGCCAGCCGCTCGGCGCTGACCACGCGCGGGCGCAGGGGAGCGGGCAGGGCGGCGGTGAACCGGTCGTACTGGCTCACGGTCATGCCATCGGCGAACTGGTGGAGCTCGGAGATGTTGACCGCGATCCGGGCCGGATCGCGCGCCGCGATCAGATCGGCCACGGCCTGCCACTGGTCGGGCTGGGTGGCCGGGTCCCAGGCCGGGGTGAACAGGCCACCGCCATAGCGGCTGAAGGTCAGCCGCTCGATCGGCTTGCCCGCGCCGGGATCGTGGAAGACCAGGATCGTGCGGCGCCGCGCATGCAGGCTTTCGGCGTCGAGCATCGAGGCCACCACCGGCTCCTCGAAATACTCGCGCGCCACCAGCACCCACAGGTCGATCCCCTCCTCCCGCATGATCGCCGGGAGCAGCGTCTCGAGCCGCTCGGCGAGGATCCGGTTCTCGGTGTCGGCGCGGGCGCGGGCGGGCAGGATCGGCGGCAGGGCCGGTGCCGCGGCCTCGCTCTCGCTCATCGCCAGGGGCGTCGGGGCGGCGCCAGCCGGCCCGGCCAGGAGGGCCGCGGCCAGCAGGGGGCGGGCGAGAAGGTGCTGAGGCATCAAGGCTCCGTGGTCCAGTCCGACGGCGCCAGACTGGCCTGTTGCCGCGGGACGATCAAGCCGTGTCCCGGATGCGATCAGAACGGCTGGTTGAGCCGGGCCAGCGCTCCTTCCAGCAAGGCCTTGTGGGCTGCGGGATCACCATGCTCGAGCTGCAGCCGGCCGATCGCGATGCTGCTTTCGATCATGTCGCGGCAGCGCCCGAAGCGGCGGTCCTGGTAGGCCTGCAGGCCGCTCTCGACCGTGCCGGCCCGGGCCAGCTCCTGGGCCAGCACGATCCCGCTTTCGACCGCCATCCCCGCGCCCGAGGCAAGGTGCGGGGTGGTGGCATGGGCCGCGTCGCCGAGCAGGACGATGCGCCCGGCGAACCAGGGTCCGGGCTGGAGCGCAGCGGCCAGCGGGCGGTAGTTGATCCAGTCCTCGCGGGTCATGGTGTCGCGGATCCAGCCGGCATTGCCGCCGAAGTCGCGCAACAGGTCGTGCAGCGCCGCGAACAGCTCGGCCTCGTCCATGAAGGTCTCGCGCGGCTGGTGCGGGGTAAGCATCCACATGTAGACCGCATCGGGCCCGCAGGCGGTGATGCCGCAGGGGTTGTCGTGGCCGAGATAGAACTCCGCGCCGTCCAGTCCCGGCGGCTTGCGGATCGAGATGCGCCAGCAGCCTTGCCCGGTGGGAACCGGCGGGGCCATGTGCGGAAAGGCGATCTCGCGCACGCGCGAATGGATGCTGTCGGCCCCGACCACGAGGTCGTAGTCGCCACGCGAAGCGTCGGAGAAGGTCACGGCAACCCCGCTGCCGGTGTTTTCCAGCGCCGTGACGGTCAGCCCGAGGCGGACCGGGATGGCCAGTTCGCGCACCCGGGTCTGCATGATCCGGTGCAGGATCGGGCGCATGATTCCCCCGGTCGCCGGCAGGCCCTCCTCGATGGCCGGCTCTTCCAGGACGGCGATCAGGCTGCCGTCATGGCGGAACAGGCTGGTGCGGTTGGTGATCGCGCCGGCAGTCTTGATCTGGTCGAGCAGGCCGAGCTCGCGATAGGCGCGCAGTGTCGGGCCGGTGATCGTGATCCCCGCGCCATAGACCCGCCAGGCAGGATCGAGGTCGATCAGTTCGACCGCCACCCCGCGCTCGGCCAGGCTGATCGCCGCCGCCATGCCGCCGATCCCGCCACCCACCACCAGGGCGGTGGCGAGGCTTTCGATGCTTTGCCCGCTCATGCCCTTTCCCCTAAGCCCCCGGTGGCGGGAGGCAAATCCGAACCATGGATGGATCCTTATCGATACAATCGGAGCGACCGTGCGCCGCCGCGCCCTTATGGCGGGGCGCAGCCCGCCCGGACAGACCGGGCAGGGATGGGACAGGAGGCTGACGATGCGCGTTCTGGTGACCGGGGCCGGCGGGTTCGTCGGCCGCGAGATCGTGACCCGGCTGACCGCGGGCGGGGCGCAGATGATCGCGCTCGACAGCCAGCCCGGCGGCATCCCGGCGGGCTGCGAGGCGGTCTGCGGCGATCTGGGCGATCCGGCCGTGCGCGCCGCCGCTCTTGCGGGCGGGCTCGACGCGCTGATCCACCTCGCCACGGTGCCGGGCGGGGCGGCCGAGGCCGATCCGGCGGCCAGCCGGCGGATCAATCTGGATGCGATGTATGACCTGCTGCTCGAGGCGGCGGCGGTGCGGCCCGGGCTTCGGGTGGTCTATGCCAGCTCGATCGCGGTCTTCGGCGATCCCTTGCCCGAACAGGTCGACGATGCCACTCCGGTCTCGCCGCGGATGATCTATGGCGGCCACAAGGCGATGATGGAGCACGCCGTGGCCCTGTTCTCCAACCGCGGCCTGATCGATGGCGTCAGCCTGCGCCTGCCCGGCATCCTGGCGCGACCCAAGGGTCCATCCGGGATGAAGTCGGCCTTCATGTCCGACCTGTTCCATGCCCTGCGTGCCGGCGCGGCCTTCACCTGTCCGGTCTCCGCCAGGGGGACGATCTGGGCGCAGTCCGTGGCTTGCTGCGCGCGCAACTTCCTCGCCGCGCTGTCGCTTGATGCGGCCCTGCTGCCTCCCACGCGCGCGGTGACCCTGCCGGCCCAGCGGATCGCGATGGGAGACCTTGTCGCCGAGGTGGCACGCCAGTGCGGGGTGTCCGCCGACCTGGTCAGCTATGCCCCGGACGCGGCGCTGGAGGCCGCCTTTGCCGCGCAGCCGCCGCTCGCCACCCCGGCGGCCGAGCGTGTCGGTTTGGCGCACGACGGCAACCTTGCTACACTTGTCGCCAGCGCCCTGGCGACCCTGGCATAGGCCCGGGACAGAGGGATCCGGGCGCCGGAGATGGCAATGCGGTTTGGCAGGCTTGACCTCAACCTCCTGGTGGCGCTCGACGCCTTGCTGTCGGAACGCAGCGTCAGCCTTGCGGCCGATCGGCTGTGTCTGTCGCAGTCGGCCACGTCGAGCGCGCTCGGCCGGCTGCGTGACTACTTCGGGGACGAGCTGCTGGTGGTGAAGGGCCGCACCATGGTGCTGACCGCCCGTGCCGAGGAGCTGATTGAACCGGTCCGTGCGGTGCTGGAGCAGATTCGCACGACGGTGGCGGTTGCGCCGCCGTTCGATCCGGCCACCGCCGAGCGCCAGGTGCGGATCATGGCCTCGGACTATTCGACCCAGGTCATGCTCGCCGAGGTCCTCGCCGATTTCGAGGCGGTGGCGCCGAGCATGCGCTTCGAGATCCAGCCGATGAGCGACAGCCCGATCGAGGCGATCGAGCGCGGCTACATCGACCTGCTGCTGACCATTGATTGCGCGGTTTCGGCTGATCATCCCAGCCTGATCCTGTTCGAGGATGACTACGTGGTGGTGGGCGATGCGCGCAATCCGGCGATGGACGAGCCGATGACGCGGCAGCTCTACTTCTCGCTTGGTCATGTCACCCCGCGCTTTGGCAAGTCGCGCGTGCCGGCCTTCGAGGACTGGTTCGTGCGGCGCCAGAAGCAGCAGCGCCGGGTCGAGGTGGTCGCCCCCACCTTCCTGTCGCTGCCGGGGCTGGTGGTCGGGACCCGGCGCATCGCCACGCTCCACCGGCGCATGGCGGAGCAGGTCGTGCAGACCCAGCCGCTGGTGATCCGCGAACTGCCCTTCGACATCCCGCCGATCCGCGAGGCGCTGCAGTGGAACATCGCCAACAACAACGACCGGGCACTGCGCTGGGTGATCGAACGGCTCGAGACCGCCGCGATGTCCAAGCGCCGTACGCCCAGCAACGTTGTTCTGCTAGGTGGCGAGAGCGCGTTCGACCGCGGTTCGCTCGAGATCGAGTACCGGCTCAATCATCTGCGCCGTTAGGCGCCGCGCGCGCCAGCTATCGAGCGCCCCGCTAGCCTCGATCCCAAACAATGCATTTCTCCCGCGCCCCGGCGGTTCGCATAAGCCGGGCGAACAGCGGAGAAAGAGCATGACCGTTCTGGGTATCGAAAGCGTGGTCTTCGGCGTGGCTGACCTGGCCGAGCACACCCGGTTCTGGACCGATTTCGGCCTCCCGCTCGACCATGCCGATGCCGGTGAGAGCGTCTTCCGCCTCGCCTCGGGCAGCCGGGTCATCCTCCTGCCCCATGGTGATCCGCGGCTGCCCACGCCCGATCCGTTTGCCGGAGACGGGATCAAGGAGACGGTCTGGGGGGTGGACAGCCCGGCCAGTCTCGAGCGCATCGCCGCCAGCCTCGCGCGTGAGGTCGCGGTGACGCGCGAGGCGGACGGGACCCTGCGCTGCACCTGCCCGGATGGCCAGCCGATCGCCGTCCGGGTCTGGGCCAAGCAGGCGGTGGCCAGCGAGACCTCGCCGGTGAACACCCCCAGCTCGTGGCCGCGCTTCAACCAGCACCGCATCTGGCGTCAGCGCGCGATCCCCAAGACGATCAACCATGTGGTGTTCTTCAGCACCGATTATGTCAGCTCGTTCGAGTTCTACGAACGGCATTTCGGGTTCCGTTATGTCGACCACTCGAAGGGGGTCGGCATCTTCGCTCGCGCCGACGGCACCTTCGAGCACCATTCGATCTTCTGGGTGAACTGCGATCTGCCGATCGCACCCGACCACTTCGGCTTCATGCACATCGCCTTCGGCTGCGACGATATCGACGAGGTGATGCTCGGTGCCAACCTGATGGAGCAAAAGGGCTGGAAGAACACGACGATGAACACCAGCGGGGGCATTTCGCGTCACCGCATCTCCAGCGCGATCTACTACTACTGCGAGATTCCCGGGCATGCCGGCGAGGCCGAGTACCATGCCGACACCGACTATCTCGACGACAACTGGGTCCCGCGCGCCTGGGATTTCCGGTTCGGCTCGCTGCTGTGGTCGGCCAATGCCCCGCCCATCTTCCGCGGCGACAACATTCCGTGGGACATGACCTTCGATGCCGACCGCCGAAGCTTCGAGCCCTATCGCAAGCAGGGCCCGGGCCAGTGCGCGGTCGAGGGCCAGCTGGCGGCGATCACGGCCGAGGACGAGCACGCGCTGTGATGTCGGGTGCCGGTTGCACCCATGGCGCGGCGCAGGGCGGGTCCGCCTAGATCACCGTTTCGACGTGGATCACGCTGGGCGGTGCGGTGAAGA
This sequence comes from Novosphingobium piscinae, assembly GCF_014230355.1. Lineage (GTDB taxonomy): Bacteria > Pseudomonadota > Alphaproteobacteria > Sphingomonadales > Sphingomonadaceae > Novosphingobium > Novosphingobium piscinae. The sequence goes on from NZ_JACLAX010000001.1 coordinate 106,995, forward strand.
ACGGGCCGGCCAGCGCCCGCCATTGCTGGAACGCCGGGGATTGCCGAAAATCCTCCATATGCGCCGCAACGCTGGTCCAGCCGACGACCAGCCGGTACTCGCCCGGGTGCTCGATCACCCGCTCCAGCCGGAACGACAGGCAGCCCGGATCGCCCTCGAAATGCGGCCGGGCGGCGGCCACCGCGGCCTCGAAGGCGCCAGCCTGCGCCGGATCGATCGTCAGCGCAGCGATTTCATGGATCATGGCAAGGGTCTCCTCGGGTGGTGGCGGGTTCAGTCGGCGGTCCAGCCGCCATCGACCACCAGGCTGGTCCCGGTCATCAGGGCAGAGGCATCGGAGGCGAGGAACAGAACGGCGCCCATGAGGTCCTCGACCCGGCCGAGCCGGCCCAGCTTGATCTTGGCCAGAACACTCGCGCGGAAGCCCGGGTCGTCGAGGAAGGGGCGGGTCATCGGCGTTTCGATGAAGGTCGGGGCGATCGTGTTGGAGCGGATGCCGTGGGGGGCGAGGTCGAGGGCGAAGCTCTTGTTCAGGCCCTCGAGCGCCCACTTACTGGCGCAGTAGAGCGAGCGGTTCGGTCCGCCGACGTGGCCCATCTGGCTGCCGATGTGGATCAGGCTGCCGCTCGCGCCCTCGGCCATCATGCGCCGTGCGCAGGCCTGGGCGACGAAGAAGGCGGCCTTGAGGTTGAGGTCGAGCACGGCGTCGTAGTCGGCCTCGCTCACCTCCCACATCGGTTTGGGGCGGTTGGTTCCGGCATTGTTGACCAGCACGTGGAAGGCGGGGCGATCCGCGAAGAAGGCGCTGACCGCGGCCAGGTCCGAGACGTCGAGCACCGCGGCCTCGGCCTGGCCACCGGCGGCGCGGATCGCGGCGGCGGCCTCCTCGATCTCGTGCTGGCTGCGCGCTGCCAGGGTCACCATGGCGCCGGCCTCGGCCAGTGCGGCCGCCATGGCGAGCCCGATCCCGCGCCCGGCCCCGGTCACCAGCGCGCGGCGGCCATCGAGCCGGAAGCTGGGCGTCCGGGGCAGCGTGGTCACATCCATGCCTTCAGGCCCGCGTCAGCGCGCTGGGCTCGGCCTGCCCGGCATAGGGCACCTCGCGCCCGCCATAGCGGCGCACGCGCAGATTGGCCTGTTCGCCGTGCCCGGCAAAGCCCTCCAGCGCGCAAAGCCGGCTGCAGTATTCGCCGATCAGCGCCGAGGCCTCGTCGGTCAGCACCTTCTGGTAGGTGCAGGTCTTGAGGAACTTGCCGACCCACAGCCCGCCCGTATAGCGCGCGGCCTTCTTCGTCGGCAGCGTGTGGTTAGTGCCGATCACCTTGTCGCCGAAGCTGACGTTGGTGCGGGCGCCCAGGAACAGCGCGCCGTAGTTGGTCATGTTCTGCAGGAAGTAGTCGGGATCGGCCGTCATTACCTGGACGTGCTCGCTGGCGATCTCGTCGGCGATGGCCACCATCTCGGCGTCGCTCTCGGCCACGATCACCTCGCCGAAGTCCTGCCAGGCCCGGCGGGCATGCTCGGCGGTGGGAAGGATCTGCAGCAGCCGCTCGATCTCGGCCATCGTCTCGCGGGCCAGCCGCTCGCTGGTGGTCAGCAGCACGCCCGGGCTGTCGGGCCCGTGCTCGACCTGGCCGAGAATGTCGGTCGCCGCCATCTCCGGATCGCAGCCGACCTCGTCGGCGATGATCAGCGTCTCGGTCGGGCCGGCGAACAGGTCGATACCGACCCGGCCGAACAGCTGGCGCTTGGCCTCGGCGACAAAGGCGTTGCCCGGCCCGACGAGGATGTCGACCGGGTCGATGCTTTGGGTTCCCAGCGCCATCGCGCCCACCGCCTGGATGCCGCCGAGCGCATAGATCGCGTCGGCCCCGGCCATCGCCTGCGCCGCCACGATGTGGCGCGCGGCCTTGCCCTGGAACGGCGGGGCGCAGGTTATGACGCGCTTCACGCCGGCCACCTTGGCGGTGATCACGCTCATGTGGGCCGAGGCCAGCAGTGGGTACTTGCCGCCGGGCACGTAGCAGCCCGCGGCGTTGATCGGCACGTGCCGGTGGCCCAGCACCACCCCGGGCATGGTCTCGACCTCGACGTCCCGCATGGAATCGCGCTGGATCTGCGCGAAGTTGCGGACCTGCGCCTGGGCGAACTCGATATCCTTGCGCTCCTGCGCGGTCAGGCTCTCGACCGCGGCATCGATCTCGGCCTGCGACAGGCGGTAATCCTCGCGGTCCCAGCCGTCGAACTGGATCGACATGTCGCGCACGGCCGCATCGCCCCGCTGCGCGATATCGGCCAGCGCCGCCTCCACAATGTCGCGCACCTTGCGGTCAGCCGTCGCCTTCGCTTCCGCCGTCGCGCCGCGCTTCAACCAGATTGCCATGCCTGCTCCCCGGCTCTGTCCCTGCCAAGCCGATGCGGTTGGCCGCAGCGGCCCGCGGTATCTGGCATGCGGCTTCCGGCCCGGACCATCACATTGTGTCGATAGGTCGCTATCGATCGAATGCCTTTGCCGACCCGCCCGGCTGCGCCTAGCCCGCGGCGCAGACAGCCGGTTTCGGTGGGCTGTCATGAGGAGAGACGGCGATATGCGGTTGGCCACGCTGCGCAACGGAACCCCAGACGGTGTGCTGGTCGTGGTGTCACCCGATGGCACGGCCTGCGCCCCCGCGCCGGTGCCCACGCTGCAGCAGGCGCTCGAGCAGTGGGCCGCGGTGGCGCCGGCGCTGGGCGCGATCTCCGCGTTCCCGTTGCCGCTCGATCCCGACCGGCTGGCGGCCCCGCTCCCGCGGGCGTGGCAATGGCTTGATGGTTCGGCCTACGCCAGCCACGGCGCCCTGATGGACAAGGTGCTGGGCGTCACCCCGGTGAAGACCGACCTGCCGCTGATGTACCAGGGCGTGTCCGACACCTTCTACGGCCCGCACGATGATGTGCGCATGCCGGACGAAACGCTCGGGATCGATTTCGAGGGCGAGTTCGGGGTGATCGTCGATGCCGTGCCGATGGGCACCACGGCGGCGGCGGCGCTGGCGCACATCAGGCTGGTCGTGCAGATCAACGACTGGTCGTTGCGCGCGCTGGCCGGGCCCGAGATGAAGACCGGATTTGGCTGGGTCCAGGCCAAGCCGCCCTGCAGCATGGCGCCCTTCGCGGTGACGCCGGACGAGCTGGGCGATCAGTGGCGGGACGGCCGGGTCTGTCTTGACCTGCTGGTCGACTGGAACGGTCGGCGGTTCGGTGCGGCCAATGGCGAGCCGATGGGCCACGGGTTCCACGAGCTGGTCGCCCATGCCGCGCGGACGCGCGATCTGGTGGCCGGGACGGTGATCGGTTCGGGCACGGTGTCCAACCCCAACTTCCGCGAGATCGGATCCTCCTGCATTGCCGAGCGACGCGGGATCGAGGTGGTCGACACCGGCGAGGCGCGCACCGCCTTCATGCGGTTCGGCGACCGCGTCCGCATGGAAGGCCGCATGGCGGATGGGCGGGCACCGTTCGGGGCGATCGACCAGCAGGTGGTCCGGGCCTGAGCCCCCCCGGCCGCCGCGGTCCCGTCTGGTCCCGGTCTGACCGCGCGCAAGGCCGGATCGCGGCCCCGTTTGGCAAAACGCGCCACTTTGCCTCCCGCAAAATAGCAAAACTCACCGATTTTGCGGATTCTGCACGGGACCTGAACGGCCAAAGCCCCGGATTCCGGAGTTGGCACGGCGCTTGCTGTAGGGATGGTACCCGCCCCGGCGGCCCCACCAAGCTCAAGGAGACCCACCATGCTGCACCTCAACACCCTGTTCGCCCGTCCCGCCCTGACCCTCGCCACCGCTGCCGCCGCCCTGGCCGTCGCCGCGCCGGCCGTGGCCGCGCCTGCCGCCAACCTGCCCACGGTCGAGGTCCGGCTCAACACTGCCGAGCTGTCGGGTGGCGCCGCCGCCACCACCATCCACCGCCGGATCGCCGCTGCCGCGCGTCAGGTCTGCGCGCCCCAGGGTGCCACGCTGCGCGAGCAGATGGACGCCCGCCAGTGCTACGCCAAGGCCGTGCGTTCGGGTGAGGGCCAGCTGGTCGCGCTGCGCGAACTGGCCAAGAGCCGCCAGCAGACCCTCGCCACCGCCGCCCGCTGAGCGGTCCCCCATTCACCCGGGCCATGTCCAGCCGGCATGGCCCGGGCGGGAGCGTTCAGGACCGGCGTGAGCCGCTGGCCACAACCGGTCCGATCATGTAATCGATCGCCTGGTCACGCCATTGCGGGGATGTCGGATCGCCCTGCGCGACCTGATGGATCAGATCCGCATTGCCGAAAGTGATCAGCGCCCAGCCGATCATGCTGAAATAGGCGATGTCCGGAGCGGCCCCGCCCAGCCGCCCCTCGTCACGGAGCCGCTCGAACAGCGGTTTGAGCAGGATCCAGACCGGCTCGGCGAAATGCTCGCGCAGCCATGCGCTGCGCTCGGACGTGACCGAAAACTCCTGCAGCATCAGCCGCGTCAGTTGCGGCTGCGCGGCGAAGCTGCGCAGGAAGTCTGGCAGGATCGCCAGCGCGGTGTCGACCGCCTCCAGCTCGCCGCACAGCGGCAGCCGCTCGGCCAGGCGGCGTTCCCCCTCGTGCTCGAAGGTTTCGATGACCTGCCGCCACAGCGCCATCTTGTTGGGAAAGTCATAGGCCAGATGGCCCTGCTCGATCCCCGCCGCCAGCCGCCGCCGCTGTTCGGCGCCGTCGTAGCGGGGCCGGGTTGGGCGGGAGTGTGGAGGCAGGCTGAGCCAGCCGGGCCTTGCCAGACCCCGGCGCTGCCGCGGCGTCGTTCGGTTTCAGCCGGGCGGCAGGGGCGGCTGGCCGAAGGTCAGTTCCACCACCAGTCCGTTGGGATCGATCAGGTTGAACTGGACCAGCCCGGGCACGATCGTCTCGACCACGGTGTAGGCCAGGCCCAGCGCGGCGAGGTGGTCGGCCATGGCGGCCCGATCGGGGCAGTCGAACGCGATGTGGTGCACCGGGCCGCCGCTCCCGTCCGTCCCGTCGTCCGGGCGCCGCAGGTTGACGTGGATGCAGGCGTGCCCGGACGCGTCACGCAGCCAGAGATTGCGGGTCGGGTCCGGTGCGGTCAGCGCGATGCTGCGGGTGAGGCCAAGCAGGTCCTCGTAGAAGCGGCAGGTCTCCTCGAGCCGGTCGGTGCGGATGTTGACGTGACCGAAGCGGATCATCGCTGGCTCATGTCCCGGCGCTCATCGCGTCCGGGTCGGGCAGGCGCTCGACTGTCCGGACGATGAAGGCATAGGACAGGGCGCCCAGCGTGGCCATCGCGCCGATATAGGCCAGGCCCGACCCGAACGAACCGGTCCGGCCGACCGTGACGCCGATCACCAGCGGGGTGATTATGCCGGCAAGGTTGGTGCACAGGTTGAACAGTCCGCCGGTCAGCCCGGCGAGCCGGGCCGGGGCCACTTCGGACAGGAGTGTCCAGCCGAGATTGGACATGCCCTGCCCGAAGAAGGCAAGCGACATCACCGCGATCACCGCAGCGTCGCTCTCCAGGACGATGGCGAGGACGATCGTGGTCGAGAGCAGCAGCCCCGCGATCACCGGCAGCTTGCGGGCCAGCGACAGCGAGTGCCCGGCGCGCAGCAGGCGGTCAGAGACCTGCCCGCCGGCCAGGACCCCGACCGAGGCGGCGACGAACGGGATCATGGCGAAGACCCCGGCCTTCATCCAGTCCATGTGGCGCTCGCTGGCCAGATAGGTGGGAAACCAGGTGAGGAAGAAAACCAGCGTTGAATTGGTCGCGAACTGGCCGATCGAGGCGCCGATGATGTTGCGCTGGCGCAGCAGGTAGGCCGCATCGCTCCAGCGGAACGGGCGCGGCGGGGCGATCTCCGTCACCCCGCCATCGGCCCGGATCAGCGCCAGTTCGGCCGCGTTGACCGAGGGATGGTCGGCCGGGTCGCGGTAGAGGCGGAACCACACCAGCCCGAAGCCGATGCCGAGCCCGCCGATCGCCCAGAACAGCGCGCGCCAGCCCCAGGTCGCGGCGATCCAGAACAGCAGGGGGCTGCAGAAGCCAATGCCGAAGTACATGCCCACCGAGTAGACGGAATTAGCCCGTGCGCGTTCGCGGCGCGGAAACCAGGTGATCAGGACCCGGCTGTTCGCGGGAAAGCAGGGCGCCTCTGCGGCGCCGAGCCCGAGACGGACCAGGATCAGCATGCTGGCCGATCGGACCGTGCCTTGCAGTACCGTGAAGACCGACCATCCGACCAGCGAAAGGCCGTAGGTCAGACGTGTGCCGAACCGGTCGAGGAACACGCCGCCGGGCACCTGGGCGAGGGCATAGCTCCACGAGAAGGCTGCGAAGACCACGCCCATCATCTCCGGGCTGAAGCCGAGTTCGCGGCTCATTGCCGGGGCGGCAACCCCGAGCAGGGTGCGGTCGAGGTAGTTGAGCGCCGTGGCCGTGGCGATCAATGCCAGAATGCCGAACCGGGCGCGGGTGGGTTGCGCACCTGATGCGATGGCGACGGTCATTGCGCCTCGCGCCGTTCCAGCGTGTAGGCCACGGCGTAGGACTGGACGATCTGGTCGGAGGCCGCCAGCTCGCCAAGCGCCACCGCCAGCTCGTCCTGGAGCGCGGTGGCTTCCGGCAGACCGATCGTCTCGAGATAGACGACCAGCGCGAAGGCGGGCTCGGCCATCGGCGGCCGCAGGTCCGTCTCGGATGTTTCGCCGCCAGCGAAGCGGGGCCGTGCGGCGCCAAGGTGCGCCGCCGTAACCGACGGGTGATCTGCGAAGCGGTGCAACAGCGGCCGGATCCGTTCGGCCATCGCTGCCTCGTCCACGCCGGCCGGCAGCGCGAACCGCGAGGTCACCACCCCACCGCCCGAACCTCGGCCGGAGGTGTGCAGGACCGTACAGGCCATCCGCAGAAAGTTGCGGAAGTGCGGGGCGACCGACCGGGTCCAGTCGGTCGGGCCGTTGAGACTGGCCAGGTATTCGGGCGAGACGAAGGTCTCCAGGCCATCCCCCTCGTAGCAGGTGAAGTAGATCTGCCGCGACAGGGCGCGGTTGATTCCCCGTCGGGATCGGCGGAAGCCCGGATGATCGAGCCGTTCGGGCATGTGCTGACGGGTGTGCCAGAGGTTGTATTCGGCATCGGCTTCGGGCGCGATGTCGTGCCACATGATCACGAAGGCCGAGCCCTTGAGCGCCATGGTCTACTCCCGCCGAGCCGACCGCACAGTGCAGTTGCCCTGGCCTCCGACGATAGCAGTCCGCCCCGCCGGAGGGCTGGCCAAGCGCGCACAATCGTCTGGCTGCCAGTGCATGCGGTGTGGGCTTGGGCCCGTGTTTCGGTCTGGATCAATGGAGCAGGGGATCCCCTGCGTGCGGCGCATTGCGGAAGGCGCCGGGTGACCCACCGAACTGGGCCTTGAACCGCCGCGAGAAGTGGCTTGGATCGCAGAACCCGCAGCGCCAGCCGATCTCTGCCACGGCGATCTCGGCGAAGAGCGGATTCGTCAGCATGGCCATGGCCTGGTCGAGCCGCACTGTGAACAGCTCGCGCAGGAAGGTTGTGCCATGCTGGGCCAGGATCTTGTGCAGGTAGCGCGGCGAGATCTGGATCGTGCGCGCCACGGCGGCGGCGTCGAGTTCGTGTTCGCAGAACCGCTCGCGGATCGTCGCCAGGATCCGCCGATGCACGCCGCGCCCGGCACTGGCCTGGCCCTGGCCGAGCGGCCCGAGGCTGAGCGCGAGGGCGCCGCCCATCTGTTGCACGCAAATCGCACGCACCGCCTCGTCCTCGGGACGGATCTGCATGATCTCGTGCAGGGTCGAGGTCAGCAGCGAGTGCCACGGCGTTCCCGCGCGGATCGGGGTCGCCACCGCGTCTTCCGGGCTCGGCAGCCAGCAGCGCAGCCAGTCCACCGGCAGGTGCGCAGAGAAGTGCACCGCGCCGTCCTGCGCCTTGACGCTGTAAGGCTGACGGTTGTCGAACAGCACCAGTTCGCCCGGGCCGACCTCGATCTCGCGGCCATAATGGGTCACCAGCCAGCGGCCCTCGCGGATGAAGTTGAGATTGAACCGGCCGAGCTTGTCGCGCGCGGCGGCCTGGGGCGAACGGACGACCTGGTGCGCCGAGCCGATCGCGACATCGCTGACCTTGAGCACGCCGAGATCATGCTGGCTGAGCCGGGCCGAGAGCAACGGGTCGCTGGATCGGAAGTCGAGCTCGAAGATGGCCTCGCAGATCGCCTCGCGCCAGTATTCGACGCTGCTTCCGCTGGCTGTGGCCGCAGTTGACCAAGAGCGCATGTTGTCCTCCACCCCGTGACCGTTGCTTGCGCCGGTCATCGACATAAAGGCTAACCCTAAGGCAGGTTGCCAGCAAGCCAATTGTACGAACTGGTTATGACAACGATTGCTGTCGCACGAAACCGGCCCCGGACCGGAGTCCGGGGCCAGCCTGCGATCGCCTCTGGTGCGCCCTCAGAACCGCTTGGTCACTTCGAAGGTCCAGATCCTGCCCCAGACGTTGTGATTGTTGGTGTCGATCGCATTGGTCCCCGACAGGACGATCGGGGGTGCCTTGTTGCCGAGGTTCTGGACAGTCAGCGCGATGCGGGTACCGCCCAGGATCGGGCTGTCGTCATCAAAGTCATAGGCCAGGTTGGCGTCGAGCGTGGTCCAGGCCGGGATCCTGGTGTCGGGCAGCCGCACCCCGGCAACGGTGATCGTCGCGTTATTCAGGTAAGATCCTACGTAGTTCGCCGCGAGAGCAGCATGCAGCCCGCCATTGGCATAGCCGATCTGGCCGCGCCCGCGCCCGCTCACCTGGAAGCCGAACGTGTCGAGCGCGTCGAACAGCGGCCCGGACCGGGTCAGGCTCTTCTGGAGATTGAGGATCTTGGAAAAGGACCCGTCGAACGTGAAAGTCCCGACCGGCGTCTCGTGCTTCCAGTTGAGCGTGAAGTCCAGTCCGCTCTGTTTGACCCGGCCAAGGTTCTGCCGTCCGCCGTTGACGATGCCTTCGAGCTGGCAGTCGTTGGTCGTGAACGGGGTGAACACGGCATTGGGGTCGTTGAGAAACGGCAGGTAGGCCGGGTTGTAGGTGCTGAAGTTGCCGTTGACGCAGGTTGAGGGCTGCGGGGCGACGATGAAATAGTCTTTGAACAACGCCTGGTTGGTCGGGCTCGAGATGACCAGCGCGGTCGCTGCGGTCTGGTTGGGCAGGTTCTCGATGCGATCCTTGTAGTCGACATTGTAGTAGGTGACACCGAACCGCAGGTCCGGCGCGAAATCGGGCGCGAAATCGGCACCGAGCGACCAGATCTTGGCCGTTTCCGGACGCAGGCCCGGGGTGTTGCCGGTGCGGTTGAGCACCAGGGTCTGCCCGGTGGCGACGTTGGTCACCGGGATGGTGGTCACTCCGTTGGGGATGAACACGCGGTTGGTCTGCCCGATCGTGGCGGGGTTGTTCTCGATCAGCGTCGGCATGCGGAAGCTGCTGCCCCAGCTCGCGCGGATCTTGACCCCTTGGGTTGGCTGCCAGGTCAGGCCGAACTTGGGATTGAGCGAGTGCGCCGTGGTGAGGGTCTTGGGAGCCCCGGCGGCCAGGTACGACCGGATGAAATCCGAATAGTCGTCGTAACGCACCGCGGCCGACAGGTCGAGCTGGTCGAACAGCGTGGTCGCATTGCTCGATCCGAAGATCGGGACGAACACCTCGGCATAGAGCGACTTGACCTTGCGCCCGCTGTCGGTGTTGCGCGAGATCTGGAACGTGTTGGTGAAATTGAGCTTGTTCTGCGCCTTCAGCGAGAACCAGGTCTGCATGTACTCGCCGCCAACCGCGATCTTCGCCGACCCGCCGGGCAGGTCGAACAGGGCGCCCGAGAGCTTGGTGCCGGCATCGAGGGTGCGGAACACGCCTTCCTGGAGGAAGCCCGCGATCAGCATCTCGGCCGCGCTCTGCGCCCCGCCGACATAGGGGTTGAAGCCCGCGTTGTACCCGGTCAGCCCGGGGTTGGCGATGTTCGCCGCGATCGTGGTATTGGCCTGGGCCTGGCACACGTTGCAGCCGGTGCTCACCCCGTAGGAGACGAAGCTGTCGAGCGAGAACCCGCTGAACACCTTGGCGCTCAGCTCGAAGGTGGAGTTGAACGTGTCCTCCTTGTTGCGCTGGGTCAGTTCGCGGTCGTTCGCGAAATTCAGGCCCAGATTGTAGACATAGGTCTGGTTCGCGGTCGGGTTGGGCAGGCCGCTGATGTAGAAGGGACTCGACGGAGTGAGGCGAACGGCGATGTTCTGCAGCGCCTCGGTCGCCCGGGCCGAGCCCTGGCGGCGGTTGTAGTTGACCGTCAGCTTCGCCTCGACGGCATCGCCGAACTCCTGGTGGGCCTTGAGCAGCGCCGAGAGCTGCTGGCGGCTGGCGAAGTAGTCGTAGAAGTTGCCGGTATCGAACAGGAACGAGTTGTAGAGGGCGGGATTGCTCGCCGCCAGAGCTGGATTGAGCAGCACGGCCTGCGCCGCGGTGGGCTTTGCTCCGTTGGTCACCGGCAGCCCATAGACCGAGGTGCCGATGATCAACGCGCCGCCCGCCGCCGGGGTGACCGAGGTCCCGACCAGACGGTTGTCGTTGCCGCCATAGGGGCGCAGGTCCTGCAGCAGGTAGGGCCGCTCGTTGCGCTTCACCCGGTTGCGGTCGAGATAGGAGAAGCCGACCATCAGGCCGCCGGTGTCCCACTTGTGCCCGACCACGCCTTCGATGGTGTACTGGTTGTAGAGCGTGGAGTTGAGCCGCGCGGTCACCTCCGCGCCTTCGTAGTCCTTGCGCAGGATGTAGTTGACCACACCGGCCACCGCGTCGGAGCCGTAGATCGCCGAGGCGCCGTCGGTGACCACCTCGATCCGCTCGATCGCGGCGAAGGGAATGATCGTCGGGTCCGAGATCTGGTCGACCACGCCCTGTGGCACCCAGCGGTGACCATCGAACAGCAGCAGCGTGGCATTGTTGCCAAGGCCGCGCAGGTTGACGCCCTGCTGGCGTCCGCCGGTCGAGTTCTGGCTGGTTCCAAGGTTGGAGCCTTGCGGCAATAGCGCGATGAGCTGGCTGGTGTCGCGGATGCCGCTCTGCACCATGCTGGTGCGATCGAGCGTGACCGTGGCCGAGCCGACCGGTGCGACGCCCTTGATCGCGGTGCCGGTGACGATGATGTCCTGGGTCGCCTCGTCTTCGGCGGCGGATGCGGGGGCCTGCTGAGCCGCCGCGGCCAGCGACCAGCCGGCAACGACGAGGCCAATCAAGGACGCGCCAGTCCTGGCGGCGGTGCGGATGGAAATCACGTCGGGTCCTCCCTCTCTCCGAGCATGTCCCGCTTTTGCGGGCTTTGCCGGAACGGCGCGATGCAGCCGTCCCATTGCCGGTCTTAGAGGGGCAGGCCGGGACCGGGGCGTGCTGGTGCTGCCCTAGTGCTGGCCCATTAGTGCACTATCGGGCAGGTTCCGCGTCCCGCTCGGCGGGGCTGCGGGCATCGGCCTTGACCAGGCCGAGCGCCCAGCGGATGCCTTGGCGGGCCAGCTCGCGGAACGCGGCATCGTCCCAGACCTCCTCGCGATGGCCAATGGTCAGGTTGTAGACCCGGCCCTTGCCGTAGGTCTTGGCCCAGACGACCGGAATATCACCATCGGGCCGGTGCGAGCGCTGCTCCGGGGTCAGCGCATCGGCATCGAGCCGCAGGATCACGTGCACGTCCTTGCTGGAGAAGGGCGCACGCATGACCGGGAACTGGTCGTTGAAGACGAACCGGCGCGGGAAGGCGCGGGCGCCGGGAAAGGCCGGATCCTCGGTCAGCAGCGCCATCGGCGCTGGGCGGTACTCATAGTCCATGAACCCGCCGATCATGTCGAGGTAGGCCGGCCAGTCATAGTAGGCCACGCTCGCGGCATGTCCGGCAACGAAGCCTTTGCCGTCTTCGCGCACGAACGACAGCAGGTCGGCCTTCTGCTGCTCGGTCAGCGTGCTCGTGCCCGAGCCGAGGAAGAACACCGCATCGAACTGCGTGAGGTTGCGGGCATTGACCGGGCGTCCGGCATAGCGGGTGCCCTGTCCGACGATCGGCGCCTTGGTCAGCAGCTGCGAATCCGTGCGGATCACCGTCGCCCATTCGTGATGCTCGCGGCCAAGCTGTTCGATCACGCCGATCGCGTGATTGATCGAATCGTGATGGAACCCGGTCTGGACGTCCGCGATCACCAGCAGCCGCTTCATGCCCGGCCAGGGGTCGGCAGGATTGATCGCGGCCATCGCGCCGGGACCGGAGGGTGCCGCGGCGGGGCTGGCGGCCGGCGCGGGGCTGGCGGGCGCGGCGGGCTGGCCAAGCGCGGCCGCCGGGGCAAGGGCGATGGCGGCCAGGGCGGCGGCGGCGGCGACGCAGGCGGCGGGGCGGCTGGGCATGGCGGGGTCTCCGGGAGGTCAGGGCAGGCGGAAGGCGACCAGCGTGTCGGACATGTCCGGCCCGCCAGCCGTGGTTCCGCCGCCCGCGGCGACCACCACGTACTGCTTGCCGTCCTGGCCCATATAGGTGATCGGCGTGGAATGGGCGCTCGCCTCGAGCGGCGCCTCCCACAGCAGCTTGCCGCTGCGTGCGTCGAAGGCCCGCAGGCGGCGGTCGTTGGCCGCGCCGATGAACACCAGTCCCCCGGCCGTGGCGATATTGCCGCCGAGGTTCGGGGCGCCGGTGGTCAGCCCCGCCTTGCCGAGCGCGGGCGTGGTGCCGAGCGGCACGCGCCAGGCGATCTTGCGGCTGTTGACGTCGACCGCGACGAGCTCACCCCAGGGCGTCGCGCCGCAGGTCAGCGTCAGCCCCTCGGGGGTGGTGTAGCTGAAGCCCTGCGGCGGGCGCGGCCGCGCGGCGCGCGGCCCGGGCGGAGCGCTGCGGTTCATCATCGCGGGACCGGCGCCCGGCGCGGCCTTGGGGCGATAGGTCGGCCGGTTCTGCACGTTGACGAAGTAGTAGCCAAGCGCCGGGTTGTACGAACCGCCGCCCCAGTTCGGACCGCCGGTGGGCGAGGGATAGGTGATCACCGCCGAACGCGAACTCTGCCGCGGGGCATAGAGCGGCGCGCTGACGATCCCGTTCTCGTCCCAGAAGCGCTGGCAGGCGGCCTTCATGCCGGGCACCAGATCGGGGATTTCATCGCGGGTCATCTGGGTGCGGGCGATCGGGCCGGGCGCTTCGGGGAACGGCTGGGTCGGCCAGATGCGCGGATCGGGCCCGTCGGGATGCGGCGTCTCCCGCTCGGCCACGCCGTTGAGCGGTTCGCCGGTCACGCGGTTGAACATGAAGAACAGGCTGTGCTTGCCGGCCACCAGCAGGGCCGGGACCGGCTGGCCGCCGATCGTCAGATCGACCAGCGCCGGCGGGACCGGGGCGTCCCAGTCCCAGATGTCGCCATGGGTCAGCTGGTGGTACCATTTGAGCTTGCCGGTCGCCGCGTCGAGCGCGACGACCGACGAGGAGTAGAGCTGCGAGCCGGGCGCGTCCGAGTTGGCGTCGCCGGTCGGAGCATAGAGGATGCCCCGCTCGGCATCGATCGCCATGGTCGACCAGACATTGCCACCGGTGACGTCGCGCCAGTCGTCGCCCGACCAGCTTTCGTGGCCCGGTTCGCCGGGCTGCGGGATCACGTGGAAAGTCCAGACCAGCCGCCCGGTGCGGACGTCGAAGGCGCGGATGTCGCCGCGCGGTCCGGGCGGTCCGGCCTCGCCCGGGCGCGCCCCGGTGATGACCAGGTTGCGCCAGATCGTCACCGGGTTGGGGATGGTGAAGGAGTTGCGGCGCGATTCCCCGACGATTTCGGAGGCCACGCCGATATAGGCGTCGATCGCGCCGTCCCGGCCGAAGCCGCGCGCCGGTTGGCCGGTGGTCATGTCGAGCGCGACGAGGTAGCCCTTGTCCGTTCCGAACAGCAGCCGCGGCGCCGTGGTGGCATCACCCGGCCAGTACGCCAGGCCCCGGCCATGGATGTTCAGCGGGCTTTCGTACTTCCACAGCACCTCCCCGGTCTCCGGGCGCAGCGCGACGACCGAGGCCTTGAGGTCGGGCTTGAGCGGTGAGGCGGGGGTGGACACGTAGAGCACCCCGCCGATCAGCAGCGGCGTGCCCTCGAAGCGGGCGTCGAGTCCCTGGTCGCCCGCGGTGCTCGGCCCGGTCCCGTAGCGGTAGGTCCAGGCCGGCTGGAGGCGGGCGACGTTGCGGGTGTTGATCTGCTGCAGCGGCGACCAGTTGGTGTTGGCCCCGCCGCCGCCATAGGCAGGCCACTGATCGGGTCCGTTCGGTCGCGGAAAGCGCGGCGTGGCGGCGGCCACCGGGCCGGATGGCGGCACCGCCACCGGCGCGGTCCCGCCGCCAGCCGGCTCGGTGAGCTGGTAATGAGCCAACAGATAGCGCTCCACCGCGGCATTGTCGGCGTCGGAGATGACCAGGCCGAGCTGGCGCATCTTGACCAGTAGCTGGCGCCATTCGTCGGCCGAGCGGCGCTTGGCGACAACGTTGCCGAGCGCATGGCAGCGCACGCAGTTTTCCTCGACCAGCGCGCGGCCTGGTCCATCCGGCAGCCGTGGCGCGCCAGGTCCCGGGGCTTGTCCCTGCCCCTGCGCCAGGAGCGAAGCCGAGAGCAGCAGCCCCGCGGCGCCGATCGGCAGTCCGTAGCGCCCTGCGGGCCGCCCGGTGCGTGTTCGGTTTGCCGTCGCTCGACCCATCTCAGACTCCCGGGATTATCCTGGGCTCTGCCTAGACCACCCCGAGCGCCCTGCAACGTGCTGCCGCTGAACCAGCGATGTGCCATGGCTGCACTGGGCTGGCAGGACCGCAGCGGGGGGCGCCGACCGGGCCTGGCGCGGCGCCGCTGCGCTGGTCGTGGCGGGGGGCGCGGATCCAGGCCCAAGGCGAACGCTGCACCGCCCCGACGGTCAGTCCTCGCGCCGGCGCCTCAGCCCCCGGGGATGCCGCCCGGGTGCGCCGGTCCGGTGTGATGGTCCAGCCGCAGGCGGCATGGCTGCAGGTCGGACGCTGCCAGCGTCTGGCCAAGCTGCATGAGGCAGAGGGTCAGCGGTCCCACGGCGTCCTCCTCGACCAGCAGCTCGACGCTGTGCCGGATCGCACTGGCCGGCCGCTGGCCCAGATCGCCGACCAGCGCGACGATCAGGGCCTCGTGTTCGGACACCTGCGGACAGGTCAGCGCACAGAACCCGAACGTCTCGCGGCCATGCCGGTTGAACAGCGCCATCATCCGCAGGAACGGCGGCAATGCACCCAGGAGGCGCCAGCGCGCAAAACCGGGCGCGATCGGAGCGGCCGGACAGGTCCGAGCCCGCATCGCCTCCACCCAGCGACGCATCGCCCAGACCAGCAACTGGCCGCCATGGTTGAGCGAGGCCACGGGACGGTCGACGTAGTCGTACATGACGGAGCTCCTTGGTCTGGTTGGGCGCGGCAGCCGCTGGCGGCTGACCGGCCGTTCAGGGCTGACGGGTCGTTTCGGCGATCAATCGCCGCGCCGCCGCGCTGGCCTGCGGCGTGGCGGACTTGCCGGTCAGCACATCATCGGCGAGCTGCATCAGCCGCGCGCTGATCACGGTGCCGGTCTCGGCCTCCTCGGCAATCGCGATGCCGCCGCGTTCGCGGGCCACGCGCTCCCACTCCTGCCGCACGGCTGCCCAGTAGTCGCGCGTCGCGGCCCAGTATTCATCGGCGGCCCGGGCGTTGTAGCTGTCCGAGCGGGTGTAGGTATTGAGGACGTATTCCTGCACGATCGGCGCCAGCTTGCCGTCCTTCGGCCCCAGCTTGGTGTTGTCCTGCCAGTGGATCCAGCCATCGGGCGTGATCTGGTGCCGGTTGATCGCCAGATAGCGGTCGTAGACCGGGTGTCGCACGGCATCGCGGCGGGCGAGCGGGCGCCAGGTCCAGTTCGAGCGCCAGCGCCGCACCCCGCCCTGCGTCTCGAACTGGCCCCAGCCGCCGTAACGCGGGCTGTCGTCGACCTGGTAGACCGTCTGCGCCCAGCGACCGGTGCGCATGGCCTCGGGGACGGTTTCCCAGCGCCAGGTTCCCGTGTCGGCATAGACCAGCACCCGGGCGGGCTCATACTCCCAGTCCTGCCGCCAGTGCTTGATCACCACGTCGCGTCCGTCCGCCTGCACCACCAGCAGGTGCTGCAGGACGATCCGGCGGCCGTCGTCCACGATCACGCGCACGGATTCGTAACCCCCCGAGGTCTTGGCGGCGAGCGGGGTATAGCCCGCGTCCCAGCGGGTCGATTCCTGCATGTCGAAACGGACCTTGTAATTGCCGGCCATCGCGAGGATGTCGGCGCGGTCCTGGGCGAAGCTGGCGGCGGCCTGTTCCGCGGCGATCGGCGGATGGGCGTGGGCCGGGCCGGCGGTGGTGGCGAGCGCCACGGCGAGCAGGCTGGCGCGCAAGACGGTGGAGATGCGGTTCATCGGAAGGCTCCCTGTCGATCAGAAACGGTAGCTCAGCGAGACGCTCGCGTTGCGTCCCGGCTGGGTATAGGCGTCGGTCACGGTCGAGCTGGCGGCGAGCCCGCGCACGTCGCTCCACCAGGCGTAGGTGCGGTCAAGGATGTTGAAGAGGCCGGCGCGCAGCGTCAGCGCGTCGCTGGCCTTGAGGAAGACCGTGGCATCAAGGATGGTGAAGGCGGCGGGTCGATAGGCGCCTGCCACGGCGCGGCTTTCCTCCTTGCGCGCGGCATGGGTCAGGGTCAGCTGCCCGCCCAGACGCTCGGCGGGGTCGCGCCAGCCCAGGCCCAGCACCAGCTTCAGCGGATCGATCGAGGCGAGCGGGGTGGCAACGCCGCCCCGGCGGCTGTCGCCCCGCGCCCAGGACACCGCGACCTGACCCGTCAGGCCATGGCCGGCCGCAAGGTCGAGCTTGCCCTCCAGGCCGTCGATCCGGACATCGGTCAGATTGATGAACTGGAAGATGATCGGATCGGCAACCGTGCCGGTGCCGCGGATCGTTTCCTGGCTGATGAAGTTGTCGAAGCGGCCGCTGAAGGCGGTCAGGCTGGCGACGACGCGCGGGCTGGTCAGCCGCAGACCGCCCTCGATCGTCCGGCTGGTTTCGGGCTTCAGCGCGGGGTTGGTGATCGAGCGATAGGCCCCGAACTGGGAGCCGGGGTTCTCGAAGAACTGGTTGACCTGCGAAGGGGCCGGGGCCTTGAAGCCGTGCGCATAGTTGGCGAACAGGCTGACCGCCGGCACGATCGTCACGACCGCGCCGATCTTGGGCGATACCCGCGATCCGCTTTGCCGGGCTGCGGCGAAGCCGGGGAGCAGCGGGTCGGCCTGCGGGCGCAGGGCATAGTGATCGAAGCGCAGGGCCGGGTAGAGCTGCACCCGTCCGCCGGCCAGCGTGATGCGGTCGGACAGGTAGGCCCCCGCCAGAATGAAGTCGGTCACCGGAAAGGCCCGCGTCGGGAACACGTCGGGCGGTGTCGGCACGGTGCCGTCGCGCAGCCCGGTCTGGCGCGTGATCGAAGCATCGGCGCCCCAGGCCAGTTGGTGCGCGAGCTGCCCCGTCACAAAATTGCTGCGCAGCTCCGCGGCACCGCCGATTACCCGGTTGCGGAACAGGTTCAGCCGGGTCCGGTCGGCCGCGCTATTGCGATCCTCCGCGGTGAACTGCCGGCTCTCGCCGTCCTGCCAGTAGAGGGCGAGCTGGATGACATCGATGGATCCCGCCGCCTCCCGGCGCCAGTCGAGCGCAAGGCGCTGCCGTGCGGTCGTATCGCGGGCGGTCAGGGCGATCACGCTGGTGGCAGCCGAGGCGACCGGCGCGACGCCGCTCAGCACGTCGGTGGCGACGGTTCCGCGCTCGTATTCGCCGGTCAGGCGCAGCCGGCTGGACGGCCCGGTTTCGAGCACGAGCTTGCCCAGCAGCGCATTCGTGCGGGTGTCCTGCGGATTGGGCGCGGTGCGGGTGGCATTCGGGGCCGTTATCGTCCCCTGGTTGGCCAGTTCGTGCCCGTCGCGCCGGGAATAGGCGATCATCCCCGAGAGCGCCCCGCTCCTGGCGGCGATCAGGGCAGTCTCGCTGAACTCGCGGTCGGCGGCCTCATAGCCGGCCTGGACCCGTCCCCCCAGCATCGCGCCGCCGCGCAGCAGGTCGGCCGGGTCCGCCGTGGTGAAGCTGACCGCCCCGGCCAGGCCATCGCTGCCATAGAGCGCCGAGGCCGGACCGCGCAGGATCTCGACCGACTTGATCAGCCCGAGATCGACATAGTTGCCGCGCCCTGCCGCCTGCGCGCCGAACTCGAAGCCATCGGGGACGCGGATCCCGTCGACCTGGATCAGCACGCGGTTGCCCTCAAGACCGCGGATGGTGAAACCCGAGGCGCCATCGCGTCCGGTCGCGCCCAGCGTCGCCCCGAACCGGGCAGGGGCCTGACGGACACTCACGCCGGGTTCGAACCGGACCAGGTCCTTGATGTCCGAAACCAGTTCGTCCGCGATCTGGGTGTCCGTCTTGATCGTCACGAAGGCTGGCACATCCTGCACGCGCACCGGGGTGCGGGTGGCGGTGACCACAATCTGGTTCATCCGCTCAAGCCAGTAGAAGCCGTCATTGTCCTGCGCCCGGGCCGGACCTGACAGCAGCGCGAAGGCCAGCGCCAGGGCCGCGCAGGCGGGACGGGCCTGCCGGTGCAGCCGCGGCGTCCCGGCCGCGTCCCTGCAGGTGTGGCCGCAAGGCGACGAAGGCTGGACATGCGTGATTGGCCCCATGTTTTCCTATCCAATATGCTAATGCGAATCAGTCGCAATAAAAGCGGGATAGAGACGGGCCGTGGGTCTGGTCAAGCGTTAATCGTTGGCTGGGCGCGCGCCGGGCTCCGGGCGCGGCGCGGCGCCTGCGCCGCTCCCGGCGGGGTGCGAGGGTCCGTCTCCGGGCCGCGTCACGCGATGCCCGGTTGGCGCTGGACGGGCGACCTGGCCGGGCCGCGTCACCCAGGGGACAGGATCAGGCCCGGGAGCCGGGCGCCGCGCGGGGGAGGTCTTGCCCCGCGAGATGGGTGCCGAGGCGGTGGCCCGAGAGCCAGGCCGCCTCGACCCGCGGACCGATCAGCCAGTCGCCGCAGACCGCCAGCCCCTCGGCCGGGGCATGGCGGAACCCCGGCCCGCCAGCCGCGCCCGAGCGCGCATAGCGCCAGCGATGCGATCCGGCGTGGACCGGCGTCGGCAGCGCGATCCCCAGCGCCGCGCCGAGTTCGGCGGTCAGCGTCGCGGTGACCCAGTCCGCCGCGGCCTCGAGATGGGCGCGCGACCACGCGGGACTGGCCTGGACCACCCAGCTCTCCGGTCCCGTGCGCCCGGGCTTGCCCGAATTGCGCGCCGCCCAGCCGATCGCTCCCTGGTCGCGCAGCGTGGCGGCCGGCGTGGGCAGGGGCGCGGCAAAGGCCAGCATGGTGGTCCAGCACGGCGCCGAAACCGTCGCGCCGGCCTCGGCCGCCAGGTCGGCGTGCCACGGTTCGAGCAGCACGGCGGCCTGTTCGGCCGGGAGCGCGACGATCACCGCGGCGAACGCGTCGTCCGGCAGGCCCTCGCCGATCAGCTGCCAGCCGCCGGCGATGCGGGTGAGCCGGTCGACCCGGGCAGACCAGCGCACGGCCTGCGCCGCGGCCATATGCCGGACCGGCGCATTCATCGCCGGCACGCCCACCCAGGCCTCGTCACCGGCCTCGGGCCAGCGCGCGGCCAGGCCCAGCGCGGCCCAGCGCGCCACGCAGGCGTGGAAGTCCGGGTCCCTGACCGTGAAGTACTGCGCCCCGTGATCGAAACTCGCCTCGCCCATGGCCGTCGCCACCCGGCGGGTCGACATCCGCCCACCCGGCCCGCGCGCCTTGTCGAACAGGGCCACGCGATGGCCGGCACCGGTCAGGACCTCGGCACAGGCCAGCCCGGCGAGGCCGGCGCCGACGATCGCAACTGAGGTGGCGGGCGCGGCGGCAGGGCCGGGGGCGGGCAGGTCGGGCAGGTCGGGCGGGGTCATGCCCCGGCCATAGGCACGCGGCCGGCCCGGCTCCACAGCCCGATGGGGCGGGATCGCAGATCACGCCCATGATCCCGCCCGGATCGACAGGCGCTGGCCTTGTCGCCCGATCCGGGGGTACAAGGCCGGCAACGCGCAGCAAGCGCGGCAGGGCAGAGGAGCGCACACGATGGCACGGATCAGCATTCCCGAAGACCAGCAGGCCGACCCCTTCGGCTATACCGCGCGGACGCATGCCGTGCCGATCGTGGCCGCCAGCGGCGCCTTCGCCGCCGCGGTCTATCGCCATAGCGCGCTGCCCCTGCGCGAGTTCGAGGGCGCCCGGATGCGCACGGCGCAGATCAACGGCTGCATGGTGTGCAAGAGCCTGCGGGCCGAGCGCGACGTGCCGCAGCTCTACAGCGTGGCGGGCGATCCGAACCAGCCGCTGGTCACCGCGAACGGCCCTGCGCCCGACGAGGCCTTCTATGCGGCCATTGCCGAGTGGCGCACCTCGCCGGTGTTCTCCGTGCGCGAAAGGCTCGCGATCGAGTTCGCCGAGCGCTTCGGGACCGAGCCGCAGGCCCTCGCTGCCGACGAGCACTTCTGGGCGCGGATGAACGCAGCCTTCAGCGATGCCGAGATCGTCGACCTGGCGCACTGCACCGCGGCCTGGGCCGGGCTCGGCCGGGTCGCCCATGTGCTCGGCTTCGATACGGTCTGCCTCGCCGGGCTGAGCGGGGCGCAGGCGGCGGCCTGAGCCCCGGCCAGGGCTGGTCGCGGCCCTGACCCGGAGCCGCTTGCCTCGCCGTATGCCCCCCCCGCGCGACAGCGGTGCGGCGGTTCGGCGTTGACGGCGCCGTCCGCTTGTGTGCAAGGGGCCGGCTCGCACGACCGGGCTGGTTGCGTGGGTTGAACGCAACAGGTCCGTTCGCGCCGGCAAGCCTGGATGTCCATGGGCGGCAGCACCGTCCTTCTCAGGCGCAAGGCACAAGGCATGGCAGGATACAAGGCTCCCGGGTTCGCGGAGCGGACAGCAGCGGCAGCCGCCGCGCGCACGGCCGCGCTGGCGCGGCTCAAGGCGGTTCCGGCGCCCACGGCCGAGGAGCTGGCCGAACGCGCCCGCAAGGCGGCCGAGCGCGAGGCGCTGGCCGCGGGCAAGCGCGATGCCGCGCGTGCGGCGCGCGAGGCCCGCGAGCTGGTCGCCCGGGAGCGCAAGCAGGCGGCCGAAGCCGCGGCACAGGGCAAGCCGCAGCCCACCGAGGAGGAGCGCAAGGCCGCGCGCGACGCGCGCTACGCCGCGCGCAAGAACCGGGCGAAGTAGCGCGGCGGGCCGGCTGGGCGGCGGCCGGAACGCGCCGCAACGGGGGCGAGACAAACCGCCACACGGTGCACGGGCCAGCAACACTTCGCACACAAAAATGCAATAAAACCATGGACTAGAGTGCAGGGTGCCGCTCTTGGGACGGCTCCCTATCTCCGCCTCGCTGCGAGATGCGGCGGGGTTCACCCGGCGTGTTTCCCGGCGTCAACAGACCTAGCGGGAGTCCTGATATGCGCACATCCATCGGCCGCAGCCTTGCTGCGGTGGCGATCCTTTCCGCCGCCAGCCCGGCGCTGGCCCAGGAGGCCAGCTGGTCCGGCCCCTATGTCGGCGCGACCATCGGCGGCAATCTGCCGCACGGCGGCGATGCCCGTACCGTGGGGACCCCGGCGTTCCTGACCCTGGTGCCCTCGCTCGCCCCGGCGACGCTCGATACCAGCCGCAACTCGATCGCGGCCGGCGCCCACATCGGCTACAATCTGGAATCGGGCGGTCTTGTCTATGGCGTGGAGGCCGATCTGAGCTATCTCGGCGCCAAGAAGACCAGCAGCTTCACCAGCACGGCCACCGTGCTCGGCACCACGCTGTCCACCACGGCGGCCCACCAGATCGACTACCTCGGCACGGTGCGCGCCCGACTGGGCTATGCGCCGAACGCCAAAGCCCTGGTCTATGCCACCGGCGGTCTCGCCTATGGCCGGGTCAAGGACACCGCCACCGTGATCGGCAATGCTGCGCCCAGCTCGCTGGTCTGGAACGGCGTGTCGAGCGGCACCCGCACCGGCTTCACCCTTGGCGGCGGCGCCGAGTTCAAGGTCGGCGACCGGGTCTCGCTGCGCGGCGAGTACCTCTACTACGACCTCGGCAGCCAGACCACCACGGCTGCCGGCAGCGCCGGCGTGCGCGGGATCGCGGCGCTCAACGGCATCGACTACAGCCAGCGCACCTCGGCCAAGGGCTCGATCGTGCGGGTTGGGCTCAACTTCGCCCTGTGATCGGGCGGTCTCCCGCCGGGCTCCATCCGGGCGGGAGACAGCGGCCACGGCCGGTGGCGGGCTGCGGGCCCGGCCACCGGCCGCTGGCTCCGGACGTGCCCCGCCGGCCGGTGTGGTCAGCCTAGGACAGGCCAGCCCGGGACAGGCCAGCCCGGGACAGGTCAGCGGGCCGGGCGGGGTCCGGAAACCGGCGCGGGCAGGAACTGCCGCACCTCGGCGATGAACCGGGTCGGGGCGTCGAGCATGATGAAATGGGCGGAATCGGGCACGCGGGTCAGCGTGACCTGGCGCAACGCGGCATATTGCGCCTTGTACAGACCGTCGAACTGCTCGTCCGGCACCGCCGCCGCCATGGCCGGCTTCACATAGAGCACCGTCACCGGCACCGTCACCGCGGCCAGCTCGCTGCGCAGATCGGTGCCCTGCAGATCGGCATAGGCGCGGGCCACCAGGGCCGGATCGCTGGTCCGGGCATCGTCGATCACCGCCGGACGTTCCGCCGCGCTGTTGACCATCCCCGCGATCATCTGGGTCATCATCGTTCTGGCGCCCTCGGGATTGCTGGCCATGCTGGCCTGCATGCCCATGACGATCGCCCGGGCCGAGGGTCCGTCCTTGGCGCCGAAGAAGGCGCCGCTGAACGGCACCATGTCCACCACCATCAGCCGGCCGAGCGCGGCGGGATGCCGACTGGCCAGCATCATGCCGATGGTTCCGCCGAGCGAATGGCCGATCAGGCTGGGGGCGACCAGCCTGTCCTCGCGGATGTAGCGGGCCAGTTCCTCGGCCACCGCGGCCGCAACGTCGCCCTGCGCATTGGCTGCGGGCGCCGTGCCGGAGAAGCCGCGGACCTGGATCCGATGGTAGCGATAGCCCGGCACGGCGGCGACCATCGCTGCATAGATCCGGGGATTGGAGGTGAGCCCGGGGACCAGAATCACGTCGGGCCCGGAGCCCTCGACCGTGACGATGATCCGCTCCGAGGTGAAGGCCGCGGCCGGGACGGCGAACAGGCTGGCAACAAGCATCGCGGCGGCGACGAGGTGGCGGAACATCGGGTCGTCTCCTCAACAGGCAGGCGGGGAAGGGTGCCGCTGCGGGCGCCCGTCCGGTGGCACGGGATCGCGCCCGCGCCGAGATTTCATGACGCGTAGCCGGCCAGCGCGCTGATGTCCGCGGCGGAACGGGCCACCGCTGCGATCAGGCGGGTCGTGTCGGTCTCGGCATAGTACTGCGCGGCGCCAGCGATCGAGATGGCCATCACGATCCGGCCCTTGGCGTTGCGCACCGGCGCGGCGATCGAATGGACCCCGTCGCCCAGTTCGCTGTCGTGATCGACAATCTGGCGCCGCCGGCTGTCGCGCATGCGATCGATCCAGCGCTGGATCTCGGCCTCGGTGACGTGGCCGGCACGGGCGGCGACGTAGAGCCGCCGCCAGCTTTCCTCGCCTTCATCGAGCAGCAAGGCCTTGCCAAGGCCGGTCTCGGCGATCGGGCGCACGTCTCCGGGGATCGTCGCGACGCGCAGGCGTTGCCGCCCGTTGACCCGGTCGAGATGGCGCGACCAGTCACCCTCGCGCTGGCCGGCGAAGGAACAGAAGCCGGTTTCCGCACTCAGCGCCTCCAGGATCGGGCGGGCGAGGCGGACCAGATCGGTCTGCGATTCCGCCAATGCCCCAAGCTGGAGCAGCTTGGGCCCCAGCGCGAAGCCGTCGGGGGTGATCGACAGATAATCGCGCGATTTGAGCGCGTGCGCGAGGCGGTGCGCGGTGGTCTTGCTCATGCCGAGCTTGCGGGCAATGTCGACGGCCTTGATCGGGCCGGCGATGACCTCGTCGAGGATGTCCAGCGCACGCATCAGCGTTTGCGCGCCCTTGACCGCATAGCGCGCGTCCGCGTCAGGCACCGCCCCGCCGGCCATGACTGGGTCGGCCAGGACGGTGTCGGGGGCGCTGTCCAGCGGGTCGCGTGAGTCGGTCATTGGCAGCATGTTCCCCTGCGCCCCGCGATGGCTGGGGGCCTTGTCCACGCGCGGCTGTACCGTGCCGGAGGCCGCCGGCGCAATGCACAACCCGCCTATCCCGACGCGATGATCCTTTATATGGAATATTCTCGCACATTACGGAACAGGATTTCACCCCATGGCCGTTCACGCCTTTCGCATGCAGCTCAAGCCCGGCACCATCGCCGAATATCGCCGCCGGCATGATGCCATCTGGCCCGACCTGGCCGCGCTGCTGCGCGCGGCGGGGATCAGCGACTACCGGATCTTCGTCGATCCGCAGAGCCATGCCCTGTTCGCCTGTCTGACCGTGGCGGAACCCGACCGCCGGGGCGGCCTCGCGCACGCGCCGGTGATGCAGCGCTGGTGGGATCACATGGCCGATCTGATGGAGGTCGATCCGGCCGGGACCCCGCCCAACCGCCCGCGCGAGTGGCCGCTCGAGCCGGTTTTTCACCTTCCCTGATCGTCCGCCGATTCGGGGTTCGGTGCAATGTTCGTGCATCTCGGGTTCACAAAATGGGCACAAATCGATCGAATCCACCCATTTCGTCCCACAATATGGATTTGCACTTCACATTTTCCTTTACAGGCGGATCAATGCCCGGCATCTAGGCTGGGCAACAGACGGCAAAGCCGTTGATGTCCGGGGGCAGGATCAGGTGTCGGCAGTGGCCCTATTCCGCCTCCCGTTGGTCTTGAGGGAGGATGACATGATGGCCCCGATGAACCCCGTTTCGCGCCTGCGCCTGGCTCAGGTGTCCTCGGCCACGCTGGCCGTGGCGCTGGCTGTGGCTGCGGCCAGCCCGGTCGCGGCCCAGACCAAGCCGGCTGCCGATGCGGCCGTGAACGAGGAGGCCGAGGCCATCGTCGTTCAGGGGTTCCGCGCCTCGCTGGAAAGCGCCGTCGCCGCCAAGCGGCTCTCGAACAACATCGTCGATGTCATCAAGGCCGACGACATCGCCTCGATGCCCGACGCCAACCTCGCGGAATCGATCCAGCGCATCCCCGGCGTGTCGATCCAGCGCGACGCGGGTGAAGGCCGCAACGTCACGGTGCGCGGCCTCGGCGGCGATTTCGTGCGGACCACGCTGAACGGGATCGAGGCCTTCTCGGCCACGACCGGATCGACCCTCGGCGTGGTTGCGGGGATCAACCGGACCCGCGGTTTCGACTTCTCGACCTTCGCGTCCGAGCTGTTCAACGCGATCACCGTGAGCAAGTCGCAGTCGGCCGAGATGGACGAGGGCTCGCTGGCCGCCACGATCGACCTGCAGACCGCCAAGCCGTTCGACAAGCCCGGCTTCCGCGCCGCCATCAGTGCCCAGGGCGCGTACTATGACAACAACCGCACGGCCGCGCCGCGCCTCGCTGGTCTGCTCAGCAACACCTGGGGGGATTTCGGGGTGCTGGTGTCGGCCGCCTATTCCAAGCGCAAGGCGCAGGAGGATGGCTACTCGGATACGTCGCAGTCGGACTATTCGGACGCGCTCAACGGTTTCTGCGGCACGGCCGCGGACATCGCCAGCCAGGCCGGCAGCCAGGTCGTCAACACCGCGATCCCCTTCGTCAACCCGCTGGCCGGAACCGGCAACCGCCCGGCCAACCAGTGCTTCTCGGGTCGGCCGTCGGACGCGACCGCCTATGCCGCGATCAACCAGCCCAACGTGTTCCTGCCGCGCAACCCCGGCCTCGGCCGCTTCAACCTTGACCAGGAGCGCATCGGCCTGACCGGGGCGATCCAGTACCAGCCGTCCGACGCGACGCACATCACGATCGATGGCGTGTTCTCGCAGTTCCGCCAGGATCGCACCGACTATGCCCTGTCGCTGGCTTCCAACAACCGCAACGTGAATGGCGCCTCGGCGGCGTTCCCGCTGTTCGCCGGCCGCGTCGACAGCCAGATCATGGAAGTGAACGTGCTGCCCACCGGGCAGGTCGACTACATGAAGCTCAACAATGTCGACATCAAGCACATCCAGGAGCGCACCAAGAGCACCACGCGCACCTACGAGCTGGCGCTGCATCTCGAGCAGACCCTGACCGACCGGCTGAGCTTCGACGGCAAGGTCGGTTTCGCCGGATCGGACTACAACCAGCCCTACACCGTGCTGATGTCCTATGACGGGTTCAACAAGGACGGCTACGTCTGGGACAGCCGCGAGGACCCGCGCCGGCCCTTCATCAATTACGGCTACGACGTCACCAACGTGAACAACGTCACCTTCACCAATGCCGGGACCGGGCTGACCCCCGACATCCGCATCACCCGGGCGCGGGTGAAGAACTACATGAAGACCGCCGCCGGCAACTTCAAGTTCGAGCTCAATGACCAGTTCACGCTCAAGGCCGGCGTGATGTACAAGGACTTCACCTTCCGCTCGGAACAGACCCAGCGGCTGTTCGGCAACAACGGCCCGCCGTGCACGGTGTCCTCGACCAACACCAATGCCGCCGCCTGCACCGCGGCCGGGGCCTATCCGACCTTCAACTTCGCCCAGTTCGCCGCCGACTTCCCGACCCTGGGCGGCTTGAGCGAGACCCTGACCGGGTTCGGCAACCAGCTGGGCCTGCCGGCCGGATCGGTGACGAGCTGGGTCGTGCCCAACGTCGCCGCCTACATCGACAAGCTCAACCTGCTGTGCAACTGCGCCAACAAGTACGGCGACTTCACCCTCGCCATCAACTCGGCGCTGGGCAACAACCGCTCGGTCTCGGAAAAGGACCTGTCGTTCTACGGGCAGACCGACTTCGACATCGATCTGGGCGGCCATGCGCTGCGCGGCAACTTCGGCCTGCGCTATGTCCGCACCCGGGTCGCCTCGACCGGCTTCACCTCGCTGACCTCGCAGATCACCGTGCCCAACTCGTACACCGACCTGCTGCCCTCGGCCAACGTCAGCTACGAGATCCGCAGCGACCTGCTGCTGCGCGGCGCCTTCGCCAAGGTGATGGCGCGCCCGGGGCTGGGCTCGCTCAACCCCGGCGGCTCGCTCAACACCAACTTCGGCGCGCAGTCGGCCGCGATCGGCAACCCGCTGCTGGCCCCCTACCGGGCCAAGAACTACGACCTGAGCCTCGAGTGGTATCCGCGCCGCGGCATGTTCTATGCCGTCACCCTGTTCTACAAGGACGTCGGCAGCACGATCCAGAGCCTCGCCGCCCAGGAGCCGTTCGGCAACACCGGTCTGCCGGTCAGCCTGCTGCCCACCGGGCAGGATGCCTCGACGATCTACATCGTCACCCGCTTCCGCAACACCAGCGGTGGCTACATCAAGGGCCTCGAGCTCAGCATGCAGCAGCCGCTCGACTTCCTGCCGGGGCCGCTCAGCCATCTCGGGGTGGCAGCGAACTACACCTACGTGAAGTCGCGGGTGCTCTACTTCCTGTCGAGCGGGCTGACCGCGACCACCACGCGCGACCAGTTCATCAACGTCTCGCCCCATTCGGTCAACGCCACCGTCTTCTACGACGACGACAAGTTCTCGGCCCGCGTCTCGGTGGCCTACCGCGATGCCTACCTGACCGCCCTGCCGTTCCGGGCCGAAGTGCCTGACGGGAACTACAGCTACGCAACGACCAACGTCGACGCCGCGCTGTCCTACCGGCTCACGCCGCGGCTGCAGCTGACCGCCGACCTGCTCAACCTGACCAACCAGGCCTCCGACCAGTTCAGCGGCGCGGTGCGCCAGTCGCAGCGGGTGTTCTCGACCACCGGCCGCCAGTTCTTCGTGGGTGCCTCCTACACCTTCTGATCCCCGCCCAACCCTGAGCCTTGGGCCCGTCCGGCATTCGTGCCGGGCGGGCCTGCTTGTCGAGATCGGGATCCGCGCGGCGAAAGGTCGGCTGGCGCGGCGGGAGGTTTGCCTCAGCGGATCACGACTGCCGGCAGTCCCGGGTGCGCGGCTGTCCCGGCCAGCCCGGCGTGATCGAGCCCGGGCGCATCGACCGCCTCGAGCAGGTGGGTGAAGCTGTCCGGCGGATTGGGCCCCCAGTTGACCTGCGAGCGCCGGATCGTCACCCGGTCGGCGTGACGGATCGAGACGCCGCAGGTGGCATGCGGCTCGAGCGGCTCGACCACCCGGGTCGGGCGGTTGTCGAACACCCCGCCGGGATAGGCCGTGGTGCGCTGCAGCGTCACGGCCACGCCGTCGAGCAGGATGTCGGACACGCGCGCGCCGCCGAGGCCCTCGATGCGGATCGCGTTCTCCGCGGTGCCGCGCACGTTCTCGACCCGCACGTTGCGGATCGTGCCGACCCGGGTGGCGGCATCGCGCGGGATCGCGGTGAACGAGATCGCCTCGCCGCGGCCCCACCACGGCGCCGAATGATAGCGCGCGGCGAAAGTGATGTCGCGGAAGGTGATGTCATGCACCGACCCGCCGTCGCGCAGCTGGATGCACAGGCCGCGGCAACCGGTCACGATGCGGCAGCGCTCGAACACCACGTCGTGGATGTCGCGGTGCGTTTCGGTGCCGATCTTGAGCCCGCTGTCCTGGGTGGTCAGCACGCAGGCGCTCACCCGGATCGCGTGCGACCCGCCATAGTGCTCGTGCCCGGCAGTGGCCTTGATGACGATGGCGTCGTCGCCGCAGGTGATCGCGCAGTGGCGGATCACCACCTGCTGGCAGTGGTCCGGATCGATCCCGTCGCAGTTCGGCACGTCGGGCCGGTTGCGGATCGTCACGTGCTCGACCAGCACCTCGCGGCAGCCGAGGAGGTGGACCGTCCAGCTCGGCGCGTCGCGCAGGGTGAGGTCGCGGATGGTCAGCCGCCGGCAGTTCTCCAGCACCACCAGGCGCGGGCGGAAGCCCTTGGGGATCCACCACTCGTCCGCGGCGTCATAGCGCTCCATGAAGGCCAGCGAGCGGCCGTCGATCGTGCCGGTGCCGCTGATCGTCAGGTCATCGGCGCCGAAGGCGTGGAGCAGCGCGCCGGGCCCGGAGATGCCCTCGGCGGCCAGCCCCGAGGGGCCCGCCGCGGCGGCATAGTCGGCCGGATCGGTGCTGACCAGCAGCCGCGACCCGGCGGCGAGGTGGAAGTCGATCCCGCCGCGCAGGGTGAGCGAACCGGCCAGGTAGGTGCGGCCGCGGGCCAGCCGCACCTGCGCCCCGCCGCCGACCGCGGCGGCCGCGTCGATCGCGCGCTGGAGCGCGGCGGTGTCGTTGGTGGTGCCATCGCCGCGGGCGCCAAAGCGCTCGACCGCGAAGACCCGCCGCGATCCGCCCGCGCGCCCGGCAGCGGCGGCGAGCCGGCTCGCGGCGAGGCCGGCGGCGCCGAGCGCCAGGGTCGAGCGGAGCAGGAGCTTGCGACGGATCATGGCGGTGGATCTCCGGTGAACGAGACATCCCAGACCTTCTCCCGGCGCGCGCGGCCCTGCGGCCCCGACACCTCGAGAGTGACGACGAACTTGCCGGACTGGGCATAGCGGTGGACCGGCGCGGCCTCGGTCGAACCGGTGCCGTCGCCGAAGTCCCAGCGCCGCGCCGTGACCGTGCCGCGGCTGGTGTCGGTGAAGGCCACGGTGCGGGCAGCCGGGTCGAGGATCCGGAACGACCAGTCGGCCGCCAGCGCGGGCTGGCGCGGCGGCATCAGGCGGAAGGCGCAGAGCTCCGCCGCCTGGCCGTACATGGTGTGGCGCGGGGAGAGGTTCCAGAAGTGGTTGCGGGTGCCCTCCGCCCCGTCGCGGTCGATCAGCGCCCAGGCCATGGCGATCACGCCGTTCTCGCGCAGCGGGGTCTCGACCGAGTGCTCCGGCCCCGCGGGATCGGCGCGGTCGAACGGGGTGATCCAGAACTCCAGGGTCAGACGTCCGCCGCCGCCCGGCTGCAGCCGGTGGCGCGAGGCGAAGTTGGCCCAGGGTAGACGCTTGATCCAGTCGGCCTGCGGACCCCAGGCCATGGCCGGATCCTTGTCCCCCGGCGGGGTGAAGATGTGGTAGTTCTGCGCGTGGATGTTCTGGAAGCCGAACCAGGCCTGGGCCGCATCCAGTCCGCCGGGTCCCGCGGCGTTGAGCGCGGGATGGAAGCGGGCGATCAGCGGGCCGCCCGACCGGTCGCCGTCGACCACCAGCTCGAAAATGTCGTTGCGCAGCCCGGGACGGCCGAAGTCCCAATCGTCGTCCTCCACCTCGTAGAGGAAGAACAGCCGGTTGAGGCCGCGGACCCAGCCGACGCGGATCCGGCCCGACAGGCTGGCCGGATCCGGCCGCCGGCCCGAGCCGTCATCCGCCGCCAGCCGCTCCACCCCGATCGCCTCGTCGGCGCCCACCTCGGCCCAGTCCGAGGGATCGCCGTCGATCCGCGGGATCGCATCGGCGGCGAACTGGTGAATCGCAAACTCGCCGCAGGGCAGGGCCGCGCCGGCTGGCCCGGGCGCCGCCGGGCTGGGCGCCGACCCGGCCAGCCCAACCCCTGCCAGCGCCCAGGCCGCAACCCTCGCGACGCGCAGGGCTGCCCGGTTCGGTGCTCTCCATGGCATCCCTGTACCCCTATTTTATGGGTTCACAATATGGCATTCAGTGTTACAAATTGGAAATTGCAAGTCAAACACGATTCCGTCTGGCCTGTTTGCGCGGGCATGGAGGGAACGGCAGGGCCACCAGGACGCGTGGCAGGAGATGGAGAGGCCGATGATCGGAACGCAGCGCATCGCCATGGCCGCCGCCGCTGCGCTGGCGCTTGCCAGCTTCGCGCAGGCGGCACCGCCGGCCCCGCCGCCCGCCGCCATGACCACCACCGGACCGGAGGCTGCCTGGGTTGACCCGCGCACCGGGCACCGGCTGATGCGCGTGCTCGATGAACCCGGTGCGACCGCGCTCTATTTCAACGAGCAGGCCTATACCCCGCAGGGCGACATCATGCTGCTGCGCAGCGACCGCGGCATCTTCGCGGTCGATCTCAAGACCTGGCGGCCACGGCTGCTGGTGCCGGGGGCGGGGTTGCAGCTGCTGTTCGCGGGCCGCAAGAACCGCACCGCCTATTATGCGGTGCGCGGCCCCGCCCCGGCCCGGTCAGGATCAACCCCGTCCGGACCGGCCGGCAAGGATGGCGATACGCGCCCGATGCAGGTCTGGGTGGCCGACGTGGACAGCGGCAAGACCCGCCGCATCGCCGAGGTCGCCGGCGGCTCGATCGCCGCGCTCAACGCCGACGAGACCCTGCTGGCGGGCGTCAGCGCCGAGCGGGCCATGCCGCTCCAGCCCGGCGCGCCGGGCCGCGACAGCCGCTTCGATCAGGCCGCCTATGCCGCGACCGGTCCGGACGGCAAGCCGCTGACCTATGCCGAGGCCAAGGAGGTCCGGCTCAACGACCGGCTCGAGGCGAAGATCCCGATGGAGATCTTCACCATCGACGTGCGCACCGGCGCGCGGCGGACGGTCATCAGATCGACCGACTGGCTCAATCACCTGCTGTTCTCGCCCACCGATCCGGGCCTGCTGATGTTCTGCCACGAGGGGCCCTGGCACAAGGTCGACCGGATCTGGACGGTGCGCACCGATGGCAGCGACCTGACCAAGATCCACACCCGCACGATGAACATGGAGATCGCCGGGCACGAGTTCTGGGCCCCCGACGGCAAGACGATCTGGTATGACCTGCAGACCCCGCGCGGCGAGGTGTTCTGGCTGGCCTCCTACGATCTCGCCACCCGCCAGCGGCGCTGGTACGCGGTCGAACGCAATGCCTGGTCGGTGCACTACAACATCTCGGCCGATCAGGCGGTGTTTGCCGGGGACGGCGGCGACAGCGAGATGGTGGCCCATGCGCCGGATGGCAAATGGCTTTACCTGCTGCGCCCGCGCGACATTCCCGACGTGGCCGGGATCCACGCCCCCGATGCCGAGACCCTGATCAAGCCCGGCACCTTCGAGACCGAGCGCCTCGCGGACTTGAGCCGCCATGACTACCGGCTCGAACCCAACGCCCGCTTCACCCCCGACGGCCGCTGGCTGGTGTTCCGCTCGAACCTCGAGGGGCGCAACGCGGTCTATGCCGTGGAGGTCGCCAAGGCCAAGCCATGACCCTGCGCCGCCGCGACGTCCTGTCCCGTGCCGCCCTGGTCGGAGCGGTCGCGACCGCCCCCGGCGGGGCCTTGCTGGCGCGTGCGGCCGGGATCGCGCCACCGGGCAGCGGGATGGCCGGGGCGGGGCAGGCGGACGTCACGGTCGGCTGGCTGGACGGCGCGCCGCCCGCGCGCGACGAGGGCCAGTGCTGGGGCCAGCCCTGGCCGCGGGGCACGGCCTATGCGCGGCGCGGCTATCACCTGGTCCAGCCCGATGGCACTGTGGTGCCCTTGCAGACTTGGCCGCTCGCCTGGTGGCCCGATGGCTCGGTGAAATGGACCGGCCATGCCGCCCCGGCCGATGCCATGCGGACGGCGGGTGGGCAGGTGCGGCCCGGACCCGCGCCGCTGCCCGTGCCGCTGGTCCTGAGCGAGAGCGAGGCCGAGATCGCCGTGACCTGCGCCGGCGTCACCTGGCGGGTGCCGCGTCGCGGCACCGCGCTGATCGCTTCGGCCACGCAGGACGGGACCGTGCTGCTCGCCGATGTTGCCCTGACCGCAACCGCGCAGGACGGCCCCGCTGCCGAACCGGGCGAGAGCAGCCGGACCGAAGCCTTTTCCGGCATGGTCCGGCGCGCCATCGTGGAGCAGGGCGGGCCGGTGCGGGCGGTGATCCGGCTCGAGGGCGATCACCGACCCGCCGGATCGCCCGCTGCCGAGGGTTGGCTGCCGTTCAGCCTGAGGCTCTACTTCCACGCGGGCTCGCGCTGCGTCCGCATTGTCCATTCGCTGGTGTTCGACGGCGATCCCGCGGTCCGCTTCGTCAAGGGGCTGGGGTTGACCGGCCGCGTCCCGCTGCGCGGCGCGCTGCACGATCGCCATGTCCGTTTCGGCGGCGAGGACGGCGGGCTGTGGGCTGAGGCGGTCCGCCCGCTGACCGGGCTGCGCCGCGATCCGGGCGAGCCCTTCCGGGCGGCGCAGGTTGCCGGGCGGGCGGTACCCCCGCTCGAGACCATGGCGCCCGTGCTGCGCGGCAGGCTCGATTACGTGCCGGCCTGGGGCGACTTTACCCTGGCCCAGCCCAATGCCGACGGATTTACCATCGTCAAGCGCACGGCCCCCGGCCATGGCTGGGTCGATGTCGACGGCGCGCGCCGCGCCCCGGGATTCGGGTATGTCGGCAGTCCCGCGGGCGGGGTCGGCTTCGGCCTGGCGGACTTCTGGCAGCGTGCCCCGGTCCGCCTCGACATCCGCGATGCCGCCAGCGACACCGCTCGCTTTGCCCTGTGGTACCATGCGCCCGATGCCCCGGCGATGGACCTGCGGTTCTATCACGATGGCCTCGGCATGGCGGACTACTACCGCCAGAACCAGGGCCTCGACGCCACCTACGAGGACTACGAGCCCGGCTGGGGGACGGCCCAGGGGATCGCCCGCAGCACCGAGTTCCGGCTCTGGGCCCTGCCGGCGACGCCCCCGCGCGCCGCGCTGGCGCAGATGGCGCAGCTGGTCGCCCGGCCGCCGCGGCTGATCGCCCGCTCGGCCGCGGTCCACGTCGCAGGGCTGTTCGGGCCCTGGGCCGCACCCGACCGCTCGTCGCCGGCGCTGGCCGCGCTGGAGGACCGCGCCCAGAGCGAGCTCGACTTCTATCTCGGCCAGGTCGAGCAGCGCCGCTGGTACGGCTTCTGGAACTATGGCGATGTCATGCATTCCTATGACAACGACCGGCACGTCTGGCGCTATGACATCGGCGGGTTCGCCTGGGACAACAGCGAACTCTCGACCGACCTGTGGCTATGGTATGCCTATCTCCGCACCGGCCGGGCCGACCTGTTCCGGCTGGCCGAGGCGATGTGCCGCCATACCGGTGAGGTCGATGTCTATCACACCGGCCGTTTCAAGGGGCTGGGCACCCGCCACGGGGTCCAGCACTGGGGCGACAGCTCGAAACAGCCGCGCATCTCCAACGCGGCCTACCGCCGCATCCACTATTACCTGACCGCCGACGAGCGCAGCGGCGACCTGATGCGCGCGCTGCTGGGCAGCGAGGAGCGGCTGCGCGAGATCGACATCGAGCGCAAGACCGGCGACGTCGAACGGCCCGGCGGAAAGCCGCGGCCGCAGCGTCCGGCCGGGCAGGTGGAGATGGCCTTCGGGACGGTCTGGTCCTCGCTGGCGGCGGCCTGGCTGGCCGAATGGGAGCGCACCGGCGACCGCCGCTGGCGCGACCGGATCGTGGCCGGGATGGAATCGATCGCCGCGCTGCCGCAGCGCTGGTTCGCCGGCTACGCGGTCTACGATCTCGCCTCGGGCCGGTTCAGCGGGGGCGAGACGGTGCGGATCAGCCATCTCAACGGCGCCTTCGGCGCCTTCGAGCTGCACGCCGAGCTGCTCGAGCTGGTCGACATGCCGGCCTATCGCGAGGCCTGGCTCGACTATTGCGAGTTCTACAATGCCCCGGCCGCGGCCTTCACCGCGAAGACCGGGGCGCGGGTGAGCCCGGGCGGGCTGCGCCAGGGCCATGCCCGCTTCACCGCCTATGCCGCGGTCCACCGCCGCCGGCCCGACCTGGCCCGGCGGGCCTGGGCCGAGTTCGCCGAGCAGGGCGATCGTCCCGACCGCGTGGCGAGCCGCCCGGCACGCCGCGTCGACGGGGCCGACGTGCTCAAGCCGGTCGACGAGATCATCGGCATGTCCACCAACGATGCGGCGCAATGGGGGCTGGGCGCGATCCAGCTGTCGGCGCTGATCGGTCGCTTCGCCCCCAGCCCGGCCAGTCCCCTTTCCTCCGGAGTATCCTGACGTGACTACATCTGCCCTGTCCAGCCCCCCGGCTCCGACCACCCGCGCGACGGTGATCGCGACGATCGGGCTGCTGATCGACAACCTGGTCAACATCCACGACGAGACCGGCGAGTTCCTGCTGCACCTCGAGGACGGCCGGATCATCGACACCAAGGGCTGGGCCGGGTGGGAATGGACCCACGGCATCGGCCTGTTCGGGATGTGGCGCTATTACGAGCAGAGCCGCGATCCGCGCGCGCTGGCGGTGATGCGCCAGTGGTTCGCCGACCGCTTCGCCGAGGGCGAGACGACCAAGAACATCAACACGGTCGCGCCGTTCCTGACCCTGGCCTACCTGCACGAGATGGCGCCCGATCCGGCCAACCTGCCGCGCTTCCACGACTGGGCGGAATGGCTGATGGCGCCCGATGGCCTGCCCAAGACCGAGGATGGCGGGTTCCAGCACATCGTCTACAACGACGAGAACCCCGGCGAGATGTGGGACGACACGCTGATGATGAGCGTCCTGCCGCTGGCCAAGATCGGGCTCCTGCTCGATCGTCCGCACTATGTCGAGGAGGCCAAGCGCCAGTTCCTGGTCCACATCAAGTACCTGTTCGACCGCAAGACCGGGCTGTGGTTCCACGGCTGGACCTTCGAGGGGCGCCACAACTTCGCCGAGGCGCTGTGGGCGCGGGGCAACTGCTGGATCACGATCGCGATTCCCGAGTTCATCGAGCTGCTCGGCCTGCCCCCGGGCGATGCGCTGCGCACCTTCCTGCTCGATACCCTCGCCGCGCAGGTCCGCACCCTGGCCGCCACCCAGCACGAGAGCGGCCTGTGGCACACCCTGATCGACGATCCGACCAGCTACCTCGAGGCCTCGGCCACGGCCGGGTTCGCCTATGGCATCCTCAAGGCGGTGCGGCTTGGCTACCTGCCCGAGAGCTACGAGGCGGTCGGTCTGCGCGCGGTGGCCGGGGTCATGGCGAACATCGACGCCACCGGCGAGCTCCAGCAGGTCAGCTTCGGCACGGCGATGGGCGACAGCCTGCAGTTCTACAAGGACATCGCGCTCACCTCGATGCCCTATGGCCAGAGTCTGGCGATCTGCGCCCTGGCCGAGTACCTCCGGCGCCTGTCCTGAGCGTGGCCGGCGGCGGAGACCAGGGGGGAGACCAGGGGTGAGCCAGAGCATGACCGCGACCACGGCCGCGCCGCGCCCGGTGCGGTTGATCAACTATCTCGCCTATGGCGCCAACGACGTGCTGGGCGCGGGCGCGATGGCCGTGATCTCGGCCTGGGTGCTGGTGTTCTACACCCAGTTCTGCGGGCTCAGCGCCAGCCAGGCGGCGCTGATCTTCGCCACGGCGCGGATCCTCGACGCGATCGCCTCGCCGCTGATCGGGCATGTCTCGGACGGGTTCGGCCGCACCCGGCTCGGGCGCCGCTTCGGCCGGCGCCGGTTCTTCATCCTCGCCGCGATCCCGCTGCTGCCCAGCTTCGCGCTGATGTGGCTGCCGGGGATGGGCTTCGTCTACTATCTCGTCAGCTACGTCCTGTTCGAGCTGGTCTATGCCTTGGTGATCATCCCCTACGAGACGCTCGCCGCCGAGATGGGCAGCGACTATCCGACCAAGGCCAAGTTCGCCGGCTTCCGCATCCTCTTCGCCCAGGGCTCGGCGGTGCTGGCCGGGTTCCTCCCGCTGTGGCTGATCGAATGGCTCGGCCGCGACAGCGCGGACACCTTCTTCTACATGGGGGTGGTCTTCGCCGGGCTGTTCATGCTCGCGGCCGGCGGGCTCTACCTGTTCAGCTGGGAGCGCGCGGCCGTGGCCGCACCCGAGCCGGCGCCGGGATCGCCGCTGGCCGGGCTCTACCGCAATCTCGCCTCGACCCTGCGGATCCGCGCCTTCCGGCTGCACCTCGGGCTCTACCTCGGGGCCTACATCAGCCAGGACGTGTTCAACGCGGCCTTCACCTTCTTCGTCATTTTCGCCCTGGCCGGCTCGACCCAGATCGCCTCGGGGCTGCTGGGGACGATGTACATCGTCCAGTTCGTCGCCGTGCTGATCGCGATCCAGGTCGCGCTGCGCGCCGGCCCCGCGGCGGCCTACCGGGTGGCCGCGGCCAGCTTCGCGCTCGGCGTCGTCACCCTGCTGGTGCAGTGGACCCTCGGCATCCCGGTGACCAGCGCGCTGATCTGGCTTGGCATCGGCCTGGTCGGGCTGGGCCGCGGCGCGCTCAACTACATTCCCTGGGCGACCTACAACTACATGGCCGACATCGACGAGATCGTCACCGGCAAGCGCCGCGAGGGCAGCTTCGCCGGGGTGATGACCTTCGTGCGCAAGGCCACCCAGGCGGTGGCCGTGGCGGGAGTCGGCCTGCTGATGGATGCGGGCGGCTTCGTCCCCAAGGCGGCGGTGCAGAGCGCCGGGGCGGTGCACACGCTCGCCGCGATCCTCGGGGTCGGAACGCTCTGCGTGCTGGCCGCCGGGGTGCTGATCTCGCTGCGCTTCCGGCTCGGACCGCAGTCCCATGCCGTGCTGATGCGCGAGATCGACCACCTGCGCGCCGGCGGACGGACCCCCACCAGCCCGCAGAGCCGGCAGATCGTCGAGGATCTCTCGGGCTGGCGCTACGATCAGCTGTGGGGCAACAATCCGGTCGGGAAATGAGGGAGATCGTCATGCCGCGCCGCGCCGTGCCGCTTGCCGCGCTGGCCCTGGCCGCCGCCGCCACCACCACCGCCGCCGCCGCGGGTTCCGCGCCCGCCGCAGGCGCGGACCCGGCGGCGGGCGGGCGCATCCTGATCGCCGGGGATTCGACCGCGCAGAGCTATGGCCCCGAGCGCTACCCGCTGTCCGGCTGGGGCCAGTTCCTCCCCTGCGGGCTGGTCCCGGGGGCCGAGGTGCGCAACCGCGCGATGGCCGGGCGCAGCACCCGCACCTTCATCGCCGAGCAGCGCTGGGCCGCCCTGATGGCCGAGCTGCAGCCCGGCGATACCGTGCTGATCCAGTTCGGTCACAACGATGCCGCGCGCGAGAAGCCCGAGCGCTTTGCCGATGCCACCACCACCTTCCGCGACAACCTGCTGCGCTTCGTCTGGGAAACGCGCGGCCACGGCGCGGTGCCGGTGCTGGTCACCCCGGTGGCGCGGCGCTCGTTCTGGGACAACGGCCAGACCCGCGCCGACTTCGCCGAATGGTCGGCGGTGACCCGCGCGGTCGCGGCGCAGACCGCCACCCCGCTGCTCGACCTCGAGGCGGAGTCGCGCGCGCTGATCGACACGCTCGGCGCCGAACCCGCGCGCGCGCTCTACCTGCACTACCCGGCGGGGCGCTGGCCCAGCTATCCGCGCGGGATTGCCGACGATACCCATTTCAGCGAGATCGGCGCGCGGCGGATGGCCGAACTGGTCGCCCGCGGGCTCGCCGCCCTGCCGGTGCCCGCGGCCCGGCTGGTCGCGCCCGACCGTCCCGACCTGGCCCGCACCGAACCGCTCGGAGCCGGCCAGTGCCATTGAGCCTGGGCCGCCGGGACCTGCTGGGCGGGGGCTTGCTGGGCGGGGGCCTGCTGGGCGGTGCCCTGCTCGGTTTCCCGGCCGCTGCCGCAGCGCCCGCCCCGCCCGCGGCCCCGCCGTTCACCACCCTGCCGCTATGGCCCGGCGGCCCGCCCGGCGGGATTCCGGCCGGGCTGGCCGAACGCGAGATTCCGCGCTCGCCCAGCGGTCCGGCCGACGATACCGCCTTCCTCCACGTCACCGCCCCCACGCTGACCTGGTGCCAGCCGGCCCGGCCGAACGGCGCCGCGATCCTGCTGGTGCCGGGGGGCAGCTATGCCCGCGTCGCGATCGGCCACGGCGGCGCCGCGCTGCTGCGGGCCTTCGCCGGGCTCGGCTATGCCAGTTTCCTGCTCAAGTACCGCCTGCCGGGCGATCCCTGGGCGGCCGGTCCCGACGCACCGCTGCAGGACGCCCAGCGCGCGCTGCGGCTGATCCGCTCGCTGGCCCCGCGCGCCGGCTTTGATCCGCGCCGGATGGCGGTGTGGGGCGGATCGGCCGGCGGGCACCTCGCGGCGCGCCTCGTCAATTCCGCGCAGCCCGCCTATGCCCCGGCCGATGTGATCGACCGGATCCCGCTCGGCGTGGCGGCGGCGCTGCTGCTCTATCCGGTCAACCTGATGACCGGGCCCTTCGCCCATGCGCCCTCGCGCAGCGAACTGCTGCGCGGGCGCGCGGGGGTGGAGCCCGCCAGCCTGACCGCCGAGGCCGGGGTGCACGCCGCCAGTCCGCCCACCCTGGTGGCCCACGCGCTGGACGATACGGTGGTGCCGGTCGAGAACGGCCTGTCCTATTTCGCGGCGCTGCGCCGCCACGGCATCCCCGCCGAACTGCACGTGCAGGAGCGCGGCGGGCATGGCTTCGGCTGGGCGGACGAGACGGGCAGCCCGCTCGCCTGGACCGCGCTGGCCGCCGCCTTCCTGACGCGCCACCTTGCCTGAGGCGGATCAGCTGCCGTCGGTGATCAGCGTGCCGCCATCGACCACCAGGTTGTGGCCGGTCACGAAGGCGCCGGCGGGCGAGGCCAGGAACAGCGCCGCGCCGGCCACCTCCTGCGGGGTGCCGGGACGGCGCAGCGGGGTCATCGCCATGCGCCGGGCCATGAAGTCGGCGTCGGCCAGCAGCGGCGCGGACAGCTCGGTGGCGATGAAGCCGGGCGAGATCGCATTGACCCGGACATTGCGCGGTCCCCATTCCACGGCGAGATTTCGCGCCAGCTGGGCCACCCCGGCCTTGGCCAGCGCATAGGCGTTGATCCGCTGGTTGCCGCGCAGCCCTGACAGGCTCGAGACCAGGATCGCGGCCCCGCCGCCACGCGCCGCGATGTGCGGCAGGGCCAGGTTCGCGAGCACCACCTGCGAGCGCAGGTTGATCGTCATCACCCGGTCGAAATCGGCCATGTCGACCTCGGCGAAGGGGCCGGGCCGACCGGTGATCCCGGCGTTGCAGACCAGCAGGTCGAGCCCGCCGCAGGTGGCCAGCGTGCCCTCGACCAGCCGCGCCAGTGCGGCCTCGTCCTGCACGTCGGCGGCGATCCCGGGCATGGCGAGGCGCGCCGCGACCGCGGCGGTGTCGGGCCCATCCTCGCTCGAGATCATCACGCGGGCGCCGGCCGCGATCAGTGCCTCGGCGATCGCCAGGCCGATTCCCCGGGTCGAACCGGTGACAAGGGCGACCTTGCCGTCGAGCCGGAACGCTGCGCTCATGCCTGGGTGTAGCGCGCGTCGACCTGTTCGGGCTTGGCCTCGTCGAGCGGCACGCCATTGTGCCGGTAGGCCGGGGCCTCGATCAGGATGAAGGCGATCCGGCAGGGCCGGTCGGTGGTGTTGCGCCACAGGTGGTTGGTCCCGCGCTGGACGATCACGCCGTGCTCGCGGATCGTGGCCTTGCGTCCGTCCTCCAGCTCGAGCTCGACTTCGCCCTGCAGCACGATGCCGTAGTCGATCGAGTTGGTCCGGTGCATCGGGCTTTCCTGCCCGGGCAGCATGTCGACGATGCGGAAGGCCGAACCGCCCTTCAGCGTGGTGCCGACGTCCCGCTCGCGTCCGTCGGTCTCGTCATTGTTGTCGGCCGGGACCGTGGCCGTGGTCCACACCTGGAGAAAGGCGGCATCGCCGGTCGGGATCAGGCGGGTCGGGCTGAAATCCTCCGAGCGGACGCAGGCGCGCCCGTTCGCGTCGTGGCCGGTGACCACGCGCTGGACCAGCGGCAGACCCGAATCGGACACCTCGTTCATGGCTGGCTCTCCCACTAGACCTCCACCCGGCCACACCGGCGGGCAGCGCCGATCTTCTGCCATTGCTCGTCTGCCGCCTTATGGCGCCGGTGATGGCCGGGCAAAAGCATAGGATCGATAAGATGCCATCGATACTATGCGATGGTCGTTCCGCCGACCGACCGGCATGGACCGCTCGAGATGTCGCGTCGGCGGCCGGGCCTTGGCGCCCGGCGGCCGCGGCGGTGCCCGCCAGGAGAACCAGACCGCATGTTCGAGCCCTTTCCCGGAAACTATGTCTGGAACCTTGGCATGAACCTCGCGCTGGTCTGCGGCGGCAACCACGGTGAACTGGACGAGGTCTGCCGCCCGGTCCGCGAGGCGGCGACCCGCGGGGCTGACGCCAGCTCGGCCGAGCTGTTCGCCAGCTGGATCGCGGTGGCCGACCAGGTCGCCGCCAATGCCGCAGCCGACGAGGCGGCCGGCTACCGGCTCTCGGCGGGCAGCAAGTTCCTCCGCGCCGCGGGCTACTATCTGGCCGCCGAGCGCCTGCAGAGCCGCGACTATGCCCCGCGCTGGGCCGCCTATGACCGTGGGCTGGAGCTCTATCACCACGGCAGCGCCCTGCGCGGCCTGCACGTCGAGCGGGTCGAGATTCCCTACGCGGGGACCAGCTATCCGGCGATCTTCGTCCACGACGGCTCGGGCACCCCGCGACCGACGCTGGTTTCGGTCAACGGGCTCGATTCGATGAAGGAGCAGGTCAACATGGCCGGGCACGGCCAGGCCAACCTCGAGCGGGGCATGAACACGCTGTTCGTCGACCAGCCCGGCACCGGTGAGGCGATCCGCAAGCGCGGCCTGCCGGCGATCTACGATGCCGAACGCTGGGGCACCCCGGCGCTCGACTATCTGCTGACGCGCAGCGACGTGATCGCCTCGAAGATCGGCGTGTTCGGCCTGTCGTTCGGCGGCTACCACGCCCCGCGCATCGCCGCCAACGAGCCGCGCTACGCGCTTTGCGCGGTGATGGGGGCGAACCACGTGTGGGGCCAGCGCCAGCGCGAGCGCGTGCTGAATGAGGGCGAGAACCCGGTGCCGCATTACTGGGACCACGTGATGTGGGTGTTCGGCATGGAGGATCGCGACGCGTTCCTCGCCTATGCCGACCAGATCACGCTCGATGGCCAGGTGGAGAAGATCCGGGTGCCGTTTCTGGTCACCCACGGCGAGAACGACCGGCAGATCCCGGCCTACAACGCGCAGATGAGCTACGACCAGGCGGTCAACAGCCCCAAGCGGCACCTGCGGATGTTCACCCGCGCCGATTTCGAGGTGGAACACTGCGGCGCCGACAATGGCACCGGCATGCGCGACTACATCGCCGACTGGTGCGCGGAAACCTTCGCGGAAATGGCCTGAGGCCTGAGGCCTGAAGTCTGAAGTCTGAAGTCTGGGGTTTGGGGTCCGGGGCCATGGCCGAATTCAGCTTTCACCACGGCGGCGTCTCGGTGCCCGACCTCGCGGCGGCGATCGCCTGGTATGACCGGGTGCTGGGCTTCGCGCTCGAGCGGCGCTTCACCATCGCGCCCGGTTGCCGGGCCGCGATGCTGCGCAAGGGCGCGCTGCGCTTCGAGCTGTTCGAGGTCGACGGCGCGGCACCGCTGCCCGAGGACCGCCGCGTCCCGCAGCGCGACCTGCGCACCCACGGGACCAAGCACCTGGCGTTCCGGGTGGCCGATCTCGACGCGTTCCTGGACGAGATGGCCGAACGGCAGGCCGATGTGGCGCTGGTGGTGCGCGAGGCTTTCGGCTCCGGCTGCTTCATCCGCGATTGCGCCGGCAACCTGATCGAGTTCGTCGCCGAGCCGGACGGCTGATCCGCCGGGTGCACCAACGACAACGGGGCCGGCACTGGCGTGCCGGCCCCGTCGCTGTGCGCTGCGCTCAGAAGCTGGCGTCGAACGACAGGCCCACCACCCGCGCGGTCAGGCCGCCGACGGGCCAGGCGCGGATGCCGCCATCGATGGCGCCGGCGAACGAGTTGGCCAGATAGGCGGTGGGTTCGCGCTGCTTGGTCAGGTTGCGCACGAAGATCGATGCGCGCCAGGCGTTGTCGGAATCGCGCAGACCGATCGCGCCGCCGATCGTGGCGTGGGCGGGGAAGTTGTAGCGCGGGTCGACCCGGGCGGCGAGCAGGGTCGCGCTCTTGTAGACCACGTTGGCGTTGAGGAAGGCATCGACCTTGCCGAACGCGGTGCGGAAGTATTCGCCCGAGAACGAGGCCTTGTGACGCGGGGCGAAGACCAGCTGGCGGCCGCCGATGTTGGCCCCGTCGTCCGACAGGAAGCCGCTCGGATACTTGACGACGTTGTACTGGTAGCCGGTGTTGAAGGTCACGTGATCGCCGAGCCGGCCGAAGGCGCTGAGCTCGATGCCGCGCGCCGACACCGAGGGGATGTTGTTGGCGACCGAGACCAGCTGGGTGTTGATCAGCTGCGAGTTCTGGCTCTGGAAGTTGCGGGTCTTGTTGTAGTAGGCGTTCGCCTCGAGCTGGATGCCCGGCGCCACCGCGTACTTCACGCCCACTTCGAAGGCGTCGGCCAGCTCGGCCTTGAGATTGACCGTCGCCACGCTGGGATCGGCGTTCACCACTAGCGCCGGGCTCTTGTAGCCGCGGGCATAGGAGGCATAGACGTTGAGGTCGCTGTTGGGCTGGTAGCGCAGGCCGATCCGGCCCGACAGGTTCTTGTCGTCGATGGTCGAGGTGTTGGTCGTGGTGGTGCGGTTGAGCCCGATCCCCAG
Source organism: Novosphingobium piscinae (assembly GCF_014230355.1). Classification (GTDB taxonomy): domain Bacteria; phylum Pseudomonadota; class Alphaproteobacteria; order Sphingomonadales; family Sphingomonadaceae; genus Novosphingobium; species Novosphingobium piscinae. The sequence continues at coordinate 150,723 of NZ_JACLAX010000001.1, forward strand.
CGAGGTCGAGAAATCGGTGTAGCGCAGGCCACCGAACAGGTCGACCTGGTCCGTCAGGTTGACCGTCACGTCGGCAAAGGCGGCATAGGTGGTGCTCTGCGTGTCCTCGCGGGTGAAGGTCGGGGTGCCGGCACCGGGGATGCAGAAGGTGCCCGCCGCGGTGCAGATGCTGAAGCCGACGCGGGTGTCGGGGGTGCGCGATCCGAAGGTGCCGCCCAGCGGCAGCTGGTCGAAGTTGTAGCGCGCATAGAACAGGCCGCCGACCACGTCGAAGCCCTTGCCCTTGTAGGTGCCGCGCAGCTCCTGGGTGAACTGGTTGACCTCGTTCAGCAGGTTCTCGCTGCGGGCCGAGGCCGCGCCGGCGAGCCGGGTGAAGTCCTGCCGGACGACCTCGCGGTCAAGCTTGCGGTACGAGGTGATCGAGGTGAGCGTGAGATCGCCCAGTTCGAGATCGACCATGCCCGAGAGGCTCAGCGCCTCGGTGCTCTGGGCCGGCTCGAGCTCGGAGCAGTACTGCTCGGCGCGGGCGCTGATGGTGATGCCGCAGTTGCCGGCCGGATTGGTGAAGGCGTTGTTCGAGGCCACGCTGTTGGCCGCCCCGGTGGGGGCGATGGCGAGGACGAAGAAGTTGGTCCCGCGCGTGCGGTTCTTGTTGTACTCGGCGGTCAGGTTGATCGTCAGCGTCTCGGTCGGCTTGGCCAGCAGGCGGCCGCGCACGCCGATGTCGCGCACATTCGAATCGTTGCCGAGCCTGATGTTGCGCTGCAGGCCCTTCTCCTGACGGAGCTGGCCGGCCACGCGCACCGCGACGGTATCCGACAGCGGCGCATTGACCGCGCCGCGCAGCACGAGCAGGCCATATTCGGCCCCGGCCGTGCCCTTGTCGGCGAAGTCGATGCCGACATTGCCGCTGAACCCGTCAAGGCTCGGCGCCACCGACCTGACGTTGACCACGCCGGCCGAGGCCGACTGGCCGAACAGCGTGCCCTGCGGACCGCGCAGCACTTCCACCTGGCCCATGTCGAACAGCTGCGGGAAGGCGAGGTTGCCCTGCGGCACGTCGTCGACCACGAAGGCCACCGACGGGGTCACCGACGAGTTGAACACCGCGGTGCCCAGGCCGCGCAGGCGCGCCCCGCCGTTGTTCTCGCCGCCCGAGGTCTGGCTGACCTCGAGCGCCGGGGTCAGGCGCTGCAGGTCGGTCAGGGTATAGACCTGGTCGCGGGCGAGCTGCTCGGCCGTCGCCACCGAGACCGAGACCGGCACCTGCAGCAGGGTTTCCGCGCGGCGCCGGGCCGTGACGACGATCGCCCCGTCCTCGTCGGCCGTGGCGCTGGCCTCGTCCGCGGCGGTGGCCTGGGCTTCCCCGGCGGCCCAGGCCGGGGCGGCGCAGGCCAGCACCAGCAGGCTGGTCGAGGCCAGAACGGCGTGCTTGATCATTCTCATGGACTCAATCCTCCCCTGTTCACCCGCCTGCAATCGCAGGTCGGTCACGATGATCCGGCGGCGGCCGCACTGCCCTCATGCAGTGGCGGCGGCCAGCCCTGATCCCGTCCTCTACCGCAGCCTTTTCAATCGGAAAACGCGGGTAATTCCTATCTCATCATAGTCAGAAACTATGGATAGACGAAGGCAGGCCGGATCACCGACCCGCGTCCTACCGGCTCGCGCGGGGGAAGGCCCACCCATTGTGTGGATGGGTTGCTATCCACTGGGCCGATGGCTGGAGCGCGTCCGCGCCCGATCGGCCGGGCTCAGGCCCGGGCGGTGTCGGCCAGGCCGCACCCCAGGGCGGTCAGCGCCGCCGCGGCTGAGGCTTCGGCGATGGCCTGGTAGAGCGCGAAGGGATCGAGGATGGGCCGCCCGATCGCGGCCTCGAGCTCGGCCTGCGACGAGACCGCCGTGGCATTCGCCTGGTCCGCCTCGGCGAGGTTGGAGCGGAAGATGCCCGCAGCGCTGACCGGGAGGAAATCCTCGTAGGTGATCGGCTCGGCGGTGATCAGGCCGCGCGCGAGCGCTTCGGCCAGACTGGCCGCGGGGCCCGCCCGCCCGGTCGGGACATAGCGGGCATAGGCCAGCCCGGCGGCGTGCAGCGCCGCGAAATCGTCGGGGAAGGCGGCGAAGGCCGCCTCGGGCGCGGCGCCCTCCTCGCGCAGCGCGGCGAGGCAGGCGTCATAGCGTGCGCGGCCTGCCGGGGTGAGCGCCGCCCCGCGCTGCTCGACCTCGCCGAACCGCGCGGTGTGCCGCAGCGGCGCCGTGGCGGGGTCGGCCCCCGCCGGGACGAAGGCTTCGGCCACGGCGCTGAAACTGGTCTGGCGCAGCAGGATCGGCACCCGGCGCCGCGGCGGCCCCTCGATCGTCGCTTTGGCCGGCAGTCCGCGCGCCGCCATCTCGGCCTGGACCCGGTCGATGTCGCGGCTGTGCGGGGTGAGGTGGTTGATGTGCGGCCCGCCGAAAGCGACCACGTCGGCGACCAGCCGGTGCGCGCCGAGCAGGCGCTGGTAGGTCGCCGCGTCGACCCGCGCGGTGCCATGCCAGCGGAACACGTCGAGCGCGCCGGCGATGAAGGCTTCGGCTTCCCCCGGGGTCAGCCCGCCGGCCGTCTCGGCGCGCTCGACCAGGGCCAGGGTGGCGGGCGCCACGATCGTCCGCCGCGCCAGGATCGCCGCGGCCTCGGCGCGCAGCGCCGGATCCTCGACCAGGTCGAGCCGGAGCAGCGAGGTGAAGACCCGCAGCGGGTTGATCGCCAGGGCTTCGGCCGTGATCGGGCGGAACGCGGTTGAGTGGACCGGAACCCCGACCGGGGCGAGATCGTAGTAGCCGACCGGATGGAGCCCCATCACCGCGAACAGCCGGGCGACCAGCCGCATCTCGTCCGGCGTGCCGACGCGGATCGCCCCGTGCCGCTCGACCGCCCCGCCGTCGCTGCCGCCGGCCATCTCCGCCTCGACCGCGGCGACGATGTCGCGGAGCGCGGCGTAGAGCGGCACCTCGGCCCGGTAGAGCGCCGAGAGCCCGGCCGCGAAGCGCGCGCGGATCTGGTCGGGCGAGACGAAATCGGGGACGGCAGAGACCATGGACACCTCGCAGGGGAGCGCGCCCGACCCGGTTCGGGCTGTCCCGGCTGCGCAACTTAATTGCGCTGTTCGGCAATGTCGACCGGGTTCACACCGGGGTCAGCGCGCGCCCTTCGCGGAACCAGGCGAGCAGGTTGCGCGCGACCAGTTCGCCCATCGCGGTGCGGGTCTGCACCGAGGCCGAGCCGACATGGGGCAGCAGCACGGCATTGGGCAGGGCAAGCAGCGCCTCGGGCACGGCCGGCTCCTCGGCGAAGACATCGAGCCCGGCGGCGAGGATCGTCCCGTCCTGCAGCGCCGCGATCAGCGCCGCCTCGTCGACCACGCTGCCCCGCGCGACGTTGATGAACACCCCCTCCGGCCCGAGCGCGGCAAGCACGGCGGCATCGACGATGTGCCGCGTCGCCGCGCCGCCGGGGAGGATTGCGATCAGCGTGTCGCAGGCCGCGGCCAGGGCCTGGGCCGAGGGATACCACGGATAGCCGACCCCCTCCTGCCGCGTGCGTCCGTGATAGGCGATGTCCACCCCGAAGCCCTCGAGCCGCCGTGCGATCGCCTTGCCGATCGCGCCAAGCCCGAGCAGGCCGATCCGCCGGCCGCGCAGCGTGGGCGAGAGCGGGAAGGGGCCCTGCCGCCAGCCGCCCGCGCGCAGGAACCGTTCGGCCTGCGGCAGTTGGCGGACCGTCGCCAGCAGCAGGGCCACGGCCAGGTCGGCGACCTCCTCGTCGAGCACTCCGGGGGTGTTGGTCACGACCAGTCCGCGCGCGCGCGCCGCGGCGACATCGACATTGTCGTAGCCGACGCCGAAGTTGGCGACGATCTCGAGCGCGGGCAGGCGGTCGAACAGGTCGGCGCCGACCGGCCCGGCCAGGGTGCTCACCGCCAGTCCGCGGATCGCCGCGCCATGCTCGCGCAGCCAGGCCGCCGGATCATCCTGTTCCCACAGCCGGTGGAGCGGGACATGCGGCGCGAGCAGGGCGGTCACCGCCGGATGGATCGGTGCCGGCTGCAGGACGGCGGGCGGCAGGGCCGGTTGGATAGGGGGAAGCGTCATCGCGGCAGGCTAGCCGCTGGCCGCGGGGGTTTGAACCGGTTTGTCGCCGCAAGTCAGGCCGCGCTGCCGGCCAGCAGCACCCGCCGCACCAGCGGCCGGCCGGCGAGGAGCAGCAGCACCGCCAGCAGGTAGAGCCCGGCCATCATGCCGAATCCCGCGCCCAGCCCGGTGTGCGTGGCGATCGCGGGCAGGGCGACCGTGGCGATCCCCGCGCCGAGAAAGCCCATCATGGTCATCAGTCCGGCGGCCGTGGCCCGCGCCGCATCGGGCATGACATCGTGCATCGCGGCATAGATGCAGCCGTCGAACAGGCCCTTGCCGAAGCTGGTGGCGAACAGCAGCGCCCCGACCATGGTGGCCGACCGGGCCCAGGGGAAGGGGAGGAGGAAGGTGGCGGCGATCGCCAGCCCCAGGGCCAGCACGGTGAACCGGCCCAGCGCGCTGCGCGCGGCCAGCACGTCGGCCAGCCAGCCGCCCACCAGCACCGCGGTGAACCCGGCGGTGGTGATCATCACCGGCCCGACCAGCGCGCTTTCGGCCAGATTCAGCCCGAGCACGTCGTGGGCATAGGTGTTGCTCCAGTTGAGCACGGCCGAATAGGCCGCCGTCGCCAGGCAGAACACCGCGCAAAGGAGCAGCGCGGCGGGGTTGGCCAGGATCAGGCGGAGCGGTTCGTCAGTCCCGCCGGCTTCCGCCGCCCCCGCTCGCACCAAGACCGGGCGGGCCGCCGCCGGGGCATCGTCGCGCAGGGTGCCGATCAGCACCGCGAAGACCACGAAGCCCAGCGCCGAGAAGACCAGGAACGGCATCCACCAGCCATGGACATCGGCCAGCCGCCCGGCCGCCCAGCCGCCGATGCCGCCCCCGGCGAAGACCGCGGTCTGGTGGATCGCCAGGGCGCGGCTGCGCTGGCGCGCGGGGTGCCAGGCGCTGATCAGCGCGGTGGCGGTGGGATAGTAGGTCGATTCGCCGACCGCGACGAGCGTGCGCATCGCCAGCAGCATGGCGAAGCCGGTGGCCAGCGGCATCAGCCCGGTTGCGGTGCTCCAGAACACCAGCCCGAAAAGGATCATGTTGCGCCGCCGGACCGAATCCCCGATCCGTCCGAACAGGAAGGCGCAGACCGCATAGGTCCAGAAGAACACGGTATCGACCAGCCCGAGCTGGACGTCGCTGATGGCAAAGGCATCGCGCAGCAGCGGCTTGACCGAATTGAGGATCGCCCGATCGGCGGAATTGAGGAACGAGACCATCCACAGCAGGCCGACCACCAGCCAGGGATAGCGCGCCGAGGGCGCCTCGGCGAAGCGGCCGGCCAGTCGCTCGGCGAGCGTCCGCCCGCGGATCGCCGGCCCGGTCATCGTCCGCACCAGGCCAGCCACATTGCCGCGGTCCACGAGAAATCGCCCCCGCCCGAGCCCTCGCCGGTCTCGGGGCTGAAGCTTTCGTAGAACCCGGCCGCCTCGATTAGCCGGGCCGAATCGCGGCGCAGCCGTTCGGACCATGCGGCCTCGCCGTGCTCGGCCAGACCCAGCGCCACCATGTAGCTGACCACCAGCCAGATCGGGCCGCGCCAGTAGCGGCGGTGATCGTAGTCGCGGCTGCCGGCCTCCAGGCTGGGCAGGAGGAAGCGGGTGCCCGCCTCGATCCGGGCCAGCGCCGCGATCAGCCGGGCGTGCCGCGCCGGCGTGCCGACCCCGGCGTAGAAGGCGAGGAAGCTGGCATTGGTGACCAGCGCCGAGCTGGCGCCGGTGGTCGCATCGCGCGAGCAGTAGGCGCCGACCTCCTCGTTCCACAGCCAGTCCATGCCCTGTTCGGACAGGGCGATGCGCGCGCGCAGCTCGGCCGCGGCGGGCGCGTCGCCGATCGCCTCGGCCAGGATCAGGAGATCGCGGTTGGCGCGCAGCAGGATCATCGAGGTGCCCACGTCGATCATCCGGAAGGGGCCTTCGTCGGCGATCCTGCGGTGGTCCCAGCCGCAGTCGCGGCCGAACTGCAGGATCGCGACATAGCGGTCGTACTCGCTCTGCTTCGGCCGCATGGCCGCATCGACATGGCCGGTGTCGCGGCGCTGGTAGGAGCCGACCCCGCTGGTGTCGACGCGGGCGAGGGCCTCGTCCCACTCGCTCGAATTGTCGCGCCCGGTCTCCCAGTTGTGCGTCACCATGGCCAGGCCGTTGCCCAGCGGATCGCGATAGGTGTGGAACCAGCGATGGCTGGCCAGGCAGGCCCGGTAGAGCGCGCGCATGCGGGGATGGGCGGGATCGGCGCCCTCCTCCTCCCACAGCCGGCGGACCACCGTGGCGAGCACCGGGGGCTGGGTGATTCCCGAGGTCGGCGGGGTCTGGCCGGTGGCCCAGACGCCGGGGCCGGGAAAGTAGCCCTCGTCGTGCTGGTGGAACACGATGTGCGGGATCATCCCGTCGGCCCACTGCGCCGACACCAGCGTCTCCAGTTCCTGCCAGGCGCGATCGCGGTCGAACCCGGCGAAACCCAGCGCGACGAAGGCCGAATCCCAGTTCCACTGGAACGGATAGAGGCCATGGGTCGGCACGGTATAGCCGCCACGATCATTGCGGCACAGGATGTCGCGGGCGCGGTGGTCCAGATCGGTCATCGGTACTCTCGTTGCAGATAAGGACTGGGCGGTCATGGGTTGGGCGGTCATGGGTTGGGCGCTCACGGGCTGGGCACTCACGGGCTGGGCATCCCGGCGCCGCCGGCGCGCGCCGCGGCGGGGCCAGGCCACCGGGTCATGTCCCGATCACCGCGATCATGCGGATGTCGTTGACGTTGGTGCGGGTCGGCCCGGTCTTGATCAGTCCGCCCAGCCGCTCGAACAGGTCATAGCTGCGGTTCGCCGCCAGCGCCGCGGCGCAGGCCTCGGGCGCGGCGCGCGAGGCCGCGTCGAACCAGCCGCCGGCATTGTCCTCGCTGCCGTCGATCCCGTCGCTGTCGCAGGCCAGCGCGGCCACGGGAGCCCCGGCGGGCAGGGCGGCCATCAGCGCGGTGAGATATTCGAGGTTGGGGCCGCCGCGCCCGTCGGCGGCGCGGACCCGGACGGTCAGCTCGCCCCCGGTCAGCAGCAGGTGGCGCCCGGGCTGTCCGGCCAGCGCCAGCGCCTGCGCGGCGTGGGCCCGGCCGGTCTCGGCGGCATCGCCGGTCAGCGCGTCGCCGGGGCGCTGCACCTGCCAGCCATCGGCGCGGGCGGCCTGCTCGATCGCATCGAGCGCGGTGCGCCCGGTGGCGATCACCTCGAGCGGGTGGACCGGCGCGCTGGTCCCGGGCCAGGCCCGGACTGCGGCAGCCAGCTCGGCGCCAACCTCCCAGCCCGACCCGGCGAGGATCGCCAGCGCGCGCTCGGGCTCGAACGGGCAGGCCACGGTCGGGCCGGAGGCGATCGCCGCCGGATCATCGCCGGTCACGTCGGAAATCAGGAAGCTGTGCATGTCGTCCGCGGCGGCCGCGGCCGCGGCGGCGAGCCGTCCGCCCTTGACCTGCGAGAGGTGGCGGCGGACGCAGTTGATCTCCTCGATCGCGGCGCCGGACTGGACGAGGTGGCGGGTGATGCGCGCCTTGGTGGCCAGATCGAGCCCCGGGATCGGATCGCACAGCAGCGCCGATCCCCCGCCCGAGATGAGGAACACGACGCGGTCGCCCGGCTGCGCCGAATGCGCCAGCGCGCGGATGGTGGCGCCGGCCGCGAGGCTGGCGGCATCGGGCACCGGGTGGCTCGCCTCGATCACCCGGATCGCGCCGGTCCCGCCGCGGGCGCCGTGGCCGTAGCGGGTCACCACGCAGCCGCTCACCGCCCCGGGCAGCTCGGCCGCTGCCACTTCCGCCATGGCGGCCGCGGCCTTGCCGCAGCCCAGCACCAGCGTGCGCCCGCGCGCCGGCCGCGCCGGCAGCCGTCCGGCCAGCGCCTGCGGCGCACTGGCCGCGCGGGTCCCCGCAAGAAAGTAGCCGGTCAGGGTGTCTCGAAGCGTCATGGCGGTCCTTACCGGATGCCGTCCCGGATGAAAGCCGCGCCTAGCACGCGGCCCGGCACGGTGGCAGGTCCACCGTGCCGGAACGGGCTCAGAACGAGTAGGCGATGCGCCCCATGATCCGCCGGGGCAGGACCGGCCGGCCGACGAAGAAGGCCCCGTTCGACGTCTGGTTGTTGTCCTGCCGCGGCGAGCCTTCGGTGACCGCGGCCGAGTTGAGCAGGTTGAACACGTTGGCGCTCACCCGCACCGAGCTGGCTCCCAGCGGGATGCGGTAGCCGGCATCGAGGTTGACGACGTGCCAGCCGCGCAGCCGGATCGTGTTGTTCGAGGCGGTGAAGTTGTCGCCGGTGTAGTTGGTGAACACCGCGGCATCGAGCGCGCCGTCGTCGTAGTAGAGCCCGGCGTTGTAGAGCACCTCGGGCTGGCGCTCGACATTGTTGCCGATGAAGGCCGGGGTGGTGTCGAAGGCGGTGTACTTGGCGCCCTGGATGGTCAGGTTGCCGTTGAACCGCAGGTTCTTGAGCAGGCGCAGGTCAAGCGTCGCCTCGACCCCGTAGCTTTCGGTGCCGACCAGATTGACCCGCTCGATGAAGCCGCCCGCCCCGTCGTTCACGAACAGCACCTGCCGGCGGTTGTCGAGCTTGGTGTAGATGCCGGCCACGGTCATCGAGAACTGCGGCTGGCTGATCTTGATGCCCGCCTCGGCCTGCTTGATGATCTCGGCGGTGTAGCTCTGCATGCCCGGGGCGAGGCTGGCGTTGGCCGCCGTGCCGGTGGGCAGCGGCTTGAACGCGGCCGAGCGCAGTTCGGGGAAGAAGAACCCGCGCGAGCCGTTGGCATAGAGGCTGACCCGGTCGGTCAGCTTGTAGAGCGCGCCCACCGCGAGGGCCCATTCGGTGGTGCTGACCTTGCCGGTCAGGACCCCGCCGTTGCCCCAGATCACGTCGCGCAGCGCGGCCGAGAGGTTGGGGGTGGTGGAATCGGTGACCGTGGTCGAGGTGCGCTCGCGGCTGATGTCGCCCTTGATGGTCTCGATCCGCCCGCCGATGTCGAGGTTGAAGCGCTCGCCGATCTTCATCTGGTCGGCAAAGTAGCCGGCGTAGCGCTCGGCCTTGTGCCAGTTGTTGACGTAGCCCGCGCCGGCGTTGAGCAGGCCGTTGTTGCTCACCACGGTCTGGGCGCTGGTGGTCGGGTTGGTCACGGTGAGGTTGATCAGCCGCGGCCGGTTGTTGAACTCGGCGAGGAAGGTGGTGGTGACGTTGTAGTCGCCGGCGCTGGCGCGGCCGTAGAACCCGCCGAAGGTGAGCGCGTGGTCGATCCCGCCGGTCTGCAGCGTCTTGGTCAGGTTGAGCTCGGCGGTGGCATCGCGCGCCGGGCGCACGCGGTCGGTGAAGCGGTTGGCGAAGACCAGGAAGTTGCCCGGCACCGCGCCGCCGCCGACGAAGCTGAACTGGGCATTGGCCGTGCTGCCGAGCCCGCGGTTGGTGAGGAAGCTCTGCAGCGTCTCGGGCACGTTGATCACGCCGTCGCCGTCCGACCACAGGCCGAACTTGTGCTTGTAGTCGCTGACCTTGAAGCGGCCGTTGAGCGCCCAGCCGCTGTCGCCGAACTCCTTGTCGAAGATCAGGCCGACCATCCCGCCCTTGGTGGCGACGCCTTCGTTGATCTCGGAGGTGAAGCTGCCGGTCGGGGTGCGGAAGCCGAGCCCGGCGGGGTTGAACGCGTTCTGGACCGAATTGACGATCTGGCCGTCGTTGCCGGCCAGCCGCTCGCGGGTGCTGCCCTGCAGCGGGATCGGCAGATAGAACTGGACCTGATCGTCGATGTACTGGCCGAGCACCCGCACGCTGCCGCTGCCGTCGCTGAAGCGGTACTCGAGATTGCCGCGGATCTGGCCGCCCTTGGTGTCGAGATTGGTGCGGACCGGGCCCTTGTCGGTGCGGTAGAAGCCCGAGACGGCGAAGTAGAGGTTGTTGCCGAGCGGCCCGCTCAGCGCGACATCGCCGCGATAGCGGTCGCGCTGCGCGACCTCGAGCTGCACCGTGCCCTCGAGCCGGTCGCTGCCGGTCTTGCTGATGTAGTTGATCAGACCGGCGACCGAGCCCGGGCCGAACAGGTTCGAGACGCCGCCGCGGACGAATTCGAGCCGGGCGATGCCGAGGTCGTTGCGGGCATAGACGTCATAGGCCGACGAGTTCAGCCCGAACGACGACAGCACGGCGATGCCGTCGTACATCAGCGGGGTGAACTGGTACTGGCCACCCGAGGGCAGGCCCTTGACGAAAATGTTCGCCGCAACTTCGCCACCGCCGCCGTCGGCCTTGATCGTCGGGATCGTGTTGAGGATGTCGGCCTGGCTCGAGACACCGGCGCGGGTCAGCGCCTGGGTGTTGAGCTGGCTCACCGCCAGCGGCGTGTCGAGCGCCACGCGCGACCGGCTGGTGCCGGTGACGATGATCTCCTCGGTCGGCGGTGCGGCGTCTTCCTCGGCTGCCGCGGCCGGAGCAGCCGCAGACTGGGCCTGGGCGATGGCCGGGGCGACGGCGAGGGCCGATGCACTGGCAAACAGGGTCAGGGCGATGCGCTTCATGGTATCCCTCCTTGGTGACGCGCCCTTGGCTCAGGACGTCGGTTGGCTACCCGTTACCACCCTCGCAACGCATATTCAACCCACGCCAAGTATTAAACGTGGTTTTAATATCGGCCCGGTCGGCGGGGCGGGCCGCAGCGGTTCGGCGGGGCACCCGGAGCAGCACCTGTGCAGTGCGGTTGTAGGGCCGTTCCAGGCCCATTGCTTCGCGGCTTGCAAACCTGTCCGCAGGTGGCCGTCATGGCCGCAGCCCCGCATGGCGCGGCCGTGACGGCACAGGTCCTGCCGACCAAGCCCGCCCGGACAAATTAACATAATACATATTATCGAAATTAAAGACCGATGCCGGATGGGCAATCGGCCCGTCCCGCCCCGATGGCGGCCGACGGGCCGGTGACGCTCAGTCCTCCTCGGGCCGCGACTGCAACTGGATGTAGTTCTCAAGCCCCATCCGCGCGATCATGTCGAACTGGCGCTCGATCGTGTCGACATGCTCCTCCTCGCTGGCGAGGATATCCGCGAAAAGATCGCGGGACACGTAGTCGCGGACCTCCTCGCAGTGGGCGATCGCCTCCTTGAGCTGGGGCAGCGCCTCCATTTCGAGCGCCAGATCGGCCTTGAGGATCTCCTCGACGGTCTCGCCGATGCGCAGACGGCCAAGGTCCTGGAAGTTGGGCAGTCCGTCGAGGAAGAAGATGCGATCGGCCAGCCGGTCGGCGTGCTTCATCTCGTCGATCGATTCGCCATACTCGTACTTGGCCAGCCGCTCGACCCCCCAGTGCTTCAACATGCGATAATGCAGGAAGTACTGGTTGATGGCGGTCAGCTCGTTCTTGAGCGCCTGGTTGAGCAGCGCAATGACCTTCACATCGCCTTTCATCGGGGGCCTCCACGGTTACGCCCCCACTATAGAGGGTCGCGCCGGCTTGGCCACTCCTGCCGCAGAGCGCGAACGAAATCAGGCCGGGACGCAGGCTTCCTCGTCGATGAGCTGCTGGGCGAAGGTCAGGCACTGACCGCAGTTCGGCTGGCAGCCCAGAAAGGCATAGGCCTCTTCGACGTCGTCGATTCCGGCGCGCGCGGCCTCGCGGATCTGGCGCTCACGGATGGCATTGCAGCTGCAGACGATCATGCGAATCCTCCAGCGTAGGCCCCCTTCTTGTACGCTATTGCGAATTAGATGCAATAATCATCTGCATTCTCTGCGTCGCTGTCCGGGTCGTCATCCCGGGGTGCAGCGGCGCGACGAAAGCGGCATTGACCCGGATCAACCGGCGCTAGCCAAGCGCCGTGCCCACGGTCTATCAGCAGGGGATGCAAGCTGACCCGTCCTGCTGGCACTTCTGGGTGGATCGCGGCGGGACCTTCACCGATGTGGTCGCGCGCGCGCCGGATGGGCGGGTCCTGACCGCGAAGCTCCTGTCCGAGAATCCGGGCCATTATGCCGATGCCGCGATCGAGGCGATGCACCGGCTCACCGGGATGGATCCCCTCCCCCCGCTGCGGGCGCGGATCGGCACGACCGTGGCGACCAATGCCCTGCTCGAGCGGCGCGGCGAGCCGACCTGCCTGGCGATCACCCGCGGCTTCGGCGATGCCCTGGCGATCGGCTACCAGGAACGCCCCAGCCTGTTCGTCCGCCGGATCGACAAGCCCGCTCCGCTCTATGCCCATGTCGCCGAGATCACCGAACGGATCGGCGCCGACGGCAGCGTGGTGACCCCGCTCGATGAAGCCCAGGCCCGCGCCAGCCTTGCCGCGGCGCGCGCCAGGGGCATTGCCGCCGTGGCGATCGTGCTGATGCACGGTTACCGCTTCACCCGGCACGAGGAGCGGCTCGCGGCGATCGCCGCGGACCTCGGCTTCACCCAGATCTCGGTCAGCCACCGCGTGGCACCGCTGATCAAGCTGATCGGCCGGGGCGATACCACGCTGGTCGATGCCTATCTTTCGCCGGTACTGCGCCGCTATGTCGACGGCCTGCAGAGCCGCGCCGGGGATGGCGCCGCGCTGCTGTTCATGCAGTCGAGCGGCGGCCTCACCACCGGACCGGCCTTCCGCGGCAAGGACGCGATCCTCTCGGGCCCGGCGGGGGGCATCGTCGGCTTGGCGCGCACCGCCCAGCAGGCCGGGTTCGACGCGGTCATCGGTTTCGACATGGGCGGCACCTCGACCGACGTGTCGCACTTTGCCGGCCACTACGAGCGCGACAGCGAGACGATGGTCGCCGGGGTCCGGGTGCGCGCGCCGATAATGCGGATCCACACCGTGGCCGCGGGAGGGGGATCGATCTGCGCCTTTGATGGCGCGCGGCTGACGGTCGGTCCGCGCTCGGCCGGCGCCGTCCCGGGGCCAGCGGCCTACCGCCGCGGCGGCCCGCTGACCGTGACCGACTGCAATGTCCTGCTCGGCAAGATCGTGCCGCACCATTTCCCCGCGGTGTTCGGCCCCGCGGGCGATGCCCCGCTCGATACCGCCGCGGTGGCGCAGGCCTTCGCCGCGCTGAGCCGCGAGGTGACCGCGGCGACCGGCGAGGCGGTTACCGCCGAGGACCTCGCCGAGGGGTTCATCGCCATCGCGGTGGCCAACATGGCCAATGCGATCAAGACCATCTCGGTCCAGCGCGGCCATGACGTGTCGCGCTACACGCTCGGCTGCTTTGGCGGCGCCGGGGGGCAGCATGCCTGCCTGGTGGCCGAGGCGCTGGGCATGTCGCGGGTGATGATCCATCCGATGGGCGGGGTGCTTTCGGCCTTCGGGATGGGGCTGGCCGACCGCAGCCTGCTGCTCGAGCGGACCCTTGGTCTGCCGCTCGCCGCGGACCAGGTCCCGGCGATCGCGGCGGCCGTGGCCGAGCTCGCCGCCGCCGCCGAGGCCGAATTGCGCGGCCAGGGCGCGGCCGGCCCGCTCACGCGGCAGGTCCGGCTGTCGCTCCGGCATGACGGCACCGACAGTCTGATCGCGGTCGAACACGGCCCGCCGGAGCAGATGATCGCCGCCTTTCACGCCCAGCACCGGGCGCGGTTCGGCTTCACCGGCACGGCGCCGATCATCGTTGATACGCTGCATGTCGAGGTGATCGAGCCCGGCGAGAGCGGGGCGACGACGGTCGCGGAGCTGCCGGCGGTCTCGGCGCCCCCGCGCGAGCAGGTCGCCTGTCATCTGCGCGGCACCCGGCGGATGGTCCCGCTCTACGAACGCGCCGCTCTGGCCGCCGGGTTCGCCGCGCCGGGGCCGGCGATCATCGTCGATGCGGTCTCGACCACCGTGGTCGAGCCGGGCTGGTCGGTCGCCGTCGACCGCCACGGCAATCTCCTGCTCGAGCGCGACCCGGCGGCGGCGGTGCGGGCCCTGCCCGCCGCCGCCGCGGCCGATCCGGTCCGGCTCGAGATCATGGGTGGGCTGTTCATGGCTATCGCCGAGGAGATGGGCGCTGCGCTCCAGCACAGTGCCTCGTCGGTCAATATCCGGGAAAGGCTGGATTTTTCCTGTGCCTTGTTCGATGGCGAAGGCCATCTCGTGGCCAATGCGCCGCATATGCCGGTGCATCTCGGCTCGATGGGGGAAAGCGTTCGCACGATCCTGCGGCGCCGCGGCGGCGCAGCCGACGGACGCGGGATCCGCCCCGGCGACGTCTATGCGCTCAATGCCCCCTACGAAGGCGGCACCCACCTGCCCGACGTGACTGTGATCATGCCGGTGTTTGTGCCCGGAGAGCTGCCCACCGACCGCCCGGTGCCGCGCTGGTTCGTGGCCGCCCGCGGCCATCATGCGGATATCGGCGGGATCTCGCCCGGCTCGATGCCGCCCGACAGCCGCAGCGTCGAGGAAGAGGGGATCCTGCTCGACAACGTGTTGATCGTCGAGGACGGCCGGTTGCTGGAAGCCGAGATCGCGGCGCTTCTCTCCACCGGCCCCTGGCCTTCGCGCAACGTGGCGCAGAACCTGGCCGACCTGAAGGCGCAGGTGGCGGCTTGCGCGCGCGGTGCCGCCGAACTCAACCGGGTTGCCGCCGAGCAGGGGGCCGACCGGGTCTCGGCTGCGATGCGCGATCTGCAAGCCTATTCCGAGGCGGCCGTGCGCAAGCTGATCGGCCGGCTCAACGCAGGCACCTTCTGCTATCCGCTCGACAACGGTGCCGAGATCCGGGTCGATGTGCGGATCGACCGGGCGGCCCAGGGGATCACCTTCGACTTCACCGGGACCAGCGCGCAGCTGCCCGGCAACTTCAATGCGCCGCTGCCGGTGGTACGGGCCGCGGTGCTCTACGTGGTCCGCACCCTGATCGACGAGGCCGTGCCGATGAACGAGGGTTGCCTGCGCCCCGTGACCCTGCGTGTGCCCGAGGGGTCGATGCTGAGCCCGCGGTACCCGGCGGCCGTGGTCGCCGGCAATGTCGAGACCAGCCAGGCAGTGACCGACGCGCTGTTCGGGGCGCTCGGCACGATGGCCGCGGCGCAGGGCACGATGAACAACCTGACCTTCGGCAATGCGCGCCACCAGTATTACGAGACGATTGCCGGGGGCGCTGGCGCCGGACCCGGCTTCGCCGGCGCTGATGTGGTCCAGACCCACATGACCAACAGCCGCCTGACCGATCCCGAGATCCTCGAGACCCGCTTCCCGGTGCGGCTGGAAGCCTTTGCGATCCGGCCCGGTTCGGGCGGCGCGGGCGCGTTCCGCGGCGGCAACGGCGCGGTCAGGCGCCTGCGCTTCCTGGCGCCGATGCGCGCCGGGATCCTCTCCAACCGGCGCCGGGTGCCACCCTTCGGCCTTGCCGGCGGCGCGCCCGGAGCGCCGGGGCGCAACAGCGTCGAGCGGGCCGGCGGGGCGATCGAGCCGCTCGGCGCTACCGCCGGGGTCGACATGGAGCCCGGCGATGTGCTGGTGATCGAGACGCCCGGCGGCGGCGGGTATGGCGCGGACTAGGACGCAGGCGGCATGTGGGTCCTCTCCGGCATCGTGATCATCATCCTCGGCTTCGCGCTGCGGCTCAACCCGATGGTCGTGATCCTCGCCGCCGCCGCCGCCACAGGGCTGGCTGGCGGGCTGGACCTCCACGCGATCATCGCCGCCTTCGGCAAGGCCTTCAACGAGGCCCGCTACGTCAGCATCATCTGGATGATCCTGCCGGTCATCGGCCTGCTCGAGGCGCACGGCCTGCAGGAGCGCGCGCGCGAGATCATCACCCGGCTCAAGGGCGCCACCACCGGCCGGATCCTGCTCGGCTATCTCGTCCTGCGGCAGCTCTCCGCGGCGATCGGCCTGACCTCGATCGCCGGCCACGCCCAGACCGTGCGGCCGCTGCTGGCGCCGATGGCCGAGGCCTCGGCCGAGGCCCAGGCCGGCGCGCTCAACCCGGCGCTGCGCGACGAGATCCGCGAATGGTCGGCCGCGACCGACAATGTCGGGCTGTTCTTCGGCGAGGACATCTTTCTGGCGATCGGCTCGATCCTGCTGATGAAGGGCGTGATGGAGCAGTACGGCATCATGCTCGAGCCGTTCGAGCTCTCGGTCTGGGCCATTCCCAGCGCGGTGGCGGCCCTGCTGGTTCACGGCTGGCGGCTGCGCCGGCTCGACCGCCGGCTGGCCGCGCTCGGCCGGGCAGCCGCCTCCGGGAACAGCGCGGCATGATCACGCTGCAGTGGGTCTATGCCCTCGCGGGGCTGTTCTTCGCCGCGGTCAGCCTTGCCGGCCTGCGGCAGCGCGACAACCCGCGGCGCTGGGGGACGGCTGCGTTCTGGGGGCTGCTGGCGCTGAGCATGTGGGCGGGCGACCGCATCGGAGATTTCGGCAATGGCCTCTTGGTGATTGCCTTGACCCTGATCGCCGGCACCGGCCAGCTCGGCCGTCCCGCAGACGGCCCGCGCGCCCTCACCCGTCCGCTCGCCCCGGCGCTGCGCATCTTCGCCATCGCGCTGATCGTGCCCGCCACGGCCCTGGTCGGCGGGTTCGCCCTCAAGGCCGCGCCCGCCCTGGCCGAGGGCAAGCAGGCAACGCTCATCGCGCTCGCGCTCGGCACCCTGCTGGCGCTGGCGGTCGGACTGCAGTGGCTGGGCGCGCGCCCGCGCATCGCGCTGGACGAGGGCAGCCGGCTGCTCGGGGCGGTCGGCTGGGCGGCGATCCTGCCGCAGATGCTGGCCAGCCTGGGCGCGGTCTTCGCGCTGGCCGGGGTGGGACAGGTCGTCGGTGGGCTGATCCGCGGGGTGATCCCGTCGACCAGTCTGCTCGCGGCGGTCCTGGCCTATGGCCTGGGCATGGCCCTGTTCACGATGGTCATGGGCAATGCCTTCGCGGCGTTCCCGGTGATGATGGCCGCGGTCGGCCTGCCGCTGCTGATCACCGATTTCCACGGCGATCCGGCCATCATCTGCGCGATCGGGATGCTGGCGGGGTTCAGCGGCACGCTGATGACGCCGATGGCCGCCAACTTCAACCTGGTCCCGGCCGTGCTGCTCGGCCTGCGCGACCGTAACGGAGTGGTGTGGCGGCAGGTCCCGACCGCCCTGCCCCTGCTGGCGATCAACTGCGCGCTGATCTATCTTCTCGCCTTCCGTCCGTGAGTGCCATGACCCAGCTGACCCCTCCCCTCGCGGCCCGCTTCATGGATCTGACGCTGTCGCATCTCGGCCGCCAGTTCCCCTACAAGATGGATTTCGTGTTCGAGCGGCCCGAGGACGCCGGCCTGCCGATCGATCATCACCCGATCTTCCACGGCAGTTTCGATTGGCACAGCTGCGTGCATGGCTGGTGGCAGGTGCTGCGGCTCGCGCGGCTGTTCCCCGCTCTGCCCGAGGCCGCCGCGGTGCGCCGCCGCGCGGACGCCACGCTGGTGCCCGACAAGGTCGCCGGCGAGCGGGCCTTCCTCGACCGGGCGAGCGCCCGGGGCTTCGAGCGCCCCTATGGCTGGGCCTGGCTGCTGGCACTGCATGACGAGGCCGCCTGCCACGATGCGCCCTGGGCCGCCGCGCTGGCCCCGCTGGCCGCGGCCTTCGCCGCGCGGTTCCATGACTTCCTGCCGCGGCTGACCTATCCGCTGCGGGTCGGAACGCATTTCAACATCGCCTTCGCGCTGGTGCTGGCGCGGCGC
The DNA here is from genome assembly GCF_014230355.1 of Novosphingobium piscinae. Classification (GTDB taxonomy): domain Bacteria; phylum Pseudomonadota; class Alphaproteobacteria; order Sphingomonadales; family Sphingomonadaceae; genus Novosphingobium; species Novosphingobium piscinae. The sequence goes on from NZ_JACLAX010000001.1 coordinate 168,523, forward strand.
TGGGCGGCGGCGCGTGATGGCGCGCTGGTGGCGCTGATCGACGCGCGGGCGCAGGCCTGGTTCGGCGCGGATGCCGATTGCCAGGCGTGGGAGCCCGGTGGTGACGAGTTCCTCTCCTCCGCCCTCACCGAGGCCCTGCTGATGGGCGAGGTGCTGCCGCCGGCCGCCTTCCGGACGTGGTTCGCCCGGTTCCTGCCGCGCGCGGCCGAGGGTGCTCCCGCCAGCCTGTTCACGCCGGCCGTCGTCTCCGATCGTTCGGATGGCAAGATCGCGCACCTCGACGGGCTGAACCTGAGCCGCGCCTGGTGCTGGCGGAGCATCGCCGCGCGTCTGGGCGAGGCCCATCCGGTGAGCCTGCCGGCGCGCACCGCGGCCGAGCAGCACATCGCCGCCAGCCTGCCGCATGTCGCGGGCGATTACATGGGCGAACACTGGCTGGCCACCTTCGCCCTGCTGGCGCTCGAATAGGCGGGCCGAGGGGCCGCCCCGCCCGGATGCAGGTCAGGCCGAGACCAGTCCGGCCAGCCGGCCGCGGATCAGCGCCTCGGCCTCGGCGACGATGCGGCCGACCAGTTCGGCGCAGGTCGGCACGTCGTGGATCAGGCCCTGGACCATGCCGGCCCAGAAGATCCCCTGGTCGAGGTTGCCGGTGCGCAGCATCTCGCGCCCGGCCGCGCCCGAGACGAGGTCCTTGACGTCGTCGAAGGTCGCGCCGGGCTGGTCGAGCCGGCGCGCCACCTCCTCCGAGACGGCGCTGCGCCCGACCCGCGCGGTGTTCCTGAGCTTGCGGAAGATCAGCACGCTGCCGCGCTCGTCGTTGTCGAGGTAGGCCTGCTTGATGTTGGGATGGATCGGCGCTTCCTGCGTGGCGCAGAAGCGGGTGCCCATGTTGATCCCGTCGGCCCCCAGCGCCAGCGCCGCGGCCAGCCCGCGGCCGTCGCCGAAGCCACCGCTGGCCAGCAGGGGGATCTTCACCTTGTCGGCCGCCGCAGGGATCAGGATCAGCCCGGGGATGTCGTCCTCGCCGGGATGGCCGGCACATTCGAACCCGTCGATCGAGATGATGTCGCAGCCCGCGCGCTCGGCCGAGAGCGCATGGCGCACCGCGGTGCACTTGTGCAGGATCGTGACGCCGTGCGGCTTGAGCATGTCCCAGATTTCGCGCACCGCCGGGGTCCCGGCGGTTTCGACGATCCGCACCCCGCCGTCGATCACCGCCTGGGCATAGCCCTGATAGTCGGGCGGGTTGATCGTCGGGAACACGGTGATGTTCACCCCGAACGGCTTGTCGGTCATCGCCCGGCAGCGCTCGATCTCGGCGCGCAGCGCCGCCGGGCTGGGCTGGGTGAGCGCGGTGAGGATGCCGAGGCCGCCGGCGTTCGAGACGGCCCCGGCGAGCTCGGCCGTACCGACGCCCTGCATGCCGCCCTGGACGATGGGGTGCTCGATGCCGAGCAGCTCGGTGATACGGGTGCGCAGGGCCATCTCAGTGTGCTCCGCCGGCCTCAGCCCATGGTCGGGATGACGAAGGCGTTCGCGCCGTCGAAGCCCCCGTCCGGCCAGCGCGCGGTGACCTTCTTGGCGCGCGTCCAGAAGCGGATCCCGTCGAGCCCGTACTGGTCGGTGTCGCCGAAGCCCGAGCGCTTCCACCCGCCGAACGAATGGTAGGCGACCGGCACCGGGATCGGCACGTTGACCCCGACCATGCCCACCTGGACACGCGACGCGAACTCGCGCGCCGCATGGCCGTTGCGCGTGAAGATCGCCACGCCATTGCCGTACTGGTGCTGGCTCGGCAGGGCGAGCGCCTCCTCGAAGTCCTTGGCCCGCACGATCTGCAGCACCGGGCCGAAGATCTCGTTGTGGTAGCTGGCCATCGCCGGGGTCACCCGATCGAGCAGCGTCGGCCCGAGGAAGTAGCCCTGTTCGTGGCCCTGCAGGGCAAAGCCGCGGCCGTCGATGACCAGCTCGGACCCTTCGTCGATCGCGGTCTGGATCCAGCGCTCGATGGTCGCCTTGTGCTGCGCGGTCACCACCGGACCGTACTGGGCGTCCGGATCGGTCGACACGCCGACCTTGAGCTGCTCGATCGCCGGGATCAGCTTGGCGCGGAGCCGCTCGGCGGTGTCCTCGCCGACCGGGACCACCACCGGCAGGGCCATGCAGCGCTCGCCGGCCGAGCCGAAGGCCGCGCCGCACAGGTCGTTGACCACCTGGTCAAGATCGGCATCGGGCATGACGATGCCGTGGTTCTTGGCGCCGCCCATCGCCTGGACGCGCTTGCCCGCCGCGGCGCCGCGCTGGTAGACATAGTTCGCGATATCCGACGAGCCGACGAAGCTGACCGCGCCGATCGCCGGGTGGTCGAGGATCGCGTCGACCATCTCCTTGTCGCCGTGGACCACCTGGAACACCCCCTCGGGCAGCCCGGCCTCGCGCCACAGTTCGGCGATGCGGTTGGGCACCGAGGGATCGCGCTCGCTGGGCTTGAGAATGAAGGCGTTGCCCACGGCCAGCGCCACCGCACCCATCCACAGCGGGATCATCGCCGGGAAGTTGAACGGAGTGATACCCGCACCGATCCCGATCGGCTGGCGCATCGAGAACACGTCAATCCCGGGGCCGGCGCCCTGGGTGTATTCGCCCTTCTGCAGATGGGGCACGCCGCAGACGAACTCGACCACCTCGAGCCCGCGCTGGATGTCGCCCTTGGAATCGGCGATCACCTTGCCATGCTCGCGCGAGAGCATCAGCGCCAGTTCGTCCATGCTGGCCTCGCACAGGCGCTTGAACTCGAACATCACCCGCGCGCGGCGCTGCGGATTGGTGGCGGCCCAGGCCGGCTGCGCGGCCCTGGCGGCGGCCACGGCACGCTCGAGCGCATCGGCGGCGCCCAGCACCACCTCGGCCTGCTGCGCGCCGGTGTTCGGGTCCATCACGGCGGCGCGGCGGCCATTCGCAAGACCGGCGGTTCCCCCGGCGATGACGTGATCGATCAAACGCATGCTGCTGCTCCCGCTGCCTTCGGCCGAGCCCTGCACCGCCGGCCCCGCCCGGGCAAGCCGCGCGCGGCCCCGCCGGGGCGGTGCCGGTGCAAAGAACGCTCAGGCGATTGGTCGCTGCCCCGGCGCAGGCTCACTCCGCACGAACCGCAAGGCGCCGCCGACGATCGTGCCCCGCACCAGCCCGGCCTCGAGGCGCGAGCGCGCCTGCTGCCATGGGCGGTCGAGCAGGCAGCAATCGGCCGGCTCGCCCACCGCGATCCGGCGCTGGCGGCCAAGGTCGCGGGGGTCGGCCAGGAACAGCGCCAGCGCCGCCTCGGGCGTCAGCGCCTCGGCGGGTCCGAACGGGGTGCCCGCGGCGGTCCTGCGCTCCACCGCGGCGCGCATCGCGGCCCACGGATCGAGCGGGCCATAGGGGGCGTCGCTGCCAGCAGCGAGCACCAGCCCGGCCGCCTGCAGGCTGGCCAGGCGATAGAGCGAAGGCCAATCCGCCGCGGGGATGTCGGCATGGTACTGGTCGCCCCGCACCGCGACGAAGGTGGGCTGGACCACCACCGGCAGCTCCAGCCTGACCAGGGCCTCGAGCAGCCCTGCCGAGATCACTGAGCCATGCTCGATGCGATCGCCGGCGGCGGGGCCGAGCTCGTCGAACAGGCCGATGGCGAAGGCCAGCTCGGCCTCGGACACGCAATGGACCGCGGTGCCGCGGCCCTGTTCGCGCGCCTGGCGCATCGCCTGCAGCGTCGCCTCCCAGTCGGGCAGGTGGTGCTCATGGAGATGCAGCTTGAACGGACCGCGGGCGAGATCCGGCCGCTCGGGCAAGCCCGCGAGCGCGAGCGAGCCGGCCAGCAGCACGCGCTGGGGCAAGGCGCCCGCGGCCTGCTGGGCAGCGAAATGGTCCGCCTCGGCCGCGGCATTGGCCGGCGACATCTCGGTCAGGCCGGTGACCCCCCAGCCCAGCAGCGCCGCACCGACCGGGGCGAACGGGGGCGGCGTTCCGGCCAGGGCATCGCGCAGCCAGCGATCCTCGTCGAACAGCCGCCCGGTCCAGGCGCCGTCGCGCTGCTCGAGCCCGGCGGGCAGCGGCAGGCCCGCGGCGAGCAGAGCCTCGATCCCGGCCGAATTGAAGAACCACATCCGCCCCGAGCGATGCTGCACGCGGACTGGCCGGTCCGAGCGCATCGCGTCGAGCACGTGCCGGTCGAGCAGGCCGGCGATGCTGTCGTGATAGCCCACGCCGCGCAGCCAGCCTGATCCCGGGGCCTCCGCCAGCGTGCGGGCCAGATCGTCGGCCGTGGCGACTTCGGGCGGCCCGCAGGGCACCGACTGCAGGGCCACGCTGCTGGCCGCGACATGCATGTGGTGATCGTGCAGTCCGGGGAGCAGGCAGCCGCCCGCGGCATCGAGGGTCACCGCGCCATCCGCCGCGAGCCCCTGCCCGATCGCCCGGATCACGCCGTCCGCCAGCAGCACGTCGCCCACCGCGCCCCCGGCCAGCTCGGCCCGGCGGATCAGCAGTGCGGGCGGGTGGGCAGGCGGGTGGGCAGACGACACGGTACGGGGACCTTGCGGCGGGAGAGACGGGCCTGCGCGGCTATGCCACGGATACCGCCACCTCGACCACACCCTCCGTGACCCGCACCGGGAACGTCCGCAGCGCCTCGGTCGCGGGCGGGCCATAGACCTCGCCGCTGGCCAGATCGAAGCGCGCGCCGTGGGCCGGGCAGGCGATCCAGCCGTTGCGGATGCGCCCGCAGGTCAACGGCTCGTCGGCATGGGTGCACTGGTTGGCGATGGCATGGAAGCTGTCGCCGCTGCGGCAGACCAGCACGGCCGTGCCGTCGATCTCGACCGCGAGCGCGGCATTATCTGCCAGCGTCGCGGCGCCGGGGACAGGGACAAAGCGGCTCACGCCGGGTCTGCCGCCAACGCCAGCACGCTGCCTTCGGCGTCACCGGCGATCAGCAGGGTCCCCTCCGGGTCGCAGGCGATCCCGGCGAAGTTGATCATCGGGCCGGACATGTCGCCGATCGGGCCAAGGAAATGCGGGACCACGCCGGGCGGGGTGCCGACCGGCAGGCCGCTGGCCAGGGCGGTGACGCAGCCGGACGCCGGGTCGATCGCAAGCACCCGCTTGCCGGCGGTATCGACCACACAAACCTGGCCGTCGCGCAGACACAGGCCCTCGGGGCGCCCCAGCCCTTCGGCGAGGGTCTCGGTCGCGCCCGAGGCGGTAATGCGGGTAACGCGCCCGGCCCCGGCCTCGGCCACGATCACTTCGTCGCCGAGCAGGGCTAGACCCATCGGGCCATCGAGCCCGGCCGCCAGCCGGCGCACTTCGCTGCCTTCAAAAAGGTGGACGCAGCCTGCGCCATATTCGGCAAAAGCGACGAGCCCCGAGGCGGCCCGGTCGACGCCCATCAGCTGATCGAAGCCGCTGGCAAGGATGTCGCTGGCGCCCTCGGCCGGGCGATAGAGCGCCACCGCGCCAAGCCCGGTGGTGATCACCCATTCGCCGGTGGCAGCGCCCGCCGCCACACCGCGCAGATAGCCGGGGCAGCCGGGCCAGAACACCATCGCGGCCAGCCGCAGCGCCTCGGGGCCGGCCGCGGTGCGATCAACCTGGTAGCCGAACACGCCGTCGCAGACGAACACGCTGCCATCCCCCGCCGCGGCGATGCCGAGCGGCCATTGCAGCCCGCGCTCGATCAACGGCCGGACCGAACCCGGCGCGAGGATCTCGGTGATCGATCCGTTGATGCTCGAGACGAACAGCCGCTCGCCGACAAAGGTGACATTGTCGAGCCCGGGCCCGAGATTGGCGAGGACCTCGCGCTGGCCGGTCTGCGGATCGATCCGCAGGACTTCGCCGCTGGCGACCTGGGTCGAGACGATGCGGCCCTTCGCATCAAACTTCACGCTGTCCGGCACGCCGAGGTCTCCGGCGACCACCTCGTGCGCCCCGGTGGCCAGATCGACCCGCCAGATGGCGTTCGCGCCCATCACCGGGACATAGAGCTTGCCGTCGGGGCCGACCTGGAAGGCGTTGGCCATCGGCACCCCTTCGAGGATCACCCGCGGCGCGCCGCCGGCAAGGTCCAGCTCGAGCAGCCGTGCACCGATCCGGCACTCCCCCGCGAACAGGCGACCCTCGTGCCAGGTGATCGGATTGGCCACGGGGATGTCGCCGCGCAGCACCCGGGTGCGCCCATCGGGGGACCGCACCGCGACGCGGCCGAGCGTGATTTCGGTGAGGTAGAGGTTGCCGTGGTCGTCGAACGCGAGATCATCGGGCGCGACGATGTCGCCGCCCATCGGGCTGATCACCTCGACCGCGCCGGTATCCGGATTGATCGCGCTGACCTGGCTGGCGGGCACCTGGGCCACCCAGATGCGGCCATCGGCCCCGGTGGTGATGCCATTGGCACCATGCAGGCGACTCGGCGGGGTCAGCCGGGCCAGGGTCCAGCCATCGGCCACGGCCATGGCAGTGGGGGCGGTGTAGCGGCTCGGCATCATGACGGGGGGATCCTCAACCGATGATCGACTTGACCTCGAGATATTCGTGGAAGCCATGCTCGCCCCACTCGCGCCCATTGCCTGAGCGCTTGTAGCCACCGAACGGGGCGTGGAAGTCGAACCCGCCGTTGACCCAGATCGCACCAGTGCGCAGGCGTCGGGCGAGGCCGATGGCAAGGTCGCGGTCCTGCCCGCTGACATAGCCGCCAAGCCCGAACGGGCTGTCGTTGGCGATGGCGATGGCATGGTCGAGATCATCGTAGCCGATGATCACCAGCACCGGGCCGAAGATCTCCTCGCGCGCGATGGTCATGGCGTTGGTGGCCTTGAACACGGTCGGCTTGCAATAGAAGCCCTTCTCCAGCCCCTCGGGCCGCCCGGGGCCGCCGGCGACCAGTTCGGCGCCTTCCGCGATCCCCTTGCGGATATAGTCCTGCACCACGTTCCACTGGCCCTTGGAGACCACCGGCCCCATCCCGACATCACCCTGCGGGTCACCCACGGCGACGGCCTCGGCCGCTGCCCGTGCGGCCTCTAACGCCTCGGCCAAGCGCGCATTGGGCACCAGCAGACGCGAACCGGCCGAGCAGGTCTGGCCGGCATTGACCATCATCCCGCCGGTCGCGGCCGCGACATTCGCCGCCAGGTCGGCATCGTCGAGCACGATCCAGGCGCTCTTGCCGCCCAGTTCGAGGCCGACGCGCTTGACCGTGTCCGCCGCGTCCTTGCTGATCTGGATGCCGACCGGCTCGGAGCCGGTGAAGCTGATCATGTCCACGTCGGGATGGCGCGACAGGGCCGCGCCGATCACGCTGCCCTGGCCCTGGATCATGTTGAACACGCCGGCGGGCACCCCGGCCTCGTGCAGGATCTCGGCGAGGATCTGCGCGGAATAGGGCGCCAGCTGGGGCGGCTTGAGCACCGCGGTGCAGCCGGTCGCCAGCGCCGGGAAGACCTTGACCGTCACCTGGTTGAGTGGCCAGTTCCACGGCGTGATCAGGCCGCAGACGCCGATCGGCTCGCGCAGCACCAGCGTGGGGCCCTTCCGCTCCTCGAACCTGAAGCTTTCGAGCACCTCGATCGCGGTCTGCAGGTGTCCGGCCCCAAGCCCGACATGGAAGCCCTGACCCAGCGCGATCGGGGCGCCCATTTCCTCGGTCACGGCCGTGCCCAACTCGGCCATGCGCCGGGTGTAGACCGCCTGGATCGAGCGCAGCAGGTCGAGCCGTTCGGCCACGGTCGAGACCGACCAGCTGGCGAAGGCCCGGCGCGCCGCGGCCACCGCGCGGTCAACATCGGCGGGAGAGCCCAGCGCGATTGTGCCCGACACCGCTTCGGTCGCCGGGTTGATCACCTCGGCGGTCTGCGGCGCGACCGGATCGACCCATGCCCCATCGATGTAGAACTGGGTGTAGTTGCGCATGGTGCTCTCCCGTATGGTCTTATTGGCGCCTGGTCCGCTTACTGGGTGCCCTCGGCATACCAGGTGCGGAAGCGATCGTACTTCGGCATCTCTTCCGAGTTCGCCTTCGGATCGATCGCGACGTGGATGACCGCCGGCCCGCCGTTGGCATAGGCGCGGGCAATGGCCGGGCCGATCTCGTCGGCCGTGGTGACATATTCCCCATAGGCGCCGAGGCCCTCGGCGATCTTGTCGAAGCGCACCTTGTCGCTCCAGTGCGTGCCGGTTTCCGCGGTGCCCTGGCCGAAGGTGCGCTTGTAGACGCCCACCTCGAGACCCCACTGGAAGTCAACCGCGACCACGCAGACCAGCGGCAGGTTGCGGCGCACCGCCACCTCGAGCTCGGCGATGTGGAACAGGAACGAGCTGTCCGAGGTGACCAGCATGCCCGGGCGGACCTTGCCGGTCTCGGCCTGGTCGGCCAGCATGGCGCCGGTGGCATAGGGCAGCCCGGTGCCGATGTGGCCGTAGTTCTGGTTCCAGATCACGTCGTTCGGCTTGCACTGGTTGTAGGTCCAGCCGAACACGACCGAGGCGCCGCCGTCGCGGATCATGATGCCGTCCTGGGGGAAGGCCTTGGTCGCCTCGACGATGAAGCGCGAGGTGTGGATCGGCAGGTTGCCGCGTCCGTCGCTCTTGCTCAGCGATTCGACTGCGAGGGCATCGAGCTCGGCCTGGCCGTCGCGCATGAACTTGGCCAGGTCCTCGCCCGCCGGACGGCCCGCGCCCAGCGCCCGGGTCAGCTGCGGCACGACGGCCCGCACGTCGCCCACCAGCGGCACGTCGATCGGGCGGTTGACGCCGATCGCGGTCGGATCCTGCTGAACGTAGATCCACTTGCGATTGGCCTCACCGGCATACCAGTGGCGCCAGCGGCCGAAGTGCACCGGTTCGCCCAGTTCGGTCGCCAGGGCGACCACGCAGTCGGAGGCCTCGACCGCTTCGATCGAGGCATCGGAGAACACGTACTGGAAGGTGCGGTCCTCGATGCCCTTGATGTAGCTGGTCCCGCCCGAGGTCTGGATCACCGGGCAGTTCATCTTGAGCGCCAGCTCGCGCACGGCATCACCCGACTTGGTGGTGTGGACCGCATGGCCCACCAGCAAGATCGGGTTCTTGGCCTTGAGGATCAGCTCCGCCGCCTCGGCGATGCGATCGCCGTCGGCCCCCTGGTTGACCAGGCGGTAGCGGTGCGGCGGCAGGATCTCGGGCGCATCCAGCTCCTCGAGGATGACGTTGCTGGGATATTCGACATAGGTCGGCCCCGGCGTGCCCGACATGGCGATACGGATCGCCTCGCGGATCACCTCGTCAGTCTGGTCGGCATATTCGATCGCGCCCGAATACTTGACCGAATCCTCGATCATCGGCTCCTGCCGGACGAACTGGATGCGGCCGCGACGCACGCGGCGCTCGGTCACGCGGGCGCGCTGGCCGCCGAGGAAGATCACCGGCGAGTTCTCGACCTTGCAGCACTGGATTGCCGGCATCATGTTCGCCAGCCCCGGGCCGAGCGTGCCGAAGCACAGCGCCGGCTTGCCGGTGATGCGGCTGGCCGCCTCTGCCATGAACCCGGCCGCGGCCTCGTGGTGCGGCGACACGACCGTCCAGCCGCGCCGTTCGGCCTCGAGGCAGAGGTGGACGAAGTTGGGATCGGGGATGCCGAACAGGGTGCGGATGCCCTCGGCCTCGAACAGGTCGAGGATCCGCTTGTAGACAGGCACACCGCCGGCCTTGACCTTGAGTTCGCTGGTGGCGGTGACCGGCTTGGGATCGTCGTAGCTCATCGGGGTGCCCTGTCGCTGATGGTGTCGCTGATGGATCCCTGCCGGGATCTCTGGAACGGAGTTTGGTAGGTCGATTGCCGTCGTTCATGAGGACCGGCAACGGATATCGCGAGCCTGCCCGACATCATCGCCGGAGGGATGCCCGGGGCCGGTTCAGCCGGTCGGTTCGTCCGTTCCGCGCAGCACCACCGGCGCGCCGCGGCCCATGAATTCGGCCAGGTTGCGGTGCATGTTGATGATCTTCTGTTCCTGGTGCGGATTGGGTAATGCACCCCGGAAACCACGGGATTTCATGCCCTTGTGAACCCACCGCATGTTGGCGAAGTCCTGCGCGAGGACCAGCCCCCAGTTCTCCTGCGTGGGTTCGGCATAGACCCATTCGGTCTGCGGCTCCTCGCCCTCGGGATAGCGCTCGAGCGCATAGGCCTCGAAGATGCAAGTGTCCGGATCGTTGCCATAGGGCCGGGCGCGGTAGCACAGCGCGAAGGTCACCCCCTGAAGGATGTTCTGGTTGGGGAACAGGCTCCAGGCGAGCCCGGCCTCGGCCATCACCGCGGGCGGGATCTCGGGCCAGACCACTCCGCGCGCCGCGTCGTCGGCCTTGGCACTCTTCATCCAGTGCGCCATCACCTCGCCCACGGTGGCGGTTTCGGGCAGCTCGTCCTTGAGCCGGGCGGCCGCCGCGATCAGCGTGTCGGTCGAGGCCGAGTAGTTGATCGTGGTGTAGTTCTCGCGGGCCAGTTCGTAAGTCGAGACCCGCGGGTCATCGCCCTTCCCGGCGCGGCTGACCGAGCCGCCCTGCGCGGTGTTCTCGGCCTGCTTGCGCTGATCGAAGCCCGAGACCGAATGGAGCCCGTAGGCCTTCGAATAGGCATAGAATTCGGCGTAGGCAGTCAGCTGGTTGTGGGTCGTGGTGGTGTGATAGGGCTCCATGAAGGCCTCGAGCGAGGTCTTCCAGTTGGCCGGATAGATCACCCATTGGCGCCACTTGTAGCGCATCTTGTCGAGTTCGAAGTGCTTGAGGATGCGTCCGGCATCGCCGAGGAACTCCTCCAGGCTTTCTCCCTCGGGACGCATGTCGACATAGATGAAGCCGCCCCAGGTATCGACCCGCACCGGGCTCAGCGCGGTGCAGCTGGGGTCAAGCGCCCCGTGCCAGTCGTCCTGGTCAAGGATATAGGTGCACTGCCCGTCCAGATTGTATGTCCAACCATGGAAGGCGCAGATGAAGTTGCGCGCCTTGCCGCGCACCCCGTTGCTGGTCGCGGGCGTGTCGACCAGCTGGCGACCACGGTGCGAGCAGACGTTGTGGAACGCCTTGATCGTCTCGGGACCCGTTCGCACGATGATGATCGAATCGTCGCAGATGTCGTAAGTCAGGAAGTCACCTACCTCGGGGATGTCCTCGAGCCGTCCCGCCATCTGCCACACCCGCGGCCACAGGCGCTCCTTCTCGGCCGCGGCATAGTCCGCCGAGAGGAAGGCCTCGGTACCATAGGTCGCCGCGACCTCGGCGGCGAGATCGGCCGCCGTCAGGGGGCTGTCGTGATTGTCGCCCATCGTCTTCCCTCCTCGCGTGGCTCGGCGCCGGTCAGGACTCCAGGTCCATTCCCGCCATGTCACCCTTGGCCCGCCATTCGGCGAGCATCGCCTCGAAGTTGTCCCAGCCGTAGCCCCAGCCGGGGAACAGCGCCCACTTGGGATTGGCCTCGCCCTCGTTGTTGAAGTAGCCCGGCGGGCAGCGCTGCTGCAGCGCCGAGACGTCCGGCTTAATCGCGGTGTAGGTCGCGACATAGCCGTCCATCGCCTCGCGCGTCGGCTCCACCCTCGTCACCCCGCGCTGCAGGCACTGCGCGAAGATCCATGCGGCATGGGCGCCCTGGCGGCCGAAATGCTCGGTGACCGACGAGTTGATGCCCCCCTGGATATAGCCGATGAAGGCCATGTTCGGGAAACCGTGGGTGGTGATCCCGTGGAAGGTCAGTGGGCCATCGCGCCAGTGGTCGTAGATCGACAGCCCTTCGGCGCCCTCGAACTGGGCGATGCCCCAGCGCCGGTCGAGATCGGAAGTGACCTCGAAGCCGCTGGCGAAGATCACGCAGTCGACCGGATGCTCTTCGCCATTGGCGATGAACCCGCGCTCGGTCAGCTCCTGGATGCCCTGGGTGTCCGAGACGTCGATCAGGGTCACGTTCGGGCGATTGAACGCGGGGTAATAGTCGTTGCTCGACAGGGGCCGCTTGCACATGTGGTGATACCACGGCTTGAGCGCCTCGGCGGTGCGCGGGTCGTCGATCAGCTCCTCGCAGCGTGCGCGCAGCCGCTCCATCACCTGGAAGTCCATGATCTCGCGCCGGGCCATGTACTCCTCGAGCGAGATCTCGCGTCCTTCGGCGGCGATCTGTGCCGCGAGGTTGCGGTTCACCTCGGTCCAGATGTCGCAGATCAGGTCCTCCTCGCCGAACTGGAAGACCTCCTGGGCGCCGCGGTGGAAGTTGGCGATCCGCTTGGCCTGCCAGCCCGGCTCGAGCTTGGCGGCCCAGTCCGGATCAGTGGGCGGGTTGGGCCGCTCATCGACGGTCGAGGGGGTGCGCTGGATGACGTAGAGGTGCCCGGCGTGGCGCGCCAGATGCGGCACAGCCTGGATCGCGGTGGCGCCGGTGCCGACGATCGCCACGCGCTTGTCGGCAAGCTTGTCGAGCGTCGGATCGCCCGGGGCCCCGCCGGTGTAGCCGTAGTCCCAGCGCGAGGTGTGGAACAGCTTGCCCTTGAAGCTGTCGATGCCCTTGATCGCCGGCAGCTTGGGCATGTTGAGCACGCCCGGCGCGACGATCACGAAGCGCGGCCGCAGCGTGTCGCCGCGGTTGGTGGTGACGATCCAGCGGCGCAGGCCCTCGTCCCAGCGGAAGCTTGTGGCCTGGGTGTGCAGCAGCGCGCGGTCGGCGAAGCCGAAGCGCTCGGCGATCGAGCGCGCATAGGCCTGGATCTCGTCGCCGTCGGCGAACTTCTTCGAGGGGAGGAAGCCCATCTCTTCGAGCAGCGGCAGATAGCAGTAGGCGTCGTTGTCACACTGCACGCCGGGGTACTTGTTCCAGTACCAGACTCCGCCGAAGTCGCCCGCGCTGTCGACGTTGCGGAAGTTGGTGACCCCTTCCTTGGTCAGGTAGTAGGCGGCCTTGATCCCGCCCCAGCCGGCACCCAGCACCAGCACGTCGAGCTCCTCGTCCAGCGCCGCGCGGGGCGCGACCGGCGTATAGGGATCGACCGCGTAGTCGCCGGTGCCGCCATCACCGAGCCTGACGTACTGGCCCTGCCCCTCCTTGCGCAGCCGGCGTTCCTTCTCGATCCGGTAGCGTTCACGGATTGCGGGAATGTCCAGGGTCTCTGGCGACGGCACTGTCGTCGGCTGGCAGGTCATGGCAGGTCCCCTCTCGGCATGCGGTTCTTGTGTCCGGGCCGTTATCAACAGTACTGTTCATTATGGTCAATTGGGCGTGGCCCGCCGCGCCGCGCTTAACGCTCCGGCGATATCAGGACGGGCGCACGTAGGTCGGCTCGTCGGCCTCGGGGAAGCCCGGGAAGGCGCCATAGTCGGGCGTGTCGACCCAACCGCCGGTCAGGTCCGGCGGGCCCCGGTACTTGAAGCTCCAGTGCCGCGAGGCGAACCGCCACAGCCCGTCTTCCTCGGCATAGCGGTCGTGATACCAGCCGAAGGTCATGGCGGTGGAGCCATCGTGCATCGTCGCGAATTCGGTCACGTTGTGGCGGCCGAGCACCGCCTCGCCCTCGGCCTGCAGGATCGCGGGACCGATCAGCAGGTGGATCCGGCGACACCGGCCGAGCAGCCTCTGGCAGGCCTCGGTCAGGGCGGCACGGCCGCGCACCTCCATCCCGGCGATCTTCCACAGCCCCTCGCGCGTCCAGCAGTTGGCGAAGGCCTCGGCGTCCTGCCGCCACACCGCGTCGATGAAGCGCGCCTGCAGCTGGCGGATGCCGAAATCGGCGGCCATCAGGTCGGTCATTCCCCCCCCTCCTCGATCCAGCGCGAGGTCAGCGCGCGTGGGCTCAGGTACTTGGTCTTGGTCCAGCCGCCGTCGACGACGATCGACTGGCCGTTGATCATCTCGGCGCCGGGCGTGCACAGGAACGCGATCGTGCTGGCCACGTCCTCGATTTCGGCCAGACGGGGATAGGGCGTGGTCTCGACGTTGTTGCGCCTGAAGGTCTCATCGCTGAAGCGGTGGCGGACCATGTCGGTCATGGTCACGCCGGGGGCAACGCAGTTCGAGCGGATGCCGCGCGGGCCATATTCGCAGGCCATGTGCTCGGTCAGCGATTTGAGCCCGCCTTTGGCCGCCGAATAGGCGCCGCCGCGGCGGCCGCCGATCATCGCGAAGGTCGAGGTGACGTTGACGATCCCCGACCCGGGGGCAAGGTGCGGGATCACCTCGCGCGCCAGACGGAACGGCGCCTTGAGCATCAGGTCGAGAAACCCGTCGAGCATGTCGTCGTCGGTCTCGTCGAGCGGCTTGGGGCTCCCGGCTCCGGCATTGTTGATGAGGAAGTCGATCCGGCCAAAGCGGGCCAGCGCCAGCGCGACGATCTGCAGCGGGGCGTCCCGTGCGGTGACGTCGAGCGCCAGCGTGGCCACCCGCGCCGGATCACCGATCGCCGCCTCGAGCGCCGCCAGCTTGTCCGGATCCCGGCCGACGCCGACCACTGCCATGCCCTGATCGCGCAACATCAGCGCGGTCCCGAGTCCGATGCCGCTGCCCGCTCCCGTGATGATCGCTGTTTTCATGGCGGCCATGCGACCGTTTTGGCCGGGGCATGTCAAGCAAGCCCCCGGGACTCATCGCCCGAGCGGTTTGACCGGCCCCGGGCCGGGGGGATAGCCAAGCCAGCGGTAGAGGAGAGACCATGGGCAGGCTGGATGGAAAGGTCGCGGTGGTTACCGGGGCCAGCCGCGGGATCGGCAAGGGCATCGCCCTGGCGCTCGCGGCCGATGGTGCCACGGTCTACGTGACGGGACGCACTGCCAGCCCGGGGTCCCACCCTCTGCCGGGCACCGTGGGCGAAACCGCTGCGCAATGCACCCAGCGCGGCGGCCAGGGCATCGCGGTGCAGTGCGACCATGCCGACCACGCCCAGGTCGCCCGCCTGTTCGACCAGGTGCGCGCCGAGCAGGGGCGGCTCGACATTCTCGTCAACAACGCCTTCGTCATCCCGGACGATCTGCTCGAGCCGCGCGGCTTCTGGGACAAGCCCCTGTCCAACCTCGAGATGATCGACGTCGGAGTGACGTCCAACTTCGTCGCCGCCTGGCATGCGGCGCGGCTCATGGTGCCGCAGGGCAGCGGACTGATCGTGGCGATCTCGGGCTATGCGGCGGTCACCTATACCTACGGCGTGCTGTTCGGCACGTCCAAGACCGCAGTCGGGCGGATGACCCGCGACATGGCGATCGAGCTGGAACCCCACGGGGTGGCCGCGGTCACCTTGTGGCAGGGCCTGACCCTGACCGAGCGCGCGCGCGACAACCTGGCCCGCGTGGCCGACAAGATGACCCGCTCGATCACCGGGCAGAAGGGCAGCTCAGTCGAGCATCCGGGCCGCGTGATCGCGGCCCTCGCCTGCGATCCGCAGATTATGCGGCGCAGCGGCGGCGAATTCATCACGGCGGAGATCGCGCGCGACTACGGCGTGACCGATGACGACGGAACCTGGGTCGAATCGATGCGCGCCCAGCGTGGCGCGCCGCTCTGGGCGCCGATTGCGGGAGACAACACATGACCAGCTTGCGATTCGACGACCGCGTGGCGGTGATCACCGGCGCCGGCCGGGGCCTTGGCCGGGCCTATGCCCTGCTCCTCGCCAGCCGGGGCTGCAAGGTCGTGGTCAACGACAACGGCAGCGCCAAGGCCGGCGACACGATCGAGGCCAATCCAGCCCAGGACGTGGTCGACGAGATCCGCGCCGCCGGCGGCGAGGCGGTGGCCTGCACCGCCAGCGTCGCCACGCCGCAGGGCGCGGCCGAGATCATCCGCGCCGCCACGGACACCTGGGGCCGGATCGACGTGCTGATCCACAACGCCGGCAACGTGCGCTACGGCCCGATCGCCGAGTTGTCTGACGCCGATCTCGACGCAGTACTCGACGTCCATCTCAAGGGCGGGTTCTACCTCGTCCGCGCCGCCTTCCCCGCGATGGCGGCGGCCGGCTATGGCCGGGTCGTGCTGACCGGCTCGTGCAGCGGGCTCTACGGCAGCCAGACCACGGTCAACTACGGCATGGCCAAGGCCGGACTGATGGGGCTCAACAACGTCACCGCGCTCGAGGGCGGGCCGCACGGCATCCGGTCGAACACGATCATCCCGGCAGCCGTCACCCGCATGGCCGACGGGCTCGACACCAGCGCCTATCCGCCGATGGACCCCGAACTGGTCGCGCCGATGGTCGCCTGGCTCGCGCATGAGAGCTGCGAGGTCTCGGGCGAGCATTACATCGCCGCGGCGGGGCGCATGGCGCGGGCCTTCACCACCGAGAGCAAGGGCGTGTTCCGGCCCGACTGGACGATCGAGCAGGTCGCGGACGAGATCGCGGCGATCCGCGATCCGGCGGGTGAGCGCTGGACCTTCCCGCCCTATCCTTCGGGCATGGCCGACCACCTTGGCCGCAGCTTCGAATGGGCGCATCGTGAAAGGGCCAAGTGAGATGACGAACGATCGGCAAGCGCAGTTCGAGGCCCTGCTCGACCGCGACGCGATCCGCGCCGCGCTGGTGCGCCTCGCCCGCGGCGAGGATCGGCGCGACGCGGCGTTGATCCGGTCCGCCTGCTGGCCCGACTCGGTGACCGACTACGGCGTGTTCCGCGGCGATTTCGCGGCCTACCTCGCCTGGGTCGTCCCCGGCTCGCCGGCGATCACCAACACCCAGCACGTGCTGGGGCAGAGCCACATCGAGCTGGCGGGCGAGACCGCCCGGGTCGAGACCCAGGTGATCTCCTATCACCGGATCGATTACGGCGGTGGCGATGAGCATGACACCTGCATCGGCGGGCGCTACCTCGACCACTTCGAACGCCGCGAGGGGGACTGGCGCCTCGCCGCGCGGACCATGCTCTACGACTGGTCGCAGGACTGGGGCGCGGCAGCAGACTGGAGCCAGGGGCTGATGGGCATGGCCTTCCGTGCGCCGCATTTCGCCGGCCGGGCCACCGGCGACTGGAGCGAGCGCTTCTTCGGCGGCGAGGCGTGAGCGAGGCGCTGCAGCGGCTGAGCGACCGGCAGGAGATCCTCGACTGCCTGACGCGGTTCTGCCGCGGCATGGACCGCTTTGACCGCGACCTGTTCCTTTCGGCCTTCCATCCCGATGCCGAGATCGCGGCCGGTCCCTTCGTCGGCAGCGCCGCGGGCTGCTGGGACTGGGCCGTGCCGATGCACCGCGCCGGCCAGGTGCTGACGCACCACCTGCTGCTCAACCACAGCGCCGACATCGCGGGCGACACCGCCCATGCCGAGACCTACTACCAGTTCGCCGCGCGCAACCATCCCTTCGCGCCGGACGGCGAGGAGACGGTGATGTTGGCCGGAGGGCGCTATATCGACCGGCTCGAACGGCGCGACGGGGCGTGGCGGATCGCGCTGCGCACCAACCTGATCGAATGGAGCTGTCTGCAGCCGTCGCTGCCGCTGCCCTTCGGAGATGTCCCGGACATCGGCGATAACGGCGTGACGGCGCGCGACCGCAGCGATCCGAGCTATGCCCGGCCGCTGCTCAACCGCCGGGCGCCGCGTTCGCCCTGAGCCTGTCGCGGATCACGGTCTTGAGCACCTTGCCGGCATCGTTGCGCGGCAGGCTGTCCCACAGCGCGACCTCCTCGGGCACCTTGAAGCGGGCGACCCCGCGGGCGGCGAGATGGGCGTCGAGGCTGGCCACGTCCGGCCGGGCCTGACCGCGCGGCACGATCACTGCCACGGCCCGCTCGCCGGTGCGGGGGTGGGGCACGCCGACCACGGCCACCTCGGTGATCCCGGGATGGTCGCCAAGCAGATCCTCGATCTCCTTCGGCGCGATGTTCTCGCCGTTGCGGATGATCAGGTCCTTGATCCGGCCGGTCACGACCAGCCCGCCGCCCGCGCGCCATTCGCCCTGGTCGCCGGTGCGGAAGAACCCGGCGTCGTCGAAGGCACCGTCTTCGTCCGCGGCACGGGCATAGCCCACCAGCATCTGCGGGCCGCGCGCGCGGATCTCGCCAGCCTCGGCGATCACCACCTCGGCGATGCCCGGCCGACCATCGGTGTCCGCTGCCACCGCGAGATCGTCCGCGCCCAGCGCGCCCACGGTGGTGACGGGCACCTCGGTCGAGCCATAGACCCGGCTGACACGGGCCCTGGCAAACCAGTCGGCCGCTTCGCGGATCAGCGGCGGTGGCACCGATGCGCCGCCGCAGATGAACACCTTGAGGTGATCAAGCCGGGTTCCGGCCGTGCGTGCCGCATCCAGCAGGCCCTGCAGGAACGGCGTGGCGCCGGCCATGTGGGTGACCCGCTCGCGCAACATGGTGGCCACGGCGACGGCAGGGTCCCAGGCGTCCATCAGGACGGCGGTGGTGCCCAGCAGGACCGGCATCTCGAAGGCATAGATCGATCCGCCAATGTGGCTGACCGGCGAAGGGACGAGGAACCGGTCGCCCGGGGTGACCAGCCAGTCGCGGCCGATCTGCCGGATCAGCGCCCCGATCGAGTTGTGCGTGTGCAGCACGCCTTTCGGCCGCCCCGTCGTGCCGCTGGTGTACATGACCATCCGCACGGCATCGGGATCGGGCGGAGGCAGCGTCGCCGCAGGGACGCGGTGCAGCAGTTCGGCCCAGGCGGTTTGCCCGGCGGCCGGATCGCCACGCACCACCACGACCTCGGGCGGGGTCTCCAGCCCGGCGCAGACCCGGGCCAGCATCGCGGCATAGTCGTGACCGCGGAAGCGCTGCGGGATGACGATCAGGCGGGTGCGCGCATCGGCCAGGATGAAGTGCAGATCATGGTCGCGCAGCGAGGGCAGGATCGGATTGACCACCAGCCCGGCGAAGGTCGCCGCTAGGTAGATCACCGCGGCCTCGTGCCAGTTGGGCAGCATCACGCTGACCACCCCGCCGGGCGGGATCTGCGCAGCGAGGCCGCGGCCGATCCGCTCGGCCTGGTCGAGCCATCCGGCCGCGGTCAGCCGCGTGTCGCCATCGACCAGGAGGATCCTGCCCGGATCGCGCTGGGCCGTGTCGCGCAGCGCCTCGCCCAGCGTCTCGCGCGACCACCAGCCCGCAGCATAGGCCTCGGCCGCGCGGGCCTCGTCCCAGCGAATGGACCAGCCTCCGGGTGTGATCTTGCGCGGCGTGGGCATGGCCTCTCTTGGCAAATCGCGGCGCGCAGCGGCACCCCGCCCGTGCCAGTCATCGCTGCCACGATTGCACCCGCGCCGACGCCGGCCGGGCATCGCGCCGGTGATGCCGCAGGGGGTCTGCTTGACACCCGCGCGCGCGCTGGGCCTGTTCCGGCGCGAAAGGAATTTCGGATGACACGCTCTCTCAACGGCCGCGTTGCGGTCGTCACTGGCAGCGGCTCGGGCATCGGCCGCGCCATCGCGCTGCGCCTGGCCGAGGATACGGCCCGGATCGCTATCTGGGACGTCAACCTGGCCGGGGCCGAGGAAACGGCTGCGCTGATCCGCGCAGCCGGCGGCACGGCGATCGCGATCGAGGCCGACTGTTCGGACAAGGCCGTGATCCAGACCGCGGCGGACCGGACCCGCGCCGAGCTCGGCCCGATCGCCATTCTGGTAAACAATGCCGGGATCGCGCCCTTCACCCCGTTCCTCGACACCGATGATGACCTGTTCGACCGCGTGATCCGGATCAACCTGCGTGGCCCCTGGCTGGTGACCAAGCAGTGCCTGCCCGACATGCTGGCAGCGGGTTGGGGCCGGGTGATCAACATCACCTCGTCCTCGGTCCAGACCGGCTCCCCGGCGCAGGGCCACTATGTCTCGTCCAAGGGTGGGCTGGTCGGGATGACCAAGGCGCTGGCACTGGAGTTCGCCCCAACCGGGGTCACCTTTAACATGATCCCGCCGGGGTTCATCGACACGCCGATGCTGCGCGCCGCGCCGATCGATGCCGAGGCCTTCGCCGCCCAGCTGCCGATGAAGCGGATCGGCCAGCCCGAGGACATCGCCGCGGCGGCCGCCTATCTGGCCTCCGAGGAAGCCAGCTACATCACCGGCCAGGTCATCTCGACCAATGGTGGCCGCTACATGGGCTCGCACTGATTTGCGTCTGGCCGGCAAGGTCGCGATCGTCACCGGCGCCGCCGGCGGGATGGGGGCAGCGGCGGCGCGGCTGTTCGCGGCCGAGGGCGCCGCGGTCGCTGCGGTCGATCTCGACGAGACGGCGCTGGCCGCGCTGGTCCGGGAGATTGCCAGCGCGGGCGGACAGGCGATCGCGATCCGCGCCGATGTCGCCCGGACCGCCGACGCGGCGGCGATCGCTGCGCGGACCGAGGCCGCGCTGGGCCTGCCGCAGGTCCTGTTCAACAATGCCGGGGTCGATACCGAGGGCAAGCGCTCGATCCTCGACATCGACGAGGCCGCCTTCGACAAGGTGATGGAGGTCAACGTCAAGGGCGTGTGGCAGATGATCCGCCACGTTGCCCCGCTGATGATCCGCGGCGGTGGCGGCTCGATCATCAACACCGCCTCGATCGCCGCCTTCATCGCCGCCAGCTCGGCCGGGTACTGCGCCTCCAAGGCCGCCGTGGTCGGGCTGACCAGGGCCGCCGCGGTCGAGCTGGGGTGCCACGGGATCCGCGTCAATACGCTTTGCCCCGGGGCCACCGAGACTCCCCTGGCCGCCCGCCAGCGCGCCGAGATGGCCGCGGCCGGGCTGCCCACCTCGAACGCGATCATCGACCGGATGGGCGTGCTGGGCCGGATGGCCCGGCCCGAGGAGATGGCCCGCATGGCGCTGTTCCTCGCCAGCGACGACAGCTCCTTCGCGACCGGTGCCGATTTCATCAACGATGCCGGGTGGACCGCGATGAGCGGGATCCGGGTGCAGGATTTCGCCCGCAGCTGATCCCGTGCTGCCGACCCGGTAAAATTGGACGGGCCATTTAGCAGAAGATGACTTACCAAACGCCCCATAACGGTTTGGGGTAGAGAGTCATGGCCTGTTTCCGCAAGTCGCTCATCGGGGTCTCGCTGCTGGTCCTGGCCGCGCTGCCGGGCGCTGCTCAGGGCGCGGACGAGCCGGCCAATCCGTGGATGGCCCCGGCGATCGTGGCCGAGCAGGCGCAAGCCGCCGACGATACCGCGCGCGAGGCCGTGGCCGGACGGCGGGCCAAGGCGCTGGTCGCGGCCATGACGCTGGACGAGAAGCTCCAGCAGCTGACGGGCGCCAAGCCCGAGATCCTGCCCGAGCTGCCGCAGTGCTATGGCGCGCGGCACGTCAGCGGAATCGCGCGGCTGCAGATCCCGACCTTCCGCATCACCAACGGCCCGGTCGGGCTGGGGCAGAACGATTGCGTCTCGGTCGAGGTGGCGCAGGCGCTGGGCAGCAGCTCGCCGATGGGCGTGATCACGCGGGCCTATACCCACCCCAGCTCGGCCAAGGCGACCGCCCTGCCCTCGGCCCTGGCCGCGGCGGCCTCGTTCGATCCGGCGGTGGCGGGGCTCTATGGCGAGGTCATCGCCACCGAGATGCACAACCTCGGCCTGCATGTGTTCGAGGCGCCGGGCGTGAACCTCGCGCGGCTGCCGATCCTGGGCCGCAACTTCGAGTACTTCGGCGAGGATCCCTTCCTCAGCGGGACCATGGCCGTGGCCGAGACCCGCGCGATCCAGGCCCGCGGCCTGATCGCGATGCCCAAGCATTTCCTGGCCAACGAGCAGGAAACCAACCGGATGACGATCCAGACCACGGTCGATCGCCAGACCCTGCGCGAGCTCTATCTCCTGCCCTTCGAGATGGCGGTAAAGGACGGCAAGGCTGCCGCCGTGATGTGCGCCTACAACTATGTCAATGGTCAGCCCTCGTGCGAGAGCAAGGAGCTGCTGACCGATATCCTGCGCACCGACTGGGGCTTCACCGGCTATGTCCAGACCGATTTCTTCGCGCAGAAGAGCACCTCCGCCTCGCTGGTGAACGGGCTCGACCACGAGATGCCCTTGCCGCTGTTCTGGGCGCCGGCCAAGCTCAAGGCGGCGCTCGACAAGGGCGAGGTCACCGTGGACCTGATCGACCGCGCGCTCGAGCGGCGCTACCGGCAGGCGTTCAAGGCCGGCATCTTCGACCGCAAGCTGACCCAGACCCCGATCGACTTCGCGGCCGGGGGCCGCAAGGCGCGCGAGATCGGCGCGCGCTCCAGCGTGCTGCTCCAGAACAACGGCGCGCTGCCGCTGCGCAGCACGCTGAAGTCGCTGGTCCTGATCGGCAAGCAGAGCCAGGTCTATGCGCAGCAGGCGGTGGCCGGCGGCGCGGTGACCGGCGAGCCGATGGGCGCGGGCGGCGGTAGCTCCGACGTGGTGCCGGCCTATACGGTGAGCCCGGCCGAGGGTCTGCGCCGCGCGCTCGCCCAGCTGGGCAATCCCACCGCCACGGTGCAGCTCGTGCTGGTTGACGACGCCAACACCGCGGCCACGATCGACGGCCGGGCGGTCGGGATGAACGAGGCCCTCGCCGCCCTCGCCGCCGCCGATGCCGTGGTGATCATGGCCGGCACGATCGCCGAGGAGGGCGCCGACCGCGCGACCTTCCAGGATCCCAAGGGGCTTGCCCTCGCCGCTCCGGCCGCCGCGGGCCAGAGCCTCGACTGGTATGCCCACCGCTCGAACCTGATCGCCACCGAGACGGGGGACAATGCCGCGCGCAACAGCGGCACGACCGCCCTGATCGCGCAGGTCCTCGCCGCCCGTTCGGCCGATGGCCGGCCGATGGCGCGCAAGACGGCGCTGGTGCTCAAGGACAATGCCGGCCCCGCCCTGCCGGCCAGCCTGGTCGGTCCGGCCGGCCCGGCCATTGTCGAGGCCTGGTTCCCCGGCCAGGAGGACGGCAACATCGTGGCCGATGTCCTGTTCGGCCGGGTCGAGCCCACCGGGCGACTGCCGGTGACCGTGCCGATCGCCGGCAAGAGCTTCCTCGATTACGTCGCGCCCTCGGCCTATCCCGGCACCCCCGGCGAGGGCGGCAAGCAGACCGTGACCTATGCCGAACGGCTCGCCATCGGGTACCGCTGGTACGATCTCGATCCTGACGGGGTCTGCCCGCAGCGCGCCGGGCGCAATCCCTGCGTCGCCTTCCCCTTCGGCCACGGCCTGTCCTACACCTCCTTCGCCATGTCCGCGCCGCGGGTCACTCCGCTGCCGGGGGGCAAGTGGCGGGTTTCGGCGCGCCTGCGCAACACCGGCCCGCGCCCGGGCACCGAGACCGCCCAGGTCTATGTCACCCTGCCGGCCAGCGCCGACCGCCTGGGCGCGAAGCAGCCGCCACGCCGGCTGGTCGGCTTCGCCAAGCTCGCTCTGGCCGCCGGAGCTGCGGGCGAGGTGGCGATCGACCTCGACCCGGCTGCAAGCAACCATCCGCTCGGGGTGTGGGACGAGCAGCGCCAGTCCTGGATCGTGCCGCCGGGCGCCTTCACCCTGTGGATCGGCCGCTCCTCCGCCCCGCGCGACCTGCTGCGGGCCGGAACGATCACCCCGGCCGGCTGAGCGGGGCATGGCTCGGCTGGCCTATCGCGCCGGCGATTGGTAAGTCCGACCCGGTGACCCGGCTTGGTCGCCCGGTGCCGACCTGTAGAAGGCCCGGGTACGCTCATTGCCTGCCGGGGCTTTACCGGGAGAAGGCCATGTCGAACCACTTCATCGCTCGCCGTGGAGAGCTGGGTCGCCGCGCGACCCTGACACGGGAGGCCGCCGATCTGGCCCCGCGGGCACGACGCGCTGTCGGACAGCTGCTTGCTGGCGCCTTGCCGACCCCTGGCTGCCGGATGCTGCTCCGTCCGCTGCTTGCCTCGCTCACGGCCAGCCTCGCGCTCGCGGCCGCGCCGGTCCGGGCTGCCGCCCCGGTGACCGACTGTCCCAACCGCACGGCGCCGTTCTCCGCCTCCTCGCCGCTGGTCGACCTGCTGCTGAGCGAGCCGGCCCGGGCGCTGCTGCGCCCTGTTCTGCCGGGGCTCGACAAGGCTCCGCCCCAGTTCCTCGGCACGCAGCCGCCCACCTTTGCCGCCATCCTGACGCTGCGCGAAGCGCGGGGCTTCGCCGGCGTCAGCCTCGATGCGGTAAACGCGATCGACGCCCAGCTGCGACAACTCCCGGTCACCCCGGCCGACCAGATCGCGCGGTGCGCGCGCTTCGACAACGAGGTGCCCACGGTGACCCGCGTGGCCGGCAAGTCCAACATTCTCGTGTTCGAGAAGATCAACGGGTTCAAGGACACGCCGTCGGTCGACGCGGCTCATGCGATGCTGCTCGCCATGGCCGCGCGCAAGGGCTGGGCGATCACCTTCACCGACCGCGGCGGCGCGTTTAATCCGAAGACCCTCGCCAAGGTTGACGCGGTGCTGTGGAACAATGTCTCCGGGGACGTGCTGACCCTGTCGCAGCGCGCGGCGTTCCAGACCTGGCTGACCCGCGGCGGGGCCTTCATCGGTATCCATGGCGCCGCGGGCGATCCGGTCTACTTCTGGGACTGGTACCCCGACCGGCTGATCGGCGCGCGCTTCGCGGGACATCCGCGCACGCAGCAGTTCCAGCAGGCCACGGTGCGGGTCAATGCGCAGCACCCGCTGGCCAAGGGCCTGCCGACCGACTGGTCGATGACCGAGGAGTGGTACTCGTTCAAGAGCAATCCGCGCCTGGCCGGAGCCCAGCCCGTGCTGCTGCTGGACGAATCGACCTATGCCCCGAACGATCCGCAGATGCCGGAACTGGTCATGGGCGCCGACCATCCGGTAGCCTGGACCAACTGCCTGGGCCGCGGCCGCGTGTTCTATTCCGCACTCGGCCACCGTCCGGAGAACTACGGCCTCGCGCCGCATGTCACATTGCTGGAAAACGCGATCACCTGGGCCGCGACCGACCGGCGCGCGTGCCGCGGGACAGCGCGCTAGGGCCGTCCACCGAGCGGGGGCATTGGACTGACCATGCCCGGCTGGCCGGCGAAACCCGGCCAGCGGGCCGCCGCTTACTCGAGGTTGCGCGGTGCCCCTGCGCCCATGAACCGCGCGAGATTCATGTGCAGGCTGCCGATCGCCCGCTCCATATAGGGATTGGGCAGGGTGCCGCGGAATCCGCCGGATTTCATCCCTTGCTGGACCGCGCGCATGTTGGCGAAATCCTGCTGCAGCACCGGCGGCCAGGCCTCGGCCGGGGTGTATTCCCACTCGGTGGCCGGGGCCTCGCCCGCGGGATAGAGTTCGTAGACCGCCGCCTCGAAGATGCACTGACCGGGATGGTCGCCGAACGGCCGGGCCGCGTAACAGAGCATGTTGTTGACGGCATGGCCGATCTGGAAATTGGGAAAGACCTGCCAGGCCGTGCCGCTTTTCGCCACGTGCGCCGGATCGACCACCGGCCAGTGCACGCCGCGGCGGGCATCGGCCTCGCGCGCCGACTTCAGCCAGTGCGCCGAGACCTCGGCTGCCGGGGTGCCCGCTGGCAGCTCGTCCTTCAGCCGCAGCGCGGCGTCGACCAGGGTGCGGGTGGTGTTGGTATTGGCATTTTCCCAGGTGTAGACCTGCATCTCGGCGGTCGAGAGCCGTGGATCGTCACCCGCGCCCAGCCGGAGCTTGGCCTGATCCTGCTCCTGCCCTTTGGGCGCCTCATACCCGATGTTGGTGTGCAGCCCATGATTGCGGGCCCATCCGCGGAACTGGCCGAAGACGTTGAATTCGGGATGGGTGGTCTGGACATGGTAGGTCTCGTTGAAGGCCTCGAGCGCCACCTTCCAGTTGCAGTCGAACACGATCCACTTGCGCCAGCGGCAGCGCATCTGGTGCAGCGCGAAAGGATCGAGCATCTCCGGGATCGGGCCCAGCCAGTCGCGCAGCGGGGCGCAGTCGGGATCGAGATTGATCCACAGCCAGCCGCCCCAGGTATCGACACTGACCTTGCCCAGCGCGGTGCGCTCGGCGGTCAGGGCACCCTGCCAGTCCTCGCGGTGCTGGGCGAAAGTGCACTGGCCCTCGCGGTCGAAGGTCCACCCGTGGAACCCGCAGATGAAGTTGCGGCGCTGGCCACGCGTGTTGCGCTGGCCCGCGGGCGTATCGACCAGCCGGCGCCCGCGGTGAGTGCAGACATTGTGAAAGGCCCGCAACCCGCCATCGTCGCCGCGCAGCACGATTACCGAATCGTCGCCGATGTCGAAGGTGACGAAATCGCCCGGCGCGGGGATGTCCTCCTCGCGTCCGGCCTGGAGCCAGGCCTTGCGCCACAGCCGGTCGCGCTCGAGCCGGGCATAGTCGGCCGAGACATAGGCTTCGGGCTGGATGGTGAAGGCGTGCTCGAGCTGCTCCGCCTGCGTGACGATGCGATCCGTGTCGCTCATGTCAGCGTCCTTTCCATTGGGGCTTGCGCTTCTCGGCAAAGGCGCGGGGCCCTTCCTGCGCGTCCGCGCTGTGATAGGCCAGCTCGTGCGCGGCATAGCCGGCCTCGATCGCCGCCGACCGGCCCATCTCGGTGGCGAGCATCACCGTCTGGCGCGCCGCCGCGACCGAGAGCGGTGCTCCGGCCAGGACCTCGCGCGCCAGTTCGGTGGCGCAGGCCAGGGCCTCGCCCGGCTCGCACAGCCGGTTGACCAGCCCGATCTCGTAAGCCCGCGCCGCGCTGATCGGCTTGCCCGTCAGGACGATCTCCATGTAGATACGCTGCGGGATCATGTGGATCAGCGGGGCCGACCACGGCGAGCCGCGGCCTACCCGTACCTCGGTGATTGCGAACTGCGCATTGTGGCTGGCCACGCACAGGTCGCAGGCCTGGGCGATCATCCACCCGCCGGCGAAGGCCACGCCGTTGACCGCGGCGATCGTCGGCTTGGACAGCCGCAGGTTCTCGTAGGGTACCGGGAACATGTCGCGCGGGGGGGTCTTGAGCCCGGTCTCGACCATCTCCTTGAGGTCGCCGCCGGCGCAGAACGCCTTGTCGCCGCGCCCGGTGAGGATCGCGATCCCCGCCCCGGTATCGGCCTCGAACCGGGCCCAGGCCTGCCGCAGACCATCGCGGACCTCGCGGCTCAGGCAGTTGCGCTGCTCGGGGCGGTCGATCGTGATCACCGCGATGCCCTCGTCGGTGCAGGTGTAAAGGACAGCATCGCCCATGGTCAGAACCCTCGCCGGGCAATGGCGTGGGCCTCGCGGTCCAGCGCCTCGCGAAAATCGGGGTGGGCGATGGCGACCAGCGCCCGTGCCCGCTCGGCCAGGCTGCGCCCCTTGAGTTCGGCCGCGCCGAATTCGGTGACGATCACGTCGACCTCGCTGCGCGCCGTGGTCACGGGACCCGACAGCGCCGGCACGATCTTGCTGAGGGTTCCGCCCTTGGCCGTGGCCGACAGCGCGATCAGCGCGTGGCCGCCGGGCGAGCGCGCCCCGGCCCGGACGAAATCGACCTGCCCGCCGGTGCCGCCCAGATAGGCGCTGCCCGAGGCCTCGGCATTGACCTGCCCGGTCAGGTCGACCTCGATCGCCGAGTTGATCGAGACCAGCCGCGACAGGCGCGCGAGCACCCCGGCATCGTGCGTGTAGTTGGCCGGACACATCCGGATGGCGGGATTGCGGTGGGCAAAATCGTAGAGCCGCCGGGTGCCGATCAGCGCGCCGTTGATCGAGACGCCCGGATCGATCTCCTTGCGTGCATTGGTGATGACCCCGGCCTCGACCAGGTCGGCCAGCCCGTCGCCAAGCATGCCGGAATGGACCCCGAGGTCCTTGCGGTCGCCGAGCAGGCGCAGGATCGCGTCGGGCACGGCGCCGACTCCGG
Organism: Novosphingobium piscinae; assembly: GCF_014230355.1. Classification (GTDB taxonomy): domain Bacteria; phylum Pseudomonadota; class Alphaproteobacteria; order Sphingomonadales; family Sphingomonadaceae; genus Novosphingobium; species Novosphingobium piscinae. The sequence goes on from NZ_JACLAX010000001.1 coordinate 196,308, forward strand.
TCTGGATCACCGCGCCGTCGCCGATAAAGCCGGCGCAGTGCCGGGCAATGGCCGCATCGGTCTCGCTGATCGGCGCAGCCGGGACCTCCACCGGGGGCTGGTCGCAATGGACCGCGACGTCGATTTCCGAGGCGTGGATCGTCTCGCCGAACGTGTAGGGCACCGCCACGTTGACCTCGGCGATCACCACCCGGGCGCGCGCCACGGCCGCGCGGACGTGGTCACTGATCAGCCCGCAGCTGTGCCGGCCGGCCTCGTCGGCCGGGCTGACCTGGATCATCGCCACGTCGCAGCCGATCACCCCGGCCTCGATCAGCGGACCGATCTGGCTGACGTGGCTGGGAATGATCGCCAGGTTCCCGCCCTTGGCCATGGTCCGCAGCTGGCCGATCGCACCCATGCTCGACAGGGCGAAGCTGGCGGTGCTCTCGGGCCGGAACGCGCCCGAGAAGCTGGTGGCGATGAACACAGAGAGGCCGGGGATGGACTGGCCCTGGGACATCAGCGCGGCGACCAGCGCCGGCGGTTCGCCGCAGGCTTGGCCCAGCACGATGCGGTCGCCCGGCCGCACCCAGGCGGCGAGGTCGAGTTCGGCCGGGGTCGTCTCGATCGTCACGCCTGCTCGGCCTGGGCGATCAGCGCGAGGGCCCGCGAGAGGTAGGGCCGATCGAGCATGCCGCCCTTCCAGCCGATCGCGCCGACGCCGGGGTTGGCTTCGAACAGCGCGACGATCTCGCGCGCTTCGGCCAGCTCCGCCTCGCCCGGGGTGAAGGCGGCGTTGATCACCTCGACCTGCGCCGGGTGGATCGCCAGCATCCCGCGGAAACCGTCGCGCCGGACCTTCTCGGCGCGCAGCCGCAGACCCTCGAGATCGCGGAAATCGCCCTGGATCGTTTCGATCGCCGCGACCCCGGCCGTGGCCGCCCCTAGCACGGTCAGGCTCCGCGCCAGCTCGTAGGTGAAGGCGTAGCTGCCATCCGGATTGCGGTTGCTGCTGGCCCCGATCGAATCGGCCAGGTCCTCCGCCCCCCAGGTCAGCGCAATCACCCGCGGCGCGCCCTTGTAGCTGCCGGTGTGGAACATGCCCTCGGCGGTTTCGGTCACCAGCACGATCACCGGGGTCGATCCGCGCGCAATGCCGTGCATCGCCTCGAAAGCGGTCAGATAGCTGTCGAGCAGCTCGACATCGGCCCGGCCATAGACCTTGGGCAGCATGATCCCGCCCGGCCGGCCCGGCATGATCGCGACCAGGTCGTCCAGCGTGTGCGGGCCATCGAGCGGATTGACCCGGACCCAGATGCGGCTGCGCTCGGCCGGATGGGCCGTCAGGAACGCGCGGACCATGTCGCGAGCAAGCGGCTTGGCCTCGACCGCCACGGCGTCCTCCAGGTCACACAGCACCACGTCGGCGGGGCCGGCCAGCGCCTTGGCCATCTTCTTCTCGCTGTCGCCCGGGGCGAACAGCCACGAGCGCATCTTCATCGGGGTCACTGCCGGTCTCCTTGTCGTGACAGCATCGCGGGTGGGATGGACGCTAGTACGATTTGGGCAGGCCGAGCACCTTTTCGGCCAGGAAATTGAGAATCATGTGCGGGCTGACCGGTGCGGTCCGCGGGATCAGGCTTTCGCGCAGGTAGCGCTCGACGTGGTATTCCTGGGCATAGCCCATCCCGCCCATCGACAGCATCGCGGTGTGACAGGCCTCGAAGGCGAATTCCCCGGCGAGGTACTTGGCGGTATTGGCCTCGACGCTGCAGTCCTCGCCCTTGTCGAACAGGGTGGCGGCCTTCATCGTCATCAGGTTCGCCGCCTCGAGCTGGGCCCAGCATTTGGCGAGCGGGTGCTGGATGCCCTGGTTCTGGCCGATCGGGCGATTGAACACGATCCGCTCCCTGGCATAGCGGCTCGCTTTCATGATCGCGGCCCGGCCCAGCCCGATGGCCTCCGCGGCGAGCAGGATCCGCTCGGGATTGAGCCCTTCCAGGATGTAGCGGAAGCCTTGCCCCTCCTCGCCGATCAGATCGGCCTCGGGCACCCACAGATCCTCGATGAACAGCATGTTCGAATCGACCGCGTGGCGGCCCATCTTGTGGATCAGCCGCGTTTCGATCTTGCTGCGGTCGAAGTCGGTGTAGAACAGCGACAGCCCGTCAGTCTTGCGCTTGATCTGGTCGAGCGGCGTGGTCCGGGCCAGCAGCAGCATCTTGTTGGCGACCTGCGCGGTGGAGATCCAGATCTTCTCGCCGTTGACCAGATAGCCACCCTCCTTGCGCTCTGCCCGGACCTTGAGCTGGGTGGTGTTGAGCCCGACATTGGGCTCGGTCACGGCGAAACAGGTCTTGTCCTGGCCCGAGGCGATCCCCGGGATGCTGCGCTGCTGCTGCTCCTCGGTGCCGAACAGGATGATCGGCTCGAGCCCGAAGATGTTGATGTGCACGGCCGAGGCGCCGCTCATCCCGGCGCCGCTCTCGGCGATCGCCTGCATCATGATCGAGGCCTCGGTGATCCCCAGCCCCGCGCCGCCGAAGCGCTCGGGCATGGCTATGCCCAGCCAGCCGGCGTCGGCGAGCGAGCGGTAGAAGTCCTCGGGGAACTCGGCCGACTGGTCGCGTTCGAGCCAGTATTCGTCCGGGAACTGGCTGCAGTGCCGCAGGATCGCCTCGCGGATGTTCAACTGGTCCGGCGTGAAGGCGAAATCCATCGGTCAGCTCCTGTACGCCGCGTGGCTGGCGGCGCGACCGTCGGTAGCAGCGACCGCCCGAGCGGGACAACGCGCACCGGCACATATCGGCCCGGCGAACTGCCCACGCATGGATTCGCCGGTCGACAGGGGATAGAGCGGTGGCAGCTTCAGGAGACACCCATGGCCAGCCAGCCCGCGCCATTCGGCCCACTCGCGGGCATCCGCGTCATCGATCTTACCAGCATGGTGTTCGGTCCCTATGCCACCCAGATCATGGCCGACATGGGCGCCGAGGTGATCAAGATCGAGCCGCCCAAGGGTGACGACACCCGCTACATCAACGCCGGACAGGCTCCCGGGCTGGGGGCGATCTTCGTCAACTGCAACCGCGGCAAGAAGTCGGTCGTGCTCGACCTGCGTGAGGAGGCCGACCGGGCCGCGCTGCGCGGCCTGATCGCGGAGGCCGACGTGTTCATCCACTCGATGCGGGGCAAGGCGATCGCCCGGCTCGGGTTCGACTATGCTGCGGTCAGCGCGATCAAGCCCGACATCGTCTACACCAACTGCTACGGTTTCTCGCGCCGCGGCCCCTACGCAGACAAGCCGGCTTACGACGACACGATCCAGGCCGAATGCGGGCTGCCCTACGTCCAGGGGCTGATGAACGGCGAGCCCGGGTTCGTCGCCACGATCATGGCCGACAAGGTCGCGGGCCTGACCGCGCTCTATGCCACGACGATGGCGCTTTTCCACCGCGAGCGGACCGGCGAAGGCCAGGAGGTCGAGGTCGGCATGTTCGAGACCATGGCCAGCTTCATGCTGGTCGAGCATGCCGGCGGGCGCTTGTTCGAGCCGGCGCTGGGCCCGGCGCACTATCACCGTGCCGCCAATCGGCACCGCCGCCCCTATCGCACCAAGGATGGCTATGTCGCGGCGCTGGTCTACAACGATCGGCACTGGCAGGCCTTTGTCGAGGCCGTCCAGCCCGACTGGGCGACCCCGGAGATGGCCACGCTCGCCAACCGTGCCGGACAGATCGACTACATCTACCAGCGGCTCGGCGAGACCTTCCTGACGCGCACGACCGCCGAATGGCTCGACTTGCTCGGCCGCCTCAACGTGCCCGCCGCACCGCTGCGCAGCACCGACGACCTGTTCGACGATCCCCATCTCAACGCCGTGGGCTTCTTCGAGGAGGTGCCCACCCCGCAGGGCAAGATCCGGTTCCCCGGCGTGCCCACCTGGTTCTCCAAGACTCCCGGCCGGGTGGCCGGGCCCACCCCCGAACTGGGCCGCGACACCGCCGCGGTCCTCGGCGAGCGATCCGGCGACTGAGCCGCCCTGCGGCTCAGCGCATCAGTGGAAGCAGCAGTTCGAGCACGATCGCCGGGTTGAAGTGCTCGCGCACCGAGGCGATCCGACCATCGCGCAGTCTAAGCACGAATACGTAGGTATTGGCATAGGCCGCGCCGCCGCGCAGCGTGGCGGTCGAGCGCGCTTCGATCACCACGCGGTCGGCCTCCGCGGTGATCGCGTCGATCGTGAAGGCCAGAGTGCCGCCGCTCGCCTCGCGCATCCAGGCCAGCGACTGCCGGTATCGGGCGAGGCTGTGCTCGCCCTGGAGGGTGGTCCAGGCGATCATGTCGTCGCAGACCAGGCCCGCGGGGAAGGCCCCCGCCTCCGACGCGGCGATGAAGGCGCGGGCGATCGCGTGCGGGCCGCGCTCCGCGGTCATCCGGGCTTCTTCAGCAGTTCGATCTCGGCCTTGGCGGTGGCCAACACGGCCCCGAACTGGTTGGCCATCTTGCAGTCGACCGCGACCATGTGGCGGCCCTCCTCGTCGAGATACTTGTCGAGGATCGTGCCGGTCATGATGGTGATGTCGCCGGTCAGCGCCGGGCTGCGGTAGTTCGCCACGGAATGGCGCACCATGCCCCATTCGCTGGCCCAGCCGGCGAAGTAGTCGGTGATCCAGGCCCCCATCGAGGCGCCGTAGCCATAGCCGCGCGGCATGCCGATGTAGCGCGCCCAGCGCGGGAAGAGATGCCCGCGCGACGGGCCAACATAGGCACCATCCGTGTTCTCGGGATTGTTGGCTTCCTCGGTCGGGTCCTGCTCGGGCCCGGCCATCGGCCCGACAAAGCCGAGTTCGGCCATGTTGAGGTCGGTGCGGCGGTGCATCGAGCCCCACTGGGTGAAGGTGTAGGCGCGCCATTCGGTGGTGAAGCTGACGATCGAGTGGGGGCCGAACACCCGTTCGGGCAGGTCGGCGCCGACCACCACGTCGTCCCAGTAGCGCGGCGCGTGGCCGAGCTCGTGCAGCATCTTGATCCAGCCATACTTGCGGACCTCGAGCGCTTCCAGCTCCTCATCGCTCCAGACCGGATCGTCCTGCGCCGCAGAACTGTCGCTCTGGCTCGCCTCGCCAGCGGCCTGCGCATAGCGGATCGAGGTGGAACGCTGCTTGGCGACAAGGTCGCCGTGCTGGTTGTAGTAGAAGTTGTCGCCGCGCTGGAAGCAGGTGGGACCGGCGAACTTGGTGTCCTTGATCGTATAGTCGAACGGGATCCGCTCGTTCCATACGCGGTCCCCGCCCTTGATCCGCGGGCCGTAGAACCACCATTCGTCGCCGCCGAACAGCATGTGCGAATTGGGGATCAGACCGATGCAGGACGGGGCCGAGCCGTGACCGTCGTCCATCGACACGGCGAAGCTCTGCGGGGCCACCAGTTCGCCGAAACGGCTCTGCATGGCGTACATCGCATCGTAGTGTAGCCGGTTGGGGTAATGCATTGCCTGGACCCAGCGGCGGATGTCGGTGTTCGCGAAGGGCTCGACCATGCGCGCGGGCTGCATCGGCTTGCCCATGTAGCGGTCGAGATCGGAGCAATCGAGTTTCGGGTCAGGCATGGTCTGGCATCCTTGTTTGCCCGCGGTGCTAACAGAGGGTCATCAGGTGGCAAACGGCGCGGCCCGGCGCCGCGCCACATATCGCCGGGGCAATGACCGGGCGCAGCCCCGGGGCGGCGCGTGTTGCAGTGCGGCAATCGGCCGGGCGATAAGTCCGCGCGCGCTGCGGATCGGCCTTTGTGCGGTCAGGGCGCAGAGCTACCAACCTCCGGATCAGGGCGAACCCGCCGGGAGTATGGACATGCCAGCAAGTGCCGCAGAGACCGGAGCCACCGTGCCCTTCCGCGTGACCGATCCGCAGAAGATCCCGACCCCGCGCTACTACGACCAGGGCTTCTACGATCTCGAGGCCGAGAAGCTCTGGACCCGTACCTGGCAGATGGCCTGCCGGCTCGAGACCATCCCCAATCTGGGAGACTGGGTCGAATACTCGATCCTGGGCCGCTCGGTCATCGTCACCCGCACCAAGACCGGGGTGCGTGCCTTCCACAATGCGTGCCGCCACCGCGGGGTCCAGCTGGTCCCCAGCGGGAGCCATGGCAACTGCAAGACCCAGGGCTTCATCTGCCCGTTCCACGGCTGGCGCTGGAACGGCGAGGGCAAGAACACCTTCGTCTATGGCCGTCACCTGTTTGACGAGAGCCTGCTCGCCGATGACGATCTCAAGCTCCCCGAATGCCGGGTCGAGGAGGCGCTGGGCTGCGTCTTCATCAACTTCGACGACGCAGCCCTGTCGCTGCGGGACACCTGGGGGCCGGTGCTCGACCGGCTCGAGAAGCGGCTCCATGCCAACCAGCGCGCCGAGTGGTGGTTCGCCACCGAGATCCCGGCCAACTGGAAGATCGCGATGGAGGCCTTCATGGAAGGCTACCACGTGATGCGCACCCATCCGCAGCTTCAGCGCGCGGTCCCGGCCCTGTACAACAGCATGTACGGCCACGACACCGGCGGGATCGGCGCGCCGATCGACCCGAACTGGACCAAGGAGCAGAACGTCGCCGCGCAGATCAAGAACCTGGAGCTGCTGAGCGAAGGCATGGCCGGCATGGTCCACGCCAAGGAGGTGGAGTTGGCCCGGCTCGTGCCCGCCGACATCCTGCCCGACGATCCGCAGCAGATGCTGATGCACTGGTTCGGTGCGGTGCAGCACACCATCGTCGAGGGTCTCAAGGCCCGGGGCGAAACCGTGCCCGATCTCAACGCGCTGGCGGTCTCGGACCCGATCCAGGCAGTCGAGTTTCTGTTTCCTCACTACTTCCTGCTGCCCTTCTTCACCAGCACCAGCACCTACCGGATCCGCCCGACCGGCCCGGAAACCTGTCTGTTCGAGATCTGGTCACTCACCCATTTCGCCCCGGGCAGCGAGCCCGCGCCGGTGATGAGCCCCACGGTCCTGCCGCACGACAGCGACCAGTTTCCGCCGATCCCCCGGCAGGACTATTCGAACATCCCGATCCAGCAGAAGGGCGTCCACGCCAAGGGCCTCGAGTTCCTGCGGCTGAGCCGCGAGAAGGAAGGCCTGATCAGCAACTACAACCGGATCATTGACGGCTATCTCGCCGATGCCCCGGCGGACAAGCTGGCCGCGGCCACCCACACGCTGGGGGGCAATTTCGACGGCGGGTTCTTCGCTTACGATTTCTGAGTGCCGGCGGTGCCCTCGGTCCTGATCTTCCTCAAGCGCAAGCCTGGCCTGAGCCAGGCTGAATTCCGCGCCTATTACGAGGACCATCACGTACCGCTGTGCATGCGCTATATGGCCGGGCCACAACGCTATGTCCGGCACTACCTGGAGTCCGGGCCGGAGGACGCCAATCGTCCCTTCGATGTCATCACCGAACTCGGGTTCGCGAGCGCGGCGATGCGAGACGCAGTGCTGGACGCCCTGCGCCGCGATGCGCTTCCGGCCGAGGTAATCGCTGATGAGCACCGGCTGTTCGATCGCAGCCGCAGCCGCGCGGTGGCGGTCAGCGATCACGCTACCGACCTTGTTCCGGGGGAGGTCGCGCGCCATGGGTGAGACCCGGCCCGGCGCCATGGCCGAATGGCGCAGCCACTGCATGCTGCCGCTGGCGGCCGCCTGCGGCTATGCCACCAGCGTGATCCACATCTATGGGCTGGGCCCCTATATCCAGCCGATAGCGGCCACTTTCGGGTGGAGCCGGACCCAGGTCACCGTCGGGGTGACCTTGGCCACGCTGGTCCAGGCGCTGCTGAGCGTGCCGGTCGGGCTCGCGGTCGACCGCTTCGGACCGCGGGCGCTCGGCGTGGGCGGGGTCGTGCTATCGGCCGCCGCCTTCGCCGGGATCGGCACGGCGACGGGCAGCCCGGCGAACTGGTATCTGCTCTGGTTGCTGATGGCGCTCGCCACCCTTCCGGTCCAGGCTACGGTCTGGACCAGCGCGGTAGCCTCGCGCTTCACCGCCTCGCGCGGGCTGGCGTTTGCCGTGACGCTGTGCGGCGCCTCGGTGGCGCAGGCGCTGTTTCCCTACCTCGGGGCGCGGCTGATCGCGGCAGTCGGCTGGCAGCGCGCCATGGCCTGGCAGGCCGGCCTGTGGATCGCGCTTGCCTTCCCGCTGATCTGGCTGTTCTTCCGCGGCGCGCATGACCGCCCGCGCGGCGGCGGTGCCCGACAGGCCGCCAGCGCCGCGCCGCTGCAGACCGGGCTGACCTTTGCCGAGGGGCTGCGCTCAAGCGTCTATGCGCGGCTGTTCCTGACCTGCCTGATGCTGACCTTCGGCATGGTCGCCCTGTCGATCCACTTCGTCCCGGTCCTGACCGCGCGGGGCGCCACGGCCACGGCCGCTGCCGGGATCGCCTCGCTGATCGGCCTGTCCTCGATCGTCGGCCGGCTCGGCACCGGCGTCCTGATCGACCGCTATCCCGCCCGGCTGGTCGGCGGCGGCGTGTTCCTGTTGCCCGCGCTGGGCACCGTGGTGCTCCTGTTCAGCGGGGCGAGCGGCCTTGGGCCGATGGTCGCCGCTGCAGTGATCGGGCTGACCCTCGGCGCGGAAATCGACGTGATCGTCTACATCCTGACCCGCTACTTCGGCCTGCGCGCGTTCGGGGCGCTCTATGGGGCGCTGCTGATCGCGCTGTCGCTCGGCACGGCGCTGGGTCCACTGGCCGCCGCGCGGGTATTCGACCTGACCGGCCGCTACGACCTGTTCCTGTGGAGCACGGTGGGCCTGATGCTGGCCAGCAGCGTGGCGCTGCTCAGCCTCCCGCGCGAACCCGCGGCAGATTGAGCCTCACCCCCACAGCGCGTCAGCCGCGGCCAGGGCCTGGGCGCCGCGCCCGCCGAGCGCGCTGACCAGCAGCTTGAGCCGGTAGGTCCACAGATGCAGTGGATGCTCCAGTGTCATGCCCATCGCACCCATGCACTGGTGCAGGTCGTAGACCACCAGCCGGGCGGACTCCTGCGCGTGGAAGGCGGCCAGCGCCGCGTCGGCGGGGTCGAGCGTGTGCGCGGCCTGCAAGGCCAGCCAGTAGACGCCGTTGGTGCGCACCTGGGCCTCGGCGAGGCGGTGGCGCAGCGCCTGGAAGGTGGCTAGCGCGCGGCCGAACTGCCTGCGCTCGGACACGTGGGCGCAGGCACTGCCAAGCGCCGCGGCCAGCAGCCCGGCGGCTTCAGCGGCCAGCGCGACCTGCCAGTGGGTGCGGCAGGCGGTCGGGGTCAGGGCATGGATGGTGCGCCCCTCGGGCAGGGCCAGCAGGCTCGCCACGGGATAGCCGTAAAGCGCCTCGGGTTCGGGGCGGACCTGTACGGCCTCGGCGGTGAAACTGGTCACCTGATCTCCCAGCACCACCACCGTCGCGCCCGGGGCGAGGAACGGCAGCGGGCGGTGTGGCGCGTCGGCCTCGACCAGACAGACCGGCCCGGGCGCCTCGAGCCCCAGCGCGGGGCGCAGGATCGCCGTGGTCGCCGCAGCGGTGGCCTGCGGCAGGCGGGCCAGCCGCTCGACCACGATCGCCGCCGTGCCGATCCCGAGATCGGGATCGAACCCCACGTCCAGGAACCCGCCTTCAGCCAGGGCGCGGTCGAGCGCGGGGTCGGTCAGGGCGAAGCCGGTCTCGTGCAGGACCACGCTGGCGAACGGCCGGGTCAGCGCCTCGAGCGCGTCGAGGATCGCGATCTGGTCGGAGGTGAGCGACAGGTCCATCAGCGCGGTTCCCGCGGCAGCCCCAGCACGTCGCTGGCGATGATGTTGAGCTGGATCTCGGCCGCCCCCGCGGCGATCCCCGCGACGATGCCGCGCTGGTGGTGCATCTTGAGGTAGGGGTGCGCATCGGCCAGCGCCTCGGGGAGATACTCCACCACGAACTCGGCGACCCGCCGTTCAGCCATGACCGTGGCGAACCGCGCCGAGGAGCTTTCCGGTCCGATCCGCTCGCCCGCGGCGCGGCGGGTGACGATCGCATAGCTGGCGGTGCGCGCGGCCTCGCACAGCGCCGCGGCGTGGGCCGCCTCGATCCGCACCGCCTCGCCCCGCCAGCGGCCCTCGGCACGCAGGATCGCCACCGCGCGGTCGAGCGCGGCGCGGGCCAGGCTGTAGCGCGGGATGCCCAGCCGTTCGTTGACCAGGCTGTAGGCGATGATCTCCCAGGCCTGGCCCTCCTCGCCGAACAGGGCCTCGCGCGGGACCAGCATGTCGTCGAAGAACACCTCGTGGATGTCGCCCTCGCCGATCAGCGAGGGGATCTGGCGCACCGTGATGCCCGGCGTGTCCATCGGGACCAGCAGGATCGAGATGCCGCGCTTGCGGTCCTCCGAGGTGCGGCACAGCAGGAAGCAGGTGTCGGCCAGCCCGGCGTAGGAGGTCCAGATCTTCTGGCCGCTCACCCGGTAGTGATCGCCCTCCAGCACCGCTCGCGTGCGCAGGCTGGCCAGGTCCGAGCCCGCGCCCGGCTCGGAGAAGCCCTGGCACCACAGCGCCCGGCCTTCGGCGATCGGCGGCAGATAGCGCGCCTTCTGGGCCTCGGTGCCGTACTTTATCAGCGTCGGGCCGATCCAGTTGACGTTCATGTACTGACCGCCGCGCGGTTCGCCGGCGATCCACATCTCCTCGGCGAGGATGGTCTGGTGCCACGGGTCGAGCCCCTGCCCACCGAGGTCGACCGGCCAGTGCGGGGTAAGCAGATGCTCTTCGGCCAGCTTGCCGCAGAAGGTCTCGGCGTAGCGAGTCAGGTCGGGTGAGGCCGGACCGTGCTGCGAGAACCGCTCCCACTCCTCGGGCAGCGTGCTGGCGAGAAAGTCCTTCAGCCGCTGGCGGAAGGCCTGCTCTTCGGGCGTCCAGGTAAAGTCCATGGGCCGCAGCCATGCCTCCCGGCCCTGACAACGGCAAGGTTCGCCCGCCGAACCGGCCCGATTGATTGCCGGGGCGATGGCCGAACCGGTGGCGGGAATGGTGGCCTGAGCCCTATCGCCATCGGGATATGTGCGCGCGGCGCTTGCGCTGCGGCGGCCGAGCGGGCCTAGCTGGCGCCATGGCACACCCTACCGATGTCTCTACCACCGCGCTCGCCGGGCTGCGCGCCGACCTGCGCGCCTGGCTCGCCGTCAACCGCCCGGCAGATTGGCGCGCCTGTGCCACGCATGCCGAATTCGCGGCGTCGCAACGCGACTGGTTCCGCAAGCTGGTCGAGGCGGGCTATGCCATCCCGCACTGGCCGGCCGAATGGCCTGGCGGCGGCCGCAGCCTGGCCGAGCAGAAGGTGATCTACGAAGAGCTCGCCCGGGCCGATGCTCCGCGCCTGCTGCTCTCGTTCGTCTCGACCTACCACGCCTTTGCCACCCTGCACGAATGCGGCAACGCCGAGCAGAAGGCCCGCTACCTGCCCGGCATCCTCAGGGGTGAGACCTGGTGCCAGGGCTTTTCCGAGCCCGGTGCCGGCTCCGACCTCGCCGCCGTCCGCACCCGCGCGGAACGCCGCGGCGACGTCTACGCGGTCAACGGCCAGAAGGTCTGGTCGACCATGGCGCAGTATGCCGATCGCTGCCTGCTGCTGGCCCGCACCGCCAGCGAGGGCGCGAAGCAGGCCGGGCTGACCTATTTCCTGCTCGACATGACCGCGCCGGGGGTGACCGTCCGCCCGATCCACCAGATCCAGGGCGACGAGGAGTTCGCCGAGATCTTCCTCGACAATGTCGAGATCCCGGTGACCGAGCGGATCGGCGCCGAGGGTGACGGGTGGGCGGTGGCCCAGGCCACGCTGTCGTCCGAGCGCGGGCTTACCCTGATGGAGCTGGGCTATCGGATGCGCGGCGCGCTGGACCGCCTCGCGGCGCTGATTGGCGAGACCGGGCGCACCGGCGATGCCGGTGTGCAGCGCGACTTCGGCGCCCTCACTGGCCAGGTTGACGCGGTCTGCGCGCTGGCCGACCAGTTCCTCGACCGCCGGATGACCGGGCAGGAGCAGGTCGGCGATGCCTCGGTGGTCAAGAATGCCTATTCGAGAGCGCTGCGGGCTTATGCTGCGCTGGGCGTGCGGCTTGGCGGGATCGCGGCGCAGCGGCGCGAGCCGATCACCTACGGCGATCTCAACAGTGGCAACTGGATGGCCGATTTCATGAACAGCTATGCCTGGACCATCGCCGGCGGCAGTGAGGAGATCCAGCGCAACATCATCGCCGAGCGCATGCTGGGCATGCCGCGCGAACCGAAGGGATGGACAGCGCCATGATGATCTCGCGCGAGGAGCTGCGCGATTCCGCCCGCAAGGGGCTGGGCAGCGATGGACTGGCGCCCGATCCGGTGGCCAGCTGGGACCGGCTGGTCGACATGGGCTGGTTCGCCCTCGCCGTCCCCGAGGAGCTGGGCGGGCTGGGCCTTGGCGCCGAGGCGCTCGCCGCGGTCCATGTCGAGCTGGGCCGGGCGCTGGTCCCGGGCGCGGCGATTGCCCAGATGGCCGCGATCGAGGTGCTTTGCGCCGCGCCCGATTTCGCCGACCGGGCCGCGCTGATCCCGGCCGCCGTGGCCGGTGAGCGGATCGGTCTGTCGCTGGATGCGCCGGGCCGGCCGGCGACCGGATGCGTGATCGATGCCGATCAGGTCCGCCAGCTGCTGCTCGTCTCGCCCCAACGGATCGCCCTGGCGCCGGTGCTGGGCGCGACCATGGTTCCGACCTGGGACGAGACCCGGCGTCTCGGCGATGTCGCGATCGGTGCGGAGACGGTCATCGCTGCTGGTGATGCGGCGCGTGGGCTGTACGACCTGGCGACCACGCGGGTCCTCCTGGCGCTCGCCGCCGATGCAGTCGGCGGGGCCGCGGCGGCGCTCGCCATGACGGTGGACTATCTCAAGACGCGCCGCCAGTTCGACCGCCCGCTAGCTCTGTTCCAGGCGCTCAAGCACCGCGTGGCAGACTGCCAGATCGCGCTGGTCGCCGCCGAGGCGCTGTTGTGGAGCCGGGCTGCTGCGCCGCTGACCGTGGCGATGGCCGGCGCGCTCAAAGCCCGGGCGACGACGATGTTTCGCGATGTGGCGGAAGAGGCGGTTCAGCTCCATGGCGGCATCGGGCTGACCGCCGAGCATCCCTGCCACCTGTTCCTCAAGCGCGCGTTCCTCGACGCGGCGCTGGCCGGCGATGCCGACCACTGGAACGCCGTGGCGGGCCAGTCGGCGCTCGCGCTCGTCCAGCCGGCGAGCTGAGCGCCGGACCGGTCTCCCCGGCCGCCGCCTGCTGGGCGCGCCGAGGAGACCGCACGGATCAGTCCATCAGGGCCTTCGCGGCGGCGACAATCGCGTCCGGCTGCACGATGTAGGCATCCTCCAGCGCCTTGGCGAAGGGCACCGGGCACTGCGGGGCGCCGAGCCGGCAGACCGGCTTCTTCAGCTGGCCGAACAGCTCCTCGTTGATGGTCGCGGCGATCTCGGCGCCCGGGCCGAACGAGCGCACCGCCTCGTGCACGATCATCGCCCGGCCAGTCTTGGCGACCGATTCGAGCACGCAGGCGCGGTCCCACGGCGAGATCGTGCGCAGGTCGATCAGTTCGGCCGAGATCCCCGCCTCGGCCAGGCCCTGCAGCGCCATCTGGCAGCGCAACACTTGCGCTGACCACGACACGATCGTCACGTCGCTGCCCGGCACCACGACCTTGGCCTTGCCCAGGGGAATGGGTCCCTGATCGGCGGCGACCTCACCCGGCACGAACAGGGTCATGCCGCCCTCGATGAAGATGCACGGATCGGGATCGTCGATGCACGACAGCAGCAGCCCCTTGAGGTCTGCCGGGTTTGAGCCGGCGACGACCTTGATCCCCGCGGTATGGGCGAACCAGCCTTCGAAGAAGTCGGAGTGCTGTCCGGCGGTCTGCCAGCCCGCCCCGGTCAGCGTGCGGATGGTCAGCGGCACGCTGGTCTGCCCGCCCGACATGAACCGCAGCTTGGCCGCATGGTTCACGATCATGTCCATGGCAACCGTGGTGAAGTTCATCATCATGATCTCGGCCACGGGCTTGTAACCGGCCATGGCCGCGCCGATCGCCGCGCCCATGATCGCCTGCTCCGAGATCGGGGTGGACTTGACGCGGTCGGTCCCGAACTTGCTCGACAGGCCCTTCATCGTGCCGGTCACGCCGCCGCCCTCACGGTCGCCCACGTCCTCGCCCAGCACCAGCACCTTCGGATCGGCGGCCATCGCTTCCATCATGGCGGCGTTGATCGCCTGGATGCCGTTCATCTGGATCATATCGCTCATGCCGGCATCTCCTCGGCAAAGACATCGCGCCGCAGCTCGTCCAGCGACGGCACCGGGCTGTTCATCCCGAACTCCTGCGCGTCGGCCACTTCGGCCTCGATGGCGGCCTGCAGCGCGGCCAGGTCGGCCTCGCTGGCATGGCCCTCGGCGATCAGGCGGGCGCGCAGCGCGGGCAGCGGGTCGGCGGCCATGGCCGCGGCCTTGGCCTCCTTGTCCATGTAGAAGTCGTCGTCCCCGAGCACGTGGCCAAGGAAGCGGAAGGTCTTGCATTCCAGCAGGGTCGGCCCTTCGCCGCTGCGCGCCCGGTCAATGGCGGCGGTGACATGGGCATACATGTCATCGGCATCGTTGCCGTCCACGGTGAAGCCCGGCATGCCGTAGCCCGCCGCGCGGCGCGCGATGAAGTCGACCGAAGTTGCGTCCTCGTACCGGGTGTGTTCGGCGAAGCCGTTGTTGGCGCAGACGAACAGGACCGGCAGCTTCCAGACCGAGGCCATGTTGAGCGATTCGTGGAAGGCGCCGATGTTGGACGCGCCGTCGCCGAAATAGGCCACGACCACGCGCTTGCTCCCGTCGAGCTGGGCCGCCCAAGCGAGGCCGTTGGCGATCGGCATCGACGAACCGACGATGCCGGTGGTGACCATGATTCCCATGTCGGGATAGGTCAGGTGCATCGGCCCGCCCTTGCCCTTGCAGGTTCCGTCGACCCGGCCGGCGATCTCCGCCCACAGCGGCTTGAGCGGCATGTCCTTGGCGACCATGTCCTGGATGCCGCGATAGATCGTGCAGATCTGGTCTTCCTGGGTGAGCAGGTGCGAGATCGTCGCCGGAATCACCTCCTGCCCGCGCGCCGAATAGTAGGGCATCTGCAGCCGCCCGCGGCGCAGCGCCGCGCGGATGGCGTCGTCGTTGCGCTCGACGCGCAGCATCCGGCGATAGATGTCGACAAGCGCCGGGCCGTCCGGCCGTGCGGCATTGCTAAGCTCTGCCATGGTATCCCCTGATGGCTGGTTCGTGTGTCCCGGACTCTCGGAGCGGGGGGCGGACAGGTCAACCGCGCCACGGCGATATCTTGCCGTGGCCGCGTGGACCGCGCTGCCACGGCGTATAGGGAAGGACCCTTGCTGGCCGCTCCTGCGCCGGCCCACGACGGACCGCTGCCATGACCGAACGCCCGACCATCGAGGATGCCGCCGCGCGGGTGATCTCGCTCGAGGCCGAACTGGAAACGGCCGGTCATGCCACAACCGGCGGCGACGAGCTGGCCGCCACCCGCGCCGCGCTGCATGCCTGGGTCGAGACCGTGGTTGCCGCGGTTGCCTCGCCCGGGGTTGGCCGGGTCACGCTGATCCACGCCAATGGCACCCAGAGCAAGATCGCCGCGCCCGACCTGCCCTTCTTGCTGACCCGGCCGGTGTCGTTCGACCAGCAGGGCTAGGCCCCGCACCCCAAGCCCCGGCCGCCGCCCTGCCCCTCAAGGGGCGTTGTGGAGACCGGCGGCGTCTCGCGCGGCAAGATAGCCGAAGGTCAGCGAGGGGCCGATGCTGGCCCCGGCCCCGACATAGACCCCGCCCATGACGCTCGCGCTCGAGACCCCGCAGGCATAGAGCCCGCCGATGGGCGAGCCGTCGGCGCGCAGCACACGGGCGCGTTCGTCGGTGACCGCGCCGCCATAAGTCGAGACATCCCCCGGAACCACGTCGACCGCATAGAACGGGCCTTCGTCGATCCGTCCCAGCGCCGGGTTGGGCTTGAGGAAGGGATCGCCCAGCCACTGGTCATAGGCCCGGCCCCCGCGTCCGAAGTCGGCGTCGTGTCCGGCATCGACAAAGCCGTTCCAGCGCGCCACCGTCGCCTCCAGCGCCGCCGCCGGGACCCCGATCTGCGCAGCCAGGCCGGCCAGGCTGTCGGCCTCCTTGAGGTAGCCGCTGTCCTTCCACTGCTGGTAGTGCTTGGCCATGCGCACCCCGGCGATCGGATAGAGCCGGGCAAAGCGCGCGTCGAAGATCGCCCAGCTGGGGATCGCCGGCACGGTCTGGTCGCGTTCGAACATGGTCTGGCAGTAGAGCTCGTAGCTCCCGCCCTCGTTCATGTAGCGCTGGCCCGACTGGTCGACGAGGATCGCCCCGGGCTTGCCGGTCAGGCTCTGCGCCGGCGGCTTCACGAAGGCCTGTTCCCAGCCTGGCATGCGGGTCATCTGGTAGCCGACCATCTGGTCCATCTGGCCGAGCGCGGCGCCGATCCGCTCCATCTCGGCGTGGAGGTCGCCGGTATCGCCCTCGGCCGTGTTCGACCAGGCGGCCTGGGTTCCCGGCATGAACCGGTCGCGCATCGCCTGATTGCGGGCGAAACCGCCGGCATTGACCAGCACGCCGTGGCGCGCGGCGATCCGGCGCGGGCGGCCGTCCACCTCGGCCTCGACGCCCGCCACCCGGTCGCCCTCGGTCACCAGGCGGGTCACCAGGCTGTCTACCCGCACCTCGGCCCCGGCCGCGAGCACGGCCTTGAGCAGCCGTCCCTGCAGCGCCGCCCCGGCCGAGACCCACTGCTTGCCGGTGAGCTTGCCGGCGATCACCCGCAGCCCGATGCGCAGCAGCAGCAGCTTGATCGTCCAGCTCCGGCCGACCCAGGCCAGCTTGAGGCCCTCGGACAGCATGGCCGGCTGGCTGACAAAGCCGGGCCGCAGCCGCGCGGCCCATTCGCGGCCGAGTTCGGCCTTGTTGAAATAACGCGCGGTGAGGGTGCGGGTCGTCTTGCAGCCGCCGGGCGCCTCGTCATAGTAGTCGGGCCAGAAATCGGCGCCCCGCGCCAGCTCGATCCCCTGCGCGATCAGGAAATCGATCATCCGCTGGCTCTCGACCACATAGGTGCGGCGCTTCTCCGGGGTCGAGCCCGGCAGGTTCTCAGCCAGGGCTTCGAGATAGGCGATGCCGGCCTCGGTGCTGTCGACATCGCCTGCCTGCTGCATCAGCCGGTTGTTGGGCACCCAGATGACCCCCCCCGACTTGGCCGTGGTCCCGCCAACATAGGGGGTCTTCTCGAGCACGAGCACGCTCTTGCCTGCCTGGCGCATGACCAGTGCCGAGGTCATCGCGCCGGCGCCGCTGCCCACCACGACCCAGTCGAACGTTTCGTCGTATCCGCTCATGGCGCATTCTCCCATGGCCGCGGTTAGACCGCGCGCTGGCTGTGCCGACAAGCCGGCACAGCCCTATCGTCTGCGCTTATCGCCCGGGCGGATGGGAATGACCGCGTCCCATGGTAGAGCAGGGGCATGACCACCCTTCCCGCCTTTGCCACGATCCTGCTGGAGCGGCGCGGCCGCCTGCTGGCGATCACGCTCAACCGTCCGGACAGTCTGAACGCCTTCGATTTGGCGCTGCACGACGAACTGGCCGCGGCGTTGGCCTTTGCCCGCGACGATCCCGGCTCCGACGTGATCCTGCTGACCGGCGCAGGGCGCGCCTTTTCGGCCGGGGGCGACCTGGCCCATATCGCTGCCAGCGCCGCCGACCCGAAGCGGTTCGACCATGAGATCGAGATCGCCCGCGCCATCGTCCTGACCATGGTCGATATCGACAAGCCGGTGGTCTGCCGGATGAATGGCCATGCCGTCGGACTGGGCGCCACCGTGGCGCTGCTGTGCGACGTGATCTTCGCCGCCGATCGCGCCAAGATCGGCGATCCCCATGTGCATGTCGGGCTGGCGGCGGGCGATGGCGGGGCGATAGTCTGGGCGCAGCGGATCGGGCTGGGCCGGGCCAAGGAGTATCTCCTGGCCGGCGATCTGATCAGTGCCGCCGCGGCCGCCGAGATCGGACTGATCAACCACTGCCTGCCGGCCGAGCAGCTCGACGCCGCGGTCGCGGTCTTCTGCGACCGGCTGTTGGCCTTGCCGCAGCTGGCTTTGCGCCACACCAAGCGGCTGACCTCGATCGAGCTGCGCCGGCTGGTCGGGCTGATGCTGGACGAGGGCCTGGCGCTGGAGCGCGAGACCGTGCGCAGCGCCGACCATGCCGAGGCGGTCCGCGCCCTGATCGAGAAGCGCCCGCCGCGGTTCGGTCCGGCCGACTGAGCGGTCAGTCCGCGGCGGACTGTCCGAGCAGCGTCCGCGCCAGCCCGAGGACCGCGTCGAGGTCGCGTCCGGCCGAGGGGATGCCGCGGCGGTAGGTCGCATAGCCGTGGATCGAGCCCACGGCCTCGTGGAAGGCCACGGGCACCCCGGCCGCGGCGAGCGCCCCGGCCAGCGCGCGGCCGCCGTCCCGCAGCGGATCGAGCGAGGCGGTGGCGACCACCGTGGGCGGCAGTCCGGCCAGATCGGCCTGCAGCGCCGAGTGACGCGGACTGCACGGATCGGCGGCATAGGCGGCATTGAAGTAGACCATTTCCTCGGTCGACAGGCCGTAGCCGTCCGCGAAACGGGTCTGCGAGGGATAAGGGCGCGCGGCATCGGCCATCGGATAGATCGGCAGCAGCAGGCGCAGCGGCACCGCCGCGGGCCGGTCGCGCAAGGCCAGGCCCGTGACCAGCGTCAGCGTCCCGCCGGCGCTGTCGCCCGCCAGCACCAGCCCGGTTACCTGCAGGCCGAGCTCCGCCCCGTTCGCCGCGATCCAGCGCGCCGCGGCCTCGGCATCATCGGGCGCGGCGGGCCAGGGGTGTTCGGGCGCGAGGCGGTATTCGACCGATATGACCGGGCAGTCGAGCTGGCGCGCGATCTCGGCGGCCAGCGCGGCGTGGCTGGCCACGCTGCCGAGCACGAACCCGCCGCCGTGGAAGAACACCGCCACCGGCCCCGGCCCCCGCTCGGACCGGGCATCGAACAGCCGCGCCGGAAGATCCCCTGCCGGTCCGGGAATGGTCACGCTGCGGTCCTGCGCGAGCGGCCCGACCGGCAGGTCGATCTCCTGCACCATCTGCGCCATCATCTCGGGCGGGATCTGGCGAATCATCCGGATGCCCGCATCGGTCATCGGCGGGCGCGGCCGGGCCAGCAGAGCCTCGAGGAAGCGCGCCACCTCGGGCCGGATATAGGGGTCGGCATCGTTCACGTCGGACACGGGCAATTCCTCTCGTCTCGGGGCAGGACCTGCTGAGCGGTCGCTCGGTCAATCCAGTACCTTGCCGCGCTGGCGATCCCGACGCGGAGACCCATGGTCACTCCTTTATTCGATGATCGCGATGACGGTGCCGACCGGGTAGGTTTCGCCGACCACACCCTCGATGCGCAGGACGCCGCTGGCCGGCGCCTCGACCTCGTTGGACGACTTGTCCGCCTCGAGCAGGAACAGCGGATCGCCCTCCTCCACCCGCGCGCCATCGGCGACCAGCCATTCGGCGATCTGGCCTTCGTTCATCGAGAAACCGAGCTTGGGAAGCAGCACTTCAACGGCCATGGGATCTGTCCTCGGGATGGCTGATCCCCGGCGGTTACCGCATCGCGGGGCCGAGGCAATTCGCTTTTGCCGCGGCCCTGCGAAGCATCGTCGCCGCGATTGTGCGATCTGGCTTCTAGGACCGCCCGTCGGCCCAGCCCTCGCCCTCGCCCGGCTTGAGCGTGCGCTGCGGCACCTTGCCCGATTGGGTCAGGAGGTCGAACCCGATGCGGTCGGCCCATGGCTCGACCGGAACGCCAAAGGCGGAAAGCGCCCAGCTGGTCATGACGTAGTGACCAATAGTGAAAACCAGATCCATGCGCTGGCGCATGTCGAACAGCGCCTCGATCCGCTGCCAGGTTGGCGCCGAGACGCCGTGGGTGTCGAGCAGCTCGTCGACCGTGTCGATCACCGCTGCGTCGGCCTCGCCCCAGGCGTGGCCCTCGGGGTAGGTCTTGACTGCGGCGATCTCGTCCAGCGTTATCCCGCAGTTGAGCGCATAGCCGACGTGATGGTGCCACTCGTAGGCCGACTTCACCCGCCAGGCGATGCGCAGGATCAGCAGCTCAAGGTGGCGCGTCTCGAGCGTGTTGGCCAGCAGCAGCTGCTTGCCCCAATGGTTGTAGGCCATGCCCAGCCCGGGGTGATGGCCCATCACCGGCAGGATCGAGGTCTTCGAGCCTTCCTCGCGGGCATTGGGCTCGCCCCAGAAGGCGAACACGTCGCGCGCCTCCTCGGTCCACTGGTCCTTGGGCAGGGGCGGGATGCGTTGCGGGGTCTCGGTCATCGGGTTACTCGTGATTCAGTGGAGGGCGGTGGCGGCCGGGCGCGACGCGTCCCAGCTGCCCGAGCGGGCGAAGTCGGCCAGGCAGACCCGGCTGGCGAAGTAGCTCAGGGCGGCCGAGGGAAGGCCCACCAGCAGCACCGCGCGCATCGCCATGCCCAGCGCCGCCGTGCCATAGTGCGGGGTCAGCACGTCGCTGAGCCAGCCGACGAACAGCGGCCCGCCTCCCAGCCCGACGACGTTGATCACCACCATCAGGACGGCCACTGCAACCGAGCGGGCGTGGACCGGGGCGAGCCCCGAGATCACCGCCATCAGCGGCGCGGCCGACAGCCCGCCGATCATCATGTTGAGCCCCAGCAGGAGGAACACGTGCTGCCCCGACCCGGTCAGCATGACGAAGCCGATGCTGGCCGCTCCGATGGCACTGACCACCTGGATCCACAGGTACCAGCGCAGGTCACGCCGGCCCAGCCAGTCGGACAGCGGTCCCCCCACCGAATGGCCGACCAGCGAGCCGAGGAACAGCGCCCCACCCATGCCCAGCCCGGCCTCGCGCGGGGACATGCCGAAACTGCGGTCCATGTAGGCCGGGACCCAGCTGACCAGCCCCATGGTGAGCAGCGTGGTCAGCCCCGCGCCCAGCATCAGCAATGGCAAGGTCGGCACGGCAAGGATCTGGCGCAGAGTAGCCCAGAACGGCTCGGTCCGCGCCGCGGCCGCGGCATTGCCGTCGGCCAGCCCGGGGGGGATCTCGCGCAGGGTGAACAGCACCAGCGGCACCAGCACCACGCCGGGCAGCGCGGCCATCATCATCGCGTGGCGCCAGCCATAGACGCTGGTCAGCCACCCGCCGAGCGCCGGTCCCGTCAAGTGGCCGAGCGAGGCGCCGAGCAGGAAGATGGCGAGCGCGGTGGCGCGCTGGCGCATCGGGAAGAGATCGGCGATCCAGCTCTGCGAGGGTGGGGTGAAGGCGCCCTCGCCCAGCCCGATCGCCGCACGGCCGGCCAGCAGCAGCAGGAAGCTGCGGGCCTGGCCGCAAAGGAGCACGGCAAGGCTCCAGGTCGTCGCCGCCAGCGCGACGATCTTGCGCTTCGACCAGCGGTCGGCCAGCCTGGCCAGCGGGATCACCGCGATCAGGTAGACCAGTGTCACCGCGAGGTCCTTGCTCAGGCCGATCTGGGTGTCGGTCAGCCCGAGCTCCGCCTTGATCGGCTCGACCATCACGGCCATCATGAAGCGCTCGCCGGTGACCGAGGCGGAGACCAGCATCATCACGAACAGGAACCAGCCGCGGTAGGCCATGCTCGGCAGAACGGGATCGCCGGCAGCTTGCGTGGGAGTGGTCGGCGGGGTCATGCGGGGTCCTTGCGGGTCAGGGCGAGCGCGGACTGTTCCGCGCCGCAGGAGGACGGGCGCGTCGGCGCTGCCGCGAGTTCGGCGCGGGCGGCGGCGAGATCGGCTCGGAAGGCGGCAGCGCGGCGGAGCCGGGCGACGACCGGTTCGGCCAGGGCCATGCCCGCGGCGACGTCGCTGCGGAAGTGGACGTTGCAGACCCGGCGGCTGTCGGCGAAAGCGCGGCCGCGTGCCAGCAGAGCCGCGCGCCGGACGGGGAGCAGATCCGCCACGATCAGCGCCCAGCCATAGCCGATCGTGGCATGGCCCGAGGGATAAGAGCCATTGCCGCGCAGGCCTGGCTCCATCTCCGGGGTGCAGGTGGGCTGGCCATTACCCTCAAACGGCCGGTCGCGGTCGTAGCGCTGCTTTACCCCGGCGGAAACCCGGCCGAGGTCGGCGGCGGTCTTGCGCAGCAGCGCATCAAGCCGCGGTGTGGTCGCCGGGCCGATCGTGCGCCCCGCCGCGCAGGACAGGGCGCCCGTGGCCTCGGGCGACCACAGATCGGCATCGCGGCGCGCCAGCTCCCAGCGCGGCGATCCGCGTAGCGCCAGCGCGCGCTGCTCGGCCGCGCGGTCGCGCGCCAGATCCGCCGATTCCGGGGCGGGCGGCGGGGTCAGCAGGCTGGCCGCATCGGGCAGCTCAGCCGGCGCGAGATAGCCCTGCGCTGGCAGCGAGGCGGTCATCGGCGAAGGCGCCGGGCCTTGCGCCGCCCAGGCCGCAGCCGCAGCCAGCCCGGCCGTGATGGCGAACAGCGTTGCCGGTGCCTGTTGCATGGGCTCTCCCTTCCCTTTCGCCACGGCGCGCTACATCGGCGCGGTATCGGTGGTGGGTCGTATCAGCAATTGGGAGACGTTGGCGCGGCGCGGCAGGGTGAGCGTGAAGATGATCGCTTCGGCGATGTCGTCGGCCTGCATCGCCCCTGCCTTGCTGACATGCTGTTGCATCATCGCCGCCCAGGCGGGATCGGAGACGCTACCGGCGATCTCGGTCTCGGTTGCGCCGGGTTCGATCACGCAGACCCGGATGTTCTCGCCGCCCAGTTCCTGGCGGATCGATTCGGTGAAGCCGTTCACCGCGTGCTTGCTGGTCGCGTAGGAGGCGAACAACCCCGCCGCGCGGCGCCCCGCGGTCGAGCTGATGTTGATGATGTCGCCCCCGCCGGCGGCCCGCAAATGCGGCAGCGCCGCCTTGCAGGTATAGATCGTGCCCCACAGGTTGATGTCGATCACCTTGCGCCAGCCGGCGAGGTCGAGCGTGCCGATGCCGCCCGCCTCGTTCACCCCGGCCGAGTTGATCACGATGTCGAGCCGGCCGAGCTGCGCCACGGCCTCGGCCACCGCGGCGCAGGCGCTGGTTTCGTCGGCGACGTCGCTCTGGATCGCCACGGCGTGGCCGCCGGCGGAGGTGATGGCGGCGACCACGGCCTCAAGCCGGTCACGCCGCCGACCGGTGATGGCGACCGTGGCGCCGTGGGCGGAGAGCGCCCGCGCGGCAGCCGCGCCGATCCCGCTCCCGCCCCCGGTGATGAGCGCGACCTTGTCGATCAGCGGATCCTTCATCCATCCACTCCCGAAAGGGCGCCCGGCGCGGGGCCCGGGCGCCGGGCGGCGACGTGGCGGAACTCGTCGTAGGCATTGGCGGGCATGCAGAAGTCCGCCTCGACCGCATTGATCCGGTCCCAGGCGCCAGCGATCTCGTCCATTGTCGGCGGCCGGTCGAGCGGACCGTGCCAGCCGTCGGTCACTCCGGTGAAGACCCGCCCGATCCGCCCGGCAGCCGCCGAATAGATCGCGTGGGTCGAGCCGCAGTCGGGGTGGAGCAGCCAGGCGACCAACCCGGCGGTGAAGGCCGGATCGAAGGTGGCGTGAGCCCCGGCGACCCACGGGTTGCCGCCCAGGCCGCTGCCATCTTGGGCGCTGCGGGCAACCTCGCGGGCCATGCCGCTGGCGGCATTGGGCATGACCGCATTGCAGGTGATGCCATGGGCCCGGCCTTCCTCGGCCAGGACCCCCATCAGCCCGGCGACCGCGCCCTTGGCCGCGCCATAGGCCGACAGCTGCGGCATGCCGAGCATCCCGGCCGAGCTGGTGGTGAAGACGATGCGGCCATGGCCCTGCGCCACCATCGCCGGCCAGGCGGCCTGGGCAAGATGGAACGACCCGCCGAGATGGACCGCCAGCAGGCTCTCCAGATCCTCGGCGCGGGTCTGGGGGAAGGGCGCGACGCGGATCGTCCCGGCGTTGAGCACCAGTCCGTCGATCCGCCCGAACCGGTCGATCGCGGCCTGGGCGAGGTGCTGGCAGCCTGCCGGGTCGGCGACGCTGGCAGAATCGGCCTGGGCATGCCCCCCGGCGCCTACGATCGCCGCGACCACCTCGGCCGCCGCCTCCGCAGCGATGTCGTTGACCACCACGGCGGCTCCGCGGGCGGCGAGCTCGAGCGCATAGGCACGGCCCAGCCCCCCGCCCGCCCCGGTCACCACGGCAACCTGGCCGTCGAGGCGCAGTGCCCCCGTCATGCCTCGAGCCGGGCGAGCACCTGCGGCAGATCGACCGTGGTGCGGATCCCCGGCGGTGCAGCGCAGACCGCGGCCACGGCGTTGACCGCGCGGTGGGCGGTCAGGCCGGGGGTGAAGGCGGCATAGTTCTCCGGCGCGACCGGGAAAGTGATCCCCACGTCGAGCGGGGTGTCGCCCTCGACCCGGATGCGCCAGCCGGATTCGCGCAGCTGCCAGGCATCGGTGATTGCGGTGGTCACGAACCAGTTGGCGCGGAAGCGAAGGCGCGGCGTGCCGCGGTGGAGCCCGTCCACGGTCACCCGCTGCGCGGCCATGGTTCCCGCCTGCACCGGGCCGGCTGCGATCTCGATGTCCGCGCGGGCCGGTGAATACTCTCCAAAGGCGCGCCACTCGTCGATCTCCAGCCCGATCCCGGCGGCCAGCTGGGCCAGCGACGCGGAGAAGTCGGCCTTCACGTGATCGGCGCGCGATTGGTCGAAGGCGGCCATAGGCTGACCGAAGCCCATCACCTCGAACAGCAGCTCGGGCGAGTTTCGGGTCGAGACGTCACCGTATTCGTCGATCGTCAGGCAGTCGAGCCGGCGCGAGAGCGACAGCAGCGGGATGGCCAGCGCCTCGGTGACAAAGCCGGGGCTTGAGCCCGTCGAGTAGATCGAGCTGCCACCTGCCGCGCAGGCCTCCTCGATCGCCTGCCGCTCGGCCGGGTCCATGCGGGGTGGGTGGTGGAAATCGCCGCGCGTGGTCACGACGTTGCGCCCGCTGGCCAGCAGCTGGCAGAGCTCGGCGATGTCGGTGCCCTGGCGCATGTAGAGCACGCAGTCGGCGGGGATCGCCAGCACCTCCTCGAGCGTCCCAACCGCACGGATGCCGGTTTCGGGGAGGCCGCACAGGGTACCGGCGTCGCAGCCGAGCTTGGCCGGATTACTGACCCATAGCCCGGCCAGCTCCAGCCCGGGATGCTCGATCACCGCGGCCAGCGCCCGGCTGCCGATATTGCCCGTGGCCCACTGGACCACTCTCAGCCTCGTCCCCATCCGCTCTCTCCGGCGTGTTGCTGGTCGGGTGCAGGCTAGTCGAAAGCGGCCCCAAGGCTACGGCGCGAAAAGGGGTTTCGGGCATCCCGCGCCGACTCATCGCGGCCGCGATTGGTCCCGCTCCGGGGCCGTGCCATATCCCAGCTGGTCACCGTCCGTGTGGCCTGATCCAGGAGTTACGCGATGCCCGAAGCCTACATCATCGATGCCGTGCGCACGCCGCGGGCGATCGGCAAGGTGGGCAAGGGCGCGCTCTCGCACCTCCACCCGCAGCACCTCGCCGCGACCGTGCTCAAGGCCATTGCCGAGCGCAACGGGCTTAACACCGCCGAGGTCGATGACGTGATCTGGGGCTGTTCGGCGCAGATGGGGCTGCAGGGCGGCGATATGGGGCGGATGGCCGCGCTCGACGCCGGCTATGACGTCAAGGCCTCGGGAGTCACGCTCGACCGGTTCTGCGGCAGCGGGCTGACCGCCACCAACCTCGCCGCCGCCCAGGTGATAAGCGGGATGGAGGATCTGGTGATCGCGGGCGGCACCGAGATGATGAGCCACGTGGTCGACTATGGCGGCAAGGTGCGTGCGGCCGGGGTGGCTGTGGCGAGCGGCCTCGGTACCGGCAATGCCCGGCTCCAGGCGCTCCACCCGCAGTCGAACCAGGGTGTCTGCGCCGATGCGATCGCGGCGCTGGAGGGCATCGGCCGGGCTGAACTGGACGCCTTCGGCGTGGAAAGCCAGCGCCGCGCTGCGCGCGCCCTGGCCGAAGGCCGCTTCGCCCGCTCGGTCGTGCCGGTGCTCGACGATGCCGGCGCCGTGGTGCTCGATCATGAGGAATACCCCCGGCCCGACACCACGCCCGAGGGGCTCGCCGCGATCAAGCCCGCCTTCGCGGCATTCCTCGACATGCCGTCGAGCCCGGGGGGCGAGACCTTCCGCCAGCTGATCAACCGGAAGTACCCTGACGTCGACATAGAACCGCTGCACCACGTTGGCACCTCGTCGGGCGTGGTCGATGGCGCTGCGGCGATCCTGCTGGCCTCGGGCCGCTATGCTGCCGCACACGGGCTCAAGCCGCGCGCGCGAATCGTGGCGACTGCCAACATGGGCGATTGCCCCACGCTGATGCTCAACGGACCCGTTCCGGCCGCGCGCAAGGTTCTGGCCAAGGCCGGGCTGGCCAAGGACGACATCGACGTGTGGGAGGTCAACGAAGCCTTTGCCGTCGTTGTCGAAAAGTTCATTCGTGACCTTGATCTGGACCGGGCACGGGTGAACATCAATGGTGGGGCGATCGCTCTTGGCCATCCTATTGGGGCGACCGGGGCAGTCCTGATCGGCACCGCGCTGGACGAGCTGGAGCGGTCCGGGGGGCGCTATGCCCTCATCACCATGTGTGCTGCGGGTGGGATGGCCCCGGCCATCATCATCGAACGCGTCTAGGCGCACGGATCCGGGAGGCAGCGGCATCGACAGCACCAGGCCTGGACGGCGCGGAGTCGCCTTGCGGCTCGGGATGATCGTGCGGCAATTGCGGCGCGATTTCGACCGCGAGGTGGCCAGCCTTGGCATCACCGGCTCGCAGGGCACGCTGCTGTTCGCCGTCGCCACGGCCCCCGGCGCGACCCAGCGCGGGATCGCCGACATGCTCGAGATGACCGAGGCAGCAGCCGGGCGGCTGATCGACCGGATGGTCGCCGAGGAGCTGCTCGAACGCCGGCCCAAGCCCGATGACCGGCGGGCGCACTGCATCTATCTGACCGGGCGAGCCCAAGCCGTGCTCGAGGCCCTGTCGGCAATGGGCGACCACCATGAGGAGCGGCTGCTGGCCGGGCTCGGAGAGGCCGAGCGCGACGAGCTGCTCCGCCTGCTCGATCACGTCGCGGGCAATCTTCAGGCCTGAACGGCGCGGGTGGCGCCCGCCGGGATCACGCCCAGGCGGGGACCAGGCAGACCACGGCAAAATTCAGCACGGTGAGGGTCAGGGCGATGGTGACGGGAAGCAGCTTGGTCATGGGAGGGTCTCCTGCGGGTCTTCTGGCGAGGCATCGAATGGAGCTCGGTAAGTACTAACCTATATTAGTATCGCAGAGCTTAATGTCAAGATGGCTGGCAAATGCCACCAGGGCCAGAACGCGCAAGGCGTCCCGGCCCTGCCGAGATTCCCGAAGGATATGGGCGCGAGGACGGCTACTTGGGTGGCATGCGGATGCCACCGTCGATCCGCAGGCACTGCCCGTTGAGATAGGTGTTGCGGACCAGCTCGAGCATCAGGCTGGCGAACTCGTCCGGTCGGCCGAGGCGGCGCGGGAACGGCACCGAAGCTTCGAGCCCGGCATAGATCGCCGGGGCCTTGTCCTTCACCCCCAGCATCGGCGGGGTGGCGAAGATGCCCGGTACGATCGCGTTGACGCGCACACCCAGATCCATCAGGTCGCGTGCCATCGGCAGGACCATCGCGTTGACCGCGCCCTTGCCAGCGCCATAGGCAACCTGCCCGATCTGGCCGTCCTGTGAGGCGGCCGAGGAGGTCAGCACGATCGTCCCGCGTTCGCCGTCCGCGTTGAGTGGTTCGGCGCCGGCCATGCCCTGGGCGGCGATCGAGGCGACCCGGTAGGTGGCGACGGCGATGCCCAGCATGGCCCGCTCGAAGCCCTCGGTCGACGCCCGCTTGAGCGCCCCGGTCTCCTTGTCCCAGCCGAGTGTCTTGCCCCCGCCCGCGACCATTGCGCAGTGCACCAGCACGCGCTCCTGCCCGTGCGCTGCCCGCGCCGCGGCAAAGCCGGCCAGCACGCTGTCCTCGGACATGATGTCGACCTTGCAGAACAACCCGTTAATCTCGGCGGCGAGAGCTGTCCCGGCCTCCTCGTTGAGGTCGAACACGGCGACCTTGACCCCGGCGCCGGCAAGCGCGAGCGCGCTGGCGCGGCCGAGGCCCGAGGCCCCTCCGGTGACGATCGCGGCAAGCGAAGGTCCGATCTCCATGTGCCGTAACTCCCCCTGGTTGTCCGGCCCGCTGCGGCCCTTGATCGCCGACCTATCAAGAGATTCCCCAGGACGCTCAAGCGGGCGCGAACGGCCTGTCCCGGATATCGTGCCGGCGTTGCCCGCGGCCGCCAAACGGCGCCTTACGCCGCCCCCTGCGCTCCGCCGCCATCGTGCGAGCGATAGCAGGACCCGACACGCCATTTGGGGTTTGCGCCCCAAGGGGCAAGAACTAGTTGAAGGGTTCGAATTGCGACAGACGCGATCGCGCTAGAGGGCGACGGGGATCGAATGACACAGGTAATGAAGGGCATCCGCATCCTCGAGGTGGCGCAGTTCACCTTTGTCCCGGCCGCGGGCGGCGTCCTGGCCGACTGGGGCGCCGACGTGATCAAGATCGAGCACCCGGTCCGCGGCGATGCCCAGCGCGGCTTCCTCAACATGGGCGGTGTCACGCTCGATCCGCAGCGCCACACCCTGTTCGAGCACCCCAATCGCGGCAAGCGCAGCGTCGGCATCGACATCTCGACCCCCGAGGGCCAGGAGGTCCTGTACGAGCTGGCCAAGTCGGCCGACGTGTTTCTGACCAACTACCTGCCGCACATCCGCCAGAAGAACCGCTTCGATGTTGAGCACATCCGCGCGGTCAATCCCAACATCATCTACGCCCGCGGCAGCGCCTATGGCGCCAAGGGGCCGGAGGCCGGGGTCGGCGGTTTCGACGGCACGGCGTTCTGGTCGCGCAGCGGCGTGGCCATGGCGATGACCCCCGAGGAGCTCCCCGGACCGCTCAACCAGGGTATCCCGGCCTTCGGCGATTCGATCGGCGGCATGTTCATTGCCGGTGGCATCTCGGCCGCGCTGCTCCACCGCGAGCGGACCGGCGAGGCCACGGTCATGGATGTCTCGCTGTTGAGCGCGGCGGCCTGGGCCTCGGGCGCGCTGATCGCGCAGGTGGCCGAGACCGGGGTGTCGACCCGAAACCCCATGCCCGGCCAGGGCGGTGCTGCGCGCAACCCGTTCCAGGGCAACTACCAGACCGCTGATGGCGGCACGATCAACCTGTGCACGCTGAGCCCGACCGGTCACATCCGCAGCCTGTTCGAGCACGTCGGCGTGCCCGAGGCCGCCGACGACCCGCGCTTCGCCGACGCCCGCGCCCTATTCGAGAACGCCGGGGCCGCCAGCGACATCCTGGTCAAGGCCTTCGCCGCCAAGCCGTTCGCCTACTGGCGTCAGCACCTCAAGACCTTCACCGGCCAGTGGGCCCCGATCCAGTCGTTCGAGGACCTGCTCACCGACGAGCAGGCCCTCGCCAACGACATGATCGTCGAGGTCGCCGCCGCCGATGGCAGCGACCGCCCGCTCAAGCTGGTGCGCGGCCCGGTGCAGTTCGACGGCCAGCCGGTGGTCACCACCCGCTCTCCCGAAGCCTCCGAGCACACCGAACTGGTGCTGATGGAACTGGGTTTCGAATGGGAGCGGATCGAACAACTCAAGTCTGCCGGCGCGATCGCCTGAGCGGGGGAACCACGATGAAGCCCGGGATGAAGCTGAAGAGCCAGGTGTGCAACACCGAGGTTATGGTGATCCGCTGCGGGACCGGACAGGTCGAGTGCGGCGGGGTGCCGATGGCCGAGGACAAGCCCGCGGCGCCTGGTGTGCCGGCCGAGGGCAAGGCGGCCGGAACCCTGATGGGCAAGCGCTATGTCGATGCGACGGGCAGCTTCGAGCTGCTCTGTGTCAAGCCCGGCGAAGGCTCGCTTTCGGTTGACGGCGTGATCCTGACGATCAAGGACGCCAAGCCGCTTCCAGCCTCGGACTGATCCGACCCGATGAATCTCGCCCTGTTCCTTGAAATGGCGGCGGAAGCGGCGCCTGACCGGATCGGTCTGGTCTGCGATGGTCGCCGTTGGTCCTATGCCGAGCTGCTCGCCGGTGCACGCGGCGCGGCGCGGCGGATCGTCGCCAGCGGCTGCAGCCATGTCGCCCTGCTCGATGAATCGAGCGAGGCGGCGGTGCTCGCCCTGTTCGGCGCGGCCCTGGCCGGCGTGCCTTACTGCCCGCTCAACTACCGCCTTGCCGATGCGGATCTGGCCGGTCTGCTGGGACGCATCCAGCCGGCGCTGATCGTCGGCGACGTCGCCCGGTCGACCCGGCTGTGCGACGGCAACGTCACCCTGTCGCGGGCCGATTTCGTCGCGGCCGCACTGGCCGAGCCGCCGCTGGACGAGGCGGCGGACGGCGACGGGATCGCCATCCAGCTGTTCACCAGCGGTACCACCGCGGCGCCCAAGGCGGCGATCCTGCGCCATGCCAACCTGGTCTCGTACATTCTGGGCACGGTCGAGTTCGGTGCCGCGGAGGAAAGCGACGCGGCGCTGGTCTCGGTTCCCCCCTACCACATCGCCGGGATCTCGGCGCTGCTCAGTTCGATCTATGCGCAGCGTCGCATCGTGATGCTGCCGGCTTTCACGCCGGAGGCCTGGCTTGCCCTGGCCGCGAGTGAAGCGGTGACCAATGCCTTCGTCGTGCCGACCATGCTGGCCCGGATCATCGACGCGCTGGAGACTGCGCCCACTGCCTTGCCGGCGCTGCAGGCGGTGGCCTATGGTGGCGGCAAGATGCCGTTGGAGGTCATCCACAAGGCGCTCGACCGCTTCCCGGCCACTGGCTTCACCAATGCCTATGGCCTGACCGAGACCAGTTCGACCATTGCCCTGCTTGGCCCCGAAGATCATCGCGCCGCCCATGGGGCCAGCGATCCGGCGGTGCGCGCCCGGCTCGGTTCGGTCGGCAAGCCCCTGCCCACGGTCGAGCTGGAGATCCGCGATGAAAGCGGCCGGGCCCTTCCGCCGGGCGAGCCCGGCGAGATCTTCGTGCGCGGCGATCAGGTTTCGGGCGAGTACCGCGAGCGCAGCGCGCTGACGGACGACGGCTGGTTCCCGACCCGCGACGCAGGCTACCTCGATGCCGAGGGCTACCTGTTCCTCTCCGGCCGGGCCGACGATGTGATCGTCCGCGGCGGCGAGAACCTCTCCCCCGGCGAGATCGAGGACGTGCTGCTGGGCCATCCGGCGATCGCCGATGCCTGTGCCGTCGGCGTCCCTTCGGTCGAGTGGGGCGAGGCCGTGGGCGTGGCGCTGGTGCTGCGCGACGGACATGACCGGCCGGGCGAGGCCGAGATCCGGCAACTGGTGCGCGATCGGCTGCGCTCCAGCCGGGTGCCCGAGGCGATCCGCTTCGAGCCGGCGCTGCCCTACAACGAGATGGGCAAGCTGCTGCGGCGCGAGGTGCGCAAGCTCTTTGCCGCCTGATCCGCGCGCCCTGCCGCTGGCCGACTGGGCCGAGGCCCGGCTGCGGGATCTTGCTGCGCTCCTCCCCTCCCCCGCACTGGCAGCGCTCGATGGCGACCGGCTGCTGGGGATGCGCGCGCGGTTCAATGGCTTCCTCGTGCCGGGTCGTGTGTCAGCCGGTGGCGGCTGTCGCTTGCACCGTACCCGTGACGGCTGGATCGCGCTCAACCTCGCCCGCGCCGACGACCTCAGCCTGCTTCCGGCGCTGACCGGAATGGATGGGCTTGACCGGGCCGAGCCCGAGCGGCTCACGGCCGCATTCGCCGCGCTGTCCAGCGATGACCTGCTGGCTCAGGGGCGTTTGCTGGGGCTGGCCATCGCCGGGTTGGACGAGCAGCCGGCCAGTCCCGCGGTGGTCGAGACGGTGCCGGGGCTGGCCCGGCCAGGCCGCCCCGATCGGGCGCCGCTGGTGGTCGATCTCACCGCGCTCTGGGCCGGGCCGCTTGCCGCACGCCTGCTCGGGCTGGGCGGAGCGCGGGTGATCAAGGTGGATAGCGCCAACCGGCCCGACCCGCTGCGCCATGGCGATCCGGCGCTGCATGACTGGCTCGACCGCGGCAAGGAGCACCTCGCACTCGACCTGCGCAGACCCGCCGACCGTGACCGCCTGATCGCCCTGATCCGCGGCGCTAACGTGGTGATCGAGGCGGCGCGTCCGCGCGCGCTGCACCAGCTCGGGATCGATGCCGAGGCGCTGGTCCGCGAGGTGCCCGGCCTGGCGTGGATCACCATCACCGGGCACGGGACCAGCGGCGCGGCGGCCGACTGGGTCGGCTTTGGCGACGATGCGGCGGTGGCCGGCGGACTGAGCGCCGCGCTGCGCGAGGCCACCGGCAAGATCGGCTTCGTCGGAGATGCCGTGGCCGATCCCCTGAGCGGGCTGGTCGCAGCCGGCGAGGCGGCGAGCCGGCTGGTCGATGGCACCGGCGGCCGGGTGATCGTGGCGATGAGCGGGGTGGTGGCGGCGGCGCTGGCCGATCGGCGCCGCAGCGACCCAGCGGGCCTTAACGCCAGCCTGCGCCGCTGGGCTCAGGCGGTCGGCACGCCGCTGGCCGCGGCCTGAGCAGTCCCGGCCCAGTCGGGCCCGTCGACAATCCGGTCGACGAGACCCCAGTCCAGCGCGGTCTGCGCCGACATGCGGCGCCCGCTCAGCACCAGCCGTGCGGTCAGGGCGCGGCCGATCCGGTGGGTCAGCGCCACACAGCCGCCGGCGCCCGGGATCAGACCCATGGCCAGTTCGGGCAGCTGAAACCAGGCCGAAGGCCGGGCCAGCACGGTGGCGGCGAAGGCCGCCATCTCCAGCCCTGAGCCGACGCAGGCGCCGTGCACCCGGGCCTCTAATCGGCTCGCGCAGCGCACCAGCGCGTGGGCCGGCAGCGTCTGCCGGCGGATGGCGTGGGCTACCAGCGGATCGGTGGTCGTGCCGAATTCGGCCAGCTCGGCGCCGACCGAGAAGGCCCGTCCGCGGCCCTCCAGCGTGACCCGGCGGACCGCCGGATCGAGCGCGGCGATGTCGAAGGCCTCGCGCAGCGCATCGCGCATCGCCCGGTCGATTGCGTTGAGGGCCTGCGGCCGGTCCATCACCACGGCCAGCGTGTCGCCGGTGCGCGTGACCGCGACCGTGCCCGGCGGGACGGGCGCGGCCGCGCCGCGGGCCGCGCGCCAGTGGCGGTGCTCGGCCCCGCCCTGCAACAGGCCATAGGCGAGCGACTCGGCAACGAGCGCGTCGGTCGGCGGCAGTGCGGCCACGATCCGCAGCAGCTGGACCAGCACTGCCGCCGCCTGCGGGTTGCGCGTGCAGTTGCGCACGATCAGCGCCGCCTCGGCGTGGTCCGGCACCACGGCGTCGAGCCGGGGCGCCAGCGGATGGTCCGGCGTGCCGAGACCGATCACCGGAAAGGGCGGCAACGCGCACGCGCCGCCATCGCTCCCGGCCGCCTCGCGGGCAAGGTCGATCACAGCCACGGGGAGCGGCGCCTCCGCCCATGGCAGGGCCAGCAGCGCCGCGGCGGGCAGCAGGGGCAGGTCGGGGGCCATCGCGGCCCAGCCTAGCCTCTTGCCGCGCCCGCGCAAACCGCCGGGGCATCGTCGCCGCGTTGTCTCGGCGGGTGCACTTGTCAGGGCGGGACCGCGCCATAAGCTTGCCCGATGTCGACCCCCCTGCCCGCTCTGGTCCGCGCCGCGCTGAATCGTGCGGACGCGCGGCCGGCGCTGTGCTTCGCCGATCGCTGGTATGCCTGGGGCGAACTGCGCGCGCTGGCCGCGGGGGTGGACGCGGCGCTGACCGCGGCGGGGGCCCCAGCGGCGGCGCCGGTCGGGTTCGTGCCGCGCAACCGGCCCGAGGCGGTGGCCGCGCTGCTGGCGCTGCTCGCAGCGGGACGCTCGGTGCGGATGATCTATGCCTTTCAGTCGGCCGACCAGATCGCCGCCAGCCTGCGGCGGCCGGGAATCGCCGCCGTGGTCCTGCACGCTCAGGATGTCGCCCCCGAGATCCTGGCGTCGGCGCGGGCCGAGGGGCTTGGCCTGGTGGTCCTGGCGGAGGATGGCAGCGCTTCGGCTGAGCTGGCCGCCGGCCCGGCCGGTCAGGCCGTCGCGGCGGAGGCAGCGCCCCGGATCGAGATCCTGACCAGCGGCACCACCGGGCCACCCAAGCACTTTCCGGTGCCCTACAGCCTGATCGAGCAGCACTTCCTCTCCACCCCGCTGACCCAGGCGCAGGGCGATGCCCCCGAGGCGGCGGCACCGTTCCTGCTCTACTTCCCGCTCGGCAACATCACCGGGCTCTATTCGACCCTGCCAACCTTGTTACACGGCCAGCGCGCGATCCTGCTCGAGCGCTTCTCGGTGGAAGCGTGGCATGCCTATGTCCGCGCCTGGCGTCCGGTCCATGCCGGGGTCCCGCCCAGCGCGGTTCGCCAGATCCTCGAGGCGGATCTGCCGGTGGCCGACCTGGCCTCGATCGCGCGGATGGGGGTTGGCGCGGCGCCGCTCGACCCCGCGGTCCAGGCGGCCTTCGAGGCGCGCTACGGGATCCCGGTGCTGCTCTCCTATGGCGCGACCGAGTTCGCCGGACCGGTGGCGATGATGACCGCCGAGCTTCACGCGCAATGGGGCGCGTCCAAGCGCGGGTCGGTTGGGCGGGCGCTGCCAGGCGTCCAGCTGCGGGTGGTTGACGATACGACCGGGCGGCGCTGTCCGCCCGGCGAGACCGGCCTACTGCAGGTGATCGCCCCGCGGATCGGACCGGAGTGGATCGCCACCGCCGATCTGGCCTGCCTCGATGCCGATGGCTTCCTGTTCCTCAAGGGCCGCGCCGATGGCGCGATCATGCGCGGCGGGTTCAAGATCCTACCCGAGACGATCGAGGCGGCGCTGCTGCTGCATCCCGCCGTGGCCGAGGCGGCGGTGACCGGAGTCGCCGATTCCCGGGTCGGCGAGGTGCCGGCGGCCGCTGTGCGCCTCGTTCCCGGAGCCGAGGTGCCCGCGACCGACGCGCTCGCCGCGCACGTGCGCCGGCACTGCCTCGCCACCCACGTGCCAGTCCACTGGTGGGTCGGTCCGGAACTGCCCCGCACCCCCTCGCTCAAGGTCGACCGCCAGGCGCTCAAACGATTGTTTTCGGACGCCCTGCCCCAAGGGGAAGGCTAAAAAACCGATAACCTATCATTTTTGTTTGACAGCCCTCCCGATTCCAGTGAACACTCCTGTTCATAAGAGCACGGGAGAGACCAATGAGTGCCACTGAGTCGAACAAGGCGAAAATCGCCCGTCGAGTCGTCGAAGTTCTTGAATTCTTTGACGAAGATCATCCGCACGCGACTGTCATGGATATCGTCCGCCGCTACAACCGGCCGCAGTCCAGCACCTCGGAGCTGCTGTCGAGTCTGGTCGGCCTCGGACTGCTCTACAAGGATCCGGTGACCCGGTCGTTCACCCCCACGCCGCGCGCCGCGCTGCTCGGTTCGTCGGTCCAGTCCGGAGTGGTCCGCGATGGCCGTCTTGCCGGGCTGATTGACCGCCTGTCGGCGCAGACCGGGCTCGGCATCGCCGTTTTCGGGATGGTTGGGACCACCGCCCAGATCTTCAACTGGCGCCCTGGCAAGTGGCAGCTGCGCACCTCGCAGACCGACGGACTGGCTGGTGGCCAGCACGAAGTTCTGACCGAGACCGCTGCAGGCCACCTGCTCCTGTCCACCCTGCCGCAAGCGCGCCGCGATGGCCTGCTGCGCCGGATCAATGCCGAGGCACCCGCCGAGCGCAAGTTCGTGTTCGGCGAGATGGTCGCCCGGATCCAGGCTTGCGCCGACAGCGGCTATGCTGCCGGCGTGGCCGGCTTTGGTTCGATCGCCGACGTCGCGGCGATGCTCCTGCCCGACCAGCCGGCCGGGCGTCCGCTCGCCATCGGCCTGGTCTACGAGCCGTCGGAGCAGATCAACGCCGACATGCTGCGCACCACCTTGGCCGAGGCGATCGCGCGCTGCACCAGCGAGGCCCCGTCGCCGGCGGCCGAGGTTGAGCGCATCGCGGGCGTCGCCTGAACCATAGACACTGCGGCAATCCAGGAGGACACACGTGGCTGAATCCGATCCCGTCGAACTCGCCCAGGCGGCGCGCAAGTACTGGTCAGCCGAAGGATACACCGCCGGCGGTGTGATCCGCGAGGTCGACTATGCCACGCAGTCTGGGGGGCTCGATCCGAGCCTGGCCGGCATCAAGATCGTCGATACCGATACGCACATCACCGAAGCGCCCGACCTGTTCACGTCTCGGGCCCCGGCGGCGCTTAAGGCGAAGATGCCCTACGTCCGCCTTGATGCCGATGGCGTCGAACGCTGGTACATCGGCGATCGCAACTGTGGCACGCTGGGCGGCAACGTCATCCGCGCCGACAACAACAAGCTGCTCGGCCGTCTCGCCTTCCCGACACTCGAGGAGGCTCACCCCGGTGGCCATCTCGTCCCGGAGCGCCTGCGCGCCATGGACGACATGGGGATCTATGCGCAGATCTGCTTCCAGAACTCAGGGATCACCCAGGCAGGGACACTCATGAGCCTTGGCGACCCGGAAGTCGCCCTGACCATCATCAAGGTCTACAACGATGCCTCGGCCGAAATTCAGGCGCAATCGGGGCAGCGCATGTTCAACATGGCTCATCTGCCGTTCTGGAACCAGCGCGAGATGGAGCTGGAAGCCCGGCGCTGCATCGACATGGGCCTCAAGGGCTTTGTGCTGCCCGATACGCCCGAGCGGGTCGGCGTTCCCAGTTTCAACTACGATTATTGGACCGGCTTTCTCGAACTGTGCGATGCGACCGGGACACCCCTCAACTTCCACCTCAATTCGGCGGTGGACCCGAACACCCTGACCTGGGAAGGATTCGGGTTCGAACAGACGCTGTCGGTGGTCGCCACCATGTTCTCGATCGGCAATGCCGCAACCCTGGGCAACTGGATGGTCTCGGGTCGACTCGACCGGCACCCGAACCTCAAGATCGGTCTGATCGAGAGTGGCATGGGCTGGGTCCCATTTGCGGTCGAAGCGCTGGAACACCAGTTCCAGGAGATGCTTCCCAGCAAGCGCGACGTTCTGAAGAAGCAGCCGTGGGACTACTTCCGCGATCACTTCATGTGCACCTTCTGGTTCGAGAAGGTTGCTCCGAAGCTGCTGCTCGAGACGATCGGTGTCGACAACGTCATGTTCGAGACCGACTTCCCGCACCCGACCTCACTTTACCCCGGGGTTCAGGCGCATCTCGTCGACGTGCTCGGTGGCTACGACTACGCCATCAAGAAGAAGGTGCTGCAGGACAACGCCTCGCGGTTCTACAACCTGGGGCTCTGATCGGCCCAACACCCAGCAGACCAGGCCCCGCCGGATTACCCGGCGGGGCCTCGTGCTATCCGGCGCGGACGTGGCGGGGGGCGATCCGTCCCCGGGCTCAGGTTCAGTCTTCGCGGCGAAGGAACCCGTCGGCGGTGAGATGGTCCAGCGGCTGCCGCTCGCCCCGGGTGAAATCGAGCACCTGCCCGATCCGCTGGGCCACGTGCTTGCGTTCCTCCTGGAAGGTGTAGCAATTGGGCGGCATCCGGCTGGCATCGTTCTGGCCCTCGGCTGGCAGGCTGCGCCCATGGCCGAGGATCGTGCCCCACTGCAGCAGCCGTGCCGGCTCCTGCAGCCCGTCCGGCAGCGACTGGATCCACGGACGCAGCTTGAACAGCGAGGCGCCGGCGGCCGCCTCCGGTGCCACCAGCACGTCGTCGCGGTGCGCCAGTGTGAGCAGGGTTGCGCCGTCGCGCGCGATCTCTGCGTGGCACAGCCCGTCGACCGGATCGCTGACCCGGATGTCATAGGTCAGCGCAGCGCGGTCGGCGGCATGGGCCGCGGCGAGGAGCGCCAGGTCGTGGAGATGGGTGCAGTTGGCCTGCTTTGCGCCGCGCTGCACCGCCTCTGCCAGCAGCGTGCCGGTGAAGGTCGCGGCGAGAACCACGGGCGCGCCCGGACAGGTTGACCAAGGCGCCCGCTCCATCGCGCTCTCCACCGCGAGGATCCGCGCACCATCATGGCGCAGCGTCACCGCCATGCAGTGGTAGTCGTCCTCCACCGCTGCGCGGACCCTGCCCGGGCCAGGCTCGACGCGGAACCGCCGGCGAAATCCGGGCGCGCGGTCAATCACGGGTGAGGAGCAGCGCGGCGGCCATCGGCCCGCCGCCCGAGGTGGCCACCGCCACCCGCGGATCGCCCCGGACCTGGCGCGCCCCGCCCTGCCCGCGTAGCTGGACCACGCCTTCGTAAGCGAAGCCGAAGCCGTGCAGGCGGCCCCAGCCGAGCTGGCCGCCGCCCGTGTTCATCGGCAGCTCGCCGTCAAGCGCGATGCGCGTGCCGCCCTCGATGAAGCGATGACCCTCGCCGACCTCGCAGAATCCCAGCCCCTCGAGCCAGGTGATCGGCTGGAAGGCGAAACCGTCATAGAACTGCACCAGATCGACGTCGCCGGCCGTGTAGTCGGTGTTGCGCCACAGGTCCCGGCCAGTCGGATAGGCGCTGGCCCATTCGGCCTGGTCCCACGAATAGCGCTCGACCGAGCCGGCGGTCGCCGCGATCCGCACCGGGATCGAGCCGACCTCGTCGAGCACGTCCGAGGCCGAGACGATCACTACGGTCGAGGCATCGGTGAAGCGGTCGCAGTCGTAGAGGCAGAACGGCGACGAGATCATCCGCGCGGCCATGTAGGTGTCCAGTGACAAGGGCTGCTTGACCAGCGCGCGCGGATTGAGCGCGGCGTTGCGGTGATCGTTGAGCGCGATCTGCGCCAGCTGCTCGCGGGTCATGCCGTAGCGCTTCATGTGCCGCACGGCGAACTGGGCGGTCCAGCAGGCGGCGGAGAAGGCCCCGAACGGCGAGACCCACTGCGAATTGCCGGTCACGTCCTTGCGCCGCTCGAGCGGGGGGAACTCCTCCGGGCGGGCCATCGCCGCGGCCTCGTAGACCGTGCGGAAGCAGATCACGTGGCGCGCCAGCCCGGCCTTCACCGCCGCCGCCGCATCGGCGATGGCGCCGAGCTGGGCAGTGGCCTCGGCCGCGCCGGTGTGCCAGCGCGTGCGCAGCCCGCAGGCCTCGATCACCTCGTCCACGCCGATCGGGGAAAACCCGAGGAAGGTCTGCATCTTGCCCGGATAGGTCGCGACCCCGTCGATCTGCGCCAGGGTCAAACCGGCATCGGCCACGGCCTCGCGGATCGCGTCCATGGTCAGACCCAGCGGCGACCTGGTCAGGCGCACGCCGACCTCCGACATGCCGATTCCGGTGATGTAGGCTTCGCGCGCCATCTCAGCCCACCTTCTCGAACAGGGGATACCAGATGCCGTCCTGTTCCTCGAACACCACCCGGACCGGATCGTCGACATCGACCGCCTCGACCGGGCAGCCGACGATGTTGGTGGTGAGATAGACCCCTGGCGCATCGTCGAGCCGGACGCGCGCGATCACGAAGGGCACCTCCATGTCGGGCGCCCACTTCTGGTAGTTGATGGTGTAGGTATCGACCTGGCCGGTCCCGGCGACGGCGTGCGGCGCCACGTTCTCCGACTGGCAGTGGCGGCACACCTCGCGCGGGGGGTGGTTGAAGCCGCCGCAGTCGCCGCAGCGGTGGATGTAAAGGCGGCCCTCGGCGCCCCCGGTCCAGAATGCGCGGTTGTCCTTGTCGAGCCGGATGCGGGATCTTTGCCAGGTCATGATGCCGACCTTACCCCGGCGCGGGGCAAAGCCAATCGGCCTGTCCCGGCTATCGCCAAGGCGATTAGCGCCGGCCTGTCCCCAATCCGCTATCCCGCTGCGGGCGCGGCTGTGGCAGTCCCGCCGGCACGCACGAATTTGGGGAGCATGGAATGAGCAAGGCTCTGGGTTACAACGGCAAGCGCGTGATCGTGAGCGGCTGCTTTTCCGGCATGGGCGAGGCCACGGCGCGCGCGCTGATCGAACTGGGGGCCGAGGTTCACGGCTTCGACTTCAAGGACAGCAGCCTGCCGCTGGCCTCGTTCAACCGCCTCGACCTGCGCGATCCCGCCTCGATCGAGGCCGCGGTCGCCGCGGTCGGCGGCAAGGTCGATGCCCTGTTCAACTGTGCTGGCCTGCCCGGCGGCGGCGCCTTTCCGGCGCTCGACACCTTCAAGGTCAACTTCGCTGGCACCCGGCACCTGACCGAAAATGTCCTGCCGCTGATGGGTCCGGGCGGGGCGGTGGTGAGCATCGCCTCGACCGGCGGGCTGGGCTGGAGCCGCCGGATCCCGGTCCATATGGAGCTGATGCAGACCAGCGGCTTTGCCGGGGCGACTGCCTGGGCCGAGGCTCACCCCGAGCACGTTGCCGAGGGCTATGCCTTCTCGAAGGAGGCGGTGATCGTCTGGACGCAGTTCCTCTGCGCCCGCCTGATCAAGCAGGGCATCCGCATCAACTGCACCCTGCCCTCGCCCACCCAGACGCCGATGATGGACACCTTCCAGGCCACCTCGGGCAAGGAGGTGGTCGATGCCGCGGCCGAACCGCTCGGCCGCTATTCCACCGCCGAGGAGCAGGCCAACGGACTGCTGCTGATCAACAGCGACCTTGCCGGGATCGTCACCGGTGTGGTCCTGCCGGTGGATGGCGGCTTCATGGGCTCGCTGGCGACCGGCCAGATCGACATCTCGAAGATGATGAAGCGCGGCTGAAGCCGCCGCGCGCGACAGGACACCCCACGCATGAATTTCGAGCTGACCAGCGAACAGGACATGGTGCGCGAGACCTTCGCGCGTTTCCTCGAGGAAACTTGCACGCCCCAGCGGCTGCGTGCGGCCGAGGCCAGCGGCTTCGATGCCGAGCTGTGGCAGGGGCTGGCCGACCTGGGCGCCTTCGGCCTGCGCGTGCCGGAGGCGGCCGGCGGGCTCGGGCTGGGTACGTTCGACGCGCTGGTGGTGATGGACGAGGTCGGGCGCCGGCTCGCTGGCGGCCCGATCGCCGAGGCCATGCTGGCGGCGCGGCTGATCGGCCAGCTGGGCGGCGATCCCGCGGAGATCGTCGGCGGCGCCAAGGTCGCCAGCCTCGCGCTGCACGACATGGCCCTGCGGCCCCGCCAGTTCGTCGCGGGCGGGAGCGTGGCCGAGCTGGTGGTCGCGCGGCGCGGCGCCGACGTGGTGCTGCTCACCGTGCCGCCGAGCGCGCGTCCGGCCGAGCCCAATCTCGCCTCCGATGGGCTGGCCGAGGTCGATCTGGCCGCGGCCGCAGCGACCGTTCTGGCGAGCGGACCGGCGGCGACCGCGCAGTTCGCCGCCGCGCTCGAGGAGTGGAAGCTGCTGCAGGCCGCCGCACTCGCGGGGCTCGGCGCGCAGGCGCTGAAGATGGCTGCGGCCTATGCCGGCGAGCGCAAGCAGTTCGGTCAGTTGATCGGCCAGTTCCAGGCGATCAGCCACCCGCTGGCCGATTGCCTGTGCGACGTCGAGGGCGCGCGGCTGCTGGCATGGAAGGCGGTGCGCGAAATCGCCGATGGCAGCGCCGATGCAGCGGTCAACGTCAGCCTCGCGATCTGGGCTGCGGCCGATGCCGCGGCGAAGGCGGCAAGCCAGGCCATGCAGACCTTCGGCGGCTATGGCCTGACTACCGAATATGATATTTACTTCTACGTCCTGCGCGCCAGGTCCTGGCCGCTGGTCTGGGGCGAGCCGGCGCGCTGGCTCGAGGAGGCCGGCGCGCGTCGCTACGGCGAAGGCGTGGTGGCCCTGCCGGACGTGGGCGATTGCCCGATCGAGTTCGACATCGGCGAGGAAGCCCGCGCGATGATTGCCGAGATCGATGCCTTCATGACCGCCAACGTCACCCCGGAAATGCGCGCGCAGTTCCACTATTCGTGGGAAGGCCACGTGCCCGAGTTGCACAAGAAGATGGCCGAGGCCGGGCTGCTGTTCCTCTCCAGCCCCGAGCTGGGCGGGCGCGGCGTGGGTCCCTATGCCCGCAGCGCGGCGCGCGGCGCGCTCGAACGGCACGGCTACAGCAATCCCGCCGCGGGCGTGGCCGAGATGGTCGGCTTGA
The DNA here is from genome assembly GCF_014230355.1 of Novosphingobium piscinae. Lineage (GTDB taxonomy): Bacteria > Pseudomonadota > Alphaproteobacteria > Sphingomonadales > Sphingomonadaceae > Novosphingobium > Novosphingobium piscinae. Next base: position 238,605 of record NZ_JACLAX010000001.1, read on the forward strand.
TGATTGCGCGGACCGGCTCGGACGAGCTCAAGCGGGACGTGCTCAGCCGGATCATCTCGGGCGATGCCCTGGCCAGCCTGGGCTATTCGGAACCGGGCGCCGGGTCGGACGTCTTCGCCGCCCAGACCCGGGCGACGCCCGAGGGCAACGGCTGGCGCATCGATGGGACCAAGATGTTTACGTCGGGCGCTAACCTGGCAGACTATGTGCTGATGCTGACCCGCACCAACCCCGACGTGCCCAAGCACAAGGGACTGACCATGTTCCTGGTGCCGCTGAAGGCGGAGGGGGTGACGGTGCAGCCGGTCCATACCTTCCAGGACGAGCGCACCAACATCACCTTCTACGACAATGTCCATGTGCCCGATTCCTGGCGGCTTGGCGAAGTCGATGGCGGGGTGCGCACGATGTCGGCCGCGCTCGAACTCGAGCATGGAGGAAGCTTTTCCAAGCCGATGTCGCATGCGCTGCACGCCGCCGAGGCGTTGTGCCGCGAACTGACCGACCCGGCCGGCCGGGGCAGGCTGATCGATGACCCGCGCATCCGCGCCCGGCTCGCGCGGGCGCTCGCCAACATCTGGGTGGGCGAACTGTTCGAGAATCGCGCCGCCTGGGCCGCCACCGAGAAGAAGCACAACCCCGGCTACGGGCCGATGGCCAAGATGCACTCGTCCGAAAAGTTCCTCGAGGACGCGCGCGACCTGCTCGACATGACCGCGCCGCTCTCGCTGACCAAGCGCGAGGGGCCGGCGGCCATGCTCAACCAGTGCTACCGCCACGCCCATGGCACGCGGATCTACGGCGGCACGAGCCAGGTGCACCGCTCGATGATCGCCGAGCGCGTGCTTGGCCTGCCCCGCACGCGCGGGTAAGGCGGAGCCGATGACCGACCAGCTCGCCCTGCTCACCGAGGAGACCGCCGAGGGCATCCTCGTCGCCACGCTGAACCGCCCGGACCAGCTCAACGCGCTCGACATGGCGACGATGGACCTGCTGACCGCGGCGGTGCTGCATTTCCGCGACACGCCGGCGCTCAAGGTCATGCTGATCCGCGCCAATGGCCGCTATTTTTGCGCCGGGGCCGATCTCAAGGGCGGGCAACGCAAGGTCTCGCCCACCGGCCAGACCGCCAGCGGCATCCGTGAGAACCACCGCCTCAACCTCAACGGCATGCAGCAGCTGTGGGACGAGATGGAGCACATCGAGAAGCCCTTCGTGGTGGCGCATCACGCGCCGTGCGTCGGCGGCGGGCTCGAGCTTTCACTGTCTTGCGACTTCCGGCTCGCCGCGAAAAGCGCCAGTTATGCCTTTCCCGAAGGCCTGTTCGGCGTGCTCCCGGCGTCGAGCGGGGTGTCGCGGCTGACCCGGCTGTGCGGACCGCACTGGGCGCGCTGGCTGATCATGGCCAACAAGCCCGCCGATGCCGACCTTGCCCTCACCATGGGCCTGGTCCACCAGGTCTATCCGGACGAGACCTTCGCCGAAGAGGTCCTGGCCTTCTGCCGGCACTTGGCAAAGCAGAACACCGAGCAGATGGCCGCCGCCAAGGTGGCGATCGAACTCTGCGCCGAACTGGGCCGCGACAGCGCCCGCCATGTCGAGCGCATGGCCAACAGTGCGCTGATGCTCAACCCGGCCTATCTGGAAACCATGCGCGCCTATGTCGCCAAGCTGGGCGGCAAGGGCAAGTAGCCCCCTGCCCGCGGCCGTCCCGGCTCAGGCCGAGCGGTTGACCTGACGCTGGTCGCGGATCGCCAATTCGAAGATGCGGGCCTCGACCTGGAGGAGGTCGGACACCTGGTTCATCGGCTCGTTGAGCAAACGCGTCATCTTGTCGTCGGTCATCACGGTGGCGACGCGCTCGAGCCCGGTCATCAGCGCCGAGGCCATGCTCGAGGAGACCGTGCCACGCTCCATCGGGCGGCTGTCCATCTGCATCAGCATCAGGCGCATCACCGGGATGGCCGAGCGGACGCGGTGCATCAGCATGCGCTCGTCGCCCCGGTCGGCCATGCTGTTACGCAGGTGGAGCAGCGGCGAATGCCGGGTCCAGAACCCGAAATAGGCGCCGACGAACTCGCGCGCGCGGTCGTGCAGGTCCTCGTCGGGCCAGTACTCGCGCACCAAATGGACATACTCATCCTCGACCGTGGCCATCACTGGCTCGAGCACGGCCAGGACCAGTTCGGTGAGATCGGCGAAGTAGAGATAGAGCGTGCCGATGCGGATCGAGGCGCGCCGCGCCACCTCGGACAGGGTGATCATGCCGTCGTTGTGCAGTTCGGCGATGATGTCCTGCGCGGCGGCGATGATCCGGTCGCGCGTGTCGCGGCCCTTGCGCCCGAGCCGCTGGCCGTTGAGGTTGTGATCGACCGGCGCGTGCCGCGGCGAGGCCGTGAGCGCGCGACGGCTGGCCCCGGCGGCCGCCGTGATCGGGATTACATCAGCAAGTTTGCCGTCTCTTGCCACCAAAGGCCCTACTGCTGCCGCCACGCGAGAAGCTTGGTCTCGAGGAACTCCTCGATTCCCTCAAGCCCCCATTCACGGCCGATGCCGCTAGCCTTGTAGCCCCCGAATGGCAAGTCGCCGGCAATGCACATCCCGCCGTTGATGCTGATCGAACCGCTGCGGATGCGCCGCGCTACGCGCATCGCACGCTCGAGATCGCCCGAGGCCACCCCGCCCGACAGGCCGTACTGGCTGTCATTGGCGATGCGCACGGCATCGTCGTCGTCCTCGAAGGGGATCACCACCAGCACCGGGCCGAAGATCTCCTCCTGGGCGATCCGCATGGCGTTGGTCACGTCAACGAAGCAGGTCGGCTCGATGAAGTAGCCAGCGCCCTTGTCCGGGCGGGTCCGCCCGCCGGCAAGCAGCGTGGCGCCCTCCTTCTGGCCCAGCTCGACATAGGACATGACCCGCTCCATCTGGCGCTGCGACACCACCGGCCCCATGATGTGCGCGGGGTTGTCGAACTCGCCCCAGTTGTCGCCGAAGCCGGCATAGGCCTTGGCCAGCACGGCCTTGGCCTCTTCGTAACGGCTGCGCGGGACCAGCAGGCGCGAATGCACCGCGCAGCCCTGACCGGCGTGGAACACCAGGATCGACTGGGCGCACTCCATCGCGAAGTTGGGCGCATCGTCGAGCACGATCTTGGCCGACTTGCCGCCCAGTTCGAGGAACACGCGCTTGAGCGTGGCGGCACCCTGCTCCATGATCCGCTTGCCCACCCCGGTCGAGCCGGTGAAGCTGACCAGATCGACTCGCGGATCCTGCACCAGCATCTCGCCCGCGAGCGCCGGGTCCGACCCGAACACCACGTTGATTACCCCGGCCGGGAACCCGGCCGCAGCGGCCAGTTCGCCGAAGATCGCACCCATTCCCGGGGTGTTCGGCGCGGGCTTGAGCACCACGGTGCAGCCGGCCAGCAGCGCGGCCACGACCTTGCCAACGTTGACATAAAGCGGCACGTTCCACGGCGTGATCGCTGCGACCACCCCGACCGGCTCGTAGACCGCCTTGCGCACCGTCTCGAAGCCGTAGCCGGTGCGGCTGCCGTAGTCCTTTTCCCACTTCAGCTGCGGGAACACGGTCAGGTAATCGAGCCAGCCGTCCATCGCCATGTCGACATGGGCCCGCCCTACCGCCCCCAAGGCCGCGCCGGCCTCGTGGCGGGCGAGGTCGGACAGGCGGGCGCGGTTGGCGTCGAACAGGTCGTAGAGCTTGCGGACCAGCTCCACCCGCAGCGCCACGTTGGTCGACCAGTCGGTCTGGTCGAAGGCGCGCCGCGCCGCGGCGATTGCGGCATCCACATCGGCGGCCGAAGCGTCGGCGGCCTTGCCGACCGGGGCCGCGGTCCACGGGCTGATGATGTCGAAGGTGCGGCCGCCCTCGGCGTCGCGGCACTGGCCGTCGATGAAGAGCTTGGCGTCGGGGAGCACGGGCATGGCGATTCCTTGCGATAGGTCTATGGGTCGGGCGGCGGCGCGCCCGGGCCGGGCGCCCGCGCCGCCCGTCAGGGCTTGCGGCCGTTGATCGACACGAGGTTGAGATGCATGTCGGCGGGCATGTCGAGGATCGCGCGGAAGGCGTCGGTCACCGAATTGTAGTGCGAGGTGCCCTTTTCGCGCAGGTTGATGCCGACCTGCGCCGCCGCCGCGCCAAACCGCATCGAGACCTCGATCGGCCAGGGTGCACCGGTCTTGGTCTCGTCGAACATCTGCCCGGCGCGCACCACGGTCACCCGCACCCCTTCTGCCTCGAGCTCGCGCGCCCACATGTCTGACATCAGCTCGACCGCGTGCTTGGTCGCGGCATAGAGCCACAGCATGGGGGTCTTGAGCACCGAGCTCTCGCTGGTGACGTTGATCACCAGGCCGCCGCCGCGCAGCAGCGGCAGCGCCTCGCGCGCACAGAAGATCGGGCCCGACAGGTTGATGCCGACGATGTCCTGCACCAGCTGGTCGGTCGCCTCGGGCAAGGTGAAGGGCCAGTAGACGCCGGCGTTGTTGATCAGCACGTCGATCCGCGGATACCGCCGCGCCACCTCGGCAAAGGCGGTCCGCACCGAATCCGGGTTGGCCACGTCGCAGGCGATCGCGACGGCCGGCGCGCCCAGTTCGGCGGCGACGGCCTCGACTTTGGCAAGGGTGCGACCGAGCAGCACGACCGTGTCCCCGTCGCGGGCGAAACGCCGGGCGAGCGCGCGCCCCAGTCCGTCTCCGGCACCGGTGATGACGATGGTCTTGCCCATGGTTCGCCTGTCCTCTCCTGATGGGTCGCCTGGCGATGCGACCGGGCTACCTTACCGTGCCGCCGGGCCACTGGACAGGCGCGGCCGGCGGCAAATCGCGGGCGCGATGAGCCTTTGCGCCGCCGCCGCGGTCACGCTCCAGTGATGCGGAAATCGGGCGGGTAGACCGACAGGTCGCCGGCATAGGCGATGCCGTCGCTCCAGACCTCGGTCCCGCTGATCTTGCGGAAGAAATGGACCGTCCGTGCGAAGGATCCGGCCTTCGAGCGCGGCTCCATCGCATCCCCGCTCGGGCTGACCCCGCGCGCCCGGGCGCTGAAGTCCTTGACCGAGAACAGCAGGTCGTCGGTCTGGTGGGCGCACATCACCAGCTCGCTGCCGGGGCAGTAGCGGCGCGGCTCGATCTGGACTTCGCTGAGCCGCCCGCGCCGCATCGCGACGAAACCCGGCACCCGGCACACCTCGGGAATATGCACCTCGTCGTACCAGCGGTGGTACTCGGCCTCCATCCCGGCCACGAAATTGGCGAGGATCAGGAAAATGCTGGAGATGGGTCGATCCGGCCGGTGGTTCGGGCCCGATCGCCAGTCGGAATACATCCGGTAGCTGTAGATCCGCTCGGTCTCGGTGGCATCGTCGATCATGCCGGCATCGCGGGCGGCAGCCAGCAGCGGGCCGAGCGCGGGCAGGTCGATCGCCGGGTCGGGCAGGTCGAAGTCGTAGACGCTGACATAGCGCCAGGGCTGGGGAATGTCGGGCATCACCTGCTCGGGCGTCACCTCGAACCGGTCGGCGCTGCGAAAGCCGCGCAGACGGGCCAGATCGTCGCGGTGCGCGCCGTCGAACCAGGCGGCATAGTCCGCCTCGCGCCCGGTGGGCACGTTGTGCAGGTGGATGGTGGTGTGAAGGCTCATGCTCGGGTCCTCTCTCCGCCAGGGCCGCGCGGGGTCAGATGCGGAAACCGCGCATCTGGTTGCCGCCGTCGCACAGCAGGATCTGGTTGTTCACGAAGCTGCCCTCGGGCGAGGCGAGGAACACTGCCATGTTGGCGATATCCTCGGCCGTGCCCTGGCGCCGCACCAGCTGCATGCCCTTCAGCCGCTGCCAGTTGTCCTCGGCCACGCCGTCCTTGGCCGCGGGCGTTTCCATCAGCCCCGGGGCGATGCCGACGCAGCGGATCTCGTCGGCGGCGAACTGCATGGCCATGGCGTGGGTGAAGACGTTCAGGCAGGCCTTGGTGATGCCATAGGCGGTGGCGGGCTGGTAACTCGCCATCGAGCTCTTGTTGATGATCAGCCCCTTGGCTGCGGCCAGCGCGGGCCGCAGCGCCTCGGCCAGCAGCACCGGCCCGAGCGTGTTGACTGCCAGGTAGTGCTGCCACTTGGCCTGGCCCAGCCCGAAGAAGCCGCGGGCGATCTCGCCCATGTGCAGCCCGGCATTGTTGATCAGCACGTCAAGCCGGGGGTGCGCCGCAAGCACCGTTTCGGCGAGCGCCGCGATCTCCGCTTCGCTCGCCATGTCGCAGCAATGGGCGCTGGCGCTGCCGCCGGCCGCTTCGACCAGCGCCTTGGTCTCAGCCATGCCCGCTTCGGCGATGTCGGCCAGGATCACGTGGGCGCCGCGCGCGCCGAAGGCCAGGGCATGGGCCCGGCCCAGCCCGGCCGCGCCCCCGGTTACCAGGACCGTGCGGCCGCAGAAGGTGTCGGTCATCGGCTCTGGTCCTATTCGTATCGGGTGAAGCCGACATGGGCGATGCGCCAGCCGTCCGGGGTCCGGACGAAGCGGTCGCTGTAGCGCCCCACAACCTGCATCTGCTCGCCATCGCGGCGCTTCGAGTGCACCGTGATCGTCCAGTCGCCGGTCGCCGTGTCGCCGGCCACCTCGATCCGCGGCGATCCCAGCGCATGGATCATCCATTCCGAGCCGCCGCCGATGGCCGTGGCCATGAAGCCGGCCAGCTTGTCCGGGCTGTCGAACTGGACGAAGCCATAGTCGGCCGTCGCCTCGGGCACGAAGTAGCCGATCAGCTCGGCCACGGCCCCCGTAGGGTCGTGCGCCGACCGGTCGCTGGCCGCGCAGTAGCGGGCCTTGAGGTTGGCAATCTCGACGGCGTCGGTCATGGCGTGCTCTCCCGTTGTTCCTGTTCGAGCCGCTCGGTCGCCAGCTTGCGCAGGTCGGCGGTCTTGATCTTGGCGCTGCCGGTCAGCGCGATGTCGGCGTCGGAGAAGAACAGCACGCGGCGCGGCACCTTGAAGCTGGCCAGCGTCTCGCGGGCCGTGCGCTGGATGGTGGCTTCGTCGAGCGTGGCGCCGGCATGGGGCACCACGCAGGCCACGACCAGTTCGCCCAACGTGTCATGCGGGACGCCGACGGTCTGCACGGCCTTGATCCCGGGGATGGTCTTGAGCACGGCGTCGATCTCGACCGGCGAAACATTGGCGCCGCCGGTCTTGATGATATCGTTGAGCCGGCCGTGCCAGTAGAGCCGCCCGGTGGCGTCGAGATGCCCCGCATCGCCGGTCCGGAAATAGCCCTCGGCATCGAGCGTGTCGGCCAGCGGCACGCCGATATAGCCGAGCATCAGCGTGGGGCCTTTGACCGCGATTTCGCCGCGTTCGCCCAGTGGCACCACCACCCCGCTCAGCGGGTCGACGATCTTGAGGGTGTTGCCGGGACAGGGCAGGCCATGGCTGCCGGCGATGACCTCGTCAGGGGTGTTCGCCGGATAGGCGGTCATCAGTGTGAAGGTCTCGGTGTTGCCGAAGGCCGCTGAAGGCTCGCGCCAGGTGCTCCGCACCGTCGGGTGCTGCGCGATCGGCGAGCGGCAATCGATGTAGGTCAGCGAGGACAGGTCGGCCGACGCCCAGTTGGGGGCGGCGACCAGCTGCTGCCATTGGTGCGGCCAGGCCAGGATCATGGTCGCCCGTTCGTGCTCGACCAGGGCCAGCGCCTCCTCGGCGTTGAAGGTGGACTGCAGCACCAGGCAGCCGCCCGAGGTCAGCCCCCCGCCCAGCGCCATGGCGAAATTGCCCGACCAGAAGAAGCCGTTGGCCGACCACACCCGCACGTCGCCCGGCCCCGCCTGGTACCAGCGCGCCCAGCGCCAGAGCTGCAACGTCACGCCGCGGTGGGCCGACAGGATGCCCTTGGGCCGAGCAGTCGTGCCCGAGGAGAAGAACAGCACGCCAGGATCGGCGGGCAGGACCCCGGCGGCGCGGGCCTCGACCCGGGCCGGCGCGATTCCCTCGCCGCGGGCGAGAAACTGCTCCCAGCCTTCGATCGCACCGTCCGCTTCCGTCGGGCCGACCGCGGCGACATGGGTCAGGAACGGAAACCGGGTGGAGGCGATTGCCCCCGGCGTGCCGTCGGCCAGGGCCGGGTCCAGCTCGCGCAGGGTCCCGGCGAAGTCGCGCTTGAGGATCCGCGCCTCGACCAGCAGCACCGAGACCGCCGAGGCCGCGATCAGGTGATCCAGCTCGGTCGGCGTGGAGAAGGTGCTGAAGGTGGTGACCACTCCGCCAGCCAGCGCGATGCCGAAGGCGGCGGCGAGGAATTCGGGGCGGTTCGTCATCAGGATGCCGACCCGCGTGCCCTTGCCCACCCCGCAGGCGAGCAGCGCGCGGGCCACCCCGTTGGCCTCGGCCCAGAGCCGGTCATAGCTCCACGCGATGCGCGCGCCGGTGCCTAGTCCGCCCGCGTGGTAGACGAGCGCCTCGGCCGCGCCTCCTGCCGTGCAGACGGAGCGGAACCAGCCGGTCAGGGTCAGCTCGCCAAGCCCCTCCTCCTGGTCGAGCGGGAGCCCGGAGACGATCGAGAGCGCCTGGTCCGCCATGGCAATGCCCGCCCCCGGAGGATCAGCGGTTGACGTCGACGATGACCCGGCCGCGGACCTTGCCCGCAAGCAGGTCGGCCGCCACTGCCGGAGCCTCGGCCAGCGCGATCTCCTCGGTAATGACCTCGATCAGCGCGGGGTCGAGATCGCGGGCGAGGCGCTCCCACGCGGCGAGGCGCAGCGGCTTGGGCGCCATCACGCTGTCGACCCCGAGCAGGCGCACCCCGCGCAGGATGAACGGCATGACCGTGGCGGGGAAATCCGCGCCCTGGGCCAGCCCGCAGGCAGCGACCGCGCCGCCGTAGCGGGTCTGGGCGCAGGCATTGGCGAGGGTGTGGCTGCCGACCGCGTCGACCACCCCGGCCCAGCGCTCCTTGGCGAGCGGCCGGCCCGGTGCCGACAGCTCGGCGCGGTCGAGCACCGCATCGGCGCCGAGCCGGGTGAGATAGTCGGCCTCGGCCGCCTTGCCGGTCGAGCCGACCACGGTGAAGCCGGCGGCCTTGAGCAGGGCCACGGCGACGCTGCCGACCCCGCCGGTCGCACCGGTTACCAGCACTTCGCCCTGGTCGGGGGTGACACCGGCCTTGACCAGCGCATCGACGCAGAGCGCGGCGGTGTAGCCCGCCGTGCCGATGCCCATCGCCTGACGCTCAGTGAAGGCCGCAGGCAGCGGCACCAGCCAGTCGCCCTTGAGCCGCGCGACCTGGGCCAGCCCGCCCCAGTGGACCTCGCCCACACCCCAGCCATTGAGCACCACGCGGTCGCCGGCCTTCCAGTCCGGATGCTCCGAGCTGCGCACGGTGCCGGCGAGGTCGATTCCGGGAACCATCGGGAACTTGCGCACGACCGGCGAGCTGCCGGTGATGGCGAGGCCGTCCTTGAAGTTGAGGGTCGAGAAGGCGACGTCGATCGTGACATCGCCCTCGGGCAGCTGGTTCTCGTCAACCTCGGTCAGGCCGACGGTCTGGCCGGCGTCGGTCTTGTCGATCAGGATGGCTTTGAACATGGTCGAACCTTTCAGGCAGTAGGGCGGGAATCCCCGTCGGCGGGGAGTGCGGCGGCGCGCAGCACCGCCGGGGATACCTTGTCGGTGCGGATCGTGCCGCGGAGCGAGAGCCGCAGCATCTCGCGGGCGAAGCGCTCGGCCTGGGCCTCCTGCTCGGTGCCGCAGTCGGAATGGGCGTGGGCCCAGACCGGCCAGAGGAAATGCGCCGCCAGTGTGATGATCGAGAAGACCTCGACGTCGATTCCCGGCTCGGCCAGCTCGGTGGCGGCGAAGCGGGCGATCGAGCCGGCATATTCGCGCCAGAAGATGTCGCTCGAGGGATCGCTCGAGGCGAGGATCTGCAGCAGCCAGACCCGGCAGAGCTCGGGGTTGCGCATCGCGAAGAGCGCGAGGTCGCGGGTCACCGCGAACATGTCGACCTGCTCGACCACCCGGTCGGTGGCGGCCTCGGGATCGCCCAGCACGGCGCGATAGAGCTTGTCGGAGACGTAGGCCACGGTCTCATCGATCAGCCGCTCGCGGGTCTCGAAGTGCTGGTAGGCGGTGCCGCGATTGACCCCGGCCAACAGCGCCACTTCTGACAGGCTGATCCCGTAGGGCCCGTCCTTGGCGAGCAGCTTGCAGGCCGCCTCGAGGATGACGACGCGCGTCGCCTCGGGATCGCGCGGGCGCCGGGCTCTGGCCTGTTTCATCTCACTCCCCCGGTTCTGCGCACTGCACCTGCGATGAAGGTGATAAGAGGCCCCGCCCCCCCGCTGTCAACGTCGCGGCCGATGCAGGTTGGTTTCATCGCCCACGCGTCATCCGCGCCGGGCGCGATCATGGCACGGCGCCGGGAGCTGCGCAGAGGCTCCATCGTCGGAGCGAAGACTGGTCGCGCCTCGGACAGGGCCGGCGATAAACATGTGCGCCGCCGTCGCGGTTGATCTAGCGAGCGGACACTGCCAGCCAGGAACCAGGAAGGACCCGACCGATGCCCCAGCTGCAAGCCAAGTACCCGCTTTACCTGAACGGCAAGCCGATGGTCTCGGGGGCCGAGCTGGCAGTGACCGACAAGTTCACCGGCGAGGTGGCGTTCCGCGTGGCTCTGGCGACCCCCGAGGTGATCGACGCGGCCATCGCCGGGGCCGAGCGCGCGGCCCCGGCGATGGCGGCAATGGCCAGCTACGAGCGGCAGGCGGTGCTCGATCATTGCGTCCGCCGCTTCCGCGAGCGCTTCGACGAACTGGCCTGGGCGCTGTGCATCGAGGCGGGCAAGCCGCTGGCCGATGCCGAGGGCGAAGTGACCCGGCTGATCGACACCTTTCGCATCGCCGCCGAGGAGGCGACCCGCAACTACGGCGAGGTCCAGCCGCTTGACATCTCGCCCCGCGCCAAGGGTTACATGGGGATGTGGAAGCGGGTGCCGATCGGGCCGTGCAGCTTCATCTCGCCGTTCAACTTCCCGCTCAACCTCGCCGCGCACAAGATCGCCCCGGCCATCGCCGCGGGCTGTCCGTTCGTGATGAAGCCGGCCAGCCTGACCCCGCTGGGTGCGATCATCATCGGCGAGGTGCTGGCCGAGACGAACCTGCCCGAGGGCGCCTTCTCGATCCTCCCGGCCAGCCGCGACGGCGCCGACCTGTTCACCACCGACGAACGGCTCAAGCTGCTCTCTTTCACCGGCTCGCCCGAGGTGGGCTGGGCGCTGAAGGCGAAGGCGGGGAAGAAGAAGGTCGTGCTCGAACTGGGGGGCAATGCCGCGGTGGTGATCGACCGCGACGCCGATCTGGATCATGCGCTCGCGCGGGTGGTGTTCGGGGGTTATTACCAGTCGGGCCAGTCGTGCATCCACGTGCAGCGGGTGATCGTCCACGAGGACATCTACGAGACCTTCCGCGACCGGTTGGTCGCCAAGGTCAAGGCGCTGAAGTCGGGCGATCCCAAGAGCCGCGAGACCTTCATCGGCCCGATGATCTCGGTCAAGGAGGCGCAGCGCCTGAAGGGCTGGATTGATCAGGCTGTGGCCGGCGGCGCCACCCTGCTGGCGGGCGGGGGCTGTGAGGGGGCCATGCTCGAGGCGACGCTGGTCGAGAACTGCGGCCGCGACACGGACCTCTACCGCGAGGAGGCGTTCGGGCCGGCGGTCATCCTCTCGCGCTTCAGCACCTGGGACCAGGCCATCGCCGAGGTCAACGACAGCAAGTTCGGGCTGCAGGCCGGCCTGTTCACGCGCGACATTCACAAGGTGCTCGACGCCTGGGACCGGCTCGAGGTGGGCGGGATCGTGGTCAACGACGTCTCGTCCTACCGGGTCGACAACATGCCCTACGGCGGGGTCAAGGACTCTGGCCTCGGCCGCGAGGGCGTGCGCTTCGCGATCGAGGACATGACCGAGATCCGCAACCTGGTGATCCGGCGCGACAGCTGACCGCCACCGCGCCGCCGGCCTACGTCAGCAGATCGCGAGTCTGCGGTTCGAGCGAGCGGGTCATGATCTCGACCGCCTTGCGCCGCGGCATGGCGCGCATCGCCTGAAAGCTGGGCAGATGCTCGGGCGGGACAAGCACTGGCCCCTCACCGAGATTGGCGAGCGCGAAGTCCACGACCGTCTCCGGTTCGGCTGCGGGAACTCCGGTGTTCTCATGCAGTTCGGTCCGTTCCAGCGCCGGTGTGCGGGTGCGGCCGATCATCAGCGCCGCCACGTCGATGCCGTGCGGGCTCAGTTCGGCCCAGAGCCCCTCGGCGAAGGTCTGGGTATAGCTTTTCGCTGCCCCATAAACGGTCAGGTTCTTGCAGCCGGCGATCGCCCCGAGCGAGCCGACCAGCACGATCGCGCCGCGGCCGCGCGCGATCATGCCGCGGGCGTAGTGCTGCGCCAGCAGGGTCTGGACGAAAACGTTGAGGCGGATGTTGGCCAGTGCCGCGGCGGGGTCCTGATCGACCAGCGCCACCGGTCCGCCGGCCGAGCCGGCGTTGCAGACCAGCATGCCGACCGCCAGGCCGGCGGTGGCCGCGATGACGGCGTCCGATGCCTCCGCCGCGGACAGGTCAAGCGCGAGCGTGCGCACCTCGACCCCGTGTGCGGCGCGCAGCGCAGCCGCCGCCGTCTCGAGCCGCGCTGCGGTGCGGGCGACGAGAACCAGGTTGACCCTGGCCCCCGCGAGCCGGTCCGCGAAAACCGCGCCGACCCCTTCAGACCCGCCCGCGATGACCGCCCATGGGCCGCAACGTTCCGCCAGGGTCATGCCGGCAGCCCCCCGATCTGGCGCCAGCGCTCGTCGGTCATCCAGACATATTCGAGATAGTGGCCGAACGCAGGCCGGGCATCGATGTAGAGGAATTTCAGCGCATCCCCCTCGATCGCCCGCTCGATCACGACCGGCAGATCCTGCCGCGCCAGCGCGCTGCGGAACGTGTCCCAGTCATCCACCCGCATGGCGACGTGGTGATGGCGCATCGGTTCGTCTCCGGCCGCGCCATAGAGTCCGGTCTCGTCAAGGATCGGCTGGATCAACTCGAACTGCATGTTGCCCTGCCAGACGAAGGCGAGCTTCGTGACCTGGCGTTTCGGCCCGGTCGGCGTGTCGGGCGACTGGTCGGCTTCGAACGGCCCGACCACGCGGACATCGCCGCGCTTGCGGAACTCGGCCACCGCGGCATCGACGTCGCGGCAGATGTAGCCGTTCTGGAATAGTGTTCCGGTAATCATGTCCGTTCTCCCGGGGCCGAGGCTAACAGCCCTGGCGCGGCCCTGTCTGCCCGGGCGCAGCCAATCATCGCCGACACGATCCACAACGGGCTGGCGCCCCCGCCCTCCGATGGGCCACCATTGGGGCAATCACGAAGGAGGATGACAATGGCGCGGGGACTGTTCGACTGTTCGGGCAAGGTGACGCTGGTGACCGGCGGCAACGGCGGCATCGGGCTGGGCTTCGCGCGCGGCGTGGCCAAGATGGGCGGCGATATCGCGATCTGGGCGCGCAACGCCGAAAAGAACGCCGAAGCCGCGGCCGAGCTCAAGGCGGCCGGGGCAGGCCGGGTGATCGCCTACCAGGTCGATGCCTCCTCCGAGGAGGCGATCGTTGCCGGCTACGAGCAGCTGCTCGCCGATTTCGGCCGGGTTGACTGCGTCTTCGCCAACTCGGGCCGCGCGTCGCGCTCGCGCTCGGTGCTGACCCTTGACGCTGCCGAGTGGCACGACCTGCTGGCGGTCAACCTGCATGGCGCCTTCTTCACCCTGCGCGAAGGGGCCAAGGCGATGGTCGCCCGAGCCGAAGCGGGCGAGCCGGGCGGCAGCCTGGTCTATTGCGGCAGCCTTTCGATGGTCCACGGGATCGCCGGGATCAACAACTACGCCGCCTCCAAGGGCGGCATGGGCGCGGTGATCCGCGGTATGGCGGCCGAGCTCGGCAAGTACCAGATCCGCGCCAACACGATCGCGCCGGGCTACATCAAGACCGGGATCGGTGCCGACCAGGGCATGAGCGAGGAGATGAAGGCGCGAATGGCCCAAGTCGACGCGCATTTCTCGGCCAAGACCCCGATTCACCGCGCCGGCACGATCGCGGATTTCGAGGGCATCGGCGCCTACCTCTGCTCCGATGCCTCGTCGTTCCATTCGGGCGACACGATCTTCATCGACGGGGCCAGCCACATCCACGCGCCCTACGCGTTCAACTGAGGACCGGCCACCATGGGACACCTGCTGACCATCCACGACGTCAACGACGTCCGGCTCGATCCCTATACCCGTCCCCCGGCGGGTCCGGCGGATGTGGTGGTGAAGATGAAGGCCTGCGGGATCTGCGGCAGCGACCTGTCCTACATCAAGCATGGCGGCATTCCCCAACCGGGCACGCTGACCGCATTGGGTCATGAGGGTGCCGGCGAGATCCTTCATGTCGGCGAACAGGTCAGCGGGCTGGCGGTGGGCCAGGCGGTTATCGTCAATCCGATGAACACCCCGAGTTACATCGGCAGCGGTGGCCCGGAAGGAGCCTTCACCGAGGAACTGCTGGTGCGCGAGGCCCGGCTCGGGGATTCGATCCTGCCGATTCCGGAGGGGGTCAGCTATGATGTCGCGGCCATGTGCGAGCCGCTCGCCGTGGCGCTGCACGGGGTCAACCGCGCGGGCGTCGAGGCCGGGGACAAGCTGGTCGTGTTCGGTTGTGGGCCGATCGGGCTGGGCATGGTGCTGTGGGCGATCGATCGTGGCTGTGATGTCCTTGCGCTTGACCTGGCCGAGGACCGGCTCGATCGGGCCCGCGCACTGGGCGCGCGCACCATCAATCCTGGGCGCGAGGATGTCGCTGAGCGGGTCAAGGCCCTGCACGGCACCACCACGTGTTTCGGCCGCGAGAAGGCAGCGACCGACGCCTACATCGATGCTGCCGGCGCCCCGCCGATCCTCGCTCAGGTGGTGGGGTTGGCCAAGCGCCACGCCCGCCACGTCATCACTGCGGCCTATTTGAAGCCGATCGAGTTACCTGCGGGCCCGATGCTGACCACCGAAATGACCATAACCACCGCGGTCGGCTATCCCGATGAGTTCCCCGCAGTCGTCGCCGCGATGTCGCGACTGCAGGACAAGATCGCTACGCTGATCAGCCACCGCCTGCCGTTCGACCGCGTGCTCGAGGGCCTGGCGATTGCGGCCACGCCCGAATCGGCCAAGGTCATGATCACTTTCGAGGAGCAATGACCATGCCAGCCGACACCGCAGGATCCGCGCCGGCCCCCGCTCTTGCCGGTCTGGTCCGTTCCGGCGATGCCCAGGCGGCCGCGATCGCGGTGACCGACTTCGTGTACCAGGTTAACGACATCTCGAACCTTTACCTGGTTACCACCGACGACGGCGACGTGCTGGTCAACACCGGTTTCATGGACAATGCCGAGCGCAACGTCGCGCTGCTGGCGCCGCACCGCACCGGGCCGCTGCGGACGATCGTGCTGACCCAGAGCCATGCCGACCATTTCGGGGGCCTCGACGCCTTTCGCGAAAGCGGCACCGAGGTGATCGGCGGTCCCGGATTTGACGAGGCCTGGGCCGACATGAAGCGGCTCCAGCCCTTTTTCGGCCCGCGCAGCGCCAAGCTGTGGGCCAGCACATTGCGGCGGGGCGGCACCCCCAAGCCGCCGCCCGAGGTCAAGCCCGACCGGCTGGTTGACCGGGTGCACGCCTTCACCATTGGCGGGCGTGCCTTCGAGCTGATCCACGCGCCGGAAGGCGAGACAGTCGACAACCTGATCGTGTGGCTGCCGCATGATCGCATTGCCTTCACCGGCAACCTGGTCGGCCCGGTCTGGCTATCGATGCCGTTCTTTTGCACCCTGCGCGGGGACAAGCCGCGCGCGGTGTGGAATACGCTCAAGTCGCTGCGCAAGCTGCGCGACCTTGCACCCGAGATCGTCATCACCGGCCACGGCGAGCCGATCCGCGGCGCGGACCGGATCGCGGCCGACATCGACCGGATGATCGGGGCGATCGAATGGGTGCGCGACTTCACGCTCGACGGGATGAACGCGGGCAAGACCGTGCACCAGCTGATGGCCGAGGTGGCCCTGCCCGCGCACCTGACCATCGGCGAGTTCCACGGCAAGGTCAGCTGGGCGGTCAAGACGATCTGGGATGAGTATGCCGGCTGGTTCCATTACGAGGACGGCACCACCGCGCTTTACCACGTGCCGCGCTCGGCGGTGCATGGCGATCTGGTCGCTCTGGCCGGGGCCGATGCCCTTGCCGCCCGCGCGCGCGACCATCTCGCCGCGGGCCGTCCGCTCGAGGGCATCCATCTCAGCGATATCGTGCTGGGGGTCGAGCCTGCGCACCGCGGTGCGCTCGAAGCGAAGCGCGATGCCCATCAGGCGCTGCTGGCAGCCGCCACCGCCGGCAACCTGTCGGAGACGATGTGGCTGCGCTCCGAGATCGCCGACGCCGAACGCCGGCTCGAGGCGCTCGGCTGAGCCGCCCGCGGCTTAGCCGGCAATCGCGCGGCGGGTGAACTCCCAGACTTCGGCGGCCAGCCGTTCCCGGTGCGCGCCGCTGGCCGGCGCATCGCCGCGGCCGAGCAGTTCGGCATGCACCGTGGTTGAAACGAGGTTGTAGACCAGTACGGCCAGCTGGCGGGCATCGCCCGCTCGCACCTCGCCCGCGGCCATGCCGCTCGCCAGCTCGCACTCGATCAGACGGACCAGCGGTTCGATCGCGCGCTGCAGTTCCTGCGGACGGGTCTCAGCCAGCCGCAGGTGCTCGCGCGAGAGCGCGGCGGCCCGGCGCCCGGTTCCTGTCTGGCCGGCCTCTCCCACCTGCGGCCGGTCCCGCACGGCATCACCGATCACGATCCCGCACACGATCAGCCGCAGCCGTGCGAGCGGGCTGGCCAGGCCGGCGCCCTGGGCCTTGAACTGGGCGGCGGCCTCGCGCAGCGTCCTTTCGAACACGGCGAGCACGAGATCGTCCTTGCCATGGAAGCGGTCATAGAAGGCCCGCCGTGCCAGCCCGGTGCGGGCGAGCACGGCGCGGATCGTCAGTCCTTCGAGGCCAACCTCCTCGAGCAGCTGCTCGGCCGTCTCCACGATCGCGTCGCCGCGATCGTCGTGCCCTTCCGCCGCTGCTGCCGTGTCTGCCATGCCGCCGTCCCTACCCCTCTTTCCGCTTCCCTTAGGGCGATAACGCGCTATACCGGTCAAGTCGAGAACACTGTTCTCGCAGCATCGGATCGGAGAGAATGCCATGGGCAAGGTGACCTATGTTGGCGTTGACGGGAGCCGCACCACCGTGGAGGTGGCCGAAGGTGAAAACGTCATGCGCGGCGCGTTATACAACGCGATCGACGGGATCATCGGCGAATGCGGCGGCGGGCTCGCCTGTGCGACCTGCCATTGCTACGTCGACGACAGTTGGGCCGACCGGGTCGGCACCCCTGCCAGCCGCGAGGAGGACGAACTGCTCGCGGCGGCCTCGGCCCCGCGCCGGGCGACCAGCCGCCTGTCCTGCCAGATCGTGATGGACCCCGCGATCGACGGCCTGATCGTCCACCTCCCCGAAACCCAGTACTGAGCGGAGCCCAGCACCATGGCGATTGACGTCCTCAACCCCACTCCGCCCGACTTCAAGCGCGTTGCCGGACGCGACCAGGTCCCGCCCCATGTGCCGGAGGAGCTGATCCATTCGGCCGGGATCACGTTCGGGCCCGAGTTTCTCGCCGCCCCCCACGCCTATATGGCGGCGATGCACCAGAAGTTCCCGCCGCTCTACTACGACGTCAGCCCTTTCGGGAACGCCTGGCTCGCGATCAAGCACGAGGATGCGCTGAAGGTCCTGCGCAATCCCGAGGTCTTCTCAAACGAAGGCGCGACGCCCTTCCCGCGCGACCCGGATGATTACTTCTATTTCATCCCGCAGGAAATCGACCCGCCACAGCATCGCAAGTACCGCAACATCGTCGATCCGATGTTCTCGCCGCAGGGCGTGCTCAAGCTCGAGGCGACCATGCGCGAGCTGGCCAACGAGTTGATCGACGAGATCATCGCGAATGGCCAGTGCGAGTTCACCACGGCCTTTGGCCGCCCCTTCCCCGTCACCATCTTCCTGCGCCTGATGGGCCTGCCGGTGGAGATGACCGACACCTTCGTCGATTGGGCGGTCTCGCTGTTGCACAGCAACGACCGCGCGATCATGGCCGAGACGATGACCAAGATCTCGGCCTATCTTAAGGCGGCGATCGAGGAGAAGAAGCGCCAGCCCGACGATGGCGTGGTCAGCCGGATCGTCCATGCCCAGATCGACGGCCGGCCGATGCACGACAAGGAGATCTTCGGCTTCGTCATCTTCCTGTTCATCGGCGGGCTCGACACGGTCTTCGCCACCCTCAACAACATCTGGCTGTGGCTGGCCAACAACCCCGACCGGCGCCGCGAGATGATTGCCGATCCGGGCAACATCAACGCCCAGGTGGAGGAGTTGCTGCGGGTCCATTCGGTCACGTTCTCGGGCCGGACGATCGTCAAGGACCACGAGATGCGCGGCGTGCAGCTGAAGGCCGGCGACAAGATCACCTGCATCCTGCCGGCCTGCAACTTCGATCCCGAGGTGTTCCCGAACCCGACCGTGGTGGATTTCCATCGCCCGCGGCAGATCGTGCTGGCCTTCACCGTGGGCGTGCACAGCTGCATGGGCGCGCATCTGGCGCGGCTCGAGACCAAGGTGGCCATCCAGGAATGGCTCAAGCGCATTCCCGATTTCGCGGTCAAGCCGGGGACGCAGATCGTCTACCGCCCGGGCGGCGTGGTCGGTCCGCACCACCTGCCGCTGGTGTGGTGACGCCACGGCGATGAGTGGCCGGCGCCGATTGCACGGCGCCGGGCCATGCCATAGCCATCCACGTCATGATCGACCCAGAAGCCCTGCTCGCCGCTGCCCGTGAACAGACCGGATTGTCCGATTTCGGCGATCCGTCGTTTCGTGAGGGGCTCGATGTCCTGGTCCGCGCGCTCAATACCGAGGCCGGCCTGAGCGAGGCAGGTGCCGGCCGCGTGGCCGGCTCGATCACCGCTACGCTGGCGCAGCGACTGCGGGTCGAGGACTATCTCAAGACCCATCCGGAGCTGCTCGAAGCGCCGATCGAGCAGCCGACCTTCGTGTTCGGCCTGCCCCGCACGGGCACGACCCTGGCGATCAACCTGCTTGCGGCCGACCCGACCCGGCGCGTGTTCATGCGCTGGGAGGCCTTCAACACCGTGCCGCCCGCGGCGCCGGGCGAGCTGCGCACCGATCCGCGCTGCCTGGCCGAACAGGCGCGGCTCGATGGCAGCAAGCAATACCTCCCGCACATTGCCGCGATGCACTGGGAAAACGCCGACAGCTCGACCGAATGCCAGTTCGCCATGACCCCGAGCTTCTGCTCGCAGGTCTACGAATCGCAGTACCACGTGCCGAGCTACAGCGACTGGTTCCACCGGGCCGACTATGTCCCCGCGTTCCGTTACCACAAGCGGCTGATGCAACTGCTGCAGGGCACCAATGGTGGGCAGTGGACCTTCAAGAACCCTTGGCATCCGCTCTATCTCGACGCGCTGACCACGGTCTATCCCGATGCCCAGTTGATCATGACGCACCGCGACCCGGCTGATGTGGTCGCCTCGGCCTGCAGCCTGATCTTTGCGGTCCGCAAGATGTTCAGTGATAGTGTCGATCCGGTGGCCTGCGGGCGGGCCCAGCTGCGCACCTTCGATCTGATGATCGCGCGGGTGCGCGCGTTCGAGGACAAGCACGGGCGCGACGCGATCCACCACATCGCCTACCAGGGGCTGGTGTCCGACCCGATCGGCGAGATGCGCAAGGCCTATGCCCGCTTCGACAAGCCCTTCACCGAGGAGACCCGGGCGGTGATGCAGGCCGTGCTGGACGAGAACCCGCAGGGCAAGCACGGCAAGCACGAGTACCGGCTCGAGGACTACGGCCTGTCGCGCGCCGAGGTCTACGACCACTTCGCCGACTACATCGCCCGCTACGCGATTCCGACCCGGGCCTGAACGGGCCCCGGACTTGAGCGGGCACGATCAGCGCCGCGCCGGGGCGCCGAGGTTGCGCTTGAAGTGGGCGACGATCGCCGCATAGGCATCACGCGATTCCGGCAGGTCGGGCTGGTACATGTAGCAGTGCCCCATCGCCTCCCCGACGATCAGGGTTGATGCCACCCCGGCGCGGAGCAGGGCCGAATTGGTCACGATCGCCGGGCTCAGGTCCATCGCCCGCGTACCGGTGATCACCAAGGTTGGCGGGAACCGGCCGATGGTCTGCGGATCGAGCGCCGGCGAGATCAGGGGATCGGCATAGTCGGCGCCGTCGAAGTAGCCGCGGGTGAGATCGGCGGCCGGCCCGCCATGGGCCGGCGGGGGCGGGAAGGTGCCGTCGGCATAGCCAGCGATATAGGCTGAATCCCCGGTCTGGAAGCGGATCGCGCCGGCCCCGAAGATCCCGATCGCCCCTGCCTGCGGCAGCCCCTTGGCTGGCAGATAGGCCGCCGCCTGGGCGGCCAGGTTGCCACCCGCCGAACAGCCGAAGAATCCTATGTTGCGCGCCCGGTACTGCCCCAGCAGCGCGCGGTAGACCGCGGCAACATCCTCGATCCCGGCCGGGTGGCGGTGCTCGGGAGCCATGCGGTAATCGACCGCAATCACCTTGTAACCGCCCAGCGCGGCGATCGGGATCGATTCCACCAGTGCGCAGGCGTCCCAGCACAGGCTGAAGGCGCTGCCGTGGAGGTTGATCAGCACCCGTTTCGGATCGTGCGGGCGGCCCTTGGGGGTGATCACCTTGGCGCGCACTCCGCCCAGCACGCTATCCGCGATCTCTACCGGATAGAGCGCCTGCATGCGCGCGATGCGCGGGGCCATCGCCGCATTGAGCTGGGCCCGGCGCACCGCGATGTCGGGTTCGACCGGAGTGGCCAGCGCGACCGGCATGCGCGCCCGCTGGGCCTGCTGGGCCCGGGCCTCGCGGCTCGACAGCTCGGACGGCGGCAGAGCGAAGGCGGGGACGCGCACGGTGCCGTCGGGGGCGAAGCTCGGACCCCGTGGCGCCGTAACCGTAGAGGTATCGGCAGATGGCGTCCCGGCCGGGGCCTGAACCTGGGTTTGCGCCTGAGCCAGAGCTGCAGGCGCGGCAGCGGCGAGTATCGCCGCGATCAGTTCCGCGCACCGGGCGCGCGCCGCGTCACCTGCATCCATGTCCCCGTCTCCCGGCCTGTTTGCCCGCGAGGCTAGCCGCGGGAGGCACGGAGACAAGTGGTTGGCCCATCGCCGGGGCGGTAACCGAGGCGTCGCTCAGGGTGTGGCGACCACCGGCTCGCTGCGCGGGGCGGCAGCGCGGTCCTTGATCGCCACCAGCTCCTCTTCGTACTTCGGGCGCATCGTCCCGCACAGCCGGTCCCAGATCGTGGTGTAGCCGCCGTAGTTCACCCGGAAGTACTTGTGGTGCTGGTCGTGGAAGGTGGCGGTGATGAACCACTTGGTGGCCCAGCTCTTGTTCCACCAGCGCGGCATGAATTCGTAGCCCGAGTGGACGTAGAGCCCCATGATGATGTTGGTGGGGGTGATCAGCGCCATCGCATGCTCGTGCACGGGCGAAACCAGCGCCATGCCGGTGAGAAACAGCGGGACGAAGCCGCCATTGATCAACGATTCGATCGGATTGACCGACAGCGTGGTCAGCAGGTTGGGCGAGGTCGAGAAGTGGTGCAGCTTGTGGACGTAGGTGTAGACCGGCTCTTTGTGCATCCAGCGATGCAGCCAGTAGAACCAGGTGTCGAACAGAAAGAAATACAGCGCGTACTCTATCGCGATCCGCCACGGACTGACCGGACCCTTGTCGACCGTGATCCAGCCATGGGCGAGCAGCCAGCTCATCGGGGCCCCGATCAGGAAGCCCGAAGCGACGAGGTTGATGACCGCGAAGATGCCCTCGTTGCGGAAGGTCTTCCACTTGAAGCCCCGTGGCTGGATCTTGCGCGCCTTGAAGAAGCCCGTCCACAGCCCGGCTACCAGGCCGGCGCCGAGGAACAGGGCGAACCACGTGCGCACCGACTGCTCGGCGCTGAACAGAAACAGGACCTGATCCCACGGATTCATCGCAACTGGTCTCCTGAGGGCCCCGGTTCCGGCAGGGGCCCCTGAAGGATTGGTTCAACCCTTGCTGGGCAGTTCGGCGATCGCCGTTCCGAAGGCCGAGGTCTCGCCGCGGTGGGTCGTGGCAAGCTGCTGGATCTCGACATACTTCTTGCCGTTCTCCTCGAACTTGCGGGTGACGCTGCCGTCAATGAAGATCACGTCGCCGTCCGGGTTGTGGCGGCGGATCTGGCACTTCGACTTGTGCAGGAAGCCATCATCGCCGATCCAGTTGGTGACGTGATGGGTCAGCCACGAATTGCGCTCGGGACCGTAGTCGTAGGCTCCCGGGGCGCCGACCTCGAGCGCGAAGGCTTCGTCCCAGTGCACCCGCTCGGGGCAGTCGGGGACGTTGAAGCGGTTCTTGATGCCAAGACCCGGATGGGCCTGCTGCATCTTCCAAGCCAGCTTGTTGGCGCGGATGTAGAGCCCGCCCCAGCCTTGCGCATAGCAGATGAAGCCGGTCACGGTCATCGGACCCTTCATCATGCGCGGCAGCTCGTCGCCGACATTCACGTCCTCCCAGTAGCGCGGCGTCGCGCCCCGGATTTCCTCGTTGGCGTAGAGCTTGCCCCATTCGGCGAGCTGCTCGTCGGTGAACGGCTCGACCCGACCGCGCGCCTCGGTGTACTTGGTACCGCGCTCGCGGGCCTCGTCACGGTCGGTGCGGAACACCCAGCTGTCGGCCTCGCAGACCAGATCGCCGTGCTGGTTGAAGAAGTCGACGTGGTAGATCTGCTGGAACGACCGCCCGGCGAACTTGGTCTGATGCTCGACCAGGTCCTTCAGGTAAGCCTCGGTGCGGATCGTGTCGTTGCGCAGCACCGGCTTGTGCCAGGTCCAGTCGGCCCCGGCCCACATCGCGTGTACCCCGGACAGGCCGCCGCAGTAGCCCGAGATGATCCGGCTGGTGGTGAAGAGGAAGCTCGGCAGCGCGACGATCGAGCCGTACTTGGTCTTGGCGGCATAGTCCGGGTCGGTCCACAGCGGATTGTCGTCGCCGATGCCGTGGGCGTAGTGACGGATCGCGTCACGGGTGGCCTCATAGTTCCACGGTTCGACCGTGTTCTCGATCTTGATGCCGATGCGGCTGCGCAGGTCGGCGAGACCCTCTTCGGTGATCTTGGGGAATTTGGCGCTCATGGTCTTATGCTCTCCTGAATTCAAGCGGCGGCAGCGGCTGCGGCGGCCTCGCGGTCGCGCAAGATCTTGCGATTGACCTTGCCGGCCGGGTTCTTCGGCAGCTCGTCGACGAATTCGACGATCCGCGGAAATTCGTGCTGCGCGAGCTTTTCGCGGGTGAAGTCCTGCAGCGCGCGGACCAGCGCATCGCTGCCCGGTTCACGCGCGATGACGAAGGCCTTGACCACCTGGCCGCGCTGCTCGTCGGGGACCCCGATAACCGCGCATTCAAGCACGGCGGGATGCTTGAGCATGGTGTTCTCGATCTCGACCGCGGACAGGGTCCAGCCGGCCGAGATGATCACGTCGTCGGCCCGGCCGCAGTGATAGAAATAGCCGTCCTCGTCGATCCGGGCGCGGTCCTTGGTGGTCATCCACGCGCCGCCGCGCCACAGCATCAGCTCACCCACCTCGCCCGGCGCGCAGGCCGTGCCGTCAGGGCGCTGGACCTGAAGCCGCTGGCCCGGAATCGCCTTGCCGAGCGACCCCGGCTTGACCGTGAAATCGTCCGCGCCGGGATAGTTCACCAGCACCACGCCGATCTCGGTGGTGCCGTACATCGAGCAGGCCGGCACCTTGAAATGGGCGTCGATCCATTCGAGCGTGGAAGGGTCGATCGGCTCGCCGGTGTAGGACAGCTTGTCAAACCGGAAAGTGAAATCACCCCCGCGTCCCGAGTTCTTCATCATCCGGTAGTGCGTGGCGGCGGCCGACATGTTGGTGATGCCGAAACTGTCGAGCGCCTGCAGCAGCCGCACCGGATCGAAGCGGCCGGCAAAGGTGCCCGTGGTCACCCCCAGCGCCAGGGGGGCGAGCGTGCCGTGCCACAGCCCGTGGCCCCAGGCCGGGGATGATGGGCAGAAGAACTCGTCTCCGGGACGGATCCCGGTGCCGTAGAGCGCGGCGAACATCAGCGTGACGATCGCGCGGTGGGTGTGGCGCACCGCCTCCGGCAGCTCGCGGGTCGTGCCGCTGGTATACTGGAACACCGCGATGTCGTTGGCCCGTGAGCGTGCGGTGATGCGGTCGGGGAAGCCTGCCAGCGAAGCGAGGAACGCATCGTCGGCGACGACCACGCGCGGCCCGTCGAGCGAACGGGCCAGTTCGGCCTTGTCGGCGTTGGTTACCAGGATCGACGGCCGGCAATCGTCCACCCGGAGGCGCAGTGCGTCGGGCCCGAACAGAGTGAACAGCGGCACCGAGATCGCACCGGTCTGCATGGCGCCGAACAGGCAGACGTAGAAGGGCAGCGACGGCTCAAGCATGAAGGCAATGCGTTCGCCCGGCTGGATGCCCTCGGCGATCAGCCAGTGGGCGAACCGGGCGGCCCCCGCGGCGATCTCGTCGAAGCTCAGGATCTCGTCACGCCCATCGGCATGGGCGATGCGCACGGCCGGGCGGCCGGAGCCATCGGCATGCCGGTTGATGCATTCGTGGGCGATGTTGAGATGCTCACGATCGCCGTCGAAGAGATCCCACAGCGCCGCCCCCGAAGCATGGGCCTGGGCATCGGCATAGCGGGTGAACTGGGTGAGTCTGGGCATGTCCGGCACATGCCACAGGCGCCTTGACGTTGTACATATAGAATATTATTCTGTATATTGAATGAAAAGGCATCACCGGGGCGAATTATGACCAGCGACAGTGCCGCACCGTCGAAGGCCCCGGCCATCGCCCGTGCCGCGGCGATCCTCCGCCTGCTCGGGCGGAGCGAGGCGCCGCTCGGGGTCAATGCCATCGCCCGTGAGCTGGATCTGGTCCCCTCGACCTGCCTCTACCTGCTGCGCGCGCTGGCCGAGGAAGAACTGGTCGGCTTTGATCCGGCGACCAAGCGCTACACGCTTGCGGCCGGGGTGCTCACGCTCGCGCGTGGATGGCTCAAGCGCGATCGGTTCGCCGACCTCGCCCAGCCGCTGCTCGATCGCGTCGCGACCGAGCACGGCCTTACCATGCTGGGGGTGCAGGTGGTCGGACTCCAGCACATGATCGTGGTCGCCAAGGCGCTGGGCACCGGCAACTTCCAGCTCAATGCCGAGGTCGGCAGCCGCTTTCCCGCGCTGATCAGCGCCACGGGCCGCTGCGTGGCGGCCTTCGGCGGGCATGACCCCGAGGTGCTGCGCCGCCGCTTCTCCGGCCTGCGCTGGGAGGCCCCGCCGACCTTCGACCACTGGCGCGACGAAGTCGCCCGGACGCGCCAGACCGGATATGCGGTCGATGAAGGAAACTACATCGCCGGGGTCACCGTCGTGGCCGCCCCGGTGTTCCGCAGCCCGGGACAGCTCAGTCATGCGCTGGCGGCGGTGGGCCTCGGCAGCGCGGTGCGCCGCGGCGGGCTCGAGCAACTGGCCGGCGCCGTCGCAGGCGCCGCACGTTCCCTTAGCGAACGGCTTTCGGGCGCCTAGGCCGACAGGAAATGGGTCCGCCGCGGGCCATCGGGGCGCACCGGTCAGGACAGCCAGCGGACGCAGCAAGTCGAACTTCGCATGCCGCTCGAGCCGACGAGATTATTCAACAGCGGATAAAGTATACTACTTTAGTATCCGCCGATTCCCCAAGAATCCGGGCGCTTTCTCTATTTATTGTGCATGTGCGAATAAATGCGCTCTATCGCGCCAGCGATTATCCCGTTGCGCTCCTCCTTCACGATTGCCGCAGTTCCGGAAGCGGATAGGTATTGCGACAGCACGTTTGAAGCGCCCGGCCGAGCAGCCGCGTCAGCCGATGTTGCACCTGGGGAGGATAACAATGAAGTCGTTCCAAAGCCTGCTACTTGCCACCAGCTGCATCATGCCGATCATGGCTGCGAGTGCCGCCTCGGCGCAGACCGTCCCCACCCCTGCCGACGCGGCGGAGACCCCGACCGAGGAGATCGTGGTCACCGGCACGCTGATCCGCGGCACCCAGGTGACCGGTTCGCAAACCATCAGCGTCGGTCGCGAGGACATCCAGGTCAAGGGTGCCACCACCACCAACGAACTGCTGGGCGTGATCCCGCAGATCGCCAACACCTTCAACGGCCGGTTCGAAGGCGATCCGCGCGGCTTTTCGTCGGGCATCTCGATCACCAAGCCGAACCTGCGCAACGTCCCCTCGTCCAACCAGACCTCTGGCGCCCTGACCCTCGTGCTGATCGACGGCATGCGCGCGACCCCGGTCGGTGTGGGCCAGGCCGCGATCGACGTCGATCTCATTCCCGCCGTGATCATGGCCGGGATCGACGTGGTCACCGATGGCGGTTCGTCGCTCTACGGCGCCGACGCCGTGGCGGGCGTGCTCAACTTCCGCACCCTGCCGAAGTTCGACGGGATCAAGGTCGACGCCAATGCGTCGTTCGGCACCACGATCAAGCGCTACCAGACCTGGAACGGCTCGATCCTGGCCGGCAAGAGCTGGAACAGCGGCAACGCCTACATCGCTTTCAACCGCGACGAGCGCACCGAGGTGGTCAACCGCGACGTGCCCTGGAATGACCCGCGGGTTTACAACGCCGCGGGCGTGGGCAGCTTCACCTTCACCCAGTGCGCCACTCCGGTCGGCACCGAGGCCCGCTGGTTCCGCTTCGGTCCGGGCGCTGCCCAGTTCACCAACAACCCCGCTGCCCCCGGCGCCGGACCCTCGTTCCCGGTGGGTTCGCCCTGCGACGGCGTCTCGGCCTCGACCTACCTGCCCAAGCAGACCCGCACCAACGTCTACGGCAAGCTCACCCAGACGCTGTCCGACAGCCTCGAGCTGCGCGTGACTGCCTACTGGAGCAAGCGCGATACCGAGTTCAGCATCCTGCCGCGCGGTTTCACCGCCGCAGGCAGCCCGCTGACCACCGGCGCGCTGGTCGGCGCGGCCTTCCCGAATGCGGCGGTCGGCAGCATTACTGCGGTCCCTGGCGGCACCAGCTTCTCGTTCGCGCCCAACGCGGCCTACGTCAACGCGCCGAACCGCGTCGGCTTCGAGACCTGGGGCGTCTCGCCCGAGCTGACCTGGGCAGTGACCAGCGACTGGCAGGTGCGCGCCAATGCCCACTTCGGCAAGTCGGTCAACTACCAGGCCTTCCCGAACGTCGATACGGTCAAGGCCCAGTGCTACATTACCGGCTGCACCGGCGTTGCCGCGGGCCAGCTCAACCCGTTCAACGTCGGCGCGGCCAGCGCGGCGGTGATCACCGACATCCTGAACTACGAGAACGCGCAGGACATGACGCAGAAGATGCTGCTCATGCGCGCCGTGGCGGATGGTCCGCTGTTCCCGCTGCCGGGCGGCGATGCCAAGCTCGCGGTCGGCCTCGAATACCAGAAGAACTGGGCCGCCACGCGCCTCACGGCCGGTCCGGTCGGCTCGATCGACGCCCTGCCCTTCCGTGAGACCAACCGGAACGCCAAGTCGTTCTACGGCGAACTCTCGCTGCCAGTGACCAGCTTCGCCACGGTCAACGGCTCGATCCGCCATGATGACTACAGCGATTTCGGGGGGACGACCAATCCGAACATCGGCCTGACGCTCACGCCGGTCGAAGGGCTGAAGATCTTCGCGCACTGGAACAAGTCGTTCAACGCGCCGACCGCGATCGACAACCTGGCGATCGCCACCGGCCGGTTCGCCTGCGGCATCTATGTGCCGGGCGGCACCGCCGCCCAGCGGCCGAACGATCCGCTCGGCCGCGATACCAGCAGGCAGGGCTCCTGCGCCCTCGTGCTGCAGGGTTCGGCTCCCGGCCTGAAGCCGCAGACCGCCAACAGCTGGGCCGTGGGCTTCGAGGCCACCCCGCTCGACGGGCTGCGGTTCGGGGCGAACTTCTACTCGATCGACCTCAAGAACGCGCTGGGCAACCTGAACCCGGCCAACCAGGCGACCTACACCACCAACCCCGATCTCTACACCTACAACCTCACGGCGGCGCAGTACTCGGCGATCCTCGCCGGCCTGACCAACGGCGGGCAGCTGGGCGCGCAGCAGGTCGCCTCGAACATTGCCATCGTGGTCGATACCCGCACTGGCAACCTCAATGCCGCCAAGCTCGAAGGCGTCGATTTCACCGCCGCGATCGACCAGGATACCCGGCTCGGCCGGTTCGGTCTGGGCCTCAACGGGACCCTGGCCACCCGGGCCCGGGTGCTCGCCAATGGCGTGGCGGTGAACCAGCTGAACGTCGGGCAATCGCGCTTTACCGCGACCACTTACCTCGCCTGGAGCAAGGGGCCGCTGTCGAGCCGCATCACCGTCAACTACTCGGGCAAGGCGCGGGACGAAGCCGGCGACAATCTCGGCAACGTCGATCGCAAGCCTTTCACCCTGACCAACGTCAACTTCGGCTATGACTTCAGCAAGACCAGCCCGCTGAGCGGACTGTCGCTGCGGCTGATCGTCGACAACGTGTTCGACGTTGAGCCCGAGCGGGTGCGGCGCCTCAACACCAACAATCCGCCCTACTTCCGCTGGACGCTGGGCCGGGTGATCAAGCTGGGCGCTACCTTCCAGATGTAGGCCGCACGGCTCAGGCCGCAGTCCTTGCGGGGGGGGGATCGGCCCGGGAGCTTGGCTCCCGGGCCGATTGCCTTAAGGGCCCGAGCCGAGCGCTCCATCGCCGGAGGGATAGGCGGTCCCCGCGCATTGTCCACTGCATCCGGTCATGCAACTCTGACGGGGATGGAACACAGGACCGCGATCGTCACGGGGGCCAGCGCCGGGATCGGCCGGGCCGCAGCCGCCCAGTTGCTCGACGCCGGCTGGCGCGTCATCGGCATCGGCCGCGATCCGCTGCGCACCGCCGACACAGCCGCCGCGCTCGCTTCGCCACGGTTCACGATGCTCCGCGCCGACCTGTCCTCGCTGGTTGCTATCGCCGGTCTGGCGGCCGAGCTGCTGCGCCTCGCCCCCCGGATCGATGCCCTGCTCAACGTGGCGGGCGGGGTTCAGGCCGAACGCCGCACCACGGCTGAAGGGTTCGAGGTCACCTTCGCCGCCAATCATCTGGCCCCCTTCATGCTCACCACCCGGCTGCTGCCGGCGCTGCTGCCGGGCGGGCGGGTGATCGCCGTCTCCTCGAGCGGGCACGAGTACTGCCGGGGTCTCAACTGGGACGACCTTGATTTCACCACCGGCTGGCTCAGCGGCGCGGCCTATTGCCAGGCCAAGCTGGCCAACATCCTGTTCACCCGCGAACTGGCGCGCCGCTATGGCCCGGAAGGACTGGTGGCCCACGCCATGCACCCCGGCGTGGTCGACAGCAATTTCGCCAGCCATTGTGACGCCCCGATGAAGGCGCATATGGAGGCGATCCGGCCCGAGGCGGTTGCGCCCGAGGTCCCGGCCCGCACGCTGTGCTGGCTGGCAGGCGATCCGGCCCCGGCCCTGGTGAACGGACGGTACTTTCACGCCATGGCCGAAGCCGCATGCAGCGTAGAGGCGCAGGACGATGCCGCGGCGGCGCGGCTGTGGCAGGTCAGCGCAGAACTCACGGCGGCCTACTGACGCGCGCTGGTCAGGCTGCCCGCCGAGTCAGCCGAGGCCCTCAACCAGCACAACCCGCCAGTCCGCCGCGCCGACCCGGAGCGCCAGCGCCTCGCGGTAGGCGGGGCTGTCGTACCAGGCGCGCGCCTGCTCAAGCGAAGGGAAACGCAAAATGACGACCCCGTCGGGCGCTGTCCCCTCAAGCGCCTCGACCTGGCCATAGACCGCCAGCGGGGCGATGCCGTAGCGCTCCTGCCAGTCAACCGCATTGGCGCGATTGAGCCGCGAGTACTCCGCCATGCCCGCCGCGTCACGGACCGGGGTTTCCCGATAGACCAGGATGTAGGCGGTCATAGCGGGCAGGTCACGACAGCTCGGCCAGCGCCTGGGAGGTGAACGGCAGCAACTCGTCGACCCGGCCTTCGCGCACCTGGCGCACCCAGTGCGGGTTGGTGATCAGGGCGCGTCCGACCGCGATCATGTCGAACTCGTCGCGCTCCATCCGCTGGATCAGATCCCCGATCCCGGCCGTGCTGGCGTGCTGGTCGCTGAAGGTGCGCAGGAAATCGCCGTTCAAACCGACCGAGCCGACGCTGATCGTCCGCGCGCCGGTCAGCTTGCGGGCCCAGCCCGCAAAGTTCAGGCCGTGCTCGCCATCCAGCTCGGGGAACTCGGGCTCCCAGAAGCGGCGCTGCGAGCAGTGCAGCACGTCCACCCCGGCTTCGACCAGTGGCAGGAGCCAGTCGGTCATCTCGGCGGGGGTCGGCGCGAGCTTGGCGCCAAGTGCCTGCTGCTTCCACTGGCTGACCCGCAGGATCAAGGGAAAACCGGGGCCTACCGCCGCCCTGATCTGGCCGACGATCTCGGCCGCGAAGCGCGACCGTTCGCGCAGCGTCGGACCGCCGTAGCGATCGCTACGCAGGTTGGTTGCCGCCCAGAAGAACTGATCGATCAGATAGCCGTGCGCCCCATGCACCTCGACGCAGTCGAAGCCGAGTCGGCGGGCGTCGCCGGCGGCCTTGGCAAAGGCTGCCACGGTGTCGGCCACGGCTTCCTCGGTCATGGCCATGCCGCGCGGCTGATCCGGGCCGAGCAGGCCTGACGGGCTCTCAACCGGAACCTCCGGCTCCCAGTCGGTCGTCGCGCTGCGCACCGCGCCAGTGTGCCAGATCTGCGGGGCGATCCGGCCGCCCACGCCATGCACCGCGCCAACGACCTCGCGCCATCCCTCCAAAGCGTCCCCGAAGAACTGCGGCACGTTGGGTTCGTTGCGCGAGGCCGGCCGGTCGACCACGACCCCCTCGGTGACGATCAGGCCCACTCCGCCCTCAGCGCGGCGACGGTAGTACTCTGCCTGAGCAGACCCGACCCGGCCATCGATCGCGAAACTCCGGGTCATGGGAGCCATGACAATGCGGTTGGGCAGGGTGAGTGTGCCGATCGTGATTGGCTGGAAAAGAACGTCAGCTGAACTGGTCATCTGGGGCATCATCCTGTCTGCGCTGGCGTCGTCCTGGGCGGGATCGTGGTGCCGGCCAAGCCAAACTTGTTCAACCCCTTAAGCATCTCCGCGCCGGGTAGCCACGAAATCCCGGGCGAGCGCCGTGTGCAGTGCCGCCGCGATCCGCTCGAGCGCCATCTGGTCGGCGGTTTCAAGCGCATGGAAGCGCCGGACGAACCGGCCCTGTGTCTCAAGATCGCGGGCGATGGCCGCAACCCGGTCGGCGCCCTCTGCGGTCAGCGTGATCGGGCGGCTGCGCTGATCCAGCGGGTCTGGGGTGCAGATCAGCAGCCCGGCGGAGGCGAGCCGACGCACGCGGCCGCTTAGCGCGGCGTTGGTGACGTTCAGAGCCTGGGCCAGATCGGTCGCTCGCAAGGGTTCGGGCGCCCGCATCATGAGTGCGCCCAGCAGGTGGAAGTCGGCGATGCTCAGACCGTGGCGCCCGCTCACGGCATTGAGGTCCGTCGCCATCAGCTGACCGATCTTGTAGAGATGCCAGATCGCGCCGAAATGGCGGACGTCGAGCCCGGCCTCGGCGAAGAAGGCCTTGCCCGCGGCGAGTTGCTCGGCCGGGACGACGGAACCGGCGGGTCCAGCGGTGCGGGGCATTCAGCCTGCCCCGCCGAGGCCATTCGCGGCGTCCTGAGAGGGTACCGGCCTTGCGGGCCGGATTGGCGGGACGGCAGGGCGCTGGCGGCTGCTGTTCATCGCGTGGACCTCGCTTGATCTGGGCCACTGTTCCCATCGTGAGCGGCCCCGATGGCATATCCGCCCGCTTGGCCGGTGCAACCGCAGCCTTGGCCCATCGCCGCCGCGATGGGCGCCCCGTTGACGCTCCGTCGCAACCTCGGGATCGGCGTCGATCGCGGCGACAACATGGTTGGCAAGACCCGGCTGCCGCCCTAGCGCTGGGGCATTGTCACCCACTCCGGAGACCAGTGTGGAGCCGTTCCTTCTTGTCGAGCGCGAAGGCGCGGTCCTGACCGCGACGATCAACCGTCCCGCCCTGCGCAATGCGATCACCGCCAAGCCGGACATGGAGGCCTTTGTGGCTTTCATCGATTCGGTTACGGCAGACGACACGGTCCGAGCCGTGGTCCTCACGGGAGCTGGGTCGGCGTTCTGCGCGGGCGGCAACGTCAAGGACATGGCCAACCGCGAAGGCATGTTCGCGGGCGAGCCCTATGACCAGCGTAACGGCTACCGCCGCGGCATCCAGAAGGTGGCCCAGGCGCTCTACGAACTGGAGGTTCCGGTGGTGGCTGCGGTCAACGGTCCGGCCATCGGCGCCGGGCTCGACCTTGCCTGCATGTGCGACATCCGCATCGCGTCCGAGACTGCGCTGTTCGCCGAGAGCTTCGTCAAGCTCGGCCTGATCCCGGGCGATGGCGGCGCCTGGTTCCTGCCGCGGTTGATCGGCCTGCCCCGGGCGACGGTGATGTCGCTGACCGGCGATCCGATCGATGCCGCCACGGCGCTGGCCTATGGCCTGGTGCACGAGGTGGTGCCGGGCGACCGCCTGTTGGAAACCGCCAGAGCGATGGCGCAGCGCATCGCGGCAAACCCCGGCCACGCGACGCGGTTGGCCAAGCGCCTGCTGCGCGAGGCGCAGGACATGAAGCTAGCGCCGTTGCTCGAGCTTTCGGCGGCCTATCAGGCGCTGGCGCATCATACGCCCGAGCATCAGGAGGCGGTTGCCGCCTTTGTCGAGAAGCGGCCGCCGCGGTTCAACGGGGGCTGAAACCGGTGGCCCGCCGCGTGAAGGCTTGCGCTCGCTCACCAATTCGGGATTAAGCTGCGACAGGCCCGCGCCGGATCGGCGGGCTGGCCACGGCGGGCCCCGGACAACCCGGGCAGGTTGCGATGAGGAGAGCCGAGGACGTGACCCAGCCGCCCGACGCGTCGCCTCCGGCCGACCGCGCGACCAGCCTGCTCGCCCCGCTGGCCAACCCGACCTACCGCAACATCTGGATGGCGAGTTTCGTCGCCAATTTTGGCCAGCTGATCCAGGGCGTCGGCGCGGCCTGGGAGATGACTCGGCTGACCGGATCGCCCGAGATGGTGGCGCTGGTCCAGACCGCGATGTTCCTGCCCTCGATGCTGCTCTCGCTGGTCTCGGGGGCGATCGCCGACGTGTTTGACCGGCGCAAGGTGGCGCTACTGGGCTATGCCATCGCCATGGCCGCCGCGGCGGCCATGGCCTCGATCAGCTATGCC
The DNA here is from genome assembly GCF_014230355.1 of Novosphingobium piscinae. Taxonomy (GTDB): domain Bacteria; phylum Pseudomonadota; class Alphaproteobacteria; order Sphingomonadales; family Sphingomonadaceae; genus Novosphingobium; species Novosphingobium piscinae. Next base: position 272,185 of record NZ_JACLAX010000001.1, read on the forward strand.
GGGTGGCTGACCCCCTGGGTGCTGCTGGGCTTCTGCTTCGCGATCGGTTGCGGATCGGCGCTGTTTGCGCCTTCGTGGCAGGCCTCGGTGAGCGAGCAGGTCGAGCCGCGCCATCTGCCCTCGGCCATTGCGCTTGGGACGATCAGCTACAACGCGGCACGCTCGATCGGCCCCGCGCTGGGCGGCGCCGTGGTGGCCGCCTTTGGCGCCATGGCCGCCTTCGTCGCCAATGCCTTGTGCTATCTGCCCTCGATGCTGGCCTTCTACCTGTGGAAGCGGCCACAGGTGCCTTCGCGCTTCGAGCCTGAGCGGATCGACCGCGCCGTGATCGGCGGCGTGCGCTATTCGCTCCACTCGCCGCAGATCCGCATCGTCATCGTGCGAGCCTTCATCGCGGTTCTCGGCAGTTCGGCCGTCACGGCGCTGACCCCGCTGATTGCCAAGGATCTGCTTGGCGGCAATGCCGCGACCTATGGCTTGCTGCTCGGCATCTTCGGCGTGGGGGCGGTCATCGGGGCAAGTTTCGTTGGCCAGATCCGGGCCCGGTTCGACATGGAAACCGCGGTGCGGTTCTGCGCGCTGGCTGCCGGTACCGGGACCGCGATCGCCGGGCTGAGCCGCTCGCTGCCCCTCACCGCACTGGGCCTGCTCCTGGCGGGTGGTCCGTCGATGATCATGCTGGCGCTGTTCAACGTCAACGTCCAGCTATCGGCGCCGCGCTGGGTGACCGGACGGGCCCTGTCGTTCTACAATACCGCGACCACGGCCGGCATTTCGGTGGGTGCCTGGCTGTGGGGCGTGGCCGCGCATGGCCTCGGTACGGGTCCCGCCCTGGTCGTGTCCGGCGCCTGTCTGGCCGCGACCGTGCTGCTTGGGCGCATCATGCCGATCCCGACCGTGGCGGGACCGCTCCTGCCATCGCAGCTGGAACGGGCCGACCCCGAGACCAGCCTGGCGATCACACCGCGCAGCGGGCCGATCGTGATCGAGATCGACTATCTGGTGCGCGAGGAGCACGCCCGCGCCTTCTATGCGGTGATGCAGGAGCTGCGCGGCGCGCGGACCCGCAGCGGGGCCTTCGACTGGTCGCTGGCGCGGGACCTGCAGGATCCCCGGCTATGGACCGAACGCTATCACTGTCCGACCTGGGCCGACTACATGCGCCAGCGCAACCGGCTGAGCGCGGCCGACGAGGAGTTGCAGCACCAGGCAAACAGCTTTTACGATCATCAGCCGGCTGACCGTGTGCGGCGGCGGCTGGAGCGTCCCTATGGGTCGGTGCGCAGCAGTGCCGATGCACCGGATCGCGGCGACAGCTACGGGCCCATCTCGTTCTGAGGAACGACCCGGGCCGCGTCAGGAACGCTGGCTGGCCAGACCCGTCGCGCTGGCGAAGCCAAGCGACCCGACCTCATCGTACAGCCGGCAGTAACCCACGGCTATGCCCTGAGATGAATCGTGGACGCTGGCTTCGAGCCCAGTCCAATGCCCGACCGGCAGGCGATGAAGATTGACCACCACGTCGGCATTGATGAACTTGATGCCGGTGTCCGCCGAGTGGAGCCAGGGGCTCGCGACGTCGGCGATCGCGGCGACCCGGGTGAAGGGCACCAGCGGCTCCCCGGCGACGATCTCGAGTTGTTGCCGCAGCCAGAGCTGGCGCGGACCCTGTGCGCCGATGTGGCCCTTGATCGGGCGCCATTCCGCGCCGCGCCGCGCTTCGCCGGGCAGGGCCGCAAGACTGTCTGGAGACGGCACGGTCCATGGCGCCTGCCCCGGCCAGACCCGTCCGTCAGGGTTTGTCCCCGCGCGCAGCAGCTGGCAGATGGCGCGGGCATACTCATCGCCATCAATCACCATCCGCGCCTCGATCAACCGCAGCCGGCGACCCTCGCGGATGACCTCCGTGCGGATCGCGACCGGGCGGGCGGGAGCCAGCCGGTGCATATCGACATGGAACCGCGCCGGGATCCAGTCGTCGTCACCATGGCGCGACCACACCTCGTGACCCATCAATCCGACGATCGCGCTGCCGTGGATGGTGTCGTCCCGCCAGTACCCCGCGGTCGTGGCAAGCGGCAGGACGGTGTCACCGACCCGCCGGAAATAGGCCTGTTCGCTCATGTGCAGTCCGTCCGCAGCCGCTTTGCCAGCCTAATTGCCGAGGCCATTGGGCTGCGCAAGCGGGCTGCATCAGAAACCGCCCGACCGATGCGAGGCCGGGCGGGTTGCGCGTCCGCTGGGCGGGCGGCCTTCAGTCTTCCGGAGCGATCGTCACCCGCAGGCCGTCAAGCGCGGCGTTGAAGGTGATCTGGCACGACAGCCGCGACTGGGCGGTGCGGTGGTCCGAGCTGTCGAGCAGGTCGTTCTCGTCGGCGGACACCCCGGGCAGCTCTCCGGAGAAGCTGTCATCGACGTAGACATGACAGGTGGCACACGAGCAGCAGCCGCCGCACAGCGCCAGCAATTCGTCGAAGCCGTTGTCGCGAATGATTTCCATCACGGTCAGGCCCTCGCCAGCCTCGATCGACTGTTCCTCGCCCGCCCGATTGATCACCGTCAGCTTTGCCATCGTCCGTCCTTCTCGCTCGTCTGCGGGTGGGCACGGCGGGTTATGCCGTGTCTTCCCGGAGTCGGCCAGCCGTTGCCGCGAAACGGGGCTGCTGGCAAGCGCAGATCCGGCCAAAAACCCCCTGGTTCGGTCTCGTCCTGCTTACCGTTTGCCCGCGCTCCCCACAGCCGGAGCGAAGCGGACCGGTTCAGCAGAGCCGATAACCGATCCCCGGCTCGTTGCGGATCAGTCGCGGTTGGCCAGGGTCGTCCTCGAGCTTCAGCCGCAGCGCCCGGATCACCACGCGCAGGTACTCAACGTCGTCGCGATGGGCCTTGCCCCAGACTGTCTCGAGCAAGGCCGCATGGGTCAGGATGCGCCCGCCGGCCGCCACCAGCACCTCCAGCACCGCGAACTCGCGCGGGGTGAGGGAAACCGGACGATCCGCGATGAAGACTTCGTGCCGGGCGGCATCAAGCCGGATCGGGCCATGGACCAGCACGCCGCCACGTGGGGCGGTGGTTCCGCTGCCGCGCAAGGCCACGCGCAGACGGGCCAGCAACTCGTCGCCGTCGAACGGCTTGGTGACATAGTCGGCTGCGCCGAGATCGAGCGCGGCTACCTTCTCGGTCACTTCACTGCGGGCTGACAGCACGATTACCGGTACGGTGGTCTGCGCGCGGATCATGGTCAGCAGTTCGAGCCCGTCACGGTCGGGCAGGCCCAGATCGAGCAGCACCGCCTCAATCGCGCCCGGACCCGCGCCCAGCGCGGCGAGCGCGTCGCGGGCCGTCCCGGCGGTGACCAACTGGTGGCCGTCGCGGGCCAGCACCACACCCAGCAGCCGCAGGATGGCGGGTTCGTCATCGACGGCAAGGACCCGGCTCATCCCACTGGCTCCGGCACGCCGGGCAGGCCCAGGGCAAAGCGCGCCCCGCCAAGGGGACTCTCGCCGATCGAGACATCTCCGCCCATGGCCTCGGTGAAGCCTTTCACGATGGCCAGTCCGAGCCCGCTACCCGCGGTGCGGTCGCTCCCGGCCAGCCGGCGAAAGCGGTCAAACACCTCGGCCCGATCCGCTGCCGGGATCCCGGACCCATCATCCTCGACCACGATCTCCACGCGTTCGGCAGTCCCTGCAGCGCTGACACGCACCGTGGTGTGGGCGTGGCGCATGGCATTGTCTACCAGGTTGGCCAGGGCGTGGTGCAGCATCACGGGATCTCCGCGGACGAACGGCAAGTCGGTGGGAACCGCGCGCTGCAGCGTGATTCCGGCCGGGAGAGCCACCGCATCGCAGGCCGCGCCGACCGAGTCGATCACATCAAGGCTCTCACTTGCGACCACGAGTGAACCATCCTCGATCCGCGCCAGACCCAGCAGGTCGGCCATGGTCCGCTCCAGCTGCCCCGCAGCGACCAGCGCGTCGGCAGCCGCCGGATCGCGCTGCGCCAGCTGCGCGAGCTGCCCGGTAATCACGGTCAGCGGGGTGCGGAAGTCGTGGGCGAGCGAGGCAAGGAAAGTCCGCCGCAATTGCTCGCTTTGCTCCAGCCGCTCGCGATCACGGCGGACCTGTTCGAGGCTGGCTCGATCGCGGCAGGCACCCAGCAGCAGGGCAAGCTGCTGCAGCTGGTCGAGCTCGGCCGGGCTGCGCGGGTGGCCGTCGCTCGGTCGCGCCAGGGCCAGCACGGCCTGGTCAGAGCGGCTGCGCAGCGCAAGCGGGATGAAGCTCCAGTCGGCCGCGGCCATGGTCTCGGTGCCGTGCCCGGTGCGGTCGCCATTGTGGAGCGCCCAGGCCGCGGCCGACAGGTCGAGCGAGGAGAAACCTGCATCGCTGCCCGCCGGCAGTGCACCGTCGAGCAGGTACACCGGAGCGTAGCGTGCTGCCACGAAGGCCAAGCCCGCGCCCAGCGCCTCGTCCGCCGGCCCGGCGGCGAGCAGGGCCGAGAGCCGGGCCGCCTCCTCGCTCGCCGCGGCGCGGGCATTGGCCTCGGCCTCGCGCGCCATCAGCCGGGTGGCCAGCCGGCTGGTCACCGCGGCCACGACGCCGAGCACGGCCACGCTGACCAGGCTGTCGAGCTGGTGGACGCGGAAGCTGTATCGCGGCTCGAGCAGGAAGAAGTTGTAGGCGCTCGCCCCGGCCAGGGTCGCCACCAGCCCGGGCCAGAGCCCCCCGCGCGCGGCGCCGAGCAGGACCGGCAGCAGGAACAGGAGCGCCGCCGAGGCCAGTCCCAGCACCGGCAGCAGCCCCACGGAGACCGCGGTGACCACGCCAACCGCGCCAAGCGCGAGGAGGGAAGAGCCGAAGGTGCGGGTCATGCGACGGGCTAGAGCTCGATCTGGCTGCCCAGCTCGACCACGCGGTTGGGCGGAATGTTGAAATAGGCGGTCGGGTCGGCCGCGTTGCGGTGCAGGATCATGTAGATCAGGGTCATCCACCGCGGCAACAGCGGACGGCTGGCAAAGCGGATCGCGCTGCGGCCGACGAAGAACGAGGTGCCGCCCGGCCCGTCGAGCAGCCCCGGGCTGCGCGCGAGATCGCTCGGCACGTCGATCGCGTCCATGTAGCCATAGCGCAGGCGCGCGCGCAGGAACCGCTCGTCGAGCGGCTCGAGTTCGAGCCGCTGGCCCGGTTCCACCCACGGCTGGGGCAGGGTTTCGACCTTGAGCAGGACCGAGCGGTCGTGCAGCGCCTTGTTGTGCTTGAGGTTGTGCAGCAGCGCGGCGGGAGCCAGCGCCAGATCCTGGGTGAGGAACACCGCGGTTCCGGCTATCCGTACCGGGGGCCGGGCCGCCAGTGCGGCGGCGAAATCGGCGAGGGCGATGCCCATCTGGCTGGTCCGTGCCACCGCGGCGCGCCGTCCCCTGAGCCAGGCGACGATGACCAGCCCAACCAGCCCGGCGACGGCCAGTGGCACCCATCCGCCCTCGGTCACGCGCAGGATGTTGGCCCCGAAGAAGAACAGGTCAAGCGCGAGGAAGGGCGCGATCGCCACCCCGGCCCAGACCCGGTTCCAGTGCCAGTGGCGCCAGGCGATGAGGAAGGCGAGGCAGGTGGTCACCACCATGGTCCCGGTCACCGCGATGCCATAGGCCGCGGCCATGGCCGAGCTGCTGCGGAAGCCGAAGACCAGCACCACCACGCCCGCCAGCAGCAGCCAGTTGATCGCCGGCAGATAGATCTGCCCGATCTGCTCGGCCGAGGTCTGGCGGGTGGTCAGCCGTGGCAGCAGGCCCAGCGCGATCGCCTGGTGGGTGAGCGAGAAGGCCCCGGTGATCACCGCCTGGCTGGCGATGATCGTGGCCATGGTCGCCAGTCCCACCAGCGGCGCGCGCAGCGCATCGGGCGCCATCAGGAAGAACCAGTCGGCATTGGCAAGCGTCTGCCCGGCGGCCTCGGCGCGATCGAGCGCCTGCAGGGCCAGCGCGCCCTGGCCAAGATAGTTGAGCGTCAGCGCCGGCCAGACCAGGGCGAGCCAGCCGAGCTGGATCGGACGGCGGCCGAAGTGGCCCATGTCAGCGATCAAGGCCTCGGCCCCGGTCACGGTCAGGAACACCGCGCCCAGCACGAACAGCCCGGTCACCCCGTGGCCCTGCAGGAAGCGCACCGCCTCGAGCGGATTGACCGCGGCCAGCACCGCCGGGGCCTGGGCGATCTGCCACAGTCCGAGCGCGGCCAGCGCCGCGAACCAGACCAGGCAGACCGGCCCGAACAACGCCGCGACCCGCGCCGTGCCCTTGGCCTGGACCGCGAAGAGCCCGACCAGGATCCCCAGCGCCAGGCCCAGGATCAGCGGCTCCTGCATGCGCTCGAGCCCCGGGATCGTGCGCAGGCCCTCGACCGCCGAGAGCACCGAGAGCGCCGGGGTGATGATCGCATCGCCGTAGAACAGCGCGGCACCGGTCGCCCCCAAGACGACCACGATCGGCCATTTCGCGCCGGTCGCCCGCTGGGCCAGCGCCATCAGCGAGAGCACCCCGCCCTCGCCCTTGTTGTCCATCCGGGCGAGGAAGGCGACGTACTTGAGCGTGACGACGATGATCAGCGCCCACAGCGCCAGCGACAAGACCCCGAGGATCTCGCCGCGTGAGATGCCGTCAGCCCCCGACTGGGCAAGCGCCTCGCGGAAGGCATACAGCGGGCTGGTCCCGATATCGCCATAGACAACCCCGATCGCGCCGAGGGTGAGCAGGGCAAGCGACGGGCGTGGATGAGCAGGTGAGGCGGACACGGGGGCAGGATCCTTGCAGTCAGGCTGCTCCCCTGCCCCCTTGGGCCGTTAAGACGCCATGCGAATGCGTCCACGCCAGCATAACGGCCGCATAAAAGTCGCGGCCATCAGGCCCGGTCAGTGATTGTCGCGCGGCAGACCCATGGTCTGCGCGATGCGCTGGTACTTCTCGGTCCCTTCGAGGATCGCCCCGCTTGCCAGTTGGCCGATGCGCGAGCGGTGGATGTCCTGCCACGGGGTCTGCGAAGGGGGATAGGGATAGCCGCCAGCCGCCTCGAGCGCGGCCCGGCGCGCGGCCAGCTCCTCGTCCGGGATCAGCACGTTGGCCGTGCCGCGGCGCAGGTCGATGCGCACCCGGTCGCCGGTCTGCAGCAGCGCCAGCCCGCCCATCGCCGCGGCCTCGGGGCTGGCATTGAGGATCGATGGGCTGCCGCTGGTCCCCGACTGGCGCCCGTCGCCGATGCAGGGCAGCGCCGAGACGCCGGCCGTGATCAGGTGGGCGGGCGGACGCATGTTGACCACCTCGGCCGCGCCGGGATAGCCGATCGGGCCTGCCCCACGCATGAACAGCAGCGATTCTGCGGTGATGCCGGTGGCCGGATCGTCGATCCGCGCATGATAGTCCTCTGGTCCGTCGAACACGACCGCGGGGCCTTCGAAGGCGTCTGGATCATCGGGATTCGACAGGTAGCGCTGGCGGAACTCGTCGCTGATCACGCTGGTCTTCATGATCGCCGCGTCGAACAGGTTGCCCGAGAGCACGAGGAACCCGGCATCGGTCTTGAGCGGCCGATCGAACGGACGGATCACCGCCTCGTCCTCGATCGCGACGCCGCGGCAGTTCTCGCCGATGGTCCGGCCATTCACAGTCATGGCCTGCTCGGCAATCAGTCCCTGGTCGATCAACTGGCCGACCACCGCCGGCACACCGCCCGCCCGATAGTAGTCCTCGCCGAGGTATTCGCCGGCCGGCTGAAGGTTGACCAGCAACGGCACCTTGTGGCCAAGCCGCTGCCAGTCGGTGAGCGGCAGGTCGACCCCGATATGGCGGGCGATCGCCGCGAGATGGATCGGCGCATTGGTCGATCCGCCAATCGCGCTGTTGACCACGATGGCATTGTGGAACGCCTCGAGCGTGAGGATGTCCGACGGCTTGAGGTCCTCGCGGACCATGTCGACGATCCGTTTGCCGGTGCGCCAGGCGCATTCCTGGCGATCGCGGTAGGGCGCCGGGATCGCGGCCGAGCCGGGCAGCATCATGCCCAGCGCCTCGGCCAGGCTGTTCATCGTGGTCGCCGTGCCCATGGTGTTGCAATAGCCGGTCGAGGGCGCCGAGCTGGCGACCAGCTTGATGAAGCCCTCCTCGTCGAGCTCGCCCTTGGCCAGCATCTGCCGGCCCTTCCACACGATCGTGCCCGAGCCGGTCCGCTCGCCCTTGAACCAGCCATTGAGCATCGGCCCGACCGACAGCGCGATGGCGGGGATGTTCACGGTCGCCGCCGCCATCAGCAGGGCGGGGGTGGTCTTGTCGCAACCGGTGGTCAGCACCACGCCGTCGATCGGATAGCCGTAGAGCGCCTCGACCAGACCGATGTAGGCCAGGTTGCGGTCGAGGCCGGCGGTCGGCCGCTTGCCCGTTTCCTGGATCGGGTGGACCGGGATCTCCAGCGCGATGCCACCTGCCTCGCGAATTCCTTCGCGCACGCGTTCGGCCAGGACCAGATGATGCCGGTTGCACGGCGAAAGGTCACTGCCGGTCTGCGCGATCCCGATGATCGGCCGCCCCGAGCGGAGCTCCTCGAGGCTCAGCCCGTAGTTGAGGTAGCGCTCGAGATAGAGCGAGGTCATGTCGATGTTGTCGGGATTGTCGAACCAGGCACGCGAGCGCAGTTTGACAGGGGGGCGGGCGGAGGAACGGTCGGTCATGGCGGCTTTCGGCAGATGGAACAGGACTGAGGCTCAACGCGGCCGCGGGGCCGTGCTCATGCGGTAGATCATGACGTGGCGATAGGTCTGACCAGGATCGACCCTGGCCGAGATGAATCCCGGCTGATTGGGCGAATCCGGGAACTTCTGGGGCTCGAGCGCGAGACCGTCGCCCATCCGGTAGAGCCGGCCGGACTTGCCGGGAACCGTGCCGTCGAGGAAGTTCCCGGTGTAGAGCTGTACGCCCGGTTCGGTGCTGAGCACGTCGAGGACGCGGCCCGATTCCGGGTCCTCGAGCCGGGCAACCAGCCCGGGCTGGGCAGTGAGGCCTTTGTCGATCACGAAGTTGTGGTCATATCCGCGGCCGAACAGGATCTGCTGGTCGCTCGCATCGCGGAGGCCATCGGCAATCCGGCGGGGCTCGCGGAAGTCGAAGACCGAACCGGCAACCGGGCGCAGCTCGCCGGTGGGGATAAGCCGGGCGTCGACCGGCGTGTAACGCGCGGCCGGGATAGTCAGCCGATGGCCCATCGCGCCGACTGGCGCGCCGTCACCAGCCAGGTTGAAGAGGGCGTGGTTGGTCAGGTTCACCACGGTGGACTTGTCGGTTGTCGCCTCGAAGGTGATCGTCAAACCACCCTGGTCGTCGAGCGCATAGGTCACCGCGACCCGCAGCGTGCCGGGAAACCCTTCTTCACCGTCGGCGCTGACATAGCTCAGCCTGACGCTGGCGACCGGACCAGACCGTACCGCCACCACTTGCCAGTTGCGCTTGTCGAACCCCTTCACTCCGCCGTGCAGACTGTTGGTCTTGTCGTTGAGCGGCAGCTGGAAGGTTTGCCCATCGAGCGTAAAGCGCCCCCCGGCGATGCGGTTGGCATAGCGCCCGACGGTGACTCCGAAGAAGCTCGGGTGGGCCTCGTAGGCCTGCACGGTATCGTAGCCGAGCAGGACGTCGGCGAGCTTGCCGTCGCGGTCCGGCGCGATCAGCGATTGCAGCGTGGCGCCATAGCTCAGCACCTTGGCCGACACGCCGTTTGCAGCGGTCAACGTGATCACCTGCGCTGTGCTGCCATCGGCGAGCTGGCCGGCGTTGTCCTGCCGGGCCTCGGCGGCCTGCACGGACGCAGGGGCCTGGACCACGCCCGCCAGCAGGGGAAACAAGGCGCCGGCGCGCCGGATCGGCCATCCTGCAAAGCCCATGTTCTGATCCTCTCGTGGCCCGTGGTCGATCGCGGCCGGCCCATTGACGCGGCTCGGACCCGGATATAGTCCGACAAATCGAAAACGCGCAAGCCGGTAAGCTTGCCGCCCGATGCGCAACCAGCGAGAGGAATTCGAGACGATGCCACCACTGGGCTCACCCCAGCCGGGCGCCACGGTTCAGCCGACTTCCGACCCCGAAGCCGGCCCAAGCTACGGTTCGGCGTTGTCGCTGCTCGCCAGCCTGTTTTTCATGTGGGGCTTCATCACGGTGATCAACAACACGTTGCTGCCGCACCTGCGCAGCGTGTTCGACCTCAACTATACACAGACAACACTGATCGAGTCGGTCTGGTTCATTGCCTACTTCGTCGCGTCGATCCCGTCGGCAAAGCTGATCGAGACGATCGGCTACCAGAAGTCGTTGGTGATCGGGCTGCTGGTCATGGCGGCGGGCGCGCTGGGCATGATGCTGGCGGCATCCATCCCCTCCTACGGGGTGACCTTGGCCATGCTGTTTGTCATCGCCAGCGGCATCACGCTGCTGCAGGTGGCGGCCAATCCCTACGTCGCGGTGGTGGGCAGGCCGGAAACCGCCTCATCGCGGCTCAACCTGGTCCAGGCGATGAACTCGGCCGGAACCATGCTGGCGCCGATGTTCGGAGCCTATCTGATCCTCGGGCGCTCGAAGGGCGGTACCGCCACCGCCGACGTGGTCCTGACCCCGGCCGAGCGGCTCGCCGACGCGCAGTCTGTGATCCTGCCCTATGGCCTGGTCGCCGGCGTGCTGGTGATCCTTGCCGTGGTGATCGCACGCTATCCCTTGCCCGCTATGGGCAATGCCACCCGCCGGCTTAGCCCGGAAGCGCGCCGCCACCTGTCCTTGTGGAAACACCGCAACCTGGTCTTCGGGATCCCAGCGATCTTCATTTACCTGATCGCCGAGATCGGGGTGGCGAACCTGTTCGTGAACTTCGTCAGCCAGCCCGACATTGCCAACCTCACCCATGAGCAGGCGGGGCAATACCTGACCTTCCTGTGGGGCGGGATGATGATCGGGCGCTTTGCCGGGTCGGCGATCATGCAGAAGGTCGATGCGGGACTGGTTCTGGCCGTCTTTTCGGTCGGTGCTTTCGTGGTCATGCTGGTGACGGTTTTCACCACCGGTCCCGCGGCGATGTGGGCGCTGATTCTGGTCGGCCTGTTCCACTCGATCATGTTCCCGACGATCTTCACCCTTGGCATCCGTGGGCTGGGCCCGCTGACCGAGGAGGGCTCGGGCCTGCTGATCATGGCGATCGCGGGCGGGGCCCTGGTGGTGGTGCAAGGCTGGCTGGCCGATGCCTATGGCCTGCAAAACTCGTTCCTGCTGACCGCCGCCTGCGAGTTGTATGTGTTGTTCTATGCCTTGTGGGGATCGCGGCCAACCCAACAGGCCGGCTAACTGAAGCACCTGTCCGACCCGATACCTCGCTGGGGCGGTTGCGCTCTGCTGGCTCCAATAATATGTCAGGGTTTATCCAGGAGACCCCCGATGACTGAATTCCGCTCCGTGGTCGCCGCCACGGGTGAGCCAAACGGCCCGGCCCTTGCGGTCCATGGCCCCCCCGACGTTGCCGCCGCCTGCGCAGCTGCTGCCGCGGCGTTCGATACCTACCGGGCGACCTCCCGCGCGGCGCGCGCCGCCTTTCTCGAGGGGATCGCCGCCGAGATTCTGGCGATCGGCGATCCGCTGATCGAGGCCGCCATGCAGGAGAGCGGTCTGCCCCGCGTGCGGCTCGAGGGGGAGCGCGGCCGGACCGTTGGCCAGCTGCGAATGTTCGCCGATGTGGTCCGCGCCGGTGCGTGGCAGCAGTTGCGGATCGATCCCGCGCTGCCCGAGCGCCAGCCCCTGCCCCGTCCCGACCTGCGGCTGCGGATGATCCCGGTTGGCCCGGTCGCGGTTTTCGGCGCATCGAACTTCCCGCTCGCCTTCTCGACCGCTGGCGGTGACACCGCCGCTGCACTTGCCGCCGGCTGCCCGGTGGTGGTCAAGGGCCACCCCGCCCATCCCCGCACCGGCGAACTGGTGGCCGGTGCGATTGCCCGCGCCGTCGCGGCTCATGGTCTGCCGGCCGGGGTGTTCGGCCATCTCGTCGGTCCGTCGAACGAACTCGGCGCGGCGCTGGTGCAAGACCCGCGGATCGCCGCCGTCGGCTTCACCGGCTCGCGCGCAGGCGGGCTTGCGCTGCTCCGCCTCGCCCAGCAGCGCCCGGTGCCGATCCCGGTCTATGCCGAAATGGCCAGCATCAACCCCGTGCTGCTCCTGCCTGCCGCGCTGGCTGCGCGCGGCGCCGCGCTCGGCACGGCCTTCGCTGGCTCGCTGACCATGGGTGCGGGCCAGTTCTGCACCAATCCGGGCCTGGTCCTGGCCATCGACGGAGCGGGGCTCGACGCCTTCCTGGTTGCCGCGAGCGAGGCGGTGCGCAGCGCGCCTGCCCAGACCATGCTGACCGGCGGAATCGCCGACGCCTATGCTCGCGGTGTGGCCACGCTCGAGGCCCTGCCCGGGGTCGAGACCCTGGCCACGGGTGCCCAGGGGGAGGCCAGGCAGGGCCATGCCGCGCTGTTCCGCACCGCCGCCACCACCTTCCTGGCCGAGCAGGCGCTGGGCCATGAGGTGTTCGGCGCGTCCTCGGTGATCGTGGTGTGCGCTGACGAGGCCGAGCTGCGCGCCGTCCTCGATAGCCTCGAAGGCCAGCTCACAGCGACGCTGCATATGGAGGCGTCGGATGAGGCCCTTGCCGTCCGGTTGCTGCCGCTGCTGGAGCGCAAGGCCGGCCGCATTCTTGCCAATGGCTGGCCCACCGGGGTCGAGGTCTGTCACGCGATGGTGCACGGCGGCCCCTTCCCAGCCACCTCCGATCCTCGCACGACCTCGGTAGGCAGTCTGGCGATCGACCGCTTCCTCCGCCCGGTGAGCTACCAGAACCTCAGTGCCGCAGTGCTGCCGCCGGAACTGCGCGACGAGGCGCGCGGTGATGGGGCGCCGCGCCTGATCGACGGCCAGCCGGCCCACTGAGCGGCCAGGAAGGACCAGCATCATGTCGCTCCGCCTATTGCAACGCCGTGCCGGGGACGGGACGCGGTCGGTCGTCCTTGCCGACGGGGAAGCGGCGCATGTCCTGGGCGGGGTTTCCAGCGTGCGCGAGCTGGCAGGCGCGGCCATCGCCGCGGGAACGTCGCTGGCGGCGGCGGCCCGGGCCTGTCCGGCCGGCGCTGCCGTCGATCTGGCCGGGGAACTGGCGGCCGGCCGGCTGCTCGCCCCGATTGACCATGCCGATCCCGCCCATCTGCTGCTGACCGGGACCGGGCTGACCCACCTCGGCTCGGCGGAGGGGCGTGACCAGATGCACCGCGAGGCGGCGGCGGCCGCGCACCAGACCGATTCGATGCGGATGTTCCTGGAGGGACTGGCCGGAGGCAAGCCGGCAGCGGGTGCGGTCGGCCAGCAACCCGAATGGTTCTACAAGGGCGACGGCAGCCAGCTGGTCGCGCCCGGCGAGCCGCTCGAGATGCCGGCCTTCGCCGCGGACGGTGGCGAGGAGCCCGAGCTGGCCGGGATCTACCTGATCGGGCCGGACGGGACCCCGTTCCGCCTCGGCTTCGCTCTGGCCAACGAGTTCTCGGACCACGTGACCGAGCGCCACAACTATCTGTGGCTGGCCCACTCCAAACTGCGTCAGGCCGCGCTCGGCCCGGAACTGCTGATCGACGCGCTGCCCGACGACCTGTGTGGGACCAGCCGGATCCTGCGCGATGGCGCGGTGATCTGGGAGAAACCGTTCCTCACCGGTGAGGCCAACATGAGCCACACGATCGCCAATCTTGAGCACCACCATTTCAAGTACGACCTGTTCCGGCGCCCCGGCGACGTGCATGTCCACTTCTTCGGCACGGCCACCCTGTCGTTCACCGATGGTGTGCGCACCGCGGTCGGCGACGTGTTCGAGCTGACCGTACCGCCTTTTGCCCTGCCCTGCCGCAATCCGCTGCGCCGCGCCGCTGGCGATGCGGCGCGGGCCGTGACGGTCAAGGCGCTCTAGCCGTGGCGACGATCCGTCTCGCGGTGATCGGCCTCGGCAAGATCGCCCGCGACCAGCACCTGCCCGCGATCGCCGGTGACGAGGGCTTTGTCCTGGCCGCGACGGTCAGCCCGGACAATGCCGGCGTGACGGGCGTGCCGCACTTCGCCAGCCTGGACAACCTGTTCGCGGCCGGTCCCGCGATCGACGCGGTGGCGCTCTGCACCCCGCCGCAGGTGCGTTTCGACCTCGCCCGCGCGGCGCTGGATCGCGGCCTCCATGTCCTGCTCGAGAAGCCCCCGGGCGCGACCCTGGGCGAGGTTGCCGCGCTGGTCGCCGCGGCCGAGGCCAGCGGCTCGAGCCTGTTTACGGCCTGGCATTCGCGCTACGCCGCGGGGGTCGAACCGGCCCGGGCGTGGCTGGCCGCACGGCGGATCGACCGGGTCCGCATCGTCTGGCGCGAGGACGTGCGGGTCTGGCACCCCGGGCAGGACTGGATCTGGCAGCCCGGCGGGCTCGGCGTGTTCGATCCGGGGATCAATGCCCTGTCGATTGTCACCCGGATCCTGCCCCGGCCGCTGCTGCTCCAGGACGCCCTGCTCTCGTTCCCCGCCAACCGCGCCGCGCCGATCGCGGCCGAGCTGACCCTGCAGGACACGGCCGGCACACCGGTCGTCATGGACCTCGATTTCCGTCAGACCGGTCCGCAGAGCTGGGACATTGTGGTCGAGACCGACTCCGGCACCCTGACCCTGTCGAGCGGCGGCGCGGTTCTCGCCCTGCCGGGGCAGAGCCGCCACGATGCCGATCGCGAATATCCCGCGCTTTATCGCCATTTCGCCGAGTTGATCGCGGCAGGCCGCAGCGATGTCGACGTGGCGCCGCTGCGGCTGGTTGCCGATGCCTTCCTGTGCGGCCGGCGGGTCGAGGTGGCGCCGTTCGTGGACTGATCTGCGGCCGGGCCCTGGTGAATCACCCCTCGAGCGGGCCGAGCAGGCGGGACCGGAGCCGCCCGAACCTATCCCGCAAGGCCGGGCTGAAGCGGACGGTGGGCACGGCGATGCTGAGCGCGCCGGCCAGCTGGCCATCGATGTGCACCGCGCAGCCAAGGCTCGAGATGCCCGCTAGGCTCTCCTCGTGCGCCTCGGCCAGCCCGCTCGCTCGCACGCGCGCCAGTTCAGTGCGCAGGGCGGCCTCGTCGATCAGGGTCTGCGCGGTCAGGGCGGCGCGCTCGGCCTCGGCAAAGTACCGGATCAGCTGGTCTTCCGCCAGGGCGGCGAGGATGGCCTTGCCTGCGGCCAGCACGTGCAGGGGGCGCCGTTCGCCGATGGCAATCGCGTAGCGCAGCGGGTGATCGCTGGTTTCGGTGACCAGCGCCTCGGCCGACCAGTCGGCCTGGACCATGAACGAGGTGGTCTCGTTGAGCTCGGCGCACATCGCCCGCACCAGCGGGGTGACCCGGTCAGCCAGGGTCAGCGCGCTCGGCGGCAGCCGCAAACGGTCGAGCCCCGGTCCGGGCCGATAGGTCCGGCCTGCGCGGACCAGATAGCCGCGCTCGCACAGGGTGCGGAGCAGGTAGCTCGCGCTGCTTTCCGGCATGCTCAGTGTCGCCGCGATCTCGTGCGCCTGCGCGCCGTCTGCCCGCGCGACGACCAACTCGATGACATCAAGCGTGCGCAGCGCCGACTTTACCGGGGCGGAGGTGGCTCGGTCCATCGGGTCAAGCTCGCGGCGGCGGCAAGCGGCAAGGCCGGAGAATTTGCTCTGGCTTGATCATCTGTCTTCATATAGACGAAGTTTTCATGAGTGTGAATTTTGATTCTCCCTCTCCTCTCCCCCTGGCGATCCTGCCGGGGTTGATCTGCGATGCCCGACTGTTCGCGGACCAGCTCACCGCGTTTCGCGGCGCCATGGTGATCGGCGAGTACTACGCCGGTGCGCGCTCGCTGGAGGCGATGGCCGCCTATGCGCTTGCGCGGCTGCCGGACCGGTTCAGCCTGCTGGGCCATTCGATGGGTGCGCGGGTTGCCCTGGAGGTGCTCAGGATCGCGCCACAGCGCGTCGCGCGGCTAGCTCTCGCCAGCACCGGCGTTCACCCGGTGCGGCCGGGCGAAGCGGAAGCGCGCGGCGCCCTGCTGGGTCTCGGCCGGACCCAGGGCATGGCCGCGCTGGTCGCCGAATGGCTCCCGCCGATGATCGGTCCCGCCGGGGTGAACGACGCGGCCCTGGTCGCCAGGCTGACTGCCATGGCCGAGGAGGCCGGGATTGACACGTTCGAAGCCCAGGTCGAGGCGCTGCTGGCGCGCCGCGAGGTCACCGCGCTTCTGCCAACCATCGCCTGTCCCACCCTGGTGATCACCGGGAACGAGGACCGCTGGTCGCCGCCCGAGCAGCACCGCGCCATCGCCGCAGCCATTCCCGGGGCAAGCCTGACCATCGTCCCCGACGCCGGCCATATGCTGCCCGCCGAGGCCCCCACTGCCTTCAACGCCGCCCTCCAGGCCTGGCTGGACCAGCCTGATGCCCCATTGTGAACCGGAGACCTAGATGACCCAGTCCCTCGCGCAGAAGCTTGCCGCCCTGCCCAACGTCGTCGATTTCCTGCGCAACCAGCAGGTCGGCCCCAATGTCTATCCCGGCGTGCCGGCCGAGTACACCAACTGGCGTGACGAGCAGCGGGCCTGGGCCGAGACGGCGATCCTGTTCAACCAGAGCTTCCACATGGTCGACCTGCTGGTGACCGGCCCGGATGCCTTCGCCATGCTTGCCTGGCTTGCGCCCAACAGCTTCAAGGGCTTTGTTCCCAATCGCGCCAAGCAGTTCGCTCCGGTGACCCCCGAGGGCTATGTGATCGGCGATGTGATCCTGTTCTACCTGGCCGAGAACACCTTCGAACTGGTCGGCCGCGCGCCGGTGATCGAATGGGTCGAGTACTGGGCCTCGACCGGGCGCTGGAACGTCACCGTGGAGCGCGACGAGCGCACCGCCGCGCGCCCGCTCGAGCAGCAGGGGTTCCGCCGCAACTACCGCTTCCAGCTGCAGGGTCCGAATGCGATGGCCGTGCTGGGCCAGGCGATGGGCGAGACCCCGCCCGATCTCAAGTTCTTCCACATGACCACGCTGACCATTGCGGGGGTGGAGGTGCGCGCTTTGCGGCACGGCATGGCCGGGCAGCCCGGCTACGAGCTGTTCGGGCCGTGGCGCGACTATGACGCCGTGCGCAACGCGCTGATTGCGGCCGGGCAGGACTTCGGCCTCAAGCTCAGCGGCGGCCGTACCTACAGCTCGAACACGCTCGAGTCGGGATGGATTCCCTCGCCGCTGCCGGCCGTCTACACCGGCGAGGGCACCCGCGCCTTCCGCGAGTGGCTTCCCGCCAACAGCTACGCCGGGATGTGCTCGGTCGGAGGCAGTTTCGTCTCGGAGCGGATCGAGGACTATTACCTCACCCCCTGGGATCTCGGCTACGGCATCATGGTCAAGTTCGACCATGACTTCGTCGGCCGCGAGGCGCTCGAGGCGATGAAGGATCGGCCCCACCGCCGCAAGGTGACCCTGGCGCTCGACAATGCCGACGTGGTCCGCGTCATGAGCTCGATGCTGCAGAGCGGCGAGAAGGCCAAGTTCCTCGAGTTCCCGAGCTCGGTCTATGCCATGCACCCTTATGACGCGGTGCTGAAGGACGGTACGACGGTCGGGCTTTCCACCTGGATCGGCTATACGGTGAACGCCGGCCGCTTCCTCGCCCTGGCCATGGTCGACGAGGCCGTGGCCACTCCGGGCACCGAGGTCACCCTGCTGTGGGGCGAGCCCGATGGCGGCACCAGCAAGCCCACGGTCGAGCGGCACGTCCAGACCGAGATCAAGGCCGTGGTCTCGCCGGTGCCCTACTCCGAGGTCGCCCGCGACACCTATGCCAGTGGGTGGCGCAACCGCACCGCCTGAGTCGCGGCGGGCAATCCGGAGCGGAAAAGCCGGGGGCACGGGGCTGGCAAGAGCGGGGCAATGGGCTAGACCCGGCGCATGACCCGTCTGCTGTCCTTCGCCCCCACGCTACGCGGCCTCCCCGCCCTGCTCCGCTTCCTTGTGTTGGCCGCAGGCTGGGCTGCCGCGACCGCCGTGGTGGCCAAGGCCGCGCCCGCTCCGGTCCCCGCGATTTCGGCCGAGCGCCTCTCCGCCGACGTCCGCACGCTCGCCTCCGACAGTTTCGGCGGCCGCGCCCCGGGCACTCCGGGCGAGACCGTGACGGTCGACTGGCTGGTCGCCCAACTCAAGGCGATCGGCCTCAAGCCGGGCGGGCCGAATGGAGCCTGGATCCAGCCGGTGCCGCTGGTGCGTACCCAGCTCGGCACGGCCCCGGTGACCCTGCAGGGGGCCGGACAGGCCATCGCGCTGACCCAGGGCACCGACGTCTATCTCACCACGGTCCGCCCGGTCGACCGGATCAGCCTGGCCGGGGCACCGCTGGTCTTCGTCGGCTACGGCATCGACGCGCCCGAGCGCGGATGGGACGATTTCAAGGGCCACGACCTCAAGGGCAAGGTCGCGGTGTTCCTGATCAACGATCCCGATTTCGAGGCGCCGGCCGGCGAACCGGTGGCGGGGACCTTCGGTGGCCGGCGAATGACCTACTATGGCCGCTGGACCTACAAGTTCGAAGAGGCCGCCCGGCGCGGCGCGGTGGCCGCGCTGATCGTCCACGACACCCCTGGCGCCGGCTACGGCTGGTCGACCGTCATCGCCGGTGGGGGCGAGAACTACGACATTGCCGAGGCGCCCTACCGCGTCGCGCTGCAGGGCTGGATCGAGGGCGCCGCGGCGCAGCGGCTGTTCGCTGCGGCCGGGCTTGATCTTGCCGCCCAGCGGATTGCCGCCCGCTCACCCGGGTTTCGCCCGGTCGAACTGGGCCTGACGCTGGCAGCTGACCTGCCGGTGACCCACAGCGCGCTGATGAGTCGCAATGTGCTGGCCAAGCTCGCCGGGACGCGGCGGCCGCGCGAAGTGGTGATCTATGGCGCGCACTGGGACGCCTATGGCCAGGGCAGTCCCGATGCCCAGGGGCGCACGGTGCGGCCCGGGGCCAACGACGATGCGCTGGGCGTGGCCGGCCTGCTCGAACTGGCCCGCGCCTTCCGCCGCGCCCCGGCGCCGCAGCGCAGCCTGGTCTTCGCCTTCTGGACCGGGGAAGAGCGCGGGCTGCTGGGTTCGCAGACCTATGCCGCGCGGCCGCTCTACCGGCCGGCTGACACGGTGGCCAATATCACGCTCGACATTCTCCAGACCGGCGGCCCGGCGCGCGACGTGCTGCTGGTCGGTCAGGGGCAGAACAGCCTCGAGGACGATCTCGTCCGCGCCGCGGCCGAACAGGGCCGCACCGTGACGCCCGAGGCGCTCCCCGAGCGTGGCCTGTTCTACCGGGCCGATCACTTCCCATTGGCCAAGCGCGGCATCCCGACGCTGCTGCTGATGGCGATCAGCGGCGCGCCCGACCTGGTCCGGGGCGGGCGCGAGGCCGGGCAGGCCTGGCTCGACGGCTATATGCGCTGCTACCATCAGACCTGCGATGCGTGGAGCCCCGATCTCGACTTCACCGGGGCTGCGCAGGATGTCGCCCTGGCCTGGCGGGTCGGCCGCGACCTGGCCAATTCCGCGCGCTGGCCGCAGTGGCGCGCCGGCTCGGAGTTCCGCCAGGTCCGCGCCGCCGACGGGCGCTAGCCGCGCGCCGGGCTGTCCAGCCATGTCCCATGGGGGTGATCGATGCGTGCCGTTCCGTTGCTGAAAGGCCCGGCCGTGCTGGCCTGCCTGCTCCTCTCCGCAGCGGGAGCCGGCCATGCCCAGCCCGCCGCATCCGCCACCTCCGGGCCGGTGACCCCCGGGATCGCCGGGGTGGTCAACGCTGGCACCCCGATCGAGGTGTTGGGCGAGGGTTTCGACGGAACCGAGGGGCCGCTCGGCCTGCCCGATGGTGCGGTGCTGTTCACCGAAACCCGCGCCAACCGGATTGTCAGGATCGCCCCCGATGGCAGCCTGTCGGTCTATCTCGAGCAGACCGAGGGCGCCAATGCCCTGGCGTTGGGGGCCAAGGGCGAACTGTTCGCGGTGCTCACCGCGCCGGCCGCGATCGCCCAGCTCCAGCCGGTACGCAAGGTGCTGGCCAGCGGGTTTGCGGGCAAGCCGTTCGGACGGACCAACGACCTCGTCCGCAGCCGCAGCGGGCAGATCTACTTCACCGATCCCGGCGCCACCCCCGTTCCCGGGGCGGCTACCCCTGCCTCGCCGCCGGCCACCGGGCTCTACTGGCTCGACCGGGGCGGCCAGCTCCACCTGGTGGCCAGTGACATCGCCCGCCCGAACGGCGTGGCGCTGAGCCCCGACGAGCGGACCCTCTACGTCGCGAACACCGCTGGCGCGGCGGTGCTGGCCTTTGCGGTCCAGTCCGATGGCCGTCTGACCGGGCGGCGTGATTTCGCCCGGCTGGCCGGCTTCCGTACCGGTCCGACCGGGCCGGGCAGCGGCGCCGACGGGATCGCGGTCGATCGGGCCGGCCGGGTCTTTGTTGCCAGCAATGGCGGGATCGAGGTGTTCTCGGCCAAGGGGGTCGCCCTGGGGGTGATCGCCCTGCCCAAGCAGCCGCAGAACCTCGCCTTCGGCGGCAAGGACCGCGCCCAGCTCTATGTCGTCGGGCGCGGCTCGGCCTATCGCATCGCCACGCTGACCCGCGGCGTCGATCGCCCCGGGAAGTAGGGCGCCCTGCCTCGCCGTCAGGCCGCTCGCGCGCCGCGGTCACACCATCGTGGCGTAGAAGGTCTGTTCCAGCGGGAGCATGGCCGCGCCAATCGCGCAAGCATCGTAGGTGGTTTGCGAGGCGATGATCCGCGGCAGCGGACGCGGCATCTCGCGCCGGGCATCATCGAACAGCTCCAGCGCCGGCAGCAGCTTGTCGGCCAGGGCGCGCGGCAGGCGTCCACCGAAAACGATCGCCTCGGGATCGACCAGCGCAGCGATGGCCGAGGCGATCAGCGAGAACTGGTCGCGGCTCTGGGTGATCCATTCATCGACCCCGGGCCACTCGGGATCGAAGGCGGCGAGCATCGGCGAGACGCCGCCGGTCTCGATTCCCTCCTTGCGGAGGCACTGCACGAGGGTTTCGAGCGTCGGGATCTGGAAGTTGCGCCAGGGCAGCATCCGGCCGATTTCGCCACTGTTGCCGTGCGAGCCGCGCAGCAGGCGGTTGTTGATGATGATTCCCCCGCCCAGCCCCGCAGCCACGTAGATGTAGACGAAGTTGGCATAGACCCGTCCGGCACCGAGAAAGCTCTCGCCCACCGCCGCGGCGTTGCCGTCGCTCTCCACCCAGCAGGGCATGCCAAGTTCGTCGGCGAACAGCTCGTCGATCGGCACCATCGCGAACTCGTCGAGCGCCCGGGGCGGATTGAACCGCGCCTTGCCGTCGAGGCAGGGGCCGAGGATCCCGATCCCCGCGCCAAGCAGGCGGTCGCGCGCCAGCGGGGTTGCCGCGAAGAACCGCTCGCGGATCTCGCGCAGCCGGGCGAACACCGCCTTGCGGCTCATCACCGGCATGGCGAGGTACTCGTGCCCGACCACGTTGCCGGCGAAGTCCATCAGCGCCACCGACAGCGCGTCGGTCATCAGCGCGATGCCCAGCGAATAGGCGAACTGCGGCGCGATCGTGATCTCGATCGTGGGCTGGCCGCGGCGGCCGCTGCTGCGCTTGTTGCCGAGCGCGAGCGCGCCGCGGCCGAGCAGGTCGTTGACCAGCCGGGACACCGTCTGCTGCGACAGCCCGGTCGAACGCACGATCTCGGGCTGCGTGCACTCCCCGGCGCGCAGCACGGTGCTGAGGATGCGGACCTCGCTTTCGGTCGGCGGCGACCGGGTGGCCAAGGGGATTTGCACGGTCGACATCGCGCTGGAATGACCAATTTGGCGATGTGGGGCAAGCGGTTCCGCTCATGGCCCCAGAGTGATCGCGGGGTCGGGCCGCTCGCCCTGGGTGCTAGTAGCCCACCGCGTAGCCCATGCGCCCGGGTTCCCCGCCGGCCATTTCCACGGCACCTTCTCGATCAACAAGGACGAACCCGGAGCCCTCAGGATCGAGGACTGCATGCCGGCCGAGGTCAGCGCAACGCCGACCGCCGCGCTCAGCCGTCGCGCGCGCGGCGGCCCAGTGCGGGATCGTCGGTAAAGAAGGCGTCGAGCCCGGTGGCAAGATAGCGCCGGATCTCCGCAATACTGCCCGCCTCGTTGCGCGCGGCCGGCCCGGCAGAGTCCCGGAAGTCGGCGGCAAGGTAGCGGTTTTCGGGCCGGAAGGTCCAGGTTCCGACCAGCAGGCCGGCAGCGTGCGCCGCCTCGACCAGCCCGCTCGGCTGCGCCAGCCGGTCGTCCGCGCCCAGCGGGATCAGCACGCGGGTCGAGGGAGCGACATAGTCGGCATAGCGCGCGATCGCGGCGAGGCCGGCAGGCGTCAGCATGTCGGCATAGGTCCGCCGTTCGCCTGCCGCGCGCCAGTCCGCCGGGCTATCGGAGGGATCGTCGATCAGCTGCATCAGGCGCATCGTCGGGAAGGACGCCGCATCGCGCCGCAGCGTCTCGAGCGGGGCCACCTCGAACGACTGGACGATCAGCGGCGCCCGGCGCAGGTAGGCGTGCTCTGCCAGCGCGGCCTTCAACCGGGGCACCAGCGGCAGGCCGATCGCGGCGAAATAGGTGGGATGCTTGAGCTCGGGGATCAGGCCGATGGTGCGCCCCCGCGCCGCTGCCTCGGCCGCCACGAAAGCCACGATCTCGGCGAAGGTGCAGAGGGTGAAGCGGTTGTCGAAGCCATGGCTTTCCGGGCGCATCCCGGCCAGCCGTTCGCGCGCGCGCAGCCGGCGCAGCTCGGCCAGGGTGAAGTCCTCGGTGAACCAGCCCTCCTGGGTCACCCCGTCGATCGTCCGGGTGGTCCGCCGGGTGGCGAAGGCGGGATGGTCGGCGACGTCGGTGGTTTCGGCGATGTTGTTCTCGTGCCGGGCGATCAGCACACCGTCGCGGGTCGCGACCAGATCGGGCTCGATAAAGTCGGCGCCGTCGGCGATCGCCCTGGCATAGGCGGCAAGGGTGTGCTCGGGCCGCAGCGCGGAACAGCCGCGATGGGCCAGCAGCAACGGCCGTGCCGGCCGGACCAGTGCCCCGCTGGCGCGGCCCATCGGCACGGCGGTTCCGACCGGGACGGCCCGGCCGCGGCGCGGTTTGCCCGATCCCAGCGGCAGGGCCGCCCCGGCAGCCAGGAGCGAGCGGCGCGAAAGCGCGGTGTCGGACGGGGTGGGCATGGGCAGGACGCCATCCTCGCTGCGCGTGGTCTGAGCCGCCTTCACCTGCGCCATGCCACGCGCCGAGGCAAGCCGCGATTCCGGCACACCACCCGGCTTTACGGCGCTTATCATTTCGACTATCGCCGAATCATGGAAATGAAATCGGCTGTCGCGGCCCTGGCCGCCCTGGCGCACGAGGGCCGGCTCAACGCCTTCCGCCTGCTGGTGCGCGCCGGTCGGCCCGGCCTGCCCGCCGGCGAACTGGCGCGGCGACTGAACGTGCCGCCCAATACGCTGTCGGGCAACCTCACCATTCTCAGCCATGCCGGGCTGGTCGAGGGCCGGCGCGCGGGCAAGTCGGTGATCTATTCGGCGCGCTACGGCGACATGACCCGGCTGCTCCAGTTCCTGATGGAGGACTGCTGCGCGGGCAGCTCGGACATCTGCGCCCCGCTCAGGGACGTCGCCCTGGCCTGCGCCTGCGAGGAGACGGAACCGTCATGATGGAAAACCCCGGCGTGCTGGTGCTCTGCACCGGCAATTCGGCCCGCTCGATCCTGGGCGAAGCCATGCTCGCCCGGCTCGGCGCGGGGCGGCTGCGCGCCTACAGCGCCGGCAGCCAGCCCAAGGGCGTACCCCATCCGGGCGCGCTGCGGCTGCTCGCCCGGCGCGGGATTGCAACCGGGGGCTTCCGCTCCAAGAGCTGGAACGAATTTACCGGGCCGGGCGCACCACGGATCGACATCGCGATCACCGTCTGCGGCAATGCCGCGCAGGAGGCCTGCCCGGTGTTCATGGGGGCGCCGGTCAAGGGCCACTGGGGCCTGCCCGATCCGGCCGACGTGACGGGCGACGAGGCGGCGGTCGACGCCGCCTTCGAGGCCACCTGGCAGGCGCTGTCGCTGCGCGTCCACGCCCTGCTCGCGGTGCCGTTCGAAACCATGCCGACCGGCGAGCTGGTCGATCTGCTGGCCGAGATCGGCCGGATGGACGGCGCCGCGTGAACCGTGACCTCTGGGCCGAGGCAATCGGCAGCTTCTTCCTGTTCTGCACGGTGATCGGCTCGGGAATCATGGCCGAGCAGCTGGCGGGCGGCAATGTTGCCGTCGCCTTGCTCGGCAATACCGCCGCCACCGGGGCCATGCTGTTCGTGCTGATCGCGATGCTCGGGCCGCTGTCGGGTGCCCATTTCAACCCGGCGGTCACGCTGGTTTTCCGCCTCCGCGGTGACCTCTCGACCGGGGCCGCGCTGCGCCTGGTCGCCGGCCAGCTGCTGGGCGGCATCCCCGGAGTCTGGGCGGCGCACCTGATGTTCGCCGAGCCGCTGCTCCAACTGTCGAGCAAGGTCCGCACCGGGCCGGGGCAGTGGGCGGGCGAGTTCATCGCCACCTTCGGACTGGTCTTCGTGATCCTCGGCACGCTGCGCCACCGGCCGCACGCGGTGCCCGCCAGCGTGGCGCTCTATATCGTCGCGGCCTACTGGTTCACGTCCTCGACCAGCTTCGCCAACCCGGCAATCACCCTGGCCCGCGCCCTGTCCGACACGTTCGCCGGGATCGCCCCGGCCGCCGTGCCCGCCTTCATCGCCGCCCAGCTGGCCGGGGCGCTGGCCGCGTTGCTGGCCGGCCAGGCCATCTTCCCTCCCGAGGAGCCCACCGCGTGACCCCCGATATCGTCATCTACCACAACCCCGACTGCGGCACCTCGCGCAATGCCCTGGCGATGATCCGCAATGCCGGGATCGAGCCGCATGTGATCGAATACCTCAAGACCCCGCCGTCGCGCGCCATGCTGGACAGCCTGATCGCGCGCGCCGGCCTGACCCCGCGCGACCTGCTGCGCGAAAAGGGCACGCCTTATGCCGAGCTCGGTCTGGGTGATCCCGCTCTGGATGACGATGCGCTGGTCGCCGCGATGCTGGCCCATCCGATCCTGATCAACCGGCCGCTGGTGGTCTCGCCGCTGGGGGTCCGGCTGTGCCGCCCCTCGGAGGCGGTGCTCGACCTCCTGCCGCGGGCCCAGCAGGGCGCTTTCGCCAAGGAGGACGGCGAACTGGTGGTCGATGCCGCCGGGAACCGTCTCGCGTGAGCCCGCCCGCCGGCACGCGCCTGCGGCATCTGCCCGATCCCGACCATCTGCCGGCGCTGCGCCCGGACTATGCCCATGCCCGGCCCGCGCTCGGCCTCGGCGCGGGCGATCCGCCGCCGCGCATCCTGCTGCTCTACGGCTCGCTGCGTGAACGCTCGTTCTCGCGTCTCGCGGTGGAGGAGGCGGCGCGGCTGCTGCAGTGGTTCGGCTGCGAGACCCGGATCTTCGATCCCGCCGACCTGCCCCTGCCCGATCAGGTGGCGGGCGACGATCATCCCGCCGTCCACGAGCTGCGCGAACACTCGCTGTGGTCCGAGGGACAGGTGTGGTGCAGCCCGGAACGCCACGGCCAGATCACCGGAATCATGAAGACCCAGATCGATCACCTGCCGCTCGCCTTCCGCGGCATGCGCCCTACCCAGGGCCGCACGCTGGCGGTGATGCAGGTCTGCGCCGGATCGCAATCGTTCAACTCGGTCAACACACTGCGTGTCCTGGGCCGCTGGATGCGGATGTTCACGATCCCCAACCAGTCGAGCGTGGCCAAGGCCTACGACGAGTTCGACGCCGCCGGACGGATGAAGCCCTCGGCCTACTACGACCGGATTGTCGACGTGATGGAGGAACTGGTCCGCTTCACCGTGCTGCTGCGCCCGCACGCGGCGCAGCTGGTGGATCGCTATTCCGAACGCGTCGAGGCGGACCGACCTGTTCACGCGGCGGCGCCGATCCTCGATTCGCTCTGATCCGGCAGGCGGGGTCCGGCGCGACTGATCGCGGCCGGCAGCGCAAGCGCCGCGTGGCGCCTGGTCATCTGCCGCACAGGGTCTTCGTGATTCGGCGCATTGCCGGGCGGGATGGCGCCCTGCAGGGCTGGGGCCCGCAAAACCGCCCGGATACCGCCCGACCATGCCCGACCGCCGCGCCATCCTTTCTGCCTCGGCCGCCCTGCTCGCCGCCCCGGGGCTGACCCGCCCGGCGCGCGGTGCGCCCGCGCTGGGCGGCGGCGTGCCCGATGTGGCGGTGATCGGTGCCGGGGTGTTCGGCGCCTTCACCGCGCTGACCCTGCGCGAGCGCGGCCACCGCGTGCTCAGCCTCGATCAGTACGGCCCGGCCTCGCCGCGCGCCTCCTCGGCGGGCGAAACCCGCTCGATCCGCTCGGGCTACGGCGCCCAGGCCTTCTACGCAGCGTGGTCGGCCAGAGCGCTGGCGCTGTGGCGCAAGCGCGAGGCCGAGTTCGGGCGCAGGCTGCTCTATCCCTCGGCGCGGATCGAGCTGACCGACCACTGGACCGAGGGGATGCTTGCCCAGCGACGCATCTTCGATGCGCTCAAGCTGCCCTACGAGATCGCCCCGCGCGACGACCTGCGGCGCCGCTTCCCGCAAATGAACTTCGACGACATCGACTTCGCCTTCGTCGAGACCGGGGCCAGTTCGGTGCTGGTCAAGGCGCGCGACGCGGTGCTGGCGGCGATGGAGCAGTTCACCCGCAAGGGCGGGACGCAGCGACTCGCGCGGGCCGTGCCTGGCGAGCGCCGCGGCCGGCGGCTGCTGACCCTGGCGCTTGACGGCGGCGAGAGCGTGGCGGCCGGCAGCTTCGTCTTCGCGGTCGGTCCCTGGGCGGGCAAGCTGATGCCAGGGCTCGCCCGCCCGCGGATCAACGTCTATCGTAGCGAATACCTCTACTATGGCACCCCGGCCGGGGATCCGCGGTTCGCCTGGCCCAACCAACCGCTGTGGCACGATCATGTCCGCGGCGGCTGGGGGTTCGGCAGCATCGAGCGCGGGCTGAAGTACTCGGTCGCCCCCGGACCCCGCCTGGCGATGGACCCGGACAGCGCCGAGCGCCTCCCGCGCGAAGCGCTGATCCAGGCCAGCCGGGCCTATATCGCCGCGCGGTTTCCTGCGCTGGCGGGTGCCCCGATCCTCGAAAGCCGGGTCTGCCAGGTCGATGATGCGGCGACGACGAACTTCCTGATCGACCGGCATCCCGACTTCGACAACGTCTTCCTCGCCTTCGCCGGCGGCGGGCACGGCTTCAAGCATGGCCCGATGGTCGGTGACTATGTCGCGGATCTGGTTACCGGCCGGTCGCCCGATGCCGAGGCGCAGCGCCTGTTCGCGCTGGCCGCGCATCCTCCCGCCGCCGGATGAGCCGCGGGAGCACCGCGCTGTAGCCCCGTCATCCCGATCCTGCCCATTTAACGCCCCATTTAACGCATTGTCGGGCGGGCCTGCAGCGCCCATACCCGAACCATGCCTGCACCTCATGTGATCGCGGCTGTCCTCTGGGCAGTCATCCTCGGCTTTGCCGGCGGTATCCTGACCGAGATCGGACCCTGGTACCGCAATCTCAAGAAACCCGCCTGGCAGCCGCCGGACTGGCTGTTCGGCCCCGCCTGGACGGTGATCCTCGGGCTGGCGGCCTGGGCGGCGGTGCTCGCCTGGAACGGCGCGACCGACGAGACCGGCCGCATGACCGTGGTGGCGCTGTTCGCCACCAATTTCGTGTTCCACTTCCTCTGGTCGCCCCTGTTCTTCACCCGTCGCCGGCCCGACTGGGCGCTGATCGAGGTGCCTTTCCTGTGGGGCTCGGTCCTGGCTCTGACCATCGGGCTGCGCGACTTCTCGGTCCTCGCCAGCTGGCTGATCGTGCCCTACCTCGCGTGGGTCAGCTTCGCGGCCTGCCTCAACGTCGTGATCGTGCGCCTCAATGCCCCGTTCGGGCGCGAGCTGGCGCCGGCGTGATGGCCGGGACCGGCCGCGCGTGTCATCGCGCGGTCATGGCAGCGCCGCCGCAGTGACCGCGAACCGACGCGGTGCCGTCGCCGTTCCGCAACGTGCCTGCCACTGACGCTGCCTAGACGGGCCCCAACCAAGGGGGCCTGTCATGAACCGAATCGTTTGCCGCACCGTGCTTGCACGGACTTCGCTTGCCCTGGCGCTGTGCCTGGTCGCCCAGGCTCCGGCCCGGGCGGCCGCCACCGACGAGATCACCACCGACGAGACCGCCGCCGACGAGGCCACCGCCGGCGATGCCGCAGCGGCGGGCGAGGGCCTGACCGACATTATCGTCACGGCGCAGAAGCGCGCCGAGAACCTGCAGGACACGCCGATCTCGATTTCGGTGATGACCGCCCAGACCCTGGCGGACCGGCGCGTCATCTCGCTGCTGGACCTCGGTGACGGGGCGATCCCCTCGCTCAAGGTCGCGCCGTTCTTCTCGCGCCCGGGTGCGCTGATCGTGAACGTCCGCGGCGTCGGGGTGCTGTCGGATTCGAACCAGCCAGCGCGCGACCAGGGCGTGGGCATCTACATCGACGGGGTCTACATGGGCCGCGCCCAGGGGCTGGGCACGGCGCTGTTCGATGTCGAGAACATCGAGGTGCTCAAGGGTCCGCAGGGCACCCTGTTCGGCCGCAACACTGAGGGCGGCGCGGTGAACATCGTCACGCGCAAGCCCAGCGGCATCTACAAGCTCAATGCCACCGCGGGGATGGGCAACTATGGCTCCTATCGCGGCGAGATCCATCTCGACCTGCCGGCCTTCGCGAACATCAGCGTCAAGGTCGATGGCGTGCTGGCCAAGCGCGAGGCTTTCGTGAAAAATCCGCTGCCGGGCGCGCTGGGCTTCAACTCCTACGACAAGCGCGGACTTGCCCTGACCGCGCTGTGGGCGCCGAGCGACAGCTTCAGCGCGCAGCTGTCCTATGACACGTCCTACGACGAGACCAGCACGCTCTACATGCAGCAGCTCTCGGCCCCGACCGGTCTGCCCGCGGCACCGAGCGGATCGCCGGCGGTGCTGGCCAATACCCCGGCCGCCCTGTTCAAGATCGAGCCGCGGCGGTCGTCGGTCGCCGCGGTGGGCGTTCCGCAGCTGCCCAGCGTGGGCAAGGCCCATGGCTACCGGCTGGGCATGGAGCTCAAGCTCAACGCCGACCTGCGGCTGCGCTCGATCAGCTCCTATCGCGAACTCACCCAGACCCAGTGGGACAACGGCAATGCCAGTCCCGGCCTCCAGCAGGCCACGATCACCGCCGGGGTGCGACCGAGCTTCCTCAACTTCCAGTTCGCCCGCATGAGCGTTGCCCCCTTCCGGCAGAACCAGTTCAGCCAGGAGCTGCAGGTGATCGGCGAGCTGCCGCGCCTCAAGTACCAGTTCGGCGGTCTCTACTACCTGGAGCATGTCGAGGACGCTGCCCAGGCGTTCAACACCGCGCAGTTCACCGACGCGGCGGGCAGCGCCTACATCATCCGGGCGATCGACTACAACGCCCAGGTCATTCAGCGCGCCAGCTATGTCGAGACCACCAGCGTCGGCCTTTATGGCCAGGCGACCTACAATCCGCCGGTTGCGGGCGATCGCCTGCACCTGACGGTCGGCGCGCGCTATACCAGGGACAAGAAGAACGGCCTCCTGTTCACCGTGAACGGCGCCGCGCCGATCATTCCGATCAACGGGGTCAACGTGCAGGGCTCGATCCCGCTCAACGCCGCGTGGTCGCGCGTCGATCCGATGGTCAACCTCTCGCTCGACGCGACCGACGACGTGATGGTCTACGGCAAGTGGAGCACCGGCTACAAATCGGGCGGGGCCAGCTCGCGCTCGCTGTCGTACCGCCGGTTCGACCCCGAAACCGTCTCGATGTTCGAGATCGGCGCCAAGACCGAGTTCTTCGACAACCACGCCCGCTTCAACATCGCCGCCTACACCGGCACTTACAAAGGCATCCAGCTCGACTTTGCGGGTCTTTATGAAGACGTGATCAACGGCGTCCGCGTGGCCACCACGCGCACGACGCTCGAGGTGGTCAATGCTCCGGGCACGGGCCGGCTGAAGGGTGTCGAGGCGGAACTGACGGTTGCGCCGGTCGAGGGCCTGACCATGACCGCGAGCTATGCCTACAACAGCGTCAAGATCCCGCCCACGCTCAACCCCTTCCCGCAGGCCGGGGGGCAGCTGATCACCGTGCCGCTGCCGATCTACCAGGTCTACACCCCCGCCCACGCGGCGAGTGGCGCGATCGACTACGAGATGCCGGTCGGCCCGGGCGAGGCCAGCCTGCGCTTCCACCTCGATGGCAACTACGACGGCGGCTACTATGGCAGCTACACCGACTCCAACTACGACACCGTGACCCGCGCCGTGCGCTATGCCCAGCCGAGGGGCGATCGGGCGCTGGTGTTCAACGGCCGGATCGCGCTTACCGGTATCGTTCTCGGCACCACGGGCGCCCGCGGCACGGTCAGCCTGTGGGCGCGCAACCTCTTCAACGAGCAGCATGTTTTCTACAAGTCCGGCACGGCCCAGGCCGGTGTCAGCGGGTTCTTCAACGATCCGCGCACCTGGGGCGTCGAACTCAACGTGAAGATGTGAGGACCCGCCACATGACCTCTGTCGCCACCCGTTTCGGCCGCCAAGGCGCCGCCCTGCTTCTGGCCGCCTCGGCCATCGTGGCTCCAGCCCACGCCACCCCGCCGGGTGCGGCCACGGTGGAGCGCCATGCCGACCGGCTGCTGGTCAGCTGGGTATCCGACCGCCCGGTCGACGTGCTCCTCGCCAGCCGGCCCGAGGCACCGCTGGCCGAGGCGCAGCTGGTCTCGGCGGGCGATACCGACGGCCGGGCCGAGGCGCCGGCGGGCGGCACACAGCGCCGCTACGTGCTGCTGCGCAACACCGCCACCGGCGAGGTGACGCGGGCGGCCGAGCGGCTGATCCCGCTCGAGGCCGGCTCCAACTTCCGCGACATCGGGGGCTATCCCGCCGCCGACGGCAAGCGGGTGCGGTGGGGCGCGATCTACCGTTCGGGCGCGACCCCGCTGCTCAGCCCGGCCGACCGGACGCGGATCGCCGCGCTCGGGCTGACCAACCTGGTCGACCTGCGCTCGGACGAGGAGCGCCAGCTCGCGCCGAGCCGGATCGAGGACGTGCCCTACACCGCCGTCGGCTATTCCCTGGGGGCGATGATGGGCTCGGGCGAGGACATGGCGATGGACAAGGTCTACGCCCGCCTGCCCCAGACCATGGCCCCGCAGCTGCGCCAGATCTTCGCCAAGCTGCTCCGCCGCGAGGGCCCGCTGGCCTACAACTGCTCGGCCGGGCAGGACCGCACCGGCTTCGCCACGGCGGTGGTGCTGTCGGCGTTGGGCACGCCCTATCCGGTGATCGTCGAGGACTATCACCTCTCCACCCGCTATCGCCGCCCCGAATTCGAGATGCCCCGGTTCGATCCGGCACAGTTCCCGAACAATGCGGCCGCCCAGCTGTTCGCTCGCTTCCAGGCCGATCCGCGCGCGGCCGCGCCGCAGCCGCTCAAGACCGCCAGCGGCACGGCCTACCTCGATTTCGCCTTCGCCGAGCTGACCCGCCGCTGGGGCGGCGTCGACGGCTATCTGCGGCAGGAGCTGCGCCTGACCGACGCCGATATCGTCCAGCTGCGCCGGGACTACACCGAGTGACCGGCCGGGCGGAGGGGCCGGCGCGGCCATGCTGACCGCCCCGGCCGAGGCGCTGTCCACCCGCGCGGGCGACCGCATCGCCGCGGCGGTCGTCCGCGACAGCGCGCCGGTGACCGAGCGACTGCTTGATCGCCTGTTCGCCCGCCTGTTCCAGGGTCTGGTCTATGCCCAGATCTGGGAAGATCCGGTGGTCGACATGGCGGCGCTGGAGATTGCGCCGGACAGCCGGATCGTGACCATCGCCAGCGGTGGCTGCAATGCCTTGTCCTATCTCACCGCCAACCCGGCCGAGGTGATCGCGGTGGATCTCAACGCCGCCCATGTCGCGCTGGGCCGGCTCAAGCTCGCCGCCTTGCGGCATCTCCCGGGCCACGAGGCCCTACGCAGCCTGTTCGTCGCGGCCGACCGGCCCGACAATGTCGCGCTCTACCGGACCTGGCTGCGTCCGCAGCTCGATGAGGACAGCCGGCGCTACTGGGACGGCCGCGACGGGCTGGGCCGCCAGCGGATTGCCGGCTTCACCCGCGGCATCTACCGACGCGGGCTGCTCGGCCGGTTCATCGCCCTGGCCCATCTGTTGGCGCGCCTGCACGGGATCGACCCGCGCGACATCCTCACCGCCCGCTCGCTGGCCGAGCAGCGCGCGATCTTCTCGGCGCGGTTTGCCCCGCTGTTCGAGCGTGGCCTGATCCGCTGGCTGACCGCCCAGCCGGCCTCGCTGTTCGGGCTGGGCATCCCGCCCGCGCAGTACAGCGCGCTGGCCGGCGGGCAGCCGATGGCCGCGGTGCTGCGCCAGCGGCTCGAGAAGCTGGCCTGCGACTTTCCGGTCGCCGCGAACTACTTCGCCTGGCAGGCCTTCGCGCGCGGCTATGGCCAGGCCCCCGACGCGCCCCTGCCGCCGTGGCTGGAGGCGCGCCAATTCGCCGCGCTGCGCGACCGGATCGACCGCTGCTCGGTGCGGCAGGCCAGCATGACCGAATTCCTCCGCGGCGAGCCCGCGGCGAGCCTTGACCGCTACGTCCTGCTCGATGCGCAGGACTGGATGACCGACCTCCAGTTGACCGCGCTGTGGACCGAGATCACCCGTACCGCCCGGCCCGGAGCGCGGGTGCTGTTCCGCACCGCCGGCGAGGAGACGATCCTGCCCGGGCGGGTGCCGCACAACCTGCTGGGACGCTGGGCCTATTCGGCGGACGAGGCGCGCGACCTGATCCGCCGCGACCGCTCGTCGATCTACGGTGGGCTGCACCTCTACCGGCTGGCGCCATGAACGATGCGACCGGCGGGTCAGAAGCGGCCGGCCATGCCGTCCTGATGGACCGGATCTATCGCCGCCAGCGCCACATCTACGACCTGACCCGCAAGTATTACCTGTTCGGCCGCGACACCATGCTCGACAGTCTCGGCCTGCCCGGAACCGGGGCTGGCAGCGCAGTGCTCGAGATTGGCTGCGGGACGGGACGCAATCTCGCCCGGCTGCGGCGCCGCTGGCCCGGTGCTGCGCTGTTCGGGCTCGACATCTCGGCGGAGATGCTCGCTTCGGCGCGGGACCGGCTGGGTCCCGGCGCGGTGCTCGCCCGGGGCGATGCCGCCGGGTTCGACGCGCAGGGGCTGTTCGGACGCTCCCGCTTCGACCGGATTGTCATGCCCTATTGCCTGTCGATGATCCCGCCCTGGCGCGCAGCCCTGGACCATGCCAGCGGCCTCCTCGCGCGCAACGGCTCGCTCCATATCGTCGACTTCGGCGATCTGGCCGGCCTGCCTGGACCCCTGGCGGTGGGCCTGCGCCGCTGGCTGGGCCGGTTCCACGTCTCCCCGCGGAGCGACCTGATCGCCGAGGCCATGGCCCTGGCCGCGCGGCGCGGGCTGGCCTGCGCGGGCACCATGCACTGGGGCGGCTATTGGCAGGCGGTCACCCTGACCCGCCCGATCTGACCGGCCGGCCTGCCCCCTCCCGGCCCTGCGTGGCCGCGGTCCGGTGCTGTCCCGGCCCGGGGCACCCCGCAGGGCGGCCTTGCCCGCGCCCGGCCGGGCGGGCACCCTGCATCGCGCGCGAGGAGATGGAGCCCAAGCCATGAAGGTCGTGGCCTGTTACAGTTGCAAGGGCGGGGTCGGGAAGAGCACCCTCGCCGCCAACCTCGCCTGGGCGGCCGCGACTATCTCGGCGCGGCGGACCCTTCTGTGGGATCTCGACCCGCAGGGCGGCGGAGGGTTTCTGCTCGGGGTCGACCGCCCGCGCGGAGCCCAGGCCGCGGCCCGGTTCGAACAGACCAGCCTCGCGCGCGACGGGATCGTCCCGACCGCCTGGCCCCATCTCGATGTCCTGCCCGCCGATCCCAGCCTGCGCGGGGTCGACCGCCTGTTCGAGCGCCTGGGCAAGCGCAAGCGCCTGGCCCGGCTGACGGCGTCGCTGGGCGAATGGTACGACCGGGTGATCCTGGATTGCCCCCCGGTGATCAACGCGCTGAGCGAGCAGATCATCCGCGCGGCCGACGTGATCATCGTGCCGCTCACCGCCTCGCCGCTCGCTCGCCGCGCGCTCGACGAGGTGCTCGACGACCTGCGGCGCAACCACGGCCAGCACGCCCCGGTGCTGCCGGTCTTCGCGCTCTACGATGCGCGCCGGCGGCTCCATGTCGAGGCCCGCGCGGCCCATCCCGACTGGCCAGTGGTGCCGATGGCCAGTCTGGTCGAGCAGATGGCGGTACAGCGCAAGCCGATCGGAGCGACCGCGCCGCGCAGCCCCGCGGCCGAGGCGATCCGCAGCCTGTGGACCGGGATCGAACGCCGCCTGACCAGGGCTTGACCCGGCGGGCCGGCCGTGCGCCGTCAGTCGCTCTCGAGCGGGTCAGGCTCGATCGGGTTGGCCCCGCGCCGGTAGACCTCGCGCGTCGGCAACTGATCGTAGGGGGGCTGGCCGCCGAGGCTCTCGTAGAGGTCACGGCGCAGCACGGGTGCGGCGTCGCCGGCCGACCAGCCGACGCGCACGCAGTCCCCCAGCAGACGATCGCGTGTCCTGTACAAACCCCTAATCATCGGGTCCGCCATTAGGCTGGCTGCCGATTCGAATCCAGCGTCATATCAATGACATAATAGGGTCTCTTGGCTGTCGGACGCGATGCGGATGGCCGCTCAGCGCCGCTCCAGCGCGGCCCGTACCTTGCCCCAGGAGACCAGTTTGAAGTTCTGCGCGGCGGGCGCGTTGCTGCCGTCCTGCGCGATGAACAACCCCTGCGGAAAGCGGGACCCGAAGGGCCGAGGATCGAGCGCGATGCCGTCGGTCTCCTCGGTGCTGCCGAACTTGCCGGCGGCGATCCGGAACCGTCCCGCCGGTTCCAGCCCGGGCAGACGGAACAGGGCATAGGCATTGTCGCCCTGGCTCGAGGCGACCAGCCAGCCGCCGCGCGCGCCCACCGGGGCCAGGGCCAGCCCCTCGACATCGGCAACGAGATGGCGTCCGTCGACTGCGGCCACCAGGGTGCCGTTGCGGTCGGTCTCCGCGGTCGAGAAGGCCCAGATGCCGCGGTCCTCCTCGCCGACATAGAGCGTGCCGCTGCGCGGATCGACCACGCAGCCCTCGGTCTGGGTCGGCAGCTGCAGGCTGCGCACGATCGTGCCGCTCACGCCGGTGCCGGCCAGGGTAAGCCGCACCTGATGGATCGCCCCGTGCTTGAGCACCGAGAAGGCATCGATCCCGGCGCCGTGGGCGACCAGGCACACGCCATAGGCCTCCCCTGCGCCGCCCCCGGCCTGGCCCAGCGTGGCCAGCTTGCCGGTTGCGGGATCGAGCCGGTAGACCAGCAGGCGGGCCTGGGTCTCGTCATTGCGGTCACTCGCCACGACGATGATCCCGGCGGGTCCGAGATCGAGCAGGTCGACGTTGTTGACCCGCCCGGCCGCGACGAAATCGCGGACCGTGCCGTCGAGGCCATAGACATAGAGGCCGGCGCGCTTGTCGGTGGCGACGATCAGACTGGCGGCCGGGCGCCGCGGATTGCGCCAGATCGCCGGATCGTCGGCGGCGTCGACCGCCGCGGTGCCGACCGGCCGGGTCTCGGCCGTGGCGGCGACATTCACCGTCTGGCCCGTCCCGCCCGGCGCGGCGGCGAGCGCCGAGGCGGCAAGCAGGCCCGCCACGGCGGCACAGACTGCCCCCCGCCGCATCAGAAGGTGACCCGCACGCCGCCGGTGAAACGCCGGCCGAACCGCTCCCATTCGATTGTCTGGTTGCGGATCATGCCGGTCGGCGTGCCGCGGGCGGTCAGGATGCCCGAGGGATCGGAGAAGCGGCGGCCCGGCTGGTTGAGGAGGTTGGCCGCGTCGAAGTAGATCTCGAAATGCTTGTTGATCGCATAGCGCGCCGAGAAATCCATTTCGTCGTCGGCATCCCAGTAGGTGTCACCGGCATCGGTGTCGTCATCGGCGATCGAGTCGAGCCACAGGCTGCGGCGCTGGTACTGCAGGCGCAGCGACAGGCCGTACTTCTCGTAATAGACCCCCAGGTTGTAGACCGCGTCGGACGTGTTGGGCAGCCGCACCTTGCGTTCGGGCACCGACAGGGTGGCGCCGTTGAAGAACGCGGGCTTGGTCACCTCGCTGTCATTGAGCGTGAGGTTCGCGCTGATCCCGAAGCCGCCCATCCAGCCCGGCAGGCCGATGGCCTCGGTCCAGGGTTCGAGCTGGAGCTGCGCCGCGACCTCGACACCGAACAGCCGCCCGTCGCCGCCGTTGAGGATGCCCGAGTAGAAGTAGGGCGAACGGTCGATGCCGTTCGAGTTGAGCGCATCCGAGCCGAAGGTCCGCCGGGTGGTGTAGATCACGTCCGACACCTTCTTGTAGAAGGCGCCGATCGAGATGTAGCCCTGCGGGCGCACGTACCACTCGAAGTACGCGTCCACGCCCTTGGCCCGCTCCGGCTTGATCGCCGGGTTGCCGCCCGAGATGGTCTGGGCGAGATCGTTGAACGAGATGTTGGGGCGGATCTGGTCGTAATCGGCCCGCGCGGCGCCGGTGTTGAACGACAGGCGCAGCTTCTTGCTGTCATCGACGTTGTAGTTGAGGTGCGCGCTGGGGAACACCAACGTCTGGTCGACATTGCTGGTGATCAGCGTGCTGACCCCGTTGGCGATGCCGTTGGCGATGCCGCGGTTCGCCACCTTCTCGACCCGCACGCCGCCGACCAGCGAGCCCCAGTCATAGCGCAGCGTGCCCATCAGGAAGCCGGCGTAGACCCGCTCGCGCACGTCGTAGTAGTTCGCGGCGACCGGGGCAAAGGCATAGAGCTCGCGCGCCTTGTCGCCCACCGCGGCCATCTTGCGGTTGTCGAAGTAGTTGAAGGTGTAGCCCATCGGCAGCTTGCCCTGGAAAGGCTGGCTGAGCGCGAACTGGGTGTAGTCGGTGGGCAGCCC
Source organism: Novosphingobium piscinae (assembly GCF_014230355.1). Lineage (GTDB taxonomy): Bacteria > Pseudomonadota > Alphaproteobacteria > Sphingomonadales > Sphingomonadaceae > Novosphingobium > Novosphingobium piscinae. Next base: position 309,430 of record NZ_JACLAX010000001.1, read on the forward strand.
GATCGCCGCGAGCCGGGCGGTGTCGGTGACCGGGATGGTGAGGTTGCGCTCGTCCACCACCTTGCCGCGCTGGTCGAACTGGAAACCGGCCTTGAACGTCGCCTCGCCGCCCAGCAGCGACAGCGTCTTGGCGATCACCAGGCGCCCGGTGAAGGCATTGGTGGTATCGACCGCATCGAGGAAGGTGATGGCGGTGAGCGGCTTGGTGAAGCTGTCGATCGCGGTCACCTGGGTGCCGGCCTGGAACCGCGTCGGGCTGGCGAGCTGGGTGGTGTTGTACAGCGTCAGCAGCGCGACCCCGGGATTGGTGAAGTCATAGCCCACGGTGGGCCGCAGGGTGCGGGTCGAGGGGCTTTCCCACGAGGCCTCACCGGTCACGGTGCGATCGTCCTTGGACTGGGTGTAGTTGCCCAGCCAGTTGATCGACCAGCCGTCGCCGAAGCTGTGCTTGCCTTCGAGCGTGTTGGTCAGGATCGACTGCTTGAACGCGCGCAGGGTCGAGCGCTGGCGGATGTCGATGCCGTAGATCGTCCCCTGGGTGGGGGTGTTGCCGATGCAGATATCGGCATAGCCGCTGGTCGACGGGGTCGGGTTGACCGTGGTGGTGCAGGCGGCGGTGTTCGGCACCAGATCGCCCTGCCGGTCGTCGAGGTCGAAGCGGTAGTTGTCGCGCGCCTCGTCGTCGGTGAAGATCGTGTAGATCGAGCGCAGCGAGATCTGGTTGTCGTCGTCGGCCTTCCAGTCGAGCCGGCCCGAGAGCGACCAGTTCTTGCGGGTCAGGCGGTAGAGCTTGTTCTCGGTCTCCTGCACCCAGTAACGCGTCGCCGCGCCGGGGCGGGTGTCCTGCGCCACCCGCTCCCAGTCGTGCTCGAAGTTGTCGGTGATCATGTTGCGTTCGTAGTAGCTGCCCGAGACCAGCACCCCGAGCTCGCCCGAGCCCAGCGGCAGGCGCTGCGAGAGCACCAGCGAGCCCTCGTATTCCGGCCGCTTGCCATATTCGGCCTGGCCGTAGCCGGCCTTGGCGGCCAGGTGGAACCCGTCATAGTCGAAGGCCGAGCGGGTCACGACGTTGACATTGCCGGCCACGGTCTCGCCCGGCATGTCCGGGGTCACCGCCTTGCTCACGATCACCTGCTTGGCGATCGCCGAGGGGATCGAATCGAACCGCGCATCGCGGCCTTCCGGGCTGACCACGTTGATCCCGTCGAACGACAGGGTGGTCCAGGTCTTGGGTGCACCGCGCAGCGAGATGTAGCGCGCCTGGCCCTGGTCGCGCTCGACCGCGACGCCCGGCAGGCGGCTGGTCGCCTGGGCGATGTTCTGGTCGGGCAGCCGGCCGATCCCGTCCGAGGCCAGCACGGTAACCAGCGAATCCGAGCGCTTCTGCACCTCGAGCGCGGCCGCTTCGGATTCGGCGATGGGCCGGCTGCCGGTCACGACGATCGTGTCCGCAGCCTCGTCGGCGCCGGCTTCGGCTTCCACCGCCAGGGCGCTCCCGGCATGGAGCAGGCAGCCGGCGGCAGACGCCAGCAACAGGCAACGCGGCGCAAGACCGCGCGAACGATCGACCAGACTCATTGTGATAGCTCCCCTGAACATGTCCGTTCGGCAATGTTGCGGCTGCTAACGGGTCTGTGTTGCGCTCCGGCGTCAGAGGCGCGACAGCCATCTGTCAGCCGTGTCATGCCACGGCCACACACCCTGATCGCGCGGGCGGTCGACTTTCCCCGGGCGCGCCCCTAAGCTCGCGCGATGGGCACGGTGCACAAGTTCAAGCGGCCGCCGAAGAACCAGCGGCAGTTCCAGGGATATCGGCCCGGCGGGCCGGAAGATCCGCGCGGCCGCGGACCGCGGCGGCTGCGTGACTGGCAGAAGAGCCTGCTCGCCTGGACCGGGCTGGTGCTGGTCGCCACCGGGCTGTGGGCGCTGGGGATCACCCTCTAGCCCCCACGACCGGGGTCATGGCGGCAGGCGCGCCGCTCAGGCGGCGACGCGGACGGGCTCTGGGACCGGCGCGGCGGGCGATTCGGTCCCGGCGGCCTCCACCGCCACGGGCAGGGCCACGATGGGCGGCGCGACCGGAGAGTCGGCCAGAGGCGCAGCCTGCAGCCCGACGCTGAAGGCGCCGCTGCGCTGCTGCGCGCCCCAGCGCACGGTGATGCCGTGCAGCGCCGCGGCGACCGCGTGGACCACCACCGCATAGAGCAACTGGCGATAGCCGAACCGCATGGCCAGCAGCCGCAGCACCGGCAAGCGCCCTTCGCGGCCGTCGATCCGGTAGGCCAGCCAGCCGCAGGCGCATTCCACCAGCGCCAGCGCCAGCCACAGGGCGACCATGCGGGTCAGGTCCTGCGCCATCACCCCCCAGCCGTGGTTGAGCGTGCTGACCGCCGCATCGAGCAAGCCGAGCACCAGCGCCAGATCGATCACCGGGGCGAGCAGGCCAAGCGCGATCTGGAACAGCCAGGCCTGCGGCAGCCCGAACCAGGCGAGGCCGCGCGGCTGGCCGCGGGCGATGACTGCGGCGTGCTTCCACAGGCACTGGAGCGTGCCGAAGGCCCAGCGGTAGCGCTGGCGGAACAGCGCCCGCAGCGTTTCCGGTGCCTCGGTCCAGGCGATGGCGGCAGGCTCGCAGGCGACCCGCCAGCCGGCCCGCTGCACCGCGATGGTCAGGTCCTGGTCCTCCGCCAGGGTATCGGCAGGATAGCCGCCCACCGCGTCGAGCGCGGCCCGGCGCCAGGCTCCCACCGCGCCGGGCACCACCGTCACCGCGCCCAGCGCCTCGAGCGCGCGCCGTTCGAGCGCCTGGGCAGTGGTGTATTCGATCGCCTGCCAGCGGGTCAGCCAGTTCACCCGGTTACCGATCTTGGCATTGCCGGCCACGGCGCCGATCGCCGGATCGGCGAACCATTCGGTCAGCTTCATGATGGTGTCAGGTTCGAAGCGCGTATCGGCATCGAGCGCGACGATGACATCGCCCTTGGCGATCGCCAGGCCGTGGTTGAGCGCGCGGGCCTTGCCCCCGTTCTCGAGCGTCAGCAGCGTGACGCGCGGATCGTGCCCGAACGCCTCGCGCACGATCGCGCTGGTCCGGTCGGTCGAGCCGTCGTCGATCACGATGATTTCCACCCGCACCCCCTGCGTGGCGAGCGCGCGGCGGACCGAGGCCTCGATCACCCGGGCCTCGTTGAAGGCCGGGATCAGCACTGAAACGAAGCGCGGGACGAGGTGCGGCGGAGCCGGTGCGCGGTGCCGCCCGCGCGCGACCCGGCGGGTCTGCCACAGGGCCAGCGCGGTGAGCAGCAGCACCCGGCCGAGCCCCAGCGCAATCGCGGCGGTGAACAGCCAGCCCAGCGCCTGGCGGCCGATCCGCAGGCTGTCGAACAACAGGCCATGCCGGTCCGCGCCAGCCTCGGCGGTGGCGGGAAGCAGGGGCATCGCCTGGTCGCGGCTCAGCCCGGCGAGGGTCGAGACCGGCACGAACTGATAGCCGCGCGCGCGCAGTTCGCGGATGATCACCGGCAATGCGGCCAGCGTCGCGCTGCGATCGCCGCCCGCGTCGTGGAGCAGGATGATGCGGCGTGCCTGACCGGGGGTGCCGGATTCGACCTGCGCGATGGTCCGCGCGGCGATGGTCCGGGCGTCGGTCGTTGCCCAGTCAAGCGGATCGACGTTCAGCCCCACGGTCAGATAGCCGAGCCGCGCGGCGATCTGCGCGACCCGCAGCTCGGCGGCGGTGTCGGGATCGGCGTCGCCCAGATAGGGTGCCCGGAACAGGTGCATGGAACGCCCGGTATAGCTTTCGACCAGGCGCTGGGTGGCATTGATCTCGAGTTCCACCGCAGCGTCGGGCAGCCGATCGAGATTGGCATGCGTGGTCGAATGGTTGGCCAGCTCCGAGCCCTGCGCCACGATCCGCCGGACCAGCGCCGGCTGGTCAAGCACGTGGATGCCGGTGACGAAGAAGGTCGCGGGAACCCCGTGCCGGGCCAGCACATCGAGGATTTGCGGGGTCCAGTGCGGATCGGGGCCATCGTCGAAGGTCAGGGCGACCTGGCGCGGAGCATTGCCGCGCCGCTCGACCAGGTGGCCATGGGAGAGGCGATCGTAGCGCGCCGCGCGGATCAGGCCGGCGGCATCGAGCACGACGCTGCGCGTGCCGCTTTCGGGTGGGGCGGTGAGGCGCAGGATCTCGCCCGAGCCGCGCAGCTCGATCCCCGCTTCGGCGGGCAGGCGGCGAAGCGCGGCCAATGGTGCACCGGTGCCGGCGCGGGCCGCGGCCAGCACCGGCCAGAAGCCGGGATCCTCGCTGCCGAGCCGCCACAGGGCCACCCCGGCGGGACGCAGCGCGCGCAAGGCGTGAAGCTGGTTCCACGCGCTCAGCGCATCGAGCAGCCAGATTTCGCGGCGGCGCCCGGCCTCGACATAGGCCAGCCCGGTATTGCCGCTGGCCGGGTCGAACTGTGGCCGGCTGCCGGCCCGGGCGGCACGGGCCCAGGCCTCGGGCACGGTGATCGAATCGGCCAGGGGCTGGCCCTCGGCCCAGTCGAAGGCATAGCTGCCGACCGCGACGATCGCGCGCCCGGCACCGGTGCGCGCCACGGCCTGCGCGACCACCCGGGCATACCACGCCTGCGAGGCGATCGGACCGGGCGCGCCCGACTGCCAGTGCTCGTCATAGGCCATCAGCACCACCCGGTCGGCCGCGCGGGCATAGGCGCCGAGGTCCCAGCTCGGGTCGGCCACAGGGGCGGCGAGCATGACCGGGGTGGGCGCCCCGCCGCGCGCCGCACCGAGCCTGACGCGGGCCTCGCCAAGCAGCGTGCGATAGTGGGCGTGGGCCGATACGGGCAGGTTCTCGAGGTCGAACAGCACGCCCGCGGCGCCATGGCGCTGCATCGCCGCGGCCACCCGGTCGAGCAGCAGGCGGCGGCGCGCGGGGCTGGCGAGCAGACGCGCCATGTTCACGCCGTCCCACCCGGTCTCGCTGTCGTTCTGGATCATCAGCAGCAGCCCGGTCCCCGGGCTGGTCGCCATGATGTCACGCAGGGCCGGATCCTCGGCCTCGATCCAGCGATGCTCGCGCCCGCGGACCGAGACCATGCCCGCGGCCACCCAGCGCAACGCGCCGACATGGGCGCGCAGCGAGCGGCGGCTGGCCTCGTCCCACGGCATGTAGAAACCGAGCGTCTCGGCCGCGGCCAGGGCGGCGGGCGGCGCAGTCGGGCCAGCGGCGGCCGGCAGCCAGGGACCGGCCGATTCCGTCGATGTCGGTCGGACGACGGGCACGGCCCGCGTCTGAACCCCTGCCTGCACCGGCGAAAGCAGCGGCGCGGGACGGGGCTCGAGGGCCGTGATCGTGCGGACAAACAGTCCAAGGGCCCCTACCAGGATGAGCAGCAGCCCGAGCCCGAGCCGGCGGACATGCCGGCCCCGCCGTCCGGTGGGATCGTGAAACACTTGAAACTGCACGTACCTGCCCTGCCGGTTGCGACCCTGTGGGAGACGCATAGCGGCAGGGGGCTGCAGACAGCTTAGGGCCACCTTTGCACAAAGCCCGCCTCCGCCGTAAACGCGCTGTTAAGGGCTTGGCAGAGGAGCACGTCGGGCTCGGGCCGTGGCGATCAGTGTGCGGAAACCTCCGCCTTGCGGGCCTTGATGGCCCGGGCGATCATCTGCCGGGCGCGGACCCCACCCTCGTCGATCCGATAGGCCGACAGCTTGAGATCGGGGTTGGCGCGGATGGCGGCCTGCTGGGCCTCGAGGATCACCTTGTCCTCGGCGAAGACGCCGCCCTGCCCGCGTTTGAACCGCGCGGTGAAGCCCGGATCATCGACATCGAACTTGCGGGCCATGCCCCAGAAGTAGTGATGGCTGGTCTCGGTTTCAGGGGTCATGAAGTCGACCACAATGCCGCGCGCACCCTGGTCATGGTCCTCCAGCGTTGCGCCGGCCCCGACCGGTGCCACGCCGACATCGATCATGACCGCCGCCGGCAGGACAAAGCGGCAGATCTGCCAGCGATCGACCAGTCCGGGGAGCTTCAGGGCATCGCGCCAGAACGGTGGCGCCTCGATGCCGGGCATCCAGCGCGAGACCACCACATCCTCTCCTTCCACCCGCGTCTCGATCGGGGCTTCCATGATTTCAGGCTGCCCGATCGAACCGGCATGGACGTGGGTCTCATGCGTCAGGTCCATCAGGTTGTCGATCATCAGGCGATAGTCGCACTCGACGTGGTAGTAGTCGCCGTCAAAGGTCCAGCCGGGTTTCGAACAGGGCCACAGGTTGGGGATCAGGGCAGGGTCAGCCTTGGCCTTGTCGCCGATCCAGACCCAGACCATGCGATGTCGCTCGTGGGTCACAAAGGTTTCGGCGCAGATCCGCCGGTTCACGGGGTCGGTCCGGATCGGCATCTCCTGGGCGACGCCATCCGGGCCAAGCAGCAGGCCGTGATACTTGCAACGGATGCCGTCACCCTCGCGCAGGCCGATCGAAAGCGGCAGCAAGCGGTGCGGACAGGCATCGCGCATGGCCACGACCGACCGATCGAGCTTGCGGTAGAACATCATCGGCACGCCGCAGATGGTGCGCGACAACGGCTGCGTGTCGACCTCGGCATCCCAACCGGCGACGTACCACGCATCGGTCAGCCAAGTGGTCACAGTCCGCCCCCCATGCCCGAACGGCGCCGTCCTTGCGGCTGGCATACCAAAACGGATCGACTCATCGGCAGGTTCCCTTCCCCGCAGTCGCGGACCGCCCGGGTCCGGGCGGACGGCGCGTTGTTTGATATAAAGAATAGCAAACATATTGCTATTGTAAATAGCGTTTCGCTGGCGATGGGCCATCCTCTGGGGCAATGGATCGACACCCCCGGTGCGAACGGATACAACCCGCGCCGGGGAACAGGACCAGGCCAAGTGGCCGGCCAGCCGAGGGGAGCGCGCAGGTGTTCGAGAAGCATGCGACCAACGCGGTGTCCGCCGATGGGCGGCTCGACTACTGGAACAGCCTGGTGGCCGGCCTGTTTCCGGGCATGACCGTGGACGGCCCCGCCGATATCGAGGCCAGCTGGAGCGCCTGCCGGCTGGGCGCATTCGGCCTGAACCAAGCCTTGTCGCAGCGCGCGACCGTGCGCCGCTGGGCCGGTCATGCGCCCACCCTGTCGGACGGCCGCGGCCTGATCCATTTCCAGTCCAGCGGCTTCAGTGCCACCGCCCAGCGCGGGAACAATGCCGCGTTGTTTGCGGGCGATCTGACCTTCTGCGCCGCCGATGAGCCCTACGAGATCGAAATCTCCCAGCGCAACGCGATGTATGTGCTCGACTTTCCCTGGTCCACGCTGGAACGGCTAGGCGCCCGGCCCGGCCTGGTGCTGCGCCACCAGATCCCCGCCGTGGGCGTGCTGCGCGGCTTCATCGGCGCGATCTTCGCCCAGAAGTGGCAGGGCACCCTGCCGCGGGAGGACAGCGACGCCCTGGGCGAGGCCCTGCTCCACCTCCTCGGCAACGCCCTGCGCGGACAGGCCAGCGCCCCGCTGCAGACAGCGCTGCACGAGCGGCTGCTCGCCTTCGTCGAGGACAACCTGGGCAACGGCGCGCTGCGCACCGGGGCGATCGCCCAGGGCCTGGGCGTGCCGGTCCGCGAGGTGCAGCTGGCCTTTGCCGAGATGGCGACCACGGCGAGCGACTACATCAACGGCCGCCGCCTGGCGCTGGCCTCGCATCGCCTGCGCCATGGACGGGGCGGCGCCTCGCTCAGCGATCTCGCCTATGAGCTGGGCTTCGCCGATGCCGCGCACTTCAGCCGGCGCTTCCGCGAGCGCTTCGGCGAACCCCCCAGCAGCTACGCCCGCCGCTTCCGGCGCTGACGTTCGTTCAAGCCGATCGCGGCCAGGCGTTCAAGACAAGTATTGCTATAGAAAATATCGTTCCTCCCAAGCAGGCGGCCCAGCCGCTGCCAAGGGGAGAGCAACGATCATGAAGCAGCATCTGCTGGCCACCGCCGCGCTTGTCGCCACGCTGGCCGCCACCACCGCCCAGGCCCAATCCGCCCAGACCCAGTCGGCCGCGACCGAAACCGGCGGCGAGGACAGCCCGATTGGCGAGATCGTGGTCACCGCCCAGAAGCGTTCGGAGAACGTGCAGAACGTCCCCATCGCGATCAGCGCCTTCACCGCCACTTCGCTGCGCGAACGCTCGGTCACCTCGGTGTCGTCGCTGTCGGCACTGGCGCCCAACGTCAACCTCGATGGCGGCACGCCGTTCTCGGGTTCCTCGGCCGTGCTTTCGGCCACGATCCGCGGCATCGGCTCGGACGACTTCGCCTTCAACATCGACCCCGGCGTGGGCATCTATCTCGACGGCGTCTACCTGGCCCGGACCGTCGGCGCCAACCAGGACCTGCCCGACGTGGAGCGGGTCGAGGTGCTCAAGGGCCCGCAGGGTACGCTGTTCGGGCGCAACACCATTGGCGGCGCGATCAGCATCGTCACCCATGATCCGGGCAAGGAGTTCAAGGGCAGCTTCGACGTCACCACCGGAAGCTACAATCTGGTCAAGGTGCGCGCGACGGTTGACGTGCCGCTGTCCGACAGCCTGTTCTCGTCGCTCACCGCGGCCAGTCTGAACCGGCAGGGCTTCCTCAAGCGGATCCCCTTCCCCGACCAGCGCGCCGGCAATTCCGATCCGTTCACCCGCTTCGCCAACGCCGGCTACGCCAGCGCCTCGCGCGAGAGCGGGGATGCCAGCGTCAGCCTGCGCGGCAAGCTCAAGTGGGACAATGGCGGGGCGGTCACCGCCACGCTCTCGGCCGACTATACCCACCAGGACAGCTCTGGGCAGGCGACCAAGCTGCTCGGCGTCTACCCCTCGATTCCGGGTCCGTTCGCCGGCACGGCCAACCTCCCCGGCACCGCCTTCGATCCGACCGCGAGCACCGGCTTCCTGTTCGCCGGGCTGTACAACTTCTGCATCGGCAGCACGCCGGCGCAGATCGCGGCGCGCAATGCCCAGGCGCTGTGCGGACCGCGCGGCACGCAGTTCAACCCGCGCTATCAGCTGCCCGGGCTGGCCAGTGTGAACGTCGACGCCAACCCGCTTAACGACCGCCTGCCATGGGATGGGCGCTTCCTGCTGTCCGATCCCGACCTCAGCTATGCCACCGGCCCGAGCTTCAACCAGCTGACCGCCTGGGGCCTGGGCGGGACCGTCCAGGCCGAGGTCAGCCCCGACCTGACCGTCAAGTCGATCACCGCCTACCGCAACACCCGGTGGAAGGCCGGCGTCGATGCCGACGGCTCGCCGTTGTCGTTCCTCGAGCTGACCTTCACGCAGAACCAGTGGCAGTTCAGCCAGGAGCTGCAGCTGCTCGGCAAGGCCTTCGACAGCAAGCTCAACTACGTGCTGGGCGCCTATTACTTCAAGGAAAAGGGGAACCTGCACGACTACGTCAACTTTGCCGAAGGGCTGCTCCAGGTCGACGGACCCAACAGCTTCGACACCGAGAACTGGGCCGCCTTCGGCCAGATCGACTTCCGTCCCAGCGACCTGCTCGGCTTCACCGTGGGCGGGCGCTACACCCGCGAGCGCAAGCTGTTCATCGGTGGTCAGCAGGATCTGAACGGCGGCAACTACAAGCTGTTCGGCTGCGCCGCCGGCGATGGCACGATCGCGCCCTTCGGCAACTTCCCGCTGGCCCCGCCGGTCGGCGCCGGCGGGCCGCCCTGCTTTGCCGCGCTGTCATTCCCCACGGCGGCCAATCCGGTGCAGATCTATGTCCCCGGCGAGAACCGCAAGACCTTCTCCGACTTCTCGCCGAAGGTCGGCATGCAGCTGCATCCGACGCGCGACGTGATGGTCTACGGCTCGTGGTCGCGCGGCTACAAGACCGGCGGCTGGACCACGCGCCTGACCAACCCGCAGGGCCAGGTCGCCCCCGATTTCAACGAGGAGCGGGCCAGCACCTTCGAGGCGGGGATCAAGTCGAGCCTGCTCGACCGGCATCTCCAGCTCAACCTGTCGGCCTTCACCACGGCCTATCAGGGCGTGCAGCTCAACATCCAGATCGGCACCTCGCCGACCATCGCCAATGCCGGCGACGCGCGGATCAAGGGCTTCGAGGTGGAGATGGTCGCCGCGCCGGTCCGCGGGCTGACGATCAACGCCGCGCTCGGCCATATCGACGCGCGCTACACCGCGCTGCAGCCCGCCGCGCTGGTCAACGCCAGCCCGATCCCGGGGATTCAGGCGGGGATCTTCGTCGGCGCGCCACTGCCCAAGACCGCGAACTGGAAGATCAACGTCTCGCCGCGCTACGAATACGGCCTGGGCAACGGCGGGTCGATCGTGCTGATCGGCGACTGGACCCATACCACCGAGGTCTGGAACGATGTCGCCCGGGCCGTGCTGCTGCGCCGTCCGACCAATGACATCGTCAACGCCAGCATCGCCTACAACGCGCCCGACGAGCGCTGGTCGCTGACCGCCGGCGGGACCAACCTGACCGCCACGCGCTTCCTCACCAGCGGCAATCTCAACCTGGCGGACGGTGCGGCCTTCGGCACCTTCAACCGTCCGCGGGAATGGTACCTGCGGTTCGGGATGACCTTCTGATGGGGACGCCGGCCATCGCCGCGGTCAGCCGCACCGCCGGAGCGCCCCCGGTGCTCGAACCGGTCACGGTCGACGATCCGCGGCCCGGCGAGGTGCTGGTCCGCCTGGTCGCCACCGGGATCTGCCATACTGACATGGTGATGCGGGACGGCCACCTGCCCGTGCCCATGCCGGTGGTGCTGGGCCACGAAGGCGCCGGGCACGTGGTCGCCGTCGGCGCCGGGGTCAGCCATGTCGTCCCGGGCGACGCGGTGGTCCTGTCCTTCGCCAGCTGCGGCGCCTGCCCGTCGTGCAGCGCCGCGGCCCCGGCCTACTGCCATGAGTTCGTGCCGCAGAACTTCCTCGCCACCCGGCCCGACGGCTCGACCGGCCTGACCGACAGCGCCGGGCCGGTGCACAGCCACGTCTTCGGCCAGTCCTCGTTCGCCACGCACTGCCTCGCCCTCGCCCGCAACACGGTCAAGGTCGATGCCGATCTGCCGCTTGACCTGATGGGACCGCTCGGCTGCGGCTTCCTGACCGGCGCGGGCGCGGTGTTCCATGCGCTCGACGTGCGGCCGGGCGACAGCCTCGTCGTGCTTGGCACGGGGGCGGTCGGCATGGCGGCGATCATGGCCGCGAAGATCCGCGGCGCCGGCCGGATCGTCGCGGTCGACCGCGCGGCGGCGCGGGTCGAGCTGGCCCGGTCGCTCGGCGCCAGCGAAGGCGTGGTGGCGGACGGGCGCCCCCTTGCCGGGCACGGCCTTGCCGGGATCGATCACGTGCTCGACACCACCGGGCACGTGCCGCTGATCGAGCAGGCGATCCTCACCCTCGCCCCGCGCGGACAGGCCGGGCTGCTTGCGGCCTTCGCGCCGGGCCAGTCGCTGTCCCTGGATCCGGCCTTCATCATGAGCGCCGGACGGGTCGTGCGCGGCATCGTCGAGGGCTCGGCCGATCCCCAGGTGCTGATCCCGCAACTGATCGCCCACTGGCGCGCCGGCCGGTTTCCGATCGAGCGCCTGACCCGGTTCTACCCTTTCGCCGCCATTGCCGAGGCGATCGCCGCGGGCGAGAGCGGCGCAGTGATCAAGCCGATCGTGCGGATGTGACCGTGGACCACCCGCTGCACCTGCTGATCGATGGCCGCCTCGTCGCGGGGGCCGGGCGGCTGCCCGGTCCGGCCTGACCCCGCCGGGCGCCCGCCCGGCCGTTTCGCGCTTGCCAGCGGCGAGTGGCTGGGTCAGTCACCGGGGAACGGCCAGATCACGGAGCGGACCAAGGATGACAGGCTTGAAACCGGGATACCGAGACCTGTGGCGCAGCGCAGCGTTCGGCCTTGCCCTCGCTGCGGCGCTGCCGGCCGGCGCCACGCCGACCCCGGTGCTGGTGCGCGTGATCAGCCAGGACGCCAAGTTCATCGGCGACCACACCGGCGGGGCGGCCGTGGTGCTGCGTGATGCGGAGAGTCAGGCCGTGCTGGCCGAGGGGCGGACGCGCGGCGGTACCGGCGACACCGGCCTGATCATGCAGGCCACGGGCCGCAGTCCGCGCCGCGCGACCCCCGACACGGCCGGCTTCTCGGCCGTGCTCGAGATCGACCGTCCCACCCTTGTCCGGCTCGAGGTCCAGGGGCCGCTTGACCGCCCGGGTTCGGCCGTGCGCATCACCGCCGAGCGCTGGATCATGCCGGGCGAGCCGGTCACCGCCGGCGACGGCTGGGTGGTCGAGCTGCCCGGGCTGGCGGTCACCCCCACGGTCAGCCTGACCGGCGGGATGCTCGCGGTCTCGGCGCAGGTCGAGCCGCTGTGCGGCTGCCCGATCGCTCCGGGCGGACTGTGGCCGGCCGCGGACTACCGGGTCAGCGCCAGCCTGTGGGCCGGCAACCGCCGGCTCGCCGAGGTGCCGCTGGCCTTCACCACCGCGCCCGGCGGCTTCAGCGGCCAGGTTCCCCTGCCCCCGGGTCCGCCCGCGACGCTGATGATCTTTGCCCGCAACCTCGTCACCGGGGCGAGCGGGCTGGGCCGGATCGCGGTGCCTGCCGCGGCGGCGGGAGCGCGCAGCGCCCCCTGATCGGCCGGCGCGTCAGCCCGCGGGCAGAGCCAGCACGACCTTGACCCCGGCCGCGGCCAGGATGTCCGCCAGCTCGGGAGGGACCGCATCGGTGACGAGCACGTCGATCCGCTCGAGCCCGCAGACGATCGTGCCCGACTGGGTGCGGAACTTGCTGCTGTCGACCAGCAGGATCACCTGCTCGGCCCGCTCGATCAGGCGGCGCTCGGCGGCCACCAGCACGACGTCGGCCTGCATGATCCCCTGCGGCCCGACCGCGGCGGCGCCCATGAACAGCTTGGGCGCGTGGAAGCGCGGCATCGATTCCTCGCCCGCGGCGGCGAGGATGATGTTCTGCTCGCGGAACACCGAACCCGAGGGCACGAGCAGGCCGGTCCCCTCCTGCGGCAGCAGCGCCTCGACGATGTGCAGCGAGTTGGTCAGGACCTGGCAGCGCAGTCCGGCCAGGTGCGGGCACATCTGCAGCGTGGTGGTGCCGCCGTCGATCATGATCCCCTCGCCCGGCTCGACCAGCGCGGCGGCGGCCTTGCCGATCGCCTGCTTGGCGGCGGTGTTGAGCTGGATCGACTGGCTGAACGGGGTGCCGACCAGCACCGGGCCGGGATCGCTCCCCTCGGGGCGCTTGGCCCCGCCGTGGACGCGGACGATCCGACCCGCCTCCTCCAGCTTGGCCAGGTCGCGGCGGATCGTGGCCGGCGAGGCCTGCAGCAGCCGCTCGAGTTCGCGATAGGAGACGAAGCCGGTCGGCCCGAGGGCCTCGACGATCAGCCGTTCACGCTCGGCCGCGTGCATGCCCGTCCCCTTGTGTTGCCCCGTGCCTCAGCTTCCCTGCCGCTCGGCAGCGAGTTGTTCAAGCGATTTGCCCTCGTTGCGCGGCGCCCAGATCGTCCCGACCACGCCGCTGATCACGAGGAAGGCGGTGAGGATCCAGGCCAGCTCGGTGAAATTGCTGGCCGCCAGCGAGGGTACGGCCAGGCTCCAGATGCCCAGGCCGATCCGGACGATCGCAAAGGCCAGGCCCTGCGCGGTCGAGCGGATCGCGGTAGGGAACATTTCGGCGCTCCACAGCTGGAAGAAGCTCTGCGCCCCGAACCCGCCAGCCACGCCCATGATCACGATATGGATGATCACCACCTTCAGGGTGAAGCCGAAGATCGCCAGCAGCGCCATGCCGATCACGTGCAGGAGCGCCGACAGCGCGAACAGGCTGCGCTGGTTGACCCGGTCCGAGAGGCGCATGAACACGAACCAGATCGAGAGCATGCCGATAAAGAAGTAGCTCGCGGGGACGACGGTGGCCGCCCATTCCGGCAGGTTGTTCTGCTTGATCAGGTAGGGCGTGAAGAAGCCGTTGTAGCCGGCCCACAGGTTCCACATCCCGTACATCGTCACGAGGTAGAGCACCGCGCCGAGATGGCGAAGGGTCAGCACGTCGCTCCAGCCGGAGGTCTTGCCGCCGGTGCTGGCCTGCAGCTCCTCCCAGCGTTCGCTTTCCTTCATGCGGCTGCGCAGGAAGGTGAGCCCGAGCGCCAGCACGGCGAGGTGGATGAACAGCCACCGCACGCCGGAAATGCCGAAGGGGGTCAGGAAGTAGCCGGCCACCAGCACGGCGACGGGGCCAAGGTACCAGAGGATCTGGGCTACCCCGGAATGGGCGCCGCGGGCATCGTCGGGGGCCTGTTCGGCGATCAGCGACCACGAGGCCGGAATGTCCGCGCCAACCGCGAGGCCGACTAGCAGGAAGCCGGTGATGATCATCCACGGCGCGGCCGCGAAGATCAGGAAGATCATGCCGAAGGCGTAGAACAGCATGTCGTACTGGTAGATGGTCTTGCGCCCGAACAGGTCGCACAGCCGCCCGCCGATCAGCGCGCCAACCCCGGCCGAAATGGCATTGGCCGAGAAGGCGCCGATCAGCCCGATGAAATTGTCGGAGAGATTGTACTGTTCCTTCCACAGCGCCAGCGCGACCGAGCCCGACACGATCGAGCCGGCGTCGATGTAGTTGGCCAGCCCGGCAAGCACAGTGTTGCGCCAGGGCTCGTCTTGCGTCCCTTTGGCATGGGGCACCGTGGTGGTCATCGTCAGGCTCTCCCGGCCAGGATTGTAGGGTCGATTTCGGCGATGCGGGTGGTCCCGGTCAGCGCCATGGCGATGCGCATCTCGGCCTCGATAATGCGCAGCATGTGGCTCACTCCGGCCTCGCCGCCGGCCGCCAGGGCATAGGCCCAGGCGCGGCCGAGCAGCACGCCCTTGGCGCCGAGCGCGAGCAGGCGGACCACGTCCAGCCCCGAGCGCACGCCGCCATCGGCCAGCACGGTCAGGCGATCACCCACCGCCTCGGCGATCGGCGGCAGGGCCCGGGCGCTCGACAGCACGCCATCCAGCTGCCGCCCGCCGTGGTTCGACACGACGATGCCGTCGGCGCCCAGTTCGGCGGCCTCGCGGGCATCGGCGGGGTCCAGGATGCCCTTGATGATCAGCGGCCCCGACCATTCCGAACGGATGAAATCGAGATCGCGCCAGTTGATCGAAGGGTCGAAATTGCCCCGCATCCACGCGAAGAAATCCTCGATTCCGGTGCGCCCCTGCAGCACCGGGGCGACATTGCCGAGCGTGTGCGGGCGGCCGAACAGGCCAACGTCCCAGGCCCAGCGCGGCCGGACCGCGGCCTGGGCGGCACGCCAGGCCGCGCCGCGCAGGCCCGGCGCGCCGGCCAAGCCAGTGTGATAGTCACGGTAGCGGCTGCCCGGCACCGGCATGTCGACCGTGAAGACCAGCGCCGAGCAGCGCGCCGCCACGGCCTGGGCCATCAAGTCGCGCATGAAGCCGCGGTCGCGGATCATGTAGAGCTGGAACCAGAACGGCCGGCTCGCCGCCGCGGCAACCTCGGGCAGGGCGCAGGCGCTGACCGTGGAGAGGGTGAAGGGAATCCCCGCCTGCTCGGCCGCGCGCACCGCCTGGCATTCGCCCCGGCGGGCGTTGAGCCCGGCGAGGCCGATCGGCGCCAGCGCCACCGGCAGCGCCTGTCGCTGCCCGAACAGCTCGGTCGAGAGGTCGAGCGCGGAGACGTCGCGCAGCACCCGCTGGCGCAGCGCCAGGTCGGCCAGGTCGCTGACGTTGCGGCGCAGGGTGGTCTCGGCGTAGGAGCCGCCGTCGATGTACTCGAACAGGAAGCGCGGCAGGCGGCGGCGCGCGGCCTCGCGGAAGTCCGCGATCGAGGCGATGATCATGCAGGGGTCTCCAGCCGGCCCGCCACCGCGGCGCTCCAGGCCGCGCGGTAGGGGGCGAGATCATGGTCGAGCGGCGCCACGCGGACCAGCTCGCCGGCCGGGCACAGCGCCGGATCGATCAGGCGCAACGCGCCGAACGAGACATCGTTGTGGGCATTGGCCGTATAGACCGCGCAGCCGGGGCGCAGCGCCGCCAGGGCGCGGACGAAGACCTCGGCCTCGGCGAAGCGGCCTTCGACCAGGATCCGGTCGCGCGCGCCGATCAGGTCCAGCGCGGCATCGGCCACCAGCGCCGCGTAGAGGCAGGCCGCGGCGCGGCGTTGGTACCAGTCCTCCGGGCGCTGGACGAAGGTGAAGCGCCCCGCCGGGAAGGGTCCGCAGCCCGGCGCCAGCGTGGGCAGGATCATTGCCCCCGCGGCCAGGACGGCCGGCACGGCGGCGAGCAACGCCGGCTGGTCGGGCTTGATATCGACCCGGCGGGTGTCGAGCTCGATCAGCGTCTCGATCTCGCGCCCGCCCATGAACCGCGCCGAGGGGACCGGCCGGCCGAAGGCATCGACATTGACCAGGCAGTCGCGCGCCTCGGGCAGGCCCGCAGTGTCCACCGGCGCGGCCGGCAGGCGCATGGCGATGAACCAGGTCCCGGTCGAAAGCACCGTGGCCTCGTGCCCGGCGATCTCGGCAAAGCCCCGCGCGGCAAGCAGCGCGGCATTCGAATCGTGCAGCCCGGCATGGACCACGACCTCGGCCGACAGCCCGGTGCGCGCTGCCAGTTCGGGCCGCAGCGGTCCGACCACCGCGCCTGCCGGCACGACCGGCGCGAACCGGTCGGCCCAGCCCCGTCGCTGCGCCAGCGGCGAGAAGCGTCCTTCGGCCGGGCACCACAGGTCGGAATGGCAGCCCAGGCTGGTGACTTCGCTCACCGCCCGCCCGGTCAGGAGCCAGGCCCAGTACTGCGCCCAGGGCACCAGCGTGGCGCGGGCCATCGCCGCGGGGTAGAGCTGGTCGAGCCAGAACAGCTGGGTGCCGATGTTCAGCCCGTCGGGCAGGGCGGGCGAGCCGGTGCGGGCGAAGGGATCGCGCTCGGCGCGGTAGGCGGCCAGCACGGCGGGCGGGATCACCTGCTCGTAGTCGAGCGGCGGAAAGGCCGCCGCGCCGTCGACCAGCGCGACCACCCCGGCGCCGTGGCCGACCGGGATGATCCGTTCGACCGGGTGCCCGGCGAAGTCCGCCAGGGTTTCGACCAGCCAGTCGGCAATGCCGCCCAGGTCGAGCCGGCGCACCCCGTCGGTCGCGACGAGCCGGTTCGGCCGGACCTTGCGGTCGACCATCCGGCCCGCTGCGTCCCACAGGCTGACCTTGCTCAGCGTCTTGCCGAGATCGATGACGATGGTGGCGCCCGTGCTCAAGCGCGTCTCTCCCGCAGTCCGTTCCAAGGCCCGTTCAAACGCTCAATAACAATCATTCTTGATCAATTCCACTAAAAAGTCTATCAGTCCCAACCACGGGCGCACTGCCGCCGCTGGCCAGACAAGGGATGCCATGAACGCCGAAACCGCCATTTCCGCCGCTGCCCTGCCCTTTGCCGTGCCGACCAGCCGGTGGGACGACTCGGTAGCCGGAACGCTCTCGCCCGCCGAGCTGCTGCTCTACCGCTCGAACCTGCTCGGCTCGGACCTGACGGTCACCAACTTCGGCGGCGGCAACACCTCGGCCAAGCTGACCGAGACCGATCCCCTCACCGGTGAAGCGGTCGAGGTGCTGTGGGTCAAGGGCTCGGGCGGCGACATCGGCTCGATGAAGCTCGACGGCTTCGCCACGCTTTACCAGCACAAGCTGCTCGGGCTCGAGCAACACTATGGCGGGCCGGACGACGACGACAAGATGGTCGGCTACCTGCCGCACTGCACCTTCAACCTGAACGGCCGCGCCGCCAGCATCGACACTCCGCTGCATTCGCTGCTGCCCTTCGCCCATGTCGACCATGTCCACCCCGATGCGATCATCGCCCTCGCCGCAAGCTCGGGCGGGGAGGCTGCGACGCGCGAGATCTGGGGCGGCAAGATCGGCTGGCTCGGGTGGAAGCGGCCGGGCTACACGCTGGGCGTGATGCTGCGCGACTATGTCGCGGCCCATCCCGGCGTCGAAGGGGTGATGCTCGCCGGTCACGGCATCATCTGCTGGGCCGACAGCGCCAAGGCCTGTTACGAGCATACCGTGCAGTTGATCGCCGATGCGGCCAACTACCTCAACGCGAAACTCGCCGGCGGCCCGGCCTTTGGCGGCCGCGCGGTCGCGCCGCATCCCGACCGGGCGGCGATCGCGGCCGACCTGATGCCGCGCCTGCGCGGCTGCATGACCGGGGTACGGCGCAAGCTGGGGCACTTCTCGGACGATGCCGAGGCGCTCGAGTTCGTCGGCTCGGTCGATTTCGCCCGGCTTGCCGCGCTCGGCACCTCGTGCCCGGACCATTTCCTGCGCACCAAGATCGCGCCGTTGACGCTCGATCCGGCGCGGCTCCAGGACGATGCCTACCTGGCCGAGCAGATCGCGGCCTACCGCGCGATGTACGCGGCCTATTACGAGCGCTGCAAGCGGCCGAATTCGCCCCCGATGCGCGATGCCAATCCGGTGGTCGTGCTGGTCCCCGGGGTCGGCCGGATCACCTTCGCCACCGACAAGACCACCGCGCGGCTGGCGGGTGAATTCTATGGCAACGCGATCAACGTGATGCGTGGCGCCGAGGCGATCGGCGACTACATCGCGCTGGACGAGCAGGAGGCCTTCGACATCGAGTACTGGCTGCTCGAGGAGGCCAAGCTCCAGCGCATGCCCGCGCCCAAGCCGATGGTCGGGCGGATCGCGCTGGTCACCGGCGGTGCCGGCGGGATCGGCGCGGCCACCGCGGCGCGCTTCCTGCGCGAGGGCGCCTGCGTGGTCCTGGCCGACCGCGACGCCGCCGCCGCCGAGGAGGTGCGCGCCGGCTTCGCCCGGCAGTTCGGCGCCGACGTGGTCCGCGCCGTCGCCTGCGACGTGACCGACGAGGCCCAGGTCAAGGCCGCGTTCGATTTCGCCGCGCGCGAGTTCGGCGGGCTCGACGTGCTGGTCGCCAATGCCGGCATCGCCTCGTCCGCGCCGATCGAGCAGACCACGGTCGAACTGTGGGATCGCAACTTCGACGTGCTCGCCCAGGGCTACTTCCTGACCGCCAAGCATGCCTGGCCGCTGCTCAAGCGGATGAAGGACCAGGGCGGCAGCAGCGTGGTCTTCATCGGCTCGAAGAACGCGGTCGCCGCGGCGGCCGGTGCCTCGGCCTATGCCTCGGCCAAGGCGGCGGCCAACCACCTGGCCCGCTGCCTCGCGCTGGAGGGCGCGCCCGAGGGGATCCGGGTCAACGTGGTCAACCCCGACGCGGTGATCCGCGGCAGCAAGATCTGGGACGGCGACTGGCGCAAGGAGCGCGCGGCATCGAACAAGGTCGATGCCGGCGAGGAGCTCGAGGCGCACTACCGCAACCGCTCGATGCTCAAGCGCGATGTCGTGCCCGAGGACATTGCGGAGGCCGCCTACTGGCTGGGGTCGGACTTGTCGGCCAAGTCGACCGGCAACATGATCAACGTGGATGCCGGCAACGTCCAGGCCTTCACGCGCTGAGGCGGCTGCCACCGACTTGCATCACCGACCGTCCTGCTGAACTTGTTTCAGCATCCATGGTGCGGGATGCCACGGGCGGTGCGGCCGGAGAGATGGACCCTGAAACAAGTTCAGGGTGACGAAGAACAAGAGACGAGGTGCCCTGATGATCCTGCCTATCTCGGCCGACCTGATCGCCGAACACAATCACGCCCACGCCGCTGCGCTGGACGAGGACTATGCCGCGCTGGGCCGCAAGCTCGCACGGGTCGGAATCGACATCGAGGCGGTGAAGGACCGCGTCGCCGGCTTCTCGGTGGCGGTGCCCTCGTGGGGGGCGGGCCGCGGCGGCACGCGCTTCGCCAAGTTCCCGATCCCGGGCGAGCCGACCAACATCCATGAAAAGCTGGAAGATTGCGCGGTGATCAACCAGCTCAGCCGGGTCACGCCCCGCGTCTCGCCGCACTTCCCGTGGGACAAGGTCAGCGACTACGGCGCGCTGCGCGAGGAGGCGGCAAGCCTCGGACTCGGCTTCGACGCGGTGAACTCGAACACCTTCCAGGACCAGCCCGGCCAGGCCCACAGCTACAGCACCGGCTCGCTCTCCTCGACCGTGGCGGCAACCCGCCAGCAGGCGGTCGAGCACAACATCGAATGCATCGAGATCGGCCGCCAGCTCGGCTCGACCGACCTGACCGTGTGGGTCGGCGACGGCACCAACTTCCCCGGCCAGCAGGACTTCGCGCGCAGCCTCGACCGCTATCTCGAGGCCGCCGCCCAGGTCTATGCCGCGCTGCCCGATGACTGGCGCATGCTGCTGGAGCACAAGATGTTCGAGCCGGCGTTCTATTCCACCGTGATCAGCGACTGGGGCAGCTCGATCCTGGCCGCGCAGGAACTCGGCCCCAAGGCCAAGTGCCTGGTCGACCTGGGACACCACGCGCCCAACGTGAACATCGAGCAGATCGTCGCCCGGCTGCACCGCTTCGGCAAGCTCGGCGGCTTCCACTTCAACGACAGCAAGTACGGCGATGATGATCTCGATTCGGGCTCGATCAACCCGCACCAGCTGTTCCTGGTGTTCAACGAACTGGCCGAGGCCGAAGCCAATCCGCGGGACGGTTTCCGCCCGAGCTACATGATCGACCAGTCGCACAACGTCACCGACCCGATCGAATCGATGCTCTCGAGCGCCGAGGCGATCGCGCAGTGCTATGCCAAGGCCAACCTGGTCGACCGCGCCGCGCTGCACGCCGCGCAGGAGGCCAACGACACGATGATGGCCTTCCAGGCGCTGCGCCGGGCCTACACGCTCGACGTCTCGCCGATCCTCGCCAAGGCGCGGGTCGAGGCGGGCGGCGCCTATGACGTGCTCGCGGTCTACCGCGACAGCCGCTACCGCGACCGCAAGGCGCAGGAGCGCAGGGCCGTGGGACTCGGCGCCGGGATCGTCTGAAGCCCGACCGGCCGGGAGCCCGCGCGGCGCTCCCGGCCGGGTCGGTCAGCCCGGTGGGTCGATCAGAACTCCGACCATTCGTCGAGCGCGAGGTTGCCGCTGACCGGCGGCGGCTGATGCCGCGGCGCGGCCGGCGGGGTCTCGCGGATCACCCGCGGCGCGGGCTGCGTCATGGCGCGCGGCGCCGCCGCCGCATCGCGGCCGATGCGGAAGCTGGCAAAGGCATTGGCCAGCTGACTGGCCTCGCGCGAGAGGTTGTGCGTCGCCGCGTTGGTTTCCTCGACCATGGCCGCGTTCTGCTGCGTCATCTGGTCCATCGTGCCGATCGCGCCATTGATCTTGCGCAGGGCCTGGCTCTGCTCACCGGCGGTTTCGGCAATGGTCGAGACCGAGGTGCTGACCGTGCCGACGCGGGTGATGATCGCCTCGAGCGCGGACCCGGTGTCGTTGACCAGCGCCACGCCCGACTGGATATGCCGGGTCACCGCCTCGACGCGCTGCTTGATCGCATTGGCGGCCTCGGTGGCGCGCAGCGCCAGCGCGCGCACTTCGGAGGCGACCACCGCGAAGCCCTTGCCCGCCTCGCCGGCGCGCGCTGCCTCGACCCCGGCGTTGAGCGCGAGCAGGTTGGTCTGGAAGGCGATGCCGTCGATCATCGTGGTGATGTCCGAGATCTCGGCGCTGGCGCGGGCGACGTTGTCCATCGCCTCGATCGCCCGGCCGACGATCTGGCCGCCGGCCTCGGCCTCGCCGCGCGCCTCGACCATCGAGCCGCTCACGCTGGCCGCGATCTTGGCATATTCCTCGATCTGGGTGGTGAGGTGATCCATCGCCGACGAGGAGGCCTGCAGGCTCGCCGCCTGCTGCTCGCTGCGGGTGGCGAGGTCGGTGGTCGCCTGCTGGATCTCCGACGAGGTCAGGTTGATCGCGACAATGCTGTCCTTGACCAGCCCCATCGCCTCGCACAGCCGGGTCATCGCCTCGTTGAAGTCGTCGGCCACCGCCTGGAAGGCGGGCGGCACGTCGACGATGCGCACCGACAGGTCGGCATGGGCCACCGCGGCCAGCCGTTCGCCGATCAGCGCCATCGCCCGCTCGCGGTCGGCCACGGCGCTGGCACGCTCGATGGCGGCATCGCGGAACACCAGCACCGCGCGGGCCATGTCGCCCAGTTCATCGACCCGTTCGGTGCCCGGGATCGCCACGTCGTTGCGGCCGTTGGCCAGCGCCGACATGGTCTCGGTCAGCTGACCGATCGGCCGCGCGATGGCGTTCGACAGGCGGCGGGCGAGCAGGAAGGCCAGGCCGATCAGGGCACTGCCGCCCAGGCCCAGAGCCACCCAGGCGAACACGATCGCCCGCTCCTGGCGCTGCGTCTGTTCGGCAATCTCCTTGGCCTTGGCCTCCTTGATCTCGCGCAGCGGCAGCACCGCGGCGCTGATCAGCACCGCCTTGCCAGCCGCGCGGATCGCCTCCTGCGCGGCGTCGCGCTGACCCGCCTTGACCAGCGCGACATACTTGTCGCCCCAGTCGGCGCGCCACTTCAGCGTCTCGGTGCGCGAGACCCGGACCAGCTCCTGCAGCGCCGGCTCGGCCAGCCGGCTCTCGAGCAGCGCCGAGGTCTTGTCGTAATCGTCGCGGCCCTCGTAGTAGGACTTCAGGTAGCTCTGGTCGGCCGTCACCAGGAAGCCGCGCAGCTGGCTGTTCTGGCGCAGCAGCGCGGTCTCGAGGGCCAGCGTGTCCGCCAGAACGTCCTGGCTGGCCGTGTTCCGCGTGGTCACGCTGGATACCATGGCAAGGCTGACGCCGAACACGACCATCATGATCGCTGCCGTGGCGATCAGGCTCACGAAGGACAGGCCGAGACGGCGGGGGATGCTCATACGATCAAACACGGGACCCTGTTTCCTTGGTTTGGGACCGGCACGGCGGATGGCCGATCCGGTCAGAACGAGAAGCGTAGCGAGCCGGTGACAGTTCGCCCGTTCATCACCTGGGCATTGGTCAGCCCGCCGGCGGGAATGGCTGCCGAGGCGAGCTGGACGATTGCCAGCTTGTTGAAGACGTTGAAGGCGTTCAGTGCCAGCTGGACACGCTCGATCGGACGGAACTGGAGGAACGGGCTGACCAGCACGTAGCCGGGCTGCTTGAGGATGTTGCTGTCCTGGGCGAAGCTTTCGGCCGTGCCGTTGACCACGGCGCCGAAGGTCACGCGCGAGAACTCCACCTGCGGCACGGCCTGGAAGGCGAAGGTCGGGATGTGGCGCGGACGGTTGCCCTCCAGCGCCGGATCGGTGCGGTCCTGGTCGATCCTGGCATCGGTCCAGGTCGCTCCGACGGTCAGGGCGAAGGGCCCGCGGCGCACCTCGCCCTCGAACTCGATGCCCTTGGCGGCATAGGTGCGGTTGATCGGGATGACGATGACCTGGCCGGCGTTGTCCGCGCCGATCTGGTAATTGCGCTCGCTGGTCGAGGCCCAGAAGCCCGTGACATAGGCGGTGAGGCCGCCCTGGCGGAACTTGGCGCCGGCCTCGGCCTGCTTGACCGGGCTGAACGCGGTCGACGGATCGATCAGGGCGCCCGAGGCCGGATTGAGCGAGCCGGCCCCAAGGATGCGCTCGGCATTGGCGCGACCACCGCGGCTGTAGCGCGCGAAGACCGAGAAGGTTTCGGCCACCCGGTAGTTCACCCCGGCCGAGTACGACAGATAGTCATAGTCGTAGTTCACCGTGGACGGCTGGCTGAGCGGCAGGATCGCGACCTTGGTCTCGGCCGTCGTGACGACCCCATCGCGGTCGATGTCCAGCGTGGTCCCGCCGGGACCTTGCAGCGAGGCCGAGAAGATGTTGCCCCTGACCTTGCCGGTGTCCCAGCGCAGGCTGCCACCAATCGCCAGCTTGCCGATCTGGTAGTTGGCCGAGGCATAGGGCGCCGCGATTCGGTAGGTCAGGTCGTAATGGGTGTGATAGGCCGACAGCGGCACGGCGAAGCCGAAGCCGTAGGCGAAGACGCCCGCATTGCTCAGCCGGGTCCCGCCAGCGCTGGTCAGATCGAGCGGCATGTTGCGGCCGCCGCCGGCAAAGTCGTTGAGCGTGTTGAGGAAATTCCAATACATGTCGACCGACTGTGACGACAGGTAGACACCGCCGGTGGTGGTCAGCTTGCCCTCGCCTGCCGTCCACACGCGGCTGGCGCGCAGATCGTTGGTCATGTTGTCGATGGCATTGAGGCGCGCGGTGATCTTGATCGACAGCGCGGCCAGCTCGGCGGGATTGAAGGCGCGGCCGGCATTGGGTCCGGCAGCATAGCTGAACGATGCGCCGGGGCCGGCGAGGATGGTGCCGAGAACGGCGGCCGGGGCCTGAACCATCGGGATCGATTCGTTGTACTCGCCGCCGATCGCCGCAAAGCGGAAGCGGTTGCTGACCGTCCAGCCGGCCAGATCGACCTGGGCCTCGAAGCCGATCGCCTTGCTGATGCCGCGCAGGCCGTTGCGGCCGTCGAAGGTCGTCGGGTTGTTCTGGTCATCCAGACCGGCGTTGCGGGCCGTGAACGGGGATTCGTAGACCGCGCCCCGAACGCTGTTGCCCGGCAGGTCATTGACCACGACCTTGTCGTTGGTGCCGGTCAGCAGCACCGGATAGAGCGAATAGTTGGGCTGCCGGTCGTCGAGGTACTTGCCGTAGAAGCGGATGTAGCCGCCGTTGAACTGCTTGGTGACGTTCAGCTTGACCTGCCCGCCGCGGAAGCCGGTGTAGCCGATCGCGCGCGGGCCCTCGCCGTCGCGGTAGAACCCGCCGACATGGAAGCGCCACCCACCGCCCAGCGGGCTGCCATAGGCGAAGTCGGCACGCTTGAGATCGAAACCGAGGCCGCTCGACAGCTGCACCACGCCGCCCTCGGTCTCGCCGGTCTTGGAAATGAAGTTGACCACGCCGCCGGGCGAATTCGACGCGAAGGTCGAGGCCGAGCCACCGCGAATCGCCTGGACCTGCGACAGGGTGAGATCGGCGCGGATGAACTGGTCGGCCGAGGCGAAGTGCAGATCGCCGAATTCGAGCACGGGCAGGCCGTCTTCCTGGATCTGCAGGAACTTCGAGCCGTCGGCCGCCAGCGGCAGGCCGCGGACCGTGATCGCCGAGAACCCGTCGATGTCCGAGGTTTCCGAGCGGATGCCGGGAATGCGCTGCATGATCCCCGCGACCGAGCTGACCGAGAGCTTGGCGAGGTCGGTCTCGTCGATCACACTGGCCGAGATCGCGGTATCGAGCAGGTCGCGGCCCTTGGCCACGCCGGTGCTGAAGGTCTTGGCGGCGGGCGCCTGGGCCTGGGACGTGGCCGCGCGCGGGGCCTCTCCCTCCTGCTTGGCCGCCTCGTCGGCGGCCAGCGCGGGGGACGCGATGGCGCCCGCGAGCAGGGTGGTGGCAAGATAGGGCCAGGAACGCATCGGCAACCTCATGTCATTACGGTTGTCATGCTCCTAACCATGCCGCGTTAAGGGAGCGGCTTTCCGCAATTAGGGGTTATTTCGAGGGCGGAGGAAACCTGAATTGGACGTTAAGGCGAACCCAAAGACAAACGCCTAGCGATCATTGTGCCGATATTGATGGCAAGCCGGCATGAACGCCGCTCTCCCCTTCGTCGGAAAGCCCCCGTCTTGTATTCCTCGTCCATCGTCTCCTCCACCGCGCTCCCTGTGCGGAGTCCTCGGCGCATCGGGATGCAGCTGCTGATCGAAGCCGACAAGGCGCGCGGCTTTGGCCAGATATTCATGGCCGGGGTCTTCGAGAGCCTTGCCCGCGTGCTGCCATTGGCACCCGATCTGCTCCAGATGCTCGAGACCTGGCCGGGCAACCTCGCCGATGCCGGGCTGATCTTCCGGCTCAACGCTGGTCTTCATGCGCTGGCCCGGGGCGATCGGCACCCCGGTCTTGCCGCGATCTACCGCGGCGCGGTGCGGATGACCGAGCCCGATCCGCTGGCGCTGGACCTCGCCCTGACCATCGCGCTGTGCGAGGGCGAGGACACGTTGCGGCACTGGCTGAGCGGGCCGACCCAGACCAACGAGGTCGCGCGGATCGCCGGCCTCGCCGCGCTGCTGCTCGAGCTCGATGCCCGCCGGCCGATGGAGACAGAGCTGCTCGAACTGGGCGCCAGTGCGGGACTCAACCTCAATCTGGCGCGCTACGACATCCGGCTCGGCGGCGGGCGCTGCGGCGAGCCCGGCAGCCCGGTGCAGATCGCCCCGCGCTGGCTCGGCCCCACCCCACCCGCGGCCCGGCTCCGTCTCGGTGCCACCCGCGGGGTCGATCTCAATCCGCTCGATGTCCGCGAGGCGGCCGACAGCGAGCGGCTCCAGGCCTATATCTGGCCGGGCGAGCCGGCTCGTTCGGCGCGGCTGCAGGCGGCCATCACGCTGGCCCACCGCCACCCGCCCCAGGTGGCCCGCGGGCGGGCCGGGAGCTGGCTCGGCGCGGCCCTCGCCGAGCCTCAGGCCGATGGCGTGCGGCGCGTGGTGTTCCACTCGATGGTGCTGCAGTACCTGCCTCCGGCCGAGCGCGAGACCCTGGCCGAGACCCTCGCCGCAGCGGGCGCCGCAGCGACCCCGGCGCGGCCGCTGGTGCGCGTCGGGCTCGAATGGAACGACGATCGCAGCCGGGTCGACGTCACCGCCACGCAGTGGCATGGCGGGTCCGGCTCGGGGCAGCCGGTGATCGTGGCGCACTGCCATCCCTATGCCGAATGGTTCGAGTGGCGGGGTCTGCCGGACTGAGCGCCCGTCACCCACGGGCCCGGCCGCACGGAATCAGGCGGGCGGCGCCGATTGGCGCAGCTCGGCCAGCACGATCCGGAAGGCCGGAGACAGGTTGCGCCGATCCGGATAGTACAGGTGATGCCCGGCAAAGGGCGGACACCAGTCGTCGAGCAGCCGCACCAGCCGGCCTTCGGCCAGATGCGCGCGGATCGCGGCGTCCTCGATTACGCAGGCCACCCCGTGACCGGCCAGGGCGGCGCGCAGGGCCATCGCGGAATCGTTCACGATCAGCGCCCCTTCGACCCGCACGTTGAGGGTCTGGCCACCGCGTTCGAACTCCCAGGCATAGAGGTTGCCGCGGGTCGCCATGCGCAGGTTGATGCAGCGATGGGCGATCAGGTCGCGCGGGCTGGCGGGCGCAGGATGACCGGCGAGATAGGCCGGGGCGGCCAGCACCGCCATGCGCAGGTCGGGGCCGATCCGGACCGCGATCATGTCCTTCTCGAGGCTTTCCCCCAGACGCACCCCGGCATCGAAGCGATCCGTGACGATGTTGGTGAGCGCTCCGTCGACCGACAGTTCGACCGCGATCTCGGGATAGCGTGCCAGCACCCGGTCGATCGCCGGCCACAGCACGGTCTCGGCGGCATGGCGGCTCGTGGTGATCCGCACCAGCCCGGCCGGGCGCTCCTGCAGGGTGGCGATCTCGGCCATGCGCCCGGCGATCTCGGCCAGGGCCGGACGCAGCGTGGCGAGCAGCCGTTCGCCCGTCTCGGTGGGATTGACGCTGCGGGTGGTGCGCGCCAGCAGTGTGGTGCCCAGCCGGGCCTCGATGCGCCGCACCGCCTGGCTCACCGCCGATTGCGAGGTGCCGAGCCTCAGCGCGGCCCGGGTGAAGCTGCGCTCCTCGGCCACGATCAGGAAGGTCGCCAGGTCGGGCAGGTCCTCACGCATGCGACTTATCATCCTGCATAATAGGTTTATGCTGATTTGCCGCTCTAATCGGCCCAATGCAAGTCTGGTACACGGTCACCGGGACAAGCCCCCGCCACCCCGGCGGCGTGGCCAAGGCAAGCGCCTTGCAACCGCCTTGCAGGCGCCTTGCAGGGGCCTTGCCCGGGCGTTGCAGGAGGACGAAGCATGGCACAGCTGAGGGTCAACGGCAGCGAACGGACCGTGACAGCCGCGGACGAGACTCCCCTGCTCTACGTCCTGCGCGGCGAGCTCGGGGTGATGACTCCCAAGTTCGGCTGCGGCCTCGCCCAGTGCGGCGCCTGCTCGGTGCTGGTCGACGGCGAGGAGGTGCGGGCCTGCGTGACCCCGGTCGGCAGCCTTGCCGGCAAGGAGGTGACCACGGTCGACGGCCTGCCCGCGCGCTGGGCCCGGCAGCGCGGGCTGTCGCCGGCGCCCGCCCTGCACCCGGTCCAGCAGGCCTGGATCGACGAGCAGGTGCCGCAGTGCGGGATCTGCCAGTTCGGCATGATGATCAAGGTCACCGAACTGCTCGAGGCCAATCCGCGACCGACCGACGCCGACATCAAGCAGGCCCTGACCACCTCGGGGCCTTCGCCGCACCTGTGCCGCTGCGGCAGCTATGCCGCGATCCTCGAGGGGGCGCACCGCGCCGCGCGGCTGATGGCCGAGGGAGCGGCAGGATGACCGCCGTGGCCCACCAGAGCGACACGATCGCCATCCATGGCGCGCAGCTGTCCGGGTTGAGCCGGCGCGGCTTCCTCGGGGTCGCCGGAACCATGGCGGCGGTTCTGGCGATCAAGGGCGGCCCGGCGGCCGCGGCGGCCGGCAGCGCGGCACCCTCTGCCACGACGGCCGCGGGCTGGATCGAGATCCGCGCCGACAACACCGTGCTGCTGCGCACCGGCAAGTGCGATTTCGGCCAGAGCTCGATCTACACCGCCTACCGCCAGATCGTGGCGGAAGAGCTGTGCGTGCCGCTGGCGGCGATGACCGAGGTGGTCTCGGGCGATACCGACCGCACGCCCGACGGCGGCGGCACCTTCGGCCTGCTGCGCAATGCCCAGAACCTCCGCAAGGTGGCGGCGCTGCTGCGCGAAGCGGCGCTGGAGCTGGCAAGCCGACGGCTTGGCGTGGCGCGCGCCGCTCTCAGCGTGCGGGACGGCATCCTGTCTGGCGGAGGCAAGGCGATCACCTATGGCGAACTGGTGCGCGGCGAGGCCCTGCAGCTGACCATCCCGCTGTCCGGTGACCTGACCATGCCGCTCGGCCTGCGGGTCGAAGCCAATCCGCCGCTCAAGCCGGTCAAGGACTATACGATCATCGGTCAGCCGGTGCCCAATCCCTCGCTCCCGCCGAAGATCGCCGGCGAGACAGTGTGGGTGGGTGACGTCAAGCTGCCGGGCATGCTGCATGCCCGGGTGATCCATCCGGAAACCCTGGGATCGACCCTGATCGAACCGGGCCGGCTGGACCGGGTGGCGTTCCCGGGTGCGCAGCTGGTCCGGCTGGGCCACCTGCTTGCCGTGGCCTCGCCCGATGAATGGGAGGCGGTCCAGGCGGCGCAGGCGGTTGCGGCCGGCACGCGCTGGTCGGACTGGCAGGGCCTGCCGGACCAGGCCGACTTGCCCGACCAGATCCGCCGCAGCGTGGCCGCAGAGGCGGCCCCGCCGCGCGAGGGGCGCGCCAATGCCGGCGATCCGGCCCAGGTGCGCGGCGCGCGCGAACATCGCGCCCGCTATGCCATGCCCTTCCAGAAGCATGCCCCGATCAGCCCGATGGTCTCGCTGGCCGACTATCGTCCCGATGGCTCGGTGACCCTGCATACCCACAGCCAGAACCCGCAGCACCTGCGCCGGATGATCGCGCTGATGCTCGGAACCGGCGAAGACCGCGTGGTGGTGCGGACCTATCCCGGCGCGGGGCACTATGGCCGGTCGAACGGCGGCAGCGCCGGGAGCGAGGACGAAGCGGTGCTGTTGTCGCGCGCGCTCGGCCGGCCGGTCCGGGTACAGTGGATGCGCCACGACGACATGCAATGGTCGACCCAGTCCTCGGCCATGGTCGCGGATATCCGCATCGCGCTGGGCGGGGACGGGCGGATCAGCGCTTATGAAGCGACCCATTCCGGTCCCGGCATGCAGGACGACCGGCTGATCGGCGCGGTCCTCGCCGGATTGCCGACGATCGCGCCGCCTTCCGCCACCACGACCTATGGCTTCCAGAGCAGCCTGCTCGCCATCACCGACACCTGGATCTATGGCACCGGCGCCCCGCTGCGCGAGATCGGCAAGGGATGCCGGCATATCGGCCAGCAGCAATCGCCCCATGGTGCCGGCCTGCGCAACCATTCGATGCGCACCCCACTGCAGTTCCAGCAAAACTGCCCGCGCGAGATCGCGATCACCGAGGCAGCCCTGCTGGCCGGCAAGGACCCGCTGCAGTTCCGTCTCGACCATGTCCCCGATCCGCGCTTCCAGGCGCTGCTCATCCGCCTGCGCGACGAATCCGGCTGGACCTCGCGCCCCTCACCGGCTCCCGGCGCCCGGGCCACCGGCCAGCGCGTGATGCGGGGACAGGGCCTGGCCCTGATGCTGCGCGACAACGGCTATTGGGCCTGCGCAGCCATGGTCGCGGTGACCCCGGCCACCGGCGAGGTCAAGGTCGAGCGGATCACCATCGTGGCCGACGTCGGCATCGTCATCAATCCGCTGCAGCTGCGCCGCCAGATCCAGGCGGGCTGCCTGATGGGGGTCAGCCAGGCCCTGTTCGAGGAGGTGCCGTTCGATCGCGGCAAGGTGACCGCGACCGACTGGGCAAGCTATCCGATCCTGACCATGGCCGACATGCCCGAGCTCAAGGTGGTGATCGCCGACAATCCCGGCGTGACCACTTATGGCCAGGGCTCGGAAAGCGCCAACGCCCTGGCCGCCCCGGCGATCGCCGGGGCCGTGCTGGACGCCACCGGCAAGCCGGTGCGGCGCATTCCGCTCCGGCCCGATCTGGTTCTGGCGGCGCTGCGCGCCTGACCGGTCCAGCGGTCAGTAGCGCACCCGGATCCCGCCGCTCGCCGTGCGCGGAGCGCCGGGCTGCACCCAGAGGCGGGCGAAGCTGTTGGTGTAGTAGGTCGTGTCGAACAGGTTCTGGACCTGGCCGAACACCTCGATCCGCGGGCTGACCTGCCAGTTGGCGAACAGCCGCGCCAGGGTGTAGCCGGGCAGCTCGAAGGTGGTCGCGGTCTCGCCCAGCCGGACGCCGACGTGCTGCACCCCCGCGCCCAGCCGCAGCCGGGTCTCGCCGATCGTGAAGGGCCGCGACGCCTGCAGGTTGAACGAGTGGCGCGGCACGTTGATCAGACGATCACCGGAGCGGATCTGCAGCCCGAAGTTGGGATCGAGCACATCCGCCTCGGCCCGCGCATCGACAAAGGCATAGGACAGCAGCACGTCGATCGCGCCGGGCAGCGTGCCCGAGAGGTCGAACTCGACCCCGCGGCTGCCGGCCCGGCCGATCGGCAGCGAAAAGCCGGGATTGCCCGGATCGGTCGCGAGGACGTTGGACTTGCGCAGATTGAAATAGGCGATCGTACCGTTCACCGCGTTATCGAACAGGGCGAACTTGGCCCCCGCCTCGAACGAGCGGCTGGTCTCCGGATCGAAGATCGCGCCTGCAAAGGTGGCGCCGATGTTGGAGCGGAAGCCCTCCCCATAGGCGGCATAGAGCGACAGGTCCGGGCTGGCCGTCCAGACCAGGCCGACCTGCGGGCTGAACCGTTCGAAGGTACGGCTCTGCTCGGTCCCGGCGGCACGGTTGCGCGAGCGCAGCGAGAACCGGTCGAACCGACCGCCGAAGCGCAACTGGAACTGGTCGGACAGGGTAACCTGATCCTGCAGATAGGCCCCGAACGCCTGCTGCACGTCCAGCCGGTTGGTCTGCGGGCCGGGCACCGGCAACGGGAAGCGGCCATAGACCGGGGCCAGCACGTTGATCACGTTGGCCGCCTGGTCGGTGGGGTTGCCGCTGTTCGCGGCCGGACGGAAGCGGAGGAACAGCTGGCCGTTCTCGAACCGGTCGAAATCGGCGCCGATCAACAGGCGATGGCGCAGTCCGGCGACCGTCACATCGCCGGCCAGCTCGGCGCGGAGCACGGCATGGTCGGCATCGTAGTCCCGGTAGCGACGCTGACGCGACAAGGACTGCCCATCGACGAACAGCTTCTGCCGCGCCCCGGCCAGTTCGGCCTCGGTGGAAAAGCCGGTGAGGCGGGTCTGACGATAGCTCCCGCCGAGCAGCAGGCTCCATGCATCGCTGAAACGGTGCTGCAACTGGAGCTGATGGCCGGTGGCACGGGCGCGGATCGGGCCATCGCCAGGCTCGCCGAGGAAGCGCTCGCGCGGGACCCGGCCAAGCTGACCATTGATCGCCAGCACCCCGCGATCGAACGGCACCTCCTGGCGGGCCAGTTCGAGGTCATAGGTCAGCGTGGTATCGGCGCCCAGCTTGACCCCGATGCTTGGCAGAAAGCCGTAGCGCTCGCTGGTGATGGTCTCGCGGAAGCTGTCGGCCCGTTCGTAGTAGCCGATCAGCCGCACGGCCAGCGCCCCGCCCAGCGCCAGATTGAGATCGCTGTCGCCGCGCACCGTGGCAAAGCTGCCATAGCTGGCCGAGGTGGTTCCGCTGGTGGCCCCGAACTGGGCGCGCTTGGTGACGAGGTTGACCGTGCCGCCCGGCTCGCCGCGCCCGAACAGGGCGGCATTGGGGCCCTTGAGGATCTCGATCCGCTCGATCCCGGCCACGTCCCGCGAACCGCCGAAGCCGCGCCCGCCGTTGAAGCCGTTGACGAGGTAGCCGCTCGGCAGGTTCTCATCGCCGACAAAGCCGCGCACCGCATAGGCATCCCACAATCCGCCGAAGTTGTTCTGGCGGGCCACCCCGGCATTGAGATCGAGAGCGTCGGTCAGGCGCAGGATATTGTTGTCCTGCAGGGTCTTCGTGTCGATCACGATGATCGCCTGCGGAATCTCGCGGGTCTCGAAATCACCGCGATAGGCCTGACGCAGCCCGGTCACGGTGATGGCCGAGGCATCGATGGCCGAGGCATCGGCGGCGTCCTCGGCCACGGCAGGGGCAGCCCAGGCGCCAAGCAGAAGCGCCGCCAGCGGCGCGGAAATCGAACGAGACGTCATGGCGTGCCCCCCAGCAGGTTTAGATCGGCATTGCGATACAATGTATCATCTGCGCCCCGATAGCCGGTCCCCCGGCAGAGTCAACAAAATGATATAACGTCTCATTGACAGGCCGATGTCGAGGCGGAATGAAGCGATGATATGATCAGCGAATCCTCTTCCCCTGCCGTCATCGCCTTGTCCGGGCTGACCTTGCGCCGCGGCACCCGCACGGTTCTGGCCGACCTGACGCTGCAGGTCGCGGCCGGCGAGATCTATGCCCTGCTCGGCGGCAATGGCGCGGGCAAGTCGACCACGCTGTCGGTCCTGCTCGGCTTTCTGCGTCCGGATGGCGGGACCGTGACGGTCGCCGGCACGGATCCGGTCACCGCCCCGGATGCCGCACGCCGCCAGATCGCCTTCCTGCCCGAGAGCGTCGCCCTCTACGACCAGCTCAGCGCTTACGAGAACATCGCATATTTCATGGCGTTGACCGGCCACGAACCGACGCGCGGCGCGATGGACGGCGCGCTGGATGCGGCCGGACTGCAGGCCGAGGCGCGGACCCGGCGGGTCGGGGGCTATTCGAAGGGCATGCGGCAGAAGGTGGCGATCGCCATGGCCGTGCTGCGCGATGTCCCGGTGCTGCTGCTCGACGAGCCGACCAGCGGGCTCGATCCGCGCGCGACAGCCGATTTCAACGCCCTGCTGGGCCGGCTCAAGGCGCGCGGCACGGCCATTCTGATGGTCACCCACGACCTGCTCGGCGCCGCGGACTGCGCCGACAGGATCGGCTTCCTCGCTGAAGGCCGGATCGTCGACGAGGTGCGCCCGGCTGACGGGATCGACGTGCTGGCGCTCCACCATCGCTATGGCGAGGCCGCGGCCGCATGAAGACAGTCCGTTTGCTGGCCGGCAACGACTGGCGGCTGATGGCGCGCAGCCGGGTCGCCCAGCTGGCGCTGCTGATGCTGCTGGCCCTGTCGATCGTCGCAGCCGTGACCGCCGTGGCCCACCGTGACGACAGCAATGCCCTGCGCGCCCGGTTCCAGCAGCAGGCCGACCGGGCCTTCGACGGCCAGCCCGCGCGCCACCCGCACCGCATGGTGCATTACGGGCACTTCGTGTTTCGTCCCCTCCCCGCGCTGGCGGGATTCGACCCGGGGGTCGACGGCTTCACCGGCAACACCATCTTTCTTGAGGGCCATCGCCAGAACAGCGCCAATTTCGGCGATGTGCGCCAGTCCTCGCTGCTCGCCCGGTTCGGCCAGCTCACCCCGGCCTTCGTGCTCCAGGCGCTGGCGCCGCTGGTGCTGATCTTCGTGGGTTTCGGACTGATCGCCAACGAACGCGAGCGGGGCACGCTGCGCCTGCTCCGGGTTCATGGCCGCTCCGCCGCCGAGGTGCTCGGCGGCAAGCTGCTCGCCCTGGGCGGGATCGCCGCCGTGCTGCTGACCCCGGCGCTGGCGGCGCTGATCTGGCTGGTCGCCAGCGCCCGCGCCGAGCCGCTCGCCGCCGGCTTGCTGGCGCTCGGCTATATTGGCTATCTCGCCCTGTGGGTGCTGGGGATCGTGATCGTCTCGGCCCTCGTGCGGTCCGCCCGCGGCGCGCTGATCGCGCTGCTCGGCCTGTGGACCCTGACCACCATCCTGGTGCCGCGGATCGGACCCGACATCGCGCTGCGGCTCGAACCCCAGCTGACCCGGCTCGAGACCGATATCGCCATCCAGCGCGACCTGCAGCGCCTGGGTGACAGCCACAATCCCGACGACCCGCATTTCGCCGCGTTCAAGGCGAGGATCCTGGCGCAGTACGGGGTCTCGCGGGTGGAGGATCTCCCGCTCAACTACCGTGGGCTCGTCGCGCTCGAGGGCGAACGCCTGACTGCGAGCCTGTTCGACCGCTACGCCACGGCCCAGTTCGCGCAGCAGCGCCGGCAGGGCACGATTGCCACCAGGCTCGGCCTGCTGAGCCCGGCCGTGGCGATCCGCAGCCTGTCGATGGCCCTTGCCGGGACCGACCTCGAGGGCCACCGGCGATTTCTCCAGCAGGCCGAAGCCTATCGCTACGGCATCGTCCAGCGGCTCAACCGGCTGCAGGCCGAAACCGTGACCTATGTCGACGACGGCAACCGCAACCGCGATCCCGAGGCGGCCCGCCGCGTGCGGATCGATCCGCGGCACTGGCAGGAGGTGCCCGACTTCACCTACCGGCCCGCCAGCCTGGCCGAACGGCTCGCCGCGGCGGCGCCGGGCGCCGGGATCCTGCTGGTCTGGCTCGGGTTGGCTGCGGCCGCGGCTGTCGCCGCGATCCGCCGTCTCGAGGAGACGGTCTGATGGGGCCGGGGGTGATCGGACTGTGGCGCCACGAACTGCGCCTGTTCCTGCGCCAGCCGATGGCGCTGCCGCTGCTGCTGCTGGTCGTGCTGCTGTCCGCGGGCAGCGTCTGGGCCGGGCTGGCCGAGGTCGCTCACCAGCGCGAGGTGATTGCCCGCATCCAGCCCCAGCAGGCCGCGGACGTGGCGGCGGTGGCGGCCTCGGCGGCGGCCGACGGCGATCCCGGCAACGCGGCCTACTACACGCACCATGTCACCTGGGACCCGCCATCGGACCTGGCCTTCATCGCGCTTGGCCAGCGTGACGTCGCGCCCTTCGTGCTGCGCGTCCGCGCGCTCGCGCTGGAGGGCCAGATCAACGAAAGCGAGACCTACAACGCCGAGCTGGCGCTGCCCGGCCGGTTCGACTGGGCTTTCGTGCTGACCTATCTTGCGCCGTTGTTCGCCATCGCGCTCCTGCACGATCTGGTGGCCAGCGAACGCGAGGCCGGCCGGCTTGCGCTGCTGGGGGCGATGGCCCGATCGCGGCGCGGGCTGTGGGCGCGGCGCGCGCTCCTGCGCAGCGGGCTGCTGTTCGCCGCCCTGACCCTTCCGTTGATCGTCGGCGGCCTGATTGCCAACAGCGGCTGGGCGCTGCTGGGCGTGATCGGACTGGCCGCCGCCTACCTTGCCTTCTGGACCCTGGCCTGCCTCGCGGCGGCATGGCTGAGGCTCGGCTCGGTGAGTGCGGCGGCCGCGCTCGCCGCGGTCTGGCTGATCGTCACGCTCGTCCTGCCCGGACTGGCGCTGGTGGCGATCAATGCCGCGATCCCGGTCCGGCAGGGGGTCGAACTGACCCTGGCCCAGCGCGAGGCGGTCCACGGCGGTTGGGACAAGCCCAAGCCCGCCACCATGGCGGCCTTCTTCCGGGCCGAACCGGCGTGGCGCAACACGGCCCCGGTGCGCGGCGGGTTCCACTGGAAATGG
The DNA here is from genome assembly GCF_014230355.1 of Novosphingobium piscinae. Taxonomy (GTDB): domain Bacteria; phylum Pseudomonadota; class Alphaproteobacteria; order Sphingomonadales; family Sphingomonadaceae; genus Novosphingobium; species Novosphingobium piscinae. The sequence continues at coordinate 345,613 of NZ_JACLAX010000001.1, forward strand.
TACTATGCCTTCCAGCATCTCGGCGATCTCAGCGTGGCCGAACCGGTGCGCGCCTATCGCGCCGGGTTGGAACGGCGCGATGCCCTGACCCGGCAGGTCGGCTATGTCCTGCCGCCGGTCGGGCTGCAGCTGGCGCTCCACCGCCTCGCGCGGACCGATCTGCAGGCGCAGCTCGCGTATCAGGACCGGATCCGCGCCTATCATGCCCAGCTGCGACGGTTCTACTATGGCTACCTGTTCACCGATCGCCCGTTCCAGGCCGCCGACTTCGCCCGCGCTCCGCGCTGGCCCGAGCCGCCGCCACAGCCCTGACGGCGCCGCGCCCCTTGTAAGCGGCGCGGCAGGCCCCATATCCAGCCTATCGGCTCATTCCCTTGTGCGTAGGCGCGGCCGGCTGAGAGACCATCGCGCTCCCGCTTACATGGAGAGCCCGCTATGGTCGCCGACCCGCCGATCCCTGATTCCCAGTCCGACCTGTCGTCCCCAGCCCGCAAGCCGGGCCGCTTCATCCGCCCCCGCCGGCAGCCGTCGCCGCTGTCGGCCGAAGCCGCGACCCGGCAGGGCACGATCATCCGTCTGGTCTGCGCGCAGATCAGCCCGGTCGATCAGGCGCGGCTGTTCCTCAATACGCACCATGCCGGGCTCGGCGCGGTTCCGCTCAACCTCGCCGGTGAGAGCCCTGCGGGGCTGGCCGTGGTTGCGGCCGAGGTGGCCCGGATGAGCCTGGCCGCCCGGGGACACGGCGCATGAGCCGCGCGATGAACATCGCCCTGCCCGAGCAGAAGGTGCGTGACATGTGCCAGCGGGGCGGCGTGACGATCAGCGCGATCGAGACCCTGCCCGATGGCGGCACCCACCTAGTCTGCCTGACCTCGGAAGGCGCCGAGGAGATGCGCACCAAGCTCGGCAACCACCTGATCGCCCACCGCGTCAAGCGCTTCGCGTTCTACCGCGCCTGACCCTGTGGCAGGATCAGGCGCGAGAGGGTTCAGAAGTCGATCGAGGCGCTGGCCCGGACCGTGCGGGGCTGGCCCTGCAGCAAGGCTGCGGAGAACACGTCGAACGCGGACGCCCAGAACCGCCGGTTGGCCACGTTATCGACCCCGAAGCGCAGGGTCAGTGGCTTGTCCGCGACCACCGCGACATAGCGCGCGCCCAGATCGAAGCGGGTCCATTCGGGCAGGCTCAGCGTGTTGGCGACATTGACCGCCTGCCGTCCGGTGTGCACGACCCGCCCGGTCAGGGTGAACCCGGTGGCCGGCACGTCCCATTCGAGGCCGGCGTTGGCGGTCCATTCGGGCACGCCCACGGCGCGGTTGCCCTGGTTGACGCCCCCGCTGGTCCGGCGCAGCCGCGCATCGACCACCGACAGGCCGCTGATCACCCGCAGCCCCGGCACCGGCTCGCCATTGGCGGTGAACTCGACGCCCTGGTTGCGCTGCTCGCCGAACAGCCCGAACCGCTTGAGCCCGCCGCCGGCATCGACCGCATAGCCGACCGGCAGGTCAATGCGGAACAGCGAGAGGCCCAGATCGAACCCGCCCGCGCGCAGCTTGCCGCCCACCTCGTACTGGATCGACCGGACCGGTGCGAAGACCTGGCCAGCATTGATCACGGTGGCATCGAGCGGCGCGGTAGGACCCTGCTGCAGGCCCTCGATGCGGTTGGCGAACAGGGCCAGCCCGGTGACCGGCTTGATCACCAGCCCCGCAACCGGGGTCAGCGCCGAGCGGTCGTAGACGCTGTCGAGCTGGCCGCCGTTGTAGTAGTTGTAGCTCTTGACCAGCATGTCCTGCAGCCGCACGCCGCCGGTCAGCAGGATGCGGTCACCCCACAGGCCCACCGTGTCCGCGGCGAAGGCCGAGAGCAGCCGGGTGCGGCTGATCGGGAAGGGATCGGCCAGGTTGCCGCCGACAAAGGCGGAGGCCGGGATCGCCACGGTCGCCGGGTTGGTCAGGTTGGTTGCGAAACCGGCGAAGCCCGGGCCATAGAGGAAGTCGAAGGCATTGCGGTTGACCTGCCATACCGCGGCCCCGCCCAGGTTGATCTCCTGGGTGACAGCCTGCCCAAGCTTGACCCGCAGGCCCGCCTGGAACGCGGCATTGTTGTCCGTCCGCGGGACGTAGAGCGCATTGCCGTTGGCCGCGCCGGTCGCCGCGTCGAGCACGGTGATGCCGCCATAGATGCCCTCCTCGCGGCCATCGCGCAGACCGCCAGTGGCATAGAGCATGGCCTTGTCGCCCAGATCCTGCTCGATGCGCAGCACCCCGAACAGGTCGCGCAGCCGGGTATAGGTCCAGGGCTGGGCATAGTTCGCGCTGGCGGCCGGCACGGCCGGCAGGGTGGCGGTGCCGATCGTCACCTTCGGCCGCAGGCCGCGCACCTCGACGTTCTGGTAGCCAAGGTCGAGCGCCACCCTCGTATTGTCGTCACGCCAGTCGAAGGCCGCGCCAAGCGTCGTCGTGCGGCGGAACTCGCCGTCGATCGCCACGTCACCACTGCGGTAGGCGCCGTTGATCCGCACCCCGAAGGCCCCGTCCGCCCCGAACCGGCGCGACAGATCGAGGCTGCCGCCGACGTGCCGGTCGCCGGTATAGCCGAAAGTCGCGCGGGTCAGCGGCTGCTCGCCGGCGCGCTTGAGCTGGAGGTTGACGCTGCCGCCCACCGCCGATCCGCCGGGGGCCGCGCCGTTGAGAAAGGCCGAGGCACCGTTGAGCACCTGCACGCTCTCGAACAGCTCGGGGGCGATCAGCTGGCGCGGGGCGATCCCGTACAGCCCGTTCAGCCCGACATCGTCGCCAAAGAGCGCGAAACCGCGGATCACGAACTGCTCGGCAGCATTGCCGAAGCCATAGCTCGTGCGCACCGTCGGATCGTTCTCGAGCACCTGGCCGAGCGTCAGCGGCTGCTGGTTGAGGATCAGCGCGGCATTGTAGCTGCGGACCATGAAGGGCACGTCCTCGCCGCGCTTGGCTCCGAGCACGCCGAGCGATCCCTCGTCGCTGACCGCCGTCGCATTGGTGCGCTGGGCGGTGACGACGATGTCGGCGGCGGGTTCGTCGGCGAGAGCCGTCGTGGCCGGGACGAACAGGCTGGCGGCAAGCAGAGGGGCATATTTCACGGGCTGACTTTCCGGTTGGACCCGCGCCGCTTCGGGCGCTGGCGGGTGAGGTGGAGGGAGAACAGGGCCAGCGGCAGGGCCAGCGCGGCGGTGCAGACCAGGTCGCGCCAGCCATCCCCGGTCAGCCCGAGGACCAGCCCGCCGAGCGACAGGGCCGCCAGCAGCAGCGGGACCGCAAGCACGGCAGCGGGGCGGCGCGTGGCCGGGCGGGTCATGACATCCCCTGTGAGCGCGGCCGGCGCTTGCCCCACCACAACAGCAGACCGGACCACAGCACCCGGATCGTCGCCAGATCGAGCAGCGCCCAGACGAGCTTGAGCCCAAACCCGCCATAATCACCAAAATGCAGCGGCCGCGACAGCATCAGCGCCTGCATCGAGACCGGCATGGTGCGCAGCGCAGCCAGCCGGCCGGAGACCGCATCGACAAGCGCCGGGGTCAGCAGATGGCTGGTCAGCGGGGTATCGCCCTGGAAGAAGATCGCATAGTGGCGGCCGCTGCTCCAGGCCCCGCCGGGAAAGCCGATGAACTGCGGCAGAAGTCCGCCCCTGGCGGCCTCCGCGGCGGCCAGCGCCCGGTCGACCGAGCCGTAGCGGACCGGGTCGAGCCGCGGCGCCTGCCCGGCTCCGGCCACCATGCTGGACAGCTCGCGCTGCCGCCAGGCCGCGGTCAGCGGATCGGCGAAGGCATTGAGCGCGCCGGTCGCCCCGATCACCAGTGTCCAGCCGAGGATCACGATCCCCAGCAGGTTGTGCTCGTCGAGCCTGGCGATGCGGGACGAGCGTCCCTGCCGCAGCGTGCCGAACGGCAGGCGGCGCATGAACGGCACGTAGAGCACCACGCCCGAGATCAGTGCGATCAGGAACAGGATCCCCATGACGCCCAGGAACAGCATCCCGGGCAGCCCGAGCAGCAGGTCGGTGTGGAGCTTCAGCAGCACGGCCATCAGCCCGTCGCCGCGCACCTCACCCAGCGCCTGCCCGGTCGCACGATTGTAGGAATAGAGCCGCATCTCCGCCGGCGCCGCAGCGGGGTGCGGCCCCACGGTCACGGTGATTTCAGGCGTATCGGAGCTGAATCCGACAAACAACGGGACACCCCGACTGCCGCGATCGGTCCGGTAATCGCCGAGTGCCGCGGCGATGATCGCATCGAGCAGCCGGCCGCCGCGGGCCGAAGGCACCCCGCTCAGCTCTGGCCGAGGGCCCAGCGCGTCCAGTTCGTCATGGAAGATCAGCGGCAGGCCGGTGAGGCACAGCAGCAGCAGGAAGGCGGTGCAGACCAGACTGGTCCACCGGTGGGTCCATTCCCATGCCCTGATCGTGCAGCTCCGCATCGGCGCTGCAGCTAGGCCAGCTGCGCTCCTGAGTCAATGCGAATGACTCGCAATAGCATTATTTCGAGACAAAGCGGACCATCGTGGCCAGGGGCAGCATCGCCGCCGGGCTTACAGTCCCTGTCAGATCGCGGTCTTGGCCATGCCGCAGAACCGACCCCGAGCGGTAACCGAACTGGCATTCGGCTGTCACCTCCACCGCCTAACGCCGGCCAGCCCAACGGGCGCGGCCGGGTCGGCGCGCCACCGGGCCACACACAGGGAGGTCCTTTCATGCCGAAGTTCATCGCGTTTCTGCTCGCCACCAGCGCCCTGCTGCCGCAACTGGCCCGTGCCGCGGAGCTCGCCGACGAGGCGGAGGGCGAGGCCGCGGGTGAGGCCGCGTCCGAAATCGTCGTGTTCGGCCAGGGCCAGACCCGCCAGGTCCAGGAGATCAAGGCCGCCGACATCCAGGTCCTCACCCCGGGCAGCAGCCCGCTGCGGGCGATCGAGAAGCTGCCCAGCGTCAACTTCCAGTCGGCCGATCCGTTCGGCGCCTATGAATGGTCGACCCGGGTGACGATCCGCGGCTTCAACCAGAACCAGCTCGGCTTCACGCTCGACGGCATTCCGCTCGGCGACATGTCCTATGGCAACTACAACGGCCTGCACATCAGCCGGGCGGTGTCGGGCGACAACATCGGCCGTACGTTGGTCTCGCAGGGCTCAGGCTCGATCGACACCCAGTCGACCAACAACCTTGGCGGAACGCTGCAGTTCTTCACCGCCGATCCGGCCGACGTGCTGGGGGTGACGGCCCATGTCACCGGTGGCTCGTCGAACACCGCGCGCGGCTTCCTGCGGGTCGGCCTGGGCCAGGCCGACGGGCTGCGCGGGTTCGGCTCGGTGCAGTACTACAAGACCGACAAATGGAAGGGCGATGGCCAGCAGCGCCAGTGGCTGCTCAACGCCAAGATCGTCGCGCCGGTGGGCGATTCGACCATCGAGGCCTATGTCAGCCATTCCGACCGGGCCGAGCAGGACTACCAGGACCTTTCGCTCGGGATGATCAGTCGGCTCGGCTATGACTGGGACAACTTCGGTCCGTCCAACTATGCGCTGGCCGTGCGCGTTGCCGATATCGGCGCCAACCGCGGCGACAGCGGCACCACCCCGCTCAACCCCGCCGCCGGCACGACCTATCCGGCGCCGATCACCACACTCGACGACGCCTACTACGATGCCTCGGGCCTGCGCCGTGACACCCTCGCCGCGATCGGGCTGACCTCGCCGTTCGGCGAGCAGGTGACCTGGGCCCTCAAGGGGTATTGGCACCACAACCTCGGCCAGGGCACCTGGGGTACGCCCTATGTCAACAGCCCGACCGGCGTGCCGATGGCGGTCCGCACGACCGAATACGAGATCAACCGGGTCGGCCTGTTCAGCACGGTCAAGGCGCAGCTCGGCTTCAACGACCTGACGATCGGCGCATGGTACGAAAGCAACGACTTCCAGCAGGCCCGCCGGTTCTATGCCTATGCCAGCCGGACCAACCCCGGGCTGGATCACCGCAAGTTCATGCGCAATCCCTTCTTCACCCAGTGGGACATCCAGTTCGTCACGCGCACCTTCCAGTACTTCGTCGAGGATACGATCGATCTCGGGGCGGCCAAGATCAATCTGGGCTGGAAGGGCTTTGCCGTGACCAACCAGGCCACCCCGACCGTCCTGGGAGGACGGACCGTGGGCAAGCTCAAGACGATCGACTGGTTCCAGCCGCATCTCGGGGCCACCTACAAGGTGACCGACGCGGTCGAGGCCTTCGCCGGCTTCACCCAGGTCACCCGCGCCTTCGCCTCGGCCACCACGGCCGGGCCGTTCTCGTCAACCCAGCTCGGCTTCGACGCGATCAAGCCGTTCCTCAAGCCGGAACAGTCCGACACCTACGAGGCCGGGCTGCGCTTCGGCGCGGGCGGGTTCCACGGCGTGCTCGCCGGCTACTGGGTAAACTTCCGCAACCGTCTGCTGACCATCCCGACTTCGGTCGGCATCGTTGGCGCGGCCAATGCGCTGCAGAACGTTGGCGGCGTCCAGGCAAAGGGGATCGAGGCCAGCGGCGAATACAAGCTGGGCGCCTGGACGGTGTTCGCCAGCTATGCCTACAACGACAATACCTACCAGGACGACGTGGTGATCCGCAACGCGGCCGGGGTGGCGACGTCGGTGATCCCGACCAAGGGCAAGACCGTGACCGATTCGCCGCGTCACATCGCCCATGCCGAGATCGCCTACGACGATGATGCGCTGTTTGGACGGATCGGGGTCAACGCCATGTCGAAGCGCTTCTTCACTTATACCAACGGCCTCGTCACCACGGGCGACGGGCTGGGTGCGGTGCCGGGCCAGACGATCGTCGATGCCACGCTGGGCTACCGCTTCGATATCGGCCTGGGCAAGCCGGTCGAGCTGCAGCTCAATGCCACCAACCTGTTCAACAAGCGCTACATCGCCACGATCGGATCGAACGGGTTCGGCAACGTCGGCGACAACCAGACCTTCCTTGCCGGTGCGCCGCGCCAGGTCTTCGCCACGCTCAGGGTCACCTACTGATGCGCCGCGCCGCGCTGGCCGCCCTTGTTCCGGTCCTCGCCCCGGTCCTGGCACCGGTCCTCGCCCCGGTCATCGCCCTCGCCCCGGTCCCGGCCGGGGCGGCACCGGCCAGCGCGGCCTCACCGCCCCGCGCCGGGCAGCCCGTGCTGCTGGTCTCGATCGACGGGCTAAGGCCCGACGACGTGCTCGCCGCCGAAGCCCGCGGCATCAGGGTACCCAACCTGCGGCGCTTCGTCGTCGCGGGCAGCTATGCCACAGGGGTCACCGGGGTCCTCCCGACGCTGACCTACCCCAGCCATACCACCCTGCTCACCGGCACGGCACCGGCGCGGCACGGCATCGTCAACAACACCACGTTCGACCCCACCCAGATCAACTCCGGCGGCTGGTACTGGTACGCCGCCGACCAGCGCGCGCGGACCCTGTGGGACGCGGCGCGCGAGGCCGGCTGGACTACCGCCAACATCCACTGGCCGGTGAGCGTCGGCGCCGCCAACCTGACCTGGAACCTGCCGCAGATCTGGCGCAGCGGGCACGACGACGATCGCAAGCTGCTGACCGCCCTCGCCACCCCCGGGCTGGTCACCGTGCTCGAACAGGCTTGCGGCGAGCCCTATGCCCAGGGGATCGACGAGACCCTGGCGGGGGATCGCAACCGCACCCGCTTCGCCGCCAGTCTGATCCGCCGGCACAGGCCCGGCCTGGTCACCGTCTACCTGGCCGCGCTGGATCACGAGGAGCACGCCTCCGGTCCGGGCAGCCCCCAGGCCGTGGCCGTGCTGGAGGCGATCGATGCCCTGGTGGGCGAGCTGGCCGAGGCCGAACTGGCCGCGCATCCCGATGCCGTGATCGCCCTGGTCAGCGACCATGGCTTTGCCGCGACCGATAGCGAGGTGAACCTGTTCCGCCCCTTCGTCGAGGCGGGCCTGATCACCGCCAACGCCGAGGGCAAGATCACCGCCTGGGAGGCGATGCCTTGGCCCTCGGGCGGATCATTCGCGATCGTGCTGGCCCGGCCCGACGACGCCGCGCTGGTCGCCCGGGTCCGCGCACTGCTTGACCAGGTCCGGGCCGATCCAGCAGCCCGCATCGCCAGTGTCAGCGACGGCACCGGAATTGCCGCGGCCGGAGGCAATCCGCAGGCGAGCTTCTATGTCGAGCTGGCGCGGGGTGCACTGTCGGCTCCGTGGCGCGGTGCCTCCGCCCCGCTGACCCGCGCCTCGACGTACAAGGGCATGCACGGCTACTTTCCGCAAAGTCCCGAGATGCGCTCGACGTTCATGATCCGCGGCCGCGGCATAGCCGCGGGGCGCAACCTTGGCGTGATCGACATGCGGGCGATCGCCCCCACCCTGGCCGGGCTCATGGCGGCCCGGCTGCCAGGTGCCGAAGCAGCGCCTGTCGATCTGGCTCCCGCGAGGTAACAGCCACGGAACGACGGGCCAAGCCGACCAGCGGCCCGGTGCCCCAGCGCCGCGGCAACCGGGCCTGGCTCGCCGGCGGTAGCGAGCCGGGGCACCCCTCTCACCAGCGCTCGCCGTCGCTCCCCACCTCGATCGGGCGCTGGTAGCTGCGGTCCTTCTTGCTCCAGACCGAGCGCAGGAAACCCTTGCACATCGGGCCGTTGACCCAGTCGGCCGGGCCATCGAGCGACATTTCGACGGTGCAGCGCCGGTAGAGCAGGCGCCACTCCGGCGTGCCGTCCGGACCGGCGCGGCGCTCGAGCCGGTCGAAATAGCGCCCCGGAGCGATCTTCATGGTCGCGCGGTCGGGCGAGAGCATCGTGCCGATCACATAGGTCTCGCAGTGCGCCGTATCGCCTGCGATCTCGCAGGTGTGGGTGGTGATGTTGTGCATGGTCGCCGAGAAGAACCGGGCATGCCCCAAGTTCGCCCGCGCCGGATAGTCGGGCGCCGGGGTCACGATCGGACCATGCTCGTCCACGCCGTCAGGCCACCAGCAGGCGGCAATCAGGTCTTCGTCCTGGCGATCGCGACCGCGGGCCTAGCGCATGATGCAGTCAAGGATGTCCTGTCGCGCCTTGAGCTCGCGAACCGTGGCGGCGAGCGCGGTGAGATCGGGCGTGGGATCGGATGGGGTATCGGTCATGGCTTGCTATCCTTGCGGGCTGGCGGACGTCAGCCGGCCACCGCCGCGCTCCCGCTCATTGCACCACCACGCGCACGCGATCGAGGTTCTGCAGCAGGGCATAGGGGGTGCCGTGGGCCACCGGGCGCTGCGCCGCGCCGCGCAGGGTGACGAACCAGGTGCCCGGCTGGGCGAAGGTGTGGCTGGCGGTGACGGTCACCGCCTTGCGCCCGCGACCGACCCGACCGGTGGTGGCGAAGCGCCCGGAACCGTCGAAGTCCCATTCGGCGGCGGTGATCGTGCCGCCTCCCGGGGCGGCGGTGATCGCGCCGACGAACTGCACCGGCTGCCCGGCCTTGACCACGGCCCGCTGGCCGCCGTTCACGGTCAGCCGCACCACCGGCTGGATCCCCTGACGCTGCGCCGCGGTCGGGGCGACGATGACCTGGCCGTCCTCCACCCGGTACTGCGTCGAGGGGGGTGGCGCCACACCGCGCTCGACCCAGGCCGACAGGTCGCGCAGCGCCTGCTGCAGCGGGCCGTTGTAACTGACCGTGCGGGTGCGATCCTCGATCCCCGGCTCGTCGCCGTGCTGGGCATAGTCGGTGTACCACAGGCGCACGTGCTGATCGGCCGTGGCGCCGAAGTGCTGCGCGATACGCTGGCGGTACCAGTCGGCCTGCCACGGCATGGCCTCGCGGTCCCACAGCGAGGACATCAGGATCATCTTGCCGGTGAACACCCCGGTCTGCATCGGCCCGAAGCTGGCGCGCATGAAGGCCGGACCCATCAGGAAGGGACGCTGCGGATAGAGCGGCTTGCCGTCCGCCCCGCGGAACTGGTCCCAGACCTTGAAGTCGGCGCTCGGCACCTGGTGCCAATGGTAGGTTTCGAGCGCGAGGAAGTTCGAGTTGTCGAGCCGCACCTCGTCCCCTGCACTCAGCTTGGCCACGACCGTGGGATCGGTCACCCCCAGCACGGCCATGTCGCCGATCACCCGGGCCACCGGGATCAGGCTGCCCTTGGCATTGCCGCCCAACACCGCCAGGTCCCCGCCCAGGAACTTCACCTTGGGCGGCATCGCGCTCAGCCGGACGGCGACGATGCGCCTGGCCTCCTCCTCGGCGCGCGCCTTGAACGCGGTGTCGACCCCGCCGCGCTCGCGGTTGCTGCTGGCATCGGTGTTCAGCCCGAGCCGGACCGCCTCCGCGCCGGTGATCAGCGCGCCGATCGTGCTGGTGAACTGTAGCCGGGCATCGGCGAACTGTTCCGGGTGATCGAAGCCGAGGTAGCCGGGCTTGGTCCAGAAGTCCGAGAAGTAGGCCGCATCGACCATCTTGATCGCCGGGTAGAGCGCGGCCAGCCCATGGATGCCCATGGTCTTCCACCCGAACCACGAGCGCATCGGGAAACCCATCCGGGTCACCTCGCGCAGCACCGCCGCCTCCGCCGGGGACAGCCCGGCATAGGGATCGCCGCTGCCGCCCGGCTCGATCGCGTCGACGATCTGCGGGAACTTGTCATCCAGGATGCGCATCGCGCGGATGCGGGCGGTGAACATGTTGGGGATGGCCACAGGAGATCCCGGCACATAGGGCACGGCGCCGTCCCAGACGCCCGGAGCGCTCTCGAACCCGACGATCGTGCGGAAGGCCCCGCCCGAGCCGCCGTAGAGATAGCCGTAGGGCCGCTGGCCCGCGTAGCGTCCCGAACGGTACATGGCGCGGGCAACGGTGCGCGAATAGAGCGCCGCCGCCGCATTGGCCTTGTAGGCCGTCAGCGAGGGATCGGGCTGGCGCACCGCCGAGCCATCGCCGAGGTTGACCGTCCCGCCGCCGTTGGTCTCGACGAAGTAGGCCCCGCTGGCGATCGCGAAGCCGATCTTGTTGAAGGCGCCGGGGGGCATGGTCTGACCCTCGTTCTCGCTCCCCGGAACCGGGGTCACGTGCTGGAAGAAGCGGCCCTGGTACTGCCCCGGCGGCGGAAAGTAGAACGAGAAGCGCGCATCGGTGCCCTTGAACCCGCCATGGACATAGCGATGCCGCACCGGCTGGTCGCGCCACTCGTCCTGGTCGATGTAGGGCTCGGCGAAGACCTTGTAGGCCGGGTCCGACAGGCGGACCTCGGCGCTGGACGCGGCGCTTGCGCCGGTCCCGGTCGGCACCGCGTCGCCAAGCGCAGGGGCAGCGAGGCCGGCCAGCAGCAGGGCGGCGAGCGGGCGGTAGAGCTTGGCGTTCATGATGGCATCCTGCGAAGGCACGGGGGTTGACCGTTGCCGGGGTGGGCAGGCCAGGGTCAGACGTGGGGACCCTGCCTGCCCGCAGCCGCCATACGTTAGGCCATGCCCGGTCACCGGGCGATGCGGTCCGGTGGGATAACGCCGGGACGATGCCTTGTGCCCGCCCGGCCAAGCCGATTGCATTCCGGACTTGCACCGGATCAAGCTCGACGGAGACAGGCTCTTCCCCTGATCGCCGCAGTCGGGGCAGAAGGCCGGAACGGGAGAGTCCGATGGGTGAAGCGCAGACGCCGCTGGCGATCTTCCTGCCGGTGCTGCTGGTGGTGGCGCTCACCTTTGTCGCCTTCGTGAAGATGGCGATCGAGCGCGCCGCAGCGCTCAGGGCCGGGCAGGATCCTGCGTTCTACCGGGTCTACCTCGGCGCGCCGGAACCGGAGAAGACCCGGGCGGCGGTACGCCACTGGGACAACCTGTTCGAACTGCCCACGGTGTTCTATGCGGGCTGCCTGACCGCCTTCGTGCTGGCCGCCGTCTCGGGCTGGACCCTGCTGTTCGCCTGGCTCTTCGCCATCGGCCGCCTGATCCAGAGCCTGGTCCACATGTCCTACAACAACCCCAACCACCGCGGCGGCGCCTTCACCCTGTCGGTGCTGGGGTTGCTGGCGCTGTGGGTCGATCTCGGCCTGACGGTCGCGGGACGGCTGTGACGCCATGAGCCAGGCCCGACCGCCCGTCGCGATCGTCACCGGAGCCAGCCGGGGCGCCGGGCGGGGCATCGCCATGGCCCTCGGTGCGCATGGCTGCACGGTCTATGTGACCGGGCGCTCCGCCCGCGCCGGCGACCATGCCCTGCCCGGCACGATCGCCGAGACCGCCGCCGCGGTGACGGCGGCGGGCGGACAAGGCATCGCGGTGCGGTGCGACCACGCCGACGACGCCCAGGCGGAGGCGCTGGTCGCGCAGGTGCTGGCGCAGCAGGGGCGGATCGACATTCTCGTCAACAACGCCGCTGCCGTCCACGACGAGCTCACCCACCCGGGCAACTTCTGGGAGAAGCCGCTCAAGCTGGCCGACATGATCGACGTGGGTCTGCGCAGCTCCTACGTGGCGAGCTGGCTGGTCGCGCCCACCATGGTGGCGCAGGACAGCGGGCTGATCGTGTTCACCTCGGCCTCGGGCGCGGCGCACTACTCGATGGGCCCGGCCTATGGCGCGCACAAGGCCGGGGTCGACAAGCTGGCCTTCGACATGGCGGTCGATTTCCGCGCGGCCGGAACGCAGGTCGCCGCGCTGTCGATCTGGATGGGAGCCCTCGCCACCGACCGGCTGAAGGGCATCATCGCCGCCAACCCTGACAAGTTCGGCCATCTGCTCGACCAAACCGAGACGCCGGAATTCACCGGCCATGTCATCTGGGCGCTGTTCAACGACCCGGGCCTCGCCGCCCGCTCGGGGCAGACCCTGATCGGCGCCGAAGTGGCCCGCGCCTTCGGGATCACCGACGCCGGTGGCCGAGTCCCCCCATCCTACCGCGACACCCACGGCGTCATCCCGCTGGAGTACTACGGCAACGTGGTGCGTTGAGCGTGGGCACCCGATCCTGGCGGAACTGCGCCGTGGCGTGGACGCTCGAGCAGCCGATCCGGGCCAGGATCGCGTCCACGTCCGGCCACACCGGTCGGGTCAGGCGGCGGGATCTTCCTGCATTTGCAGGAGCATGGTGGCGAACAGCTCGACCTGGTCGCGGCTGAATGCGGCCAGCCGGGTCTGCACGAGATCCGTCACGCGCGTGCGGAACTCCGCGGTAACCTTGCTCCCTAGCGGGGTGAGCCGCAACAGCGAGCGCCGGCGATCGTCGCCGGTCTGCGCCGCGATCAGCCCGGCATCGGTCAGCCTGACGAGTTCGGCGGTAACCAGGCTGCGGCCAATGCGCAGCACCAGGGCCAGATCCTTGGGGTATTCGATGCCCTTGTCGATCAGGCTCAGGATGAAGGCCCCGCGCGGCCCCAGGCTGTAGCGTTCGGTCACCGCGCTGCCCGCGGCATTGATCGGGCGCTGCGCGAAGACCAGCCCGGTCACGATGCGCGAAAGCAGCGCCTGGTCCAGCGCCTCTGGCGCGGGCTTCGCATTGTCCGCGCGGCGCAGCAGGTGCTCCAGCAACTGGTCGCGGCGATCTTGGGGCATGCGGCTGGGATCCCGGATCGGTTGAGCGCGCTCCCCTACCAAGCCTGCCGGCGGCCGCAAGCCGAAGTTGGCCCGGCCGGCACCGGCCGTTATCGGACAAGCCCGCAGGCACCGCCCTGCTGGCCTTGCGCGCAAAGCCCTCGATCGCGGTGGCGGGGAGCAGGCGGCCGCCGCCCCGCCAGCCCGGTCAGGCCACGGCGGATCATGCCAGGATCTCGCCGATCGACTTGCTGGTGGCCATGCTCTGGGTGCCCCAGCTATCGACCGACACGCCCATGGCCTGCTGCAGGGTCAGCCCGACGCGGCTCACCGGCGTGCCCATGCCGTCGACATAGAGCCCGGTCCTGACCCGCCCGCCGGCGCTGCCGGCGGTCATCATCGGGATATTGTCGATCGTGTGGAACTTGGCGAACTCGGTTTCGGAGTGGGCGAAGACCAGCGTGTTGTCGAGCAGCGTGCGCGGCCCCTCCTGGATCCGGTCGAGCGCGCTGACGAAGTAGACCCAGGCCTCGAAGATCCGGCTGAGGAAGTAGCTCGCCTCGGGCTGGTAGCCGAGGCGGTTGTCGAGCGCCTCCTCGTGGGTCAGCTGGTGGTGGGTGATCGTGCTGCCGATCCGGGTCAGCGACGAGGCCCCGTTGTTGAACATCATGTTGAACACCCGGGTCTGGTCGCAGGCCAGCGCCATGACGAGGAGATCGGTCATCAGTGCATGGTTGACCACCACGTTCTCGATCTCGGCATTGACCGGCCGTTCCTTGACCGGGGGCAGGACCCGGCAGGCCTGCAGCGGTTCGGGTCTGGTCAGCTCGACCTCGAGCTGGTTCTCGAGCTGGCGCACCGAGGTGAAGTACTGGTCCAGCTTCTCGCGGTCCGCGGCGCCGACCGCACGTTCGAGGGCGCGGCGCTGCTCGCCCACCGCCGACAGCACGCTGCGCCGCGCCATGACCACCGGATCGGGCACGAAATCGGCGCTGTTCGGGTCCTTGAAACCGATCCCGAACAGCCGCTGGTACAAGGCGCTGGCCGAGGTCTCGGACGGGTTGAGATTGCCGCCGCCGCGCCCGCTGAGCGAATTGCGGGCATCTCCCGCCGCCGACATCTCGAGGCTGCGGAAGCGCGTGCGGGTACCGATCCGGTCGCCGATCGTGACGTCGAAGCTCTCGCCGGGCAGGCCGCGCTCGGCGGTGAGCGCCCGGCCCGTCCGGATCGCCGCCCCACCCGAGGTGTGCGGGAGATTGGGAGCTCCATCCAGCATCACGTTGAAATTGCCGAGGATATTGATCTTATGCGCGAAGGGCCGGATCGGCTCGAGCTCGGGCTTGAGATCATAACCGGGCCCGGGCTTGTCGGGGAACCAGCGGGTGGGATTGACTCCCAGCCCCCAGAACCAGGTTCCGAAGCGCACCGGAACCGGACTGCCGGTGGCGGCCATGGCCTCGCCGTTCCCGTCGAGAAAGGCGTCGAGCAGCGGCACCCCGACAGTGACGGCAGCGCCGTGGAGCAGGCCGCGCAGGGCCGAGCGGCGGGTCAGATCGATAGCCATGGGGCGTCCTCCGTGACGTTACCGGCGCCGGCTGCGCGTGGCCGTCCCGGACAGGGGCGCGGCATCGACGGCATAGGCTTCGGGCATGGTGACCACATCCAGAAACAGCTGGCGGATGCGGTGGTTGCGGGCGGCAAAACGGTCGGTCAGAGCATCGACCCGGGCGGAGTCGTCAACCGGCTTGCCGGTCGCATACTCCAGCGCGCGCGAGGCCACGCAGGTGGCGGTGTCGCGGCTTTCGGCCAGGGCCTGGCCAAGCCCGGCCGCGCCTTCGAACAGCTTGCCATCGATGCTGCCCGAGACATCGATCGGCGCGTCGTTCTCCCGCGTGCGCCGGGCGCCGATGCCGTCGAAGCGTTCGAGCGTCAGTCCGATCGGATCGGTGATCGCGTGGCAGCCGGCGCAGACCGGATCGGTATTGTGGGCGTCAAGCCGGATGCGCGCGGTCGGCATCGCCCGGTTGGCGATGTCCTGGACCGCGGTGAAATTCACGTTGCCAGGGGGATTTGGCACCGGCTGGCACATCAGCAATTCGCGCACCGCCCGGCCGCGCAGCGTGGGCGAGCTCCGCCCCGAGTGCGAATACATCGCCAGGAACCCGGCCTGGCCCAGCAGGCCGGCCCGGTCGCTGCCTTCGGGAAACTCATAGCGCACCCAGCCCTGCGACCGGGAGACCGGAACCTGGTAGAGCGCCGCCAAGGGCCGGTTCATCCAGGTCTGCCGGGTGGTGAACAGCTCGCGGTAGTCACCGTCCCGGGTCAGCAGGTGATCGGTGATCGTGAGCAACATCTGTTCGGGCAGGGCCTGGGCGACCGCCGGATTGAAATAGGGAAAGACCAGCGGATCCTTGGCCAGCTCGTCGAACCGCTCGAACAGCAGCATGTCCGCGAAAAAGGCGCGGATGCCGCTGGCGAAGCGCGGCGAGGCGACCATCTGCCCGGCCATCGCCCGCAGCCGCGCCGGATCGGTCAGTTCGCCCGCCGCGGCGGCATCGAGCAGGGCGGCATGGGGCGTCGTGTTCCACAGGGTGAAGCTGAGCCGGGCCGCGCGCGAAGGGTTGTCCAGACGGAACCTGCCGGGCGCCGCAGGGTCGGGCTCGGCCCGCTCGATCACGTAGAGGAAATGCGGCGAAACCAGCATCGCGGCGAGCGCCAGCTCCAGCCCGCGGTCGACCGAGCCGCCGGCCGTGGCCGCGCGATCGGCCAGGTCGGCATAGAACGCGCCCTCGTCCGGGCTCAGCGGCCGCCGGAACAGGAGCCGGCCCAGCCGGTCCAGCGTCGGCCGCAGGCAAGCGCGGTCGGGTGTGGCACCGCTGCCCCCGGGACAGACCACGAACTGGTCACGGTGCGCCGGATCGAACACCTGCGCCGCAATCTGCCGGGCCATGGCGTCGAACTGCTCGAGCCCGGCCGGCGAGATGCTGGCCGCGCGCGCGCCGCTGGCGATCAGCTCGTGGGCAGGCCGGACAATCGGCTCGAACCGTCCGGCCACCCGGATGTCGGTGCCGAAGATATCGGCGATGGTGTTGCGGTACTGGGCTTCGGTGAGCCGCCGCATGCCGACGATGCGCCAGTCGGGACCGGCCGGCGCGATGGCGCGCTGCGCGGCCGGCGCCGCATCGAGCGGCTTGGCCGCCCACACGGTGCCAAGGGCCGCGGCGCAGGCCAGGCCGAGCGCAAGGGTGGGGTGACGCAGCTTGATCATCGCGCGCTGGCTCCGGTCGCGGCGGGAAGGTCGTTGACGAAGGCGGGGATCGCCACCACGCGCATGGCGCTCGACACCGCGGTGCACTTCCCGGTCTTCCGGTCGCGCACGCCATCGGCATAGTGGAGCAGCGTGGCCAGCATGCCGGCGCAGTCGATACCGGCCGTGGTCGCCGCGCCGACCCCGCCGATTGCCGGACTCTGGATGACCTCGAAGGCCGGCCGATAACCGCCCAGCAGCCCTTCGAGGCGGCCGTCCGGACGGAACACCAGCCGCAGCCGGCCCTGGTTGAAGGTATAGCGCGACCGCGAACCGCGCAGGTCGCGTGCGCCACCCTGGCCCCAGGTCTGGGCAAGGACGATGGTGGTCGGCTCCGTGGTGAGCACGCCCTTGTTGATGCGGCCTTTGAGCACGTTGCGGTGGCGCGGGCCGCTGTTGCTGACGGTGAAGCTGGCGCCCGGCAGGAAGCGCCCCTTGGCGTCAGCCGGCGGACGGTCGGCTGTGTTGGCGTAGATCACCTCGACGTCGTCGTCGCGGTCGAAGCTGTCGATCCCGCGCAGCAGCAGCACCTGGGTCCATTCGCCGGAGGCATGGAACTGCCGTAGTCCGCTGGCGATATCGCCGGCGATCCCGTCCTTGCCGCGCCACTCCAGGGTGCAGCCCATCACCCGGTATTCCTGGTTGTCGATGCCGGTTTCGCCAGCGGGCGAGGTGAATTCGCCGTGCTCGCAGCTCTCGCCGCCGGCCCCGCGATCGAGGTCGAGCCCCTGGGCCGTGGGGCTCTGGACCGTGCGCAGCAGCGGCCGCCGAAACCGGTCGGGCTGCGAACAGATGTTGGTGTTGCCCGGCCCCACGGCGGTCGCCTGCCACCGCCGGGTGAACTCGGGCTCGTTCTCCTTGAGCGCCAGCCGCGCCCGCTCCGCCTCGGGCAGGGACGCGAGGTAGGCCTCCTTGAGCTTGGGCACGGTGCCGTCGGGGCAGGCCTCCTTGCCCTGCACCACCGGCGGGGCGAACTCCTCGACCACGAACCCCAGCTCGCCATTGGCCGGCGGGGGTGGCAGCTCCGGGCTGCTCTGGGCGATCACGGTGCCCGGTTCGCCGGGGGTGACCGCAGCAAATCCGGCGGCCAGCCCGGCCAGGCCGGTCAAGAGGGTCAGGGTGGTGGTCTTGAGGCTGGTCACTGCGGGACTCCGTCAGGGTTGCAGCGGGTGGGCGCCCGCCGGCAGCGACGCGGGATCAGCGTGGTCCGCGACGAACACCGGCTGGTTGCGGTGGGCCCATTGCGCCGTGTCGCCAGAGCGCTCGACCGACCACTCGCCCACCCCGGCGCTGGCCAGCGGGGCGGGGAACGGGGCCCAGCGGCACGGCGCGGTGCACGGGCCGGTGAACAGCAGCCGCCCGTCGGTGTCGGTCAGCCGGTAGGCCCCGGCGATGAACCGGGTGGCAACACTGGGCGGTACGGTCAGGCGGGGCCGCGGCGGGATGTATTTCAGCGTGTTCCAGGTCCGGTCGTCAGCGCCATCGTGAACGGTCGAACGGCTGTCCGCGCCGCGGCGGACATAGACCATGTGCCAGCCCTTATAGACCCACTGCGGACCATCCGGGCCGGCGATGATCGTCCAGTCGGGCGCGGCCTGGGGCAGAACATATCCCGGCGCCGTGCGGGGCAGGCCGTCGGCGGGGAAGCGGATGTTGGGCACGCTGCCCTTGGGCGCGCGCAGCGGCTCCCATGTCTTGCGGCAATCACGAGTGCAGTACTGCGCAGCGTCGGGAGACCAGCGCAGGACCGTGCGCATGTCCATCCCGTAGAGCACCCGCCCGGCACGATCGGTGTAGACCGCCTGTCCCTCGCCGGTCCGCACGACGACATCCGCCGGGAGCGGCGAGCCATCCGCGGGAGGGAGCGGAAAATCGGCCGGCTGGGCGGCCGCGCCGGCCGGCATCACGGCGCCAGCGCCGAGCAGGACGGCCAGCAGGTGCAGGGGTCGGACGCGGCGGATCATGGTCAGTCCGTCCGCGTGCGGAAGCTGTCGTGGCAGCCCTTGCAGGTCTCGCCGAGCTTGCGGGCCGCGCCGCGCATGGTCTCGGCATTGCCGCTGCCAACGGCCTGCTGGAACCCGGCGGCCGCAGCGGCAAAGGCATCCTGGGCGGCCTTGAAGCGGGCCGGCTGCCGCCAGATCTCGGCCTTCGCCTTGGTCTTGCGCCCGGGCGCCGGGCCCGATCCGGCAGGGAACAGCCCGTACTGGGCCTGCGCGACAGTGCGCATGTGGCGCGCCGCCTGGGCGAGCAGGACCGGCTGGACCTCGTCGGTGCGCAGGCCATCATTGACCGCCTTGAACGAGGCGCCGAGCTCCCGGTAGGTATCGATCCGTGACGCGATCGGATCCGGCGCGGCTGCGACCAATGGTGCCGCGAGCATGGCGGCGGTCAACGCGGCCACCCCGCAATGTCTGCGTGCCATCGGTCAGGTCCTCTCGTGTTCTTATCGTGAGGCCGACAATAGTTCATTTATTGAATTATGCAACACCGCTCCTCGCGGTCCAACCCGGTGGCCCGCGCCCCGGGGGCGACTAGACCGCAGCCACCGTCACATAGAGCCCCACCGCGATCACGACCGCAGCGAAACCCCGCTCGAGCAGAGCCTTGCGGCGGCTGAGCACCTGTCCCAGCGCGATCCCCGCCCCGGTGCCGAACAGCCCACCGACGACCATCAGGCTGGTCACCGGCCAATTGACCAGACCCGAGGCGGCATAGGAGGCCGCGGTAGTCAGACCCAGCGCGCTGACCACCACCAGCGAGGTGCCGATCGCGTTGGACAGGGGCATAGCCGTGGCCAGGATCAATCCGGGCACGATCAGGAACCCGCCCCCGATCCCGAAAAAACCCGCCGCGAGGCCGACGAGCAGCCCGAGCGGGAGGAGCCGGGGCAGCAGGGTTGCGGCACTGTCGCGGGTCAGGCGCACATCGGGTGCGTCCGCCTTGCGGCGCGGATGCAGCAGCGACAGGCCCACGCCGATCATCAGCAGCCCGAACAGGGCCAGCAGGCGCGTGCCATCGACCGCCTTGCCGAGCTCCGCGCCGAGTGCCGCGCCGAGTGTGCCCGAGAGCGCGAACACACCGGCACAGCGCCATTTGACCCGCCCTGCCCGGGCGTGGCCGACCAGACTGGCCAGGGCATTGAGGGTCACCGCAACGGCCGCGGTGCCGATCGCGGCATGCGGCGATCCCACCCCGACGCCATAGACCAGCAGCGGCACGGCGAGGATCGATCCGCCCCCACCGACCAGTCCCAGCACCAACCCGATCAGGGCCCCGGATGCCAGCGCGGCGAGCATGGTGGCGAGGGCCATCACGGTCTGGGCCTTACCGCTCCGGTCCCGGGGCAGGATCCGCAGCAGCCGCGCCATCCCGCACCCGCCCGGCCTTGGTCGCGAAGGTTGTGAGGTGCATCGGCGAATTCAGCATGGGCCCACTCCGTTGGCACTTGATATATTAGATTTGTCTAATATATTGTCAAGGCATCACAGGAACCGATCATGCCGCTGACGACAATCACACCACCCTTCATCGAAGCCTTCTTCGACGAGGCCACCAATACCGTCAGCTATCTGGTCGGCGATCCGGACACACGCACCGCGGCGGTGATCGATCCCGTGCTCGATTTCGACATGGCGAGCGGCGTGGTCGACACCCGTTCGGCGGACCGCATCCTGGCCTTCGCCCGCGACCAAGACTGGCACGTCGCCATGGTGCTGGAAACCCACGCGCATGCCGACCATCTTTCGGCCGGCGCGATCATCAAGGCGCGGACCGGCGCCTGGATCGGCATCGGGCGGCACATCCGCGATGCGCAACGCGTCTTCGGGCCGGCCTTCGCCATGACCGACCTGAAAATGGACGGGTCTGATTTCGACCGCCTGTTCGACGAGGGCGATGCCATTCCCCTGGGGTCGCTAACGATCGGGGTGATGCACCTGCCCGGGCACACTTCGGCCGATGTCGCCTACCGGATCGGCGACGCCGTGTTCGTCGGCGACACGCTGTTCATGCCCGACTACGGCACCGCCCGCACCGACTTTCCGGGCGGCGATGCCCGCACGCTCTATCGCTCGATCCGCCGGCTGCTGGCCCTGCCGGACGAGACGCGGTTGTTCCTGTGCCATGACTACAAGGCGCCGGGACGGGAGGACTACCGCTGGGAGACCACGGTGGGCGAACAGCGCCGCACGAACATCCATGTGAACGACAGCGTCGACGAGGCCGCCTTCGTGGCTCTGCGCGAAGGCCGCGACGCGGCGCTGCCGGCACCCAGGCTGCTGCTGCCGTCGATCCAGGTCAACATCCGCGCCGGCCGCTTCGGCGCAGCCGAGCCCAATGGCGTGAGCTACCTGCGCATCCCGGTGAAATGGCGATCAGCGGGCGCCTAGAAAGCCACGCTCAACCCGGCGCGTAGCGACAGGTCGGTGCCGCCGAGCGTCTTCTCGGCCGCAGCAGCCAGTTGCCAGGTGTAGTCGAAGCCGCCCTGCAGGATCCGCGCCTCGCCCAGCCAGCCGCTTTTCAGCGCGTCTGGCGTGATCGCAAAGCTGGCGCCATCGGTATAGTTGGCCGTGGTCACGCCCATCCGGCCCGCCAGCTGGTTGCGGCGGCCGCCTTCGAGTTCGATCGTGAACGGCCGTCCGTCGTGCGAGGATGCCCCGAAGCTCCACCCGGCCGTCAGCGTGGTGCGTGCGGTCAGCGCACTGCTCCGGCGCCGGCCGACATTGAGCAGGATGGCGGCCGAGCCGGTTTCCGTGTGGGCATTCTCGCGCAGGCCGACGAAGTCCACCGTGGCCATCGGCTTGAGCGTGAAATTGCCCGGCAGCGCAAACTTGTACGAAGCACCGCCGCTGCCCGAGGCCCACCAGCCCGACCAGCTCGAAGCCGCGGTATAGCTGAGCGCGCTGCCGCTGCTGGTCCCGGTGAAGGTGCGGGTCGACGCGGCCGTGACGCGGCCAAGGCTCGTGCGGGCGAAGGCGTAGAACGGGCCCTTGCTGATCCGCCAGAACGCGCCAAGCTCGTAGCTGTTGGTCTTCACGGCCTGGGCAGCACCGTTGTGGATGGTGCCACCGAACCAGGCACCGGTCACCCCCAGCATGCCAATGGCGGTGCCCTTCTCCCAGCCCCCGGTGAGCCCGAAGGCGCTGCTGGTCCAGCCCGCCGTACCGGTGGCGGTCTTGCTGCCCCGGAAATAGGCCGGTTCGAGCCAGGCCCCGACCTCGCTGATCTTGTAGAGCGAGGAATCGTCGGTGACGTGCCGGGTGGCGAGGCGCGATCCGCGGGTCACGAAATCGAAGACCCCGCCGGCATGATCGGGCAAGAGCGCATCGAACTGCGTCGCCAGGGCGGTCTGGCCATCCACCTCCAGCAGGCTGTTGGCCAGGGCGGAATAGTTAGTCGCATTGGCATAGATCGCATCGTAGCCCGCGCCCTGGCTGCTGGTCAGCCCCAGCTCGCTCGCCGACTTCCGGGCGATGGTCAGCACCAGATCGTTGCCCTCCGCCGCCACCGCGCCCTTGAACAGCAGCGGCAGCACGGTGGTGCTGTCGGTGAAGGTCGGCGTCCCGCTGAGGGCTCCGGCTGTCAGGATACGATATGAGCCGGGTGCCTTGGCGAGCGACGAAACCGTGGCCGAGACCTTGGCGCCGGTGGCGAAGCTGGCCGTGTTCGCCTGGATCAGCGAGCTCGTCCCGGCGCTGCCGTCGATATAGGCCTGCAGCGTCCCCCCGGCATTGACGGTCAGGTCGTTGATCGCCAGCGTCGTGGCCGAGGCCGCGCCGAAGCTGCCGCCGTTGACCGCGACCGACAGCGCCGAGCCCCCGGAAATCGCCGTGCCGCTGAAGACCGCGCTGCCGCCGATTGTGAGCAGGGCGGGTTGCCCGCTCAGGCTCAGCGCGCCGGTGAAACGGGCCGTATCGCCAAGGGTGATGTCGGCGCGGCCGGAGCCGAACCGGAGCGTTCCGGTCCAGCGGGCATCGCCTGACAAAGCCACGCGGTCGCTGCCGCCACCGAGCACGGCGGTGCCGGTGACCGTGCCCGACTGGATCGCGATCGTGTCGTTGCCCGACCCGGTGAGGATGTCGCCCAAGGTGCTGGTGTAGACCAGCGCCGTGTCGGCGTCGTAGGTCGCGGCCGCCTGCTCCACCTTCTGTTGGGCCTGTTGGTAGGCGGTCAGCGCCTGGGTATAGGTAACCCCGCTCGTATTGGCCGAAAGATCGAGCGCCACGCTGGCGATGCCGGCGGTCGCCGAGATCGTGCCGCTGTTGACCACGCTGGTCAGGCTGCCCGACAGATCGCGCACGGCATAGGCCCCGGTCCCGCCAGTCTGGCTCAACGTGGCCTTGATGGACCCGCCATTGGTCAGCTGGCTGACCGTGCTACCCGGATTGATAAGGACAGCGGTGGCGGTGGCGTCGATAGCCGTGGCGCTGATGGCTCCCGTCACGCCGATGCCGCCGGGCAAGGCCACCGTGCCGCCCCGCCCGCCGATCACCACACCGAAGGCATCGGTCGCGCTGTATCCTGCGGTCGCTCCGACCGTACCGTCGATCGCAAGCGAATAGGTGCTGCCGTTGATCGAGGCGGCCCCGGCACCGATCACGGTGTTGCTGGCGCCGCCAATCTGCAGGGCCGGATTGTTGCCGTAGGCGGTCAGGTAGGCCGCCGAGGTGGTCGTGCCGGTCGAGGTACAGGAGACCACGGAGTTGACGGTCGTGGCGGTGCAGGGAGCATAGAGCACAATGCCCTTGGCGACATTGCCGGCGATCTCGACCAGCGCCTTGTCCTGTTTCAGGGCAGCGGCGGTCAGCAGTTGGGTGGTGCTGGCATCCGTGGTGTAGGACGTCGCCTGGGCGAACACGCCGGACAGCGCGACCCCGCCGCCGATGTCACCGCTGGCGACCACGGCCTGGGTGCCCGATCCTGCCACGGTGATCGTGCCGCCCACGGCGAGATCGCCCGTGACTGACTGCACGCCCAGCCCGACGCTGCCATCGCCCTTGACCGCGATCGTGCCGGTATTGGTGATCGTCCCGGAATAGAGCCCGGTCACGCCGATGCCGGCCGAGTTGAGCCCCTTGACCGAGATCGTGCCGGAGTTGCTCAGGCTGCCACTCGCCGGCCCGGTCACAAGGATGCCATACCGGCCCGTCGTGTTGGCGATCGGTCCCGCTGCGGCGCTGGTGCCGGTGATCGTATCGACCGTGTAGCTCTCGCTCGCGGTGATGACGCCGGCATTGCTGACCACGCTGTTCGTTCCGGCATTGACCAGGATACCGCCGCCGTTGCTGACCGTACCGGTCGCCAGCGTCGCTCCGCTCGCAACGGTCACCGCATTGTCCGAGGCCACGATGATCGCCGGTTGCCCCGACACGGCAATCGACCCCCCGCTCGCTACGGTCACGTCGCCGGCCGATGGCGTGGCCAGCGGCGTCGTGGTGGCTGTACTGACGGTGGTGGACGCGAGCGCCGGCACGCCCGCCGCTCCGGCCAGCGCGGGGATCAGCACCAGCGAGGACAGGCGGGTGGGGTGAAACATAGTCTTCATGTCGGATCCTCGATGACTGTCCGGCGGGACGTGCGTTGCCTGGGCTGAACGGGGAAGCCGACCAAACCCTTCGATCGATCGCGACTTTTTTTGGCGCCTTGCGGCTGCCGCGCGGGAACGCGACTGCGACGACGTAAATCGACGGTTCATTCTCGCCGCCCGATCAGGCGTAACCGGTCCGGGTGCGGACACCCTGCCGGCCGAGACCTGCCAGCACGAGAGCCGCCTTGATCCCATCCGACATGACCATCCGCGGCGCCGGCGCGGGCGTGCCCGAGACCAGCGAGAGCGTCGAGGATGCGATCCTCATGCGCGCGGTCGCCCGGGGCGAGACTGAGCCGTTCGCCGTCCTGGTCCGGCGCCATGGCAGCCGGCTCTACCGGATCGCCCTGCGGATGACCGGCGACGGAAGCGAGGCGGAAGACATCGTCCAGGAGTGCTTCACCCGGCTGTGGCAGGCCGCGCCCGGCTGGCAGCCTCGTGGCGCCGGGCTGGCCGGGTGGCTCTGCCGGGTGACCATGAACCTGTGCCGCGATCGCCATCGCCGGCTGCGGATCGTCGCGGACGGGGCCATCCCCGAACGGGCTGACGACCAGCCGTTGGCCGATCGCCAGATCGAGCTGGTCGAAGCCCAGCAGGCCTTGCTGCGCGCGCTGGCGGACCTGCCCGAACGTTACCGTGGCGCGCTGGTCTTGTGCTACTATGAGGGGCTCTCTAACGTGATGGCCGCGGACATCCTCGACCTGAGCGTCAAGGCGCTCGAATCCCTTCTGGTACGCGCCCGCAAGCAGCTGCGGACCTTGCTGGAGCGGGAACAGTACCGGATCCGGCACGTCAGGACCGAAGTAGGGGAAGAGGCAGCGTGATCGAGCAGCAAACCCGCCCGGACCGCGATCCCGATGACGATAGCGACCTGATCGCAGCGCTCGCCGCCCTGCCGCGCCCCGAGGCGCCGCCAGCCCTGCTCGCGCGGATCGTGCAATCTGTCGAACCACCGGCAGGTGCCGCGGCAGCCCCGCCATTGCGGCCGGCACAGCGGCTGGCTCGCGGGGCAACCTGGGGGGCCGTCGCAGCCGGCCTCGCGCTTGGCCTCATCCTGTTGCTGGGCCGTCAGGCGCCGCCCCCCAGCGCTGCCCCGCCGCCGGGTGCGCAGGTTGCCGCACAGCAACTCCCCGCGGCCGGCGCGGCGCAGGCCCCGTTGGGCAAGACCGAGACAGCACGCAGCGCCCGCCTTGCTGCGGCCGGGCCGGTCACGTCCCGGGCAGCGGCCGGACGAACCGGTCCGGAGGGCCAGGCCCCCCTGATCAGCATGGATCGGCCGGCTTCGCCGCCTGCTGTGGCCGAAGCCGAGACGGTACCCACCGTCCAGCGGGGCGCCGAGCCCGAAGCCGCCACACCAGTGCCGCAGCCGGTGCTGGCCCAGCCGGCCGTGGATGAAGCGATGCCGCGGCTCGTCGAGGCGCCCAGCTTCG
The DNA here is from genome assembly GCF_014230355.1 of Novosphingobium piscinae. Taxonomy (GTDB): domain Bacteria; phylum Pseudomonadota; class Alphaproteobacteria; order Sphingomonadales; family Sphingomonadaceae; genus Novosphingobium; species Novosphingobium piscinae. The sequence continues at coordinate 371,471 of NZ_JACLAX010000001.1, forward strand.
GGCCCGCTCCCGCACCGCGTCCGACTGCCAGCCAACGCCCGCCGATGGGCTTCCGCCCCGCCGGCAACTGAGCCGCCGAGCCGTACCCGGGTGCGGCGCCCGTCCCCGCCGGGAGACGAGCGCCCCGTGCAGACCTTGATCGGACAAAGCGGAAGTCAGCGGACAACCGAACGGTCAATTCGCCCATGGCCTTGCCCGCCATGGAACGATATGGCGCGGGCTGGAGCGCGGGGATCCCGACACGCGTCGGGTCTTTCCCCTCGCTCCGCCGCACTTGCTGCTCTTGACGGATATCCGCCCTTATGCCCACCGGTCTGGTTGCCCTGCTTGACGACGTGTCGCTGATTGCCCGCACTGCCGCCGCATCGCTCGACGATGTCAGCGCGGCGGCGGCGCGGGCCGGGAGCAAGGCGGCGGGCGTTGTGATCGACGATGCCGCGGTCACCCCGTCCTACGTGACCGAGTTCACCCCCGACCGCGAGCTGCCGGTGATCGCCCGCATCGCCCGGGGCAGCCTGTTCAACAAGCTGGTGATCCTGCTCCCGGCTGCCCTCTTGCTCAGCGCGTTCCTGCCGGCCGCGATCACGCCGCTGCTGATGGCTGGCGGCCTTTTCCTGTGCTTCGAGGGCGCGGAAAAGCTGATCGAGAAGCTGACCGGCGAGACGCACGGCGAGACTCTCGCCGACCACCCTGTCGATACGGTCACGTTCGAGAACGCGCGCGTGGCCGGGGCCGTGCGGACCGACCTGATCCTCTCGGCCGAGATCATGGCCATCGCCTTGGCCGAAGTGGCCGATCAGGGGATCGTGCAACAGGCGGTGATCCTCGCGCTGGTCGGCCTCGCGATCACGGTGATCGTCTATGGCGCCGTTGGCGCGATCGTGAAGATGGACGATGTGGGCCTGCATCTGACGCGGCAGTCCTCTGGCGCGGCCCGCGGGGTGGGAACGTTCCTGCTGCGGGCGATGCCGGTGCTGCTGGTCTTCCTCTCGATTGTCGGCACCGCGGCGATGCTGTGGGTTGGCGGCAGCATCATCCTGCACGGGCTCGAGGTCCTGGGCATCGGCGGTCCCGCCCACGTCGAACACGCCGCGCGCCACTGGGTGGAGCAGGCCACCGGGCCGCTCGGCGGCCTGTTCGGCTGGTTGACGCATGCCGGGCTGTCGGCCGTGGTCGGGATCGTGCTCGGCGGAGCGGTCGCGCTAGTCGTGCACCTGGTGGCGAAGCGCAAGGACCGGCACTAGGCCCCGGCAGGGGCTCGGGCAGCCGGGCAACCGGGCAGCCTGCGCCGCCCCTGTAGCCGGTCAGCCGCGCGCCACCCGGTCGAGTGCGGCGCGCACCAGCCGTTCGCTCTCAATCCAGAGCCGGTCGCGCACCGCCTGGTCGGCCACGGTCGGGTTGGGTGTGCGCCGGGCCCGCTTGTGCCAGTAGTCGCCATTCGACTCCGCGGCGTCCGCTGCGGTGGCGAGCCAGACCAGCGTATCCGCGCCCTCGGCTTCGCTCAGCTTCTCGAGGCCCTTGAGGCGGGCCTGCGTCTCGGGTGAGGCCCCCGCGAAGAAATTGCTGTCAACTGCTCCGGGATGCACCGCGTGGGCGACGATGCCGTCCCCGTCGAGCCGGTCGGCCAGCGCCCGTGTGAACAGCACGTTGGCCAGTTTGCCCGTGCAATAGGCCCGCCCCGGATTGTAGGCGGCCAGGCCCTGCAGATCGTCGAGATCGAGCTGCGGGATCATCTCGCTCGCATCGGACGAGGTGTTGAGAATGCGCACCGTCCCATAGGGCCGTCCGTTGGCCGTCTGCCGCAGCAGCGGCAGCAGCTCGCAGGTCAGCAGGAACGGCCCCAGATGATTGCCGGCGAAGTTGGCATCGAGCCCTTCGCTGGTCAGCACCAGTTCGCTCGCCATGCCCCCGGCATTGTTGACCAGCAGGTCGAGCCGCCCGGTCAGGGCCTCGACCTGCCGGGCCAGGGCCAGCGTCGCGCCCATCAGCGACAGGTCTGCGGCGAGCATGTCGGGAGCCGGCCCGGTGGCCACCGCGCCGATCTCGGCCGCGGCCTCCCGCATCCGCGCGGCGTTACGGCCCGTCCCGATGACCCACCAGCCGTCAGCCGCCAGGGCCATGGCGACATGCTTGCCAATCCCCGAACTGGCCCCGGTGACCAGCGCGACCCGCGGACTGTCCATGTGCGGCGCTCCCTCCTGCCAGTCGGTGCTCAGGCCTGCTCGGCCTGGCGCTCGTCGCGCATGCTTCTTGAACATCGCCATGACGTCGCCCGAGGTCACCGGCCGCGGCGGCTCGCCATCGCCCACCGGGCGCGCGCCGCCAGACGACTTGGGCGTGGTGTCCACGCCCTTGGCCCGGGCCCGGGCGCGGCAGGCCCCGACGGTCATGTCCTCGCGCCGGTTGTGTTCGAGGAACGCGTCGAAGCGGAACCAGCGGATCGCGTTGCCGTGGGTGACCTTGTCGATCTGTGCATCGCTCAGGTGCTGGACCGAAGCCCACAGGTATTCGGGCACTTCCGGCCACAGCGTATCGGAATGCGGGTAGTCGCATTCATAGGCGACATTGTCCTCGCCGATCTCGTCGAGATGCCGCAGACCGAAGCGGTCGTCGACGAAGCAGTTGAGGAAGTGGCGCCGGAACAGTTCGCTCGGCTTCAGATCCTGGAAGCGCGAATGGGTCCAGGCCTTGTGGCGCCAGTTCGAGAAATCGGCCCGTTCCATGAAATAGGGCACCCAGCCGATGCTCCCTTCCGAGATCGCGATGCGCAGATCCGGATACCGGTGCAGTTCCTCCAGCTGGAGCCAGTCGGCGACGCCTTGGGCCACCGACAGCGGCATGGTCGAGATCCACGCCTCGATCGGAGTCTCCATCGAGGCGTGCGGCGCGGGATTGCCGCTGCCGATGTGGAGCGCGATGGTCAGGTCGGTATCGGCCACGGCCTTGAACAGCGGGTCCCAGTAATCGTTGTGGATGCTCGGCAGGCCCTGAACAGTGGGATTCTCATTGAGTTGGACCGCACGGAAGCCTTTCTTCGCCAGACGATGGACCTCGGCGACCGTCGCGGGCATGTCCCAGGTCGGCAGGACGCCAAGCGGGATGAAGCGGCCGGGATAGGCCATGCACCATTCCTCATAGTGCCAGTCGTTCGCCGCCTGCATGTGGCGCAGCGCCAGCGCCTTGTCCGGAGCCTGATGGAAGGTCTGTCCGTCGAACACGATCGAATTGCCGAAACAGAGTGAGGCGGCAATGCCGTTGACGTCCATGTCGTCGATCCGCGCATGGACGTCATAGCAACCGTCGCGCAGCTGGTCGAGCGAGGTCGGCTCCATGCCATATTCCTCAAACGGCCGGCCCACCACGGCATTGAGCCCGACCGAGCCCTTGAGCCGCCCCTGATACTCCCAGTAGTTCTTGCCATTGCGGTCGACCCGCAGCTTCGGTGCGGTGGCGAGCAACTCGCCCGACAGCTGGTTGTCGAACATCGTTGGCGGTTCGCAGATGTGATCGTCGACGCTGATCACAACCATATCGTCCATTTGCATGGCGTTCTCCTTCCCGATCCGGCCACGGCCCGTCTGCGCGGACTCCGCCCGGTCAGAACAATACCCGCGATGGCCGGCTTGGCCATGGACCAGCACCGGACATCGCCCGGGCGGTAGCCCGGGGGCGCGGCTGCGCCATCTCAGCCTTGGCACCGTGGTGTCGTCGGGCGCGCTGCCCACCGCCGGTTTCGCCCGCGATCAGAGATTGGCGCTTGATCGCAGGTCCATGCTGGTTCACAACCCATGTAACACCGCAACACTGAGATGCCCCGGCAGCAAAAGACGCCGGCTCAGCTCTGCCTTATTCATTGGCATCGCCCTGATTTGGTCACAGAATCCCGAATAATGGTGGATGGAACTTAGCGGACCCTATGGCAGACACACAGTACGGCAAGACTGATTTAGCGAATTGGCGAGCGGATTTACCGTCTTCGATCGTGGTGGCACTGGTGGCGCTGCCCTTGTGTCTGGGGGTTGCCCTCGCCTCCGGGGCGCCCTTGTTTTCCGGACTGGTGTCCGGGATCGCAGGCGGACTGGTGGTGGGCTTCCTCAGTCGCTCGCCCCTCTCGGTCAGTGGTCCTGCGGCCGGCCTCACCGCTATCGTCCTGGCGGCAATCGAGGGCCTCTCGAGCTACGAGGCCTTTCTCCTGGCCGTCTGCCTGGCAGGGGTGCTGCAGATCGGCTTTTCGTTCCTGCGGGCCGGGATCCTGGCCGAATTCGTGCCATCCTCGGTGATCACCGGCATGCTGGCGGCGATCGGTCTGATCCTGATCCTCAAGCAGCTGCCCCACGCCATCGGGTATGATGGCGACCCCATGGGCGATTTCGCGTTCGGTCAGCGTGACGGCCAGAACACCCTGTCAGAGATCATCAGCTTGCTGCGCAATGACATCCAGTGGGGCGCGGTCCTGGTCGCCCTGGTCAGCCTGGGCTTCCTGTTCTGGTGGGACAAGGCCCGTCCGCGGGACGGGGCCTGGCGGTTCCTGCCCGGCCCGCTGGTGGTGGTCGTGTTCGGTGTGGCGGCCAATGCGCTGTTTGCCCGGCTGGCCCCGGTCCTGACGATCGCGCCGACCCACCTAGTGGCGGTCCCGGTGGCGGGATCGATGTCGGGCCTGCTCGCCCTGCTGCGGCTGCCCGAGTTCACGGCCATCGGTCAGGCCGAGGTGTGGACCGCCGCGGCGACGATCGCCATCGTCGCCAGCCTGGAATCGCTGCTGAGCGTCCAGGCTGTCGACGAAATCGACCCGCAGCGCCGCGTCACCGACAAAAACCGCGAACTGCTGGCGCAGGGTTGCGGCAACATCGCCGCGGGGCTGCTGGGCGGGATCCCGGTGACCTCGGTGATCGTGCGCAGCTCGGCCAATGTCGATGCCGGGGCCCGCTCGCGCCTGTCGGCGATCCTGCATGCCGTCTGGCTGCTGGCCAGCGTGCTGCTGATCCCCTCGATCCTGAACATGATCCCGCTCTCCGCCCTGGCGGCAGTGCTGATCGCCACCGGATGGAAGCTGGCCAAACCCAGCCTGTTCGTTGAACGCTATGCCCAGGGCTGGTCGCAGTTCATCCCCTTCATCGTTACCATCCTGGCGATCCTGTTCACCGATCTTCTGGTCGGCATCGCCATCGGCATCGCGATCGGGCTTGGCTTCGTGATCTGGCGCAACATCCAGAACGCGGTGACGGTGGTCTCGCACGGCGATGACGTCATGGTGCGCGCACGGCTGAACCTGTACTTCGTCCACAAGGCGCAACTGCAACAGGCGCTGGCCTCGATTCCGGACAACCGTACTGTCCTGATCGATCTGTCGGCGACCAACTATGTCGATCCCGACAACATCGACATCATCAACGCGTTCGCCAAGGCGGCGCCCTATCGCTCGCTGCGCGTGGTGATCAAGGGTGACGCGCGGGGCGAGACGGCCAGGCTGATCAAGGCGCCGCTCACCCGCGCGCGCGCCACTTGACGCCCGCGCCACAGCAGGATTGCAACCATGCAGGAAATTCCCCAGCTCTTGCTTCACAACCGCGCCTGGGCGGCCGAACAGCTGGAAGAGGATCCAGAGTTCTTCCGGCGCCGGCTGGACGGCCAGAAGCCGGCTTTTCTGTGGATCGGCTGCTCCGATAGCCGCGTTCAGCCCGATCACTTCACCCAGGCCGCGCCGGGCGGGCTGTTCGTTCATCGCAACATCGCCAATCTGGTGCGGCATGATGATGCCAACCTGATGGCCGTGCTCGAATTTGCCGTCATGACCCTGGGCGTCAACGACATCGTCATTTGCGGCCACTACGGCTGCGGCGGTATCGCCGCGTCGCTCGGAACTTTGCCCTCAGGCCCGGTAGGGCACTGGCTCGAACACGTGGTGAAGGTGCTGGACGATCACCGCGGCACGGTGGAGTGTATCCATGATCCGGACGAGCGGGTGAACCGCCTGGTCGAGATCAACGTCCGTGACCAGTTGCTTCATCTGGCGCAGACATCAACCGTGCAGGCAGCCTTTGCAGCCGGTCGGCCGCTGACCCTCCACGGCTGGGTCTACGACCTGCGCGACGGGCTGATCAAGCCCTTGCTCGACATCGACCGCACCACGGTGCTCGACGATGTGGGCACGCCTGAGCGGGTGCTGATCTAGAGCGATCCGTCCGATACGATCGGAACGGATTTCGCGCCAGGTGCCTGGCCGAGCGCGGCGGGATGGCCTGCACCCCGCCGATCGCAGCAACGGGGCGGGATCACTCGCCCCCTTGGCGTCCGACCGCAGTCACTTCACGCCGGCGTAGACCTTGACGAGATCGAACAGATAGTCGCGTTCGGTGTAGAGTGCGGCAACGGACTTGCGTTCGTTCAATCCGTGCATCCCGTCACCGGTCGGCCCGAGCATGGCGCCGGGCACCCCGTAGGTCGGGATGCCGACCGCATTGAGAAAGCGCCCATCGGTTGCGCCCGGCAGCAGGGTGGGCAGCACCGGGACGCCCGGATAGTACGTCTTGGCCAGGGCCAGCGCCGGGCGATAGATGGCATCGGTCAGCGGCGGCGGCGGCGGAGTCGGACTGATCGGCTCGACCGGGGTGACCGTCACCGCCGGATTGCCGATCGCCTTCACCAGTTGGGCGCGGACATTGTCGATCGGATCGCCGGGAAACATGCGGCAGTTGACGTTGGCCGTGGCGCGCTGCGGCAGGGCGTTGTTGGCATGTCCCGCGTTCGCCAGCGTCGCCACGCAGGTGGTGCGCAGCATCGAGTGGAGCGAGGGATTGCGCGAGACGATGGCGTTGGCCGCATCGTCCCTGGGATCAGCCAGGAGCCGGGTCATCGCCGCACCCATCTCGCCGCCGTCGATCTTTGCGCGCGCGGCAAAATAGCCCCGCGTTGCATCGGTGAACTGGACCGGAAACTCGTAGGCGCCGATCCTGAGCAGCGCGGCGGCAAGATCGTACAGGGCATTGTCCGGACGAGGCAGACTGGAGTGGCCGCCAGGGTTGGTCGCCTCGATCCTGAAGTCCTGGAACACCTTCTCGCCGGCCTGCATGGCGAGGCTGATCGGCTTGCCGGCCGCATCCACGGCGCCGCTGCTGCCCTCGTTGAGCGCGAACTCGGCGTCGATCCAGTCCTTGTGCTCCTTCGCCAGCCACTCCGCGCCAACGATGGTACCGCCGCCCTCCTCACCGCAGGTCAGCGCCATCCGGATGGTTCGGGCAGGTGGCTTCCGGGCCTTGAGCCGGATCAGCGTGTCGGTCCAGATCGCAGCGTGCGGCTTGTCATCGACCGTACCCCGGCCATAGAAATAGCCGTCCTCCTCGATCAGGGTGAAGGGATCGCGGGTCCAGTCGGCGCGCTTGGCCTCGACAACGTCGATATGGGCCAGCAGCAGCATCGGCTTCAGTCGCGGATCACTGCCCACAAGTGTGGCGACGAGGCCGCCCTCGCGCGGATGACCGGGCGGCTCGAACAGGCGGATCTCGCTCTCGGCATAGCCCGCGGCGCGCAAACGGGCCGCCACCTTCTCGGCCGCCGCCGTGCAGCTTCCGCTCGAATAGGTGGTGTTGGTCTCGACCAGCTCCTTGTAGATCTGCCGGAAAGCGACCTGGTCGGGGCGCAGATCGGCCGCTGCCGCCGGAGCAGACAGCAACAGGGCGATAGCCGTGAATGCGAACTTCATCAGACCTCCGAACGGTTCGCCCGCCACGCTGGCCGGGACCAGGCGGTCGGCTGCGGTTCGGTGGGGCTTTGGCCCGGCAGGATAGTGGGTCCTGCCGGCCGAGCGGTCAAGCCGGCGCTGGACGCGCGGCCGACCGTGCGGTGCGACCTCGGTTGCACAGACTCCGGCAAAGGCGGAGGCGGAACACTAGAGGCCAAGGCGCTTGCTGGCCTTGGGCTCGAATTGCAGGACCTTGAAGCCGCCGGAATCAGCGAAGAAGATCAGCCTGCGGGCGGGATCGTAGTAACCCACGCCGGCATGGGTCGGCTCTCCGTGGTTGAAGTAGGCAACCTCAACCGGATTGTGCGGATCGCGCATGTCGAAGATGCGCAGGCCCGCATCACCGAAGTTCAGCGCCGCAAACTTCGCGTTCAGCGGATTGTCGATCAGATGATAGGCGAGCCAGGGGTCCCGGCCCGAGGCCTTTCTGACCTGGCAATAGGCAGGCAGGTTGATGGCCAGCTGTACCATGGCCACGTTTCGTGCCTGCGCCGGGTCGGTCACCTCGCTGACGATCGCCTCAAACCCCCAGCCCAGTCCCTGTGGCCGCGGATAGGGCTGGCATGTGGTGCTCGTGCTGGGCTGGTTCATGATCCCCCTCGTCCCGCCTTCATTCGAATGCAGCAGATAGTCGCGCCCACCCGCGCGGAACCAGTCCAGCCCGTGCCCGGGACCATCGACCCCGCCCATGACTCTCGGCGCAGTGCCGGTCAGGTCGATGATCCGAACCTTGGGCACGGGGGCCCAGAGCGCGCTGGTTCCCCCGGCCTGATCGCCGACATAAAGGCGGGTGTCGTCGGCGTTCAGATCAGGCGAGTGGGACAACTGCGGCCACAGCAGCGATGCCTGCAGGGGGCTGCTGCCCAGCGCATAGTTCGCCCCCATCGGTGCGGGACGGGTCGCGTCGTTGCACAGGCTACGCCCGGCGCGGACCGACTGGCGATGGATGTCCTGCCAAGGCCCCGGAACTTGGGCGGCCAGATCGCAGCGATAGTCGGTGATCGTCCAACTACCGGGATCCCGCAAATTGGTGATATCGGCCATCCACAGGCCGAACGTGGCATAGACCTTGGTGCCGGTCCGGTTGATCCGCATGTCATGGGGGAAATTCTTTCGGGCGATGCCCGGCAGCGTGGTATCCGGCCACTTGATCTCGCCGGCCAGCTTAGGATGGAGGCAATCACGGATGTCGTAAACCGAACTGCCGGACACCAGAATCGCGCGTTCCGCAGTAACCACGGTGCGCATCGTCTCCGTGCTATTCCTGACTGGCAGGGGCGCTCCGACCACGACCGGCTTGCGCGGGTTCCGCACGTCTACAACGGAAACAAGCGCTTCATCCTGCATGAAGCCAGGGCCCCGTGCCCGGACATAGACGCACTGGCCGGCCCCCGCGACATTGCCGCTGATGGGCAACTGGCCGATCTGTTTTACCCCGCAGTTGTAGTGCGGCGTGGCTCCCGCCGGCACCTCGCCCTGGATGCCCGGTTCGCGAAGGTCTCCAGCCTCGCACAGCGCTGGGGACATGCCGCCGGAAGGGCGCTGCACAGCGGTGGCGGGAGGCGGCCCTGGCTGGGCGAAAGTGGGAATGCCGCCCAGCACCGCACCAGCGGCAGCAACGGAGACGATAGCCCACCGATGACGAAGTTGAGACGTGCGCGCACCCCGGAACGGTATGACCATTCAAGCTCTCCGTTGGTGATCGGCTACCCAGCGCGGGCGTGGTGCCGGTTGTCCTGACGATACTCATATGTTACATTATATAAGTCAATAGTCACACAGGACCCAGCATGCGCCTTGCTGACAACCACCCCGCCTCGCCCGCCGAACGCGGCGAAGAGACGACGGCCGGACTGGCAGATGATCCCATGTCCGGTACGCTGCACTACGAGTTGCGGCGTGCAGCGGGCGCGCTATCGGCCCTGATGACGCGGCTGTTCGGTGAGTTTGGTCTCAAGCCGAGCGAGGCCACCATGCTGATGACCATCGGCCGCAACCCCGGCTGCACCCAGAGCGAGATAGCCCGGACGCACCGCAGCCAGCAGGCCAACCTGGTGCCGCTGATAGCCCGGCTGGAGCGCGAGGGCCTGATTGCCAGAACACCAGGCAAGGGTCGGATCATGGGCCTGGCCACCACGGCACGGGGTGACGCTTTGCTGGGTGCGGTGGAGGACCGGTTCGTACGGATCGACCATTGCCTGGCCGGACACCTCAATGAGCCTGCCCGAACGGCGCTGGTCCAGGCCCTGCAGGAGATCTGCCGCAATGCCTGCCACTTCGAGCGGCAGCCCAATCCCGTCGCAAGCGGGCGTGCCTCTGACGGAACCCCTGCCTAAAGCAAGGCGCCCCCATCGACCTGCAGGACCTGGCCCGTGATAAAGCTGGCCCGATCGGATGCCAGGAACACGACGGCGGCAGCCACCTCCTCGGGCGCCGCGAATGGCTTCGGCAAGGCCCCCTGCCGCATCCGCTTGGCCGCATCCTCAGCGCTTGATCCGGCGAAGGCCCGGCGGAAAAACGCGTTGTCAGGGTGGAACCGACTACCCCGACTAAGCGCCTGCGGATCCTGCGGGATGGTACCGAAGGGTGCGACCGCGTTAACGCGAACGCCGAACTGCCCCGCTTCCTTGGCGATGGCCCGGGTAAAGCCATGCACCCCCGCCTTGGCCGCCGAGTAGATCGCCAACTGGTAGTCGGCGGCCACTCCCGCCGTCGACCCGAGGTTGACGATCGCACCGCTGCCGCGTCGGGTCATAGTGCCGAGGACCGCGTGGGTCATCCGGATCGTAGTCAGAAGGGTGATGTCAAGGTCGGCCTGCCACGTGGCCGGATCGGACCCGGTGAAGAGGCCAGCGCCGACATTACCGCCGACATTGTTTATAAGCACGTCGACGCCGCCGGCCTGCTCGGCCGCCGCGACGATCCGGGCGGGGGCCTTGTCTTCCAGAAGGTCGATGGCCAGGAACTCGGCCGAGCCGGCCCCGAGCTCACGCGCCTGTTCGACCACCTGCGCTCCCGCCGCCAGATCGCGTCCCACCAGCAGCAGTCGAGCACCCTCGCGTGCGAAGTCGAGCGCGACGGCCCGACCGATGTTCGCGGTCGCCCCGGTGACGACCACCGACTTGTCCTTCAGCCCCAAATCCATCGCGTCCTCCCCTTATCGAACCCGCTCCGCGTCCAGCCGAGCCTGTGTTCGCAGGACACTGCCGGCTCACCTCTCACCGCTCAACCATTCGCAGGTGAGCCTACCGCGATGCCCCTCTGGCGCCAGCGCGGCCCGCAAGGCCTCCAGCAGGGGTGGCAAGGCCTGGGTGAAGGCGTATGGCGGGTTGACGATGAACAGGCCGGCGCCGTTGTAGATGCCGGCCTGATCGTCGTCGTAAAGCCAGTGTTCGACCGACAGGATCTTCGGAATACCGAGTTTACGGAGCTGCTCCTGCCACCGGCCATGCGCGGCGCGGTCTTTCAGCGGATACCAGATCACCGTCACGCCATGCGCCCATTTGCGGTAAGCTGCCGCGAGGGTAGCCGTGATCCGGGCGCGTTCGTCGGTCTGCTCATAGGGTGGGTCGACCACCACCACGCCGCGCGCGGTACGCGGGGGCAGCATTGCCAGCCATAGCTCGTAGGCGTCGCGCGCATGCACGGCCGCGGGTGTCGTGCGCATCGCGATGCGCAGTGCGGTCACGTCCTCGGGGTGTTTCTCGTTCAGGACGAGCACGTCCTGCGGACGCAGCAATTGCGCCAGAAACTGCGGCGAGCCGGGATAAAGCTGGAGCGCAGGCCCGACATTCACCGACCGGACGGCAGCGCGATATGTGTCCAGCAAGGGGTTCCCATCAGCAAAGACCTGCAGCACACCCTGGGCCGCCTCGCCCGTGCGCTGGGCCTGACCGCTGCCGAGGTCGTAAAGCCCGCAGCCGGCATGGGTATCGATCAGGGTCAGCGCCCCGGGCTTGTGCTGCAGGGCCTGCACCAGCGTGATCAGCAGGGCGTGCTTCACGACATCAGCGCTGTTTCCAGCATGGAAGGCGTGGCGATAATTCATGAAACTTCAGGTTCCTGACGCTCTGCCCGGGGGGCAGATTACGGGGCGATGGAGCCGGGCGAGAAGCAGCGAGCCATACCCAGCGAAGACGGTTATCGAATCGGACAGGAGCCCTCAAAGCACGTCTGCGCCTGCCTTCAAACCCGGGTCGGTGCAGAGCCCGTCCGTCTGGCCTGGGCCTCGGCTGCAGCAGCCGTGGCTGCTGCAGTCAAGGCGATGCCGGGACGCGCAGCGTCCGTGCGCGGCCTGGTCAACCCGGGAGTGCGCTAGGCGGGAGTCTCCGCTCTGGTATCCGCGGGGGCGGCGCGGTGAACGGTCAGTCCCCTGCGCGGAACCAGCGCGACCGGCTCGTCCATACGAGCCGTCCCAGCTGGGCCTGTCGTCGCGCGCCAACCTTGGCCATCACGGACTTGAGCTGGGTGCGCGCGGTATGGATCGAAATCGCACGCTGGGTGGCCACTTCGGCGATATCCGCGCCCGCCGCGATCCCGCCAAGAACCGCGGTTTCCGCAGGGGTCAAACCATAGCACCTGGTCCATTCGGCATCCGGCAGACCCGCCTGCTCCTCTGGATCGAAAATGGCCAGCAGCCAGGTCTCAGCTGTCCAGCCGATGCGCTCTGCGCCTTCCGGCGGACCGAACAGGCGTTCGGTGAAGATGTGGAGATGCCGCTCACCAGCTTTCCAGCAAACGAAGCCCTGCGGGCCCGTTTCGGCAATCCGCGTCTGGAGCGACGGCGGCAGACCCGTGGCCGCAGCGGACAGGCCCAGCAGTTGCCGTGCCGCCGGGTTGATCGAGAGCACCCGGCCATTGGCCGAGAGGGTCACCAGCCCTGCCCGCATCCGGTCGAAGGTCGTACGCAGCGCCTGATGCTCACGAGCGCCGGTGTCGACCCTGGCCGCCAGCAGCACGGTTTCACGCAGATGGGGCATCAGTCCGACCATGAGATCGCTGGCGCCCGCGTCCATCACACTGCCGTCAATCTTGGCGTGAAGCGCCAGGCCCACCTCCCGATCCTGATCGAGCGAGACCCTGGCCGCAATGAAGCGACCCATCCCCTGCACCCGCAACTGTTCCTGCCAGCGCTGCAACTGCGGATGCAGGACCTCGGGCAGCCCCGCGTCCTCGATCAGACAGGGGATCGTGCTCGGGGGGTTGAGCGCACTCAAGATCCGGGGGTTCTGATCATCCAGCATGGCCATCGAGTAGGCGGAGGTCGGGGTGTGCGAACAGGAATGCTGCCACTGGTGCCTTAGCCGGATCGCGGATCGCTGGAACACATGAAGCGTGGCCGATGTGGCATTGGTCAGCTCGCGGACGCGATCCAGCGCACGCGTCAGCCGCGCGCGATCCACGGTGGCGGCATAGAAGTCTGCCAGAAGATCGGCCTGCACCATTGGCACTCCCTGCCTGGTGGAAAGTCATGCCCCCACCCCGGCTCTCGCTATCGCACCTCCGCACTCCGGCAGCCACGCTAACCGGACCTGCAGACCCTGCGCTTATCGGATGCGGCCATTTCTGGATCGAACCAGCGCGAGGCCTCTTGTCCATACACCATCTGGGCGATGCGCACCCCCTCCCCAACGCGCAACGACCACGGGTTAGCGGGTCCGAAAACTGGGCCGAATTCAACAGGGAGCTTGATTCATGTGTGCGAACCTTTGCCGTCAAGCCTTGCTCGCCGGCCTGTCTGCCACGGCACTGCTGTCCACGCCGGCCCTGGCGCAGCAGACCAGCGAATCTGGCGCCACACATGATGACGGCGGACTAGAGACGATCGTCGTGGTCGCCCGCAAGCGGCAAGAGAACGTCCAGTCTGTGCCGATTTCGATCACCGCCCTGACCGGCGCCGGCCTGCAGGAGCGGGGCATCGCCCGCGTTGCCGACCTGGTCGGCAACGTCCCCAATCTGACCCAGGATGGCGGTGGCGCCGTGCTGGGCGCCATCGGCATCCGCGGAATCGTCTCGCAAACCCGCAACATCGGCTTCGACAGCGGGTTGGGCGTGTACATCGATGGCGTGCTGACAGTCCGCCCGAACGGGTTTGATCAGGAATTGCCCGATATCGCCACGCTGGAAGTGCTGCGCGGCCCGCAGGGCACGTTGTTCGGCCGCAACACCACCGCAGGGGCCATCAACATCACCACCCGCAAGCCGGATCTCGACGCCTTTCATGCCGAAGGTCGGGCTGCGATCGGCAACCTTGGCCAGCGCGAGGGCAGCGTCCTGCTGACCGGGCCGTTGATCCCCGGCAAGGTGGGGATCAAGCTGGCAGGATCGATCGCCAGCCGCGATGGCTACATCCTCAATGTGTTCAACAATCAGAAGCTCAACAATCTGAACCGCAAATCCCTGCGCGGGTCGCTGCTGTGGGAAGCGAGCGAGAACGTGGACGTGAGCCTAACGGGAAGCTGGCTCAAGCAGGCCGACCGTCTGCTGCTCGGGCAGATTGCCAGCAACACCGTTGGCGGGCTGGCCGGGCTACCTGGCTTTTTTGCGGATCCCTACACCGTTTCGCAGGATGCTCAGAACCTGCAAACCCGCGAGATCTGGACGACCAACCTCAACGTCGACTGGCGCATGGGCGATTACACGCTGACCTCGATCACGGCCTACGGCGACAACCAGTCCCAGCTGATCGACGATGACGACGGTCGCCCCCTGCCCCTTTCGGCGTCGAACTTCCAGGATGGCGCCCGCCAGTTCACGCAAGAGTTGCGCCTCGCCTCGCCCACCAATGGCCCGGCGGACTACCTGATCGGTCTCTACTACCTTCATCAGGATGCCGATGCGGATCGTCGCACCGCAGTTTTCGGCCCGCCCGGACCGGGCGCATTCCTGGGGGCCATTTCGAGTCTTTCGACACTCAAGACCAATGCCTATGCCGCCTTCGTCAGCGGCAACTGGCGGCCCGCCCCCGGACTTACGGTGAGCGGCGGCCTGCGCTACAACATCGAAACGCGCAGGCTGGACTTCCGGCAGACGAACACCGCCTTCGTCCCGCTGCCAAACCTTACCGCCCTGCTCGAACGGACCGACAAGGACTTGTCCGGCAACCTCAGCGTGACCTGGCAATTCACCGAAACCGCGCGGGTCTATGCCAGCGCCGCGCGAGGCTTCAAGAGCGGCGGGTTCAATCCCGACATCGTCGGCAGCACAGATATATCCTTCGGCCCGGAGAACGCCTGGAGTTATGAGGCCGGCCTGAAGGCCGATCTGCTGGACCGCAAGCTGCGCGTCAACGCTGCGGCCTTCTACACCGACTACCGCGATCTGCAGGTCTCGGCGCTGGTCGGTGCGGCCTTCCAGATCCGCAATGCCGCTGCGGCCAAGATCCAGGGGTTCGAACTGGAAGTGACCGCCAAGCCGATCAGCGCCATCGAACTGAACCTCGGCGCGGGCTATACCGATGCGACCTACGATGATTTTCCCGGCTGCGCCCCGGCAACCAACTGTGCCGGCAATCGCCTGCCGTTCGTGCCCAAGCTCTCGCTCAACGGCGGCGCGCAGGCCCGGGTACCGGTCGGCAATGGCGAGCTGACGCTGCGCGGCGACCTCTCCTGGCGCAGCAGCATCTTTTACGAGGCTGCCAATGTCGCCGACGGCCGTTTGCCGGGTTACATGCTGGTCAACGGACGCGTGGCCTATGCCTTTGCCGATGACCGCATCACCATCGCGGCGTTTGGGCGCAACCTGTTCGACAACCGTTATCGCGACTTCTCGTTCTTCCTGGCGCCGTTCAACCAGCGGATGGTCCGCTGGGCCCCGCCCCGGACCTACGGGCTGGAAATCTCTACCCGCTTCTGAAACGTGACCCCGGCAGCCGCCCAAGCGGCGGCCGGGGCCGCAGCCACCCAAGACCATTCCCGGGAACCATGCCCATGCGCCTGCGCTTCGCCTCTTCGCTCACGGCCCTGGCCCTAGCCTGCACCGGCGCTGCCGGTAGCGCCCAATTCCAGGATGCAGTCGGGCCGGCCACCCCGCTGCCGGCCGACGTGATCTACGTCCACGGCCACATCGCGACACCGGAGGGCTGGCGCGAGGCCATCGCGGTATCCGGGGCGACGATTGTCGCCACCGGCAACGAGGGCGACCTCGCCAAGCACAGAACCGCGCAGACACGCGTGATCGATCTGGGGGGCAGGACCGTCCTGCCCGGCCTGATCGACATGCACGTCCACGCGGTCGATGCCGGTCTGCGCGAAGCCAGCTGCGCCTTCCCGCAAGGGGCCAACCTTTCCGCAGTGCTCGCCACGATCAAGGCCTGCGCCGCCAAGGCAAAGCCCGGCGCATGGATCGAGGGCGGCCAGTGGGATGCCACTTCTCTTGGCAAGACGCCGCCCCACCGCAAGCTGCTCGATGCCGTATCCGGTACCGTTCCGGTGGTGCTGCATGACATCAGCCTGCACAGCGTCTGGGCCAATTCCGCCGCGCTCAAGGCAGCCGGCATCACCCGAGATACGCCGAACCCGGCTGGCGGCGGGATCATCGAGAAGGATCGCACGGGCGAGCCCACCGGCATCCTGCGGGAAACGGCGGCCATCGCCATTCTCAACAAGCTGCCACCCCCTTCGCACGACGAGCGGGTCGCCGCCTTGCGGACGGCAACCCGAATGATGCTGGCCCAGGGGATCACCGCCTATGAAGAGGCGCTGATGGCCACGCCCAACGCTCGCGCCTATGCCGCGCTGGCCGATCGCGGCGAGCTGGTGCAACACGTGCGCACCTGCATGTGGGACAACGATCAGACGCTCATCGCCCAGCGGTCGCTCTATGCCCGGCCCGGACTCGAGATCAGCTGCGTCAAGATGATCCTCGATGGTGTTCCGACCGATGCCCATACCGCGGCCATGCTCGAACCCTATGCCGATGCCAACCATCAGGGTGAACCCGCCAGGATCAAGGGCGAGCTCATGGCGACCCCCGAGGCAATCGCGGCCAAGCTCATTCGCTACGACGCGGCTGGGCTGACCGTGAAGCTGCACGTTGCCGGTGATGCTTCGGCCCGCGCGGCACTCGACGCCATCGGCGCGGCGCGCAAAGCCAACGGTCCCTATGGCCAGCGCCACGAACTGGCCCACGCCAACTTCATCACGCCCGAGGACATGGCCCGCGCCACCGGCCTGGGCGCGACCTATGAGTTCTCCCCCTACTTGTGGTTCCCGAGCCCGCCGGTGCGCGACGTGATCCGGTCGGTCGGCACCAAGCGCATGGAACGGTTCACTCCGGTCCGCGACGCGCTGGCCGCTGGCACCCATGTGGTGCTCGGGTCGGACTGGCCGGTGGTCCCTTCGATGTCGCCCTGGGTCGCGATTGAAACGCTCGTCACCCGTCAGGCACCGGGTGGCAGCACCGAGCAGCTGGCGCCGGGGCAAGCCATCACGGTCGCGCAAGCCGTCACGTTGCTGACCGCCAATGCGGCAAGGCAGCTGGGTATCGGCGATCGGGTCGGCACGCTCGAACCGGGCAAGCAGGCCGACTTCATCGTGCTGGATCAGGACATCTTCAGCGTGCCAGCCACCGCCATCCACCGCACCCGCGTGCTGCGCACGGTGGTGAAGGGCAAGGAGGTCTACGTCAGCCCCAACCAGTAGGCAGGTCGTGCGGGGGCTGGGGGACCAGCGTCCCGCAGCCCCCGCAGCCGTTCTGCGCCCCGCGCGAAAGCCACGTCGGCCAGACGTCCGGCTCACGGGCCAAGCCCCGCGCGACCGTCAGCATGAACCGGCTCGGGACGGGCCTGCTCGATCCTCCAGTTGCACCCCGTTGAACGCCGATCAGGGCGTGGCAGCCGGTTACCGGATCGGGGTGTGTTCTGCCCGCCAGCCGGCTCCAAGCGCGAGATTGGCGATGGCCCAGGCTTCCCGTTCGTTGGCTTCGGCGATAATCAACGCCGTCTCGGCGGCAAGGTGATCGGCCTCGCCCCGCAACCGTTCCAGGGTGCTGACGATCCCTGCCTGATGGCGTGAGCGGACAGCCGTCAGCGAGACAGCGGATTCAGCCCGTGCGCTCCGCGTCGCTGCGGTGCTGCGCCTTGCCTCCAACCAGCGGTCGATAGCACCGTCCGCTTCCTCAACCGCGGCCAGCAAGGTCTGCTGCCACTGCGCAGCAGCCGCTTCGCTGGCGGCATCGGCTGCCGCGATGCCCGCCTTGACCCGGCCAAGATTGAGGATGCCCCAGTTGAGCGAGGGGCCAACCGCAAAGCGGAAGGCTCCGGGCGATCCGATATCGGCCGGGGTCGCGGCCACGCCTGCCGAAGCGCCCAGCGAGAGGCTGGGATAGAGCGCCGCGCGCGAGGCCCCGGCGCGCTCGAATGCAGCCTCGAGCTGGGCTTCGGCTATCTGCACGTCGGGGCGCAGCCGCAACATGATCCGCGGATCCTGCGCGGCCAGGGCAGTGGGTGTTTCCATCCGGGTATCAAGCGCGACGCTTTCGCGAACGAATGCGATCGGGTCGCGGCCGGTGAGCACAGCCAGGCGGCGCAGCGCGTTGCGCTGGGCGGCGTCCAGCACGGGACGCTCGGCAGCCAACCCCTCACGCCCCTGGCGCAACACAGCGACATCCGCCACCGTTCCGCCGCCGCGGTCCGTCCGGCGCTGGGCCAGCGCGATCACGTTGTCGAGCGCGGCGAGCCGCGCGTCGATCTGGGCTCCAAGCTGGCGACTCTGTGCGAGATCGAGCCACGCCCGAACGACTTGCGCCACAACGGCGGCTTCAACGTTCCGTCGCCGCCACAGCGCGGACTTCGCATCGGCCAGAGCAGCGCGCGAGGTCTTGGCGCGGGCACCGACAAGATCGACTTCCCAAGCAAGCTCGCCACCGATCGTTGCGATCGTCATGTCCGGAAACGCGCCGGGTATACGGAAGATCGGCGGCTGGGTCGCGGACGGTTCGCGCAGACGCTGGACGCCGGCGCCCGCACCGCCCTGCGGTTGGCGCGCGAGCCGCGCCTCGCGCGCCAGGGCCGCGGCGGCGCGCAGATTGGCATCGGCCGCAGCCAGATCGAAGTTGGCGGTTCGCGCCTCGTTGACAAGCTGCGTCAGCGCAGGCGAGCCGAAGGCGCTCCACCAGTCAAGCCGAACGGGACTACCTAGCAGAGCGGGGTCAAAGGTGCTCCAGCTGGCAGACGGCGGAGCTGGGACAGGCTTGGGCGGCGGGGCGCCAGCACAGGCGGTGAGCACCGTGGTGAGCACGAAGACCGGGAAGAGGGTCCGGCGCATGGCTTGAGACTCCGTCAGGCTGCGGCCGGCACGAGCCGGTCGCGGAACAGCAGGGCATAGAGGGCGGGAATGAGGACCAGGGTGATGAGCGTGCCAAGCGCCAGACCGCCGATCATCGCTGCGGCCATGGGCCGCCACAGGTCGCCACCAAACAGGTAAAGCGGGACCAGGCCCATGATGCAGGCAAGCTTGGTCATCACAATCGGGCGCAGGCGGACTGCGGCGGCGGTGGCAACAGCATCAGGCAATGGCAGGCCTGCCTCGCGCTCTTCCTGAATGCGTTCCAGCAGAAGTACCGCGTTGTTCACGATGATGCCGGCCAGCGCGAGCAGCCCCAGCGTCGCCGTAAAGCTCATCGCCTCGCCGCTTAGCTTCAACCCGAGCGAGGCCCCGATCAGGACGAACGGGATCGAGGCCATGATGATCGCGGTCTTGCGGACGGAGCCGAACTGCCAGAGGAACAATGCCATCATGCCAAGCAGCGCAAACGGGAAGTAGCGCTTGATGCTGGCGTTGGAGGTTTCGCTCTCCTCGATCTCGCCACCGAGTTCTACCGTATGGCCCGAGGCAAGCTGGAGCTTGGCCAGATCAGCTGCGATCGCGTCAACAATCTCCTGGGAGGACAGCTCCGGATGACGCGCCGTGACGGTCAGCGCCGGGCTCTGATCGCGGCGAACCAGCACGCTGGGCTGGCTGGCAATGCGCACCTTGGCGATCTGGCCAAGGGGAACCGCGCCCTGCGGCCCAAACACCGGCAGCGCGGCGAGACGCTCGGGCGCCGTGCGTGCGTCCTGCGAGCCGCGCAGCAGCACCGGCACGAGGACGTCGCCCTGGCGCAGTGCCGTTACCGGGCGGCCGGCCGTCACGGTTTCAAGCGCCCGGGCAACCGCAGCGGACGAAACTCCTGCGGCAAGCGCGCGGCCCTGGTCGACATCGACCACGAGGCGCGGAATCCGTCCTTCGGCATCGTCGCGGATGTCCACTATGCCGCCTATCCGGCCTAGCGCTTGCTTCAGCACCGCAGCTCCACGCTCCAGTTCGTTGCGGTCCGGTCCGGTGAGGCGCAGCGCGGCCGTGCCTGCTTCCGATACGCCAAGCGAGAAGCGCTTCGGCTCGATTCGGGCATCGGGAAAGCGCGACTGCAGCGCGCGGCGCAGCTTGGCCTGGGTTGCCGGGAGATCGGCCTGCTTGGCAAGGTTGACCAGGGCATAGATCCGGTGCGGAGCCGGCGGCGGGGGATTGAGGCCGAGAATGAAACGGGGGCCGCCGTCGTTCACGTAAATCGCATTGCCGACGATCTCGGGGAACTGCCTACGATCAGCCAGCAGCCCGGACATGTCGAGAGCAAGCTGGTAGCTTGCGCGGGTGGAGGCTCCGACAGGGAGTTCGACGGGGATCTGCAGCTGCGGGCGTGCCGACGCGGCCAGCAGTTGCGGCG
Organism: Novosphingobium piscinae; assembly: GCF_014230355.1. Taxonomy (GTDB): domain Bacteria; phylum Pseudomonadota; class Alphaproteobacteria; order Sphingomonadales; family Sphingomonadaceae; genus Novosphingobium; species Novosphingobium piscinae. The sequence goes on from NZ_JACLAX010000001.1 coordinate 391,911, forward strand.
GGATGGTGGCAAAAAGCCCGAGCGACAGGACGAGCAGCCCCGCCATGCCGGCGACCACGGTGCGCGGCCGCTGAATGATGAAGCCGACCCGGCCTTCGTACCAGCGCCGTACATGTGCCAGCCAGCCCTTGTCTTCATGCGAACCATCGTGTGCCCCGGCAAAGCTGCGCGAAAGCAGCGGGATCAGCGTGAGCGCGAGGAACAGCGACAGCAACAGGGTGATGGCAAGTACGATCGCGAGGCTGCGCATGTACTCGGCGGTGTCGCTGGAACCCGCGGCAAGCGGCGCAAATGCGAAGATGATCGCGAGGCTGGAGGTCAGCAGCGGCGCCGCCATGGTGCGACCCGCAGCCTCGGCCGCCGCGGTCGGGGCTTGGCCCAGTGCAAGGCGGCGCTGGTAGTCCTCGACCACGACAATGCCGTTGTCCACGAACAGGCCAAGCGAGATGATCACCGCCGCGATCGAGACCATGTGCAGCTCGATGCCGAGCAGGCGCATGGCGACCAGCGTGCCCATCACCGTCATCGGCACGATCACCCCCGTTACGAATCCGGCACGCCAGCCGAGGAACAGGACGACCACCAGCATGACGACGACCACCGTCTCGATGAAGGTCTGACCGACCTTGGTAAGGTCCTTCTCGACCACCTGCGCCTGGTCGGTGATGCTGGTGAGTTGCATGCCAGCGGGAAGCGTCTTAGCAAGTTCAGCAATGCGCTCATCGAGCCGTTCGGCAAAGGAGAGCACATTGAGCCCACTGCGCATCGAGATACCCAGCACCACCGCCGGTGCGCCGTTCACCACCACCGCGGTCTGGGGCGGATCGACCGGCTCCTGACTGATCCGCGCCAGCGCGCCGAGCGGCAGGCTGCGACCCGGGCCAAGCGGGATCGGGACGCTGGCCAGAGCAGCAATGTTGGGCAACTCGCCACTGGGCTCCAGTGCCAGGAGACGGCGGCCGGTGTCGATTTCGCCAGCTGCCGCGACAACATTGCGTTCAGTCAGGTGCTGCGCGACCAACTCGTAGGACAGGCCAGCGGCGCCCAAACGCGCCGGGTCGAGATCAACGAAGACGCGTTCCTCGCGAACGCCATGCAGCGAGATGCGCTCGACACCGGACACGGTCTGGAGCCGTTCGCGCGCGATCCGCGCCCAGTCCTGCAACTGACCGGCGCTAAAGCCCTTTCCCGTCAGCGCGAGGCTTCGCACGGCGACACGGGCGAACTCGTCGTTGATCAAGATCGGTGGCATCCCGTCGGGCAGCTGCGCGCGCAGGTCTTCCAGCTTGACGCGCACCCGCTGCCAGATCGCCGGAAGGCGCTCGGCCGGTGTGCCGTCATGCAGGGTGATCGCAATGAACACGGCGCCGGGGCGCACCGTGGTCTCCAGCGTCTTGATTTCCGCGACCTCGCGCAGTCGCTCCTCGATAGGCTTGGCGACCAGCTGCTCGGTGCGTTCGCTGGTGGCGCCTGGCATATAGGCCTCAACCGTGGCCGCGCGCACCTGAACGAAAGGTTCTTCGGTGGAAGGGAAATCGAACAGCGCGCTTAGCCCGGCGAGAAACAGCGCCAGTGCGGCGACAACGGTGAAGCGGCTGCGCTTGAGCGCTACGGCGGTGATCGACATGGGGGAATCCTGGCTTGAGCGCGGCGATCAACGCACCGCGAAGACTGGACGAACGCGCTGACCCGGCGTCAGGAACTCGCCGCCGGCCGCCACGATGACCTCGCCGGGGCTGATGCGTCCGGCAACCAGCGCGCCCGCGCCCGCCAGGCCAAGCAGCAGGACCGGAACGCCGCGAACCTGGCCTCTCGGGTCGACGACCAGCACCATGCGGCTGCCGTCGCGGCGTTCGAGCAGGGCGGCCTGCGGCACTCGAGCGGTGGCGTCACGACCTTCACCCGGCAAGGCGAGCTCGACGGGGGCGCCGGGTGCGGCGTTGCCAGCCGTTATGGCGAAGCTTGCCTCGTGGCCGCCTGTGCCGTTTTCGCGGGTACTGATGCCTATCAGCCGGGCCGTGCCGGTCGTCTCTCCCGCGCGGAACGGTATGGTCTGTCCCGGCACGAGGCGCTGCGCGGTCGTCGCCGGCAACGCGGCGCCGATGAGACGCTCGGTTCCGCTCTCGATCTCGAACGCGGGGGCACCGGGCGTCAGCACCGCCGATAGCTGCGCCATCCGCACAGCGATAACCCCGCTTACAGGGGCGCGCAGCACGGCAAGGCTGCGGTCACGGCGAGCGAGTTTGACCTGCGCCTCGGCCTGGCGGAGCACGGTGCGGGCGGCTTCGGCTTCGGCGGCGGCCGCATCGCGTTCAGCGGGCGAGGCCGTCCCGTCCGCCAGCAATCGGCCCAGACGCTCCGCATGGCGCGAGCGCTCGGCCGCCATGGCGGCTGCCCGGGCCCGCTCCGCCTCGGCAACCTCCACGCGCAGCGCCTGAGCGCTGACATCGAGGCGGGCGAGCACCTGCCCGGCCGCAACGCGGTCACCGACATCGGCGTAAAGTGCCAGAACGCGACCACCCGCTTCAGCGGAGATCACGTCCATTCGGCCCGAGCGGACCGTGCCGATCACGGTACTGGCCGCGCCGGATGCCGGTTCGGCACGGCTCACCAGTGCGGTCGGGATTTCCGCTGCTTCCGGCGACGCTGGCGCAGGCGAACAGCCTGACACGGCCAAGGCGCAAACCGTGATTAAGATATGGGATGCCTTACTCATATAAATACTCCGCACGTTGCAGGAGGGGCAACGCAAACGGCCTCCCTGGTCATTGGCAGTCAGCTTAGTGGGTCATTGGGCGCGCCGATGCGGCGCTGCCCAGGCTCCATGATCCTTCAGCCAAGGTCACATGTCTGGGTCAGGCACTGCTCGCACGGCTGCAAGCGCACGCACGATGAAGCTGTCAGCAGCGGCCACCAGTTCTGTCTCCGCGGCCGCCCCAAAGGCAAGGCGCCCAATCAACCCATCGTAGAGGGACACGATCAACCGGGCTGCATCCGCTGCATTGATCTCGGGGTGAATTTCGCCGCTGTTCTGATACCGGACGATCAACGCTCCGAGCGCAGCTACGAGGTGGTCATCAGCTTCCCTCACCACCGCGGCGATCTCAGGATTGCGTGAGGCCTCGGCGAGCACCTCGAGCCGGAGCAGGCCGTCATCGGTCATTGCCGGGTCGGCGAGGACCAGTTGTGTGGTCATCTCAAGCCCCCTGCGGAAGCTGCCCGCAGCCTCGACCATCCCGACAAGATCGAGATCACTGGTCAGGTCTTCCTCGATCAGGGCCTTGATGAGGTGATCCTTGGTGGGAAAATACTGATAGAGATTGGCAACACTAACCCCGGCCTCGGCGCTGATTTCAGCCGTGGAAGCGGCGTGGAACCCCTTGCGCCGGAAGCAGGCTCGCGCACCGCGCAAGATCTGTTCCCGGCGCATGGCGCGGGCCTCCGGATTGGCGGGGCGGCCAAGGGTCGAGGATTTGGGAGAGCGACTCGGCATGGCTATTTATATAAATGACCCCTCACTAATGTCAAGGACAAGGCCATCCGGTTAGGACGTCCCTTGAAGTTCCTCAGCGCTCCTGCACGATAACAGGCGCTGGTTTGCCATCGTCGTCGCTTCCTGCGCTGGCACTTTGCCATGAGGTGAGACCAGCCTCTGCTGCTTTTTGCTGTCCCACGACCATGAGGCCGGAGCTTGTGCGTGAATGCGCAGACCGCGGCAGATGGAAGAGCGCAATCCCAGCCCCTACCCTGCACGTGAGCTCAAGGCGTCAGGTGTCCTGGACTCGGCAGGATGGCCTGGACTGACCTGCGATGCGAACCGTCGCTGGCAGACCTAGCGGGTCGTGCTCAAGGTTCGTCCAGGGTCGTCTGCCCGGCGTTCTTGCCCGTGATCCCGCGATAGAAGGCAAAGGCCGGCGCCATGTCAGCCTCGTAATCGCCGGTGGGGACAATGACCGGGCCGAGCCCGGAACGGCGCGTCGCGTAGTCCATGTAGCCGCACACGATCGGCACCCCTGCCCCCAACGCGATCTGGTAGAAGCCGGTGCGCCAACGCGTCGCGCGGCCCCGCGTCCCCTCAGGCGCGATCGTCAGGACGAACTCGTCGCGGCGGGCAAATTCCTCGATCATCTGGCTGACGGTATCCGTCGCTGTCGCCCGGTCGATCCGGACGCCGCCGACCTGGCGCATGAAGCCGCCCAGTGGCCAGCGGAACAGTGACGCCTTGGCCATGAAGTGTGCACGAATGCCCAGCGCCTGCGTCACGCCCAGGAAATTGGGGAAGTCCCAATTGCTTGTATGCGGCACGGCGATGAGGACGAAGCGCTGCGGTTCGGGCACCGTGCCTGTCGAGGTCCAGCCACCATGTCGATAGAGCGCGACGAGCAGACGGCGCAGCAGGCGGGCGGCCAGGCCGGGGACTGCATCCTCGACCACTGCCTGTCGTGCCCCCGCGGCCATGATACTCTCCCGATGCGAACGGCTTCGGTGCCGCCACGGCGGCATAGCGGGCCGCGGTCGGTACGGCCATAGCTTTGCATAGCCGATACCCGGCCAGCAGCGACGGCGGCGGTCATCAGCGGACAATGGTCCACACGCTGGCCGAAACGTGCAGGCTCCACCGGTTCGAGCGTGCCGCCAGGGTGCGCGACGTCACCTGATGCATCGCGGCCGGCCACCCCTGCCCCAATGCCATGATCCGCCGGCGTTGAGCTGGGCCGCTAGAGATCGCTCGGCGGCCCGCGGTGCCGGCGCCGGATGACGATCATGGCGCGATGCTCCCCCGGGCACAGCGGCCGTGGTCCTGGTGGGCAGGACGCGGCGAACGAGCAAGGCCGAACCCGTGGCCGCGCGCCCGGTATGGTTACACGCAGCGGAGCTGGCCTCCGTGGGTCACCGAGGGCAGCGGTTAAGCAGAAATGCGAGGCTATGGCTTATCCCGCGCGATGGGATCAGCAAACCGCGTGGAACTGCACCGCATGAAAGGTATCATCCTCAATCTGCTCGAGGAGGCAGTGATCGCTGAATTCGGCGATGCGGCCTGGCCCAATCTGATCGATCTGGCAGGGGTAAGTGGGGTCTACACCTCGCTCGGCAGCTATCCCGATGAAGACGTCTATGCGCTGGTCCGTGCCGCGTCGGAGGCCCTGACAACCTCGCAGGAGGAAATCCTGCGCTGGTTCGGTCGCCGCGCCATTCCGCTGCTGGCTGACCGCTATGGGGTGTTCTTCGAGCACCATCGCACAGCGCGCAGCCTGATCCTGAGCCTCAATGAGATCATCCACCCGGAAGTGCGCAAGCTTTACTCGGGCGCGGGGTGTCCGCACTTCCAGTTCTCCGATCACGCGGATGGACGCCTGGTGATTGGCTACCAGTCTCCACGCAAGATGTGCCAGCTGATGCATGGCTTTGTCGAAGGGACCTCGACATACTTCGCGGAAACGGTGGAACTTGAGCACCTCGCATGCATGCAGGACGGCAGTCCGCAATGCCGGGTGGCGGTGCACTGGGCGGGGTGAAACACCTTCAATTCACGATCCCCGAGGGCGATGAAGACCGCGTCCTTCGCCTGGAGCGTCAGCTGGCCCGCGAACGCGAAGCCCGGCTCGCGGCGGAAGCGATTGCCGAGAAAGGGCTGCGCGATCTCTATACCAGCCAGCAGCGGCTCGCTCTGCTTCAGCGCATCACCGAGCGGGCCAACAGTTCGGACGATTTCCAGACTGCCGCGGCCTATGCGCTGAAGGACATCTGCACCGAGATGGAGTGGGACTTCGGCAACTCCTATGTTGTGCCCGACGATGGCAGCGCTGCCCTAGCCTGCGACTGCTGGTTCCTTGCCAGCCCGGATGGCCTGGACCCGTTTGTCGAAGTCTCGCGCTCGATCCGCTTCGCCGCGGGGATCGGCCTGCCCGGCCGGGTGCTGACCGAGACCCGCGCGCACTGGGTGCAGGACGTCCGCGAGGACACGAACTTCCTGCGCCTGGCCATCGCCCGCGAATGCGGCGTGGTTGCCGGCTGCGCCTTTCCGATCATGGTCGGCAAGCAGGTCGTGGCGATCTTCGAATTCTTCTCGCGGCGTACCATCACCCCGGACGAGGGCATGGTTGAGACGATGGCCCAGATCGGCATCCAGCTCGGTCGCGTGGTCGAACGGGTGCGCGCTCGCGAGGCGCTGCTGCATGACACGTTGCACGATTCGCTGACCGGACTGCCTAACCGCGTGCTCCTGGCTGACCGGGCGACACAGGCCTTCGAGCGCCGCTCCACCGGCGGGCCCGGGCTGGCCGTGCTGGTGATCGATCTCAACGGGTTCAAGACGATCAACGACAAGCATGGACACCATCTCGGCGACGAGGTGCTGGTTGCGGTCAGTCGGCGATTCTCCGCTGCCCTCGGATCTTGGCAAAAGGAGGGCGGGTCGGAGGTTGAGGCCCTGCTCGCTCGGACCGGAGGGGACGAGTTCGTGGTGCTGCTCGCCGGTACTGTCGAACCCACACTGGCCCAGCACGTCGCCGAGCTGTTGCAGTCTGCCCTCGATGCGCCATTCCGGGCCGGTGAGGAAGAGGCCCCGATCAGCGCATCGATCGGGATCGCCCTGTGTGCGCCCGCCTATGGTCACGTCGACCAGGTGATCCGCGATGCCGACCTCGCGATGTACGAGGCCAAGAGCGGCGACCATGCGAACATCGTGATGTTTACCCCGAGCCTGGGCAACCGGGTCCGCAACCGCATGGCGCTCGAACAGGAGATCCGCGAGGCGATCAGTGCCCGCCAATTTGTCCTGCACTACCAGCCGATCGTCGGGCTGAGCTCGGGCCAGGTCAGCGGCTTTGAAGCCCTCGTGCGATGGAATCACCCGCTGCGCGGCCTGATTTCGCCCAACGAGTTCATCCCTATCGCCGAGCAAAACGGCTCGATCGTCTCGCTTGGCGAATGGGTGCTGCAAGAGGCCTGCGCAGCGCTGGCGCGGCTGCACCGCACGATGCCTGCCGGATTTCTGCCCAGCGTCGCCGTGAACATCGCCCCCGTGCAGTTCCTGCAGCCCGATTTCATCGCGCAGCTGCGGGCGGTGCTGCGCGAGACCGGGGTACCACCCGCGTGCCTCAAGCTCGAGGTGACCGAGGGGGTGGCGATCATCGATTCGGAACGCACCCGCCGCACGCTCGAGCAATGCCGCGATATCGGGGTGCGCACCGGCCTCGACGACTTCGGAACCGGCTATTCCTCGCTCAGCTACCTGCACTCGCTGCCGTTCGACACGCTGAAGATCGACCGCAGCTTCATTGCCGCCATGGAGCGTCCCAAGAGCCTGAGCATCGTCCGCACCATCCTCGATCTGTCGAAGAAGCTGGGCCTCAGCGTGGTGGCCGAGGGGATCGAGACCGACCGGCAGAGCCTGAGCCTGGCGGCCTGGGGCTGCGAGTTTGGCCAGGGTTATCTGCTGGGCCGGCCCGAGCCAGAAGCCACAGCGTTCCGCTTCAACCCGGCGCGGCCGATCTTGTAGGCCCGGCAACTCCCGCCTCGGACGCTCTGGTGGCAGAATGACGAATGGTTGCCCGAGGCCCGTCCCGCTTAGGATCGATCGATCGACGGTCCACGGAGGTAGCAGGATGAAGCATCGAGCACTCGCAGGTTTGGTCCTGGCGGTCGCGATATCGGCCCCCGCGCTGGCACAGGCGGACCGGACCCATTTCCAGCGGCTTCCCGCCGCAGCTGCAGGCGCGGTCCCCGCAACCCCCGCCCCGCCCTTCAGTTCAGCGGTGCTGGTTGGCGACACACTCTATATCTCCGGCGCGACAGACGTCGATCCGGCAACGGGCAAGCCGCCGGCTGATCCCAAGGCCGGAGCCAAGCTCCTGCTCGATGGCCTCAAGCGCACAGTCGAGCGTGCGGGCATGACCATGGACGATCTGGTGTGGGTGCAGGTGTTCGCCACCAACCTTGCCAACTATGCTGCCTTCAACGAGGTCTATCGACCCTACTTTGCCGGACCGCTGCCGGCCCGCGCTTTCATCGGCGCTGGCAGTCTGCTCAACAATTCGAACTTCGAGATCATGGGCATCGCTCAACGGCGCCGGCGAAACTAGAACGCGCGATGAGGCCTCGCCGGTCACCGGTGGTGCATCCAGACCAAATGGTCCATAGATGGCTGTGAATGACCGTGGGGCTGTGAGACCTTAGAGTGCCGATGGACCTCCACTTCGAGTGCACCCAATGCGGCCAGTGCTGTCACGGGTTGAGGCTGACGTTGAGTGTCGACGAGGCGATCGCATGGGCCGATAATGGTCACTGCGTTGAGGTCTTGACTGAGGCCTTGCCCTATCACCCCGACGACCATGGCGAGACCGCGCAGGCTGGATACGACCGCAGTCGCTCTTTTCCGGCAGTCAGCGGGGAAATGCCGCTCCGGATCGCCGCGGTCCTGGTCGCATTCCACGAAGGCGCTTGCCCGCATCTGCGACCTGACATGCGTTGCGGCAACTATGCGGCCCGCCCTCGGATCTGCAGGATCTATCCGCTCGAAAGTCGGCCGTTCATGAACGTGTCGCCCGAACGAAGGCTTTGCCCGCCCGAAGCCTGGGCGCCGAGCAACCCCTGCCTCATGCGAGGCGATCACATCGCAGACCCGGCCTTGGCCGAAATCGTCGCTGACCACAGGCGCACGTTGATGGACGACGTACCGGTGGTGGCATCAGCCTGTGCAGCGCTGAACATCTCGACGGCCGCATTCGCGAACGAGGGTTTCGCGGTGCATCAGCCCGATGGGCGATACCTATCAGCAGAGCTCAAGCGCGCCAAAAGCGCTCAGAGCGGTGGACCAACGCCGCAGCCGTGGACCGTCGTGACGAACCGCGAAAGCACGAGGTCATTGCTGGTAGAGGCGGGCTGCATCGCGTCAACCACTCGCCGCGGCCCAAGCTATCTCGGGTCGTTTGCGGATGACGTTTGAGCTGTCCGCGAAGTAGGCTCCCGGGGGGCGGATAGAAGTCAGGCGACCTTGGCGCTGGCTGCTAGCCTTGCTTGAGGCGCGCGATGAGCGAATCGTCCAGCTGCCTGATCCGGACATTCCGGAACATCACTTCCGCTGCCTCGAATTCGAGAGCGATCCGGCCCCCGGTCAACGGCCTGACCTCGTCCGCAGCGCCATGACTGTTGATCATCGAGAACACGGTCAGGACGATCCGGCCATTGACGAGGTGTGCCGCTTGGTCGCCGATCGCATAGAGATCCAGCGTGTTCCACCCGGTCAGGTTCTCGTAGTTCCCGGAATGACGGAACCATTGCCGGGCTATGCCGCCAGCAACCTGTGGCTGGTCATAGGTCGTGGGCAAGGCCGGTATCCAGTTGGGCCACAGCGGCGTCCCGCCAAGCAGAGGTCCCGGAAGTCCCCTGGTATTGACCATGATTGCGTCGCCGACGTCACCCTCTTCAACCTGGAACTCGACACAATCGGGGAAAAGGCGGTCCCGCTCCGGACCCATGTGATACAGGATACCGCTGTTCCGTCGTTGGAGACTGCGCGGCGAGTAACGTTCCTCGCCCCACTTGAAGTCTAGCCTCAAGTGATAGTTGCTCCACTCCTTGGTGGTCGCAATGTGCCCCATGGTAGATTTCTGTGCGCGGTCAAAGCGGGGGCCGAGGAAGTGCAGAATGCCCTGCTCAATCGAAACGACGCGATGCACGTCGCGGTCGCCGACCTTGTCGTGGTAGAATGTCCACCCCTCAAGGTCCCGACCGTTGAACAGCGACTGCCACTCCCCAGCAGAGCGACCTGGCGGCTCGGCAAGGAGGCGAAGCGGCAGCATGCTCGACATGCCTGCCAACCCAAAAGCCTTCATGGCTGAGCGTCTGTCGAGCATGTCCTCTCCATTATTAGAACGGATATTCTACATAATTTGTTCAAGCATGTCGAGCGCTCCGCCAAACCAAACCCGTTCCTCTGGAGTACACAAGGGCCCCCGTGTGTCGGTTCACTTCGAGCGCCGAAGCGCCCCAATGAGGGGGACTGGCCAAATCCCACCATCAGAGAGCCAAGTTCGACAACCGTGCCGCGCTTGACCAACGCCCCCAGCCTGTGCGCCGAGCAGCCGGTGATGGCGGCGATGACTGTACTCGCTGCCCCGTGAAAGGGATGCTCGCCGGATTGGTCCAGCACCAGGCGAACAGCACGCTCAGGAACATCTGGTGCTGACCAGTCCATCGTCTTGCCCGTCCTGGACCAGAGCACTCCGAAGTCAGGGCATCCCGCCATGCCGGTGCGGTTCAAGTCGGTGATTCAGGCGCACCACCTTGAGGGTCCCGCATCGGCGCCGATCCGCGCGCCACGCAGTGGCTGACGGCGGGCTCGCACCCACTTCCGGCCGCGAGCGCGGCTAGTGTGCGGTCTCAGAACTGGTATCGGTTCCGCCGCGACCGGCCTTGTTTGTCACGGCGTTCGATCAGCTTTCGGGAGGCGGCGCCAGGCGCTTGACGTCAGCTGTGGTGATCGGTGTGGAGTAGGCATTACCGAAATGGGTCCGCACATAGTTGGCAACATCGGCCGTCTGCTCCGCCGTCAGCAGTTCGGCGAAGGCTGGCATGCCGGCGCGGCCACGCAGGATGCGGGTGAGGACATAGTCCGGATCGCCTAGCCGCGGATTGGCGGCCAAAGCGGGGGCGGCACCCGGGCCGGTGCCGCCTTGGGCCTCAGCCATGTGGCAGGCCTGGCAGATCTCGCGATAGGTCTGCTCCCCGCTCGTGGTGGCGGCACCCGGGCTACCGTTGCTGGTGGTGTCGCCCAGCGACTGGGCGGCGGCGGCCCCGGCCGTGGCCAGCAACACAAAAGCCAGCGCGCGCCTCACGCTGCCAGGGCTCGCTGGTGCAGCCGCGTGATGGCGTCGATCGCAGACAGCAGGGAAGCCTCCATCCACGCCCCGATGTAGGAGCAGTGCTCCCCTGCCAGGACAATGCGGCCATCGACCGAAACCAGGTTCTGGTAGTGCTCGCGGCGCAGGTCCTCGCTCCAGGTCGAGGCGCAGGACGTGATCCATGGCAACTTGGTCCAGGCAACCGCCACGCCATTGGAAAACTCCTGGCGGTACTGCTTGTGGAACACGGATCCCTGCTTGAGGGCAGTTTCGATCCGCTGGGCCGGAGTCATCGCGGCAAAGGTGTAGGCGTTGGCGCCACCAGCATAGGCGCCCAGCAGAACGGCCGGGCCTGGCTTGAAGAAACCGGTGCTGGGGTAACCCACCTCGCCAATCGGTTGGGTGGTGAAGCTGTGACCGCCAAAGATGGCCTCGTCCTGTTCCCAGAAGCGGCGCTTCATCTCCAGGCCGACCTTGCACGATGAATGATAGGGCAGGCTCTTGATCGCCGCCTGCTTGGGCGCGGAGACCTGCACCTCGATCTGGCTGAGCAGCGGCAGCGGGATGGTGCAGACGCAGTAGCTGGCCTTGGCAACACTGGCCTTGCCGGTCACCGTATCCACGTAATCCACCGTGACCCCGGCATCGTCCTGGGCAATCTTGGTGACCCGCGCGTTCAGACGGATCAAGCCGGCCAGCTTGCGGGCGAAGGCTTTGCCGATCATGTCGACCCCGCCCACCGGCTGGAACATGGTCTGCTGCATGGTCCGGCTGAAGAAGCCGCTGACCGTGCCCCAGACCCTGGGATCGAGCGTATCGGACAGGCTGGCGATCTGGGACGGGGTCGGGGCGCCGTTGACCCCGCCTCCCGGCGGCCGGTCGTAGCCCCGCTGCGCCGAGGTTTGCAGGCTGGTGGTATAGGCCATGTTCTTGTCAAGCAGGCCCCACCCGCGCATGGCTTCGAGCAACCGTGCCTTGTCCTCGGCCGTCACGGTATCGTCGAGGGCTCCCTTGTTGACAGCCTTGGCGAGCAGTTCGGCAACGTGGCCCTTGTAGTCCACGCCCACCTCGGCGATGCGTTGCGGCACTCCGCCATAGGCCTTGTCGCTGTGGATGTAGCCGTTGAGGTTGATCTGGACGAAGGGCTCAAGCGCAACGCCAAGCTCGGAGCAGTAATGCAGCAGGGCCTGATGATGGAACGGAATGCGCCAGGGTCCGGGATTCAGGTAGTTGCCGGGGGCAAACTGGACCTTCTGGACCGTTCCGTCGGTTTCCTTGATCACATCCCCGCCGCGCACGGTGTAGTTGCGACCGCCCGGGCGATCCTGGAACTCCAGGATCTGCACCTTGTATCCCGCCTTCTGCAGCTCAAGCGCCGCAACCATGCCGGCCAGACCCGAACCGAGCACCACAACCGACGCTCCGGGACGCGCACCCGACAGTTTCGGCGGCCCGGCGAACTGGGTCGGCGCCGCGTGCCCAAGGGCTGTCATGGCCTGGTACAGGGCGACGGCTCCGCCAGCCTTGCCAATAGCGGTCAACAGCTCACGCCGGCTCGGCTGCTCAAACTCGATCATGGTAACGTCCCCTGGGAGCTTAGTTGCCCAAGACAGCGGTGAGAGAGACCATGGGGTTTGACCATGCCGCATTTTGCGTATTCAGCGGCAGGCTGCCCATCAGGGAGGGGATCTGATCCCTCGATCAAGGGCGGCACGCTCACCACCCCATCCCGGCCAGTCGGCGAGATCCTGAGCAGCAGCCCCGTGCCGTTGACAGGTCAGTCCTGGGCAGATGTCGGCAGGGCCCTGGCGGTCTCAGACGCAGTGCTGCTCGCACAGGTCGCACAGCGCGTGGATCGTGCCGCGCACGATCGGATCGCTCAGGCTGTAGAACCGGGTCTGGGCCTCGCCGCGGATCGAGACCACGCCCTCGTCGCGCAGCAGGGCCAGATGCTGAGACACCGCGGATTGGGACAGGCCGGTGAGCCCGACCAGCTCGGTCACCGAGACCTCGCCCTCATCCATGCGGCACAGCATCAGCAGCCGCTCGGGGTGGCTCATCAACCTGAGGCGGCCGGCCATGCGGGTGGCGTTGACCTTCAGTTCGGCAAGATCGGTAGGCTTCATGGCTGGATATCCGTCAACGTTCGGCCATCATCGCGCAGCACGACATAGATCGCCGGGATCACCAATACGGTAAGCAGGGTCGATGAGGCCAGTCCGAACAGCAGCGAGATGGCCAGCCCCTGGAAAATCGGATCGGTGAGGATCACCGCAGCGCCGATCATCGCTGCCACGGCCGTCAGCACGATCGGCTTGAAGCGGATCATCCCGGCCTCCAGCAGGGTCTCGCGCAGGCTCTTCTCGGCGCAGCGGGTGTGGCGGATGAAGTCGACCAGCAGGATCGAGTTGCGCACGATGATGCCGGCCAGCGCGATGAACCCGATCATCGAGGTGGCGGTGAAAGGCGCGCGGAACAACAGGTGGCCCAACACGATCCCCACGAGGGTGAGCGGCACCGGGGTGAGGATCACCAGCGGCAGGGTGAAGCTGCGGAACTGGCCGACCACCAGCACATAGATCCCGAGCAGCGCGACCATGAAGGCCCCGCCCATGTCGCGGAAGGTCACCCAGGTGATCTCCCATTCGCCATCCCACAAGACCGATGCCCTGCTTTCGTCATCGGGCTGGCCATGGAGGATCACCGCCGGTTTCTCCAGCCCGTGTGCCGTCCAGTCGAACCTCTCAATAGCGGCGTCGACCGCCAGCATGCCGTAGATCGGCGCTTCGTAGCGGCCGGCCAGCTCGGCGCTCACCATGGTGGCACCGCGTCCGTCGCGCCGGAAGATCGCCGGGGCGCCCGGGGTGATCGACGCGGAGACCAGTGCTCCCAGCGGGATCAAAGTGCCTCCCGGCGTGGCCGCAACGGGCGTCGCCGCGAGCGCCGCGGACCACCTGCGCTGCGACTGGTCGAGCGCCACTTCGATCGGCAACGGATCACGCTCGCCCTCGCGCGGAGCATAGCCGACCACCTGGGTGCCGAGCAGTGCACCGATCGAATCGAACAGCTGCCTTTCCGAAAGGCCGTAATGGTCGAGCTTCGCCCGGTCCGGGATCAGCCGCAACGTGGGCCTGGGCTGGCCGAAGCTGGTATCGACGTCGACAATGTAGGGGATCGAACGGAAAATCGCTTCGAGCTGGGTGGCGGTCTTCTGCCGGGTCATCTCGTCCGGGCCATAGATCTCGGCCAGCAGGGTGGCGAGGACCGGCGGCCCAGGCGGGGTCTCGACCACCTTGAGCGATCCGCCCGCAGGCAGCGACACCGCTCTCAGCCGGTCGCGCAGGGCGACGGCGATCTCGTGGCTCGATCGCGAGCGGTCCTCCTTGGGCAATAAGGCGACCATCAGGTCGCCCATCTCGGGCTGGCTCCTCAGGAAGTAGTGGCGCACGAGCCCGTTGAAATTGAACGGGGCGGAGGTGCCGGCATAGGCCTCCATCGACACCACCTCGGGCACTGTGCGCGCCAACGCGGCGGCCTGTTCGAGCACGCGGCCGGTGGTCTCGAGGCTGGTGCCTTCGGGCAGGTCGGCGACAAGCTGGACCTCGCTCTTGTTGTCGAACGGCAGCAGCTTCACCGTCACCGCCTTGAAGTAGAACATCGAGCAGGCCACCAGCGTGGCCACACCCACGCCGATCAGGAAGCGTCTGGCGCTTTGCCGGGTGGCGATCACCCGGGCGGCATAACGGCGATAGAACGCCCCCAGCTTGCCGCCGTGGGCGTCCTCGTGGCCATCGGCCAGGGCCTCGCGGGCGAAGCGGACCATCAGCCAGGGGGCGATGATCACCGCGACGAAGAACGAGAAGATCATCGCCGCCGAGGCGTTGATCGGGATCGGCGCCATGTAGGGCCCCATCAGCCCGGAAACGAACAGCATCGGCAGCAGCGCCGCGACCACGGTCAGGGTGGCAATCACCGTGGGATTGCCGACCTCCGCGACCGCATCCACCGCCGCGTCGATCCGGCTGCGACCGTCTCGCATGGCCCAGTGACGGGCGATGTTCTCGATCATGACAATCGCATCGTCGACCAGGATGCCGATCGAGAAGATCAGCGCGAACAGGCTGACCCGGTTGATGGTGAAGCCCATCACGTTCGCGGCGAACATCGTCAGCATGATCGTGGTCGGAATGACGATCGCGGTTACCCCCGCCTCACGCCAGCCGATCGCGAAGCCGATCAGCAGCACGATCGAAACCGTCGCCAGCGCGAGGTGGAAGATCAGCTCGTTGGCCTTCTCGTTCGCGCTCGCCCCATAATTGCGGGTCACGGCCACATCGACCCCGGCCGGGATCAGCGTGCCCTTCAGCCGATCGAGCCGCTGCACCACGGCAGCAGACACGGTCACGGCGTTGGCGCCGGCGCGCTTGGCCACGGCAAGACTGACCGCCGGGGCCATCGACCACTGTCCCCGGCCGTCCCTGGCCCAGCGCCAGGCGCGCGCCTGATCCTGGGTCGGAGACTGCTCGACCCGCGCGACGTCGGCGAGCAGGACCGGCGCGCCGGTTGCCGACCGCACGGTCAGGGCGGCCAGCTCCCGCGCATCCTTGAGCGTCTGCCCGGCAACCACCAGCGCGGCCTGTCCGCCCTCGCGCACGGTCCCGGCCGGAAAGGCGCGGTTGGCCTGGCTCACGGCCTCGATCAGATTCCCGAGCGGAACACGATAGAGCGCCAGCTTCGCCGGATCGGGCACGACGCGCAGCGCCATCCGCTGCCCGCCGGTGATGAAGGTCAGGCCCACATCGTCCACCTTGGCAATCTCGGAGCGCAGCTTGCCCGCCAGTTCGCCAAGCGCCTGGTCGTTCCATTGCCCCGCCGCGCCCGGTCTGGGCGTCAGTGTCAGCACCACGATCGGCACGTCATTGATCCCGCGCACGGTCACCTGCGGCGTGGGAATGCCCACCGGGATGCGATTGCGGTTGGCCTCGATCCTCTCGGTGATGCGGATCGCTGCATCCTCGGGGTTCGACCCCACCAGGAAGCGCGCGGTGACCATCACGCCGTTGTCCTGCGCCTGGGTGTAGACATGCTCCACCCCGTCGACGCTCTTCACGATCGTCTCCAGCGGCTTGGCCACCAGCTCCACCGCCTGCGGTGCGGAAAGCCCGGGCGCGGCCACCATGATGTCGACCATGGGAACCTTGATCTGCGGTTCCTCCTCGCGCGGGATCGTGATCGTGGCGATCAGCCCGACGATCATCGCGGCCAGCAGAAACAGCGGGGTGAGCGGCGACTGGATGGTCGCGCGGGTCAGCCGGCCCGAGATGCCGAGGTTCATCGGCCGGTGCCGATCAGCACGTCGCCCGCCGCGGCGCCGGACAGGAGTTCGATCTTGCCGGGTTCAGCCGCCGGGGCGGTCTGCACCGGGACCTGGGCGGCGCTGCCGTCTTTCGCCAGCACCAGGACATAGTCGATGCCGTAGCGCGTGGTCACGAAGCCGGCCGGGACCAGCAGCGCCTTGCGGTGCCCCGTCTCGACCCTGGCGGCGACGCGGCGGCCGATCAGCGTGCTATCGATGCCGGGCAGGTCGACATCGGCGCTGACCGTCCCGGCCTGCACCGATGGATAGACCTTGGTCACGCGGCCTTCGTTCAATCCTGCCGCGGTCACGCGCGATCCGGCGTGGACTCTGGTGGCGAGCGTTTCGGGCAAGTCGAGACGAACCACGGTGGGTCCGGCGGTGATCGTGGCAATCGCCATGCCGGGCGCAACGGGTGCCCCCGCCGGGATATCGGCGCGCAGCACGCGGCCGCTCGCCGGGGCGATCACGGCCCCCTGTCCGGCAACCGCGCCGACAGCCGCGTGCTGCGCCGTGGCCGAGGCGGCCATGGCCTCAGCCTGTTCGAGCCGGGCCTTGGCATAGACGCCGTTCTGGTAGAGGAACTTTACCCGTGCGAGTTCGGCGCGGGCCTGCGCGGCCTGGGCCCTTACGGCGGCCGACTGGTAGCCGAGCTGGCTGTCGACCACGCGGCCGATCGCCTGCCCCTGGCGGACGATGTCTCCCTCGCGAACCGTCAGCGAGGCCAGAATGCCCGGAATTCGCGCAATGACCTGGGCTTGATCCACCGTGGTGATCTCTGCGCTGACCGCTTGCCAGTCGGCCGTGTCCTGCGCGACCAAAGTCAGCCGCGGCCCGGCCGGCGCCTTCGCCTCGGTCGCCGGACCGTCGATCGACTCGCTGCACCCCGCTAGCGGCAGGGTCAGCGCGCCGATCGCAGTGAGCAGCGGTTTGGTCCCACGCATGGCCATCGATCCTCCCGATCAGCGCGTCAGCGGGCCACCGGCAGGCCGGCGGCCTGCCAGGCGTTGAACCCGCCCGCGACATGCGCGTCGACCGACGCCTGCGCGGCCTGGCACTTGTCGAGCGCCAGGCCTGAGCGCTTGCCGCCAAGACAGTTGAGGACAAGGGTCCTGTCACCGGCATCGGGCAGCCGCGAAGGCTGGAACGTCGACAGCGGCATGTTCACCGCGCCGGGAATGTGCCCGGCGGCGAACTCGTCGACCTCGCGAACATCGATAATCAGAACCTGATTCGCCGCGAGCATCGAGGCGAGGTCCGTTACGGCGATTTCGCGATGCTGGGGGCGGGTCTTGCCGAAGCCGAAAACCATGATCTGAGCCTTTCTTCGAGCGGTCCTGCGCGTAAATCAGGACGTTCTAACATTATAGCTTGCTCATATCGCACATCTCTTATATTAGTCAAGCCGGATGGAGCGGCGGCCGATGCGTTGCTCCATCCACACAGGGGAGACGCACGCCATGCCAATGCCGAAGATCATCGTCCTGGGGGCCGGGCTCGGCGGCACGATCGCCGCCTACGAGATCCGCGATGCCGTCAAGGGCAAGGCCGAGGTCATGGTGGTCAACGATCAGGACGACTACTGGTTCGTCCCCAGCAACCCTTGGGTGGCAGTTCGCTGGCGCGAGCCCGAGGCGATCAAGGTCCACCTCCCGCCGATCATGAAGCGCAAGGGCATCGGGTTTACGTCGATCGGCGCCAGGCGCGTCCACCCCGCCGAGAACCGTGTGGAGCTCAACGACGGCACTTCGCTGGCCTACGACTACCTGGTCATCGCCACCGGGCCAGAGCTGGCCTTCGACGAGATCGAGGGCCTGGGGCCCGATGGCTACACCCAGTCGGTCTGCCGCACCGATCACGCCGTTCATGCGGCCGATGCCTTCGACCGCTTTTGCCAGGCCCCCAAGCCGATCGTGATCGGCGCGGCGCAGGGCGCCTCGTGCTATGGCCCGGCCTACGAGTTCGCGCTGATCCTCGACACCGAGCTACGTCGCCGCAAGATCCGCGATCGCGTGCCGATGACCTATGTCAGCCCCGAACCCTACGTCGGCCACCTGGGCCTCGACGGGGTTGGCGATACCAAGGCCCTGCTCGAAAGCGAACTGCGCAACCGCCACATCAAGTGGATCACCAGTGCCCGGATCACCCGGGTAGAGGACGGGACGATGCACATCGAGGAGGTCGCGGAAGGCGGGACCGTGACGGCCAGCCATGCCCTGCCCTTCGGCTATTCGATGATCCTCCCCGCGTTTCGCGGCGTCTCCGCGGTCCATGGGATCGAGGGGCTGACCAACCCGCGCGGCTTCATCCTGGCTGACAAGCACCAGCGCAACCCGACCTTCCGCAACGTCTATTCGCTGGGTGTCTGTGTTGCGATCCCGCCCGTTGGCCCCACCCCGGTGCCGGTTGGCGTGCCCAAGACCGGGTTCATGATCGAATCGATGGTCACCGCGATCGCGCACAATCTCGCGCTTGAACTGGCCGGCAAGGAGCCTGAGGAAGAGGCCACCTGGAATGCGGTGTGCCTGGCCGACTTCGGCGATGGCGGCGTCGCCTTCGTGGCGCAACCCCAGATCCCGCCGCGCAACCTCAACTGGTCTTCCAGCGGCAAATGGGTGCACCTCGCGAAGATCGGGTTCGAGAAATACTTCCTCCACAAGGTCCGGCGCGGAACCAGCGAGCCCTTCTACGAGAAGCTCGCCATGCACGCGCTCGGGATCCGCAAGCTGCGTTTCAAATAAGGAGTGACTGACATGACCCTCGATTCTGCCGTGCTGCGCTTTGCCGGCGTCGTTGTCCTCGTGAGCCTTCTGCTCGCCCACTACGTCCACCCGAATTGGGTCTGGCTGACCGTGTTTGTCGGTGTGAACCTGGTCCAGACCAGCTTCACCGGATTTTGCCCCGCAGCGATGATCTTCAAGAAGCTGGGCGTGCGGACAGGCAGCGCTTTCCACTGATCTGACCGAGACCGGATATGCGCCGCCTGCACTCTACCCTGCTGAGCTTGTCCTGCGTGCTGGCCGTGACCTCGGCTCCGGCCAGCGCGCAGGAACTGGCCGTCGTCATCGCCGATGCTTTGGCTCACGCCCCCCTGCTGGAGGCAGCGCAGGCTGGCGAGGCGGCGGCGCGGGCGCGGTTCGATCGCGCCAAGGCCGAGCGCAATCCGCTGCTGCGGGTCGAGGGGTCGGTTGGCACGGGGCGCATCGACAACGGGCGGTTTTTCGGGATTGCCCCGGCAAGCGTAACCCCCCTGACCGTGCAAGCCACGACCGAAATGCCGCTCTATACGGGCGGCCGGCTCTCCGCCGCGATCGCCCAGGCCGGGAGCGGCGCCGAGATGGCGCGGTTCGGGACCGAACAGGCACGGCTTCAGACCATCGTTCAGGCCGTCAGCGGCTATGCCGAGCTGCTGACGGCCCGCAAGCTCGAGGCGCGGTTCGGCCAACTGGTGAACGAACTTGCCGAGGTCGAGCGGCAAGCGGGCCTCCGCTTCAAGGTGGGCGACATTGCCCGTTCTGACCTGGCCCAGGCGCAGGCGCGGAAGGCCGAGGCCATGGCCGGCTTGGCACAGGCGCAGGGTCGCCGACAGTCCGCCGAGGCCGCCTTTCTCCGGCTGACCGGAAAGCCGGCCGAAGAGCTGGCTCCGCTGCCCCCCATTCTCTTGACGCCGCCGACGATCGATGAGGCGCTGGACCGCGCGCGCCAGAGCAACCCCGCGCTGCGTCAGGCACGCGCCGCAACCGAAGCCGCCAAGGCCGCCGAGCGCGGCGCCAGAGCCGAAGCCAGGCCGACGGTTGGCGCCTTCGCCGAAGCCGCCCATGTCCGCGACCAGTTCTTCTCGGGCTACAAGGCCGACTCGGTCGCCGTGGGCCTGCGGGGCCGGTGGACGCTGTTCAGCGGCGGCCGGATCGCCGCACGCACCCGCGAGGCCAGCGCAGATTTGGACGCTGCACAGGCCATGGTACGACAAGCTGATCACATGCTCGAAGGGCTGGTGATCGACGCCTGGCAAAGTGTGATCACCGCGCGCCGCATGGTCGACGCCTCGCGCCTCCGTCTGGCAGCGGCCAGCGAAGCGCTGCGCGACACCCAGCTTGAGGCCAAAGTGGGAGCCAAGCCCATGCTGGCCGTGCTCGACGCCGAACGCGAAGCCATCGAAGCCGAGGCAGCGCTGGCCGAGAGCGAGGGGCGCCAGACCGTCGCAGCGTGGCAGCTCAACGCCTTGACCGGCTCGCTGCCCAACTAGGCTTTGCCCATGAAGGAACCGAACCATGCACAAGGACTGGCCCGCGTTGGCGCGCGAACTGGCCGGCGCGATCAAGGAGGTGCGGCTCGGCACGCCCGAGGTGATGACGGCCTTCTCCACCATGGCGCAGGCCGCAACCACCGGGGGGGCGCTCGACACCAGGACCAAGGAGCTGATCGCGCTGGCCATCTCCGTTGCCATTCGCTGCGATGGGTGTGTCGCTTTCCATGCCCAGGCCGCCGCCAAGCACGGTGCCACCCGCACCGAAGTGATGGAGACCATGGGTATGGCGCTCTACATGGGTGCCGGCCCAAGCCTTATGTACGCGGCCCAAGCGGTCGAGGCCTATGACCAGTTCGCAGCAGCTGCGACCGCAATCTGAGCCAGCGGGACCAAGTCCGTGCGCGTTGCGCTGCACGCGCCGAGACATGCAGACAACGACATTGCAAACACCTGATCCGGGGTTCAACGTCACCGGATAACGCGAATGGAGAGCATTGGTCATGGACGCCCTGATCCTAGCGCGGGCTCAGTTCGCTTTCACAGTGAGTTTTCACTTCCTCCTGCCAGCCTTTTCGATCGGTCTGGCCAGCTATCTCGCCGTGCTTGAAGGACTGTGGCTGCGCACCGGCCGTGGAGTCTATGCCAACCTATACCGCTATTGGCTGAAGATCTTCGCCGTGGTCTTTGCCATGGGCGTGGTTTCGGGGCTGGTTATGTCCTACGAATTCGGCACCAACTGGTCGGTCTTCAGCGACAAGGCCGGGCCGGTGATCGGACCCCTGATGGCCTATGAGGTGCTGACGGCTTTTTTCCTGGAGGCCGGGTTCCTGGGCGTGATGCTGTTCGGGATCAACAAGGTGGGCAAGGGCCTGCATTTTGTCGCCACTCTGGCCGTGGCCGTCGGAACATTCATTTCCGCGTTCTGGATCCTTTCGGTGAACAGCTGGATGCAGACGCCCGTCGGCTATGAGATTGGCGCCAATGGCCAGTTCCTCCCCGGTTCGAGCTGGACCGCGATCATCTTCAACCCCAGCTTCCCCTATCGCCTGGTCCACACGGTCATTGCCGCCTACCTGACGACCGCCTTCGCTGTTGGCGCAGTCGGGGCATGGCACCTGCTCAAGGACCGCGCCAACCCCGGCGCGCGCACGATGTTCTCAATGGCGATGTGGATGGCGGCCATTGTTGCGCCGATCCAGATTGCCGCGGGCGATGCCCACGGGCTCAACACCCTGGAGCACCAGCCCGCCAAAGTCATGGCCATGGAGGGGCACTTCCAGAGCCATCCGCACGGCGCGCCGCTGATTCTGTTTGGCTGGCCCGACCAGGCCGCCCAGACGGTCCGGGGCACGATCGAGATCCCCAAGGCCTCGTCGCTGATCCTCAAGCATGATCCCGATGCAGCCCTGATGGGGCTCGACACCATCCCCGGGGCTGACCAGCCACCGGTAGCCATCGTGTTCTGGGCGTTCCGGATTATGGTTGGGCTAGGCTTTGCCATGGCAGGGTTGGGGCTGTGGACCCTGATTGCCCGGCTGCGCGGCCGGCTTTACGACAGCCCCCTGCTCCACCGTGCGGCCTTGGCCATGGGCCCGGCCGGGTTCATCGCTGTGCTGGCGGGTTGGACCGTCACCGAGGTCGGCCGCCAGCCCTTCACCGTCTATGGGCTTTTGCGAACGGCGGACAGCGCGGCGCCGCTTGCTGCACCCGCCGTGGCGGCATCGCTGGCGGCCTTCGCCGTGGTCTACTTCACGGTGTTCGGCGCAGGGTTCTGGTATGTCGTCAAGCTGATGGGCCACGCCCCGCACGCCGGCGAATCCGGGCTAGACGGCGCGCCAATCCGCACCGCCGGAATTACCCCGGCACCCGCCCTTACCGAGGGAGAGCCGGCATGATCGATCTCACGGTCATCTGGGCGCTGATCATCGGCTTTGCGATCGTGGCCTATGTCGTGATGGACGGGTTCGACCTTGGCATCGGCATCCTGTTTCCGGGATTGGACGTTGGTCCCGAGCGCGACACGGCGATGAATTCGATCGCCCCGGTGTGGGACGGCAACGAGACCTGGCTGGTGCTGGGTGGCGGCGGGCTGCTCGCGGCCTTTCCACTGGCCTATTCGATCATCCTCCCCGCGCTCTACGCGCCGATCATCGCGATGCTGCTCGCGCTGGTGCTGCGCGGTGTGGCCTTCGAATTCCGCTGGCGCGATCCACGCCACCGCGCCTTCTGGGACCGTGCGTTCCACACCGGGTCGCTGGTGGCCACCGTCGCGCAGGGCATTGCGCTGGGCGCCTTGCTCCAGGGTATTCGCGTGGAAGGCCGCGCCTATGCCGGGGGCTGGTGGGACTGGCTGACCCCGTTCTCCCTGCTCACTGGGGCCGGAATGGTGGCAGGCTACGCGCTGCTGGGATCTTGCTGGCTGGTGTGGAAGACCGAGGGCTCGCTGCAGGACAAGGCCTATGCCCGCGCGCGCGCCGCCGCCGTCCTGCTACTCGCCGCACTGGGTGCAGTCAGCATCGCGACTCTCGGGCTTGAGGCGAAGTACCACCAGCGCTGGCTGGCCTTTCCGGGTATTCTGGCAACCGCACAGGTCCCGCTGGCGACCGGGGTGGTCAGCGTGTTGTTCTTCCGCGCACTGGCCGCCCGTCGTGAAGCGCTGCCCTTCTTCCTGGCCTTGGCGCTGTTCGGGCTGGCCATCACCGGCCTGGGCATCTCGATCTGGCCCGACGTAATCCCGACCCGGGTCACCATCTGGGAAGCTGCCGCGCCGGAACGCAGCCAGTGGTTCATGCTGGTTGGGGCCGGCGTGATGGTCCCGATCATCCTGGCCTACACTGGATGGGCCTATTGGGTGTTCCGCGGCAAGGTCGGCCATGAGGGTTATCATTGATGGCAGCCCCGCGGCTCAAGCAATGGCTGTGGTTTGTTGGGCTGTGGGCTGGCAGCGTAACCGCGCTGGGGATCGTTGCCGGTGCGTTGCGCGCGGTGCTCAGGTAACCGTAAGCCAAGGCTGGCGATCAGTTCATCGCGATTGAGACCCGATGCTGCCGACAGGTTTCGGTGTGAGCTGACCTTCAATTCCTTGCGGCAGACTGTCCTGAACCGGGCGATCGCTTCCCGGATCCGGTATTCCAAGCGTTCCAGTCCCAGCCAGCCCCGTCGCAGCGGCTCAGCGTGCCTTGTAGGCCCGCAGGAACACCGCGGTTCCATGGCTGACCCGCTGGTCCACATCGGCCTGGTCCAGGCCGCCGCGAACACCGAACTTCAGTTCCACATCGACCAGGCCCTTCCATAGCGCCATCAGGTCCTCGGCGGCGATGGCCGCATCGGCGAAGCTGATCTCACCGGCGATACGTCCTTGCTCAAGCAGCTCCGCCAATTGGATGCGCGAGAGCCCCGGACCTGAGGCGTAGAACCGGTGCGCCATCTCGGGCTGATGCGCGATCTCGAGAGGAAGCATGCGGTCCAGCGCCACGTGATGCGATGCGAACAGGAACATCAGGAGGCTGCGACCGAAGGCGTTGAGCCGGATTTCCAGCGTGCCGTTGCTCTCAGCAGGCCCGGCAGGGACGGCGCTGGCAATCTGCTCGGCCTGCTCCTTGACTACTGCCTCGAACAGCGTCTCCTTGTCGGTGAAGCGGTTGTAAACGGTGACCTTCGACACGCCGGCGCGCGCAGCGATCTGTTCGATTGTCGCTGCGTTGAAGCCCTGCTCGAGGAAGATGCCGAGGGCAGCCTCCATGATGGCGGCATGTTTGGCCGGATCGGGTGGCCGTCCCGCCCGGGCCTTGCGTGGTGCCGTGTCCGTCATGCTCTCCGCCCGGTGATGGCCCTGCCCAAAGGGTCAGGTTCGGCGCAAGTCAATAACTTTACGTTGACGTTCATTAATTAGCCCATATTTTGAACGCGAGCGTACAGCATGATTCGCCGTGCGCCAACCGTCCCAAAGGGTTTCTCCGATGAAATGGATCGCGATCCGGATGCTCACGGGCGACCGGGTGAAGTTCGCGGGTCTGGTCTTCGGCGTCGTATTCTCGACGCTGCTGATCACACAGCAGCTTACCATCTTCGTGAACTTGCTGCTGCGCGGCGCGGCCGCGGTGCATGAGGTGCCCAGTGCCGACATCTGGGTGATGGATCCTGCCGGACGCACGCCGGATGTCACTGTTCCCCTTCCCGCCACCAGCTTGCAACGGGTGCGCGGCGTCGCTGGCGTGGCATGGGCTGCCCCGCTGATGCGGGCGGGTGCGAGCGTGCGGACGCCGGACGGCGCGCTCGAGCCGGTAACGGTGGTGGGCGTAGACGATGCGACGCTGACCGGCCTGCCGCGCACGGTCCAGCTGGGCCGTCGCGCGGCCCTGCGCGAGCCGGATGCGGTATTCATCGACGCGATGGGCGCCCGCCGGCTGTTCGGGACCGAACGGGGCGCGCTTGACCAGCGGCTCGAGCTCAACGACCGGCGTGCCGTGGTGCGCGGGATCGTCGACTCCGAGCCGACCTTCACCAACAGCGTGATGCTCTACACCCGGTATGCCAACGCGCTGGAGTTCCTGCCCGGTTCGCGCAACCGCCTCTCGTTCATCCTCGTGCAGGCCCAGGCAGGCGCGAACCCCTTCGCGGTGGCCCGGCAGATCACCGCGGCGACGGGGCTGCGGGCGCGCGTGGCCGGGGATTTTGCGCAGGACGGGATCGACTACATCATCGACAACACCGGAATTCCGATCAACTTCGGCATTACCGTCGCGCTCGGGGTGATTGTGGGGATCGCCATTGTCGGGCTGACCTTCAGCCTGTTCATCCGGGACAACATCCGCCAGTTCGGCGCGCTCAAGGCGATTGGCGTGACCAACGGGACGATCCGCCAGATGGTCGCCGCGCAGTCCGCGCTGGTCGCCTTGATCGGCTATGGGCTCGGCCTGGCCCTGGCGATCGGCTTTCTCGAGCTGGGCCGGATCTATTCTGACGCCTTCAAGGGCTTCTATACCCCCTGGCAGATCCCGCTGATCGCCGCGGTCATGGTCGCCTGCATGATCCTGCTAACCGGCCTCATCGCGCTGCGGCAGGTGCTCCGGACCGAACCCGCGGAGGTGTTCCGATGAGCCCGCAGCTTGCTGTCCGGGTCTCGGGCGTCACCAAGGACTTCGCGTTCGGGGAGGAGCGGCTGCGGGTGCTGCACGGCATTGACGTGTCAGTCCGCGCCGGTGAGCTGACTTACCTGGTAGGGGAATCCGGATCGGGCAAGACCACCCTGATCTCGATCATGGCTGGAATCCTGTTCCCCAGCGCCGGGGCGGTCGAGGTCTTCGGCACCGATCTCTACACGCTGAGTGACCGCGATCTGGTGCGCTTCCGCCTTGCGACGATCGGGTTCATTTTCCAGCAGTACAACCTCATCCCTTCGCTCACCGCGGCGGAGAACGCCGCGGTCCCGCTGATCGCAGCCGGAACCCCGCGCGAAGTCGCGGTGGCGCAGGCCCGTGAGCTGCTTCACCGGCTCAACATCGGGACCCAATGCGACAAGCTGCCGCGCCAGCTCTCCGGCGGGCAGCAGCAGCGGGTCGCTATCGGTCGTGCGCTGATCCACGCCCCCCGCCTGGTGGTCTGCGACGAGCCGACCGCCGCGCTCGATGCCGGCTCCGGCCGGCGGGTGATGGACCTGCTGCGCGACGTGGCGCTGGCCGCCGATCGCGCGGTCATCGTGGTCACGCACGATAACCGCATCTTCGATCTCGCTGACCGGATCCTCGCGATGGAGGACGGCCGCATCACCCACGATGGCAAGCATATGCCCAAG
The DNA here is from genome assembly GCF_014230355.1 of Novosphingobium piscinae. Taxonomy (GTDB): domain Bacteria; phylum Pseudomonadota; class Alphaproteobacteria; order Sphingomonadales; family Sphingomonadaceae; genus Novosphingobium; species Novosphingobium piscinae. Next base: position 418,154 of record NZ_JACLAX010000001.1, read on the forward strand.
GATCACTGAACCATGGCCAAACTCAGCATCTCCCGCCAGGTCCTGCCAGCCCTGGCGATCGCTTGTATCGTCTCCTCCGCCGCGATCATCGCCGAGACCCAGCCCGATCGCGAGGCCGGCCCCGTGACAGAGCGGCCGCCGCAGGCCCCGGTCGACCAGCGCAACGGCAGCGTGGCAGGGGCCGGGCTGGTCGAGCCAGCCAGCGAGCTGATCGCGATCAGTCCAGCCGTGCCTGGCGTGGTGGAGCGGGTCCATGTTGCGGTGGGCGATCGGGTTGTCGCCGGACAGCCGCTGTTCACCGTCGATAGCCGCGATGCCAGGGCCGCCGTGGCCGAGGCGGCCGCGCGCCTGGCGCGGCTAGAGCGGACCGCCGCGGTGGCCACGAGTGTGGCGGCGACGGCGCGGGAAAGGCTGGCGCTCTACCGCGAGGCCGGAGATCCCCGGGTCTTGGCCCGCCAGGACGTGATCGATCGTGAGGGTGCGGTGCGCGAGGCCGCCGCCCGGCTCGCCGTGGCCCGGGCCGAGGTGGCGGAGGCCCGCGCCCAGCTGGCGACAGCGCAGACCGGTCTGGCCCGTCTGACGGTGCGCGCGCCCCGTGCGGCGGAGGTGCTGCAGGTGCGGACCAGGGCGGGGCAGTATGCTCCTGCGCCGGGCGGTGGCACGGCGGCGGACGCGCTGATGACGCTTGGCGAGACCCGGCCATTGCACGTGCGGGTCGACATCGACGAGACCGAGATCGGCCGCACCGCGATCGGCCAACCGGCCACCATCTACGCGCGGGGGGCGCCATCCCGGCGGATCACTGCCCGGTTCGTCCGCGCGGAACCCCTGGTGGTACCCAAGCGATCGCTCACCAATGCTGCGGGCGAGCGGGTCGATATCCGCGTGCTCCAGCTGGTCTATGCCCTCCCGGAGCACGGCCATGGTCTGTTCGTTGGCCAGCAGGTGGATGCCTTCGTCCCTGCCCGAGCAAGCCAGGTTCCGGTCAGCGGAGCCGCACGATGAGGCGGCGAAGCTGCGCCCCCGCCCTGCTCCTCGTCGCGTTCACAACCGGCTGCGCGCCGGCGATCCGGCCGCCCGAGGCAGCCAGCGTCGTGCTACCCGACCGCTTCGCCTTGCAGCCAGCCGGCTCGACCCGAGCGGCCACGACGGCGATCGCCGCGCTTCTGCCGGACCACGACCAGGGCTTTCGCGCGCTGCTGGCCCGCGCTCTGGCCGAAGCGCCCGATCTGGCCGTCGCGGCCGCGCGGATCGACGCTGCCCGCGCGGGTCTACGGGAAGCCGGGGCTGCGCTCCTGCCTCAGGTGGACGCAAGTGGCCAGGCGGCACAGCAGCGGATCAGCGCTGCACAGTTTGGCGGTCTGCCGGGGTCGATCCGGATCGATCCCACCCAGGGGCGGTTCAGCACGTCGGTCGATGCGCGCTGGGATCCGGATCTGTTCGGTCGGCTGCGCGTGGCACGCCGCGCCAGTGCCGCGCGGCTCGATGCGGCCAATGCCGATGCCGCGGCGGTTCGCCTGGCGCTGATCACCGATCTGGCCAGCGCGGTGACCGATCTGCGAACGATCGACCGGCGCAGCGCGCTGCTGACGGACGACCTCGCGGAGGCGGCGTCATTCTCGGCCTTGACCCGCCAGCGGGCGCACGCCGGGTTGGCCGCGGAGGCCGACCTTGTTCCCGCCCTTGCGCTTGAGGAACATGTGCGCAGCCGGCTTGCCGGGCTCGCCGCGGAGCGAGCGGGCGTGCTCGGCCGCCTCGTAACCCTGACCGGTCTGCCAGCCACGACGGTGCTTGCGGACCTGGCAAAGGACGACCGCGATGCCGCCTTCGCGCCGCCGCTCGCTCAACCGCTCGCGATATCGACAGCGGCATTGTTGGAACGGCCCGATGTCCGTGCAGCCGAGCGGCGCCTGGCCGCCGCCGATGCCGAGATCGCGGCCATCGCCGCTGAGCGCTATCCGCGTTTCGACCTCACCGCCGGGCTTGGCCTGATCGCCCTGGCGCTTGGCGACCTGTTCACAGAGCAGGCCGTCATCGGCTCGGTGGGCGCCAGCCTGTCGGCTCCCTTGCTCGACTTCGGGCGGATCGGGGCCCGTCTGCGCCAGCGGGAAGCCGCCGGTGCCGAAGCCTTTGCCACTTACCGCAAGACGGTGTTCGTGGCGCTGGGCGAGACCGAGGCCGCATTGGGAAGTCTTGCCGCTGCCGCCAGGAGCGCCTCCGCCCTGAACCGGCAAGCGGCCCTGGACCGTGACAGCGCGGATCTGGCCGAGGCCCGATACCGGCAGGGCTTGATCGGCTTTCTGGATGTGATCAAGGCCAGGCGAGCCAGCCTGACCTCGCGGGAGCTTGCCCTGGTTGGCGATGCCGACGTGCAGCGCCGCCGGATTGCGCTTTATCGTGCCGCGGGCGGGACATCGACGGTCCCTGCCCGGTCGGCGAGTTTGCGTTAGCCAGCTGGCCGCAGCGCGAATGGTCTGGTTGGGCTGCCGTGTCGGCCATTGGAACGGCGATCCAAGGAGGATGATCCGACACCATTCTCTGGACCACCCCGGGTTAGAGCTTCCCGGCCAGGGTCACGGTGACGGGCTGGGTGCGTCACCGGGATTCATCAGCGTGATCGGGGGTTTGTTGCCGATGGCACCGTGCGGCCGATCTTCGTTGTAGCAGCTGCGTCATCCCTCAACTCTTCGCGGGCATCCGCAAGCGCCAGGAACCAGTGTTCAGCCCTGCGGCGCAAAGTCGGCGTGATCGACGTCAATTGTTGGTGCCGAGCATCTGCCAAGCCTGCCGACGGGTCGTGGTCGCCTTTACCCGGTACTGATTGGCCAGATACTCGGCCGCGATCCGCAACCGCGGATCCTGATCGAGATCGGCGCGGGTCAGCAGGATCACCTCGGGGGACGGGATCAGGAAATCGAGGTCGAGCGGTACCAGGCGGTGAGTGATCGCGTCATGCAGGCCGGTCTCGGTGAACATGCAGGCCATGCCGTGACCGGCGGAAACCTCGCCGAGGATCTCCAGGTAGTTGTCGGTCTCGAGACAGCACCGCAGCCCGCCCAGCCCGCAGCGGGCCAGCATCCGGTCCACCATGGCCCGCAGCGGATGGCCGGGTGACAGCTTCATGATCGGCACTGGCAGCAGATCGGCCGGAGTCAGCCGCTTGCGCTGGGCCAGCGGGTGCGATTCCGCGATGAAGATCGACAGCGGCTCATCGATGATGACCTGCTGCTCCAAGCCCGGCGCGGCGATGCCGGTAGCGGCATCGTCCATGCACAGCACTGCCAGATCGAGCAGACCGTCCGCCACCAGCTCGGCCAGGCCGACATCCGACGATTCCACCACGATGTCCCGTTCGGGAAAGCGTTTGCGCAGGTCCGAGACCGGACCGACGAGATGGCGCGAGACGAACGGAATGATGCCGATCCGCCAGGGCCGCTGCCGCCCGGGCGGCGCCAGCTCCTGCTCCAGCAGTTCGACCGACTTCAGGATCTCGCGCGCGCGCTCGGCCGCGATCTGACCCGATGGGGTCAGCGCCGGGCAGCCGCCCTGCTGGCGCTCGAACAGGTCGGTCCGCAGCCGCGCCTCCAGCATGCGGACATGTTCGCTGACCGACACCGGCGACATCCCGAGATGACCCGAGGCGCGGCGGAAGCTGCCATGGCGCACGACGGCCAAAAAGACCTCAAGCTGGCGCAGCGTGATGTGTGCACTCATCGGCTCGCAGATCCTCTGGCGGTGCAACCGGTCGCACTCTGGTGTTAGGGATTATCCTAACACCTTGTCGGATGAATCGCAATTCTTTGGCGGCTTGTCCCATCCTACACAATCGCTCGATCGGCCCCGCCAGTTCGTACGTGTTGCACACAAAGAACCGAGCAAGGGCCACGAGAGGATGATGACATGGCTCACGCCGCCGCCTTGCCGGCCGGACAGACTGGGAAAACCGTGCTGCCGCAACCGGCGCTCGATCGCCCGCGCCCCGCACCCGCCGGGCTGGTGACCTCGGAGCAGGGCTGATGAGGCCGTACCACATCCCCGGCGCGCCGGAGGCCCGGCCATGAGCTTGGGCACCCCCGACATCATCGTCGCCGGAGGCGGATCGGCCGGCTGCGCACTGGCGGCGCGGCTGGCGGAAGGCGGGCTGCGCACCCTGCTGGTCGAAGCCGGCGAATCCGACCTCGACCTGCGCTGCATGGTCCCCGCCCTGACCGTCGCGGTGGTCAACAACCCGGCCTATGACCGGGGCATCATGACCGAGCCCGACGAGACGATCGGCGGCCGGAGCGACTACTGGCCGGCGGCGCATCGGCTCGGCGGCGGCAGCGCGATCAATGGCATGATCTACGTGCGCGGCCATCGTCAGGACTATGACAACTGGGCCCGGATGGGCGCGACCGGCTGGTCCTTCGACGAGGTCCTGCCCTACTTCCGGCGGCTCGAGACCAACAGCCGCGGGGGCGACGCCTGGCGCGGGGACAGCGGTCCGATCGGCGTGTCCGACAATCTCGTCTCCTACCCGATCATCGATCAGTTCATCGCGGCCGCCCAGGCGGCGGGGATCCCGCGCAACCCCGATCACAACGGCGAGAACCCGGGTGAAGGCACCGACTATGCCCAGGCCAACCAGGCCGGCGGGCTGCGTGCCAGCGCGGCGCGGGGCTATCTTCGCGGGCGACTGGACGGCGCCAACCTACGGGTGCTGACCGGAATCCGGGTGGAGCGGGTGCTGATCGAGCAAGGCCGCGCGACCGGAATCGTCGTCCGGCAGGACGGGACCGAACGCACCTTGCGGGCCCGGCTTGGGATCGTGTTGAGCACCGGGTCGCTCAACACCCCGCGCCTGCTGATGCTCTCCGGCATCGGCCCCGCCGCCCATCTGCACGAGCATGGCGTCGAGTGTCTGGTCGATCGGCCGGAAGTGGGGGCCAACCTGCAGGACCATGCCGGGACGCACGTGGTCCTCGGCACCACGGTGCGCAGCATCAACAGCGACACCCGCGGGCTTGCCGCGCTGGGCCAGGGTCTCGACTTTCTGCTCCACCGGCGCGGGGTGCTGACCTCGTCGATGTGCCACGCCCAGGCCTTTGCCCGGACCGCGCCTGGCGAACCGATCCCCGACGTGCAGATTTCGATGACCGCCTTCGCCTTCGAGTTCGGCCCGGACGGACGCGCCGTCCTGCTCAAGCGACCGTCGATCACGATCACGGTCTGCCTGGCCCGTCCCGAAGGGCGCGGCCGCGTCAGCCTGCGCTCGAACCGGCCCGAGGACCCTCCGGTCGTGGCCCATCGCCTGCTAGGCACCGATCGCGATGTCGAACGCATCGCCCGCGGCATCGAGATCGCCCGCGACATCCTCGCCCGCCCGCCGATCGCGGATTCGATCGAGGTCGAACTGCGGCCGGGCGCCGAGGTGACCGGCGCGGCCCTGCGTGAGCACGTCCGCCGGGCCTCCGTACCGCTCTATCACCCGGTCGGCACCTGCCGGATGGGGTCTGACGATGGCGCCGTGGTCGATCCCGAACTGCGGCTGCGCGGGATCGACGGACTGTGGGTGGCCGACGCCTCGGTGATGCCGCGCCTGCCGATCGGCAACACCAACGCCACCGCCATGATGATCGGCGAAAAGGCCGCCGACCTTATCCTCAAGCAGGTCGGAAGAAATCAATAAGGCATTGTAATTTATATTTTTTCGTAAAACAAAGGCAAGGGGAGAATGTCATGATCATGTCTTGGAGCAAGTCGATCCGCTGGAGCCTGACGCTCACGACCGCGCTGTGTGCCCTGCCCGGCTGCGCCCAGGCCCAGGCCCAAACGCCAGCCCAGGCGCCGGCTGCATCCGATGACAGCCAGCCGGAGGCGATCGACGAAATCATCGTCACCGCCCAGTTCCGCAGCCAGTCGCTGCAGAATGCCCCGCTGGCGATTTCGGCGATCAAAGGGGAGACCCTGGCGGCACGCGGGCAGACCACCATCACCGACGTTGGCCGGACCGCGCCGAACGTCAACCTCCAGCCGGCCACCGGACTCAACGGCAGCGCCGTGGCCGCCTTCATCCGCGGCATCGGCCAGTCGGATTCGAGCTTCGCGCTCGAACCGGGCGTGGGGATCTACATCGACGATGTCTACTACGGCACCACCTATGGCGCAGTGATGGACCTGACCGACCTCGACCGGGTCGAGGTCCTGCGCGGTCCGCAGGGCACCCTCGCCGGCAAGAACTCGCTGGGCGGCGCGATCAAGCTGTTCTCGGCCAAGCCCGATGAGAACGGTGGCGGCTTCGTCGAGGGCACCTACGGCCGGTTCAACCGGGTGGATCTGCGCGCCAGCGCGGGCTTCACCATCCAGGACGGCATCTACCTGCGCCTCTCGGGCGTCTCGAAGCATACCGACGGCTACATGACCCTGCTCGACTATGGCTGCGTCAATCCGACCGGGGGGATCCCCCGCACCGGCGGCAGCAACGACTGCAAGCTCGGCACCGAGGGCGGAATCGACGTCAAGGCCCTGCGTGCGGCGCTGCGCATTGCCCCGGCCGGATCGCCGCTCGAGATCAACGTGATCGCCGATTTCGCTGACGACCGCTCGGAACAGGTCGCGACCAAGCTGGTCTTCGCCGACAATCCCAGGACGCGCAGCTACGTGGCCGGCAATGCGGCCGGGGGCATTCCCTTCGACAGCCGGTTCCTGACCTGCAGGACCTGCTACACCTCCTATGCCAACTACCAGAGCGGCGGGAACTACACCTCGGGCTTCCCGCCGGTCGCGCCGTTCACGCTGTTCCCCAACCTGCAGCAGGCTCCAGGGGGGTTCTCGACCCGGCCGATCAGCCACGTGCAGAGCTGGGGCGTGTCGGGCACCATCGACTACCAGCTCGGCGAGAACCTGAGCCTCAAGTCGATCAGCTCGTACCGCTCGGCCAAGGGCACCAGCGGCATTGATCTCGACGGATCGCCCCTGGCAATCCTCCTGCAGGAGTTCGGCTACAGTCACCGCCAGTTCACCCAGGAGCTGCGCCTGTCGGGCCGGATCGGGACCCTGGTCGATTTCACGCTGGGCGGGTTCTACTATGACGCCCGCGACCTGCTGACCGGACGCGCCCAGATCCCCGACGTCGCGTTTGACTTCCTCAACAACGACCCGGTCAAGAACGTCAGCAAGTCGGCCTTCGCCCATGTCGAGGTGCACGCCACCGACCGCCTCAACCTGATTGGCGGGCTGCGCTACACCCGGGACGACAAGACCTACACCTTCGGCCGGCGCAATGCCGACGGCACGGCGATCACCCCGGCGCGGTTCCCGACCAATATCCTGCTGCTCGGCCTCGACGGCGCCAGTTCGACCTTCACGGGCGACCGCTTCGACTATCGCCTTGGCGCACAGTACCGCTGGAACGACGCGCTGATGACCTACGCCCAGGTCTCCACCGGGTTCAAGGGCGGCGGCATCAATCCCCGGCCCTACTTCGCCAGCCAGGTCGTGTCCTTCGCGCCGGAAACGCTGCGAACCTATGAAGTGGGCTTCAAGTCCGACCTGTTCGATCGCGTCCTGCGCCTGAACGGTGCGCTGTTCTACAACGAATACAACAATATGCAGCTTTCGCTGCAGGTCTGTCCGGCGCTGGCCAACCCCTTCCCCTGCGCTGCTATCGCCAATGCCGGCAATGCCCACGTCAAGGGCGTGGAACTCGAGGGTACGCTGCGGCCGGTCGATGGCCTGACCATCGAGGGCTCGGTCGGCTATCTCGATTTTGGCTACACCTCGGTCAATGCCAACACCGGGATCACCCGGACCATGGTGGCGCCCTTCACCAGCGAGTGGCAGGCCTCGGCCTCGATCGCTTATGACGCCAGGCTCGGCGGCGGCGGAACGCTCACCCCGCGGCTGGACTGGGCCTACCAGTCGAGCTTCTACTACAATGCCGTCAACACCCCGCTCGATCTGGTTGCCGGGCGCGGCCTGCTGAACGCCCGCCTGACCTACCAGGATCCGCAGAAGCAGTGGTCGGTCGCGCTCGGGGTCACCAACCTGACCAACCGGTTCTACTACAACGGGACCAGCTTCAACGCGACCTATGGGGTGGCGAGCGGCGCGGTCGGACGGCCGCGCGAGTGGTCGGTCACGGTGCGCCGCAACTTCTGATCCGCCTGTCCCGTCGTCTCCCCCCCCCCGGCCCGCGGCCGGGGCGGGCCCTTCCGGAGAAAACCATGCCGGCCCCTGCCCCCGTGACCCCGCGATTGGCCCATCCCGATCGCCTCTACATCGACGGCGCCTGGGTGCAGCCGGCCGCCGGCGGGCGGCTGGAGGTGGTCAGCGCCCACTCGGAAGACGTGTTCGCGGTGGTCGCCGAAGCCGGGGTGGCCGACATCGACCGCGCCGCCCGGGCGGCACGCCGGGCCTTCGACGACGGGGCGTGGAGCGGGCTGAGCCCGCTCGAACGCGCCGAGCATGTCGCGCGGATCGGCGAGCACCTCGCCGCGCGCCTGCCCGAGCTGGCGCGCGCCTGGATCGACCAGATCGGGGCGCTGGCCAGCGTGGCACCGATGGTCGTCGGCGGTGGCCGGTTCTGGTTCGACTATTACGCCGGGCTGGCCCGGACCTTCGCCTGGGACCAGCCCGCGCCCCGCTTCGGCGGGCAGGGCCAGGCCCATGTCGTGCGCGAACCCGCTGGCGTCGTCGCGGCGATCGCGCCCTGGAACAATCCGTTCGGGATCATGGCGGGCAAGGTGGCACCGGCGCTGGTGGCCGGCTGTACCGTGGTCATGAAGCCCGCCCCGGAAACCCCGATCGAGGCCTACATCTTGGCCGAGGCGGCCGCCGCGGCGGGACTCCCGGATGGCGTGCTCAACCTAGTCTGCGCCGATCGCGCCGCGTCCGACGCGCTGGTCCGGCACCCGGCGATCGACAAGGTAAGCTTCACCGGCAGCGTCGCGGCCGGACGGATCATCGGCATGGCCTGCGCCGAACGCTTCGCGCGCTGCACGCTTGAACTCGGCGGCAAGTCCGCCGCGATCGTGCTCGAAGATGCCGACATCCCCGCCGCGGCCGCCGTGCTGGCCCAGGTCATCACCATGTCAGCCGGCCAGGTCTGTGCCACGCTCAGCCGGGTCATCGCGGTCGGCGCGGTGCACGACCGGCTGTGCGAGGCGGTGCGGGCGGAACTGTCGCGCATCACTGTCGGCCACCCCGACGATCCCGCCGCGGGGATGGGCCCGCTGGCGATGCGGCGCCAGCGCGACCGGGTGGCCGACTATGTCGCGATCGCCCGGGCCGAGGGCGCGCGGCTGGTCCTCGGCGGCAGCCCGAGCGCGCACATGACGAAGGGCTGGTACTTCGATCCGACGCTGTTCGTCGATGTCACCCCCGCCATGCGCATCGCGCGCGAGGAAGTGTTCGGCCCGGTCCTCGCGATCCTGCGCGCCGCCGACGAGGCCGAGGCCGTGCGCATCGCCAACGACAGCGACTTCGGGCTCTACGGCGCGGTGTTCTGCGCCGATCCGGCACACGCCTACCGCATCGCCCGGCAGGTCCGCACCGGAACCATGGCGCACAACGGCTTCCACTTCGATCCCTCGCTACCGTTCGGCGGCTTCAAGCATTCCGGGGTCGGCCGCGAGGGCGGCGAGGCCGGCTTGCTGTCCTTCACCGAAACCAAGGCGATCATCCTGTGAGCGCCGTGCCCCCACCCCGTCCGACGGAGACAGACATGGAAACGATGTTCGACAAAGGCATGCAGGTGCGCCGCGAGATGTTCGGGCCCGAGCTGGCCGAGGTCGCGTGGAACACGGCAACCGACTTCACCCGGCCGTTCCACGACCTGATGACGCGCTACTGCTTCGGCGAGACCTGGGGCGACCCGGAACTGGGCCGGCGCGAGCGCAGCCTGGCCACGCTGTCGATGCTGATCGCGCAGGGCAAGGAGCTGGAGATCAAGATGCACGTCAAGGCCGGGCTGACCAATGGCCTGACCTTCGAGGAAATCCGCGCGCTGGTACTGCACGCGATGATCTATTGCGGCGTCCCGGCCGCGTTCACCGCACTGCGCGCCGCCGAGGCGGCCTTCGCGGAACTGGCGGCGGCCGGGGCCGGGAGCCAGCCGGCATGAGGATCGCCTTCATCGGGCTCGGCATGATGGGCCGGCCAATGGCCGAACGCCTGATCGCCGGCGGCTTCTCCGTACGGGTGAACGATGCCGACCTGGGCCTGGCCGATGCCTTCGGCCCGGCCTGGGCCGGGACACCCGCCGAGGCGGCGCGGGAGGCCGAGGTGCTTATCACCATGCTGCCGACCGGCGGCATCGTGCGCGAGGTGCTGCTTGGCACCGGGGAGGCTGCGCTCGCGCTCCCGTCCGGTGCGGTGGTGATCGACTGCTCCTCGTCCGAGGCCGCCGGCACGGTCGCGCTGGGGGCCGACCTGGCCGCGCGTGGGATCACCCTGGTCGACGCGCCGGTTTCGGGCGGCGTACCGCTGGCCCGCGAGGGAAAGCTGACGCTGATGGTGGGCGGCACCGACGATACCCTGCTCGCGCGGCTCGGGCCTATCCTCGGGCAGATCGGCGGACGGATCGTGCCGGTCGGTCCGCTCGGCGCGGGACATGCCGCCAAAGCGATCAACATGGCCATTGCCGCCTGCACCCTTGCCGCGACCTGCGAGGGGCTGGCGCTGGGCGCCCGCTTCGGCCTCGATCCGGCCACCCTGCTCGAGGTCATCAACAACTCGACCGGCCGCAGCGCGGTGGGCGAGACCGTGATCCGCAACCATGTCCTGCCCCGCACCTATGCCCAGGGCTTCGCCCTGGCCCTGATGACCAAGGACGTCGGGCTGGCCGATGGCATGCGCGGGTACCTGGGACTGCATCTGCCGCTGCTCGAAGCCACCCATGCGCAGTGGCGCGACGCCCTGGCCGAACTGGGCACGGCGACCGACTTCTCGGAGTACAACCGCTACGTCGAGAACCACCTGGAAGACCCGGCATGAGCCTCTCGCCCCGCTACCCCGATACGGTCCACTACCGCGGCCTCAACCGGCCGACCCATATCGAGGCGACCGCGCACGATCTCTACGTGGAAGGCACGATCCCGCCCGAGATCGCGGGCACCTTCTACCGCGCCGTGCACGATCCGGCCTATGTGCCGCGCTTCGCCGACGACAACATCCTGTCGCGCGATGGCATGATCAGCATGATCGCGTTCCGCGATGGCCGGGTGGACACGGGGATCCGCTATGTCCGCACCGAACGCTTCAAGGCCGAACGCGCGGCGGGCAAAGCGCTGTTCGGGAGCTATCGCAATCCCTTCACCGACGATCCAAGCGTGGCCGGGATCGATCGCACCGTCGCCAACACCACGCCCTATTTCCACGCCGGGCGGCTGTTCATGGCGAAGGAGGACGGCCTGCCCTACCAGATCGATCCCGACACGCTCGAGACGATCGGCCGCTGGGATGCGGCAGGACAGATCCGCGCCGAGGCACTGACGGCGCACCCCAAGTTCGACCCCGAGACGGGCGAGCTGTTCCTGTTCGGCTACGAGGCGGATGGGCTGGCCAGCCGCAAGGTCGCTTATTACGTGTTCGCCCCCGATGGCACGATCACCCACGAGGTCTGGTTCGATGCGCCCTATGCCGCGCTTCAGCACGATTTCGCGATCACCGCCACGCATGTGCTGTTCCTGATCTATCCGACCATCGCCGACCTAGAAGGCATGAAGGCCGGCGGTCCGCACTGGATCCACCATCAGGACGAGCCCAGCTGGATCGGCGTGATGCCGCGCCACGGCACGGCCGACGAGCTGGTCTGGATCGAGGGGCCGCGCGGGGTGCACAGCTTCCACGTGATGAACGCCTTCAACGAGGGGACGCGGATCCACCTCGACCAGTGCCTATTCAACACGAACTTCTTCCCCTTCGTGATGGAACCCTCGGGGATCGACCTGCCGGTGGAAGGGGCGCTGACCCGCTGGACGATCGATCTGTCCCAGCCCGGCGCCGGGATCAGCTCGCGGACGATCGGGCCGTTCTGCGAAATGCCGGTCATCGCCGCGGCCGACGTGGGCCGCCCCTATGCGCGCGGCTGGTACCTGACGGTCGACCCGACCAAGCTCACCATGCTGGCGAACGGGCCGGGCGAGGTGGTGTTCAACTGCCTGCAGCGGGTCTCCTTTGCCGCGGGCGAGCCGGATGGCCGGATAGACACCCTGTCCGAGGGGCCCGGTCTGGGCTTCAACGAACCGGTCCACGTGCCGTCGGCCGATCCGGCGCACGGTGGCTGGCTGCTGATGATGGTGGACCGGGTCATCGCCGCAGGCCACATCGCGCAGGAGCTGTGGATTCTGGAGGCCGACGCCATCGCCAGCGGCGCGGTTGCGCGGGTGTTCATGCCGTTCACCACCTGCGAGCAGGTGCACGGGCACTGGGTTCCGCACGCCCGTCACGCGCCCGCCGCGCCGCGCTGACCGTCATGAAAGGACCAAGGCCCATGAAGATTGCCATCACCGGCGCCTCCGGCCAGTTCGGCCGCATGGTGGCGGACCGTCTGCTCGAGGTCATGGCGCCGCAGGACCTGATCCTGCTCTCGCGCACGCCCGACCAGCTCGCCGCCTATGCGGAGCGCGGCTGTGCGACGCGGGCGGCCGACTTCGACCATCCGGCCGGGCTGGCGAGCGCGATGGCCGGAGCAGACCGCCTGCTGCTGATCAGCGGCACCCGCGTCGGGTACCGGGTTCCCCAACATGGCGCCGCGATCGCCGCGGCGCAGACGGCCGGCGTGGGCCATGTCGTCTATACCTCGTTCCTCGGCGCGGGCGACCCGGACCATCCCTCCGAAGCAGTGGTCGATCATCGCGGCACCGAGGCGCTCCTGATGGCCTCCGGCCTGGCCTGGACGGCGCTGCGCAATGCCCAGTACGCCGATGCCGTGACCGACGTGATCGCCCCCCAGGCCGCGACGGCTGGCGTCCTGCTCTCGGTGGCGGGGGACGGGCGCATCCCCGTGATCTGGCGCGAGGACTGCGCGGCCGCGGCAGTGGCCGTTCTTCTGAGCGACGGCCATGCCAACCGAGCCTATGACATCACCGGACCGGACCGGCTCTCCTACCGCGAGATCACGGCGATGATCGCCGAGTTCAGCGGCCGCCCGGTCCGCTTCGAACTGACCGACGAGGCGGGGCTCTACGCGATGTTCGACGCCCTGGGGATTCCGCGCGAGCCGGTCGACAATCTGGTGGTCGGCGGCGTGCCATGGAACTCGAACGACATGGTCAGCTTCGAGGTCGGCATCCGCGACGGCCATTTCGATGTGACCTCGAACGACTTCGCGGTCCTCACCGGCCATGCTCCGCGCAGCCTGCGCGCGCTGTTTGGGGCCCGCGCCGAGGCGCTACGCGCCATCGTGGCAGCCCAAGGCTGACGCGCCGACCCGCGCCAGCTCCGTCCGAACCATCACATCCTGCCAACCGGAGGCTCGTCTTGCCCTACTTCACCGAAACCTCCCGCCCCGATGAGCCCCGCTTCGAGTTCCTGTTCGAGATCGCCCTGACCTGGAAGGCGATCCAGTCGATCCCGAACATGCCCTCGGGCGCCGGTCGCGGCGCCACCTACCTCGATACCGGGACGATCACCGGTCCCCATCTCAACGGCCGGGTGGTCCCGCAGAGCGGCGCGGACTGGGCGCTGTTCCGCCCGGACCAGGTGCTGGGCCTCGATGCGCGCTACATGCTGGAGGCCGAGGACGGCACGCTGATCCTGATGCGCAACACCGGCTATCTGGCCGGACGTGCGCCTGATGTGATCCCGCGGATCCAGAAGTGGATGTTCGAGAACGGCCCGCCTGTTCCTTTCGAGGACTACTACCTGCGAACCACGCCGACGTTCGAAGTGGAAGAGGGCCGTTACGACTGGTTGATGCGCACCGTGGTGGTCGGTATCGGTACCCGCCAGCTGACAGGCAACACGATCCGCTACTTCGCGCTGCTGTGATGGACACCTCCTACGCGGGCCAGGCCGCCGCGCTGCGCCGGCATCTGGAGATCCTCCCGTTGCGCGACCGCGCAGCGCAACTGGCGCCCGAGCTAGTCGAGCCAGGCCTGGCCGACATGCTGCTGGACCAGGCGGCCCGGTTCGCAAGGGACGTGCTGGAGCCGTTGGCACCGGACCTGGACCGCGGAGCGGTGACCGTCGAGGGCGGGCGCGTCCGTACCAGCGCCGCCTACCGCGAGGCCTGGCAGTCCTTCGCTGCGATGGGTTGGCTGGGCATGGCGGCGCCAGCCCCCCATGGCCAGGGCCTGCCGTTACCGTTTGTCACGGCCTGCGAAGAGCTGTTCAACCGCGGCTCCGCGGCCTTCACCATGCTGGCTACGCCAGGCCGCACCGGGGCCACCCTCTTGCTCGAGTGCGCGGCCCCCGCCCTGCGCGAGCAATGGGTCCCGCATCTGCTCGACGGGAGCTGGGCGGCGACAATCTGCATTTCCGAACCCGATGCCGGTTCAGACGTCGGGCGGATCCGCACCCGCGCCCGGGCTGATGGCGACCGCTGGCTGGTCTCCGGCGAAAAGTGCTGGATCTCGTTCGGGGACCATGATCTGGCGTCCCGTATCGGCCACCTGATGCTGGCCCGTAGCCTCGATGCGCCCGGCGCCCGAGGGCTCAGCCTGTTCCTCGTTCCCTCGACCCACACGGACGGCAGCCCCAACGGGGTCCGCCTACACCGGGTCGAGGAAAAGCTCGGCCTCCACGGCTCGCCAACCTGCGTGCTGGGTTTCGCCGAGGCCGAAGCCCAGCTGATCGGTCCCGAAGGCCGGGGGCTGCAACAGATGTTCCGGATGATGCTGTTGATGCGCCTGTCCTGTGGCCCTCAGGGTTCGGGCGTGGCCAGCGCGGCACTGGACACCGCCTGGGGCTATGCCCGGGACCGGCGTCAAGGTGGCCGCCCGGATCAGCCGCCGCTGCCGCTGGTGGCTCACGCCGATGTGCAGCGCCAGCTGCTGGCCATGATGGCCCGGGTCGAACTTGCCCGCGGACTGAACCTGATCACCGCGCTTGTGATGGAACTCGCCGATCGAACGGCAGAACCGGCCGAACGGGAAGAGCTGCTGGCGCTGGTCCAGTTCCTGCTGCCGCTGGTCAAGGACGGCGGCGCCTGGGCCGCGTTCGACGTGGCGAGCGGTGCCCTGCAGGTGTTGGGGGGTGCCGGCTACACCAGCGAATGGCCGGTGGAACGGCATCTGCGCGATGCGCGGGTCTTTCCGGTGTTCGAGGGCACCACAGGGATCCAGGCGATCGATCTGGTTCATCGCCGGCTGTGGAAAGACCGCGCTTCGGGGATTACCGCCTTCCTCGCCATGGCGCGTGCGGACAGTGCTGATTGTCCGGAACTGTCCGCGGCTCTTGACCGGCTGGAGCGCACCGTGCGAGCCCTTCGGGATTGGGAGTCCGATCCCCGAAACGCCGAAGCCGGCGCCACGGCCTTTCTTGACCTGTGCACGGCCTGCGCACACGGCTGGGTAGCCGCCCGGATTCAGCGGCTGGCCGGGGATGACGATACCGGGACATCGATGGCGGCCGCGGCGCAGTTCCACCTTGCCGAACTGGATGCACACAGCGCGCGGATGGCGCAGTTGGCAACGCTCGGGGCAGACCGACTCACTCCGCTCGCACGCGCCGCAGGCCTGACGCCATGACCGCTGCGGCGCTCAGTCGTGGATGCGCGTCAACAGCTCGATCAGGGTTCTGACCTCTTTGGCGGTGAACCGCGACTTCAGCCACTTCTCGTGTTCGGCAATGGCCGCCTTGGCAACAATCAGGGCCTGCCGCCCCGGCTCGGTCAGGTTGAGCGTCTGCTTGCGTCCGTCGACCGGAGACTTGCCGCGGACCAGATAGCCCCGGTCCTGCAGCCGGTTGACGATGGCCATGGTCGTCGCCCGGTCCATCCGCATGCGCTGGGCCAGATCGGTCTGGGCGATATCCGGGTGGTCGTCCACCAGCCACAGCACCGAAACCTGCTTCTGCGTCAGGTCGAGATGGGCGAAGGTCTCGCAGAAATGGCGGTAGACCGCACCGTGGGCCAGACGGATGTGGAACCCCACGATGTCGCGGATGGCGCCGATGTCGTCATCGCCCTCGACATGGGGCGTGGTCGGAACCAGCGTTTCCTTCATCGGTGCCATGCGATCATCCTGCGCCGCGCTTCGCAGGTCGTGCCGCAAATGTCGAGAAAAAGCGATCCGGGACGCGGCGGTCAAGGCCGCGCCCCGGATGACACCGGTTAGAGCTGGACGATGACGGTCTTGGTTTCGAGATAAGCATCGACCCCCTGACGGCCCTGTTCACGCCCAATCCCGGATTCCTTGTAACCCCCGAACGGCAATGCGGTGTCAATCACCCCGTGACAGTTGCCCCAGACAGTTCCGGATTTGATCTTGCTCGCCAGCCGATGGAGTGTCGCCACATCCTTGGTCCAGACCCCGGCCCCAAGGCCGAAGCAGGTATCATTCGCAGCCTTGGCAACCTCGTCCAGATCATCGAAGCGCTGGGCCACGACCACCGGGCCGAAAATTTCCTCGCGCACCACGCTCATCTGGGGATTGACGTTCACCAGCACGGTGGGGTTCACGTAGTAGCCGTCCGCTGCCGGCGCATCACCGCCCACAGCCACACTGGCACCATCGCGCTTGCCCGCTTCGATGTAGCCCATCACCCGGTTGAACTGCTCTTGCGAGACCAGCGGGCCGGTGTGCCCATCAGGATCGAGCGAGGGCCGCGGCGCCCAGAACGCTGAGGCCTCGGCAATCCCTTCGATCACCCGGTCGAAGATCGATCGATGGGCGTAGAGGCGCGAGCCGGCCACGCAGACCTGCCCAGAATTGAAGAAGATCGCCCCCGCTGCGCCGGCCGACGCCGCGGCCACATCGACATCGGGCATGATCACCACCGGCGACTTTCCGCCCAGCTCCAGCGTGACGCGCTTGAGCGTGTCCGTCGCGGTGCGGTTGATCAGCTTGCCAATCTCGGTCGATCCGGTGAAGGCCACCTTGTCCACGTCCGGGTGCCGCACGAGCCGGTCACCCGCGGTGTGCCCGTTGCCGGTGATGATGTTCAGCACCCCGGCGGGCACGCCCGCCTCGGCCACGAAGTCGGCAAGGCGCAGGGCCGTAAGCGAGGTCTGCTCGGCAGGCTTGAGGATGATGGTGCATCCCGCAGCCAGGGCCGGGGCAATCTTGAGGCAGGCCATCAGCAGCGGGAAGTTCCATGGCACGATCTGCGCACAGACACCCACCGGTTCGCGCAGGGTGTAGCTGAACACGGTGCCGCCCGGCATCGTGTAGGGCGCCGTGGTCTCGCCGCCGATTTTGCTGGCCCAGCCCGCCATGAAGCGCAGCTGGCTGATCGCTCCCGGCACGTCGACCGCCGCGGCCATGCCCTTCGGCTTGCCGTTGTCGACCGCCTCGATTTCGGACAGTTCGTCAGCATGGGCCTCAAGCAGGTCGGCCAGCCGATGCATCACGCGTTCACGCTGCATCGGCGCAAGGCCCGACCAGCGCCCATCGTCAAAAGCTAGCCGCGCGGCTGCGACCGCCCGGTCAACATCCGCATCCGAGGCGTCTACGATTTGCCCGATGACCTTGCCGGAGGACGGATCCTCAACGTCGAGCAGCGCCCCGTGGCTGGACTCGACCCATTCGTTGTTGATGAACAACCGGGGCTTGCGCGCTAGAAACTGCTGCAGAGCCGGCGAATAGGCGGGCTGCAAGAATCGGGCGGAGGTCATCTCGTTCATGGCTTCTCCCTTTTCGTACTGAAGCAGCAACGGTCGAGTCGGGCCGCCTGCCTTTTAGTAGGTATTGCATACAATTTTCTGCAGCCGATGCAAGCCTTGCCAGCAGCTCAGCCGATGGCCGATCCGCGCACCAGGCTGGCGGTTGCGCGGGCGGTGCCGTTGGGCAACGCGCCCGGCTTGACGACGACCACCTCGACCTGGAGCACCCGGGGCTCGGCCAGCAGCTCCTCACCGAGCCGCCGGGCGAAGGTCTCGATCAGGCCGATGCCCTGCTCGGCCAGGCTCCGGCTCAGCTCGACCACGCGGTTGTAGTCGATCGTGCTGGCGATCGTGTCGCCGTCCGGCGGCACGACGCCGAGTGTGGCGCCGATCACCAGCGACTGTCGGCGGTCGAGCTCGTGGCCGTGCACGCCGATAAAGGCCTCAACCCGAATGTCGCTGACCGCGATCGTCTGCCGCAGCGCCACGGCCAGCGCGGCCGGGCGGATCGAGACATCGCTGCCGGCCATGGTCACGCGCTGAACACCACGGTCTTGTTGCCGTCGACGAAGACCCGGTCTTCGAGGTGCAGCTGCACGGCCTTGGCCAGGACGCGCCGCTCGATGTCGCGGCCCTTGGCGACGAGATCGTCTGGCAAATCGGCATGGCTGATCGCCTCGACGTCCTGATGGATGATCGGGCCCTCGTCGAGATCGGCGGTGACGTAGTGCGCGGTGGCGCCGATCATCTTGACCCCGCGGGCATGGGCCTGGTGGTAGGGCTTGGCGCCCTTGAAGCCGGGCAGGAACGAATGGTGGATGTTGATGCAGCGCCCGGTGAGGAAAGCGGCCATGTCGTCCGAGAGGATCTGCATGTAGCGCGCCAACACGACCAGTTCGGCCCCGGACTGTTCGACGATCGCCTGGATCGCCGCTTCCTGCTCCGGCTTGGTGTCCTTGGTGATGGGCAGATGATGGAATGGCAACTCGCCGATCAGCGACACGTTCAGGGCCTCGCGCGGATGATTGCAGATGATCCCCACCACCTCGATGGGCAGTTCGCCGATGCGTTGGCGGTACAGCAGGTCGCCCAGGCAGTGGTCGAACTTGCTGACCAGGATCAGCACCTTGCGGCGCTCGGCAGTGGCCCGCACGCGCAGGCTGAGGCCGAAACGCTCGGACAGGTCGGCGAAGCGCGCGGCGATGCCAGCCGGGGTGGCCTCGGCGCAGTCGAAGCCGATCCGCATGAAGAAACGTTCCGATTCAATGGCGTTGAACTGCTGGGATTCGCGGATGTTGCCGCCGATCTCGGCGAGCCGGGTGGTCACCGCCGCGACCAGACCGGGGCGGTCGGCACACGACAAGGTCAGCACGAATTCCTGCTTCACGTCCATCTCTCCCGCTAGCGCCGTCCCGCGGCCGGCTTGATCCAGCTTTCAAAAACTGGTTTGCATTACATACAAAATACCGTATGTCTTGCGCAACAGTTTTGTTGCGCAATGGCAAAGCCTGGGAGAATGTCTGATGCCTGCCACCACCCTTGAACAGCTGCTCTCCACGCAGGGGAACATCGTGTCGATGCTGCGCAATTCGCAGCTTGGCGCCTATGTCTATCCGGTCGTCGCGCCGGAGTTCTCGAACTGGCGCAGCGAGCAGTGGGCCTGGCAGCATTCGGCCGTCCTGTTCGACCAGTCGCACCACATGGTGAACCTCTACATCCGCGGCCGCGACGCTCTGCGGCTGCTGACGGATACCATGATCAACAGCCCCAAGGGCTGGAGCGTGAACAAGGCCAAGCAGTACGTCCCGACCACGCCCTACGGCCATGTGATCGGCGACGGCATCATCTTCTGGACCGAAGAGGAAAGCTTCACCTACGTCGGCCGCGCCCCGGCGTCGAACTGGCTGCGCTTCCACGCCGCCACCGGCGGCTACGACGTCGAGATCGAGCTGGACGATCGCTCGCCGATGCGACCGATGGGCAAGCCGGTGACCCGCAAGGAGTGGCGCTTCCAGATCCAGGGGCCGCAGGCCTGGAACGTGATCGAGAAGCTCCACGGCGGCCCGCTGGAGCAGCTCAAGTTCTTCAACATGAGCACGATGAACATCGCTGGGAAGACCGTGCGCACCCTGCGCCATGGCATGTCGGGCGCGCCGGGTCTGGAGATCTGGGGCCCTTACGAGGAGCAGGAGGAGATCCGCGCCGCGATCCTCGAGGCCGGCAAGGAGTTCGGCCTGATCCCCTGCGGCAGCCGCGCCTATCCCTCCAACACGCTCGAATCCGGCTGGATCCCCTCGCCGCTTCCGGCGATCTACACCGGCGACAAGCTGAAGCCCTTCCGCGAGTGGCTGGGGGCCGACAGCTACGAGGCGACCGGCTCGATCGGCGGTTCGTTCGTCTCCGAGAACATCGAGGACTACTATCTGAACCCGTGGGAGCTGGGTTACGGCAACTTCGTCAAGTTCGACCACGACTTCCATGGCCGCGAGGCGCTCGAGGCGCTCGACCCGGCCAAGCAGCGCAAGAAGGTGACGCTGGCCTGGCATCCCGAGGACATGGCCAAGATCATGGCGAGCCTGTTCGATCCGGACGGCGAGAACTACAAGTTCTTCGACGTGCCGCTGGCGAACTACGCCAGCTCGAACTACGACGCCGTCACCGATGCCGATGGCCGGCCGCTCGGGTTCTCGATGTTCACCGGCTATTCGTTCAACGAGCGCCAGGCGCTCAGCCTTGCCACGATCGATCCGTCGGTGCCGTTCGGCAGCGAGGTCCGGGTGGTCTGGGGCGAGGAGAACGGCGGGACCCGCAAGACCACGGTCGAACCGCACAAGCAGCTGTCGGTCCGCGCGATCGTCAGCCCGGTGCCCTACAGCCGGGTCGCCCGCGAAACCTACCAGGAAGGCTGGCGCACCGCGCGCGTTGACGCCTGATGGTGTCGGGCGGGGCGCCACCGCGCTCCGCCCCGGTCCTGTCCCTTCCCCGTTCCCGCCAACAGGTGGCCAGCGCGGCCGGTCCGGTGGCGGCTGGCGAAAGCGTTGTGCATGGCAAACCCGCTGATCCATCCCAACTGGGATCGCCCCCCGGTCCGTATCACCGAGGGCTACTCGCTCGAGATGACCGCCAAGGACGAGCCCTCGCTGCGCGATGCGGCGCCGCTGATCGCTCCTGACACCCCGATCGCGATCACCTATCTGCCGGGCGAGGCGATGGCCGCACGGGTCGCCGCGACCGTCGCGGTGCGGGATCTGGGCTTCGAGCCGATGCCGCACTTCTCGGCGCGGCGCATCCTCTCGCAGGATGATTTCGGTGGTTACCTCAAGGCCGTGGTCGAGCAGGCCGGGGTGCGGCGCTGCTTCATCGTGGCCGGCGATCCGCCGGCACCCGAGGGTCCCTATGCCGATACCATGGCCCTGCTGGCGACGGGGGCCTTCGAACAGGCCGGGATCCAGGCGATCGGCATCGGCGGCCACCCCGAAGGCCACCCCAACATGACCCCGGCCGAATGCTGGGACGTGCTCGGCCGCAAGGTGGCCGAGATCGAACGGCGCGGCATGGCACCGCTGATCGTCACCCAGTTCGGGTTCGATCCCGATGCCTTCCTTGGCTGGCTCGAGCAGCTGCGCGCCCGCGGCATCGCTTGCCCGGTCCGGATCGGTGTGCCCGGCCCGGCCGGAATCAAGCGCCTGCTGGCCTATGCCGCCCGCTGCGGGGTCGGGGCCTCGACCGCCGTGCTGAAAAAGTACGGGATCTCCGTCGCCAATCTGCTCGGCACGGCCGGACCGGACCGGCTGGTCGACGCCTTCGAGCGCGGCCTCGGACCGCAGCATGGCCGCGTGCGGCTGCATTTCTACCCGTTCGGCGGCATGGCCAAGACGGTGCAGTGGATCGCCGAGCGCGATGCCCGGACGGCCGGCTGAGCGGGGGCAGGACCAGGCCGATGGCACGGATCATTGACGGCAAGCAGATGGCCGAAGCGCTCCTGGCGCAGGTTGGGACCGGGATTGCCGAGCGTCTGGCCCGGGGGCAGCACGCCCCGGCCCTGGCCGTGATCCTGGTCGGGGACGATCCGGCCAGCAGCATCTACGTCGGTCGCAAGCTGCGCGCCTGCGCCAAGGTCGGGATCACCTCGCGGCAGTACCGGCTCGACCGCGCCGTCAGCCAGGCCGAGCTGTGCGACCTGATCGACCGGCTCAACGCCGATCCGGACACCCACGGCATCCTCGTGCAGCTCCCCCTGCCGGCGCAGATCGACGCCAACGCCATCCTCGACCGGATCGTCCCGGCCAAGGACGTCGACGGGTTCCATCCGGTCAATGTCGGGCGGCTCTCCACCGGCAAGGGCCAGGGGCTGGTGCCCTGCACCCCGCTGGGCTGCATGATGCTGCTCGACAGCGTGATCACCCAGTTCCGCGGGCGCGATGCCGTGGTGATCGGCAAGTCCAACATCGTCGGCAAGCCGATGGCGCTGCTACTGCTCGAGCGTGAATGCACCGTGACCGTGACCCACATCGCCACGCAGGACCTGCCCGGGATCGTCCGCAAGGCCGACATCGTCGTGGCCGCGGCCGGCCATGCCGGACTGGTCCGCGGCGACTGGGTCAAGCCGGGCGCCGTGGTGATCGACGTGGGGATCAACCGGATCGCCCTGCCCGACGGCACCACCCGCATCGTTGGCGACGTGTGCAGCGATGAGATCGCCCACGCCCGTGCCTATACCCCGGTACCAGGCGGCGTCGGGCCGATGACCGTCGCATGCCTGATGGCCAACACACTCGCCGCCGCCCAGGATCTGGACCGGCCGGGCTAGATGGCGTGCCGCGCGCGTCCTCCCGCCCTGTCCAACACGGCCGGCGCGTCGTGGTCAGAGCACGATCGGCGCACCGTTCATCAGGCAGATCGCCTTGGTAAATTTGCCCTCGTGCCTGTGGTAGTGGATCAGCTGCGGCAGGTCGAAGCGCTGCCCCGCCTCGATCGGATAGAGTCCGCTGAAGCCGGATTCGCGGATCCGGTCAGCCGAGAGGGACTTCAAACCGGAAATCCGCACGCGGGCCTCCATGAAAACGTTGGCGTCGTCCGCCAGATAGCGGTCGACCAGGATCTCTTCGGTGATGTGGTCGTGCAGGAAGCCGTAGAAGGCCTTCAGTTCTGCGCCATTGGAGAACATGTTGATCCCGCCGATCTCGCATCGAAAGGCGGGTGCCCAGTACGTGAGCACGTCGTCGTAGGCACGCGCTCCGAAGGCCTGTGCATAGGCCAGGTATTCTCCAAGCTGCATCACAAAGTCCTCATCAGATCAGATCTGATCAATATATATTTAGGATAATAAGTATCTCAACATTTATTTCTATGAATAATAATACATTTCTTATCTACGATTATTTTAAATATTATATAAGAATTATGATTTTCTCTATATTGAATAATACACCCAGTTCTCGAGAGGTGTTGAATGAGGATAGTCTACGGCACATGTCGCATCGCTTTCGGAGGATGGTACCTATTTTCGGGCCTGTGGCATTTCCTGTGGCCCTGGCTGCAGCCGATGGGCTCAACGCCCGAAGCCATCGCCTTCACCCGCGCGATGCTGGCCAGCGGCCTATTCGACTGGGTCAAGGCCATCGAGGTGGTAACCGGGTTGCTCATCCTCGCCAACCGGGCGATGCCGCTGACGGTGATTGCCATCACCCCACTCAACGCCGTTATCGTGTTCTGGAATCTCGTTCTCGACCAGGGCCTGATCGACTACGCCTTCGCGGCATTCACGGTTGTCGCCAATGCTGTGCTGGCCTGGCCCTGGCGCATGTCCTACTTGCCGCTGCTGGTATGGACCGGCCGTCCCGACTATGGCTTGCGGCCCACTGGAGCTATCAGCCCGCTGGACCCGGACCAGTGCTCTAGAACCTGAACACTGGATCGCCGTGAGGTGGAGTTGAGCTGATCCGGGCAAACCGGATCACTTTAAGTGGCAGTTTTCTTACCGTAATCTCCCTGGCTGGGAGGAGCGAAGGACGGTGAAGGCATCGAAGTTTTCTGACGCCCAGAAGGCGTTCATTCTGAAGCAGGGGGCGGACGGCGTTCCCGTTGCGGACATCTGCCGCAAGGCCGGCATCAGCCAGGCGACGTACTTCAACTGGAAGAAGAAGTACGACGGCATGCTGCCGCCTGACATGCGCCGCCTGAAGCAACTCGAGGACGAGAATTCGAAGCTGCGCAAGCTTGTTGCCGACCTCTCCCTGGACAAGGAGATGCTGCAGCACGTCATCCGCCGAGCCGAAGGCCAGCGCAGCTAAAGTTGTGAGGCCTGCTCGCAAACGCGAGCTGGTGAACGGGTTTCGCAGTGACTGGGGCGTGTCGATCCGCCGGGCTTGCCGGGTTCTCGAGATGGACACCTCGACGTACCACTACAAATCCCGTCGCCGCGAGCAGGCCGGCATCGAAGCCCGCATCCGCGAGATCTGCGAGACCCGCGTCCGCTATGGGTATCGCCGCGTCCACGTTCTTCTTCGCCGCGAAGGCTGGGAGATCAACATGAAGCGAACCCACAGGATTTACAACGAGTTGGGTCTGCAACTCCGCAACAAGACGCCCAAGCGCAGGGTGAAGGCGAAGTTGAGGGAAGACCGCTGCGCGGCCTTCCGCGTCAATGATGTTTGGGCCATGGACTTTGTCCATGCCCAGCTGGCAACGGGTCGCAAGATCCGCGTTCTGACGGTGGTGGATACGTTCTCCCGGTTCTCCCCGGTGCTCGATCCACGGTTCAGCTACCGCGGGGAAGATGTCGTGCAGACCCTCGAGGCGACCTGTGCCGTCGTCGGCTATCCAAGGACGATCCGGGTCGACCAGGGCCTTGAGTTCATCAGCCGGGACTTGGACCTGTGGGCCTACACCAACGGTGTGACTCTGGACTTCTCCCGGCCCGGCAAGCCTACGGACAATGCTTACATCGAAGCCTTCAACGGGCGCTTCCGGGCCGAGTGCCTGAACACCCACTGGTTCCTGACGCTTGCAGATGCCCGCGAAAAGTTGGAGGAGTGGCGCAGATACTACAACGAGGATCGGCCGCACGGTGCCATCGGCAACAAGCCCCCGATCACGCTGATGAATCCCGGTGACGCACCCAGCCCGTCACCGTGACCCTGGCCGGGAAACTCTAACCCGGGGTGGTCCAGAGAATGGTGTCGGATCATGAAGGAGCGAGACTCTACCTCTGACCGGTAACAATCAGGGGAGCACGTCACGGGCCGCCGCCGCCCGGCAGCTCAGCCCGCTATCGATCGCTGCGACAACCCTGTCCCGAAGATCCTGTGAAAGCGTCCGAGCCATCCATGCTGGCCTCCTGCCACCAACAGGAAGCCTGAATCACGACGAGCCCGCAAAGGGAATCCCAATCGATTCAGAACGTGTGGAAACCGCTCTAGAAGCCGTATCCAGCTAAACACTTCTTGGCCCGCATCAGACGATCCCTGCGCCAAGGCCCACGACACTGCGCAGTTGGGCCTTGCGATCACGGTACTGGCTCTCGCGGTAATGCGTTCGGCTCAATTTTCCTCCTCGACAAGGCATGCCCATCGCTGTTAGGAAACCCACGGGTTTCCAATCCGAGTCTGGTGATATCAGGCTGTTGCAGGGGAAAGCCCAAGCGGCAGTCAGTGCGCCTCAAGGGCGCCTGGCCTCTGCACATTAAAGTGTTGTTTTATAACCATTGGCCGTCTTGCGGCGGCGCTACGGAGAGGGTGACGCTCGCCCCACACATCGACATAGAACCACCCGACGTGACGATTTATGTCGGCCCGAATGAACATGCATCGACGCAGAGGCAAACCTGCAGCCTGCTTCGATCCGCACATCGAAATGAGGCGGCCTGAGAGATGAAGAACGAGCAAGATCTTGAGTCGAAAGTGTACGACGTTATCATTATCGGCGCGGGCATCTCCGGCATCGGCTGCGCGGCCTACCTGCGCCGGAAACAGCCGAAGAAGACGTGGTGCATTCTGGAGGGCCGCGATGATCTCGGCGGAACCTGGGACCTGTTCCGCTATCCTGGCATCCGCTCGGACTCCGATCTCTACACCTTCAGCTACGACTTCAAGCCGTGGAACAGCGACAAGGCGATCGCTGGTGCCCGAGAGATCAAGGACTATATCGCCGAGACGGCCGACGAATATGGAATCCGGCAGCAGATCCGCTTCGGCCGCAAGGTGTTCGCTTGCCAATGGCGCAGCGCGACAGGCCTCTGGACGGTCACGGCGACGCGAACCGACACCGGCGAAGAGGAAACGTGGCAGGGACGCTGGATTTTCTCGGCGACCGGTTACTATGACTATGATCAGGGCTATCGACCTGACTTCCCGGAAGAAGAGACTTTCTCAGGCCCGAT
Source organism: Novosphingobium piscinae (assembly GCF_014230355.1). Taxonomy (GTDB): domain Bacteria; phylum Pseudomonadota; class Alphaproteobacteria; order Sphingomonadales; family Sphingomonadaceae; genus Novosphingobium; species Novosphingobium piscinae. Next base: position 444,280 of record NZ_JACLAX010000001.1, read on the forward strand.
CATCCACCCCCAGCACTGGCCGGAAGACCTCGACTACGAGGGCAAGCGAATCGCGGTTATCGGTTCGGGCGCAACGGCGGTAACGCTGGTCCCGGCGCTGGCCGCGACGGCGGCGCACGTCGTCCAGGTGCAGCGCACGCCATCCTACGTCATGCCCCTGCCCGAGCGCGATGGTCTGCTGACCCTCGCGCGCCTGCTCCCTTCCAGGAACCTGACGCACCGCCTGATGCGGACCAAGAACATCGTTCAGCGCCACCTGTTCTGGGTCTTGTGCCAGCGGTACCCAAAGCTGATGCGCAAGCTCATCCGCCGGATGAACGCGGCCAATCTGCCCAAGGACTTCGCGATCGACGAGCATTTCAACCCGCCGTACGATCCCTGGCAGCAGCGGCTTTGCGCCGTGCCGGACGGCGATCTCTACAAGAGCCTGTCGAGCGGCAAGGCCTCCATCGTCACCGGACACATCAAGCGGTTCGTCGAGAACGGGATCGAGATGCAGTCGGGAGAAATCGTCCCGGCCGACATCATCGTCACCGCGACCGGCCTGAACATCAAGATGGCAGGCGGGATCGCCTACGCGGTCGACGAGAGGAAGATCGTCTGGTCCGAGCACGCGATTTACCGCGGCATGCTGCTGGACGGGATCCCCAACTTCGCGCTGTGCATCGGCTACACCACCAACTCCTGGACGCTGAAGGTCAGCCTGCTGTGCGAGTATTTCTGCCAGCTGCTCGGCGAGATGGACCGCCTCGGCAAGGCCGTCTGCGTCCCCGAGCGGCCCAGTGGCGGCATGGAGCTCAAACCCCTGCTCGATTTCGGTGCCGGATACGTCCAGCGCTCGATCGACAGCCTTCCCAGGCAGGGCAACGGTTATCCCTGGATGATGACCTTCAGCTACGGCGGCGATGTGAAGATGATGAAACGGTCGTCGGTCGTTCGGCCGGAGATGAAGCTCGCCGACGCGCCTCAGGGATCAGCGACACCGAATTGAGCCGGCTGGCACTCCACCTGTGAGCCTGGACCGATGAACGAGGACGACGAAATGCCGTATAAACTGGCGGGCCGCGTCGTGGCCCTCACGGGATCGACCGGTGGTCTCGGCCGGGCTCTCGCGACCGAGCTGCGCGCCCGTGGCGCGAGACTGGCCTTGCTCGATCTCGACCCCGATGCCGTCGCGAAACAGGTTCTCAGCCTGGACGGCGGCGGCGACGTCTGGGGAAGCCACGTCGATGTGCGCTCCTGGGCGACCGTGCAGCAGGCCATCGATGCCGCGGCCGCCCATTTCGGGGGGATCGATATCGTGATCGCGAATGCCGGAATTGCCATCGCCTCGCCGATGGAAAAGCTGGCCCCGGAGGCGTTTGACCGCGTCATCGACATCAACCTCAATGGCGTGTGGCGTACCTTCAAGGCCGGTCTTCCGCACGTCCAGCAGCGCCGTGGCTATCTGATGGCGATCTCTTCGATGGCGGCGTTCGTCCATTCCCCGCTCCAGGCCCACTACACCGGGAGCAAGGCCGGTGTCTGGGCCATGTGCGACAGCATCCGCCTCGAAGTCCGGCGTCTGGGCGTCGGGGTTGGCACCGTGCATCCGACCTTTTTCGCGACCGCCATGATGGACGAGGTCCTGGCTGATCCGGCAGGGGTGAAGATCTGGGGCGGCAACAGCGGCGGGCTCTGGAAAATGGTGCCGCTCGACGATGTCGTCGCTGGCATCGTCAACGGCATCAGGCACCGACAGGACCTGATCGTCATCCCGCGCCAGAACACCTTGCCCGCCAAGGCGCCAGGCTTGTTTCGGCGGATTCTCGAACGCATCGGCTTCCGGGATACCGAGATCGCCTCGGCCATCGCCTTGGCCGGCGACGGGCGTACTCGACCATGATCGCTTCGTCGGTGTTTGCCCGTCAGGCCCGCTAGTGGCTACCTCGAGCGAGCTCGCTGCGAGCACCTTGGCCGAACACGAAAACGATGGCCTAGCGCCTCCCCACCGGGTTGCCTATCCCGTCGAGTCACGACAAGTCTGAGGGATGGATCAGACAACCACGCATGCGCGCCTGCTCGCGGCTGCCGAAGGGGCCTTCCTGCGCAATGGCTATGGCGGGGCGAACATGGGCGAGATCGCCCGGCAGGCCGGCATCTCGAAAAAGACGATCTACAAGCTGGTGGCCTCCAAGGCTGACCTGTTCTCGGCGGTGGTCAGCAATGCCATCGCCCTCGAGCGCCTGACGCGCCATCTTGGCGACGTGCAAGACGGTGACATCGCCGGCCCGCTGCGCGCGTTTCTGACGGCCTATGCCAAGCTGTCGCTATCTCCGCGCGGCACCCAGGCCGACAAGCTGGTGACGGCCGAAGCGCACCGCTTTCCCGAGCTTGCCAAAGCCTACGCCGAGAGCGTTGAGGCTGCTGCGACCCAGCCCCTGATCGCGTGGCTGGGGCGGCAAGCGGATGCGGGTTACATCGCTGTCGCCTGCCCGGACAGGGCGGCACGGATGCTCGCCGCCATGGTGATCCTCGACCCCCTAAAGTCGCTGATGCTTGGCCAGCATTCGCAATTCGAGGGCGAGGACATCGAACGCATGGTCGATGAAGCCTTGAGCATCTTCCTGAGGGGCGTGCTGACCCGGCCCGACAGCAGAATCACGGCGGCAAGCGCGGAGGAAAGATGATGGCCGTATCAAGAAAATCGTGGGTGAACCCGGCGAGTTCAGCTACTGACACTCATGTGAACAAGCCGGCACCCTTCCTCGTCCAGATTCCGGTCGATCCGGCCGATATTGACTTCATGGGGCACGTGAACAACGCCTCCTACCTCAAGTGGGTGCAGGACGCGGTGATCGACCACTGGCGCAGCCTGGCTCCTGCTGAGGCGGTGGCTGCACATCTCTGGGTCGCGCTAAAGCACGAGATCACTTATCGCCGGCCCACGTTTCTCGGTGACGAGGTCATGGCGACCGTCCTGCTCGAAAAGGTTCAGGGCGCGCGGGCGTTCTACGAGACCATCCTGCGCCGCGGTGAGGAAGTGCTCGCGGAGGTGAAGTCCAGCTGGTGCTGCGTCGATGCGACCACCTTGCGCCCGGCACGGTTGGCCCGTGACGTCCTTGCACGCTTCTTTCCCGACACGATTGCCTCGTAATCCTGCGCGGTTCTGCAGGCCCGCCTGGCTTCGGCGGCCCACCTGCGGCACCAGCGCCGGATCGGATTAGCGCAGGAAGGCCGCGGTTTCGGCATGGAGCCGCTTGGCTTCGCGCGTGGTGAGGACCGACCAGGCATGGGTCATGCGCTCCCCGATCACCAACCGCATCGCACAATTCGCCCGCTGTGCCCTGGCAATCAGGTCCAGCGAATCCGAATGGAGCAGATCCGCAGTCCCGCTGAACACCAGCGTGGGCGGGAGGCCGCGGATGTCTCCCAGAACCGGGCTGATCCGCGGATCGTCGAGTGGAGTCTCGCCGGCCCACTTCTGCGCACTCCACACCAGGACCGGGCGGGCAAGCATCGGATCGTCGCAGTCGAGCGCCGCCTGTGCCGGGTTGTCCTCGCGCAGGTCCAGCCAGGGCGAGAACAGTACCAGCTTTGCCGGGAGTGGTTGGCCCTCGTCCCGCAGAAGCTGGGCGAAGCTCAGGGCAAAACCGCCGCCGGCCGAATCTCCGGTTAAGGTAATCTGGTCCGCACCAACCTCGGACAGCACACTCTCGTACAGCGCCATCATCATGGCGAAGGCCGGCCGCCAATCGTGCTCCGGAGCCAGCGGATAGTGCGGGACGATGACGCGGGCGTCATTCCACGAGGCCAGTCCCTCTACCAGATGCCACTGGTGGTACATCAAGTGGGCAACGTAGGCGCCGCCATGGATGTAGATGATGGTGCGCTTTGCCGTTCCGCGTTTCGGCTCGACGAACAGGGCCTTGGCCCCGGCAAAAGTCTTCTCGGTGATCTTGTACCGCCGTGAGACCCGCGCCGGCGGGGGCGTTTCACCCTTGAGACGGGTCCTCGCCAGTTGGCGCGCATGCCGGTCGACATCCCGCAAGACCTGCTTTGACCCTATCAGCGGCAGGATCACCGTCCGGATGAGGCGGGAAAACAGGCTTTCCCCCTCCCACACTGTTATCGTGGGCGTTGGCACCGGTGCTGCCTCGTGCGCGAGGTCCGCCGCAGGGAAGTCGGTCGTCATGGCCGCAGGCTCCGTTGGATGGTGAACGCTAATCATGCCGCGCCGCTCTGCTCCTGACGGGATGCACTCGCACGCCTGATCCACGCGGCGACCGCATCCGGTCGGGTCGCAGGGATCATGTGTCCGCCGTCGATCATACTCAGATCGGCCTTCGGGAGTTTTCCGGCGGTGAGCTGACCGTGGAGCACGGGATCGAGCACCGCATCTTCCCGGCCGTACAGGATCGAGACCGGTATGTGCACCTCCGTCAGGCGATCGGCGATGTCCTGCATTTCGGCCTGGACTGCCAGCACCTCGCGCGACGCGGTCCGGAACACGCTCGCGCGGTCTTTGAGCATGGCGCCGCCGCGCGTCGCGTAATCGGTTGGAACCGGATCGGGAGAGAACAGCATCCTCGCGATCTCGGCCCGCTTGAGCTTTCCGACCGGAACGGCGAGCGTGACCGAGAGGAGCCAGCGCTTGAGATCGGACTCGATCAACAGCGGCGCGAACATCGGCGGTGCGTCGCCGATCGGCTGGGTCAGCGGGCAGATCAGGGCGAGGCCCGAGGCGATGTCCGGGTGGTCGATTGCACATTTCAGGGCCACGGCCCCGCCCAACGAATGGCCGACGATCATAGGCTTGCGGAGATCCATGCCCGCGATGAACGCGTGCAACATGCCAGCATGGGCCGCCAGTCCCCGGTCCCCGCCGCGGCGCCAGGTGGAATGGCCCGATCCGGGCCGGTCGAACAGGAACACCTGATGGTCCTGCGCGAGCTTTCCGGCCAACGCATAGGTGAAGTCGCGAAGCTGGCCGGTCAGACCATGCACCAGCACGACCGGCGCGCCCGCGCCCATCGTGAGGTAGTGAAGCCGAGCATCGGGCAGTTCCAGAAAACCACCCAGCGGCGGAACGCGCCGCTCGGCCTGCCGGCCAAGCAAGAACGAGATCAGAACAAGACCGCCCGCCAGCGCAGCGACCGACCCGAGCGCCCCGGTGAGGATTGCCGCGGCACTCATGCCAGGCCCAAACGGGTAAGCAGTTGCCAGTAACGGACCGGCATAAGGCGTTCGATCAGTGCCACGATCTTCGCATCGGTCCCGGCCAGCACCCGGGGGCGCCGCGCGGCGAGTCCGCGGACGATGATCTCGCCCGCCTGCTGCGGCGGCATCTTGAGCACCGCGGCGAAATGGGTGCGCTGCCGGCGCTCTTCCTCCGGGTCGACATGTGCCGGGACCCGCGCATTGTTCGCGATCGCGGTCTTGATCCCACCCGGATGCACCACGGTGACCCCGACGGGAGAGTCGGTCATCGCCAGCTCGTTGCGCAGCGCTTCGGAAAAGCCGCGCACGGCGAACTTCGATGCCGCATAGGCCGCCTGCCCCGGTGGAGCGATGATCCCGAAAATGTTCGACAGGTTCACGATCTGCGCTTCGGAGCGCTGCTGCAGGTGCGGCAGAAAAGCCCGCGTCACGGCAACCACACCATGGAAGTTGATCCCAATCAGCCAGTCGAAATCGGCTTCGCTGACCTGTTCGAACCGACCGCCCAGCGCGACGCCGGCGTTGTTGACCAGGATGTCGACCTGACCGTGCGTCGCTGTCACGATCGCCGGAAACGCCGCGACCGCATCGCGGTCGGCAACATCGAGCCGGTGCAGGCTGATCCGCACCCCGGAACCCAGCGAGGCGGCCGTTTCGGCCAGCCCGGCCTCGTTCAGGTCGGCCAGGCCGAGATGGCAGCCCCGCGCCGCTAGCGCGCTCGCGATGGCGCGCCCGATCCCACTTGCAGCGCCTGTCACCACGGCGACCTTGCCGGCCAATTCCATCACTCCGCTCATGTCACCCTCGCCACCGGTACTGCCGACATGGACGTGCCGTCCGGATCGGGACGTTGCCAGCGGAATGTGCTGCGGCCCGCGCGGACACTGTGCTGCTCGCCCCGGTCCAGCACGACCTTGCCCGTGCATCCCGGCGGAACGGTGACCGCCAGCTCGACCATGTCACCATCCACCCGCCAAAAGCTCGACGCCGGTCCGTAAGGCGTCACGATCTCGGCGCCCGCATGGGTCAGACCTCCGCCAATCGTCGGTGCGAAGCGAATATGCCGGTAACCCGGCTCGAGCGGTCCGATCCCGGCAACCCCTTCGAACAGCCAGGCCACCACCGCTCCGAACGCGTAATGGTTGTGGCTGTAGCGGGCATCGCCCTTGCTGGTATAGCCTTCCCAGCTCTCCCACGTGGTGGTCGCCCCCCGCCTTACCTGACCCAGCCACGACGGATCGCTGTCCTGCAGGAGCAGGCGGAACGCCACGTCCGGGCAGCCGAACCGCGCCAGCACAGGAAGCAGCAGGGGCGTACTCAGGAACCCTGTGCCGAGGTGACAATCGGCCGCCTCGATGAGCTCGACCAGCCGGTGCAGCGCCGCGGGTCGTTCGTTCTCGGGCAGCAGGTCGAAGGCCAGCGCGCGTACATAGTCGTCCTGCCGATCATGCCCGATCCGGGCCCCGCTGCGGCGGACGAAGGCTGCATGCCAGGCCCGCACCACGTTGGCCGAAAGCTCGGCATAGCGGGCGGCGTCGGCGTTATGCCCGAGGGTGCCGGCGATCTCGGCAAGCTGCCGCGAGGAGTGCGCCAGATAAGCAGTGGCAACCGACGCCGGCGCACGCAGACTGTGCTTCACATAGGTCAGCGGCATGCTTTCGCCGGGACGCAGCCATTCGCCCCAGTGGAAACCGCTATCGACGATGTAGCGCTCGAGCCCGCCCAGACGGCGCGGGAAAAGCCGCCCTCGACCGGGCCACCGGCGCGCCAGTGCGGCCAGATGATCAACCCAGCGTCGCATGCTGTCATACTGCCGGTCGAGAACCTGACGATCACCGAAGTGCCGGTAGAGCACACTCGGCAGCAAGACGCTGGCATCTCCCCAACCCGCGGAATCGACCGTCTGTCGCATCCACCGCGGGGCGGCACCGGAGTGACGGGTGACGTCCCCCGGGATATAGGGCGGGATCGCGCCGTTCTCGTGCTGCTCGAGCGCCAGGTTGCGCAGGTACCGCCGGAGGTATGGCTGGATATCGGCAAGGTATGCCGCCGTCTGAGCGAACACCTGGATGTCCCCGGTCCAGCCCGAGCGTTCGCGCGTCGGACAATCGGTCGGCGTATCGACGAAGTTGGAGATCATGCTCCAGCGGACGTTGCGCACCAGCTGGTTGATGCGATCGTCCGAGCATTCGAAGGTGCCGTTGTAATCCAGCACCGTGGTCAGCACGATTGCCTCGAAGTCGGCAGGGTCCAAGTAATCGCCAGTGCCATCCACCTCGAGGAAGCGGAACCCGTGGATGGTGAACCAGGGTTGCCACCACTCGGTCCGCCCGGCGCTGATCACCTCGTCACGCTGAGGGGGATGGCGGGCCATGTCGCCGAACAGATACCCCGTATCGAGCTCGCCATCGCGGCCGACGACCTCGCTGAACGTCAGCGTGAGCCTGGTCCCCTCTGGCTGCGACAGGCGCATCCGGACAACCCCGGCAAGGTTCTGCCCGAAGTCGACGAGCAGCTTGCCCTTGGGTGAGCGCCACACCCGGGTCGCGGGCAAGCTGCGATAGGCGTCGACCCGCTCGACCTCCTCAGCCACCATCTGTCGGGTCGGCGGGGTGAGGATGGTGGCTGGCCCAAAGCGTTCGGGAGGCCGGGGGTCAGACAGCCAGTCTGACTCCGGTAAGCGCAGGTCGACCAGCTCGCCGCGCTTCGGATCGGACCGGATGATGCGGCCAGAGCCAGCGTGCCAGTCAGGACCGGTCCCGAAGGTCTGCACACTGCCATCGGTAAACTCAATGAACACCTGGGCGAACCCTGCCAGCCGGTCACCGAAGGTCTGGCGCTTGTCAGCGATGCCGCTGTGGCCCCGATAGCGCCCATCGCCGACGGCCATGGCGAGCAGGTTCCGTCCGGACCGCAGCTCGGCAGTAAGGTCATAGACCTGATATTCGAGGATGTGGTCGCTATGGGTCCACCGGGGCACCTGCGCCGACCCGGTCAGGTCGTGGCCGTTCACGAAGAAGCGGTACCACCCCAGCGCGCTCACGCAGGCCCGGGCGCGCACGACGTCGCGACGCAGATCGAGCGAACCGCGCAGGTAAAGCGCGGCGCGGTCGGGGATGTCCCCGCCGATCCAGGCCGCGGACCAGAGCGCCGGATCGAGCACCCCGGTTTCGAATGAGGCGGGTTTGCTCCAGGGGCCGGCCATGTCACCGTTCCAGAGCCGGACCTGCCACGCGTAGCTGGTCAGGCTGTCCAGCGGTGGTCCCGCGTAAGGGATATCGAGCATATCGCCCGACGGCACGATCGCGCCGGTCCAGAGCGGGCGGGCTTCGTCTTGCCCCGCACCATGCAGCACGCGCAGCTGATACGCGGTCTGGACCGACCCGGAGGCGAGCCGCCACGAAAAGGCAGGGGCCGGATTGTCCAGACCGCACGGCGCGCAGCGCCGATCGGTGCGCAGGTTGATCGCACTGGGCTGGATATTCTCGACCGACATCATAGCCCTTTCCGGAGAGCGATAAACGGTCGCTGGCAAATCATGTGGAGCGGCCTCATTAGATCCAGAATCCTACGCGGTCGGTAACACGCGGGCCGCAGCGCAATCCGGAAAGGGCGGGCCTGACCGCTTCCACAGTCAGGCCCGCTACCTATCACGCCTCGCTCGACCCGAACGATGGCGGCGTGAACAGGTGTTTGGCCCCCCTGCCGACACTTGCACCCGCCGTGTGCCAGCCCCTCGCCCGGAGATCGCGGGCCGGCACCAGGATCAGAAGCTGGCGTCCAGCGACAGCCCCACCACCCGGCGCGATTCGGCGCCGGCGAACTGAGCGAAAGAGGCCGGATCAAGCTGCTGCGCGGATACCGGCGTCGAGAAGCGCGCACCCGACCGGAACGTGTCGAACAGGTTGCGGACAAAAACGGACACGCCGAACCTGTTGTTCGACGTCTTCACGCCGATCCGCCCGCCGACTGCAACCCAATCGTCCACAGAAAGCACTGCGTCGCCGGCGGCGTTGGAGTACTGGCGCGGGGTCCTGACCACGTCGGTCTGCACGAAGCCGTTGAGCCCCGCGCTGAGCGGCACCGTGTACTCGGCGCTGCCAGTCAGCTTGAGCGCGCCGCCGGGCCGGAAGCGACTGACGTCGACGATCTGGCCGGCCGCGTTCTGCGCAAAATAGCCGGCCCCATACCGACGCACGAGGAACGTCGCGCCCAGGTTCAGGGTCAAACCGGTGACCGGGCGGCCGAACAGGTTGGCGGTCGCGCCCCAGGTCCGATACGTCGGGGCGTTGCCGAAGACGAGCAGATTGACCGCCGTCGAGGTGTCGACGAAGTTCGCCTGAAAATCCTTGATGCGCGTGTAGAACCCGGTCGCATTGAAGGCGATGTTGCCATCCATGAGAGAGGACTTGAAGCCACCCTCCATGGACGTGGGGATCTCCGGCCGAACGATCAGCTGGCTGCCGCTGACGCCAGCAGCCTGATCGTTGACGGCCGGGCCCTTGTAGCCGCGGGTGATCGTAGCGAACACCATCAGGTGCGGGGTCAGGTCGTACTGCAAGCCGGCGCGGTAACCGAAATAGGTGTCGGTGGCCTTCGCGTTGATCGCGGGCAGCGGCGTGATCTGGCCAACGGCGCCGGGCGCCAGCGTGGTCGCCGCGGTCTGCGCCTGAACGCTTTCGTGACCCAGCCGGAGACCCAGCACGACCCTGAAACGGGGCGACAGATTGAGCGTCGCTTGACCGAAGGCGGCATAGCCTTCGGTCTGAACGGCGGTGTCGCGGACCTGCCCGAACGGCAGCGCGCACAGCGCCGGGCTAGGCAGCGGGCATGCCCCGATCAGCGGCAGATCGGCCAAGATGTTGCCGACCTGGGTCACCGAGTTGGTCAGTCGCTGGTTCGAATAGTAGAGCCCGGCCACACCTTCGATGAAACCGCCGTTGGGCGTCGAGAGGCGCAGTTCCTGGCTGAGGTTGCGCTGCGAACCGGTCTGCGGCTGCGTGTAACGGTTGGCCGTGGTGCTGTCGATGTCGACCAGTTCGTTGATGGTGCGGCGGCGGATCGCACTGACCGAGGTCAGCGTGAGGTCACCGAGTTCCAAATCGATCTGGCCGGACGCACCGAAAACCTTGTGGTCGCTGCGGTTCGTGCCCGCGCAGCCATCCGTGTTGGCGGGGCCGACGACGACGCCGCAACCCGCGAGTCGCGCCGTCAGCAGGCTGGTGGGCGACGACTGGTACACGGCCCACTGCACGCCGCCATTGTAGTGGTTGTGCGTGTAGTCGCTCGACAGGTTCACGGTCAGCCGGTCAGTGGCCTTCCACAGGAAACGGCCGCGCACGGCATCGCTCTGCCGCTTCTGCCACGAATCGTCGGCGAGGTTGTGCTGAACCTTGGGGTCCTGGTTGAAACCGGCGGCTACCCGCAGGGCGGCATTGTCGCTGACCGGCACGTTGACCGCCACCCGCCCGATGTAGTTGTCGAGCGTACCCACATCGGTATGCGCGATGAGCGCGAAACGGCTCGGGTCGGGCGCGGCCGTGACGACGTTGATGACACCGGCGGACGAATTGCGCCCGAACAGCGTGCTTTGCGGCCCTTCGAGCACCTCGATCCGCGCGATGTCGAACAGGAGCGGCGGATCGATCGAGGTGTTGGCGAGGGCGACGTTGTCGATGACGACCCCGACGCTGCCTTCCGAGCTCTGCGCCAGCGAGATGCCGCCCACGCCGCGGATGCTCAGCGCACCGTAGCCCGTAGGCCCGGCGATATCGAGCGCGGGCGCCGAGCGCGTGAGGTTCTCGACCGAGTTGACGTTCTGACGGACCAGTTGTCCGCCATCGACCACGGTCACCGCGATGGGCACCTTCTGCAGGCGTTCGGCACGGCGATTGGCGGTCACGATAATCTCGCCCGCGTTCATCTCCGCAACCGCGCCATCCGCGCCCGACGGTTCGCCGCCGGCCGCGCCAGCGGATTGGGCGTGCGCCGGAACCGCCAGAGCCAGCAGGCTGCAACCGATCAAAATGGAACCAAGTCTCATGTTATCCTCTCCCGCTGGATCTATGTCCCGAGCTGCCACAGAAATAGGATCGGCATTTACAAACTGTCAAGTCAGTAAGTTTGTTTGGCGAGAGAGGGGGCAAGTCGCTATGCAGGTCGAGGCGGAAACCACGATGCGGCGCGCCGCTCGCGGCAAGGCGTCCAACAGCCCGCACAGAACGGTCAGAAGAGTCCGTCGTAAAACCGGAAGGAAGCCCATATAGCTATGTTGATGGAGACCGTTTCGCCGCCCGAGCCCAAGCTTCGCCGCCGTCAGGAGGATCGGAGCGCCGACTCGCGCAAGCGGATCATCGATGCGACGATCCGGTGCCTCTACCGGTTTGGCTACAGCGGCACGTCCACGGCTTTGATCGCCAAGGAGGCCGGGGTCAGCCGTGGCAATATCTTCTACCACTTCGCGACCTACGCGGACCTGATGATCGCGGTGCGTGATGCCGTCTATCACGAGGAACGCCAGCTGATCGAGGATATCAAGCAGCGCCTCGGGACAAGGGCCTATCTCGCCGAGGCGCCGCGCTATGTCCTCGCCGGCATGCGCCGCGAGCCGGCGATCGCCGTCGACGAGATCCTGCTCGCTGCGAGGTCCGATCAGGAATTGAGCGCCAAGCTGCGCGAGACCGAGAAGACAATCGACCAGCGGGCCATCGCCGATTTCGCCGACCTCTACACTGAACTGGGGCTCAAGCCGCCGTACAACCTTCCGATCCTGGTCAGGGTGTCCATCGCTGCGTTCCGCGGGCTGGCGATCGCGGAACTTGTCCAGGGCCAGGATGCCCAGATCGAGGAGTGCATCGACTACCTGATCTACCTGCTCCAGATCGGCGAGAAGATCGAACCACCCACGTCCTATGGCACAGCCAACCTGCCCGTCACTGGTGGGGGTTAACCTGGCCTGCGGCCGGCCGCCGCTCGTGCCCCGGGCCACGATCTGCGCCTTTGCCGCCCTACCGCCTCAAGCGGGTTGAAGCCCCACCGAGCGATCAACCGCCCCGACCAGTCGATGCGCCCCCGCCGGGTAGTGGCGCCGGGCGCTGACCGTCGCGACGCAACTTGGAGAATGTCATGGCCACGTCAGTTTCATAGCGCGCGGAAGCCGCGCCGCACCTTTCGTCCCCCTCCCCGTCTTCCCACTCCCTGTCTTCCCAGCCCCTGCCGACACGGCGTCTGCTGACGGAGCTGCTGGATCGGGCGACCGGGGCGCACCCGGGCCGGACGCGATCGACTTCTTCGGCAAGACCTGGACCTATGGCGAGCTGGGCACGCTGGTCGACCGGGCAGCGCGTGGATGCAGGATCGAGGGCTGCGCCGCGGCGATCGTTTCGGCATCTGCCGGCCCAATTGCCCCTATTTCATCTTGCTTTATTTCGCTGCGCTGCATGCCGGCGCGACCGTGGTCAGTTTCAATCCGCTCTACACCGAACGCGAAATCAAGCACCTAATCCGCGATTCAGGCGCGCGCATGATGGCCGTTCCCGACCTTGCGCGGTGCATGGCAAGGTCGAGGCGGTCGCGCGCAGGACCGGTATCGAAACGATCGTGGTGTGCGAAATGTCGGCCATGCTGCCGCTGGGCAAGGCGCTGGGCTTCACCCTGTTCAAGCGGGGCGACCATGCCCGGATCGGCAATGTCGCGCTGCACGTGACGATGCACAGGCCGCTAGCGAGCAGGGGGCGACGCAATCGGTCGATGTCACGCCCGCGGACATTGCCGTGATCCAGTACACCGGCGGCACCACCGGCGTGCCGAAGGGCGCGATGCTCATGCTGCGCGCGATGGTCCGTGCACTCAGCCCCGCACCGCCTGTGTGGCCAAGTTTCTCGTCGCGACGCCGGCGGGTCGCCCACTCGCTGACCACGCGCAACGAACCGCCAAACCCGGCTTCCTTCAGTCGCCGCCACAATTGAGCGCCGACCCGGCAGCCTGCATTCCATTCCGCCTCGAGTGTCAGCGACCAGGCATCAAGTGAACTCTGGCGCATGCGGAAGGTGTCGTGACGCTGGCCGCGCAGGACCTTGCGTATGGTCTTGCGCGACACTCCGGTCGTGCGCGCCATGACCCTGATCGGCACCCCTTGTCCGGCCAGATCGAAAATCTGGCGGTTGAGGGCCTCGCGCAATTGGTAGCCATCCCACTGAATGCGCTCGGCACGGGTCAGGGTCGCCGGATCGACCGGCCCCGTCGGCGCAAGTGCGCGCCGCAAGCATGGCATTTCCGAGCGTACCGCGGCCAGAAATGCTGCCGAGGCGTTCTCGACCAAGTGCCAGCGGTCAGCCACCTGCTGCGCCTGCGGCGCAGCCTCGTTGGCGGCCGCACCATAACCCGGACCGCGGTCGCGGCAGATGATTTCGACTTGCGGGTTCTGTCGCAGCCAGGCGACCACAGTGTCGCGCTGGCGATCGGGCAGCAAATCGATGACCTCGCGGCGCTCGAGCTCGACCACGATGTTCCCGTAGCTGTGGCCGAGGCGTCAGGCGAAGTCGTCGATGCCCACCACCCGCGCAGGTGGCGGCGGTACGGTGGCAGGGTCGCTGCGTCGTACAACTCGGAGCATCGTGTCGCGCGACCAAGGCGCCGACAGACGCGCCATCATCCGCGAACCCGGTCTGCCTCCCAAAGCCACCGCCACCGCACGCACCAGCGCGTCGCAACGCTCTACCCTGCGGCCATATCGGCGGCCAACCGGCGGAGCCAGCGGCTCGCTGAATGTGCGCCTTAGGCAAGGCGTGTGCAGACAACGAAACCGTCGAACCGACAGCCGCAGCCTGACGGTGCTGCCCCTGACCGGCAGATCCGACAGCGTGCGGTCGTATCGACTGTGAAGGGACGTCGATGGCATCGCGCAGTCCGGGCAGTTTGCTCCTACCGCCGCCAATCGGCCCGACATCTCGACAATCCCGTCGATCACAGTTCGGCTTTCCAAGATCAGACCCGGTAGCCGCAGGCTAAAGTCCGATGCTTTCGAGGCCATCGACGTTCACTCCTTGCTGCACCCCGGTGGAGTGGGCCGGGCACAGCGCGGAAATGTCAAATTTGCACGGAGTTTGAGTCAGACCCTCGAATGCACGCCGGGCAGCGGCGATGACCTCTTCAACATCGCGTTGCGACGCATTGGCGCCGATCCCTACAGGCTTGCTGGTCCACGGACCGATGTTGTCGTAGCTGCGGCCGTGTTCCCCGCGGCGAAGAACGCCATCGACATAGAGCAAGCCTTCGGGAAGAACGCTGGAATCGGTTTCAGGCCTCGCGGTCACGTGTCATTCCCCATTCTTGTCATCAGGTCGCGGCGCTGGAACTCCGGTTGGGGCCAGACTCGACCTTGCTTGCACGCATCATATTCTCTATATTTTTGAAATGAGAAATATTGTCAGCAGCCATGCTCACTGAAGACCAGCGCCGCTTTCTCGACGAGTTCGTGACCCTGCTCGTGGGGTGGAACATGCCCGCCAATGCGGCGCGGGTTTATGGTTTCCTGCTCTACCAGAACGAGCCCGCCAGCCTCGACGAGATCGCGGAGGCACTGGAAATCAGCAAAAGCAATGCCTGCAAGGCGGCGAAGATGATGGAATCCGCCGGGCACATTCGGCGTGTGCCCGAGCGCGGCACGAAGCGAGTGCTCTACGTGGCGCGGGAGGATTTTGGCACGCCGTTTCTGCTACGCACCGCGTCGCTAGGAGCGTTGAATCGCCTGATGGAGAGGCGGGGCGTACGGATCGCTCAAGGCAAGGCAAATCAGCGAATACAGGATCTCGCCTCCTTTTACGCAAATATGCAGGCGGCCATGGAACATGTCGTGGCGGTCGACAGCAAACGCGCCGACCCGATCATCTGAGGCGAAACTGGGTGCAGGTGCCCGGCTGAGGCGCCGGCGTACCAAGGGGACCAGTATAGGCCCTCCCTTCGAGGCGTTGCCTGTCCGCGAACCGGAAAGGGCGCATCCTCGACCCGGTCGTCATCGCGGCCAGGCATGGGCATCAACCGGGCCGTCGCCTCTGCGCGCAGGAAGAGGCAGGTCGGGACTCAGACCACTATGCAAACGCGTCAGGTGATGCTGGCGAGGCTGATCCAGCGCCGCTCATCGCTCGACCGTCGGATGGCCTCTGACGTGCTCCCCTGATTGTTACCGGTCAGCGAACACACTTCGTGGGTTGCTTCACATGATCGCGCGCAGGCCCAAAAGGCCGTAAACCCGCAGAAATCCGGGATTCGTACATGCAATTTTATATTGTCTTCAAAGGTTAATTCGGCAGATTTGTTTTGTCATTTGCAGATTTTATATGTCTCTAATCACTCGAGCGGCGGGGCGCCGCTGCGTTTGGCGAGGTGGAGGACCACGTGCGAAGCGACGCTCTCGATCACCGGGGCGCGGGTGGTGAGGGTGTCGATGAAGTCGCGGAGCTCCGCCGTGTCGTGCAGGCACAGCGTCGCATAGTAGTCGATCCGGCCACTGATCTCGGCTGCCTCGGTCACGCGGGGATCGGCGCAGAGCAGCGTCTCCAGCGTGCGGAAGTCCTCCGGCGAATGGCGTGACAGGGTGATCTCGAGTAGCACCCGGATGGTGGGGCGGAGCTGATCGAGGTTGAGCTCGGCGTGGTAGCCCGAGACGATCCCTTCGCGTTCGAGCCGCTTGTGGCGCATCAGGCAGGCCGAGGGCGAGAGGCCCACCACTTCGGCCAGCCGCGCATTGGTGATTCGGCCTTCGCGCCGCAGCGCATCGAGGATCTTGCGGTCCACCGCATCGATGTTCGCGAAAGCCATGGTCTGTCGAAGATCCTTCGTTCAGCGCCGCGAAAATACGCAGCACATTCGATCATCATTCGACGATACCACAAGAATGCGCAGCGTCATCACCCCCGGATCGCACACCTTCGTGACGCCCGCCACGCCGGCGGACATGCCGGCGCTGGCCGGCTGGCATGTCCGCCCGGCGCAGCTGGCCGACCTGCCCGGGCTGGTCGCCCTGGCCGAGGCGGCCGATCCGGGAATGACCAACCTGCCGGCCGACCGCGGCGCGCTGGCCGCACGGATCGAGCGCTCGCTTGACGCCTTCGCCCGCCCGCTCGCCGCACCCGAGGACGAGCTGTACCTGCTGGTGCTCGATGACGGCACCGGTCGCGCGGTGGGCACGGCCTGCCTGTTCTCGCGGATCGGACAGACCTGGCCGTTCTATTCGTACAAGCGCACCCAGATCGTCCACCACAGCCCCACGCTGGCCCGGCATGACAGCCACGAACTGCTCCAGATCACCAACGATTTCGGCGGCGCCAGCGAAGTCGGCGGGCTGTTCCTCCACCCGGCGGTGCGCAGCAGCGGCGCGGGACGGCTGCTGGCGCGCAGCCGCTATCTGTTCATCGCGATGCACCGCGCCCGCTTTGCCGCGACGACCATCGCCGAGCTGCGCGGCTGGGTCAGCCCCGACGGCGGCACGCCGTTCTGGGACGCGGTCGGCCGGCAGTTCTTCGGGATGAGCCTGTGGGAGGCCGATCGCTACTGCGCGCTCCACGGCAACCAGCTGATCGCCGACCTGATGCCGCGCTATCCGGTCTATGTCGCCCTGCTGCCCGAGACCGCGCGCGCGGCCATCGGCCGGGTCCATGCCTCGAGCCAGCCGGCGCTGCGTCTGCTCGAGCACGAGGGGCTGCGCCTGACCGGCCATGTCGACATCTTCGACGCCGGCCCGTCGGTCGCCTGTCCGACCGATCAGCTGCGCACGCTGGTGGACGGACGCACCGCCCGCGTGGCCCGCGCGGCCGCTCCCGACGCGCAGCTCCCCCACCTGATCGCATGCGGCGAGCTGGGCACGTTCCGCTGCTGGCTCGACCGGGTCGGGCCGGCCGAGCCGGGCGACGACCGCCTGCGCCTGAGCGGTGCGGCCGATTGCGGGGAGGCGGTGTTTCATGTCCCGTTCTGAAGTGGAATCGCGCGATCCCTGCACCGGCGCGGTGATCTGGCAGGGTGCGGTGGGGGATCCGGCGGCCGCGGTGGCGGCGGCGCGCGCGGCCCTCCCTGCCTGGGCGCGGCGCCCCTTCGCCGAGCGGGTCGCGCTGACCCGGGCCTATCGCGACACGGTCGAACGCCGCGGCGAGGAGCTGGCGGTGCTGATCGCGCGGGAAACCGGCAAGCCACTGTGGGAAAGCCGCACCGAGGCGGCCAGCGTGGTCGGCAAGGTCGAGGTCTCGATCGCCGCCTACGAGGCCCGCACCGGCACGCGCGAGACCGCGCTCGACGGTCTGCAGCAGGCGGTGCGCCACAAGCCGCACGGGGTGCTCGGCGTGCTCGGGCCCTACAATTTCCCCGCCCACTTGCCCAACGGGCACATCGTCCCGGCCCTGCTGGCGGGCAACACCGTGGTGTTCAAGCCGTCCGAGCTGACCCCGGCGACCGGCGCCTTCCTGGCCGAATGCTGGGCAGCGGCGGGCCTCCCCGCGGGCGTGCTGGGCGTGGTGCACGGCCCCGGCGAGACCGGCCGCGCGCTAGCCGGCCAGCCCGATCTTGACGGGTTGCTGTTCACCGGCTCGGCCGCCACCGGGCACCAGCTGGCGCGGCAGTTCGCCGAGACCCCGCATAAGATGCTGGCGCTCGAGCTGGGCGGCAACAACCCGCTGGTGGTGTGGGACGCGGCGGACGTGGCGGCCGCCGCCGAGCTGGTGGTGCAATCGGCCTATCTCACCGCCGGCCAGCGCTGCACCTGCGCGCGCCGGCTGATCGTGGCCGACGCGGCCGCGCCGCAGCTGGTGGACGCGCTGGTCGCGCTGATCGACCGGCTGATTGTCGCGGCGCCCTTTGCCGCGCCGGAGCCGTTCATGGGCCCGGTGATCGACAACCGCGCGGCCAGCCGGCTGGTCACGGCGGCGGATGGGCTGGTCGCCGCCGGGGGGCGGGTGCTGCGGCCGTTGGCCCGGCCCGAGCCCGACCGGCCATTCCTGCGCCCCGCGCTGATCGACATGACCGGGGTGCCGCTGCGCGACGAGGAGCACTTCGGCCCGCTGCTCCAGCTGATCCGGGTGCCGGACGTGGGACGCGCGATCGCGCTGGCCAACCAGACCCGCTACGGGCTCGCCGCCGGGCTGATCGGCGGGGACGCGGCGCTCTACGAACGGTTCTGGACCGAGACCCGCGCCGGGGTGGTCAACTGGAACCGCCCGACCACCGGCGCGGCGGCCAATGCCCCGTTCGGCGGCGCCGGCCACTCGGGCAACAACCGCCCCAGCGCGTGGTATGCGACCGACTATGTCGCCTGGCCGGTGGCAAGCCTCGAGGCCCCCACGCTGCAAGGCGCCGCGCTGCGCGGCCTGCGCGCGGCATGAGGCGCGGCATCATGCGCGACATCGACGGGATCGAGATCAACTTCGACGGCCTGATCGGCCCGAGCCACAACTATGCCGGGCTGAGCCTCGGCAATGTCGCGAGCGCGCGCAACGCCGGGGCGGTGTCGCGCCCGCGCGCGGCGGCGCTGCAGGGTCTCGCCAAGATGCGCCGGCTGATGGAGCTTGGCCTCCCCCAGGGTTTTCTCCCGCCGCCGCGGCGCCCCCACCTGCCCACCTTGCACCGGCTCGGCTTCGGCGGCACCGCGGCCGATACCTGCGCCGCCGCCTGGCGCGCCGATCCAGGGCTGTTCGCCCGGGCCGCCTCGGCCTCGGCGATGTGGACCGCCAACGCCGCGACCGTGTCGCCCGCGCCCGACACGGCCGACGGGCGCTGCCACCTGACCGTGGCCAATCTCGCCACCATGGCCCACCGCAGCCTCGAGGCCGAGGATACCCTGCGCGTAATCGCGCGGGTGTTCGGCATGCAGCGGCACTTCGCGGTCCATCCCCCGGTCCCCGCCAGCTATGGCGACGAGGGCGCCGCGAACCACATGCGTCTCACCGCCGGTCATGGCGCCCCCGGGATCGAGCTGTTCGTCTACGGCGAAGCGCGGCCGGGTGGTTTTCCCGCGCGCCAGGACCGCCGCGCCAGCGAGGCCGTGGCCCGGCTGCACGGGCTCGACCCGGCGCGAACCCTGTTCATCGCGCAGAGCCGGGCGGCGATCGACGCCGGCGCGTTCCACAATGACGTGGTCGCAGTCGCCAACGAGCGCGTGCTGCTGGTCCACGAACAGGCCTTCGCCGACCAGCCGGCGGTGCTGGCCGAGATCGCCCGGCTGATGCCCGAGGCCGTGATCCTCGAGGTGCCCGCGGCCGAGGTCTCGCTGGCCGACGCGATCGGCTCCTACCTGTTCAACTCGCAGATCGTCACGCTGCCGACCGGCGCGATGGCGTTGATCGTCCCGGCCGAGACGCAGGACACCCCGGCAGTGCGCGACTGGCTCGCGCGGTCCATTGGCGGCAGCGGGCCGATCGACCGGCTCGAGGTGATCGACGTGCGGGAATCGATGCGCAACGGTGGCGGGCCGGCCTGCCTGCGGCTGCGCGTGGTTACCGATGCGGTCGGGCTCGCCGCGCTGGACCCGGCCTTCGTGCTGACCGAGCACCGCTGGAGCCAGCTGCACCGGCTGGTCGAAACGTACTGGCCCGAAGCGATCGACCCGGCCGAGCTGGGCCATGCCGACGTGTGGCAGGCCTGGGGTGCGGCCTACGATGCGCTCGACGCGTGGATCGGAGCGCCGCGATGAGCCTGCGGCCGGGCGAAGACGCGGCGCTGGCCACGCTGGCCGGGCAGGGCGAGGCCCTGCTCGCCCGGGCGATCGCGCTGGCCGAGGTCAACTCGGGGAGCCGCAACCTGCCCGGCCTTGCGCAGGTCGCCGGCTCGCTCGCCGCGCTGTTCGGCTCGCTCGGCGTGGTGACGCTGCGCGATCCCGCCGCGGTCACCACCGTTACCCCGGCGGGCGAGACGGTCCCGCTGGCCCTAGGGCGCAATCTTCACCTCACGGTCCGGCCCGAAGCGCCGGTCCGGGTGCTGCTGACCGGGCACATGGACACGGTGTTCGGCGCCGACGATCCCTTTCAGGCGTGCCGGCGGATCGACGCGCAGACGGTCAACGGCCCGGGCCTCGCCGACATGAAGGGCGGTCTGGTGGTGATGCACGCGGCGCTGACCGCGCTCGAAGCCTCGCCCTTCGCCGCGCGGATCGGCTACGAGGTGGTGATCAACAGCGACGAGGAGATCTCCTCGCCGGGGTCGGCGCCCTTGCTGCTCGAAGCGGCCGGGCGGGTCCACTGCGCGCTGACCTTCGAGCCCGCCCTGCCCGATGGCACCCTGGCCGGCGCGCGCAAGGGCAGCGGTAACTTCTCGGCCGTGGTGCGCGGCCGGGCGGCCCACGCCGGGCGCAACCCGGAAGACGGGCGCAATGCCCTGGTCGCCGCGGCCGATCTGGCGCTCGCGCTCGCCCGGCTCGCGCTGCCGGGGGTCAGCGTGAACCCGGCGCGGATCGAGGGCGGCGGGCCCAACAACGTGGTGCCCGAGCTGGCGGTGCTGCGCTTCAACGTCCGTCCGGCTGATCACGCCGCCCAGCAGGCCGCAGCCGCCGCGATCGCCGCGCAGGTCGATCGGGTCGCGGCCGAGCACGGGGTGACGATCGCCTTGCATGGCCACTTCGCCCGCCCGCCCAAACCGATGGACGCGCGCCAGCAAGGGCTGTTCGAGCTGGTCCGGGACTGCGGGGCCGACCTGGGCCTCCGCATCGGCTGGCGCGACACCGGCGGGGTCTGCGATGGCAACAACCTGGCCGCGGCCGGGCTGCCGGTGGTCGACACCATGGGGGTGCGCGGCGGCGCGATCCATTCCGCCGAGGAGTTCCTCTGCACCGACAGCCTGACCGAGCGGGCCGGGCTGGCTGCGCTGGTGCTGATGCGCCTGGCCCAGGGGGCACCGCTGCCCCGGCCCTGACCGCCCGACCCGACGGGGCAGCCGGATCAGGGCAGCGGGGCAACCGGGCGCACCGCGAACCAGCCGAAGCCGGCGATCACGGCATAGCACAGCGCGGGCAGGACCAGGCTGAGCCCGAGATTGCCGGTCATGTCGGCGATGCCGCCGGTCAGCAGCGGAATCACCGCGCCGCCGAAGATCGCCACGTTGATCAGCCCCGAGCCGTCGGCGGCGCGCTTGCCGAGGCCCTCGCAGGCGAGCGTGAAGATCGTCGGGAACATGATCGAATTGGCCAGCCCGACCGCGATCAGGCTCCACGCGGCCACGGCCCCGGTGGCATTCACCGAGACCAGGATCAGCGCGACCGCCGCCACGGCATTGCCGGCCAGCACCTTGCCCGGCGTGATCCGCGCCAGCACCGCCGAGCCGATGAACCGCCCGAGCAGCGCCCCGCCCCAGTACCACGGGATGTAGGACCCCGCGGTCTGGGCATCGACGCCCAGCACATGGCCCTGCTCCATGTAGCTGACGATCAGCGAACCGATCGCGACCTCGGCCCCGACATAGAGGAAGATGCAGAGCGCGCCGAAGCCGAACCGCGGCCGCCGCAGCAGATCGAAGCTGCCCCGCACCGAGCTCGCCTCGTGGCTTTCGCCCTTGAGCCGGTTGCGGTTGAGCCAGACCACCCCGGCGACCAGAGCCAGCGCCGCGGCCAGCCCGAGGTAGGTGTTCACGACGGTCTGGGTCTCGCGCACCCGGTAGGCGTCGAGCAGCGGGCCGCTCAACTCGGCGGCGGAGACCGTGGCCAGGCTGCCGAGGATGATCGTGGCGCCGACCTTGGGGAAAACCACTGTGCCGAGCGAGTTGAAGGCCTGGGCAAAGGTCAACCGGCTCGGCGCGGTGCGGGCCGGACCAAGCAGCGAGATCAGCGGATTGGTCACCACCTGGACCACCACGACCCCGCTTGCCAGGACGAACAGCGCCAGCAGGAACAGCGGATAGGCCGCGCTCTGCGAGGCCGGGATGAACAGCAGGCAGCCGACCATCATGGTCAGCAGCCCGGCCACGGCCCCGCGCATGTAGCCGATCCGCTTGACCAGCTGCGCGCCCGGGATGCCGATCACGGCATAGGCGGTGAAGAAGCAGAACTGCACCAGCATGGCCTGGGTGTAGTTGAGCGTGAACAGCTCTTTCAGCTTGGGAATGATCACGTCGTTGAGGCTGGTGATCCCGCCGAAGATGAAGAACAGTGCCAGCACGAAGGCGCGCAGCTCGGGTGCATCGATGTGCTGGTCCGCCGCCGCGTGGTCGCCCTGCGGTGCCGAACCCGGTGCCAGTGCCATCTCCGTACTCTCCCCTGTGTTTGACCCTTCGTTGCCGGAATGCGCCGCGCTGTCGATGTCCAAACGTATGCGCGGCAGCGCAAGTCCCCGGAAATCGTCGGGAATGGTGCCATGACCGATCCCTGCGGGCCAATCGCAGGCGCCCAACGGCCCGAACTGGTCGCCACAGCCCCGCTTGGGTCAATGAAACCGGGAAAACCGAGCTGAATGGCGCCCGAGACGGTGGACGTTGCGGATCGCTGCGGCTAGCAGGCATGTCCCAACTACGTTTGCAGGGATCTTCACCGCCATGAATACCAACGAACTCATCGACACCGTCGCAGCCGGCAACGGCGTGAGCAAGGCCGACGCCAAGAAGCTCGTCGAGAGCGTCTTCGCCGCGATCACTGCCGCCGCAGCCAAGGGCGATGAAGTGTCGGTCAACGGCTTCGGCAAGTTCAAGGTCAAGGCCTCGGCCGAGCGCGAAGGCCGCAACCCCGCCACCGGCGAGACGATCAAGATCGCGGCCAGCAAGAAGCTGTCGTTCTCGGCCGCCAAGGCGGTCAAGGACAAGCTGAACGGCTGATCCCGCCGGGCAGGCGCCATCCCCGGGGTGGCGCCTGCCGGTCTGCCGGCCGCAGCCGCCGGACCCGGCTCAGAGCAGCCGGTCACGGCGCCGCAGGGCCGACAGCGCCTCGGCCGCGACCGTATAGACCGCGTGGCGCCCGCCGCCCCGGTTGCGGTGATCGCGGCACCAGCCGGCGTAGTGGCGCCGGACCAGTCCGGCCCGGACCAGATCGGTCACCGCCCGGCTGACATTGGTTTTCCCCACCGCCAGCGCACGCTCGTGAACCGCCGCCTCGACCAGGGCCTCGTCGACCGGCCCGTCGCCGCGCTTGCGCTCTGCCAACCCCGCCGCCACGCTGTCACGCAACCGCCGTCGGCGATCGTCGCGGCTCGACAGCGGCATGAGCTGTTCGCACAGCCAGTCGCGGATCGGCACCGGCGCCTCGCCCCGTTCGACGAAGGGTCCGGCCTGGCCCCGCGCGTCGGCCACCTCGGAAATCAGGTTGAGCACCATGAAGGCATAGCGTGGCCGCCGCGACTGGGCCGCGAGGCTGCTCAGGATCGTGCCGATGTCTTCTGTCGACGTTGCCATGATCGTCCCGCTGTGTTCCCGCTCCGTACGGGGAGTCAAAGCACATCGGCGGACTCGTGTGAATCCCCTAAGCATCTGACTCTGCAACATTGTCAGGAGTGACACTTTGCCCGGCCGCGCCCGGAAAAGTGTCACGCAGGACTGTTAGCTGGCCGCGGCGCCAGGGAGCGCCGCCGGGGGCATGGCCGGCAGCAGGACTGGACCGCTGACCACCCGGCCGGGGGGCCGGGCAGAGTGTCACGCCGGACAGTTTGCGCGCGGGGAACCGCCCGGTGCCTGCGCCTCAGCCGCCGACCTGCGCGATCCAGTCGGCCAGGTTGTAGTACACCGCGACCCGCGCGATCGCCCCGTCCGCCACGGTGAAGAAGGCGCCCGCGGGCAGCACATAGCCCTGCCCCGTCGCCGGCGGCAGACCCTCGTCGGCGGCGAGATAGGTGCCGTGGACGGTGAATTCGGCGGCGGCGCGGGTGCCGTCGTCGCTGGCCATCACCACGATGTCGGCCAGCTGCTCGCGGTAGCAGCGGTCCATATGGACCAGGAACGCGCGGAACGCGTCCTTGCCGACCTGCCGGCCGCCCTGGTTGACGTCATGCGCGACATCCTCGGCCAGACAGGCGAGCATGCCGGCGTGGTCTCCGGCATTGAAGGCCGCGTAATAGCGCCCGATCAGCGCCAGCGTTTCGTCCCGGGGCGTGGTCATACGCTCAGCCTTTCCGCGTGCCAGCCAACATGCTGGGCCATGAAGCTGGAGATGAAGTAGTAGGAATGATCGTAGCCCGGCTGCATCCGAATGGTCGCCGGTTGTCCGGCCGCGGCGCAGGCCTCGGCCAGCAGGTGGGTCTTGAGCTGGCTGTCGAGAAAGCTGTCGGCCTCGCCCTGGTCGACCAGCAGGGCGGGCAGGCGCCCCCCTCCGGCGATCAGCGCGCAGGCGTCGTACTCCGCCCAGACCGCACGGTCCGGCCCGAGATAGCCGCCCAGCGCCTTCTCGCCCCACGGGCAGGACAGCGGGCTGACGATCGGCGCGAAGGCGCTGACCGAGCGGAACCGGGCGGGATTGCGCAGCGCGATGGTCAGCGCGCCGTGACCACCCATCGAATGGCCGGTGATCCCCTGGCGCGCCATGTCGACCGGGAAGTGCTCGCCGACCAGCGCGGGCAGCTCGGTCTCGATGTAGGACCGCATGCGGAAGTGCGTCGACCACGGGGCCTCGGTCGCGTCGACGTAGAACCCCGCGCCCTTGCCGAAGTCATAGCCCTCGTCATCGGGGACCGCCTCGCCGCGCGGGCTGGTGTCCGGCGCGACGAGGACGATCCCGTGTTCGGCGCAGGCGGCGCGGTATTCGCCCTTCTCGGTGACGTTGGCGTGAGTGCAGGTCAGCCCGGACAGGTACCACAGCACCGGCAGCCTCGCCCCCGGCGCATGGTCGGGCACGAAGACCGAGAAGGTCATCGGCGTGCCGGTCGCTTCGCTCTGGTGGGTGTAGACACCCTGCGTGCCGCCGTGGCTGCGATTGGCTGAAACCTGTTCCAAAAGCCTGTCCTATCTAGATCGCGTCCCCCAGGACCCGTTCGCCTCGAGCGAAGTCGAGAGGCCGCGCGCAGCGTGTCTCGACTTCGCTCGACACGAACGGGTATGGGGAGGTGTGTGGTCGAGGGGCTATGGCCAGCCTCAGAACACCACGACCGAACGGATGCTCTGGCCCGCGTGCATCAGGTCGAAGGCGGTGTTGATCTCCTCCAGCCCCATGACGTGGGTGATCATCGGGTCGATCTGGATCTTGCCGGTCATGTACATGTCGACGATCTTGGGCACGTCGGTGCGGCCCTTGGCTCCGCCGAAGGCGGTACCGCGCCAGTTGCGCCCGGTCACCAGCTGGAACGGGCGGGTGCTGATCTCCTTGCCTGCCTCGGCCACGCCGATGATGATGGAGGTGCCCCAGCCGCGGTGGCAGGCCTCGAGCGCGGTGCGCATCACCTCGGTGTTGCCGGTGGCGTCGAAGGTGTAGTCGGCCCCGCCGTCGGTCATCAGCACGATCTTCGCCACGACCTCCTCGCGGCTCATGCCCTTGGAGTTGAGGAACTCGGTCATGCCGAACTTGCGGCCCCACTCCTCGCGGTCGGGGTTGATGTCGACCCCGATGATCTTGCCCGCACCGGCCAGCCGCGCCCCCTGGATCACGTTGAGTCCGATCCCGCCAAGGCCGAAGACCACCACGGTGTCGCCCACCTGGACCTTGGCGGTGTTGATCACAGCGCCCACCCCGGTGGTCACGCCGCAGCCGATGTAGCAGCTGGTCTGGAACGGTGCGTCCTCGCGAATCTTCGCGACCGCGATCTCGGGCAGGACCGTGAAGTTGCTGAAGGTGCTGCAACCCATGTAGTGGAACACCGGCTGGCCCTTGTAGGAGAACCGGCTGGTCCCGTCGGGCATCAACCCTTGGCCCTGGGTGGCGCGGATCGCGGTGCACAGGTTGGTCTTGCCCGACAGGCACGACTTACATTGCCGGCATTCCGGGGTGTAGAGCGGGATCACGTGATCGCCCGGCTGCACAGAGGTCACCCCCGCGCCGACCTCGCGCACGATCCCGGCACCCTCGTGGCCCAGCACCGAGGGGAAGATCCCCTCGCTGTCGAACCCGTCGAGCGTATAGGCATCGGTGTGGCACACCCCGGTTGCCATGATCTCGACCAGCACCTCGCCCGCCTTGGGCCCCTCGAGGTCAAGCTCGACGATCTCGAGCGGTTGCTTGGCGGCAAAGGCAACGGCGGCGCGGGTCTTCATGGGCGGTGGACTCCAGACGGAAAAAGGGGGGTGGGGAACCGGACTGGGCTATTGCCCGGTGAACACGGCCGGCTCACGCGCAAGGAACGCGTGGATTGCGCCCTGCGCGTCCTGCGTGCGCAGCAGATCGCCCATCGAACGGGCCTCGGCGTCGAGCTGATCGGACAGGCCGGCGGTCTGGCCCGCGGACAGCAGGCGCTTGATCCCGCCGAAGGCGCGGGTCGGCCCGGCGGCCAGCTGGCGCGCCACGGCGAGCGCCTCGGCCTCGACCGCCTCGTCGGCGACGACCCGGCTGACAAGCCCGTGGGCCAGCGCCTCGGCCGCGCTGAGGCGGCGGTTCAGCAGCGCCATCTCCTGGGTCAGGCGCAGGCCGATCACCCGCGGCAACAGCCAGGTGGCACCGCCGTCGCTGGTCAACCCGATCGCCGAATAGGCCATGGTGAAGCTGGCCCCCTCGCCGGCGATGACGATATCGCCCGCCGCGGCCAGGCCCAGCCCGGCCCCGGCTGCCGCGCCCTGCACGCCCACCACCAGCGGCGCATCGCAGGCGGCCAGCGCCTTGATCCCGTCATGCAGCCGCGTGGCGAGCGCCTCGATCGCCGCGGCGGGATCGGCCTCGCTGTGGATCGCGCGCAGGTCGCCCCCGACGCTGAAGTGCTTGCCCTCCGCGGTCAGCAGCACGGCACGCACCGCCGGATCGGCGGCGGCGGTCTCGCAGGCGGTGGCCAGGGCATCGATGAACGGCGCGCTCATCGCGTTATGCGCCTCGACCCGCGCCAGGACGATCCGGGCAAGCCCCTGTTCGATCGTCAGCCTGACCAGTTCTCCCATGCTTCGCCCTTCCTTTTCGCGCAGACCGTGCTGCCCTGCGCCATAGACCAGCGATCGCCGCCGCGTCGAGGCATCTGCTGCACCGGCCCCCAACTGGGCACAGCCGGCGCTCGACGCTGCCCGACGGGATCGCTAGGCTGGCCGCGCCGAACCCCGCCAGCGCGCGGCGCGGTGCCCACTCCAGTCCGCCGGAGCCAATCGATGACCACCCCAGACCTGCCGGCTTCCGGCCTGCCCGCGGTACCAGCCTTCGACCTGTCGGGCCGGGTTGCCCTGCTGACCGGCGCCTCCTCGGGGATCGGCGCGCACTGGGCCCGACTGCTCGCCGCGGCCGGGGCGCGGGTGGTGCTCTGTGCCCGCCGCGCCGAGGCGCTCGACGGGCTGGTCGGCACGATCGCCGCGGCCGGCGGCGAGGCCTTGGCCGTGGCTACCGACGTGGCCGACGAGACCGCCGTGGTCGCCGCCTACGAGGCCGCCGAGGCGCGCTTCGGCCCGGTCGACACGATCATCGCCAATGCCGGGATCTCCGGCGCGGGGCGCGCCGAGCAGCAGCCGCTCGACCAGTTCGACGCCACCGTGGCGATCAACCTGCGCGGCGCCTTCCTCACCGTGCGCGAGGGCGCGCGGCGGCTGATCGCCGGGGGCAGCGCGCAGCACCAGCGCGGCCGGGTGGTGATCACCGCCTCGCTGGCCGCCTTCGCGGTCGAGCCGGGGCTCGCCGCCTACAGCGCGACCAAGGCCGCGGTGGTGCAGATGGGCAAGGTGATGGCGCGCGACTGGGCGCGCCAGGGGATCAACGTCAACATGCTCTGCCCCGGCTACATCCGCACCGGGATCAACGACACCTGGTTCGACAGCGAGGCCGGGGCGCGGCACATCGCCGGGTTCCACCGCCAGCGGCTGCTGCAGCTGACCGACCTCGACGTGCCGCTGCTGTGGCTGGCCTCCGACCTGTCGCGCGGGGTCACCGGCACGGCGCTGGTGGTCGACGACGGCCAGGGCCTCTAGCGACGGGAGGAGCCTGGCCATGGCCCAGGAGACACGGGCAACCCGGGCGCTGCGCGGGGCGGGCGTGGCCTTCACGGTTCATGCCTATGCCTATGACCCGGCGGCGGACAGCATCGGTCTTGCCGCCGCCGCGGCGCTGGGAGTCGAGCCCGGCCGGGTGTTCAAGACGCTGATGGTCCTGGCCGACGGCAAGCCCGCCTGCGTGCTCGCGCCGAGCGACGGGGAGGTGGCGCTCAAGCGGGTGGCCGCCGCGCTCGGCGCCAAGAGCGCGGCGATGATGCCGCCGGCCGAGGCCGAGCGGATCTCGGGCTACAAGATCGGCGGGATCAGCCCGTTCGGCCAGACCCGTCGCCTGCCCGCGGTGATCGACGCGAGCGCCGCGGGCTGGGACGCGATCTTCCTCAACGGCGGGCAGCGCGGGCTGCAGGTGCGGCTGGCACCCGCGGCGGCGCAGGCGCTGCTCGCGGCGCGCACCGCGCCGGTCAGCACCCGCGCCTAGACCCTGTTTCCATTCCGCTGCAGCGGCCGCGGCCGCGGCGCCAGCCCTCAGGCCAGCAGCTGCTCGACCGGCACGTGGGCATAGCCGAGGTCGCGGGCGACCGCGGCGTAGGTGACCTGGCCCTCGTGGACGTTGAGCCCGGCGGCGAGGTGCGGATTGGCGCGCAGCGCCTCGCGCCAGCCAAGGTCGGCGATGCGCAGGGCGTGGGGCAGGGTGACGTTGTTCAGCGCATAGGTGCTGGTCCGCGCGACCGCGCCGGGCATGTTGGCCACGCAGTAGTGCACGATCCCGTCGACCACATAGGTCGGCTCGGCATGGGTGGTCGCGCGGCTGGTCTCGAAGCAGCCACCCTGGTCGATCGCCACGTCGACCAGCACGGCGCCGGGCTTCATCGTCGCCAGCATGGCGCGGCTGACCAGCTTGGGCGCGGCGGCGCCGGGGACCAGCACCGCACCGATCACCAGATCGGCCTCGGCCACCTCGGCGGCCAGCGCGGCGCGGCCCGAATAGAGCGTGCGGGCGCGGCCCTCGAAGTGGCTGTCGAGCCGCTCGAGCACCGCCGGATCGCGATCGAGGATCGTCACGTCGGCGCCGAGCCCGACCGCCATCTGCGCGGCGTTGAACCCGACCACGCCGCCGCCGATCACCACGACCTTGGCCGGCAGCACGCCGGGCACGCCGCCGAGCAGCACGCCGCGTCCGCCGTGGGCCTTCTCCAGCGCGGTGGCGCCGGCCTGGATCGACATGCGGCCAGCGACCTGGCTCATCGGCTTGAGCAGCGGCAGCGAGTTGTCCGGGGCGGTGACGGTCTCGTAGGCAATGGCGGTGACCCCCGACTTGACGAGATCGGCGGTCTGCTCCGGATCGGGAGCGAGGTGGAGATAGGTGTAGAGGATCTGGCCACGGCGCAGCTGGGCGCGCTCGACCGGCTGCGGCTCCTTGACCTTCACCACCATCTCGCAGGCGGCGAAGATCTCGGCGGCGGTCGGCTTGAGCACCGCGCCCGCGGCGGCATAGTCGGCATCGCTCGCGCCGATGCCGTTGCCGGCGCCGGTCTCGACCCAGACCTCGTGGCCATGGGCGACCAGCTCGCGCGCGCTCTCGGGGGTCAGCCCGACGCGATACTCGTGGTTCTTGATTTCCTTGACGGTGCCGACACGCATGAGGTCACTCCCGAAGTCTGGTTGCTGCATGGAGGATAAGGCCGGCGACTTGGACAATCCTGCCAGACTTGGTGGAACCTTCGGCTAATTGTGGTAGTCTATCCCGTGTATGACATTTATCGCGGAAATTTCTCCCATGGACCAGATCGACCGTTCCCTGCTCCGCGCGCTCCAGCACGATTCGTCGCGCTCGCTGGCCGAACTGGCCGAGCAGGTCGGCGCCTCGACCTCGGCGTGCCACCGCCGGATCCGCTCGCTCGAGGCCGCCGGACTGATCACCGGCTATTCGGCCGTGCTCGATCCGCGCCGGCTGGGGCTGACGCTGCAGGTCTTCGTCGAGATCACCCTGACCAGCCAGAGCCGCGAGGCCATGGACCAGTTCGAGCGCGCGGTCGGCGATTTCGACGACATCCTCGAATGCCACCTGATGTCGGGCAGCGCCGACTATATTCTGCGCATCGCGGCGCACGATCTTGAACAGTTTGACCGGATCCACCGCGAATGCCTGGCGCGGCTGCCGGGGGTCAGCGCGATGCGGTCAAGCTTCGCGATCCGCACGATCAAGCCGTGGCGCGGCTATCCGACGCGTTAGGGTCGCTTGCCCTGGCGCGGTAGCGGCGCAAAGCCCATCTTCACGTGGCCACAGCAGATCTTGCTAAACTCTACCAATAGAGTTGAGTTAAAGCGCCGGCGTCGGGACGTAGGCCGAGTCGACCGACCGCTTCCCGTGCTGGATCCCCGCCATGATCGCTCCGCCCCTCCCCCCGGCCCCGCTCCCTTTCCCGCCAAAACCCCCGCACGAGCCGCTGGTGCTGCTCGTCCCCGGGCTCGACAACAGCGGACCCGGGCACTGGCAGACGCTGTGGGAACAACAGCACGCCGAGTGCCGACGGGTCGAGCTGGGGTTGTGGGATCGGCCGCACCGCAACACCTGGGTCAACCAGCTCAACCTCGCGATCCGCGCGGCCGAGCGGCCGGTGATCCTGGTTGCCCATTCGCTCGGCTGTCTGGCGGTCGCCTGGTGGGCGCAGCTCGAGCAGCCAGGGCCGGAGGGACCGGTCCGCGGCGCGCTGCTGGTGGCCCCGCCCGAGGTCGACGTGAACCCGCGCGATCCACGGATCGCCGCCTTCGCCCCCACCCCGGACGAACACCTGCCGTTTCCGGCGATCCTCGTCGGCAGCCACGACGACCCCTATCTTCCGCTGGCCGGCGCGCGGCGGCTGGCGCGGCGCTGGGGCTGCCGGTTCGCCGACGCCGGCGCCGTGGGCCATATCAACGCCGCCTCCGGGCTGGGGGACTGGCCGTTCGGCCGGTTCCTGCTGGGCCAGTTGGCCGGTACCGCCGCGCCGGACCGGCCCGCGGCACGCGCAGCACCGCCCGCGTCCCGCCAGCGGCCCGGCCCGGCTCCACGCGACTGAGGCCCCTTGCCGCGCCGCCTTGCGCGGCGCCGGGGCAAGGCTATGCTGGCCGCTGTCCTCCCATAGCTGCCGAGTGTGCCGTGTCCCTGCTGCGTCGTTGCCTGATCCCTGCCCTGCTGCCTGCCCTGCTTGTCGCGCGCCCGCTCCATGCGATCGAATCGATCGAGGCCTGGAGCGACGAGGCCGAACCCACCCCCGGCCCGGCCCCGGCGGCCGCCACCGCCCCGCGCGCCGAGGCCGAGCTGCCGCTCGATCCGCGCTTCGCCCCCGAGCGCTTCCGCGCCGACGTGGCCTTCCTGGCGGATGATCTGCTCGAGGGCCGCGACATCGGCTCGCGCGGGCACGAGATCGCGGCGCGCTTCGTCGCCCAGCGCTTCGCTGCGCTCGGGCTCGAGCCGCTGGGCGATCGTGATGCGGCCGGGCAGCGCGGCTGGCTGCAGCGCATCACCTTCCAGAAGACCAGCTACACGCAGGACCCGGCCGGTTTCGAGATCACCGGGCCGGCCGGGACGCGCCGGTTCGCCCATGGCCAGGAGGTGATCATCGCTGCCAGCGCCAATGCCCCCGAGCTCGACCTGACCGCGCCACTGGTCTTCGCCGGCTATGGCATCGACGATCCGCGCGTGGGCATCAACGACTATGCCCGGCTCGACGTGAAGGGGAAGATCGTGGTGGTGCTGCGCGGCTATCCCACCGGCATGCCGAGCGAGGTCGGCGCCAACCTTTCGGCGACCAAGGCCCAGATGGCCGAGCGCCACGGCGCGATCGGCGTCATCACCCTGGCCACCAACGCCTCGCTCAAGGTGCGGCCGTGGGAGCGGCTGATCCGCACCGCCTCCACCCCCAGCTATGCCTGGGTCGGGCCCGATGGCCGCGCCAACGAGGCGGCGCCGGGCATCCGCCTCGCCGGGGCGGTCAACGACGAGGCGGCCGCCGCGCTGCTCGCCGGCGCCCCGCGCAGCCTGGCCCAGATCCGCGCCGAGGCCGACAAGCCCGGGGCACGTCCGCGCGGCTTCGCGCTGCGCACCACGCTGCGCGGCTTCGTCCACAGCCGGTCCGAGCGGATCACCAGCACCAATGTGGTGGCCCTGCTGCCGGGCGGCGATCCGGCGCTGCGCGGCGAGCACGTCGTGCTGTCGGCCCATCTCGACCACCTCGGCATCACGCCGCCGCGCCCCGGCGCCAGCCCGGGAGCCGATACGATCAACAACGGGGCGATGGACAATGCCGCCGGCGTCGCCACGACCCTCGCCGTCGCCCAGGCCATGGCCACCGAACCGGCGCCGCGGCGCTCGGTCCTGTTCGTGGTCACCACTGGCGAGGAGCGCGGCCTGCTGGGGGCGGACTATTTCGCCACGCACCCGACCGTGCCCGCGGCCAGCATCGTCGGCAACGTCGATCTCGACATGCCGGTGCTGCTCTATCCCTTTACCGACGTGATCGCCTTCGGGGCCGACCATTCGACCCTCGGGCCGATCGTGGCCGATGCCGTCCGCCCGATGCAGCTGACCCTCAGCCCCGATCCCATGCCGGCCGAAACGCTGTTCGTGCGCTCCGACCACT
Organism: Novosphingobium piscinae; assembly: GCF_014230355.1. GTDB lineage: Bacteria > Pseudomonadota > Alphaproteobacteria > Sphingomonadales > Sphingomonadaceae > Novosphingobium > Novosphingobium piscinae. The sequence goes on from NZ_JACLAX010000001.1 coordinate 477,090, forward strand.
ACCGCTTCGTGCGCAAGGGGGTGCCCGCGGTGTTCCTCGCCACCGGTTTCGCCAATGGCGGCGCCAAGGCCTTCGGCGATTTCCTCGCCAAGGACTATCACCAGCCGAGCGACGATCTGGGGCTGGCCTGGAACTGGCGCGCGGGGGCCCGCTTTGCCGAAGCCAACTGGCGCATCACCCGGGCCATGGCCAACCGCGATGCCCCGCCGCTGTGGTATCAGGGCGACTATTTCGGCGACACTTTCGCGCCGGGCGCACCCAAGGCGCCGCGGCCCTGAACTCGGCCCCGGCTCCGTTACCCTGAAACAGGCGCGGCGCCGGGCATGCCCAGCCCGGCCAGGGCCAGGGCCAGTTCGGACTGGCGGGCAAAGCCGGTCTTGGCGAAAACCGCCTTGAGGTGGGCGCGCGCGGTATTGGCCTGGATCCCCAGCGCCACTGCGGCCTGCGGGGCGGAGAATCCCTCGGCCACCAGCCGGGCCAGGCGCGCCTCGGCCGGGGTGAGGTCGAACAGCAGGCGCAGCAGGTCGGCCGCAGGCAGGCTGCGGTTCCGCGGATCGGCCAGCAGCATCACCACCCCGTCGGAATCGCAGACCTCGCGGGCGGCTCCGACCACCGGCAGCAGGTGGATCACGAAAGCCTCGGCCGGATCGGGCGCGGTGACGGCGATCGACTGGATCTGGCGCCGGCCGGTGCGGAACGGCGCCAGCGCACGGTCGACCTTGCCCTGCAGGAACGGATCGACGAAGCGCAGGACGCCGCGGTGGTCGGCCATGCGATCGGCCATGCGGTCGAGGAAGGCGGCATTGGCGGACTTGAGCCGGCCCGCAGGGGTGATCACCGCCGCGGCGATGCCGGCCAGGGCCAGACTGTCGACCACGATCTGCGAGCGTGCCGTGACCAGCGCGCTGAGACTGAGCGCGCGGGCCAGATGCGGCCGCAACTGGTCCATCCACGGCACCGCGGCCCGGGCCGCATCGTGCGAAGCGAAGCCCTGGACCGCGATCTGGACCACGGTGTCTCCCGCCCCCTGGATCACGGTGGCCATGCGCGCGCTCAGCCCGCGCGGCAGGAAGAACTCGCGATGGACCGGCAACGCCGCGATCTCGGCTTCCGAGCGATAGTCGGTCTCGGTGCGGAAGCCCGGCCACTGTTCGGCGACATAGGGGGCGGACAGCGCCGGGTCGCGCGGCCAGCCCGCGGCGATGTAATCCTCGACCTGCTGCTGCGAGCGGTGCGAGGCCTGCCATTCAACCCGCTCGGGCGACTTGCTGAGATAGAGACAGCCGCGCGCGCCGACATGGTCAGCCACGTCCTGCAGTACCGCAGGCCACCGGTCGGGCAGGACCGCAGCCTCGTAGATCTGTTCGATGAGCTTCGGCGCCTTCATGGCTGCGACCTGTTCCTCTCCGCTCGGCGCAGATGCTAGTTCACCCGGACGGTCCGCGTCAATTTCGCGGAGGCGATCCCCTCGCCCGCGCGGCGCTGCCATGGGGCGAGCCGATTCCGCCGGCGGGGCCGTCGCGGCACCGGCCGCGTCTTGCCCATTTGGGTAATGCCGCTTCCTGGCGAGCGATCTAGTCTTGGCCCGGACCGGCGACCTGCCGACGGAGGGTTTCCCATCGAACGGCCGACCCGTTCGACCCCCTTTCCGTCCGGCCGGGTTTCGCCCAGGTCTCGGGGCCACAGGCGCCGCAGGCTGCCGGAAGCACGACCCGGTTCCGGCTGTCGCGGTCCTGCCGCTCAGGCACCGCGTTTCGCCGGCCGGGGATCCCGGCCGGCGGAATGTCGGGCAGCCTGCCGCCAGGATCACCGCCCTGGCAGCAACGCGCCGGGTTGACCTGGAGCCACGGCGGCGGGGTTCAGCTCCGGGTGTCCCACCAGGCGGCCATGAACGCGCGCAGCTCGGTGCCGACCAACTCGACCACCGGCGCGCCCTCGCGTGCGAGATAGGCCATGCTGCCATAGCCGCGCTCGGGCGAGGCCCCGGCCACCAGCACCTCCCAGCCGAGCGTGCGCAGCCCCTCGACCGCGCGGGCCAGCTCGTCGACCCAGATCCCGAGATGCGACCGGCCGTACGCGCGCAGCTTGTCGTAGGGGGTGCCGGGCAGGCTCTCGACCAGTTCGAAGCGCAGCGGCGCATCCCGCGAATAGGCCACGCGCAGCCGCACCTCGCCGCGCTCGGCTTCGGGGGTCCAGACCGGCAGCGGGTCGAACGCGCGCACCTCGGTCCAGGCCGCCCCGGCACTTTCGCCCACCCGGGCCATGGCAGAGGCCAGATCGTCCACGATCAGCCCGTGATGAAAGATCTCGCCAAGCCATTCCATCGCGCGCACTCCCCGTTCCTCACCCGACCGCAGATCGCCGGGATAGCACTGTTAAATCTTGCCTTTTTTGCACGCTTGCAAGTCGGCGCCGCGGCATTTACAAGCATACATGACTGTTTTATTTTGACAACGAAAAGCCTTGCGCGGAAGAGGAATGCCATGCTGGATCTGGCGGCGGAGCGGGGACACGAGCGGGACCTGGCCCGCATGGACTGGGAGCGCGACCGCACCGCTCCGCCCGAAGGCTTTCCGGCCCTGCCGACCATCCCGGCGGCGCGTTACGTCGATCCCGCTTTCCTCTCGCTGGAACGCGAAGGGATGTGGGACAAGGCCTGGCTCTATGCCGGCCATACCGACCAGCTGCCCGAGCCCGGCTCTTGGTTCCTGACCCGCAACACCGGCACCCCGATCGTGGTCTGCCGCACGCTGGCGGGCGAGATCAAGGCGTTCTACAACACCTGCAAGCACCGCGGCGCGCCGCTGGTCAAGGAGGAGGCCGGCACCGCGCGCGGTTTCGTCTGCGGCTACCACGGGTGGAGCTACACGCTCGACGGCAAGCTCACCGCGGTGCGCGACCGGCGCGACTTTCCCGAGTTCGACATGGCCTGCCATTCGCTCTCGGCGGTGCGTTGCGAGCGGCTCGGGTCGCTGATCTTCCTCAACCGCGATCCCGACGCCCAGCCGCTGATCGAGCACATCGGGCCGATGGCGGCGCACCTCGAGGAGCTGCAGCTGGAGACGTTGCGTCTCGTCGACAGCCGCAGCTACGAGGTGGACTGCAACGTCAAGGTCCTGCTCGACGCGTTCCTCGAGGTCTATCACCTCAAGTCGATCCACGAGAACACGGTCGACCGCTTCCTCGATCACCGCGCGATGATCGTCACGCTCTGGCCCAACGGGCACAGCCGCATGGTCACGCCCAACCGCCGGCCCGACTGGGTCGATCCGGGGACCAAGGGCATGCCCGAGATCCCGACCGTCTCGGCGTTCACCGCCACCAACAACATCTCCTACCACATCTACCCCAACTTCGTGATGCCGCCGGCCCCGACCGGCATCCCGCTGCTGCAGTTCTGGCCGCTTGGCACCCGCCGCACCCGCGTGGTCTCGAGCTGGGTCGCGCCCGACCACGATCCGGCCAACCCGCACCCCTTGTGGGAGACCCGCATCAAGAACTGGGAGCGGATCCTCTACGAGGACCTGCAGTTCGCCCCGCAGATCCAGGAATCGGTCGAGGGCCCGGGCTTCGCCGGGATGTCGCTGAACTATCAGGAGCGGCGCATCTACCACTGGCACGAGGAACTCGACCGCCGCATCGGCATCGAGCGCGTGCCCGAGGCGGCGCGGGTCGCGCCGGTGCTGGCCCCCTTCGTCGCGCACGACTGAGCCGATGAGCCTGCTGGGCGGCAAGGTCGCGGTGGTGATCGGCGCCGCCAACCGCGACAACATGGGGCAGGTGATCGCCCGCCGCCTCGCCCGCGAGGGCGCCGCGGTGGTCGTCGCCGGGCGGACGCCGGACGCGCTCGAGGCGCTCGCCGCCGAGCTCGGCGGGCTGGCGGTGAGCCACTGCGACATCACCAGCGAGGCCGACCTCGCCCGGCTGGCCCAGGCCGCGACCGACCGGTTCGGCGGACTCGACATCGCTGTCAATGCCACCGGCTGGGGCCTGCTCAAGCCGTTCCTCGAGACCACCCGCGCCGAGATCGAGCAGATGGTCGCGCTGCAGCTGACCGGGGCCATGCTGTTCTACCAGGCCATGCTGCGGGCCATGCGCGATGGCGGATCGCTGATCCAGATCTCCTCGGCCACGGCCTCGATCATGCTGGAGGACCACGCCGCCTACATGGGCACCAAGGCCGGCGCCGATCACATCATCCGCTGCGTCGCGAATGAATTCGGCCGCCGCGGGATCCGCGCCAATTCGGTGGCGCCGGGCTTCACCGTCACTCCGATGACCGGCCAGGCCAGCACCGTGCCCGGGCTGGTCGGGGCCTTCGCCCGCGAATACCCGCTCGGCCGGGTCGGCACCAGCGAGGACGTGGCCGAGGCCGTGGCCTGGCTGGCGAGCGATGCCTGCTTCGTCACCGGGCAGGTGCTGCAGGTCAACGGCGGCTTGACCCTGCGGCGCAATCCCACCAATGCCGAGATCGCCGCCGCGGTCCGGGCGGCGCGCCAGGCAGCCGCAACCCCGTGAACCCCTTCCCCGACGATCCGGCGCGCGAGGCCGCCGAACTGCTCGCCCTCGTCTCCACCGGCCCCGACCGGTTCCGCGCCGATCCGCGGCCGAGCGGCCTGCTGCGGCTCTATGGCGGGCAGATCGTGGCCCAGGCCCTGGCCGCGCTGCGCGCCACCGTGCCGGAGGACAAGCAGGCGCATGCGCTGCACCTGTTCTACCAGCAGCCCGGGCTGATCGACCGCCCGCTCGACTTCGCGGTGGCGCGCGACAGCGACGGGCGCAGCTTCGCCCGGCGACGGGTGAGCGTGACCCAGGACGGCGCCCCGATCGCCCACGCCATGGCCTCGTTCCAGACCCCCGAGCCGGGCGGCCTGCACCAGGACGCGATGCCCGCGGTGCCCGGCCCCGAGACGCTGCCACCGCTGTCTGCGCTGTTCGCCGCCCAGGCGGCCAGCCTGCCCGCGCGCCACCGGCCGTTCTGGTGCCGCCCCCAGCTGATCGACTGGCGCCCGGTCGAGCCCTTCCCGTTCGGCCCGATCGCCCCGCTGCCGGCGCGGCGCCACTTCTGGCTGCGCGCCCGCGTGCCGGTGGCCCCGGAGGAGTTCGTCCACCAGGCGTTGCTGGCCTATGCCAGCGATACCCACATCATCCAGGGCGGACTGCGCCCGCTCGGGATCGCCTGGGCGGACGATCATCTGCAGACCTCGAGCCTCGACCACACCATCTGGTTCCACCAGCCGGCGCGGATCGACGACTGGCTGCTCTACGTGCTCGACTGCCCCGCCGCCTCGCAGTCGCGGGTGCTCGGCAGCGGCGCGATCTATCGCCGCGACGGGGCGCTGGTCGCGACGGTGATGCAGCAGGGCCTGGCGCGGGTGCTCGACTCGCCGCGCGAAGGAAAGATCTGATGGCTGCAACCGACCTCTCGCCGCTCGACACGCCGTGGCGCTGCTTCGAGGATCTGGCCGTGGGCGAGCGGCGGCAGTCGGCCTCACGCACCGTGACCGAGGACGAGATCGTCGCCTTCGCCCGCGCCTATGATCCGCAGTGGTTCCATGCCGATCCCGAGGCGGCCCGCGGTTCGGTGTTCGGCCAGGTGGTGGCCAGCGGGATCCACGTGCTCGCGCTGTGGCGCCAGCTCGATCACACGATCAACAGCGACATCGACTTCGTCGCCGGGGTCGGCTTCGACACGCTGCGGCTCAAGCGCGCGGTGCGCGCCGGCGATACCATCCATGTCACCAGCGAGATCGTCAGCCTAGAGCCCTCGCGCAGCGGCAAGCCGCGCGGCACCGCGGTGACGCGCTATGCCGTGGTGCTGGACGACGGCACCGAATGCGTCAGCTTCGAGAGCATCAATCTGGTCTACACCCGAGCCGGGCGCGAGCGGGGCTGAGCGGCGCGGAGGGATTCTTCGCCGCCGGAATGACGGGGCTGCCGCTCATGGTCTGACCAACCCCAAACCCCGCGTCATGCCAGCGCAGGCTGGCATCTTGCGCGGCGAGGCGAGAGATCCCAGCCTGCGCTGGGATGACGGGTACTGAGCGTGTCCGGACTGTCGCCCCAAGGCAAACGCATCTTGCGTCCGCCCTGATCACTCCCTCGTCGTCCCGGGCTTGTCCCGGGACCCGGCTTGCTTGTTCACACCGCTGTCGGAGAGGGCAACTGGGCCCCGGATCCAGTCCGCGGCTACGATGGGAATGAGGCACAAAGTCGCATGATGGACGGGGCTGCCGCTCATGGTCTGATCAACCCCAAACCCCGCGTCATGCCAGCGCAGGCTGACATCTTGCGCGGCGAGGCGAGAGATCCCAGCCTGCGCCGGGATGACGGGGATCGGGCGCAGGCGGCCCCCAGCTTGCGGCTGGACCCCTAGCCGTTGAGCGCGGCCGCCAGTCGATCCGCTTCGGCATAGGCGCGGTCCATCGCCGCCTCGACCTCGGCGGGGCTGCCGTAGGTTGGCCGCACCTGCACCTCATGAACGTCGGTGATCCCGATGAAGCCCAGCCAGGCGCGCATGTAGGCGGTCTGGAAATCCAGCTCCGCGCCCGGCTGGCCGGGGCGGATGTCGAGCGCGCCCGAGCAGACCAGGATCGCCTGGCGCCCGGCGGCAAGCCCGGTCACCCCGGCGGCGTCAACCGTAAAGGCCAAGCCAGGCTGGGTAAGCACGTCGATGTATTGCTTGAGCCGCCAGGGCACCCCGAAGTTCCACATCGGCACGCTGAACACGATCCGATCGAACGACAGGAAATGCGCGACCGCCGCGCGGATTCCGTCCCAGGCCGCGAGCACCGCAGGATCGACCGCGCGCCCCTCGATCAGATCGTAGCGGCCTTCGATCGCGGCCCCGTCGAACGCTGGCAGCGCGGTGGCAGCCAGGTCGAGCGTCTCGACCTCGGCCGCGCCCAGCGCGGCGATCAGGCGGCGGGCGACCTTGTCCGAGCGCGAGCGTTCGCCGCGCGGGCTGGCCGAGACGTGCAACAGTCGGCTCATTCTCCGTGCCCTTCCCGCTCAGCGCCGCTGGTCGAAGCGGCGGCCGAGCATGGCTCCGGCGATGTTGGTCTTCTGGATGTCGATCGCCCCGCCGGCGATGCCCCAGCCCCACGAATCGCGCAGCCGGCGCTCCATCGGGAAGTCCTTGGAATAGCCATAGGCGCCCATCAGCTGCATCGCGTCGCCGGTCACCTCGCGGGCGATGGTGTTGGCGAAACACTTGCCGGTCGAGCTGTGCAGCACCGAGGGCAGCCCGTCCTGCGCCAGCGCGGCGGCGCGCCAGATCAGCAGGCGGGCGGCCTCGACCTTCATGTGCATCTCGGCCAGCTTGAGCTGGACCGCCTGGAACTCGACGATCGGCTTGCCGAACTGGCGGCGCTCCTGGACATAGGCCGAGACATCCTCGAGCGCGCCCGAGGCCTGGCCCAGCGCCATGGTCGCATTGCCGCAGCGCTCCAGGTCGAAGGCTTCCATCAGCTGCTTGAACCCGCCCGCCGGGACAATGATGTTGCTGGCCGGGATCTCGCAATCGTCGAAGTTGAGATCCGATGAGGGCACGCCGCGGAAGCCCATCAGCTGCTCGTTGGGGCCGAAGCTCAGGCCGGGGGCGTCCTTCTCGACCAGCACCGCGCCGATCCCCTTGGCGCCGGGGGCGTCGGACAGGCGGCAGTAGACCACATAGGCGTCGGCATGGCCGCCGCCCGAGCACCAGCGCTTGGTGCCGTTGAGCACCAGCGTGTCGCCGCGCAGCTCGCCGCGGGTCTTGAGATCGGTCAGGGCGCTCCCCGCGTCGGGTTCGGACATCGAGACGGCGACGACCATGTCCCCGGCGCAGACCGCCGGAACCACCCGCCGCTTGAGCGCGTCCGAGCCGAAGTGCTCGATCGCGCGCACCGGCCCGACCGAGCTCTCGAAGATCGGGAAGGCCACGGCCGAGGAAATCTTGGCGAACTCCTCGAGCACGACCAGCGCTTCGATATTGCCCAGCCCCAGCCCGCCGAGCTCGGCCGACACGTTGATCCCGAGGAAGCCCATCTCGGCATAGCGCTTGACCAGGGCATGGCTGGGCGGGGTGTTGTCGCGCTCGCACTCTGCCGCGATGGCCGGCAGTTCGGCGCGGGCAAAGGCGCGCGCGGCCTCCTGGAGCTGGCGCTGTTCGTCGGTCAGGTTGAAGTCCATGGGATCGTGCTCTCTGGTTGGAAGGGTCAGGCCAGCAGGGCCGGCTGCTCGATCAGGCGGGCCAGCGCGGCCATGAAGCGGCCGGCGTCGGCCCCGTCGATCGCGCGGTGATCGCAGCTCAGCGACAGGTGCAGGACGGGGACGATGCGCAGCGCGCCGTCATCGTCGATCGGCTCGGGGCGGGCCGTGCCCACGGCCAGGATCGCGCCCTGCGGCGGGTTGATGATCGCGTCGAACTGCTCGACCCCGAAGCCACCGAGGTTGGAGAGCGAGAAGCTGCCGCCGGTGAACTCCTCCGGGCGCAGCTTGCCGGCCCGCGCCTTCTGCGCCAGCTCGCGCATGGTCGCGGCGATGGCGGCCGGGGCATGCTCGTCGGCGGCGAAGACGATCGGCGTCACCAGCCCGCGGTCGGTGGCCACGGCCACGGCGATATCGGCCTGGTGGAACTGGTGGATCTCCGCACCGTGGACCTGGACGTTGACCGCCGGCACCTCGCGCAATGCCAGCGCGCAGGCGCGGATCAGGTAGTCGTTGACGCTCGGCCGCTCACCCGCCGTGGCGGCGCGCAGCGCCAGCAGGCGGTCGGCGCGCACCCGGCGGCGCACGTAGAAGTGCGGGATCTCCTGCTTGGCCTGGGTCAGCCGCCGCGCGATCGTGCGGCGCATGGCCGACATCGGCACGATCTCCGGCGCCCCCGCGGCACCGGACGGGGCCAGCGACGCCGCGACCGGCACCGCTGCGGCGGGCGCCGGCGCCGCATTGGCCACGGCCGCCAGCACGTCGGCGCGGCGCACCCGCCCGCGCGG